>NZ_CP172568.1:965000-2180000 GCF_053011625.1 Enterococcus sp. PLH-Efm8
CTGCCATGGCGAATGTGGCGAAGTGGTTAACGCACCGGATTGTGGCTCCGGCATTCGTGGGTTCGATTCCCATCATTCGCCCTTTTTATTCTTGGGGTATAGCCAAGCGGTAAGGCAAGGGACTTTGACTCCCTCATGCGTTGGTTCGAATCCAGCTACCCCAGTTTCTATAATTTATTCTTTATTTTGTAGATTGATAATAGTATAATGGCGGTATAGCCAAGTGGTAAGGCAGAGGTCTGCAAAACCTTCATCACCGGTTCAAATCCGGTTACCGCCTTAGTACTAATAAATCAACTTGCCGGCGTGGCGGAATTGGCAGACGCGCTGGACTCAAAATCCAGTGCCCGTTGAGGGCGTGCCGGTTCGACCCCGGCCGCCGGTATTGACTAAGATGTCTTCATCTTAGTTTTTTATTGAGAAATTAAATAACATCTTTTATGATGGCGAATGTGGCGAAGTGGTTAACGCACCGGATTGTGGCTCCGGCATTCGTGGGTTCGATTCCCATCATTCGCCCTTTATTCTTGGGGTATAGCCAAGCGGTAAGGCAAGGGACTTTGACTCCCTCATGCGTTGGTTCGAATCCAGCTACCCCAGTTATTATTTTTAAATTTGCCGGCGTGGCGGAATTGGCAGACGCGCTGGACTCAAAATCCAGTGTCCGTTGAGGACGTGCCGGTTCGACCCCGGCCGCCGGTATAATTATCAATATAGCAACTTTCTTATAGAGAGTTGCTATATTTTTTTTGTTTTTATGTAATTACCTCCAAATCAATTCGATACAAGTATTATCATAAAACGAGTAAAAAAGATATTGATAACGCTTTTATTATGTGTTAAACTATTTTTGTAAATTATGTAGGGTGCTACTATTCAATTAGGCACGACCTAAGAAAGGGTTCTTTCTTAGGTCGTTTTTTGTCTTTAAAAATTGTTTGGAGACAAAAATATGTATGAAGGAGTCTGCAAGTTGTTTTGTTTTATCATATAGTGGAGGTGAATTAACGGTGTATGTGATGAAAAAGCTGAATCATAATGCTGTATTGATCGATGACGATGGAATAGAAAAAATTGCGATGGGGAAAGGGATTGGCTTTTCTGCTAAAGTGAGTAAGCCATTTGATGTTGAGGATGCTGACAAATTATTTGTATTAGATTCTAAAGAAAAGATCAAACGATTCAGTGAGATAGTCTCGCAGATTCCAATCGAATTTATGGATTTTGCGGAAGAAGTGATTGAACTGATAACAGCTAGGATCTCCTCTCCATTAGATTCAAATATCTATATTACATTGACAGATCATATTTATTTTGCTATTCAACGAAAAAGAGAAGATAGAGATGTCACAGCAATTATGTTGCCAGAAATGAGATTCCTTTATCCAAATGAATATGATATAGCAATAGAAGTGGTCGAGCGAATCAATCATCGATATCAAACCGAGTTAGGGTCAAATGAAGTAGGATTCATCACTATGCATATCATTAATGCTGAGCTAGGAGAGCCTAATAGTTTAAAGAGCTTAAAAATAGTAGAAATGACGACCACGATTTTGTCCCATCTAGAAAAATCCTATTCAAACGTTTATGATAAAGAATCACTGACTTATCATCGCTTAATGGTTCATATCAAATTCCTGGTTAAACGCTTGATTTATCAGGAAGAAACGCCAGTAGAAAATATTGGTTTTTTTACTGAAACATTTAAACATAGCAAAGCGTATTGTACAGCACTAAAGATTAAAGATATCATCGAACAGCAATTTCAACTTGCCATTCAAGAAAATGAAATCATCTATTTGGCAATTCATCTAGCACGAATCTATTAAAATAAGGGCGTAACTATCTATAGGCGCAACCAAATGACACATAGTAAATGGACTATGATTATTTGGTTGCGCCTATTTTAGTAGAAAAAAGAAGGAGAATGAAATGGGAAAAGTGATTTTTAATTCGGATGATTTTGGCTATAGCCATGGTGTGAATTATGGGATTATGGATGCTTATCAGCGAGGAATTTTGACATCAACTACATTGATGGCAAATATGCCGGGTTTCGAGCACGCTGTGAAACTAAGAAAGGAAATGCCTAGGCTAGGTGTAGGAGTCCATTTAACATTGACGTGTGGCAAACCACTTCTCAAAACTGTCGATACTCTTATCGAAAGCGGAGAGTTCAGATCCTTATCTTATTATCAGCATCCATTTAACATTGACAAAGATCAACTGTATCAGGAATGGAATGCTCAGATTCAAAAAATTTATCATGCGGGGATCATACCAACTCATTTAGACAGTCATCATCATACTCATACTTTGGATGAAAACCAGGAGGTAGTTGTTACATTAGCAAAAAAATATGATTTGCCGGTTCGGAGCAACTTTGAACGAAAAGATGAAGTTCGTCATGTCGATTATTTTGAGCCTTGTTTCGATGTCGTAGGAGAAACTGATGAAAAAAAACGACAAATCAATACGAGTGTGGAAGAATATTTGGCAAGTTTACTCATGATATTGAGAGAAGATAAAACGATCGAAGTCATGTGTCACGCAGCGTATTTGGATCAGGAATTGTTAAATGGTTCAAGTTTTGTGTATCCTCGTACTCACCAAGTCGAATTTTTAATTCATTCAGCATTTGCTCAAAAAGTGAAAAATGATCCTTTGATTGAGTTAGTAACATATGAGGATATTTAATAGAGGAGGAATAAAAATGAATGTTAAATCAAATGTGCAGAAGCTTGGAAGAGCGATGCTACTTCCAGTTGCAGCGATGCCATTAGCGGGATTGATCATGCGTTTATCAGCTGATGATATGCTGAACATCCCAGTAATTGGTGCAGCTGGAAATGCCGTTTTTGGAAACTTGGATATCTTATTTGCTATAGGAGTTGCAATCGGTTTTGTCAAAAATAAGGACAAAGGAATACCTGCACTTACTGGTTTTTTAGCGATTGCTACCTTGAAAAAAGGCTTAGAAATCATGGACCCAGAAGTGAATATGGGGATTTTTGGTGGAATTATTTCCGGTTTAGTAGCGGCATGGACGTATAATCGCTTTAAAGAACAAAAATTACCAGTAGTTTTTTCTTATTTTGCGGGCGAAAAATTCCCATTGACTATGGTGATGATTCTACAAACAATCGCAGCTATTTTTTTGGGCTTTATCTGGCCGCTCATCCAAATTGGGATTGATAATTTTGCAAAACTGCTCGTTGATATGGGGGCATTAGGTGTGGGGATATTTATGTTTTTGAATCGTTTGCTGATCCCCTTTGGACTGCACCATGTGTTGAATACGTATATTTATTACGATTTAGGAAGCTATACATCTCCTAGCAAGGAAGTTTTCAGAGGAGAGATGACACGCTTTATCAACGGAGATCCTCAGGCTGGACTGTTTTTATCAGGTTTTTTTGTAGTAATGATGTTTGGTATACCAGCTATATGTCTAGCTATCTATAAAGCAGCTTATAAAGAAAATAAAGAGATGGTCAAAGGAATCATGGGAAGCGGTGCAGGAACTTCATTTATTGCAAATATCACTGAGCCTGTTGAATTTAGTTTCATGTTTCTTTCTCCTATGTTGTACGTGATCCATGCACTTTTTGCCGGTTTAGCAGGGATTGTCTGTTACTTATTCAATATACGAATTGGTTTTACATTCGGAGCATGTATTGTTGATTATCTCATCAATTTTCGAATCGCTACCAATGCTATTTTGATTCTTCCAATCGGAATTTTCTTTTTTGCCTTGTATTACGTTACTTTTTATTATTTGATCAATAAGAGAAACATTCAGACATTAGGACGTGAAGCTAAGGCAGAGTTTGGCAATGAAGTAACCTTAGAAGAAACAGAGTTAGGGTTAGCAAGTAAAAATTATGAATATATGGCAACAAAAATGCTACAAGCGTTTGGAGGAAAAGCCAATATCCTGGATGTCTATAGTTGTAATACACGCCTACGGGTAGAGGTAGTGGATCCCACCATGGTCGAGGAACAGCGAATCAAGCAATTAGGGATAAGCGGGATCATTAAACCAACTGAAAAAAATTATCAAATTATCATCGGCTTAGAAGTGACTTATGTTATGGCAGAATTCAATAAATTATTAGAAGAATAGAAAGGAAAAGATGATGATGAAAAAACAGATTATCACTATAGCTGGAGGCGGGAGTACGTATACACCAGGAATCGTTCAAGCCATTTTGAACAATGAAAAACGGTTGCCATTATCTGAAATACGTTTATATGATATTGATGAAGAAAGAAATATGGATATGTACTTGATTGTTAAATTTATGCTGAAAAAAAAGGTTTTTCAAATATTCGCATTCGTGCAACGGATGATCCAAAGCTTGCTTTTACAGGATGCGATTTTGTTTTCTCACAAATTCGTGTTGGAGGATTGGAGATGCGAGAAAAGGACGAAAAGATTCCACTTAAACATGGATTAGTAGGACAGGAAACGTGTGGACTCGGAGGATTTGCTTATGGGATGCGCTCAATCAAAGGTTTATTGGAAATTGTCGATCATATACAAGACTATGCCCCCAAAGCATGGATTTTGAATTATACAAATCCAGAGTCGATCGTTTCTGAAGCTGTTCGTCGTAAATATCCGAATGTAAAAATGATTAATGCCTGTGATATGACTATTTCAATTGAAGAAACGATTGCAGTGAATTACGGTTATGATCGTAAGAATTGGATCGTTACGTATTATGGTTTAAACCACTTTGGCTGGTATACATCGATTTATGATAAAGAATTGCAACGAGAAATTATGCCAGAGATTATTGAAAAACTAATAACAAAAGAAATGCAAGTCGCCGATTTTAATATAGGAGACAAAACTTGGCAAAAAACCTTTCAAATGATGTCAGTCATCACGAAAAATTTTCCAAGTAATATCCCGAATAATTACTTAGAGTATTACTTATATCCTGATATGGTCGTTGAGCATACTGACAAAGAGTATACACGTGCTAATATGGTCATGGATGGACGAGAGAAAAATACCAAAGAAATGGCTGATAAAATACGCCGCGGTATTGTGGAAGAAGTATTGAACTTTAATTTTGGGGAGCATGGACAATATATCGTCGATATAGCTATTTCCTTGTTGAATGATGATCGTCGTCGCTTTATGCTAATCGTTCCTAATCAAGGGGCGATTCCGAATCTACGGTCAGATGCAGTTGTTGAAATACCGGCATATGTTGGTGCAACTGGTGTGGAGACAATTACACTAAGAAAACCAATCAGTGATTTTCATAAAGGATTGATGGAGGCACAAGTTGCAGCAGAGAAGTTACTAGTAGATGCTTACTTTGAAGGTTCTTATCAAAAAGCTTTACAAGCATTTACATTGAATCAAACCGTACCAAATGCCAGAGTCGCAAAAAAAATACTAGATGAAATGATCAAAGTAAACAAAAAATATTGGCCAGCATTAAAGTAGAGGTGATAAAAAGTGCATTTCTTTAAAACAAGAAACATTCTAAAAGCTGTAGCTAGTGGTCAAATTATTCCATTAACAGCAGTAAAAGACGAGGTCTTTTCTTCAAAAATGATAGGAGTTGGATACGCTATAACGAATCATGATGGATATATCCATGCGCCAGTTAAAGGAATAATCGATAATATATTTCCTACCCGACATGCCATAACGATCGAAAGTGAATCTGGCAGAAAAATACTGATCCATATGGGTTTAGATACAGTTGAACTCGAAGGAAGTCCGTTTCAGATACGGGTTGAAAGTAACCAGGAGGTAAAAGAAGGGACACTGTTAGCTATTATAGATTTGAAGAAGTTGGAGCAAGCACAAAAAGATACGGTGATCATTGTAGTTTCTCCAGGCATTTTTGAAGGAAATTTATTAAAACAAAACCAAGAAGTAAAGATTAAAGATAGTTGTTTTGAATTTTAGTGTACGATGAAAAAAGTTAAATAGGGTGATATTTATGGGTGAATTTACAAAATTTTTTTGAAATGATAAGTTTCAATCACTAGATTTAATCATTTTGATTTTTGTTAATTATCGAATTTTTTTGTTGCTCCTATGATTTAGAAAACTTATTTTCAGGATTCTTAAAAATAAATTTGATTATTTAAGAGAATATATTGAAATAAAATTTCTTAATTATATAATTAGTTATGAACATTCTTTGCGTTGTCATGCAATGAATGGTTCATATTTTATTGAAAAGGAGTGGTTTTAGTGGAAAAGCTGATGAAATGGGTCGAAGAGAAACTTGTCCCACCAATGGCAAAAATTGGTACACAGCGTCATTTATTAGCAATTCGTAATGGGGTTGTTTCAACATTGTCATTGATTTTGATTGGGACATTTTTTATGGTCTTTATCAATTTACCGTTTCCTGGATGGAATGAATTTATTGCCCCTTATTCGGCAACGATTGTTTTACCTTTTAGGATGACGATGGGATTGATGGCTATTTATGCAACTTTTGTTATGGGTTCGGATCTAGCTAAATCATATGGATTAGATAGTGTGACAGGTGGTATATTATCTTTAGGAACGTTCTTTATGTTACAAGTTCCTGTAAACGTTTTAACTCCTGAAAAGGCACCTCTTGGCTGGGTCTTACCTATGAGTTCTTTGGGAGCATCTGGGATGTTTGCGGGGATCTTATCTATGATTTTTGCAGTGGAAGTATATCGTTTCTTTAAAAATCGAAATATTACTATCAAAATGCCAGAACAAGTGCCACCTGCTGTTGCCCGTAGTTTTGAGGCATTGATTCCAGGTGCAGTCATTTTAACAATTACTTGGCTGATTCGAAGCGTCGCGGGCTTTGATGTAAACGCTACCTTATTATCGTTATTCGAGCCTTTAACCAATATTTTAGGGAATAATTTGCTTGGTGTTTTACTACCAATGTTTTTGATCCATTTGTTGTGGTCATTTGGTATCCATGGCATGAGTATTGTAGGGGCTGTTGTTCGTCCAATGTGGCTGATCATGTTGGATGAGAATGCAAAGGCATTGGCAGATGGTACAGCTGCCACCCAATTACCCTATATCGCTCCTGAACAGTTTTATCAATGGACGGTAACAATTGGTGGTGCAGGAGCAACGATCGTGGTATCTGTTTTGTTTATATTCTTCTGTAAATCAAAATTCTTGAAAGAGGTTGGTCGTTTTTCTATTATTCCTGGTATCTTCAATATCAATGAGCCCATGATTTTTGGAGCTCCTATGATGTTGAATCCTTACATGTTCATCCCGTTCAACTTAGTTCCTTTAGTTTTGACTATTATCAGTTATTTTGCAGTCAAATTAGAAATGGTCAATAGATTTACTGTTTTGCCAACTTGGACATTACCAGCTCCAATCGGCGGTTATCTTTCAGCAGGAAATGACTGGCGTGTTGTTATCTTGATCATGATCAACACATTGATAGCATTTATTATCTATTATCCATTTGTAAAAGCTTATGATAAAAAGATGCTGTCAGATGAACAAAGTCGTGGAGAAAACGAAGTCCAAACTGTCTAAGTTTGGTTTTTAGAAGGTGGGAAACAATGTATTGGCTGATTTTATTTTTTGTTTTTATCTTTTTATTAACGGCTAGTCACCTTATATTGAATATGCTAGCTACATATCATATTCAAATCAATCGATGGATTTGGGCACTGGCATCATTTTTGATCGTGATTCTTCCAAAGATCATTGTACCGCATATGAATGTTTTGTTTTCATGGGGGACATATGTACTTTGTGGAATTTTTGCTATCAATTTTATGATCGAGCAGCATAGATGGTTTGTCACATCGAAGCTTTAAATGTTCTAAAAGTGGTTGTGACAGAAGTGGTTAGCTTCAAGAAATAAGAAGAAATTTACGAAAATTGCTTCTTAAATTTTTGTGAAATGTTGGCTTATTTTTCGTTTGGTTGAACTTATTACCGCAGATGCAAGCTTTTGACCACCGTTTATTCGGAATATGGGACTGTGACAAGGCTTTTGTCACAGCCCTTTTTTACATAAAGATTATTATTGTTTTAACTGTTTTGGCAGAAAGAAGGAGGCAAAAATGAAAATTTTATCAGCAATGGATTAAGAATTAGTCGATCTACTACCAAAGTGATCAAGGCAAATATAGATTTGGGAGCTTACAACCATATAGTAGGGGCTGCAGTATGGTGTATGAATGGTAATATGTATGATGAGAGTGTTTATTCAAATCATGAAACGTGTATAGAAATAATTGCGCTGGGAATAGCAATCAGTCATGGTGAACGTGACTTTTAGTTTATCGTTGCTGACGACATAGAACATTCTGACATGATCTACTCAGCATGTGGGGATTGCTGGCAGTTTATATAGGAGTATGCATCGGATTGCGAGATCATTGTCTCAACAGAAGAGGGAGGTTGATTATCAAAGATAAAGTGGTAAATCCTACATTTGATTTAGTAATTGTTGAAGGGACTAGCAGCACAAATCTCTACAAAGCGATGCTTCTAGATCTATATGACACATTTTAAGAAAATGTATTTGCCTAATTATTATGGTCTTTCTTTTGAAGAAACGTTGAGATGATCCAACCAGAGAAAGGTGTCAAAGAATTTGACTAAGAATAAATGGCAGACGCTACCTATGCTCATTTGGATTGCGTCAGATCTTTTATTTTAAGGATGATTTTGTGTTTTTTAGACACCGTAATTTAAGTAACTCTAACTTTTCAATCCACTATTTACTTTTTTTGTATTTTCACTGTCTGGGTCTCGAATAGCGAAATTACTGATGAGTCTCTATTAAAAAAGCTTTTTCTACTTGAAACTATATTGGGTGGTTGCTCAGGAAGGTTTCGATTTCTTGAATTGCTTGTTGTGGACCATTTATTGGAAAAACGGCTTGCAGCGTGCGTGCCTGCTGACGAATCTTGGGTGAAGAAACTTCGCGCAGAGCAATCTGCAGTTTTCTTTCAGTCACTGGTTTTGTGAGGGCGATTGCGTTTCCGTATTTTACACAATAGTCAATATTACAGCTTTGCTCAAATTGCATCCCCACACCGATAAACGGTTTGCCGGATTCACAGGCAGTTTGGACGGTCCCTTCCCCGCCGTGGATAAAAGAAAAATCAATGAATTCATGCAAAAGATGACTAGACAGATATTCTGTTATTAAAAGATCTTCTGAGTCAGATTGAATGTCATCAAGCAGATAGTCAATAGGTGCAATAACCGCTAGATCCGGTTGTTTTTGTAAGAAGAACAAAATTTTGCGTAACATACGCGGATTGCCTGAACTACCCATTGCGAAATAGATAATACGTTTTCTTTCTTGTTGCTTTCGCTGTATAAAAGTTAGCACTTCTTCAGGCAAGGAAGTACTGAGCTTAGCAAAAATTGGACCAACGATTCGATAATTTTCCGGCAGCTGTTCTTCTTCCAAAAATAGTTTAGGCGTTGTGATGAGATTTAGATCAGCATCCATCATTTGTAAACTTGTTTTTGGTAAAGGAAGCATTTCTTTTTGTGCAGCGTGTTTGAAGGCATTGGGGATCCATCGGGTATTTACTATACGCTTTTTTGTCCAGTGCCAAAGGGGATTGCTTAAAGGGCCGAAGAAACGTAACTCGTGGGGCATCAGCGCATGCTCTGATTGAAAAAAAGGTTCACTCAAAGCATAGGGTTTAACATATACTAAAGGAATCTTTTTATTGCGGGCCGATAAAAAAATTGTCACATTCGAACCTGTCACAATCAGTCGAGGCTCAAACTTAGCAATCAGACTCTGTTCACTAGTGATACGAGAGGCAACCATTTCTTTGGTAAAAGGGTTTTTAAGTGTACGCAACTGGTCAAATTTTATGATTTGTTCTTCTTGTTTTTTCGTAAGGATCGGCGCTAGTAAATGATACTCAAAGCCACTTTCTGTGATCAAAGGAGCAAAAGTTTTAGAAAAGCCAAAGAATACACAGTAATAACGGTCTTTCATAGCTTTGGCAACCTCAATCATTCGTGTTGTCTCAGCTAAATTGAATACTGCAGGAGCAAAAAGAATTGTCTTCATGAAATCCTCCTTATTGGAATGAGTCTATCCCTTCGTTTCTTACTAGTATACTAAAAAACACAGCGTTCGAGTAGCCTATGTATATTTTGAATATTAAACTGTCTCTCGCTGTTTTCACAACTTCTAAATTTAAATTTTGTAATCAAGTTGAAACTCCAATTTTCAAAAAAACACGCAACAATTTTTTGATCGATTTATATGTTGTGCCAGATAAATACGAGAAGTTGTGTCATTAAAAATAAACATGAGAACATAAAAAATAAAATAATTATATTAATTGATAGGTGTGCTGTCGTCATTATACACACGTAAGAAAGAAATAGTTATGTTTAAAAATATTCTTAGACTTTCTCGCCATGACAATTTTCACTATGTGTTATAACTGTAAACGATAATTATTCAGATAACACAAAAAGAAATCAAGGAGCAGATACGCCAGTTGTTTAATTTGAATATTATTTTAAAATTAAAATTTTTATTCTGTTCTAAACATTTTTGGTTGTTTAGAACTTTTTTTTGTGTATGATATAAAGGAGAAATAATTTTTTAAAGGGAAGGAAATTGTTTTGATTAAAGTAGATGGAGCATTACTAAAAGAATACCGAAAGAAAAAGGGGTTAACACAAGTACAATTAGCAGAAGGCATTTGTGAACAAGCAACTGTCAGCAATATCGAAAACAAGAATATGTCGCCAGGCATCAATATCTTAAGTGCGCTTTGCAAAAAGCTGAATGTCGAGATCTCCGATATATTAGTAGAAACAGAAGAAGACAAAATCAGGAAAAAAATAAATGAGATTCAATCATTGAATTCTGTATCAAAATACCAAGAATCTTATAAAATTTTACAAACGATCGATCAGGAAAAAGTAAGTAATTCTGATCTTTTAAATCAAATTTTATTTTATCAAGGACTGCTTGATCATCTTTATGCGAAAAAACCAGATGCAGCATTATTTTATTTTAATCAAGTGTTGGAACAAACGACCGAAACAGATATCCATCACTTACAAGCAGCTGCAAACGTGGCAATGATCTACTTGTCAAAAGGAGAATTAGATTTTGCGAAAGTTTATGTGGAGCGTACACTTAAAATATTGAGTGAGACTGATTTTGATAATCTGATGGTCTGCATTGTATATTATGATATCGCCACCTATTACCGTAAAATCGAGGATTATGATAAAGCAATCCAATTATGTGAGAAGGGTATTGAGTATAATAAGAAACATAAATCGACTTATGCATTGGAATACTTGCTTTATGAAATTGCTTCTTGCCATAAGCAATTAGGAGAAGATGATTATTTAGAAAGATATATGGACGCAAAAAAAATAGCGCGTTTCAACGGAAATGATTACGCGGTAAAGGTGATTGAAAACGACCTGAAATAAAGTGGTTGTGAAATCAGTGTTCTGATTTGAATACCGTTTATTCGAAAAAAGGAGGTGTGACTTTTGTCATACCTCCTTTTTTCGATATTGTTTGATTCCTATTTAGGCAACATATAACGGTTATAAAAGAAGCAATAGATTATGATGGTATCGATTGGATGGACACATCTTGGGATTCCTTTATCAATTTGAGCGTAGCGTGTTTTTCATTTATCGATAAATTTGTTATTCATTTTTTTGATAATCCTATTTACATATTTACGTCCTGGTTCTTAAAATGAATCTACTTGAATGGTTTTTATCCCCGTATTTCTGATCTCCTCTAATACTTTTTCAGAACAAAATTTATCAGTGATCAAATAATCAAAGACTGAAATATCAGCAATCTTGAACTTTGATGTCAGTCCGATTTTTCGATGATCAGCGACTAAAATCTTACATTTGATTGTCTTGTTGACCATCATTTCGTTGATCGTTGATTCATTTAATATCTTTGTTGTGACCCCATGTACTACATCGACTCCGCTACAGCCAATGATACAAATGTCTGCATTGACTGAAGAAATCGTATTTAATGCGATGTCGCCCACTAGTGCTTCTTTTGGAAAGCGCATCTCTCCACCAGTTAAAATATAACTACAATTATCTTTGTGCGGAGAGTAATTGATTTTCACGTTGTTTGTAATGACTGTCAAATGGTTAGATTGAAGAAAATCCAGTGTTTTCAACGCAGTCGAGCTAGAATTGATAAACAGCGTATCATAATCGTTAATGTATTTACTAGCTTCTCTGGCAATCGCTTGTTTAATCCTTTCAGGACCAGATTGATCAAAATCAGTCTGGTTTTTGTAATTATAAGAACAATAACCGTAATTGCGTATGATCTCGTTTTTTTCTTCTAATAAATTTAAATCTCTTCGTATCGTACTAATAGATACATCAAGGGATTCAGCTAATTCGAAAGTTGATAGTTGTTCAGTCTGCTGAAGCAGTTCCAAAATTTCTTTTTGACGTTTTTCAATATTGACAAGTGAGTTTTTCATGACTTTTGCCTCCTGAGGGACATCTTGATCCATGGATTTATTTGACTAGTTGTTCATTTAAACATTCATATCTGTCTTTATTATACTGAAACAATCATTGATTACTGAAAGAAAATCATATAAAAAACAAACGGTCATATAAAAGGGTTTCCATGGATGCTGATACACATTAATATTTACTTGTAAGTTGGAACAACGATATGGGGGGAGCAAGCAAATGAGTAAAACTGTCAATGAAGTAA
Organism: Enterococcus sp. PLH-Efm8; assembly: GCF_053011625.1. Lineage (NCBI taxonomy): Bacteria > Bacillati > Bacillota > Bacilli > Lactobacillales > Enterococcaceae > Enterococcus > Enterococcus sp. PLH-Efm8. The sequence goes on from NZ_CP172568.1 coordinate 977,735, forward strand.
CAAAAGAAAAGTGGTTAGTAGAAACATTTCCTGAGTGGGGCACATACTTGAATGAAGAAATCGAAACAGAAGTAGTGGATCCTGGAACTTTTGCTATGTGGTGGCTGGGCTGTACGGGAATTTGGCTGAAAAGTCATGAAGGAACGAATATTTTATGTGATCTATGGTGTGGGACGGGAAAACGTAGTCATGGGAATGGCATGATGAAAAAAGGCCATCAGATGATGCGTATGAGTGGCGTTCAAAATATGCAGCCTAATTTACGTACTCAGCCTTTCGTAATCGATCCTTTTGCGATAAAAAATGTAGACGCTTTAATCGTTACACATATCCATTCCGATCATCTAGATATCCATACAGCCGCAGCAGTTCATCAAAATTGTCCTGAAGCAACATTCATTGGGCCAAAAGAAGTGGTTCGCACGTGGCAAAAATGGGGAATTCCTGAAGAAAAAACGATTACAGTAAAGCCAGGTGATGCAGTCAAAATCAAAGACATCAATGTAGTAGCTTTAGAAGCGTTTGATCGGACAGCGTTGGTCACTTGTGAAGATCCAGAAGAGGTATTAAAAGGAAAAATGCCTCAGGAGATGGATCAAATTGCAGTAAACTATTTATTCGAAACATCAGGAGGGAATCTTTATCATGCAGGAGATTCACATTACTCCAATTTATTTGCCAAACATGGTAATGAACACAAAATCGATGTCTGTTTAGGGGCCTATGGTGAAAACCCACGAGGGATAACAGACAAAGTTACTTCTGTTGATATGCTGCGCATGGCGGAGTCATTGAATGCAAAAGTAGTGATTCCTGTCCACTACGATATTTGGTCTAATTTTATGGCTGATTCAAAAGAGATCACTGAAATTTGGAAATTCAAAAAGGATCGCCTGAAGTATGGATTTAAACCTTATATCTGGCAAGTAGGCGGGAAATTCATCTATCCGACAAACAAAGATGATCTTGAGTTTAATTTTTATCGAGGATTTGAAGATGTCTTCTCGATTGAAAATGATACACCGTTTCCGTCGTTTTTATAAGAAAGAAGGGGAGTTTCTTGCTGAAATACTTTTTTGACCATCAATTGATTCATTACCCAGATAAAGAAATCACGGATTGGCGTGAAGCTATCGCCGAAAGCTGTCTTGTATTGATCGATAAGGAAATTATTGATGAAACGTATGTGGAGGAGATCATCCATTGTGTAGAAAAATACGGTCCTTATATTGTGATCGCACCTCAAGTAGCAATGCCGCATTCTTCAGAAAAAAGTGATGGTGTTTTTGGAACAGCTATTTCATTTACCAAGTTGAAACAGCCAATCCGTTTTGAAAGTGAAGGGGAGGATGAGGAGAAAACGGCTAGTTTGTTTTTTACACTTGCAGCAAAAGATCCAGAAGAACATCTAGAAAATATCCAAAAATTATCCGAATTATTAATGACAGATGGATTGGTTGAGCGTCTCATCTCTACGAACTCCATCGATGATTACCAAGTTGTGATGGCAGAATATAATTAATTGATAGAGGAGAAAAAAGATGGGGGAATTTTTGTTAAGCATTTGGACGTATTTTGCAACAAATATCTTGACGCAGCCAGCATACCTGATTGGTTTTATCGTGTTATTAGGCTATATTTTGCTGAAACGCCCGCTTCATGAATGCATCGCTGGATTCTTAAAGGCAACGGTCGGTTACTTTATTTTGACTGTTGGCTCTGGTGGTTTGGTCAATAATTTTCGGCCGATTTTGGTTGGACTAAAGGAACGGTTCAATTTGGATGCCATGGTTACAGATCCTTATTTTGGACAAAATGCTGTGGATGCTGGATTAATGGAGACATTTGGCCGTACCTTTGGAGATGTGATGATTTTATTACTGATTGCATTTGTTTTAAATATCTTATTAGTCCGTTTTCAGAAATATACGAAACTGCGTTCCGTTTTCACTACCGGAAACGTTCAGGTTCAACAAGCAGCTACCGCTTTTTGGATTTTACTGTTTTGCTTTCCTGATCTAGGTAGGATACAAGTATTGATTTTTATGGGACTGATTTTAGGTTGTTATTGGGCAGTAGCTTCTAACTTAACAGTAGGAATCACGCAGGAATTGACAGAAGGTGCCGGATTTGCAGTGGCACATCAGCAAATGTTCGGAATCTTTATATTTGCAAAATTAGCTGAGTGGATGAAAAAGCGGGATGAAAAGAAAAATAGATCAATCAAGCAAGACAAAAAAATCGAAGATATCAAATTACCAGGATTCTTGTCGATTTTCAATGAGAATATGGTTGCTACTTCGTTACTCATGCTATTTTTCTTTGGGATCATTCTGATTGTACTAGGCAAAGATTATTTGATTCAAGCGCAATTCATGCAAGAAGGACAGAGTTTCTTATTCTACATTATGACGACTTCTTTAAATTTTGCGGTATATCTGGCGATCTTGCAATTAGGTGTTCGGACATTCGTCGATGAACTAACTCAATCTTTCCAAGGAATCTCAAACACAATTTTACCAGGAGCTGTTCCAGGAATTGACGTAGCTGCTACTTTTGGCTTTGGTTCGCCAAATGCGGTAACGATTGGGTTCTTGTTTGGTGCTTTGGGACAGTTTTTGATGATTGGTTTACTGATTTTATTGAAATCACCAACGATCGTCATAGCCGGTTTCATTCCGTTGTTCTTTGATAATGCCGTTATAGCAGTTTATGCCAATAACCGAGGTGGATTCAAAGCCGCTTGCCTGTTCCCGTTTCTTTCAGGAATCATACAAGTAGGCGGTTCAGCATTATTCGCTACATGGATTGGGATGTCAACATATGGTGGTTATATCGGGATGTTCGACTGGGCAACAGCTTGGCCATTGTTTACAGTAATCATGAAAGTCCTAGGTTATGCTGGAATTGCCGTAGTTGTCATTGGTTTATTGGCTATTCCGCAGTTACAATATCGGAAAAATCCTGAGGGTTATTTTTTGATTGTAGAAGACTATGACACATATGCAGAAAAGCAGAGAGTATAAAAGAAAATCTGATTAGACAACACTCATAATGGAGGGATTAAGATGAGAATTTTAGTATCGTGTGCAAATGGATCAGGAACAAGCTTGATGATGATGAGAAGTGTGGAAAAAGCAATGAAAGAACTAAACGTACCAATTACCAAAATCCATCATTGTGCCATTTCAGAGGGAAAAAGTTCAGCTGGCCAATACGATGTAGTTTTTACGCCAGTCAATTTTTTGAATATGTTTACTCAGGCAGAGAAAAAAGAAGTTACAGTTATCGGTATCAAAAATGTGATGTCAGCCAAAGAAATCAGTGAAAAATTTGCTGAAACAAAGTGGTACCAAAAAAACAAGTAAAGGAAGGAACTAAGATGAGCAGGCCGAATTTGCAAATTGCGTTAGATCACAATGACTTAGAACATGCATTAGGAGATGTTATGAAAGTTGGTGATGTAGTAGATATTATTGAAGTGGGCACAATTCTTTGCTTACAGGAAGGACAAAAAGCGATTCGCTGTATTCGCAGTATGTTCCCAGATAAAAAACTAGTCGCTGATACGAAATGTGCAGACGCTGGAGGAACAGTGGCGAGTAATGTTGCAAAAGCAGGAGCAGACTGGATGACAGTCATTTGTTGTGCAACGATTCCAACTATGGAGGCAGCACAAAAAGAAATAGGTGAATTGCAAGTAGAACTCTACGGCAATTGGACTTTTGAACAAGCCATGGATTGGCATAACATCGGTATCCGGCAGGTAATCTACCATCAAAGCCGTGATGCGCTGTTATCTGGTGAAACTTGGGGTGAAAAAGATTTATCGAAGATCAAAAAACTGATTGAACTAGGCTTTAATGTTTCTGTAACTGGTGGATTAAATCCACACACATTACACTTATTTGAAGGGATCGATGTGTATACCTTTATCACTGGTCGTGGTATTACAGCAGCAAATGATCCGATGAAGGCCGCACAAAACTTCAAAGATGAGATCATTCGTATCTGGGGGTAAGGAAATGGCTCAAATTGGGATTTATGAAAAAGCATTACCCAAAGATATTTCATGGAAAGAACGTTTTTCCCTTGTAAAAGAAATGGACTTCGATTTTATCGAGATGTCGATTGATGAGACGGATGAGCGGTTAGCACGATTAGATTGGTCTGAAGAAAAGATAGCTGAGCTGAGAGAAGAGATGTTCAGCTCCGGTGTACGTATCCATTCGATTTGTTTAAGTGCGCATCGGCGATTTCCGTTTGGTTCTGCTGATCCAGAAAAGAAAAAAGCAGCGAAACAACTAATGAAAAAAGCAATCCATTTGGCGCATAATCTAAGCGTCAAAGTAATCCAAATAGCTGGATACGATGTTTATTATGAAGAGAAATCAATGAATTCCAGAGAAGACTTTATCGAAGGAATAAAAGAAAGCGTAAAGGAAGCTTCTAAATATGGCATCATTCTTTCCGTGGAAATCATGGATGATCCATTTATGAACTCCATTTCAAAATTTTTAGAAATCAAAGAACAGATTCATTCCCCTTTTCTACAAGTATATCCAGACCTAGGCAATTTGTCCGCATGGCCGGAAAATAATCCGGCTCGAGAACTTGAGAAAGGGATCGATTATATCACTGCTATCCACTTAAAAGATACTTACCCTGTAACAAAAGAATATTCAGGCCAGTTTCGTGATGTTCCTTTTGGTAGCGGTTGTGTTGATTTTCTTGGATTATTAAGACATTTGAAACGTCTAGATTATGATGGAACATTTCTGATTGAAATGTGGAGTGAAAAAAGCCAAGACTTTCGAAGAGAAATCCAGCAGGCAAAAGACTACTTAAGTTCTAAATTGAAGGAGGCTGGCTATGATGTCTTGTGAAGAAAAAATTGCAGCAATGAAGCAACGTGTCCTTGAAGCAAATCTGGCATTGCCGCGATACGGATTAGTCAAATTGACTTGGGGCAATGTGAGTGAAGTGGACCGTGAGCTAGGAGTCATCGTCATTAAGCCAAGCGGTGTCAGATATGAATGCATGCAAGCAGATCAAATGGTGGTAACAGATTTGTCGGGAAATATAATAGAAGAAGATAGCTTAAAACCATCTTCAGATCTCCCCACACATGTTGTTTTGTATCAAACTTTTGAAGATATAACTGCTATTACTCATACTCATTCCACGCACTCCGTCATGTGGGCGCAAGCAGGACGCGATTTGCCAGCTTATGGCACGACTCATGCTGATGCTTTTTATGGTAAGGTTCCTTGTACACGCCAATTAACGAAAGAAGAAGTAAGAGAAGCTTACGAAGTTCATACAGGGAATGTGATTGTCGAGACGTTTAAGGAAAGAAAATTAGATCCAAACGAAGTCCCTGGAGTACTTGTCTATGGACATGGACCGTTCACATGGGGGGATTCACCTATGAAAGCAGTAGAAAACAGTTTGATCTTAGATGAAATTTGTCTGATGGCCAAAGAAAACGAGCTGATCAACCCCAATATATGTGAAATCCCGCAATATTTACTAGATAAACATTATTTTCGCAAACATGGAAAGTATGCATACTACGGGCAATAGAGATGCTAGGGTAAGGGTAGAAAATTAAAAGATAACACTTGATAGAGAGAAACAGAGGTTGTGAAGAAAATTTATCACAACCTTTTTATTTATCAAAAAGGATGCATTCTAAAAGGAAAGAGAGATTTTAAGGAATCGAGAGAATCTTTACAGGAGAGTTATATGTGATAGATTAAATAGTCAAAGAACTGTATTATTAGAGGGAGAATTGTATAAGAAAGGAAGAAAAAAATGAATATTGATTCCCTTATGATCGATGAGATTTCTGAATTATATAAGAGCGTTGGTTGGACGAATTACACAAAAGACACTGCAAGGTTAGCTAGAGCATTTGAACAATCTGAATCTCTGATAAAGCGTAATGGGGAAGGGAAGATTATCGGAATCGTTCGTTGGATCACTGATTTTGCGACGATCGCATTTATTCAAGATATCCTCATTCATCCGAGGTATCAGCGCCAAGGAATAGGCAAAGTGCTTTTGAATGAAGCTTTGGAGAAGATCACTAGTTATGGACCAGTCCAAATCGAATTATTGACAGATGATACTGAGAAAACAAAAAAATTTTATGAATCAGTAGGATTTGTTCAAGTAAAGGAAATGGGTGGTATTTCTTATGTCATAGATACTAGAAGAAAAAAGGTGCTTTTTGGTAATGACAAATAACATATAATAACGTACAAAAGAAAAAATTCTAGCTTAGTTCTTTAGAAAAACAAGAGGATAGACTTAGTATCACTCAATCTATCCTCCAATGCTCAGCTATTTTATTTTTTTACTCACCTCTTTATCAAATACAATTTTTTGCAAATTCGAACTAATATAAAAAATGAACACATGATTTTTTTTTAAAGCAAATGCTATGCGATAATTTTTTTTATTAATTTTGACTTTCATCTCGTATATTCCTTTTGCCGAACGAGTACGCACTGGCTTTATACGAAAAAAATTATGCTCCAAATACTCTGTCACTTTGTGGGAAATTGCTTCTTTATACATGAAATGTTCTTCTTGTGGAAATTGCTTAAGTAGTTCACTGTCAAATTCAACAGTATAATCCATGTTTTATTTCCTTTCTATACTGATACATTATAAAAATAAACAATTTTATAAGTCTCTATATTTCATGATGAATGACAAGTATATTTGATTCATCTTGATATAGCTCTACGAGATCTCCAATTCCAGGATACATATTGAAATAATCATATGGTATACAAACATTTATTTTTTTTCAATTGTCAACACTGCGTCTTCTTCTTCTAATTCTATAATCTTAGCAATTTGTACGTCGCTTTTCATGTGTGATCTTCCTTTCTATACATTGGATTTACTTTTCGATGATATCTACAACAGCTTTGCCACAAGTCAGTTCTTTTTCTAGCTCGTTCTTTATTTTTATGGCACATGGTTTGGAAAAAGGAGCAGCTTCTTTCCATGAACCAAGTAAAGGATATTCGTTACTGATACCTTTCACATATTGTTTGTTTTTGACGCCTTTTGTTTTTACTTCTACATAATACATTTGATCCTCTTCTTTCTTGCTGTTTTTAGTTAATATTCAAATATATGTAAGTGAAAATGATTATGTATCTATATCTTTATGATAAATAAAAAGAATCAATTTGAAAGTTTTAGTCAAGTCCAGACTCCTGTGTAAAATGCTATACAATGTTTTTACCATTTCTACTTATCAAAATTGATGTATTTTCTTGAAGAATAAATCCATTCATCATGTAGGTCCATAAGAACGGCTCCAATTAAGCGATTGGCTGATGTTTGATTGGGGAAGATGCGAATAATCTTTTCTCTTCTGCGTACTTCTTGATTCAGTCGTTCAATTAGATTGGTACTCTTTAGTCGATTGTGGGAATTTCCTTGTACGGTATATTGAAAGGCGTCTTCGAATCCATCATCCAATGATGCGCAAGCTTTTGAATATTTTGGTTGATCGATATAATCATGAATCAATCGATTTTTAGCCTCACGCGCTAAGTTAATATCTGTGAACTTAAAAATTCCTTTAACAGCTTCTCTGAAAGATTTTGAATTTTTTTTAGGAATGGTGGTAAAGATATTTCTTAGGAAGTGAACTTGGCATCTTTGCCAACTTACGTTGGTGAAGGATTTTCTAATGGCAGAGACTAATCCTTTGTGCGCATCAGAAATAACGAGTTCCGTACCTTGTAAACCGCGTTCTTTTAGGTATTCAAAAAATGTTGTCCAGGTCTCTTCGCTTTCGCCACTTTGAATCATGAAGCCGATAATTTCACGGTCGCCATCTTTGGTTATTCCAATCGCTATATGACAGCTTTTTGAGAGTACTCGATTTTCTTCTCGTACTTTTATATAGAGTACATCGGTCATTAAGTAAGGATAATTTTTTTCTGATAATAAACGATTCTGCCACTCGTTAACCATAGGTTCTAGCTGTTCTGTTAAGCTAGAAACGAAGGACTTAGAGACGGATTTACCACAAAGTTCTTCCACAATTTTTGATACTTTACGAGTTGAAACGCCTGATACATACATTTCCAACATTGAAGCCATGAGGGCTTTTTCGTTTCGTTGATAACGTTCAAACACTGTGGGTGAAAAATGGCCATCACGTGTTCTGGGTACTTTTAATTCTAGCGTGCCTACACGTGTCGTAAAGCTGCGCTCATAATAGCCATTTCGTTGACTTTGTCGGTTTTCTGTTCGTTCATATTCTTTTGCTTGAATATATTCTGTTCGTTGATTTTCCATTAGTTGATTAAATACCGTTGTTAAAATATTTTTAGAAACGTCATCCTTTACAGAATATTCAATAATGCTTTGAATCTCTTCGCTTTTCAGTGTAAAATGTACTTGGGTCATGTAAAAGTCCTCCTGGGTATGTTTTTGTCGTTAAAAACATTGTACCGTAAAAGGACTGTTATATGGCCTTTTTACTTTTACACAATTATACGGACTTTATCAAAGTTTTTTTCACTCGATATAACTAATTTGAATAATATACGCCGATTGTAAAATTAAGCTAGACAACTAAAAAAGTCATTTGTGCTACACTCAAAATAGTTCCGTCCAAAGAATTATAAGGAGTGAGTACAAATGACCTATACCCATCTTACAACGGATGAACTTGTAATGATAGAGTCTTATTTCAAAATAAATCAATCTGTTGCGAAAACTGCGCATTTCTTGAATCGTTCAAGACAAACGATCCATAAAGTATACCTGTTCTTCAAGCAAGGAAAATCAGCCTTAGAGTACTATCAACAGTATAAGAAAAACAAATCAAACTGTGGTAGACGCCCGCTTGTTTTACCTGAGGAACAATCAGAATATATTCAAAGAAAGGTTGTTCAAGGATGGACACCCGATGTGATTGTTGGTCGTGCAGCGTTTCCTATTCGTTGTTCTGCTCGTACCATTTATCGTATGTTCAAAAAGGGGCTATTTAATCCTTCTGACTTACCGATGAAAGGCAAGCGTAAACCAAATGGACATCAAGAAAGACGTGGAAAACAAGCTTTCCGTCGCTCTATTCATGAACGTGAAAAAGATTATAGCCAATTCTCAAATGAGTTTGGTCACCTTGAAGGTGACACTATCGTAGGTTTGAAACATAAAAGTGCTGTAATTACCTTAGTTGAGCGATTATCAAAAGTTATCATCACATTGAAACCGTGTGGTAGACAAGCGATTGATATTGAAAACAAATTAAATCATTGGTTTGAATCTGTACCGAAAAATCTATTCAAATCCATCACTTTTGATTGTGGAAAGGAATTTTCAAATTGGAAACAGATCAGTAATGCCAATGATATTGCCATTTATTTCGCTGATCCAGGAACGCCGTCTCAAAGAGGCCTAAACGAGAATTCTAACGGATTGTTACGTAGAGATGGTTTATTGAAATCTATGGATTTCAATTCAGTAGATGAATCTTTTATTCAATCTGTCGCATCGAAACGAAATAATATTCCTAGAAAATCACTGAATTATCGAACACCTTTGGAAGTATTTTTGAGTTACGTAAGTATTGATGATTTGTCTAACTTAATTTGACAATTAAGAATATATAATAAAAGGCTATTGTTCTTAAAATATAAATAGTATATAAAGAGATTGAAGGTAATGCTCGAATGAACATTACCTTCAATCTTAATGATGCTTATAACTAACGTAATAAAAACCTGAAACAAAAATAGCTCCGCCGATGATATTTCCAATATAAACGGGGATAAAATTCGAGAGAAATTCTAACCAAGTCGCTTGACCTTCAAATATGGCAGCAGGTATCACAAAACAGTTGGCCACACTATGCTGGAAACCGATTGCCACAAAAATCATGACTGGAAACCAAATCGTTAGTACTTTGCCGGCCGCATCTTTTGCTCCATATGATAACCATAACGCTAAACCGACAAACCAATTACAACCTATTCCGGAGCCTAATGCTTGCCACCAAGAAACAGCGATTTTATGATCAGCAATATGAATCACTTGGTCGAGATAGACACCTGAATGAGTTAAACCAACAAAGTGTCCAAAGAAATAGGCAACGAAAATTGCACCAATAATATTTGCAAAAGTAATCACTGACCAATTCTTAACCAGCTGTGAGAATGTGACTTTTTTATCCATAAAGGCAATCGCCACAGCCATCATATTTCCGGTGATCAATTCACCACCGCCAAGAAGGATGACCAGCAGGCCGATAGGAAAAACCGAGGCACCAACTAAACTAGTCAAGCTAGCCATAGATTCTGGGATAGAAGCAGAGACTCGTACGTATGCCAAATAACCTAGAGAAATCATGGCTCCTCCGATAAAACCTAAAATCAGTTTAGCTAAGATAGGTTTATGTATTTTTTTTGTTCCAAGATGAATACTGAGTTCCATAATTTCTTCTGGTGTGTGCATAATACTTCGATTCCTACTTTCTTAATGAATTTTCATGTGATAAAATATAGTGAAAAAAATCACATTTTCTTTGTTGATTATATCATCTTATTATTTATATGTGCATATTATTGTAAAATTTTCTATTTAATCACATTTGATTCTAAAAAAGAAACAAAAATAAAAGTCATGTATATGGTGGTCAAAAAGTAAATAATATCAGTTATCAAATTTCCTGTAAATTTTCTTGAAACTACAGCATATTATTACTTCAAAACAATCTACATTTTTTATAAAAAAGGAAATGAATAACTGAAAAAATTATTATAGGAGAGAAAAAATGTCAAAATCTAAAAAAAATATCACCATAATTGGTTTAGGCTTAACCGTATATTTATTTACAGAATTTGTTTATAGACATGTGAATTTATTTGCAGAACCTTTATTTGTATTATACGAATCAAATTCCTCAATCGTCAGTGAACTTGCTAATTTAATGATAGCATTGCTGTTTACTCCCGCGTTGAGAGTCATAACTATTTTGGTCTGTTTAGTGCTATTGTTTTTTGTTAATAAAAAGAAATAACGTAGTATTTCAAAAGACAAAGAAGTGGGATGATGATTGCTATAGTATGTTATACGTGGTGCTAGGTAAGTGAGAATAAACAAAAAAGGAAACACGCAATAAAGTTTATTTCAAAACTTTATTGCGTGTTTCTTTTTTAGATTTTTTATATCTGTTGCTTTAGTAGTTACCAATAGTTTTCGCTTAATCAATCAAAACGATTTTTTGTTTATTGTATTCTTTACGAACCTTTTCAGGAATTTCTTCTGAAATAAGATAGGTAAGGTCTTCAATTGGACCGACGATATGATTACTGATGGTGCCGAATTTATCATTAGTTATCATCCCAAGTACTTCAGTAGAAATACGTATCATCTCACGTTTAATGTCGGATTCTTGCATAGTTGGCACGCTCGTTCCAACATCTAGATCTATGTTATAAATACCCATAATATAAAGGTCGGCTCGAATGTTTTGTAGTTGCTTATAAGCTTGTACCCCAATATTGATCATAGATTGTTTATAAAAAGTACCGCCAATATTGATAATTTCCAAATTAGGATGCTGTGCTAATGCTATGGCAATCGGCGGGCTATTGGTAATGATTGTTGCACGAAAATCTTGTGGGATTTCTTTTGCTAAAGCCAAGTTAGTTGTACTTCCATCAATGATGATGACAGATTCTTCTTTTAAAAAAGGGAGGGCTTTATGAGCTAATGCAGTTTTTTGTTCGCTAGCTACAGTTTCTCGGTAGTTAAAATTGGTAATTGGCGGACCAACACGTAAAGCGCCGCTGTGTACTCTTTTTAAGAGACCTTGGCTATCCAAATCTTTCAAATCTCGTCGAATCGTGTCTTCGGATACATTGAAACGTTGACTTAAATCACTAGCGATAACTTTTTGTTCTGCGTTTAATAAATCTAGAATTTTTTGATGACGTTCTAATTTCAACATGTTGCGTGCTCCTTCTTATTTATTCTTGTTTATCATGTCATTTATGCGTTTTTATGTCAATAATTTCCGTTTTTAATACACTAAAAAGGCATAAACAAGCAAAAACAAAATATTTTTATGCAGTTTTATGTTGACTAGTATTTGTTAAGCGGTTACAATGAGGGGGTAATTAAAGGAGGGAATGTATGGAGAAAAAAATTATTTTGTCGCCTTCACTTATGTGTGGGGATCTAGCAAATTTGGAAGGAAGCATCCAAGAACTAGAAAGTATTGGGATGGATTCCTTGCATATTGACGTGATTGACGGTTCTTTTAGTCCCAGTATGCCTTTAGGGATCGAAACAATCAAAAGAATTAGAGAAATCACTTCAATGAATTTTGATGTACACATCATGGCTAAGGATAACGATAACGAATTTTTTATTGGAGAAATGTTGAAAATTGGCGTAGAGAGCATTACTTTTCATTATGAAACAAGCCTCCATATTGATCGATATATCCAGCTCATCAAGAATTCTGGAACAAAAGTAGGGATAGCTTTGAATCCAGCAACTCCGTTAAATGTATTACAATATATTTTACCCGAGATTGATAGGATTTGTTTGATGCTGATTAATCCAGGTTTTGCAACAAACAAGTCAGAAAAACAAGTTTCTTACGCGCTAAAAAAAATTACAGATCTTTGCCAGTTAGTAAATGAGAAAGAGTTAGCAGTAGATATCCAAGTGGATGGACGGGTATCGTTAGAAACGATCCCGGGATTATTAGATGCAGGCGCAACAAATCTGGTATTAGGAAGTACAAGTTTGTTTCTTAAAGGAAATACATTAGCAGAAAATCAAAAACTACTTTATCAAGCGATGAAGCAATCAGTTAGGAAAAATCAATAGATGTAGTGGTCCTGAATAATAGAAATGGAGGGGAAATAGTTGAGTTATAAGGCGGCGAAACAAAATATTGTAAGAGAAATTACTGAAACATTAGACCGTATTTCTTCAAAAGATGTGGAACAATTGATAAAGAAAATTGAAAAAGCGGAACGAGTTTTTTTCGTGGGGGTTGGCAGAGTACTGTTAGCGCTAGAAGGAATGGCAAAACGCTTAGGGCATCTAGGAATTCAGACAGTAGTCGTAGGACAAATCACTGAACCGGCAATTACAGATAAAGATTTATTGATTGTTGGTTCTGGTAGTGGGGAAAGTGCTTTCCCACTAACTATTGCAAAAAAAGCAAAGGAATTTGGGTCCCAAGTTGCCCATATAGGATCAAACCCAGACAGCACAATGAAAGAATATTCAGATCTTTTTATTCGTATACCCGTACAAACAAAATTAGCGTTACCAGAGGAAATTTCTTCTATACAGCCAATGACTAGCCTGTTTGAACAAAGTGTTCTTTTGTTAGGAGATAGTATTGCTTTAGTGATGATAGAAGAAAAAGCAATTGATATGTCAAAGTTGTGGCAATACCATGCTAACTTAGAGTAGGTGAAAAATGAAAGCGGTACATTTTGGAGCAGGGAACATCGGCAGAGGGCTTATTGGACAAATTCTACATCAGAATGGATTCGATCTATGTTTTATTGATACGAATCCTGAACTGATCCATCAATTAAATCAAGATAAGGGTTATACTATCGAAATTATTGATGAAATGAACAGGAGTGATTTCATTGATCATGTTGTGGCACTGAATAGTTTATCCGAGCTAGAAGAGGTGATTACAGCAACAAAAAATGCAGATATCTTAACAACATCTGTTGGCGCAATAAATTTAGTAAAAATTGCACCGATCATTGCGCAAGCCTTAAGTAAGCGATTTGAACAAAAGCATAGCATCAATATCGTAGCTAATGAAAATGTGATAAATGCAAGTGATGTGTTGAAAAAAGAAATTTATTCTTTGCTGTCAGAAAAAGAACAAGAGAATTTTGATGAATATGCATATTTTGTGAATACGGCAATCGATCGACAATCTTTAGGAAAAGTTCTTGGAGGAAAAATGATCTCTGTTGTCGAACCTTATTATGAATGGATAATGGATCGACAGCAGTTAGATCCAACTACATCTTTTGATATGAAAAATGTAAATTTGGTTGATGATATGGAGCCTTACATTGAGCGAAAGCTTTATATCGTTAATGCTGCTCATGCGGCAGTAGCTTATTTAGGCGCACTGAAAGGATATAAGACGATTCAAGAAGCAATCCAAAATATGGAGATTTTCAATCTAGTCAAGCAATTTTTAATGGAGAATATAGAGTACTTTGTACAAAAATATCATTTTTCTAGAGAAGAATTAACATCTTTTGTGGAAAAAACATTAAACCGTCATGGGAATCAGAAACTCTCCGATGAAATTACTCGTGTAGGAAGTTCCCCTATTCGAAAATTAGGCCCTAATGATCGTTTAATTGCTCCCATAGTAAAACTAGATTCATATCATTTACCTTACGATGCAGGAATAAAAGTAATTGCTGCGGGATATCATTATCGGAATCTTGCTGATCCAGAAGCTGAACAACTACGTCGAATGATTGTAAATGATGGGTTGAAAGCAACGATTAAAAAGATTTCTCGTTTGGAAGGTAAGCTGCTGAATGAAGTTGTCGCTGCTTATGAGTCCCAGATTTAGAGGAGGAGAATATGCTAAAAGAACAATTGTCAGGAAATACAATGTTTATGGATGCGATCGATTCATGGCAAGAGGCAATCCGAGTAAGTGCGCGTCCTTTGATAGGAAAGGGAATAATAGAGGAAAGCTATGTACAAGCGATGATACAAAATGTGTTGGATAACGGAAATTATATTATATTACTGCCACTAGTAGCAATGCCTCATGCGCGTCCAGAATTTGGGAGCAAAGGGGTCGGGATGAGCTTTTTATGTTTAGATAAGCCAGTCATGTTCCCAAGTGAAGAACCAGTAAAATTCTTCTTTACCTTTTCTTCTGATTCGCCAAAGGGACATTTAGACTTAATGGCCAATCTTGGAGAATTGCTGAGTGATGAAAAAATGTATCAAAAATTATTCGATGTGAAGACAGAAAAAGCATTGTTAGATTTGATAAAGAAGTAAAGGAGAGAAGAAAATGGAGGTAGCAAACAAAAAAAAACGAGTCTCCATGCGAGCTAAAGTTCAAGCGATTGGCGGTTTCTTAACAAATATGGTATTGCCAAATATAGGCGCATTTATTGCATGGGGAATTGTTACTGCATTATTCATTCCAACTGGGTGGTTCCCAAATGAATCTCTGAATGAACTCGTAAGTCCGACAGTCAGCTATCTATTGCCGTTACTACTTGCCTATACTGGTGGTCGGATGGTTGGTGGTACACGTGGAGCTGTTTTAGGTACAATCGGAACAATAGGTTTGATTATTGGTGCTGACATACCAATGTTCATGGGAGCAATGATTATGGGGCCACTTGGTGGGTGGATGATGAAAAAAACAGATGATTTTTTAGATGGGAAAGTTCCTGCTGGTTTTGAAATGGTCGTCAATAATTTTTCTATAGGAATTATTGGTTTCATACTGATGTGCCTTTCTTATCTGGTAGTTGGACCAATAATCCAATCAGCTAATCAATTTGTAACGAGTGCAATTGAAGCATTAGTTTCAACTGGTTTTTTACCGATACTGTCCTTAATCAACGAACCGGCAAAAGTCTTATTTTTAAATAATGTTATTGACCAAGGTGTTTATTATCCATTAGGTATGCAACAAACATTAGAGGCAGGCAGATCAATTTATTTCATGGTAGCATCAAATCCTGGCCCTGGCTTAGGACTATTGTTAGCTTATTCTTTATTTGGTAAAAAGGCAGCAAAACAGACAGCACCAGGTGCAATCATCATCCATTTTTTCGGCGGAATACATGAGATTTATTTTCCATATGTATTAATGAAACCACTCACTATATTATCTATGATTGCTGGTGGAATGACAGGAATCATCACTTTTGAATTATTTGATGCGGGCCTGGTAGCAGGTCCAAGTCCAGGTTCTATTTTTTCTTATTTAGCTCTAACGCCTCGGGGAAATTTTTTGGGTGTCATGGCGGGAGTGGTCACAGCAACACTGGTTTCCTTTTTTGTAACATCAGTAATTTTAAAAGCAGATAAATCAACAGATGAAGACAGAAATTTTGAACTATCAGTTCAAAAATCGAAAACGATGAAATCAGAAGGAAGAAAATTATTAAAAGAAGAAAATGCTAGAGAAATATGTACCGAGAAAAAAGAGATGAATAAAATTTCCTTTGCTTGTGATGCAGGAATGGGAAGCAGCGCAATGGGCGCAACAATATTCAAGAAAAAATTGCAAAAAGCAGGTATTACTGATGTTGAGATAAAAAATTATCGAATTGAAGAGGTACCAGAAGATAGTGATTTGGTGATCGTACATCAAGATTTGGAGGAACGGACTAGAAAAGCACATCCTAACATGAAAATTGTGACATTAAAGAATTATTTGCAAGATCCAGTAATCAATGGATTAGCAGAAGAAATCATTGGATTAAAAACAGAAGACTAATTTATGGGAATTTTTGATTAACCTTTATTAAAATTATTTTGCCTAATATAAAAAGGTTGTGACATGGCTTGTGTCGCAACCTTTTTTTGTCGCACAAATAATTAATCGGATATTTTATGTTCATATTTTTTGTGATCAACGAGAACTGATGGGGCAAAGATACATTTTAGATACTTTTAACTGTTAATTTACAAAACAAGGTGAAACGAATAGAAAAATGAAAAAATCGATACGGAAGAATATGTTTGATTAAAACATGCATGAAGAGAAGGAGGTTGATGATACATGAAAAAAATATATTCAAAGGAAATCGATTGTTTTAGAGGCATTGCTGTTTTAGCAGTGATATTTTATCATTTGCCAAATAGTTTGCTGCCAGGCGGATTGCAAGGAGTAACGATCTTTTTTGTGGTTTCTGGTTTTTTAATGGCTAAAAATACGATAAGAGATGAAAAAAACAGACAATTCAGTTTTTTACATTTTTACTATAAGCGTATCAAACGTATTTATCCATTTTTACTGTTTTCTTTGGTCGTATTCATTTTCATACTAGGGATTAGCAACATTCGATTGATAGGAAACATTCGTAGTGAGCTACCCAGTTTGATTTTTGGCTATAACAATTGGTGGCAGCTGAATCAAGGAGTATCTTATTTTGACTCTTACTTTAATGCTTCTTTATTTAAACATTATTGGTCGCTTTCAGTTGAACTACAATTCTATTTGATATGGCCATTTTTGTTTATTGTCATTAAGCGTATGAGAAGAAAACAAGTGTTTTACTTAATCTATACATTGATTTTTGTTTCTATTCTTTTTAGTTTGTTTTTACCTTCAACTAAGGCATATTATCATACGATAGCTAAACTTTTTCCATTTTTATTAGGAGTTTGGGGGTATTTTAATCGAATAACTATTGGCCGTTTCTTTGAACAAAACACTTTTAGTAAAATCTGGCTTTTATTACTAGCTAGTCTTTGTCTGATTCTGTTCCCGATTTTTCCTTATACACTAAATGAACTACTGATCAGTATTTGTTTTGCTCTATTGTTAGCCAGTGTCGATGATATGAACATTGCAAAAAAGACCAAAATCGCTAGTACAAAACTTTCTTTTGTAGGAAAAATCAGTTATGAACTTTATTTGGTGCATTTCCCAGTATTGATTGCTCTGACAAATCTATTCAAACATCACCATTGGAAATATTTGGATATCGCAGGTCTATTCACTGTGTTTTTATGTACATTACTCATGATTACTTGCTTTAGAAAAGGAGTGCAAAAGATGAGATCACCCAAAATTTGGACAGCTATGGCACTAATGATAATCGGAGTTTCTGTACTGGTATTACGTGCTCCTGCCAGTCGACTGACCGCTGACCAAAATCAGTTGCAAAGTTTATTAAAAGAAAACTCTAGTAAAGCAAATGCAGGAGAAAATCTGTTGTCACAAGAGAAGAAAATATTATTTATCGGTGATTCTGTTATGCTGGGGGCGTATCAGGAACTAAAGGAGACATTTAAAAAAGAAGCATTGGTAGATGCAAAAGAATCAAGACAAATCACTGCGTTACCAGAAATCTTAAAGGAGCATAAAGATTTAGTTTCTTACCAACAAATAGTGATCGGGTTAGGAACCAATGGTGTGATAACAGATGAAGCTATAGAACAAACAATGTCTTTGCTGAAAGATAAAAAAGTATACTGGGTAAATATAAAAGCACCAACTGGCTGGCAAGATACGATAAATGCCACATTAGCTACATTGCCAAATCAGTATTCTAATATAACGATGATCGATTGGTATAGTGAGAGCAAAAATCATCCTGAATTTTTTTATGATGATGAAACCCATTTGAATGAAAGTGGACGTACAGCTTATGCAAAGTATATTGCTTCAGTTATTCAATAAGGTAGTGATTACGTGTGTTAACCTTACTTTTTCCTAATAGGTGAATCAATTTAAATAAAAAATACTTCATATGATAAACGGTGTTTAAGAGGAGGAGCTTTTTAATATTCGTGGTAAAAAAGAGATGGGCGAGGTCGTTAACTGAGAGCTTCTTGGAAAGAAATCGCTTTGGATTTATCCTCTTTGTTATACAGAACATGAGCGAGACGACAATACTAGGATGTATGTTCTGATCGAAGTTTTATGGTTACAAGCAGCAATCAGCTTAGATAAAATTAAGGATCGTAGGAACCAAGTAAAGAAGGCTGTTAGTAAAGAAACAAACGATCAAGTATGTTTTACTCTTAAGAAGATGCAGTGAATAAATAATAGTAATATAATGCTAGAAGGGACTGTGACAAAAGACGTGTCACAGCCTTTTTTGTTATTTTAATTATCGTCCAGTCTTTTTTTATAAATGATTGCTTAAGCATTAAATATTAAAAAATATAGAGTTCAAAATTACTGCACAATTAGATGAAAAATTTGAACAACAAAAAGTGTATTTTTATACTATAATAGCTTTTGAATTTAGTTACTCTATTCAAAAGTTATGCTATGGACAAGAAAAAGAATAAATAGAGGTGAGAAAATGAATAGTTTCAAGAAAAAATTTGTGAGTAGATTTTTAAATATGAAAAATTTTTTTGAAAAAAAGGGAGATTATGATGCATATAATTATGTATTAAATCTAGAAAAGCAAACATATTATACACTACGTAAAAACGATGATAATGACTTTTGGACTATGTTACCTAAAATGCTTTCGATTGACTCTAAGCTTTCCCTTTTAGAGGAATTTATTAATTTAGACATTGAAGAATTTTGCGGGGGAAAAGAGTTAATTAATATGGTAGAGAGTGATTATCATACCTATTATAAAGAAAGTTGTGGATACAAAGTGGATGAGCAATGTCCACAATCAATTATTTTTTACATTGAGTAATATGAACTATTAAGCAGGAAAGCAACTAGAAGCTACTGATTTAGTATTTACAAATATAAACTATATTGCTAACAATTATTTTCTAGAAGGAATAAAAGAACTAAGAATCAAGACGTTATCTTGATTCTTAGTTCTTTTAACATGGAAAAGATGGATAATGCACTGTTAATTCATGATGCATCATCAGAAAAGTTGGAAGGAGAAGATAGAAATCATTAAATGATTTCTACAGATGGTAAATGAAAAAACAAAATATTAGCAAAAATTTGCCTAAATAGATAGTAACACTTTCTAAATTAAATACAAGCGCATTCATAAAATGTTTATACAAATATCTATGTGATAAAAATTGGATATGTTCACAATAAATAGGAATTAAAATAACGAATTTACGTTTGTTTTTATTTACCAATCAAATTATCTTAATGCAGGAATAAAAAATTAAATTACATATTGTTAATCATTTACATCTCCATTAATGAGAGTGTAAAATATTTTGTGTAAATGAAAAAATCCATACAAAAAAGGAAGTCGCTTCTGTAGAATAAAGTTAACGACAACCAATTCACAGAAAAGAGGACTTCCCTATGAATGATTTTACTACAGAAATTGTGCAAACTCTAGTCACTAAAGGCGATTTAAATGAATTATTCCGTTCGCACTTAGAAAAAGCGATAAACACACTCCTACGGACTGAATTAACGGCTTTTTTAGATTACGAAAAATATGATCGCACTGGTTTTAATTCAGGTAATTCGAGAAACGGTTCTTACTTTCGATCAATCAAAACCGAATATGGTGAATTAACATTGGAAATACCTAGAGATCGTAATGGTGAGTTTAAACAACAAACTTTACCAGCCTACAAAAGAACAAACGATACATTGGAAACCACTATTATCCATTTATTCGAAAAAGGTGTTACGATGTCTGAAATTGCTGATTTGATCGAAAAAATGTACGGTCATCACTATACTCCACAAACCATGTCCAACATGACTAAAGTTCTGACTGAAGAAGTAAATGCCTTTAAATCCAGAGCCTTAAATGATAAGTATGTCGCTATTTTTATGGACGCTACTTACATTCCACTAAAACGTCAAACCGTATCCAAAGAAGCGATTTATATTGCCATTGGTATACGAGAAGACGGCACTAAAGAAGTACTGAGTTATGCGATTGCTCCAACTGAATCAACATACGTTTGGAATGAGCTGCTACAGGATATTAACTCCAGAGGAGTTCAAGAAGTCTTGCTTTTTATTACGGACGGCTTAAAAGGCATGAAAGATACTATCCATCAAATTTATCCTAAAGCAAAATATCAGCATTGTTGTATCCATGTATCTCGTAATATCGCTCATAAAGTACGTGTCAAAGACCGAAAAGAAATCTGTGATGACTTTAAGGCTGTTTATCAAGCTAACTCAAAAGAAGAAGCGAATACCTTCTTATCCGGCATGATTGAGAAATGGAAGAAAAACTATCCTAAAGTGACGCAGTCACTCATAGAAAACCAAGACTTATTAACTTTTTATGATTTTCCACCTAGCATTCGTAGAACCATTTACTCAACCAATCTAATCGAGTCTTTCAATAAGCAAATTAAAAGATACAGCCGTAGAAAAGAGCAGTTTCAAAATGAAGAATCACTAGAACGCTTTCTAGTCAGCATTTTTGATACATACAATCAAAAATTTCTAAACAGAAGCCATAAAGGTTTTCAACAGGTAACCGATACATTAGTTTCAATGTTTACTGAGTAACTAATTATTTTGCAGGAGGACAATTTATTTACACAAAATTATTGACGCTCCCCCATTAATAACTCAAAATGAAAAGATGTTTTTATTTTTATTCTATATTTCAGAAAAAAATTAAACTAGATTATAATAATTCTTCATGTAAAAATAAAAACAATTACAGCTATGATGTTTAAGATAAAACAATTATGAAATCGATATCCGTTTATATACTTATCATAAGCTAGAAGCAAATAACTAGCCTATGTATGTAAGTGAGATTATATTTATTAAAAGGCTTCTTTTGTTCGATCAGTTATAGTCGAACGAGAGAAGTTTATTCTTTGATTAAAATAAACAAAAGTAACTTATTGAGGTGAAATGATGCAAACTTTTTTAACTAAAACATCTTTCAAAAAAGTAGTTTTATTAGATTATTTGTTAGAAAAAGACAATTGGTGTGCAATGGAAGAACTTAGAAATTTACTTAATGTTACGGAGAAGTCAGTCTTACACTATATAGAAGAACTAGAGGATTTATTTAAGCAATATAATGGTAATATCCTTCTGAAAAATGAAGATAATAAACGATTTTTCATAAAAAAAGAGAAAGATTTTCCTATTTATAATATTTATCTTCATTTTTATAAAGCTTCTTATAATTATCATTTGATTGATTTTATGTATAAATATCCTAGAAGTGTTCTAAAAGATTTTGCTAAAGAGCAATTTACTAGTGTATCTACTGTTTTCAGATATGCGAAGCTCTTAATTCCATATTTTAGGCGTTATCATATAACATTTCATCCATTTCAGTTAGAATTGAATGCATCAGAGGCAAACATTCGTAGCTTTTTTTATTATTTCTATTGGAATTCTACACGTGAAAGTAGTGATAAGTGGCCATTTCATATCGAACAAAAGGAAATAGAGAAGTATATAGTTGCTTTTGAGGGGATTTATGATATTACGTTAACTATTTTTCAAAAACGTGTATTTTCTTTTTGGTTAGCCATTAATATAGAAAGAAGTTCATTTAGAAAAGTACGAGTAGATAATGAATATAAATCAGTTATCTCAGATGATCCGCATTTTAATCTTTTGAAGAAGTGGTCAAAACAAATCAATCTTTCTTTTAACAGCGATGAACTGTGTTTCCTTTATCGAATAATTTATTCTTTTGGAGTAATTGATGGAAATGCAATATATGAAAATAGTCATGCATATGCACATCAGCGACAAAATACTTGTTCTTATCGAGCAGTTGAGAATTTGGAGAAAGTTTTACAAAGCATGTTCCGTTTTTCTTTAGATATAAAGGATCCAGAACTCATATTCAATTTTATTGCATTTCATGAAAGAAGTTATCTATTTTATGGTAATCCAGATCTTTTTTTTAATCGTTCGTATATCGAAGAAATGAAAGAAGAAGAACCTCGAACTTATCACATAATGGAAAAACTCAAAAAAGAATTACAAGCAAATGCGGATTTGGATGTATCAAAGAAATTAGAAAACTGGGCACAATTATTTTTGGATTATTATTATGTGTTAGATTATTATGATTTATTTTTAACAAATGTTAAACCGATTAAGATTTTAATGGGAGCGTCAATAATTTTGTGTAAATAAATTGTCCTCCTGCAAAATAATTAGTTACTCAGTAAACATTGAAACTAATGTATCGGTTACCTGTTGAAAACCTTTATGGCTTCTGTTTAGAAATTTTTGATTGTATGTATCAAAAATGCTGACTAGAAAGCGTTCTAGTGATTCTTCATTTTGAAACTGCTCTTTTCTACGGCTGTATCTTTTAATTTGCTTATTGAAAGACTCGATTAGATTGGTTGAGTAAATGGTTCTACGAATGCTAGGTGGAAAATCATAAAAAGTTAATAAGTCTTGGTTTTCTATGAGTGACTGCGTCACTTTAGGATAGTTTTTCTTCCATTTCTCAATCATGCCGGATAAGAAGGTATTCGCTTCTTCTTTTGAGTTAGCTTGATAAACAGCCTTAAAGTCATCACAGATTTCTTTTCGGTCTTTGACACGTACTTTATGAGCGATATTACGAGATACATGGATACAACAATGCTGATATTTTGCTTTAGGATAAATTTGATGGATAGTATCTTTCATGCCTTTTAAGCCGTCCGTAATAAAAAGCAAGACTTCTTGAACTCCTCTGGAGTTAATATCCTGTAGCAGCTCATTCCAAACGTATGTTGATTCAGTTGGAGCAATCGCATAACTCAGTACTTCTTTAGTGCCGTCTTCTCGTATACCAATGGCAATATAAATCGCTTCTTTGGATACGGTTTGACGTTTTAGTGGAATGTAAGTAGCGTCCATAAAAATAGCGACATACTTATCATTTAAGGCTCTGGATTTAAAGGCATTTACTTCTTCAGTCAGAACTTTAGTCATGTTGGACATGGTTTGTGGAGTATAGTGATGACCGTACATTTTTTCGATCAAATCAGCAATTTCAGACATCGTAACACCTTTTTCGAATAAATGGATAATAGTGGTTTCCAATGTATCGTTTGTTCTTTTGTAGGCTGGTAAAGTTTGTTGTTTAAACTCACCATTACGATCTCTAGGTATTTCCAATGTTAATTCACCATATTCGGTTTTGATTGATCGAAAGTAAGAACCGTTTCTCGAATTACCTGAATTAAAACCAGTGCGATCATATTTTTCGTAATCTAAAAAAGCCGTTAATTCAGTCCGTAGTAGTGTGTTTATCGCTTTTTCTAAGTGCGAACGGAATAATTCATTTAAATCGCCTTTAGTGACTAGAGTTTGCACAATTTCTGTAGTAAAATCATTCATAGGGAAGTCCTCTTTTCTGTGAATTGGTTGTCGTTAACTTTATTCTACAGAAGGGACTTCCTTTTTTGTATGGATTTTTTCATTTACACAAAATATTTTATACTCTCATTTTAATACAAGATGATTTACACCATACGCATCGGTTATGGTTAATGAATAAAATTAATCTGTATTTTGGGCATTCTTATGTTTTTGCTTTTTATGATTACAGGACAAATATAACTGAAGTAGATTTGGTTATTTCTAATTACTACATCGACACTGGAAAAACGCCATTACTGTTAATGAAAAATATACCTACCGAAAGAAACTGGCGTTTGTTCGAGAAAACGATTTATCAATTGAAAAAAGAAAAAGAGGTTGTGAAATCAGCGTTTTGTCCTGAGTATTAGAGAAACAAACGGAAAAATAGTTTTTCATATTTTGCCGTTTTTGAGCTAATACCGAGGGACAGCTGATTGAACACCATTTATTGAGAGATTGTGAAAAAACTGTCCTGCATCAAGTAATAAGAACAGCCAAGTAAAAACAGCTTCTCATGTTTGTTGAATATTGTGACTTGTGACCGAGGAGTTGGCAAGAGAACACCGTTTATTCGGAAAAAGGGACTGTGACACTACATGTCACAGTCCCTTTTTGATTGAATTATCTCATTTGTTTTCTAATTTTTTCTTTATTTGAGAAAATAGTTGAACTGGATAAAAAGTACTGGACGTGTCAAAATTATTTTGGATCAAATTAGATCTATTATTATTTAGTCTAATGGTGATAAGTCAAGATGAAATTTAAGATTTTCTTTATTGAGTAATATGTTTTGAAGCGCACGAAACTAGACCCGATCAAAATCAAATTTTTTTCGGGTTGATTCAAGGATTTGCGTCAATAACGGATTGTTATTTCTCTATCACACTCCTTGGTGGCGTATAGAGTTGGTGTTTACGTAGTAGCGTATCCACCAGACGCGTAAATTTTCTTGCGGTTAGGACGAGTGCACGTTTGTGTTGATGCTTTGGAACCTCCTTATATTTACTTTGATAAAAAGCTTTGTATTCAGGAAGATAATTTTTTACAGAGTTGGCAGCTTCAACTAAGTAGTATCTAAAATATCGATTTCCTTGTTTTGTCAGAGGTGTATTTTGCGACTGATAGTTTCCAGATTGGTTCACTTTCCAACTTAATCCAGCGTATTTTGCCAATTTTGTCTGATCTTCAAATCTTTCGATTTGACCAATTTCAGCGATTAAACCGGCAGCATAGACTTTACCAACGCCTGGAATACTGGTTAAGCATTGATATTCTGGAATGACAACAATTACTTGTTCGATGGCTTTATCTAATTCTTTGATATTTTTTTCAAGTGCTCGTATTTCTCGTACGAGAACACTTAAAACAACATTAATTGATTCTTGTGCAAGAGCACCTAGGCGGTAACTCATGGTAATTGCACGTTGAATTGCTTTAGCGATTTTTTCTGGTTGCTTGAAACGGCCTTTTCCTTTTTCTTGAAGTAAATCACAGAAAGCTTCTAAAGGAAGCTCAGCAAGTTCATCCAATGTGAAATCTTCCGTCATGAGTGAAATGAGGGTTGCACTAAAAAGACTCGTCGATTCGTCTCGCATTTCTCGAGCAAGCGTATTACATTTGTACGTTAGATTTTCAAGAAAATGTTGCTTTGTACGAATCAATTGCTTAATAAGTTGATAGCGAGTACGTGTTAAACGCTGTAAGGCCATGTATTTCTCTTCTTTGATAGGGGAAGTTGTGAATCGTTGAATACGCAAGAAATCAGCGATTCTTAATGCATCGTTTCGATCAGTTTTATTCTCATCAAACATGCGACTAAATTGTTTCACCCGAAAAGGATTTTCAATCGTTACAAGTGTGTTGAGCTTCTTTAGTTTCTCATCTTCATGAAAAAACATGGAAGGATGGAAGCTGTACATGGACGTTGACTCCATGCCAATCACAATTTGATCAAAGTGGTAGCTGTCATTGAATTCAAGAATTGTTTCTCGTATGAATGAAGCACCTTCGATGTCATTGGCAACAGAGATTTCAGATAAGATAGACAATTGATTGTCGTCTGTTAAAAAACAAACATCTAGTTTTTCAGAGCTAACGTCAATACCGACAAATAATTTCATGGAAGAAGGACCTCCTTTCGATATAAATTTTGGAAAATGCTTCGATACTGTGGGATTTCCCAGAAACTCACTGTATAGCCACAACCTCGCCTAATAGAATACGGTGATAAAAGAGCTAGAAGCTGCCTTCCAAACTACTATTTGAAAGTCTAGTCCATTATCGAAACAGCTAATGAGTTGGTAGTGATAACAGTGGTTCGGGTAACAGACTAAACAGGGTAGACAAACGCTACAGGAGGAAATAGCAAATTCCCGTTGGATCCTTTCCATACATCCATTGTACTCTGAGAAATCACACAATATCGAAACAAATTCCGTTAGGAATGTGTTATTCAATAAATTTTATAATCTAGAAACATTTTGAATAAAAACTATTAGACAAATGATATTTTACGAGGAGGAAGAAAAAATGAAAAATCGGTTAATTGTCGCATGTGGAAGTGGAGTAGCAACGAGTCAGACAATCGCTAGTAAGATCCAAAGTATGTTAGAAGATGACGGCATCGCATTTCCTGTAGAAGCAGTTGATTACAAATCGATTCAAAATGAGCTTCTAACTGCTGGAATCTATGTGTATGTCGCACAACCTGATGAGGAAGTACTTGAACAAGCAAAAGATTTGGGTATTGAAGTATTTCCAGGAATTCCATTTTTAACTGGAATGGGTGTAGAACCTATTTATGACAGTATCAAAGAGTTAGTACAGTAAAGGAGGATTGTTGGATAAAAAAGTTGGTTCATAGTTTTATTTACTATATTTCGAAAGAAAGAAGGTTTATTTATGGAAGTTTTCCAAACCATTATCAATTATGTTTTGAACTTAGGATCAGCCATTTTTGTTCCCCTGATTATTTTGATACTTGGATTGTTGGCAGGGATGAAATTAAAAAAAGCATTCCTGTCTGCTTTGACTTTAGGGATTGCTTTTAGCGGAATGTCTATGGTCATTGGCTATATGTCTAACGCAGTAAGTCCAGCATCAGAAGCATTGGCTAAAAATACGGGAATCAGTTTGCCTGCACTTGATCTTGGGTGGACAGGTGCAGCAAGCATCACATGGTCGTGGAGTTATGCTTTTATATTTTTTGCAGTAACGATTGGGGTCAATTTTGTACTGTTACTTTTTAATTGGACGAAGACGTTAAATGTTGATATGTGGAATGTTTGGGGGAAAGCTTTAACTGCTTATTTAGTTTATTATGTTTCCGGTAGTTTGGCTGCAGGCTTTCTTACTGCAATGGTCCAAGTTATATTGGAATTAAAGCTTGGTGATATGTTTCAAAAACATATACAAGATCTCACAGGGATTCCATTAGTAACAGTGACTCATTTTATGACATCTGCCGCTGTCTTATTGCTGCTTTTCAATATGATCATGGATAAAATTCCTGCTTTAAATAAACGAGCGGATACGAATGCATTGAAGAAGAAAATTGGGATCTTCTCTGAAAACTCTGTAATGGGATTCATTATTGGATTGGGGCTTGGCTTTGCTGCTGCGTATGGCGTTTCAGGTTCTCTTAATCTAGCGATCCAAACAGCTACAGCATTAAGTTTGTTTCCTATGATCTCTAAAATGTTCATGCAATCTTTGTCTCCTCTAGCAGACGCTATGTCAGAATTTATGAAAAAGCGGTTTAAGGATCGTGAAGTATATATCGGATTGGACTGGCCGATATTAGCTGGTCGTTCAGAAATTTGGGTTACTGCTATTTTACTTGTTCCTGTGTTTATTGGTTATGCCATTATTTTGCCAGGAAACCAAGTATTACCATTAGCAGGGATTATCAACTATTCGATTGCGGTCGGCGGATTACTTTTAACAGGAGGAAACTTGGCTCGTATGCTGATCTTGGGAATCCTCACGATGCCTATTTATTTGTACGGGGCCACTTACCTTGCGCCAATACTCAGTGATTCAGCAGAAAAAAGCGGAGCAGTCGAGGGAATCAAGAAAGGACAGTTGATCACATGGTCATCCATAGAAGGACCGGAGTTCAGGGTTTTATTTGCGGAGGCATTTAATAGGAATATTCTCGCTATTGTAGGATGCGTGATTTTTCTAGGACTGTTTGTTCTACTTTATAAATATATGATAAAAGCGAAAGTACCGAGTGAACGTTATGCTGAACTACAAAAATAGCATTGAAATGGTGGGAAAGTAATGAAAAGAGAAGAGACAGATAAAATAAAATGGACAGTCGCTCTTTGTGGTACACTTCTGCTATTTCTATATGGACTCTTTACTCAAAATATCATCATCAATCTATTGGTCATTTTTTTCGCACTAGTGATCTATAAATATGGAAATCACGTTTTATTCAGAGAGTACGATGAAAAAAGAAAACGGAAAATAGAAGAATCAATGAAAATAAAAGAAGCTACCAAAGAAATATTGAGAGAAAAAAGTTTTATAAAAAGATAATGGAGGGGTCATTATGTCAGATGGACGTATGTTATTTGAGAGAGAACGACAGGACATGGCACGTATCGTAAGAGTGATTTTCGAAAGGAAAAACACAAATGTCGCAGGAGGGAATTTTTCCTTTAAAACCACTGATGATCAAGGGAAAGACTACATCATCATGACGCCGACCATGATGTCAGAAGCCTATCTAGGAGAGATTTCTCCTGCACAGGTTCTAGTAGTAGAACCAAGAACGCGTAGAATCGTTGACGGAGTCGGTCATTTAACTCGGGAGATCAATATGCATGAAGCGATGTATGAGACTAATCCAGCTATCAAAGCTGTCCTACATGCTCATGCGCCTAATGCAATGTTCTGGGCGACTACTGGGTTGCCTATGCCTAATTTGACAGAAGCCACAGCTAAAGTAAAAGAGATTCCTGTCATGGACTTTGAGCCTAATTGCTCTGAAGAACTTGCTGAATTGACAAGCGACTATGTAAAAAAACAGCATCTCGAATTACCGCATATGTTGCTGCTCAACTCTCATGGCGTATTGATCAACACAGGTGGAGAATCAGGAATCGAAGCTATCCATAAAGCACTGCAAATCCTTGATACAGTTGAATGGAATGCAGAAATTGCCTACAAGCAGACGATTTTTCAAGCATTAGGGATTACTGACGGTTTTTATTCAAAAGGTGAGAAAATCGGGGGATTGGAAGAGTTGAAACATAAAACGGCTATTTATAATAAATCTGTTATTGCAGCTGGTGGAGACTAACCTATCTGACACAAAAAACTACGACTTTCACAAAATCTGATCCAGATCGATATCTGCTTCAGGTTGTATTATGTAAGTCGTAGTTCTTTTCTTTTATTTAGTTAAGAGGTGGTCTGTCCATTCCCTCGCTTGCTCGATTTCGTCCATCGTCAACTGATGACCTGTTACAGTTAGCTGAATAGTCACATTTGCTTGGCGTGTTTCGAATTGATCGGCCAATTCTTTAAAGGAAGCAGGGGAAACGATTGGATCGTTATCACCATAAGAAATCCAGACGGTTTTATCCTCTAATGTGGAACGGCTTTGATGAACACCTAGAGACATCGGATGGAAAAACAACCCTTTATTTAGCTCGGTCTCACGCTCCAATAATAAATGAGCAGCGATGTTTGCGCCATTTGAATAGCCGACAAGCAGCCAATCACTTAACGGTATCAGTTCTTTTTCGCTGATTTCTTTGATTTTTTCATGGAGTTTATCTGTTTCTTTTTCCAAACTGTCCAGGTCGAATTGATTCAATCCATTACGCTTGAAAAAACGATTCATCCCATCTTCTTGGACCGTGCCACGAAAAGAAAGCAATGTACTGTTTGGTGCAAGAAAGTGAGCGATATCCAGTAAAGAATGTTCATCGCCACCTGTGCCATGAAGTAAGATCAAATGCTTGCCACTTGTTCCTTTTTCAAAAATGTAGGTCATTTTGTTCCCTCTTTTCTGTTTCTATAGATGCAAAAAATGAAGTAGCATGAAGAGATTATTCACGTTTTTTATTTGCATCACTTGTATCGAAAGGACGGACATAGGCTTCAATGGCTTCACGACGTTCTTCTAAGAATGGAGGAAGAGATAGTTTTTCTCCTGCTGATTCTGCTGGTTCATCTTCAAGGAATCCAGGACAATCAGTTGCTAATTCAAACAGTACGTGATGAGCGGCTAGGAAGTACTCAGATTGGAAATAGAAACGATCGACGAAACCAGAATTTGGCAATTCAATCTTATTGATTACTTGAATCCAGTATTCCAATGCTTCTTTGTCTGCTACACGCAATGCTAAGTGATGGATATTTCCAAATCCTTCGATTGCTTTTGGCAAGTCTGTCCGATGTTCAATAATGATGCTTGCACCATTTCCGCCTTCACCGATTTCAAATAAGTAGAAATCTCCTGAATGGTCTGTTTCTTTGAATCCTAAGATTTTTTCAAGAATCAAGCGGATATGCTCTAATTGACTGACACGGACAAAGACAGGTCCAAGTCCTGTGATCGCAAACTCTGTCGGTACATTGCTGTTTTTCCAAGGAATGCCAGCTGCTACACCTTGATTGTTTTCGTCAGAGATCAATTGATAATACTGATTATCGAAATCTTCAAATTCGATATATTTTTTGCCGAAACGTTCATTGATTGCTGAATGAGTAACGTCATATTTTTCAAAACGTTCCAACCAAAAGTCTAATGCTGCGTCACTTGGCACACGGAAAGAAGCACGAGAGATCGTATCTGTTCCTTTTTTTCCTTTTGGCTGATTTGGAAAATCAAAGAAAGTCATATCTGTTCCTGGCGCACCAGTATCGTCTGTAAAGTAAAGATGGTAAGTTTCGATGTCATCTTGGTTAACTGTTTTTTTGATTAAGCGCATTCCTAAAATATCTGTAAAAAAGCGGTAGATTTTTGTAGCGCTAGATGTCATTGCTGTGACGTGGTGAATTCCTCTGATTTGTGTATCCATGATAAATTTCCTCCTGTCAACTTACAAAAAGTAAGTAGTTGATTTAGACATAGTATAGAGGGTGCATCTCTATTTTGCAATTAATTTGTCTTCTAAAGTATCAGGAAGGAATCAAGAATGGAAAAGAGGAGGGACGGATCAATAAAATAAAAAGACTTACGACTAGCTGTATCGATTTCAAAAAAACTAGCTTTAAAAAGCTAACTTTAGAATCATTACGGGTGGTCATAAGTCTTTTTATGCTGAGTTATTTTTTCATTTTTGAGCTAATGCTTAGGATAGGATAGAATGTTGATTTCACGATCTCTTCTTGTTACTTGAAACTGCTTACTACTGTCACGATCTCTTGGTAAACGGCTTTTTCACAACCTCTTCATTTAAGTTGAACGCACATCCAGCACAGAATAGTTCCGAACATCAAATCGGTTTCGGCTGGAAGAATATTCAATCGGCTGTCCATCTTTGAGATAGACGACTTGCTGAACTTCCAGTACAGGATCGTTTTCTGCACAGTTCAAATATTGCTGATCATATTCATCACTTTTATCTGCAGAAATAGCACGATAAGCCCCTGCAAAATGGACATTCAATTCTTGATGAAGATGATCATAGATAGAGGCTAACAAATGTTCTTTTTTTAAACCCGGCACAAGATGGACTGGCATAAAAGTATGCTCTAAAACATATGGCTCGCCATCTAAGATCCTTAACCGGTGAATATTGTAGACAGGTTGCTCGGCATCGATCATCAATCGTTCTTGGATATATTGATTAGGGAATTCAACATCAAAATGAATGATTTGACTCTTCAAAGAACGATGTCTGCGTTTCATTTGGAGACTCAAACCTTCATACTCGTTAGCGGGCGATGTGTCTTTTTGCATAAATGGATGATTCAAGATTTTCGTTCCTGATCCTCGCTGCGAATAGACAAGTCCTTCCATTGCTAAGATATTGATGGCTTTTTTGATTGTCATCCGGCTCGCACCAAATTCTTTGACCAAGTCCACTTGATTAGGCAAAAAACTATCGGGAGGATACTCTTTTGAACGGATACGTTCTCTTAAAATATTTGCGATTTCTTCGTATTTTGGCACGTTATTCACCTCTTCTAGAGTATAACGAAAGATTATGCTTCCGACAACTCGAAGTAGCATCTGGAACATTGTTTATTCGAAAAAAGAGGTCGTGACAAGTTTTTGTCACAACCCCTTAATGATCTATTAAGCAATATCTAAATCTGGTTGTTTATCTAGTACTTTCAGGAATGGGTACCAGATAAAGGCAACGATGACAAAGTCGATGACTTGCAGCATACCACCAAGCCATGAATTTGTTGCTAAGACACCGCTTGCAATGATTGGCACAGTCCATGGAACAGAGACGCCAGTTGGTGCAGGGACAAGTCCAGCAGCCATTACCAAATAATTGAACGTCGTTACGATTAGAGGTGCCACAACCCAAGGAATAAGGATTGTTGCATTCAATACGATCGGTAGACCGAAGATCGCTGGTTCATTTACATTGAAAATACCAGGTGCTAAAGCTAATCGTCCAACATCACGATACTGTTTCTTTTTAAGAACAAAGGCCATCAATAAAACGACAGCTAAAGTCATTCCAGAGCCACCAATACCAACAGTGAAGGTTTCCATGAATGGTTTTGTGATGATGTGTGGTAATTCTTTTCCATGTTGATAAGCTTCTAAGTTATCAAGCATCAGTGTATTCCAAATCGGGTCCATTACAGAGTTGACGATGATTTGTCCGTGAAGTCCGAAGAACCATAAGAATTGGACAAAGAACAAAGCAATCAATGTTGCAGGTAAACTACTTCCCAAACCAGTTAATGGTTTTTGGATCACTTCATAAACGACGTCATGTAAGTTAGCATTGAAAATACCAGTCATCACAGCATTGATTACTAAGAAAATAGTTAGTGTCACTACAGCAGGGATCAAAGCGGCAAATGATTTTGTTACTGCAGGCGGAACTCCATCAGGCATTTTGATCTGCCAGCCGCGTTTCGTGATTCTGCAGTAGATTTCTCCAGCCAAGAAAGCAGCGATCATTCCAATGAACATTCCTTTTGCGCCAAGACGATCAAGTGAAAGCACACCAGTCACATCTTCACCGCCAGCGGTTTTCATTGCAAAAGGCGTAAGAATCAAGAAGCTGGCAAAAGACACGGCACCACCGAAAATACCTTCAACGTCATAAGATTTTGATAAATAATAGCCGATACCAAAAGTAACAAAAACCGACATGATGCTCATTGTTGCATTTTGCCCATTACCGAATAAGTTCGATAAAGTTCCCTTTGTTGCGTCACTGAAAAAAGGCAAGTTATTGATAACGACAACGATCGAACCGAACATCGTTAAAGGGAAGGAAAGCATGAAAGCATCCCGCAGCACTGTAAGGTAACGATTTTGCCCTAATAAATTAGCTAAGGGCATGATTTTCTCAGAAAGCTTGTCCATAAAACCGTTCATTTTTATTCACCTCAAATTTATTTGCAATCGATTACATACAAAGTATAACGCCAAAAATTTTAAATGTCTAGTCATTTTCATAAAAAGTATTGATTTATTTTTTAGGGTTCGTTATGATTACGATATCAAGAAAAAAGAGAGGAAGTAAAAAAATGAAAACCTACACATTCCCAGAAAATTTTTGGTGGGGTTCTGCTGCTAGCGGACCGCAAACAGAAGGAAGAGTAAGTGATGATGGTAAAGGAGAAAATATTTGGAATCATTGGTATGAATTAGAGCCTGAAAAATTCTTCGATCAAGTAGGACCTGAAAAAACTTCGCAAGTTTACACAAAATACAAAGAAGATGTTCAGTTAATGAAAGAAACTGGCCATAACACATTTCGTACATCTATCCAATGGAGTCGTTTGATTCCAGAAGGGACAGGTGAAATCAATCAAAAAGCTGTTTCTTTTTATCGAGATTATTTTACTGAATTGCTGGATAATGGTATCGAACCTTTTGTGAACCTTTACCATTTCGATATGCCACTACCACTGCAAGAAAAAGGCGGGTGGTTATCAAGAGAAACGGTCGACGCTTATGTTTCTTATGCAGCAGCGTGCTTTGAACTGTTTGGAGATCTGGTCAAAAAATGGTTTACTCATAATGAACCAATCGTACCTGTAGAAGGAGGCTACTTGTATCAATTCCACTATCCAAATCATATCAATATGAAAGAAGCGGTCCAAGTAGGCTATCATGAGAATCTAGCAAGCGCAAAGGCAATCAAAGCCTACCATGAAGGCGGACATGATGGTGAGATCGGAATCATCTTGAATCTGACACCAAGCTATCCGAGAGATGAAACGAACCCAGAAGATGTAAAAGCGGCGAAGATCGCTGACGCATTCTTCAACCGATCATTCCTTGACCCTGCAGTGAAAGGAGAGTTTCCACAAGAGTTGATCGAAATTGTCAAAGAATTGGCTATAATGCCAGAGATCCATGAAGGAGACCTAGAACTCATCCGTGAAAACACGATTGACCTGCTAGGAATCAATTACTATCAGCCTCGTCGAATCAAAGCAAAAGAAACTCCAATCAATCACGAACATAGCCCCATGCCAGATGATTATTTTGATAATTACGACATGCCCAATAAAAAAATGAATCCATATCGTGGATGGGAAATTTACGAAAAAGGAATCTATGATATTTTAACGAATACAAGAGAAAACTATGGTAATATCAAATGCTATATTTCTGAAAATGGGATGGGGGTCGAAGGAGAAGAACGATTTGTTAACAGCGAAGGAACTATTGAAGATGATTACCGGATTGAGTTTGTTACGGATCATTTGAAATACGTCCATCAAGCAATCCAAGAAGGAACCAATTGTGTGGGTTACCACATGTGGACATGTATGGACAACTGGTCTTGGACAAATGCTTATAAGAATCGCTATGGCTTTATCGCTGTTGATTTGGCACAAGACGGTAAACGGACGATCAAAAAATCAGGTCGCTGGTTTAAAACGGTCTCTGAAAAAAACGGATTTGATGCCTGATATTTTTTGATAAAACGTTCACAAAATGTTTGTTCTAACACTGTAATCGTGCTACACTAACAGTGAAGGAGGCGTTTACAATGGTAGATACTTATCGTAATATTTTAGTAGCAATTGATGGTTCTGAAAAGGCAGAAAAAGCATTTCTTGAGGCAATCACGATTGCCAAACGAAATCAGGCAACGTTGCACATCCTGTATGTCAATGAAGTAACAGGCAATTACTTTGGTGATTTTGCATTTGTTACAACAAGCCTTCAGGAAGAATTGGATGAGGTTGCGGAAAACCAGATGAAAGAACATCGAAACTTGGCAATTGAAAAAGGCTTGACAGATATCGAGACATATGTTCTTTACGGTTATCCAAAGACACTGATTGCTAATTTCCATGAATCGAAAGAACCAATCGATCTGATTGTCATGGGGGCGACAGGTCTGAATGCGGTAGAACGTGCACTAGTAGGTTCCACTACTTCCTATGTAGTCAACCACGCATCATGTAACGTCATGGTTGTAAAATAAATAAATTAAGGGAACAGAAAGCAAAAAAGCATAACGCTTCTTTTGCTTTCTGTTCCTTTAATTTTTTGTAAAAAATTACTTTACCTGATGAAGTAATCATGCTATTCTAATTACAACGACAGATGGAGTAATATGGAGGAAAGAAAATGATTTCAAGTGATGGAATACGCGGATACAATGATGCGATTATTTTATCGATCCTTAACAAAAACGATTCTTATGGATATGAAATTTCTAAAACGATTCGTGAGAGGACAAATGATTCCTATGTGATCAAAGAGACAACACTTTACTCCGTTTTTGCCCGTTTAGAAAAGAATCAACTGATTGTTTCGTATCCTGGAGAAGTGACTCATGGAAAAAAGCGGACATATTATAAAATCACTGAAATAGGGCGTAATCTTTTAGAAGAAAAAAAGCAAGAGTGGCTGACGACGAAAGACGTAGTCGATCAATTTTTGGAGGGAAATTAAATGGATACAATCCGTAATTATTTAGACAGTCTTTTTATCGGAGTACCTCAAAGTACCGAGATAGATAAGCTGAAAACTGATTTGTTGGCAAATATGGAAGACCATTATCATGAATTGATGGGAGAAGGAAAAAATGAACAGGAGGCCATCGGTACAGTAATTTCGACATTTGGTTCAATCGATGAATTATTAGAAGAACTAGATGTCGAAAAAAAACATCAAGCTGACGAGACGGAAACAAACACAGCTTCTATTTATTTAAGCGAAGCAGAAAACTACTGGAAAGAATACAGAGCGGCAAGTCTCCAAGTGGCATCAGGTGTTCTATTCATTAGCTTATCTTTTGCAAGTTTTCTTTTCTTTTGTTCAGCAGGGTATGTGTTCATGGGTATTTCTTGTCTGATTTTCGGTATAGCATTAGCTGTCGGTTTTTTTATTGCTTCTGGTATGAAAATCACACGTTTAAATCACTTTTTGCACCATCGGAAAATACCTGAAAAAGTATTAGCAGAAGCAAAAGAAAAAGAAGAAGAGTATCAGCGAAGTTTTGGCTTCTCACTGATTGCAGGAATTGGATTATGTATTTTTTCACTTTTCCCACTTTTGGCTTCTTTAATGTGGTATATGGATGGTAGTATCGGTGCCTCTATATTTTTTGTTACGGTAGGAACGGGAGTCTTCTTGATCATTTATGGCAGTCTGGTCCGTCATTCTTATCGTCAATTCACTCAAAGTGCTTATTACTGGTGAATGTATTCAGATTTGTAAAAATATTTTATTTATTGCTTACCCATGTAAAATCGTTATAGACAGATTTCAGTTGACTTCTGCGCCATTGTACAGGGATAAAAAGACGCATACTATCTTCATTGAATCCGACTAATAATTTCTTTCCGTCAGTAATGATGGGACGTTGTAACAAAGTAAAATGCGAGACGATCAGATCGACAAGCTCTGAGGTCGTACATTGGTCGATTTGATCTTTCAAATTTTTATAATCAATCGAGCGTTTAGCTAATAGATCGTCAAATCCGTTTTCTGTTAATGACAATAAATAAAATATCTCTTTCCTTGTTAAAGGCTGTTTAGGTGTGAAAATTCGTTCTCTGTAAGGCATTTGATGGTCTTTCAGCCAGTTTGCCATCAGATGGTAACTATGTGTGCGAGAAGAATAGATCGTAAGCATAAAAAAACTCCTTAAATAGTCCATTAATTTGTTAGATCTGTTGAGATAAATAATAGGTAAGGAGCTGTGCATAAGCATTGATCAAAACAACCCAAACATCATTAGAAATAACTTTCTAAAATCTTAAACTTGCGACGAGAAACAACTAGACTAATAGAAAAAATGTCTTAGCCATTTGGCTTCCTGTTTGTTTTTTTGCTTATGCTGCAGCTCCTCGGGAAAGGGTTCTAACAATTTGAAGAAGGTTGATGATTGATCTAGTTTAAATTGTGTGAAATTTGAAATCTGGTGTTTTTACTAGATGAATCACCTAACAACTATGATTATAACTTATAGAACTTCTGTTTTGTACTTGGTTTTGTTATAGTTGTTATAAAGTTTTATTTTATTACAGAACATTTTTAATTAATCGCGAATTGTAAAATTAAGTTAGAAAAATAAAAAGGCATTTATGGTACACTCAAATTGTATTTCCGACGAAAGAAAACAAAGGAGTGTAACCATAAATGACCTACAAACATCTTACCATAGACGAACTGACAATGATAGAATCATATTATCTTCAACATAATAAGCCGGTTGAAATCGCTAACCGAATGGGACGTGCTATACAAACTATTTATAATGTAGTCAATAAGTTCAAGCAAGGCAAGACTGCTCTTGATTATTGGCACCAGTATAAAGAAAATAAGAAAAAATGTGGTAGAAAAGTCATTCAATTACCTGCTCATGAAGTAGATTACATTAAAGAGAAAGTCACTCTTGGTTGGACGCCTGACGTCATTATCGGGCGAAAAGAAAGGCCTGTTTCATGCGGTATGAGAACACTTTATCGTTTATTTTCTAAAGGAATATTTGATATTGACACACTACCGATGAAAGGTAAAAGAAAACCCAATGGCCATCAGGAAAAACGGGGAAAACAACAGTATCAGCGCTCAATCCATGATCGACCTGATAATTATCCTGATTTCAATTCTGAGTTTGGTCACCTTGAAGGTGATACGATCGTTGGCATTCATCATAAAAGTGCCGTCATTACTTTAGTTGAAAGATTATCTAAAGTCATTATCACGATTAAACCCAACGGCCGTAAGGCATTAGATATTGAAACTGCCCTTAATCAATGGTTTTCTCGCTTCCCTAAAAACTTCTTTAAATCTATTACGTTTGACTGTGGAAAAGAATTTTCTAACTGGAAAGCCATTAGTAACCAACATGATATTGATATATATTTTGCGGACCCTGGAACACCTTCTCAACGCCCATTAAACGAGAATTCTAACGGGATTCTGCGTCGTAATGGACTGCCGAAATCAATGGATTTTAGAAAAGTGAATCAGACATTTATTTCCAGTGTCAGCAATCAACGTAATCATATTCCAAGAAAATCATTGAATTACAGAACACCAATCGAAATATTTTTGAGCTATGTACAAGAAGCATTTTATTCTAGCTTAATTTGACAAATCATAAATAAAGAACAGTTAGAAGTTAAAATTGCTGATTCACATAGAGTTTATGACTTCTTGGAAATTCTTTTTCAATCAGTTTTTTCATCTGTTTATGAAATTCTTTTTTTTCAGTAAACATAAAGGTTTGGGTATCGTAACCTTCTTCATGTAGGAAATAGATTATTCCTTTTTCTGTGTTTTGCGTATAAGCTTTTATACTCCTGTCTTTTTTGAAAGAACAGATCGTATAGCCATCTATTTGGTCTGGTAGTCGTTTGATTTTCTTCAAAATGACTTTTTTATCCTCAAGTTTCATTTTTTTCACCTGACTTTATTTTTTTCATATGGAAATCATAGCGCCTTTGGTTATATGAAAACAAGAAGGATACTGAAATATATATAAATCAAATAGTGGTTATTTATTACGCCGTTTGTATAATTAAGCGAGACAAATAAAAAAGCCATTTATGTTACACTCAAATTGTAATACCCGCTAAAGCATACAAGGAGAGTGAACATAAATGACTTATACCCATCTTACACCAAACGAGCTTGTAATGATAGAAGCATATTTTCATCAAGAAACTCCGGTTGCTATCGTTGCGAAGCAGCTTAAACGTGGACGCCAAACAATTTACAATGTCTATAACTTTCTCAAATGTGGTGGAACAGCACTTGAATACTTTGAACAATACAAAGAAAATAAGCGACGTTGTGGGAGAACCGAAATCATTTTTCCTGCTGAGGAAAAAGAATACATTGAAAAAAGATCAACTGAAGGTTGGACCCCAGACGTCATTATTGGCCGTGCAGAGCGAACCTTCTCTTGTTCAGTAAGTACCCTCTATCGCCGGTTTAAGACGGGAGAATTCAATGTTTTACATTTACCGATGCAAGGAAAACGAAAACCAAATGGTTATAAGGAAAAACGTGGAAAACAGGCATTCAAAAGAAATATTTCTGAACGTAAAAAAGATTATGTCGTTTTCGAAGAAGAATTTGGACATTTAGAGGGTGATACGATTGTCGGCATCCACCATAAAAGTGCCGTCATCACACTCGTTGAGCGACTTTCAAAAGCCATTATCGCCTTGAAACCAGAAGGCCGTAAGGCAGTTGATATTGAAAATTCGATTAATGAATGGCTTCAATCCGTACCCAAAAATCTTTTCAAATCAATTACCTTTGATTGTGGAAAAGAATTCTCTAATTGGAAAAGTATTAGTAATACGAATGATATTGATATTTATTTCGCAGACCCAGGAACGCCTTCCCAACGGGGATTAAATGAACATTCAAACGGACTCCTCCGAAAAGATGGACTACCAAAAGAAATGGAATTCAACCAAGTCAATCAAGGATTCATCTCATCCGTTGCGTCCAAAAGAAACCATATCCCTAGAAAATCACTAAATTACCAAACACCATTAGAAGTTTTTTTGAGTTACGTAAATGGAAAGTTTTGTCTCGCTTAATTTGACAAATAATATTATTAGAATAGCGAATACAAACAAATGACAACTATTTTCTGATTTATTACAAATGTTTTTTCAAATAAATTTGATTACCAAGAAAAGGTAGTGGTATATTTACTGAGGGATACTTTGAAAAACATATGATAGAAACAGTAACAGCATTATGAAAAATCTTTTTATAAAAATGGAGGAATCGATTTGATGGAAGATCAGTATGTACAAGCAATGACGATCGCAGGATCAGATAGCGATGGAAGCGCAGGGATGCAAGCAGATATGCATACATTCTTTACAAGAAATGTTTACGGTGTTTCTGTCATGACCGCATGTGTTGCAGGTAATTCTTACGGAATCGGAGCAAGTGTGACATTGCCAACAGATTTTATCGACAAAGAATTTGAACTGATTGCGAAGGACTTTCAAATACGTGCAGCTAAAACAGGTATGCTAGCAGATTCAAAGTTGATTGAGACAGTTGTAAAAAATTACCAAAAATATGATTTTGGACCATTAGTCGTGGATCCCGTAATCGTAACGAAACATGGAAATCTTTTACTAGAAGAATCTGCTTTGCAAAGCTTGAAAGAAAAGCTTGTCCCTTTGGCCGAAGTACTGACACCTAATTTTTATGAAGCAGAAAAGCTGACTGGACGGACATTAGCAGCTGAAGAAGATTTTGTGCAAGCAGCAAAAGAACTGCAAGATATGGGTGCAAAAAACGTTATGATCAAAGGACATCATGCTAAAGATGCGCAGCAAGAAACAGTCAATGACTACGTATTGCTCGAATCAGGAAAATCGTTTTGGTTAAATGCACCATTTTATCCTACCGACCGGATCAACGGAACTGGCGATTCGCTATCTGCATGTATTGCAGCTGAGTTAGCGAAAGGAAAAACAGTTGAACAAGCGATCCGATTGGCAAAAGACTATGTAAACCGTGCAATTCGTGAAGAAATAAATGTAGGGCACAAATATGGACCCATCAATCATTGGGCAGCTGGTGAATTAGAGTAAAAGAAAGAGGTCGTGAGCCTGCCGTCCAGCTCCGAGTCACAAGGAACAAGTTCAAAAAACAGCTTCTCATGTTTGTTGAATATTGTGACTTGTGACCGAGGAGTTGGCAGGAGAACACCGTTTGTTCGGAAGAAGGGACTGTGACAAGATTTTTGTCACAGTCCCTTTAATCTTAGTATATTTTTCTCTACTTGAATAAAAAAATTATAGGATTGGAGAAAATAATCGAGAAATTTGTTGCTTGAATAATAGCCAGTTAGACATTTCCTTGACTGTTTCAGTTGTCATGGATGAACAATGTGTCTCATCTTCTTTGAACTGAGTAGCAAGTTCTTCTAAAAACTCAGGATCGTAAATGACAGCACTTGTTTCAAAATTCAATCGGTAGCTACGAATATCTTGATTTGCTGAACCTACCATGCAGATTTCATCATCCATTATCAATGTTTTTGCATGGAGGAAGCCGTTCTCATAGACAAGGATTTGTACATTTTCCTTGATCAGCTGCCGAGCATAATATTGTGTTGCTCGATAAATAAAAGGATGATCCGGTTTGTTGGGAATCATGATTTTCACATCTACACCAGAGGCAGTTGCGATTTTTAAAGCAGCAATGACACTTTCATCAGGAACAAGGTAAGGTGTCTGTATCCAAACACGTTTTTTAGCAGAAGTAATCAATTTGATAAATGAAAGCTTGATTTGTTCCCTTTCGTTATTCGGTCCGCTTGAAACAAGCTGGATGGATGTATCAGCAAGCTTAGATTCATCTCGATCTGCTTTTTTAAAGAAATAATTCAAATGATAGCCGACCTTTTTTTCTTCAGGTACCGAGACGTTCCAGTCTGTTAAGAAGCGAAGCTGGAGCAAAGAAGAAGCGGCACCGAAAATCCGTATATGCGTATCGCGCCAATAGCCGAATTTTTTTGTTGTATTTACATATTGATTGGCAATATTGAAACCACCGGTATAACTAATCTTTCCATCGATCACAACGATTTTTCGGTGATCATGGTAATTCAATCGGAAACGAAGTAATGCCTTTTGTGAGGTAACAAATGTATGGACATGTCCA
The DNA here is from genome assembly GCF_053011625.1 of Enterococcus sp. PLH-Efm8. Lineage (NCBI taxonomy): Bacteria > Bacillati > Bacillota > Bacilli > Lactobacillales > Enterococcaceae > Enterococcus > Enterococcus sp. PLH-Efm8. Next base: position 1,020,049 of record NZ_CP172568.1, read on the forward strand.
CCATTTTTGATTAGACGATTGAAATCTTTTGCTTTTGTACCATGAGAGCCAAATGCATCATATAATATTCGAACTTCCACGCCTTCTGCGGCTTTTTCTTCTAAAACATGTAAGACTTGCTGGCCGATATTATCTGTCACAAATGCGTAATATTCGATATGGATCGAATGTTTGGCTTTTTTTAGATCTTGAAGCAGTGAATCCAATTTCTCTTGTCCGTCTGTGAGAAGAGTGACAGAATTCATTCTTGTCAGCGGCATACGATTTAATGAAGAGAAGAAGTCGACAAATTGCTGTTTGTCTTTATCGCCCATGTCAGGATCGTAATGTTCAATGGTATCTCCTCTAAAAGACTGAAAGTTTTCTAATTCTTTCAAGTCACTTTGTCGGAGATAGAATTTTTTCTTATCCGTTAATCCACGTCCGAAAAATAAATATAATACAAAGCCCACCCCAGGAAGGGCAAACAATACTAAGAGCCATGCCCAAATGGCTGCTACATCTCGGGGTTTGATCAAAATAGCCACCAAAGCAATAAGTGCATTTAATAGATAAAGGGCGGTTATAATACTAGATACCACAAAAATGTTCCTCCTTACATACAATAACATTAGTATAGCATGATAGAAGAAAGAAGCCTACCAAGGTGAATATACTTTTCACTCCTTTCATGAAAATGTAGGTAAATCGGGCTAAAGTAGTTGCTTTTTGTAGGTTAATAAGGTAGGATATTAGTACAGTTGAATATCTCCTTAGGGGAGTAACCGGCAACGTTTGTTGCGATAATATCAACAGTAAGTTAACCAAATGGTTTTCTGGTATTGTATGAAATGGTGAGACCTAAGACAAATGCGTATTTGTCTTAGGTCTCTTTTTTTTTCAGACAGGACTAGGGCCAAGATCAAAAAATGGGGGATGAAATTTGGAAAACAAGGAACAAGCACAACAAGCGGTCTATAAAGAAACGATCGACTCGTTGATGCAGCAAACGCAGAGCTCAACCGATGGATTGAGCACCACGCAAGCGAAGGAAAAATTAGAAAGAGATGGCTTGAACCAGCTAAAAGAAAAGCCGAAGAAGCCAACTTGGAAATTGTTCTTAGAAACTTTCAAAGATGCAATGGTTATCGTATTGCTGATTGTCGCACTGATTCAGATGGTCATGGGTGACTACATCGAATTCTTAGTTATTTTTGCAGTATTGATGTTGAATTCTATAATCAGTGTTGTCCAAACAAAAAAAGCAGAAGGTTCTTTAGAAGCGTTGAAAAACCTTTCAGCGCCCGATGCTCGAGTGATTCGTGATGGTAAGGAAAAAACGATTCCGGCAAACGAACTTGTGGTAGGAGATATCGTGTTGTTAGACGCAGGCGATTATGTACCTGCTGATGGACGTTTACTAGATGCGGGATCATTAAAAGTAGATGAAGGTATGCTGACAGGAGAGTCGACTTCTGCAGAAAAAGAAGTAACGGATATCACAAGTACGGTACCAATCGGAGATCGTACAAATATGGTATTCAGTGGAACGATCGTAACTTACGGACGCGGTAAATTCTTAGTGACTTCAACTGGGAATAATACGGAGATCGGACAAGTTGCTGGCCTTTTGGAATCAACAACTGAGCAAGTCACTCCGTTACAACGAGGTCTGGATAAATTCAGTAAAAAACTAAGTCTGGCTATTTTGGCATTGTCTTTATTGATTTTAGGTATCCAACTGTTTCGTATTTATCTTGGAGAAGGTACAGGAGATATGACTGCAGATATCGTCAGCGCAGTGATGTTTGCCGTAGCCGTAGCCGTAGCTGCTATTCCAGAAGCATTACAGTCTATCGTAACAATCGTGTTATCTTTGGGAACGAATAAAATGGCAAAACGTCATGCCATTATTCGGAAGCTTCCAGCAGTTGAAACACTTGGTTCGACAAGTATCATCTGTACAGATAAGACTGGTACATTGACACAAAACAAAATGACAGTTGTTGACTACTTTTTAGGTAATGGCGATACTGGGGATTTCACAAATGACCCTTCAAAATGGACAGCTGACGAACGTCGCTTGATCGAAATCAGTGTTTTAGCGAATGATGCATCGATCAGTGAAGACGGTACTAAATTGGGCGACCCTACGGAAGTAGCGTTTATCGACTTTAGTGAAAAATTAAACCAGCCTTATCAGGAAATCCGAAACAACTACCCAAGACAAGCAGAACTTCCTTTCGATTCTGATCGAAAATTAATGTCTACTGGACACACGATCGATAACGAAAATTACTTGTTTGTCAAAGGCGGACCAGATATCGTCTTCCAACGCAGTAAAAAAGTATTGCTAAATGGTGAAGTCGTTCCGATGACGGATGAATTGATGAAAAAATTCCAAGAGCAAAATGAAGCTTTTTCAACACGCGCATTACGTGTACTAGCTTTTGCTTACCGTCCACTTGATAATTTTGATTTATCATTTGAAGATGAAGACGATTTGATCCTTGTTGGTTTGCTTGCTATGATCGATCCTCCACGTGCTGAAGTGACTCAGGCGGTAACAGAAGCAAGAAGTGCAGGAATCAAAACAATCATGATTACTGGTGACCACAAAACAACAGCTGTTGCTATCGCAAAACAAATCGGGATTTTTGAAGAAGGAAACCTGGCTTTGACCGGGACGGAACTAGATGAATTGACAGAAGATCAACTAAACGAAGTTTTAGAAAAAGTCACTGTTTATGCACGTGTTTCACCTGAGAATAAAATTCGTATCGTTCGTGCTTGGCAAAATAAAGGTCATATCTCAGCTATGACAGGTGATGGTGTAAATGACGCACCAGCATTGAAACAAGCAGACATCGGAATTGCTATGGGAACGGGTACAGATGTGGCAAAAGATGCAGCAGCGATGGTATTGACGGATGATAACTTTGCTTCTATTGTCAGCGCAGTAGAAGTAGGACGTAATGTGTTTGATAATATCAAGAAAGCTATTTCTTATCTATTTGCAGGAAATTTAGGTGCGATCATTGCGATCATCTTTGCCTTAGTTGCTGACTGGTCCAATCCATTTACAGCATTACAACTGTTGTTCATCAATTTAGTCAATGATTCACTGCCAGCAATTGCATTAGGTACAGAAAAAGCTGAACCTGCTACGATGAACCGCCCGCCAAGAGATCCAAATTCAGGAATCTTTACGGACAAAACATTGATTTCTGTAACGTATCGTGGTGTGCTGATTGGGATTGCTGTTATCTTTGCTCAATGGCTTGGCATGCAGCATTCACCTGAATTCGGTGTAGCCATGTCATTTTCAACATTGATTTGGTGTCGGACATTGCAAACATTCCCAGCACGTTCAAACACACAAACAGCTATCCAAGCAGGGTTCTTCTCTAACAGAAGTGTCTTACTAGCTGTAGTTGTATGTAGCGCGCTTTACTGCTTAACAATGATCCCAGGACTGAAAGAAGTCTTCTCTATCCCATCAGCATTTGGATTGACAGAAGTCTTTACATGTATGGGAATCGCACTTGTGACAATTGTTTTGATGGAAATCACTAAATTGATCATTGTACGAGTACAAGGAAATAAATAAAACGAATCAACGAGGTTGTGAGCCTGCCGTTTAATTCTGAGTCACAAGGTGCAATTTCAACAAACAGCTTCTCATGTTTGTTGAATATTGTGACTTGTGACCGAAGAGTTGGCAGGAGAACACCGTTTAAGGAAGAAGTTGTAAAATCAGCATTTTGAGCTAATACTGAGGGTCATCTGATTGGACACTGTTTATTCGGAAAGAGGGACTTTGACACGACTTTGGTCACAGTCCCTTTTTTTATTTATGATAGACGGAAAGCCAATCATTTTATTATTCATCAAAAGAGCCTGAATAATTCATACTTTTAATTAAAACCATGTGAAACTGCCTCACGGCAGCTTACAATTACTTTTTCATCTTCACCCGTTAAGTGATGAAAAAAGAACCCCTTTCTGCTATGGTTAAAGTGACTAAACCAACCAAAAGAAAGGAGTTCTTTTCATGACTAGCTTACACAAAAACCAAGTAAAATTCAATTCAAATATCACTATTTCTCATACAGGTGGTCAATTATCGAGTGATTCGGGTCTCGTCCTAGTGAAAGAGCTGATGAACATCTTTGGTTTTTCTGAACTGGCTAAGCAACACATTCACATTGAAGACGAACGAGCGTATTTTACTCATGACAACTTATCCATACTTGAGCAGTTCATTATGCAATTAATTGCTGGTTACTCAGCTGATTCTGCAGCTAATCTCCTGAGACAAGATCCTGTGTTTAAAGCTGTTTTAGATAGGAAAGAACTCGCTTCTCAATCTTCACTTTCCCGATTTTTAGATCGACTATCTGAGGAGAATATCCATGAACTTCAAGCTTTGAACCAAGAACTTATCGATAAAGCACGCCTCATCCGTAATGATACGGAATTAATCATTGATTTAGATTCGACCCATTCAGATACATTTGGTCACCAAGAACAAACGAATTATAATACACACTACCAAACCTATGGTTACCATCCATTGGTAGCTTTTGACGGATTGACTGGTGACTTCTTAAAAGCTGAACTACGTTCAGGAAATCAATATACATCAAAAGGCGTAAAGGAGTTTCTCACACCTTTATTAGAGCACTATAATCACTCTCTACCAAACACTGACATCTTGGTTCGTGGAGACAGCGGGTTCGCTACACCTGGTGTGTATGATTCGTGTGAATCAAAAAAGAGTCATTATGTTATTCGACTGAAGAATAATCGTAGACTAGGTCAAATAGCTGAGAAATCAGTACTTTATGGCGATAATCAAAAGTGGGAAGAACGAGAAGTTCAGTACTTCTCGACCACTTATCAAGCACAATCCTGGTCACAAAGTCGTCGCGTGTGTATACGCTCAACACGTGAAGCGGGCGAACTACTCTTTCGACATGAATTTATCGTGACGAATCTATCAGAAAATGTTTCTCCTGATACCATCTTTTCTATCTATGCCAAACGTGGCACAATGGAGAACTTCATTAAAGAAGCGAAAGCTGGCTTTTACTTTGACAAAACAGACAGTCCTCGCTTTTTGGAGAATCATGTCCGAATGATGCTCAGCTTGATAGCTTACAACTTAGTCAACTTCTTAAGAACGATTGGCTTTGAAGAAGTCCAAAAGGGAATGACCATTCATTCTATTCGATTGAAGTTTCTGAAAGTTGCTGGGAAATTAGTCCAAACGGGTAGACGAGTCTATCTCAAATTATCTAGTTATCATGTGTATCAGAATGAATTCTACAGGGTCTTTGCTCGCCTGAGGCGAGCCAGTCAATGGATCTAATCCAACAATCTAACGATTTTTTTACTGGGAAGTTATCCAGGGAGAAGTATGCTCAAAATGCCTTACACCCAAAATTTATTCCTCAATATTTTTGAACAGTGAATGTTTGAAGTAACTTTTTAGTCAAAATCAGTTGATAGGGATATTAGTGATACATATTTCAATAAAATGTGCCAAAGAATTAAAGCTATGAATTATTCAGGAAAGAGATAGAATAGATAAAAGAGGAGAATAATTTATTCCGAAAAGTGAAAACATATAACAAAAAATTAGAGGAAATCAAATGAATGAAAAAGAATGGGATGAATTTGCTGAAGAATATTATGAAATCCAGCAAGAATCGCAAGTAACTATTGCTGAAGATGTAAAAAATTATCTGAAAACGGAGAAAGTCCTGCCTGCTGAAACAGCAGCAGACGTTGCTGGAGGATCTGGCAGATTTCTTTCCTTAGCAAAAGAAATTAATCGCTATGATTTGATCGATTTTTCTTCAGGAATGCTAGAAAATGCAAAAAAAGAAGCAGAAAAAAATGAGTTGCCAAATGTTTCCTTTATCAAACAGTCGTTAGAAGAATTTATCCAATCAAATGAGACATATGAAATGGTTTTTACAGCAGCAAATCCAGCATTGGTACATCTTATTCAATTAGAAAAATTGATGAAAAAGTCAAGCAAATGGTGCGTGATAATCAGGGTAGTGGAATCAATCGATGATGTTTTTTATCCTATCGAAAAGCAACTAGGAATGATAGAAGAAGATCCTAATACATCGCCAGTTGTAATGGATCAATTTGAAACATACTTAATTGATGAAGGATTCAAAGTGAAGAAAAAAGATTTTACTTATTTTACACAGGAATCAATTACTGAAGAATTGATGAAGCTATACTATGACGCGTACGCAAAAGATCCTGTTGTGACCAGGTACATTCGCAAACTATTCAGTGAAAAACGAGAAATCCTTAGTACGACTAAGCTGACCTATAGACTGCTCCTTTGGTCCGCAGATAAAAAAAGAACCTTTCACGACTCGTGAAGGGTTCTTTTTATGATTTTATTATATTTTGTAGTAACGAATATCATTTTCGATCTTTGTAATCGAAAAAGGTACATCTGAAGTATATTCTGCACATTCTCCGTGTTCAGGAAGCGTCTCACTGAAAATCGTTTCATATTCGTCAACAGTGATCCGTGTTCGAGAATCTAGCATCTCTTGATGAGATTGTGCGAAGAGATATTCTTGATAGTTTTCTTCCAGATAACCTGTAAAAAATTCACTTACTGCACCAGAACCGTAGCTGAATAGACCGATGCGATCTCCTGGCTGTAGTGATTTCGAATTTTCCAGTAGAGAAGTTAGCCCCAGGTATAATGAACCAGTGTAAAGATTACCGATTCGTCGGCTGTAACGGATGCTTTCTTCATAGCGAGCCATAAGACGTTCCTGATTTTCTTCGTCTGTTTGGTCTAATACGCTTTGCAATGCCTTTTTTCCCATCTTAGTATACGGAATATGGAAAGCAATCGCCTGATAATCTTCGAGTCCTCGACCCGACAATTCTTTATGTCGATTCCAAACTTTTTGGAATGATTCGATATACGTAGAATTAGATAAAGGACCATCAACAACAGGAAATTCGCTATAATCTGGACGCCAGAAATCATAGATATCTTCTGTCAGAAATACGCTGTCGTCTTCAATCGATAAAATACGCGGGTTTTGAGTGATCATCATCGCAACAGCACCGACACCTTGCGTCACTTCACCACCGCTTGCCAAGCCGTAACGAGCAATATCACTTGCTATGACTAGTACTTTTCGTTCTGGATGATTTTTGACATATTCTTTCGCCATGTGCAAAGCTGCGGTGCCACCGTAGCAAGCCTCTTTTACTTCAAAAGAACGAGCAAAAGATTGGATTTTCAGTAAATGGTGGATAATTACCGCACTCGCTTTTGAATGATCAATCCCGGATTCTGTTCCGACGATGACCATGTCGATTAGCTCACGGTCTTTTTCTGTTACGATTTTGCTGGCAGCATTTGCTCCTAGTGTAATGATGTCTTCATTTGCACGATTGACTGCCATTTGGTCTTGACCAATCCCTATATGGTATTTTGCAGGATCATCCCCACGGCTTTCTGCCAACTCTGTCATATCTAAATATAAATTAGGAATAAAAAAGGAAAGACGATCAATCCCTATTTTCATTTCAACACCTCTTTACTTATGATAAAAAACTTACTTTACTAAGGTATCATAAAAAGATTAAAAGAAATATAAAAAAGAGAATATTTAAGGATTGTTAAAATTTAATCTTAGAAAAAAACAACTGGAACAAGAGCTATTTGTTTTTACAGCAAAGAATGGTATATTTTTGTAGGAGGTGGCTTACTTGAAAGAAGTCGTTATGATAGATGCTGCAAGAACGCCGATAGGAAAGTATCGCGGAAGTTTAAGTCCATTTACTGCAGTTGAATTAGGCACACTTGTGACTAAAGGATTATTAGATAAAACAAAACTGAAAAAAGATAAAATCGATCAAGTAATATTCGGAAATGTCCTGCAAGCTGGTAATGGTCAAAATGTTGCCAGACAGATTGCTTTGAACAGCGGTCTCCCTGTAGATGTCCCAGCAATGACGATCAATGAAGTTTGCGGATCTGGTATGAAAGCAGTGATCTTAGCACGCCAGCTGATCCAATTAGGTGAAGCAGAACTTGTGATAGCCGGCGGAACAGAGAGTATGTCTCAAGCACCTATGCTGAAACCGTATCAGTCAGAAACAAATGAATATGGTGAACCAATTTCCAGTATGGTCAACGACGGATTGACTGACGCATTTTCAAATGCACATATGGGATTAACCGCAGAGAAGGTTGCAACACAATTTTCTGTGAGCAGAGAAGAACAGGATCGCTATGCCTTGTCGTCCCAGTTGAAAGCAGCACATGCTGTCGAAGCCGGTGTATTTTCTGAGGAGATCATCCCAGTCAAGATTTCTGATGAAGACGTGTTATCTGAGGATGAAGCAGTTCGTGGAAATAGTACATTGGAAAAACTGGGCACGTTACGTACAGTATTCTCAGAAGAAGGAACTGTAACAGCAGGAAATGCTTCGCCATTGAATGACGGTGCCTCTGTGGTGATCCTTGCATCCAAAGAATACGCAGAAAATAATAATCTGCCTTATTTAGCAACCATCAAAGAAGTAGCGGAGGTCGGTATTGACCCAAGTATCATGGGAATCGCTCCAATCAAAGCCATTCAAAAATTGACAGATAGATCAGGAATGAATTTATCAACAATCGATCTTTTTGAGATCAATGAAGCATTTGCAGCTTCTTCTATCGTAGTTAGCCAAGAACTGCAGTTAGATGAAGAAAAGGTCAATATATATGGAGGAGCAATCGCATTAGGCCATCCAATTGGTGCAAGCGGTGCACGTATCTTGACTACATTAGCTTACGGATTGCTTCGTGAACAGAAGAGATACGGTATTGCTTCATTATGTATTGGTGGAGGTTTAGGCTTGGCAGTCTTGTTAGAAGCGAATATGGAGCAAACACATAAGGATGTGCAAAAAAAAAAGTTTTATCAGCTTACGCCATCTGAACGGCGCAGTCAATTAATAGAAAAAAATGTATTGACACAAGAAACTGCGTTGATTTTTCAGGAACAAACACTTTCTGAAGAGCTCTCCGATCACATGATCGAAAACCAAGTGAGTGAAGTGGAAATCCCAATGGGCATCGCGCAGAATTTTCAAATCAATGGTAAGAAAAAATGGATTCCGATGGCAACAGAGGAACCATCTGTCATTGCAGCTGCAAGTAATGGTGCAAAAATCTGTGGAAATATCTGCGCAGAAACACCTCAGCGGCTGATGCGAGGGCAAATCGTTCTATCAGGAAAATCGGAGTATCAAGCAGTGATCAATGCAGTTAATCATCGAAAAGAAGAGCTGATTCTTTGTGCAAATGAAAGTTATCCTTCAATCGTGAAACGCGGGGGCGGTGTTCAAGATATCTCTACTCGGGAATTCATGGGGAGTTTCCATGCATACTTATCTATTGATTTTTTAGTGGATGTAAAAGATGCAATGGGCGCTAACATGATCAACTCGATTCTTGAGAGTGTGGCAAACAAGTTACGGGAGTGGTTCCCTGAAGAAGAGATTCTATTCAGTATTTTAAGTAATTTTGCTACAGAATCATTGGCTTCTGCCTGTTGCGAAATCCCATTCGAACGCTTAGGGAGAAACAAAGAAATCGGTGAACAAATTGCCAAAAAAATCCAACAGGCAGGGGAATATGCGAAGCTTGACCCTTACCGTGCAGCAACGCACAACAAAGGGATCATGAATGGTATAGAAGCTGTAGTGGCAGCTACAGGAAATGATACACGTGCGGTTAGCGCTTCGATTCACGCCTACGCGGCAAGAAATGGATTATACCAAGGATTAACAGACTGGCAGATCAAAGGGGATAAACTAGTTGGAAAACTAACGGTGCCTTTGGCTGTTGCCACAGTAGGCGGAGCTTCCAATATCCTGCCAAAAGCAAAAGCATCTTTAGCTATGTTAGATATTGATTCAGCCAAGGAACTAGCACAAGTAATTGCTGCAGTAGGGTTAGCTCAAAACCTGGCTGCTTTGCGTGCATTAGTTACAGAAGGAATCCAAAAAGGCCACATGGGACTTCAAGCTCGTTCATTAGCGATCTCAATTGGGGCTATTGGTGAGGAAATCGAGCAAGTTGCGAAAAAATTACGTGAAGCAGAAAAGATGAACCAGCAGACAGCTATACAAATATTGGAAAAAATCCGGGAAAAATAAAAAAGCAATATCTTTAGAAGAATAAAGCAAGATTTACAGTTATTTTATTTACTGCAAATCTTGCTTTTTTCTCTATCAGAAAATATGTTTATTATTAGAATTTTTTATAGTTAAGGTTAGGCATCTTAAGAAATCAGGCAACTCCAAGATATCTTCAGGTAGAAGAGAAGTCGCCTAACATTGTAGGATCATAGGTGATTTGTTGGACAGGTCAAGCTGATATTTGAGCCTGATGTTAGAAGGAATTTCTTTTTACTTGCTGTAGAAATTATTATATGACTAAAAAGGCTGGGATTTTAAATCCCAGCCTTTTATGACAAATAGAATTTTTATCGATCAGTAATCGCTGTCGCTGCAAATTGTTCGATCAAAGGAATCAAAGTCAATTTGACTTTGTATTTCCGTTCGAGTGCTTTTTCGATAACGAACTCATTTTCAGTAGTCATAGAAATAGTTGCTAATTTACGAGGTTCATCAGCATTTTTTTCATTAATAACTACTTCATGTTCATTTTGTTCTGTGTAAAATTTAGGATACTCAGCAACGGCTTTTGAAAAATCAGCAAAACTTAAAGCGGCATTCGTATCAGTTGAGCGTGTATTTTCAGTTGTGTCCGCTTTTGGTTTTTCCGTTTTTTCTTCTGGCACACTGACTGTTTCTTCTGTAACTGGTGTCGCAACAGCTTGCGCAGTTGGTTCATCGTTTTTCAATCGTTGATCATTCCAGTAAGACACGATTTCAATAAGAAGATTGTCACGGAATCGTTCGAAAATCCCGTTTTCTCCTGAACGAATTCTCTTTAATACAGTATTGAAGTTGTCATCGATTGGCACGTTGATCCGTGTATCTTCATTTGTTTTCCCAGCTAATCCGATCGTTAAGATTTGACGGTTTTTGGGATCAAGCATGACTTGTAACGGCAAACCATAGCGTCGCAAGCTCTCTTCTTCTAGAGAACGGAATAATTGTCCTCTTACACCATCCAATGAAGGACGGAATTGATTTAATAATTTTTGTTTCTGTTTTTTCTTCATATGTTCTCTCCTTCGCTCATACCCTTTCGATTATAAGAAAAAAACAGCCAAATGAAAAGGAGTAATGCAAAAAAACTTGCGTATACGCAAATTACAACAGAAAAATTTGCGTATTTTCCCGTTTTTTGAAAGAAAAATAAAAAATGGAACGGATTATGTATATATACATAATCCGTTCCATTCTTTCTATTTTTTCGGTATCAAGGCAAAAACAGGTAGTTCAGGTGAATAAATGACTTCATGTTCGTGCCAGGGTTTGACCATTAGCGAATGATCGAACCGTTTTTTCAGTTCTTCGATGATTTGATCATGTGTCCAGTTTCTTGCAGGAAAATGTTGGATTTTCTCTGCATCGATCAAAAAGACAAAATCGGAATGAAAAGTCTGGGTAACTTCTTCCGAGAGAGAATTCAAGCGTTCGATTGGATCCATAAAATCACCTTTCGACTTAAAATTGGGTAGTATCTGGGTCTTTTGCTTTGCCGACTACACCATCTAACTGATCGATTTGTTTCATTTCTTCTTCTGTTAATTCAAAATCAAATAATTCAGTATTTTCTTTGATTCTGCTTGGTGTCACTGACTTAGGAAGAGGAAGGAATTCGTGTTGCAGCGACCAACGCAAAGCAACTTGTGCAATCGTCTTGTCATGTGCTTCAGCGATTTGTTTCATTTCAGGCACATCGAAGATTTTACCAGTGCCTAATGGACTATATGCTTCGAGGATCATATCATGTTTTTTTGCATACTCAACTACAGTTGGCTGTAATTCGCCTGGTGCAAGGAAAACTTGATTGACCATCGGCATAATTTTTGCTGTTTTTGCTAGTGTATCTAGATGGTGGGGTAAGAAATTGCTCACACCGATTGCTTTGATTTTACCTGCTTCATACAGTTCTTCAAATGCTCGCCATGTATCTGCATTTGCTTGTTCCCAATTATCACGAAAAGCAACAGGGTTTGGCCAGTGGATCAAAAACAGATCTAAATAATCTGTTTGGAGCTTCTTCAATGATTCTTCAAAAGAAGACATCACAAGTTCATAGCTGTGGTTTGCATTCCATAATTTTGTTGTCAAGAATATCTCTTCTCTAGGAATTCCACTTTCCTTAATCGCTTGGCCGACACTTTCTTCATTCTTGTATCCTTGGGCAGTATCGATATGGCGATAACCTGCAGCCAGCGCTTCTTTAACAGAGGAAACAGCGACATCCCCATCAGGTGTTTGCCATGTGCCGAATCCTACTACCGGGATTTCGTAACCATTTAATAGACGATAAGTGCTTGTTAATGAATTCATACTTTCAGCTCCTTTTTTATTCGTTCAACTATAAGTGTAGCGCATTTTTCGAAAAAAAGAATCCATTTTGTTTCTACTCTTGAAATTTTTGTTTAAAAGAAAATGATTTTGATTCTGGTATTTTTGATTTTTTTTCCGTAAACTAAGACAGAAGGGAATGAGAAAATGGATATCTATTTAAAAAAAGCAATTCTGCATATTATTGACAGAGAAACTGGTTCTCCAGTCTTTTCACAAAAAGAGCTGGATCTGACAAAAGAATATATTCGTGATTTTCTTCAAAAGAAGATCCAAAAAATCTCTTCTGCTCAAACAAAAACTGGACAACTAGCAGAAGAAAGCATGATCGTTGAATCACTTAAAATCGCTCAAGAAAATTTTGTGGAAGCAAGTGAAGCAATCGTTCAGCGGTGGTTCGATATCTACCAAGAAAGTGAAGAAGCACCTAGTGCAGATGTATTTGTTGTTTTGTATGAATTAGATACAGTGATGTACTTATCTTTATTGAAAGTCAATTATCGTGAGGCTTACACTCACTTTGTTGAAGCAGACGAAGCAGGGATCGACAACCGCTTGATTTTGAATCGAGCAATTCTAGGGGCGAAAACACAAAAAGCAGATGAAGCATTCGCTGTGAATTTGACTGATTGGACCTACGAATTAATTGAAAAAAAATATGAGTTTTCTGGCAAAAAAGAGCTTTATTTTTCTGGAAGAGTGATCGAAAGTGTTCCTGCACCTTCTTTAGAAGAAAATGTAAAAGTGATCCAAAAAGTAGCCAAGCATCTTGGAAAAAAATTTGAGACAGAAGAATTTGATATCATGGCTGATTTGAAAGAAGCTGTCTATGATACGATAGAAGAAAAAGGTCGGTTGGATCATGAGATGATTGCGGAAAAAGTCTTCAAGGAAAACATCACGGCAAAAATGGCTTTTAAAGAAGAAGTACAAGAGCAAGGATTTGTCCCAGAAGCACCTCCTGTAAAAGAAGTACAAGAAATTTCTGAGAAAAAATTTGGAAAACAAAAATTCAAGCTATCAAACGGGATCGAACTGATCGTACCAGTAGATGTATATCGCAACCCAGATTTGATTGAATTTGTGAATAATCCGGATGGTACGATATCCGTGATGATCAAAAATGTGGATGAAGTATTGAATCGTTTATAAAAATGACTAGAACATTAGGTGTTCAAGTACCAGTGATCAGTTAAATGAATTGTGTCAAGAGAAGGATCGGAAAAGACGAATATAACAAAAAAAGAGCGTGAGACAAAAGTAAAGAACACTTTTGTCTCACGCTCTAAACACGTATAAACGGCGGAAGCAGAAGCAACTCCTTCTTATTTCTTGGAGTTAAACGCTTCTGTCCCAGCCTCTTTTTATCTAATAAAATTTTAAGACCATTTACTAATTATCGATTTTTTCTGCCGCATTTTTAGGCACTTCAGAAGCCTTTATTTCTTCCCAGCTTAATACACCTTTACGAGGATTGACTTTGAGTTTAAGATACGCATTCATCTTTAATGGATGTTCTCTTTCTTCGCGAAGCGTCACCTGTTTTTTTTCACCATCTTTATTATAAGCCGCTTGCTTGTAGGTATAAGTCGTGAATTTCTCTCCGTTATCTGCTTGGGTAGCTGACATTTCGCCATTCGTCGTGATTTTTGTATAATAAGCTTCGCCGCCGTAAAAATAATGATAAGCTGCAAAACTTCCGCCGAGAAATATGCCTAAAACGACAAGTACGCCAATTAATTTTTTCATGTACTTCACCTCTTTCCTTATTATTAACGAAATAGAAGATTTCGTCTATTGAAAGTTGTTGGCAACAGCTGAATTTTAAACTTTTCCTCATTTTGTTCTTATTGCTTCAAAAGAAAGTTAAGGACTATCTTGAAGTTTTTCTCAAAAAACACATTTTTTTATTTATAAAAGGTACTTTTTTCGCGTATAAGACAAGCGAGTGCTCTTAGTTGACTTTGACCAATATTGACGTATAATAAGCTTAGTTCGAATCTTACAAAAAGTAAGTCGGACGTATTCTTTTTGATTTAGTCAAAAAAAGACTATAATAAAAAGGTGAGAGCTGAAATTTTTCAGTGATCTATATTATTTAGGAGGTTTGTAAATTATGGCAAAAGAACATTATGACAGAAGTAAACCACACGTTAACATTGGTACGATTGGACACGTTGACCATGGGAAAACTACTTTAACTGCTGCGATCACTACAGTATTAGGCAAAAAAGGCCTAGCAAATCCTCAAGACTATGCTAGTATTGATGCAGCTCCAGAAGAACGTGAACGTGGGATTACGATCAATACCGCACACGTAGAATATGAAACAGAAAAACGCCACTACGCGCATATTGATGCACCAGGACACGCGGACTATGTGAAAAACATGATTACAGGGGCAGCACAAATGGATGGTGCAATCTTAGTTGTTTCTGCAACTGACGGTCCGATGCCTCAAACACGTGAACACATTTTATTGTCACGCCAAGTTGGTGTAAAATACCTGATTGTTTTCTTGAACAAAGTTGATTTAGTCGATGATGAAGAATTGATCGATTTGGTAGAAATGGAAGTTCGCGAGTTATTGAGCGAATATGGTTTCCCAGGCGATGACACTCCTGTGATCAAAGGTTCCGCATTAAAAGCATTGCAAGGCGATCCAGATGCTGAAGCTGCTATTATGGAATTGATGGATACAGTAGATGAATATATCCCAACACCAGAACGTGATACAGATAAACCATTACTATTGCCAGTGGAAGACGTCTTCTCAATTACAGGTCGAGGAACTGTTGCCTCAGGTCGTATTGATCGTGGTGCTGTTCGTGTCGGTGATGAGGTAGAGATCGTAGGGATCAAACCTGAAACACAAAAAGCAGTTGTAACAGGTGTAGAAATGTTCCGTAAAACGTTAGATTACGGGGAAGCTGGGGATAACGTAGGCGTGTTGTTACGGGGGATCCAACGTGACGATATCGAACGTGGACAAGTGCTTGCTAAACCAGGTTCCATTACTCCACATACAAAATTCAAAGCAGAAGTGTACGTGTTGACAAAAGAAGAAGGTGGACGTCATACTCCATTCTTCAACAACTATCGTCCACAATTCTACTTCCGCACAACTGATGTTACAGGAACAATCACATTGCCAGAAGATACAGAAATGGTCATGCCTGGTGACAACGTGACGATTGATGTTGACTTGATCCATCCAATCGCTGTTGAAAACGGAACGACATTCTCAATTCGTGAAGGCGGACGGACAGTGGGTTCAGGTATCGTTACAGAGATCGAAGCATAAGAAACGCGACTCGAATATTTTGGTAATGAAAAATGTTTAAAATAAAAGAGCGGTCCAAACAGGATTTCTGTTTGGACCGCTCTTTGTTCTTCAATTGTATAAGAAGAGATTGTAGAAGCATGAACTTTCGTTTTACTTCAGTCTCTTTTATTCATCATGAGAGTGTTCATCTATCGGTATGCAGTTTTTAATACTTTCTTCGTATCCATTTTTTCAAACCACTTATTCTACCTTGTGTCTGCTCAACTGGCGCATTATCAATAATCAGCAAAGCAATCATAACATATGCAATCCAACTATCTCTAGAATATAGAGTATAACGTGAGACCCAGTTTGTAGCGTACTTGCTTTTATATTCTCTTAATCCATGGAAAGAATAAAAATGAGAACCAAACTCGTAAACCAAGTATGCAATCCTTTCCTGTAAAAAACTCTTTCTGGAAGTTCCGACATTTGAAAGAGGGGCCATCCCTAAATTGAACCATTGGATATGTTCTTCTTTCATATAGGCAAACAAATGCAAGAACAAGAAATCCATACTGCCAGAAGGTGCTTTTTTAGGATCATATCGCATCAGATCAATCGTTCCTACTTTATTGTTCGTGTAAGTAGGCATGATCGTTGCAAAAGCGACAATTTCTTCTTGGGTATTTTTGACAACTGCAATAGGCGCTCTTTGTAGATAATCTTCAGAGAAAAAGCCTAAAGAAAACCCTTTTTCCTTTCGTGAACCCAACCAATTATCAGAGATATTTTTGAAAGTACTCATTTGCTCAGTAGAAAATGGTGGTTGTAAGACATCAAATGTAAATCCTTCTCGTTCGATCCGATTCAAGACAGCACGAGTGCCCTTCATTTTTTTCCCTGAAGTTGTAAAACTATTCAGGTCTACATAAGCTTCTTCCCCCATCTTAATGAAATCGTAGCCGAATTCATGCAAAATCATAACAATCTCTTCGCTTGTTTCGTAGAAAACTGGTAAATAGCATAGTCGATCTGTTTCTTCGATAAAAGCTTCGATTGCTTCTGGAAAATCTTCTTTCTTACCAGAAGGATCACCCATTACAATACATTTATTATTGAAGCAAGCGAATTGGAGAAGAACAGTTGGTTCACCGTCTTTTTCATAGGCAAACATCCGCTTATCTTTTAAGAAGATCAATTGACTATCGGAGTTTCCTCCATAAGTTGTAAGGATCTTCAGGGCCTTTTCTTCATTAAAGGCTTCGCCAATCTGTTTCTTTTCTCCTTGAAGGAAATGAACAAATAGAACGATCATGAAACTAACAGCGATGATGGCCAACAATCCCGAAAACCAAATCTTTTCAGAAGGAAATAAGAAAAAGGAAATAAAATGGTGACGCCGATGAGGGAAATCCGGCAGATTGTATACCCCAATAACGATGTAAAGCAAGGACAGTGCACCAATAATGATTCCATCGATCGTACGCCACTCCCATGAATAGATCAATTGTTCCCGAAATAATTCGTTTTTAGAAGCAAGAATGATCAGAAGCAGAATAGACAAGAAAACCACCGGTGTGAAACTAAAATCACTTAATAAAACATAAAGTAAAGCTAGAACAATCAAGAAGATTGTAGGCAAATATGCTCGTTTCACACGTGCTGCGATCCCTCTGCCCATAATGATTAAAAGAAATCCCAATAGTATACTAGGAAATTGGATAATAAAATGAAATTTCAATGGGTTCAAACTATGAAGCCAGCGAAACTCTGTAAAAGCTTGCGGGATAGTGGCAGAAAGTACTAGCATGATTCCAGAAAAGTATAATAAGACAACCACGATTTTATGCGCAATTTCTGTTGCTAATTGTTTAGGGATACCAGAATAACGCTGATCAAAAGTGGAACCGATATTTTTGAAGAAAAAGACGATTCCAATCAAAAACGGAATGATGTAGTAGAACAGGCGATAGAGCAAGATCCACACAACGACTATTTCTCTTGGCACACCAATAGCGGACAACCCGATAATCATCATTACATCGAAACTCCCAATTTCTCCTGGAATCATAGACACGATTCCTATCACTGAAGCAGCAATGAATAACGGAATTGTTTGCCACAGATCAATCCGGATTTCCATTAAATAACCAACAGAAAGGAAACTAAACAGGACACCGGTCCATTCCAACAATGAAACTAGCAATAGCTGTCCTTGAGTTTTAAGTGAGGTACCACCAAGGAATCCTTTCTTTTTGAAAGTAGTAAATAAAAAGACGACAGGAAAATATAGACCGCCGCCGATCAACCATATCCAATATTGCTTCAAAAAAGGAGCAACTGGCGTGAAGACTACAAGTAAAAAAGAAAGCAGACTGTAAATAGAAAGTCCAGCCATCAAAAACAAGAAAACTTTCGATAATGCTTGGATCACGTTTCTGCTCTCTTTCTTTTGTCCATATAGTTCAGAGCGAAGCCCCACACTAACAAACCCGCCGAAACCGGCAATATTGTTGATTGTATTGATCAGCCAGCTTGTCTCAAACAAGTAACGAGGATTCTGCTTTTGTTCAAGCATCCGATTCAAAATAATATCATAACCAATCATAGGTAACACAGAGACAAGACCAATCAACAGCATAAGTCCGCTTTTCCATACAGGTATAGTGGCAAACGTTTCTCCTAATTGCTGGATAGATAGAGTTTTACCGATGGACATCAATTCACCGACAATAATGACAATGACAGAAATCAAAAAGATTGTTTTGAACAGTCCTAGGTGGTTTTTCAGCCATTGTATGGTATTTTTTAACAAATAAATCACCTTCTATTCCTAATAGTTATGTTTCAGAAAGAAATTGAAGAACTTCTCGATTGAAGCGTTCAGGATCTTTTCTAGCTAATTCATGTCCTTGTTCTTTCACAAGCACAAAGGAAGCTTTTGGTATAGTTTTAGCTATATACAAAGAATGTTTTAGCTTGATTACATCTTTTTTTCCCACGATGATCAAAGTGGGGGAGTTGATTTTTTTTAAATCATTTTCTGTAAGCCCGATGTCATGCAGCAAAAGTTTGATAACTAAAAGATTTTTGCGAAGACTTGGGCGAAATAAAGAGAGTAACCATACCCATGCATAATGAATATTACTGATGACTCTGGCAGAAAAACGAACGCCTTTAACAAGCGTGTTTCCAGAATTTAAAATCAATCGATGAACTTTTTTAGGGAAGCTGCTGGCAAATACCAGTGCTAGATTTGCTCCATCACTAAATCCAAGAAAATCTGCCTGATCGATTTTTTCCAGCAACATGATCGTATTCAGATCCTCGGCCATTAACTGAAAATTCAACATAGATGCTTCGTTTGTCGAACGACCATGTCCTCGGCTATCTACTAGATACACGGTATAGTAGCGTTCGAGTACAGGGACCTGTTCTGAAAAAAAGCGGCCGCTGCCGTCATTGCCATGCAGTAAAAAGAGAGGGAAGCCTTGACCGCTCTTTTCATAGTAAATTTCGCTCCCATCTGGCATTTTTGCATATTTCTTTTCTTTTTTCACATAATCACCTACTGTGTAAAGTATAACGATTATATCAGTCATTGGGCAATTGTTTTTACTGAAAAACAACGATCATTTTCGTAAGATGACAAAAAATACAGGAAAATTCATTTTTTCTTAAGGCGTACACAGAAATCAAGGAAGAAATAGCCAAGAAGATAAAGAAATAGTAAGATAAAAAAAGATGTCAAAATAACTAGGTGATGAAATGAAGCGAAAACGATTATCTATTATCCGTATTCTTTTTTACATGATCATTCTGACGGTTATTGGTGCGGTGTTGTTTTTAGGAGGAAGAACTTATCGTTCGGTAAAACGAGTGGAAAGCTATCAAATAGAAATAACAACAGCTGCAAAAAATTATCATATGGAAAACTACGAGAATTTGATCAAGGCGATAATATTGACCGAATCAAAAGGAAAAGGGACAGATCTCATGCGGAGCTCGGAAAGTCTGCATGGAGAAGCTGAGATCATTGATAATCCAGCTGACAGTATTGATCAAGGTGTCAAATATTTGGCGGAAATGATAGTAGAAGCAAAGAAACAAGGATGCGATTTATGGACAGCTGTCCAAGCATATAATTTTGGGAAAGATTATATTGCCTATGTAAAAAATCATGGCGGAGAAAACACAGTAGAATTAGCAGAAGCGTATTCTAAAGATGTGCTGAGCCCACTTTTAGGAAATGAGGAAGGGAAACAATACCGATATTGGCGGATCCAGTCCTTGCTTTACAATGGCGGCTATCTCTATCATAATGGAGGTAACATGTTTTATCCTGATATTGTCAAAATGAATGAAAAAATAATAGAGACCTATGAAAAAGTTTTTAAGTAAAATAGCAGGAAATGTTCAATCATGAATAAAATTAAATGAAAGAAGGAGTGCGCAAATAGTGGAAAAAAGGCAAAAAATGGAAAATCAAAAAGTGGGGTACACAACCAAAGACTGGATGTTACGGTTTGTGAAGGGAATGTTTATCGGTTCAGGATTTATCTTGCCAGGAGTCAGCGGTGGTGCATTAGCAGCTGTCTTTGGCATGTATGAGCGGCTGATTTCTTTTTTAGCCCACCTTACAAAAAATTTCAAAGAAAATGTTTTGTTTTTTCTGCCTGTTGGTCTAGGCGGAGTGACAGGCATCTTTCTACTTTCTTTTTTAGTCAGTTTTTTATTAGGTGCGTATGAAACAACGATATTATGGTTTTTTGTCGGATGTATCGCTGGAACTGTTCCTGCGTTATGGAAAGAAGCAGGGAAAAAAGGAAGAGATACTTCTGATGTGATCATCATGGTTGTTACTTTTGTTCTGGCTTATTTGTTTTTATTATACGGCGCTCAATTATTTGACGGGCAAGTCGATCAGAATTTTGGAACATGGCTGATTGCCGGCGGATTGATTGGTTTGGGTATGATCGTCCCAGGATTGAGCCCTTCTAATTTTTTGGTGTATATGGGATTGTATAAAGCGATGGCTGACGGATTTAAAGAAGTACGACTTGAAGTGATTGTGCCGATCGGAATTGGTGGGATTCTTTGTGTTCTTGGATTGTCAAAAATCATGGATTACATTTTCTCAAAGGCATATAGCAAGCTATTCCATTTCATTTTAGGTGTAGTTTTTGCTTCAACGATTATGATCATTCCTACCGATTACGCGGGATTGGGAGTTGCTGGGGTACTAGCTTGTCCTGTTCTTTTTATAGCCGGTACAGCACTAGGTTGGTGGATGAGCCGTTTGGAGGAACAATATAAGTAAAGATAGATTGATAATAAAAACAGCACACGGGTGATTCAAACAAAAAGGTTGGCATCTTTTTTGTAAAATCATTCGTGTGTTTTTCTATAAATTTTATAAAAACAAGTTGTTTTTAATCTTGGAACACGCTAGACTTAAACACGTGATTATTTTTGAAAGTTGGCGGAAAATGGAGAAAAAGAAAATGAATGGACTTACACAGCAAGAGGTAGTTCAGAAAATGGCTTCTGGCCAGCAAAATGACTACCAGGAAGATGCATCAAAAAGTACAAAACAAATATTCAGCGATAATATATTGACGTTATTCAATTTTCTGAACTTTGGTATTGGGATTTGTCTGTTATTTGTAGGTGCGTATTCCAACATGGCGTATTTAGCAATTATTGTCGTCAATATCGTTATTGGAATTTATCAAGAAATACATGCAAGAAATCTTGTACGGAAATTATCGATTGTTTCCCAATCAGAAGTACTAGTGATCCGGGACGGTAAAGAACAATCGATTTCTACTAAAGAGCTGGTATTAGGAGATTTGGTAAAAATCGGAGCAGGAGAACAGATACCAGCCGATTTACAGGTTATATCTGGACGGGCAGAAGCAAATGAAGCTCTTTTGACAGGCGAATCTGATTTGATTGTCAAAGAAACTGGAGCTGAATTGCTTTCTGGAAGCTTTTTGACAAGCGGTTCTGTCATGGCTGAAGTTATCCGAGTAGGTGCAGATAATTATGCTGTCCGCTTGACTAGCGAGGCAAAGACTCACAAAGCTATTCGTTCTGAACTTGTAGATTCGATTCGCAAAGTATCCAAATTCACTAGTTTCGTGATTATTCCTTTGGGGATCATACTATTTTTGGAAGCACTGTTCATCCGCGATGCTTCTATCAAAATTTCTGTTATTGCATCTGCAGCAGCTTTGTTAGGCATGCTTCCAAAGGGTTTGGTATTGCTAATAAGTATTGCATTAACGACAGGGGTAACCAAACTGGCAAAAAAACGAATCCTTGTTCAAGACATGTATTCAATTGAAACGCTGGCCCATGTCGATACATTATGCTTGGATAAAACAGGGACCATTACTGAAGGAAAAATGAGTATCCAGCGGGTAGAAGCACTACATCCGCTGTACGAGAAAGCCATCCCAGAAATTATGGGGACGTATCTGGCAGAAAGCAGTGATAACAACATCACTATGCGGGCTATGAGAGATTATTTTGAGCTTTCTAATCGGTATGATGTGACAAACAAAGTCGCATTTTCTTCTGATCGCAAATGGGGCGCGATGGAATTTCCAGAACTGGGAGTCGTGTACGTAGGAGCGCCTGAACGTTTGGTGGAAGAAGATCGGCTTCCGGACAGTCTAAAAACAGCCCAAGCGAATGGCTATCGCGTACTTATGTTAGGGATCGCTCCAAATCAGCAATTGAACGAAGAAAAACCAGCATTTGTTGAGCCGGTTGCTCTGTTTGAAATCGATGATCCAATCCGAAAAAACGCTCAAGAAACACTAGCTTATCTTCATGAGGAAGGTGTGGATCTGAAAGTGATTTCTGGAGACAATCCTTTTACTGTCTCCAATATCGCTAGACGTGCAGGATTACCGAATTATGATGCGTATGTCGATCTTTCTCAAATTACTGAAGAAATGGAAGTGCGAGAAGCTGCTCATCGCTATACGGTTTTTGGACGAGTGAGTCCTCAGCAAAAGAAATTGCTGGTAAATGAATTGAAAGAAAGCGGCAGAACGGTTGCAATGACAGGCGACGGTGTGAATGATGTTTTGGCGTTAAGAGAAGCAGATTGTAGCATTGCTATGGCAGAAGGTGATGGAGCAACACGTCAGATTGCGAATCTGGTATTGTTGGACTCTGATTTTACTACATTGCCAGAAGTCCTGTTTGAAGGACGCCGAGTGGTCAACAATGTGACGAAAGTCTCAGGCATCTTTTTTATCAAAACGATTTATTCATTTATTTTATCGATTATATGTGCCGTTACAGCAATTGGATTTCCGTTTATCCCTATCCAAATCACGCTGATTGATTTAGCGATTGAAGGGTATCCTTCCTTCTTTTTATCTTTTGAACAAGATAAAAGAAAAATCACTTACCGTTATTTGCCTACAGCACTTATTAATGCTTTACCAAATGCCTTGCTTGTAGTAGTGAATATCATTGCGGTGTATCTACTTGGAAAAACATTCGCATGGGGAAATGCTGAAACTACTACTTTGATGTATTACTTGCTGATTGGGATCAGTTGCATGGCAGTTGTAAAAGCTTGTTATCCCTTCAACCCATTGCGCATCTTCCTAGCAGTAACGACGATCGTAGGGATATATGTAGCTGCAATGCTGTTCCATGGAATTTTGGAAGTAAACTTAGGGTTGGGAGAGAGCGTAGGATACTTCTTTGTATTCATGCTCGTAAATATTGTTCTTCGAGTATTGTACTGGAAGGCTGATATTCAAAATCAGTTACTGAAAAGAGTAGCAAATTGATGCTTAATGAGATAGAAATGTGTTATACTTGAAAAAGCAATGAAATATGATACAATCAAACATGTATAATTGTGTCCTTTAAAATCGCACTGATTTCAGTTAGTGCGATTTTTTACCGGTTATTCTCCTGAAATATCTTCTGTTAAACCCAAAAGATATCAATAGAGCAGGGGGTGGAAAAATGGCTCAACGGATTCCTCAAGAGGTTATCGAAACAGTACGCAGTCAAACGAATATCGTTGAGGTGATTGGACAATATGTCCAGTTGAAAAAGTCTGGTAAAAATTACTTGGGGCTGTGTCCTTTTCATGAAGAACGTACACCGTCTTTTTCTGTTGCAGAAGACAAGCAGATTTTTCATTGCTTTGGTTGTGGTAAGGGCGGAAACGTGTTTACTTTTCTTCAAGAACTAGAAGGTCTAAGTTTTCCAGAAGCAGTGGTAAAAGTGGCAGACTTCGAACAGATACCGTTAGAAGATCAATGGCGTCAGCGTACTATAGCTGTCCAAAATCCTGAATCTGCTACGGGGAAACTGATTGCTGCTCATGAAAAAGCAGCGGAAATCTATCATCACATGCTATTGCATACAAAAGCTGGACAGCCAGCTTTAGAATATTTGCAAAGTCGTGGGTTGTCTTTAGAATTAATTGAAGAATTCAACATAGGTTTTGCACCTAATGAGCGTTCTTTTCTTCAGCAAGTATTCAAGAATGAATCAATTTCAAATGAATTGTTAGAACGCTCTGGATTGTTTGTCACGCATGATGATGGCCGTATGTCTGATCGTTTTTATCAAAGAGTGATGTTTCCACTTCGTAATTCTCAAGGCCAGACGATCGGTTTTTCAGGACGCTGGCTTGCACCTGAAAAAGGGCAGGAAAAAGATCAGCCCAAATACTTGAATAGTCCAGAAACAGAACTGTTCAATAAAAGACAAGTTTTATTTAATCTTGATAAAGCAAGAAGCGATATCCGGAAAAACGGAGAAATTTTGTTGTTCGAAGGGTTTATGGATGTGATTGCTGCATGGCAGGCTGGTATCAAAACTGGATTAGCTTCTATGGGGACAAGTCTAACAGCTCAACAGATCCAACAAATGGAAAAGCTGACGAAAGAATTGGTCTTTTGCTATGACGGAGACAACGCAGGTTTTGAAGCAACCAATCGAGGGATTGAATTGCTTCGGCAAAACAGTCGCTTAGCACTTTCTGTCGTAGTCGTTCCAGAAAAGCTTGATCCTGATGAATATCTCCGTAAGTATGGAGAAGCATCTTTCCAAGAATTAGTGGCTCATGGGCGCGAAACAGTCTTTACTTTTAAATCACGTTATTTAAAACAAGGGAAAAATTTAGATAATGAAAAAGACAAGATCGAATACCTCGAAGAATTACTAGTTGAACTTAGCCGAGTTGTTTCACCAATCGAACAAGATATGTATCTATCTCAACTGTCAACAGAGTTTCAGATCGGCAGAGAGACGATACAAAAACAACTGCGCGATCTTCGAAGGACAAATCAGCAAAATCGTCAAGAACCTCAGGAAAGTCAACACACTCAGGTTACGAGACAAGAAACTGCACGGAAAAAGAGACCTTTGACGCAAGTAGAAAAGGCAGAGCAGATTCTATTATATCGTGCATTTAAAGAAGTTTCTGTCCGTAATATTTTAAAAGAACGAGAATTTCAGTTTATTCATGATGCATATGCAGAAGTTTATTTTTTATTCGATGCATATGTCTCACAACATTATGAATTCAACCTTGCAGAGTTTTTAGACTTTTTGCAAGATGAAAATTTAAGGCGGTTGGTGGTGGAAATCGAATATTTACCGGTGGCAGAAGAAAGTTCGCCACGAGAAATCCAAGACTTGCTAGATGTGATCAGCAAATCTGGCTTAGCTGATGAAATAACATTAAAAAAACAAATGCAGCAAGAAGCCAGACGAACTGGAAACAAACAGCTTGAGCTTGAATTGACGATTGAAATCATCAATTTAACGAAACAGTTAAAACAAGCCAAATAGCTACTCAAGGGGGGCCTTCTTTTATGGCAAATGGAACAGATAAAAAAACGTATGAAGCAGCAGTAGCAGCTTTCATCAAAGAAAACAAACCCAAACGACAAGTTGTATATGATGATTTATCCAATCAGCTTGCTACACCATTCACTTTGAATGCAGATGAAATGGACAAATTGATCCAAAAGATTGAAGACGCAGGTATCAGTGTGGTGGATGAAAATGGTGATCCATCAATTCACAGCTTGAAGAGTGCTGAGAAAAAAGCTGAACAAGCAAAAACAGAAGATCTATCTGCGCCAACCGGTGTAAAAATCAATGACCCGGTTCGTATGTATCTGAAAGAAATTGGCCGTGTCTCCCTTTTAACTGCGGAAGAAGAAGTAGCGTTAGCATTGAAAATCGAAGAAGGCGACCAAGAAGCGAAACAGCGTCTGGCAGAAGCAAACCTTCGTTTAGTAGTAAGTATCGCTAAACGTTATGTAGGACGAGGCATGCAGTTCCTTGACTTGATCCAAGAAGGAAACATGGGACTGATGAAGGCAGTTGAAAAATTTGACTACCGCAAAGGATTTAAGTTTTCAACCTATGCTACATGGTGGATTCGTCAAGCCATCACTCGAGCAATCGCTGACCAAGCACGTACGATCCGTATTCCAGTTCATATGGTTGAAACAATTAATAAATTGATACGTATCCAACGTCAATTGCTGCAAGACCTTGGAAGAGAACCTACGCCAGAAGAAATCGGTGCGGAAATGGATCTTCCAACAGAAAAAGTCCGAGAAATCTTGAAAATCGCGCAAGAACCTGTTTCACTTGAAACGCCAATCGGTGAAGAAGATGACTCTCACTTAGGTGATTTCATAGAAGATCAGGAAGCAACAAGTCCAGCAGAACACGCAGCTTATGAGTTACTAAAAGAACAATTGGAAGATGTACTAGATACATTGACTGACCGGGAGGAAAATGTCCTTCGCTTACGTTTTGGTTTAGATGATGGCCGGACGAGAACATTGGAAGAAGTAGGGAAAGTATTTGGTGTTACTCGGGAACGTATTCGTCAGATCGAGGCTAAAGCATTAAGAAAATTGCGCCATCCTTCTCGTTCAAAACAATTAAAAGATTTCTTAGAATAAGCATGAACTATTGACCAGAAGAGAAATCAGTAAAACTGTTTGGTTTATTTTAAAAGAAAAAAAGCTTGAGACTACGCAGTCTCAAGCTTTTTTTTCTATAGGAAGGAAATTCATTCATTATTTTTAAGTAAATCCTAAAAATAAGCTATTGGCGTGACGTATAGAATATGATAGATTAAATGGTAGCGTAAACCTAGTAAAGGAGCCGATCGCTAAGTGATGAAAAAATGTCCAAATTGCGGATCGAAAAAAATGGAGCAGAATACTATCTGTCCAGACTGCGGTCATCAAATAACTGCAGAAGATCAGCAAATAAAAGAATCAATTGAAGAAACAAATACAGATGCAGCTATGCAGGATAAATCAACTGAAGATGCAGTCTTTCCTGATACAGAATTAAACGATCCAATCGAATGGTCGGAATTGAAAGATTTACCTCTAGAATCTGTAATGGAATTATTCGAAAAAGCAGAACCAGAAGACGAAGAACCACCTGCTCACGATCAAGTAACTAATATAGAGAAAAATGAACAGAAGAAAGCAACTGTTCATGAGACTTCGGAAGAATCAGGAAAGAATCAAGAAGAAACGCTTGAATCAAAACAAAAAAGAAGAGTAGCTGAACTGAAAGAAATCGTCGATAATGAGGAAGAAAATTCGATACTATCCGCTTATATCAAAGCACATCGTGAAGATACAAAAGAAGAGCACGCGAAAGAGCTGCTCAAAATGATCAGTGAAAAAATTGCACAGGAAAACAAAGTAGAGCCAGAACATGAAGCTGAAAAAGACACTGAAAAAGACATTAGTGGAGTAAACGCTGCAGGTAAAGAATCATTAAAAACGAATGATCTAAAAACGAATGATCTAAAAACGGATATCCCGGAAAAAACTGAAACATTGTCTGAAAAACAATCAGAAGACGAGAAATCGAATGGGTTGCCGGAAGCAGATAAAAAAGAAATGCTCGAAAAAGCAGACAAGAAGGCAACAGAGTCGGATGGAATAAATAATGAAGCCGATGCTGAAACTCAATCTGCAAGTGAAGATAGCACTGCTCTTGAAGCTAAAATAGAAAAAGAAGAGAACCAGCCTGAGCTGATTGAAGCAGAAACAGAACCAATAACAATCGTGCCAAATACTGAAAAAACGCCTCAAGAATCAAACCCAGAAAAAAAAGATTTAGATAAGACACAAAAGAAAAAATCAAAAAAAGTGCCGTATCTCGCTTTAGCAGCAGTTCTTCTACTAGGTGGGGGAGGCTGGGCTTATTATGACCATCATCAAAAAGTAGAAGCCGAAGTAGCAGCAGAAGCAAAAAGACAGCAACAAATGGAAGAACTTCATGAGAAACTTGCTGCCTTTTATACAGATGATCACCATCAATTTATTCGTGCAGATATGATTCATCAAGATTTATCAAAACTAAAAAATGATTTATCCAGTCTTAAGAATGAAAAAGGATATTCAGAGTTAGAAACAACTTACCAAGATATCCAATCTAAGATCCGAGATATCCAAAAAGTGAATGAGTGGTTCATAGCACCTGCCATCGTCGATGATCATCTAGCAGATGACATCAAGTTGAAAGCAGATAAAGAGATCCAAGCAATCGAAACGGATAACACAGATTTTGGAAAATTGATTCAACAAGCACAAACAGAAGCTAAAAATCAATATGCTGAATTGCAAACAGCTAAAGAAAAAACAGCTATAGTCTTTAAAGACGGAAAAGTAGTGGATTCAGCAACACGCGACCAATACAAGACGGCAAAAGAAGCAGTAGAAAAAGTGAAAAATACAGATCTATCTGCTCAGTTGAATGAACAATTGCAACAAGTAGATAAGATGCTCACTGATAAAGAGAAAAAAGAAGAAGAGGAAAAGAAAAAAGCAGAAGAAGCGAAAAAAGCAGAAAAAGCGAAAAAAGCAGCTGAAGAACAAGCAAAACAAGCCGCTCAAGCAGCAGCTGCAGCTCAAGCCGCTCAACAAGCTGCGGTCGCACAAGCAGCACAGCAAGAAGCGGCATCCTCGACCCCTTCCTCTTCAAACTCAGCGAATCAGCCAATCAAATCTGCCAGAGCAAGTGATATTGCCGATGCATCTAATCCAGCATGGACGTGGGCACCAGGTGTCCAAAGCAAAGTGATTGCTACATGTATCCAACGTGGATATATCGTTGAAGGAGGATACAGATTAGAAAAAGCCAGAATCGAAAATGGGGAAGGCTATTACAATCTATATGCCACTTCAACAAAATCTGCATTGATGAAAGGCATTGGAGAAAGTGCTTTGCCATTTTACATCGTAACCATCAACTGTAAAACTGGATGGTTCGGAGGAAATGGGAGCAATTAATTTTAGGCAAATGAAAGAGGCTGTGAGCCTGCCGTTTAACACCGTTTATTCGAAAAAGGGGAGTATGACACAACTGTTGTCATACTCCTTTTTTCACCTTTCCAAACCAAGGCTCAGCTATTCAAGTAGATAACATTATGTTATGATAGCAAAGAAATGTATTAAGAAAACCTTTCACTATAGAGGGAGAAAAAAATGAACGATTTATTAGCAACTATATTTACAGGTATTATTATTGATGAAAATGAAAAAAACTACTTTGTCCAAAAAAACGGACAAACCTTTGGCTTAAGCAAATCAGAAGGTGAACACAAAATCGGTGAAGCAGTGGAAGGATTCGGCTACCAAAATCAAAAACATGAAAATCGGATCACTACACAAATTCCTAAAAGCCGTATCGGTCATTACGCTTTTGGAATCGTTACTGCTACACGAAAAGATTTAGGTGCGTTTGTCGATATCGGTCTTCCAGATAAAGACTTTGTCGTATCTCTTGATGAATTGCCGACAATGACAGAGCTATGGCCTAAAAAAGGGGATCGCTTGATGATTTCCCTTAGAGTTGATGCAAAAGACCGTATTTGGGGCAGTTTAGCAGATGAAAAAATATTCAAATCTTTAAGCAAATATGGAACAGAAGAAATGAAAAACAAAGATGTGATAGGAACAGCATACCGCTTGAAATTAACAGGTACGTACGTTTTAACGGAAGATTTCTATCTTGGGTTTATCCATCCTTCTGAACGATATAATGAACCTCGTCTAGGCGAGCAAATAAAAGGTCGAGTGATTGGTGTCCGACCAGACGGTGTACTGAATCTTTCATTGAAGCCAAGAGCATATGAAGCTATATCAGATGATGCACAAATGATTTTAACCATTTTAGAACGTTCTGCAGATCAGCAAATCAACTTTACAGATAAATCGGATCCAGAAGAAATCATGAAAGCTTTTGGTATCAGCAAAGGAGCATTTAAGCGCGCATTAGGTAATCTTTTGAAACAAGGATTGATTACACAAGAAAACGGTGTGACAAAACTAGTCAAAAAATCTAATTGAGAATCCCTTGCATGTTTTTCTTAACTAGCTTATAATAATTTTAATTAACATAGTGTTATATCTTTTTTTATTTGTAATTATTATAAATTGTTGGGGTTGAGTAAATGGTCATGAATGCTATTTCGGCGATGAAAAAAACAAAACAGCAGCTACATGAAGCGGGGTTTAAGCTGACACCGCAAAGAGAAGCTACTCTGCTTGTGCTTTTGGAAAATGAGAAAGAGCATTTATCTGCAGAAGAAATCTTCTTTTTAGTGAAAAAAAAGAGTCCGGAAATTGGACTTGCTACTGTTTATCGAACCCTTGAAATCTTGACAGAATTGAAAATTGTCGATAAAGTAAGTTTTAATGATGGATTAGCCCGTTATGATTTGAGAAAAGAAGGCGCCAAACATTTCCATCATCATTTACTATGCTTGAACTGCGGCACGATCGAGGAAGTAGAAGAGGATCTTTTACTTGAAGTGGAGCAAGTAGTAGAAGAACGTTATCATTTTTTAGTAAAAGATCATCGGCTAACGTTCCATGGAATCTGTCAGGAATGCTATGAAAAAGAAAAAAGAAACCAGTCCGTCTGAGTGTCTAGACGGCTTTTTCTTTGCTCAGATTATGGAAAAAGACTATCAGAATGAAGCGGTATCTGATATGATAGAGAGGCATGAGGGGGATTATTATGAAAGAGCAAATCAACGATTATCTCCACTACTTGAATATTGAACGGGGATTGTCCGCCAATACACGACAAAGCTATGAACGTGATTTGGAACAGTACTTGCATTTTCTACAGGAGCAGAAAATTGCTTCATGGCAGGATGTCGATCGCTTTTTAGTCATCCGTTTTCTGGAGAAGTTGCATGAAGAAAAAAAAGCGACAGCAACTGTTACTCGGATGATCTCAAGTCTCAGAAGATTCCATCAGTTTTTACGGCAAGAGCGTATCACTGATCATGATCCGATGCAACATATCGATACGCCGAAGAAAGCACAGAAATTACCAAGTACATTGACTCTGACAGAAGTAGAAAAGCTGATTGAAGCACCTGATACGACAAAAACGTTAGGGATAAGAGATCGTGCAATCTTGGAAGTCATGTATGCTACAGGGATGCGCGTCAGTGAATTGATTGGATTGAAATTGGGAGATCTTCATCTTTCTCTTGGACTGGTACAGACAGTTGGAAAAGGAGATAAAGAGCGGATCATTCCTTTAGGTGATTATGCGATCCAATGGCTGGAACGCTACTTAGACGAAGCACGTCCATTACTTGTAAAGGACGCATCTGAAATGCATGTATTTGTCAATAATCATGGGAAAGGTCTTTCTCGGCAAGGAATCTGGAAAAATCTGAAGCAGCTAGTACGAGAGGCTGGGATTTACAAAGAAGTAACACCACATACGCTGCGGCATAGCTTTGCCACACATCTGCTAGAAAATGGAGCTGATTTGCGGACAGTACAGGAATTGTTAGGTCACGCGGATATCTCTACGACTCAGATTTATACACATATCACGAAGAAAAGAATGACGGATGTTTATAAGCAGCATTTTCCAAGGGCTTAGTCATAGGAAGGTGAGAAGATGTTAACACATTACCGGAAAGAAAACCGTAAAATTGCTATGGGACTATTGAGTTTCCATAAGAAACTGACAGGTAAAACTTCTTTGTTGAAGGAGATTGATACGTACGAATCTGAAGACGATTATGAACTTTTTTTCTTTACGCCAGAAGGTTCAACCAACATTCAAGGGATTATTGGTGTTTACTGGGCAACGAACGATCAGCTGATCATCCATGACATTTCTTTGAATCCGTCTTATCGCGGTGAGAATATGGGCTTTCAAATGTTAGATGAATTACAGGAAAAGTACCCGGATGTCTCCATCCGTGCAACTGAAATCACAGAGCCTTACATTGGAAAATGGCTAGCAAAGAAAAAGAAGAAAGAGTGAATGAGTTGACGGAGATCAATATTAAATTAGATGTATTCGAAGGTCCTCTCGATCTGCTGCTTCATCTGATTCAGCAAATGGAAATCGATATATATGATATACCGATCGCTACGATCACGGAGCAATATATGAATTATATCCATACAATGAAAACACTAGAGCTAGCTGTTGCAGGAGAATACTTAGTGATGGCTGCTACATTGATGGCAATCAAAAGCAAGACATTGCTTCCTGTCCAAGAATTCGTCACAGATGATGAAGAATTATGGGAAGAAGATCCTCGAGAAGAATTGGTCACTCAGCTTTTAGAATACCGTAAATATAAATATGCAGCTGAAAGACTGACAGAAAAAGCAGAGGAACGAAGTCTTTATTACACAAAAGAACCTATGAACATCGATGGGTTAGCGGATGCTGAAAAGCCGTTGAAGCGAGGACAAGTCAAAAAAATCGATTTGATCCGTGCCATGCAGAAAATCTTAGAACGTAAGAAATTTTCTCAAAAAGTGGAAAAAACGATCACGCCCGATGACACAACGATCGAAGAACGAATGGTATTTATCGAAGAGCGTATAAAAAGAAATGCGCATGGCTGTACTTTCGATTCTTTTTTTGAGTCACCTTCTAAAAGTGAAGTTGTCACTACTTTTATGGCTTTGCTAGAATTGATGAAAAAAGGGCAGATCATTGCGCAACAAAAAGAAAACTATGAATCAATTATGCTTTATCCAGCAGTAGGAGATACCGAACATGACGAAATTAAGTGAACTTGAAGCCCTTCTTTTTATTGTTGGCGAGGAAGGGATCAGTAATGAAGAATTAAGCGGACTGTTAAATCTCAGCGAAGCAGAAGTCACAAGTTTAGTGAAAGAATTAAAAGAATCTTACACTCAAAACTCGCACTCAGCTTTGCATATTTTTGAAACGGAAAGCCATTATGTATTAACGACTAAAAAAGAGCTGGCTCCCTTACTTAAGCGATATGCGCAAGGGACATCAAACACATTATCTCAAGCCGCTGTCGAAACCTTAGCAATCATCGCTTATAAACAGCCAATCACAAGAGCTGAAATCGAGCAGATTCGAGGAGTTCAGGTTTCAGGAGCGGTACAGCGTCTAGCTGCCCATAAACTGATTGAAGAAAAAGGTAGAGTAGAAGGGCCAGGTCGGCCGATATTATATGGAACAACTGGCTACTTCTTAGATTATTTTGGTTTGAAATCATTAGAAGAACTGCCTGATACACAAGAAATGGAAATTTCATTTGAAGAAGACGTGTCACCAGATCTATTCTTTGATGGAATGAATAAAGGAGAATAATTGTAATGGAAAGATTGCAGAAAGTAATTGCCCACGCTGGCATCACTTCTCGTCGAAAAGCAGAAGAATTCATCCTTGCAGGACGTGTAAAAGTAAACGGACAAGTTGTAAGGGAATTAGGGATAAAAGTTGGGAAACATGACACTGTGGAAGTGGATGAAGTCCCAATTTATCAAGAAGAATACGGTTATTATTTATTGTACAAACCTAAAGGAGTTATTTCTGCTGTTGCAGATGACAAAGGAAGAAAAGTTGTTACGGATCTTTTGCCGATGGTAAAAGAACGTATCTATCCTGTAGGTCGACTGGATTACGATACTTCGGGGATCTTGCTACTGACAAATGATGGAGATTTTGCTCAGCGCCTGACACATCCAAAACATGAAGTGGATAAAGTTTACGTTGCAAAGGTAAAAGGGATCGCTACAAAATCGATGCTTGCACCTTTGACAAAAGGAATAAAGATCGAAGGACGAAAAACATCTCCAGCTAAATTCCAAATTTTATCAGTGGATCCTAAGACAAACCACAGTATCGTGGAATTGACGATCCACGAAGGACGTAATCATCAAGTGAAAAATATGCTTCAAGCAGTTGGTCTTCCTGTGCAAAAACTAAAACGTGAAAAATACGGAGATCTGACTTTACAAGGCCTACGTCCTGGAGATTACCGTGAACTGAACAAAAAAGAAGTCAGCAGTTTGCTGAACCACTCAAAATGAACACTTACTTTTTATAAGTGTTAGATGTTGCGTTTTTTGAATAGATATGTATAATGAATATGTAAACAAAAATTATATAAGGTTCGTCTTCAGGGGCAGGGTGAAATTCCCGACCGGTGGTTATAGTCCACGACCTATTTTGCAAAAAATAGCTGAATCGGTGAAATTCCGATACCGACAGTATAGTCTGGATAAAGAAGATAGAGCTTATTTGACGACGCTTGATCAAATAACTCTAACTCTATTTTCCCTGGAAAATAGAGTTTTTTCATTTGGAGAGAAACGTCAAAAAGTTCGCTGAAGAGGAGTCCTAACAGGAGGATTTCAAATGAAGAACACCCGTGTACAGAAAATGGTTGCAGTAGCGATGTTTGCTGCGATCGCGTTAGTTTTACAGTATTTTGCTTTTCCGATCATGCCGGCTTTTAGTTTTTTGAAGATCGATTTTAGTGATATCCCGGTATTGATCAGCATGTTCTTATTCGGTCCAGCGGCCGGAGTTGCAACAGCGTTCTTGCGTTCAGTATTACATCTGCTGACTACAGGTTTTTCTCCGGATAATTTGGTAGGAGACACTGCTAGTTTCTTATCAACAACGATCTTTACATTCCCGATTTATTATTTCTTTAGTGTAAAGAAACAGCATAAAGGAAGAAACAAATTTTTAGGTGTCATTACAGGAACCATCGCTCTAACTATTTTTATGAGTATCGCAAATTATTTCGTTATTACGCCTCTTTACTTAATGTTTTTAGGACTGAACGCAACACAGATGCTAGGCATGTCTTTAGCAAACTATGTACTGATTGGGATCGTTCCTTTCAACTTGATCAAAGGATTCATCGTGAGCGCTGTCTTTTTAGTGCTGCATGCGCAACTTCTTCCATGGTTAAGTCGAAAACAACATCAGTTCGAACAACGTCATACAGCAGTCAAATAATTATCAAAAAGATCAAGAAATTTCTTGGTCTTTTTTTTTGGAAAAAAATACAAGACATGCAATAATGTAAACGTTTTATTTGTTTGTTTTGAGTATTTTTTTGATTTATGCATAAAAATCAATCAATTCTTTGCAAATGTGAAATTCTTCTCCTTTTAAAAGACGAAAATGTTTGTTTATAAAAAAAAGGAAACGCTACAATGAAAAAGAAGAAAGCTTTAAAAACCTGAAAAAAGAGGAGGGAATAGGGAAAAACGAACTTTTTGAACAAAAGTTTTACAAAATGCGTGTTATTATTTTTGTTCTGATACTCTTTTTGATAAAATAACATTAGAGCCAAAATTGTTGTCTCTAACGGAAAAGAAAGGAAGAAGAAGATGGAACAAACAAAAAAGAAAAAATTTCAAATGCCTTCAGCGTATACGGTCTTATTTATTATTATTGCAGTAATCGCTGTACTTACTTGGTTTATACCAGCTGGGCACTATAGTGTAGACGATGCAGGCAACATCGTCGCTGGATCATATGAACGAGTACAACAAAATCCTCAAGGGCTGTGGGATATTTTCATGGCGCCAATCAATGGGATGTTAGGTGTACCAGCGGGGGAGCTAACTAAAGAAACACCTGCTGCAATCCCAATCTCTTTCTTCATTTTGGTTGTTGGTGGATTTTTAGGTATTATCAACAAAACAGGGGCACTAGATGCCGGGATTGCTTCAGTTGTGAAGAAATTCAAAGGAAAAGAAAAAATGCTTATTCCAGTATTGATGCTGTTATTTGCATTAGGCGGCTCTACTTACGGAATGGCAGAAGAAACGATTCCATTCTATGCTTTACTGATCCCAGTTATGATGGCTGTAGGCTTTGATACAGTAGTAGCAGTAGCAATCGTATTAGTAGGGTCTCAAGTAGGCTGTCTAGCTTCAACGGTAAATCCTTTTGCAACAGGCGTAGCTTCACAAGCTGTTGGGATTTCGATGGGTGAAGGTATTGGTCTTCGATTCTTGATGTTCGTTATTTTGTTAGCTATTTCTATTGTATATGTGTATCGTTATGCATCAAAGATCGAAAAAGATCCAACAAAATCATTAGTATACAACCAACGTAAAGAAGATATGAAGCATTTCGATATTGAAGCAATCGGTCGTCAAGAAGTAATCACGAAAAAACAAAAACATGTTAATGTATTGTTCTTTATTACTTTTGGTATCATGATCATCAGTTTGATTCCTTGGACAACCTTGAATGCGAATTTCACGATTTTTGAATCATTGACAAACTGGTTAACAAACCTTCCGGTACTAGGTACTGTTCTAGGTAAAAGCATGCTTCCATTAGGTGACTGGTACTTCCCAGAAATTACTATGTTATTCTTAGTAATGTCCATCGTAGTAGCAATCACTTATGGCATGAAAGAGTCTGAATTTGTCTCTGAATTTTTAGCTGGTGCTTCTGATTTGATCGGTGTAGCAATCGTAGTAGCTGTTGCTCGTGGTATCCAAGTGGTTATGAACAATGGATTAATCACAGACACCATCTTACATTGGGGCGAACAAGGATTAAGTTCATTATCTTCAAGTGTATTCATCATTATTACATTTATTTTCTATATCCCTATGTCATTCTTGATTCCTTCAACTTCCGGCTTAGCTGCTGCAACAATGGGAATCATGGGACCTATGGGTGAATTTGCCGGCGTCGGTAAGGATTTAGTAATCACTGCTTATCAATCTGCATCTGGTTTAGTAAACTTAATTACACCAACATCTGCTATCGTAATGGGTGCTGTAGCAATTGCTCGTTTCGATGTTTCAGTGTGGTGGAAATTTACCGGTAAATTAATTGCGATATTATTTGTAGCCATCTGTGTGATCCTAGGTGTAGCAGCAATGTTCTAAACCTAGACAAATACAGGTACAAGGTCTATCATAAGAATGAAGAAACCGATAAACGGCTATCGATAAGCACGTGGACAAGTCAATAGCTCCATTCAGTGAGTGTTTTTTCTTTCATCATTTGTTAAGAACATTCTGCTTGCTGATGGAGCAGGCTTAAAACGTCATTATTTGAGAAGAAGAGGTTGTGTCGGAGGAATTTGACATGACCCTTTTTAACATATTAGGAGGATAATATCATGAAAAAATTTGTGACAGAACAACATCATGAACAAGCATTAGAATCATTGAGCGAATTGATCCGAATTCCTTCCGTACTAGATGAAGCAGATTCAGGACAAGGACATCCCTTCGGTAAAAAAGTGATTGAAGCTTTGGATAAAGTATTGGAAATCAGTGAAAAGCTAGGATTTAGAACATTTAAAGATCCAGAAGGCTATTACGGTTATTCAGAGATTGGCTCTGGAGATGAATTATTCGGTATCTTGTGTCATATGGACGTTGTTCCAGCAGGGGACGAAAATAATTGGGAAACAAAACCATTCGATCCAACTATAAAAGACGGCTGGTTAGTTGGTCGCGGATCCCAAGATGACAAAGGTCCTTCTATTGCGGCAATGTATGCCGTCAAAGCTTTGATTGATGCTGGCGTGGAATTCAAGACACGTATTCGTTTTATCTTTGGTACAGATGAAGAAAATTTATGGCGTTGTTTAGAAAAATATAACGAAAAAGAAGAAGGAATTACGCAAGGATTTGCGCCAGATGCTGAATTTCCTTTAATTTATGCAGAAAAAGGCTTATTGCAAGCTTACTTGACAGGACCAGGAACGAACGAGTTTTCTGTAAAAGCTGGAGGAGCGTTGAATGTTGTTCCTGATGCAGCTCCTTACTCTGGAGAAAAGCTTTCTGAAGTAAAAGAAGCGTTGAAAAAACACGAATTCGATTTCGAAGAACAAGGTGAAGGCATCGTCGTTCTTGGTAAAAGTATCCACGCGAAAGATGCAGCACAAGGAGTGAATGCTATTTCTCGTCTGGCAATTGCTCTTTCAGAAGTATTCGATTTTGGCCCAATCAATTTCTTAGGAAAATTAGTTCAAGAAAATGCAACTGGTGAAGCTGTCGTGGGCAAAACAGAAGATG
The DNA here is from genome assembly GCF_053011625.1 of Enterococcus sp. PLH-Efm8. Lineage (NCBI taxonomy): Bacteria > Bacillati > Bacillota > Bacilli > Lactobacillales > Enterococcaceae > Enterococcus > Enterococcus sp. PLH-Efm8. The sequence goes on from NZ_CP172568.1 coordinate 1,058,227, forward strand.
AACAATCCGGCGAGCTAACGATGAACTTTGCAAGTTTGGAAATCACACCAGAACAAACAAAAATCGGTGTAGATATGAGAATCCCTGTTACATTCAAGAAAGATGATTTAGTAGCTAAATTAACTAAAACAGCAGAAAAATATGGGTTGACTTATGAAGAATTTGACTTCCTTGATTCATTATACGTGCCACTAGACAGTGAGTTAGTGAAAAATCTATTGGGGACATATCGCGATATTACTGGAGACATGACTGAACCGTTTGTATCAGGCGGCGCTACTTTTGCTCGTACGATGAACCAGTGTGTGGCATTCGGTGCGATGTTCCCTGATACTCCTGACTTTATGCACCAGGCGAATGAACGATGGGAATTAAGTAGTATGTATAAAGCAATGGAAATTTATGCAGAAGCTGTGTATCGTTTATGTGCTAAATAAAAATAAACATACAAAAAGGGCGGATATTCAAATGGATATTCCGTCTTTTTTTATTTGATGCTGGAAAGTTTGCATTTCTCTCTTATTTTTTTTAAGGTATAATCATACTTGATTAAGAAAAAGGGGTCACTCAGATAGAAAAGGTGGGAGAAAGTGAAAATATTTAGACGAATACTAATTGGCTTAGTCATCATTTTAGGATTACTCGGTGGAGCCGGTTATTACTATATACAGCAAAATACGTACGAACCATCGTCAGAAGCGCAAGTGTTGGTAAAAGAAGGAAAAAACAAAGAAGATTACTTATTTTTTGAAGGAGAGAAAAAGAATCATGGAAATTCTCCATTACTTATTTTTTATCCTGGTGCTCTCGTAGAGCCAGAAAGTTATAGTATTTGGGCGCAAGATTTAGCAAAAAACGGCTTTTCAGTCGCTATTGTCAAAATGCCACTTGATCTAGCAGTGATGGGCGGAAACAAAGCGGATAAGGTCAAAGAAGATTTTCCAAATTCCGATTATGTGATCGGTGGCCATTCATTAGGTGGCGTAATGGCAAGTCGTTATGTCAATAAGAATCATTCAGACAAACATTTAAAAGGGGTATTCTTCATGGCAAGTTATCCCGACAAAAAAGGAACATTGACAGAATCAGCTGTTCCTGTTTTATCGATCACGGCGACAAAAGATAAAGTATTGAATCAGGAAGCTTATCAAGAAGCTAAGCAGTATTTACCGGAAAGAACAGAGTATGTATCAATCAATGGCGGAAATCATGGAGGTTTTGGCAGCTATGGTGAGCAAAAAGGAGATGGAGAGGCAGAAATTTCTAACGCAGACCAGCAAACTGTGATCGTCAATACATTGGAAAACTGGCTGAAAAAGTTGAAATAATATAAATGGGTCCTATAGGGTCCGTGAAAAAACTAGTCAATTAACTATAGATAGCAAATGAATCTTTCAAAATAAGTCGGGATTTCACGGAACAAGAGAAACAGATCCCGGCTTATTTTCAAGTTTAGAGAACTTAGTGTACGTTTTTAAAGTTTCGTTTATATTTATATTTTATTTTCTAATAAAATCGCTCGAACTGGACATTTTTGATACGCTTTTTTTACATATGTTTCTTCTTCCGGCATCACGAACTGTTGATGAGCCTCTGGTTCTTGGGCAAATAAAACGATTCCTTCTTCATCATAATCGAAAATATCTGGCGCTTCGATTTGACAAAGACCGCATGCAATACAGCGTTCAGGTACAAGTTTACATAGTAGTGACATTTCTAACCATCCTAACTTAAGGAGAATAATATGATTGTTTTTATTTTATCGCTATTTTCATCAGGACACAAGCTGCGGATTAGTTCTCTTTACCAACTCCTTGTGGGAAAACGAACGACTTCAGTACTTATTTATGGATTTACCCACGAACTTTTGTTTATCCATAACAGTTTTCCAGAATTGAAGCAGGATAAGTTTTATCAAATTTTGCAAAAAATTGCGCAGCAAGGTTGGATCGAAATAAATGAAAATGAAGCAAAGCTAACGCCTGCAGGGGCTGATATGTTGTCCGAACATCAAATAGAACATACTGGTTTGCGTTTTGACCGCTATGGCAGAACAGGGGAAACTAGTTGGCGGCTCATTAAATTTGCTGTTCAAGTAATTTCTAATCTGGCAACGGGTATTCAAGACTATCTTCCAGCAGAGACAAGTCCTTTTTATACTTTCCAACTAAAAAAATGGCTTAGTGAAAGCCAATTGCCACGTGAAATTTTGATTGATACTGCGTATGAGAGTTTGGTGCAGCTGTTTTCGGAGATACCAGAAGAAGCAGCAGATTTTTTAGCTAACCAATTATCTGGAAATGAGCGAACAGGGCTGCTTCCTTATCAGCTGGCAAAAAACAATGATGAGTCAGCGGTTTATCTGCAACAAAGCAGATGTATCCACCTTTTGTTAGCACAAATCGAAAAACGGCCAGATTCGCTTTGGCACGCTTTGATCGATTCATTATTACAGCAAAATTTCAATCAAAGCATGATGATCACCAAGCAGATGTTTATGAATGGTCAGACAATTGACCAGATTATGGCAATCCGTCATTTAAAAAGAGGAACAGTAACAGATCATCTTATTGAGTGGGCCTTGTTTTTTGATGATTTTCCATACGAGCGGATTCTCTCTGCAGAAACAATCGAACGTTTGGAACCAAATAAGGATTCCGTGCGAGAGTGGCGCTTTAGCGAATGGAATGTAGATGGACAATTAGATTATGGAGAATTTCGTTTGTATCAAATCTATCTATTGAGAAAGGAAGCGATACAGAATGTTAATAAATGAATTAAAAAAATATTTTGGATTTGATTCATTTCGTCCCGGCCAAGAAGAAATCATTCAGGCGTTGCTTGATGGAGAAGATACTCTCGCTATTTTGCCTACAGGAACGGGAAAAAGCCTTTGCTATCAATTGACGGGGTTTTTAATGGAAGGTCTGGTCATCATCGTGTCACCGCTGCTTTCTCTAATGGAAGATCAAGTGACGCAATTACAAAAACGAGGGGAGAAACGAGTAGCTGCTTTCAATAGTTTACTTTCGCAATCTGAAAGAAGATACGTCCTCCGTCATCTATCGCAATATAAATTTTTGTTTTTGAGTCCCGAAATGTTGACTAATCCTTCTCTTTTAGAGCATCTGAAAAAACAAAATATTGCGTTATATGTAGTAGATGAGGCTCATTGCGTGTCTCAATGGGGAGTTGATTTCCGTCCAGAATATCAACAGTTAGGAAAAATCCGAAAGCTTTTAGGAAACCCGGTCACACTGGCACTAACGGCGACAGCAACAGATTTAGTAGCAAGAGATATACGTCATGTACTATTTGATCGACCACCAAAAGAGATCAGACAATCAGTCAATCGGCAAAATATCTCGCTTTTTGTTCGGAAAACGCAGCAAAAAGAACAAGAACTTGAACACTTCATGGAAAGAGCACAAGGAGCGGCAATCATTTATTGTGCAACAAAAAAAGAAGTCGAACGATTGTATCATTTATTCAGGGAACGTTTTACAGTTGGATACTATCACGGTGGTCTTGATGCAGCTCAAAGAAGACAACTTCAACAGCAGTTTGTAAAAAATCAGCTGCAGTTTCTCATTGCTACGAATGCATTTGGTATGGGGATCGATAAATCTGATATCCGTTATGTGATCCATTATGATTTGCCAGACAGTCTAGAAAACTATGTACAAGAAATCGGTCGAGCAGGCAGAGATCAGGAAGAAAGTGCAGCAATTCTTTTTTATCAAAGTGGGGATGAACGTATCCATTATTTCTTTAATCAACTTTCTAGAGAACAGCGACAAAGTTTTGAGCTTTATTTGGAATATGCCACAGAGCAAGCTCCCTTTGATGAGCTGCAAAAAAAATGGATGGAGCTGATCCAGCAGTCTGAAAAACCAGAAAATTGGGTGGAACGGCTCAAACGTCAGGAAAAAGAAAAAGAATTCCGCCTGCAGCAGATGCTTCGCTATATTAATGAAGAAAACTGCCGCAGAAAATTCATCTTAGCTTATTTTGGCGAAAAACTCTCCGAAAAGCCGCAGAATTGTTGTGATATTGATGGAGCAAAAGCAGAACTTCTGCCAAAGAGGAAGCTTTTTTCTAAGACTGAACAACTTCATTGGGAAACGATTTTACTAAATTTATTTAAAAAAAACATGGAACATTGATTTTTTAGGACAAGACACTTTTTCCTATGGTATAATACACACGATAGAGTTTAGGAGGTAAAACAGTGAGCAGAAAAGATAGACATCAATCTACAGAAAATAACGAAACACAAGAACCATGGGAACAACCAATCTACGATACAGATGATGAAGTTTCATCAAGAAGTTCTCAGAGACAACAAAAGAAAGGAAATACATTATTTCTTTCGCTATTTTTGATTTTACTGGTCTTATGTATCGCTATTCCAGCAGGTGCTTATTTCTGGATCAGAAATGGATCAAGCAACAATGCAACAGCAGCAACTTCTTCTGAAACTTCGACATCAGTAGTAGAAAGTTCTACAAGTACAACAAAAGAGGAGTCAACTGAGACTTCAACAGTAGAATCTAGTACAATCGCGGAAGAATCTACTGTGTCTCAAGATACAGGTGTAACGTCAGAAAGCAGTATTGCAGCAGAGACAACACCGACTTCCTCAAGTGAGGCAACTTATCAAGCAGGGGATTCAAGCAGCAATGCAGCAGAAACAACACCTTCTTCATCAGCTGCAGCCGGTTCAACAACGACTGTTCAAGCAGGCGAAGGTCCAAAACAAGTGGCTGAGCGTGCAGGGATCACCACTGATCAATTGTTTGAATTGAATGGCTTAGATCCAAACAACTTTATGCTTTACCCTGGTCAAGAATTAAGAATTAAATAATAATAGCCGCGCTTTGCGGCTTTTTTTCTGAGAAAAAGGAGTTATATCATGACACAAATCAGTATTGCAATCGACGGGCCTGCTTCATCTGGGAAAAGTACCGTTGCCAAGATATTAGCAAAAGAATTGAATTATATTTATACAGATACCGGTGCCATGTATCGCGCAGTAACTTATTTAGCTATTACGAACAATGTATCTTTTTCAGATGAAGAAGGGCTAGTTTCGCTGATCAAAAAGTATCCTATCTCTTTTTCGCAACAAGAAGATGGACAGCATGTATTCATAGCATCAAAAGATGTGACTTTAGAAATCCGTCAACCAGATGTCACAAAAGCTGTTTCTGAAGTCTCTGCACATGGAAAAGTCAGAGAAGAATTAGTTGCTGTCCAACGAAAAATAGGGGAACGCGGTGGCGTTGTCATGGACGGAAGAGACATCGGGACAGCTGTATTACCGAATGCAGAAGTGAAAATCTTTTTAGTAGCAAGCGTAAGTGAGCGTGCAGAAAGACGTTTCAAAGAGAACCAAGAAAAAGGAATTCCGACTGATCTTGAAACACTGACGAAAGAGATACAGGAAAGAGACCATTATGATTCAACAAGGGACGTCTCTCCGCTGAAGCAAGCAGAGGATGCTGTTCGTATCGATACGACTGGCAAATCGATTCCAGAAGTCGTTGCAGCAATAAAAGCTGTTGTTTTGAAAAAAGGTTATCTTCTTTTTTAAATTAAGAAAAAAAATGAAAAACAATTGTTTTTTCAAGGAAAACGAACGAAATCGCTTTATTTTTTTTGAATAATCAATTAAACTAAAAACAGTACCGTACTTACGGCAGAATGTTGGTTAGGAGGACAAGTGTTATGACAGAATTTGATCAAAATCAAGAGAACAACCAGTCAATGGAAGACGCAATGAAAAGCGTACAAGAAGTAAAAGTTGGCGATGTTGTTAAGGGCGAAGTTTTAGTCATTGAAGACAAACAAGTGATTGTCGGAATCGAAGGGGCTGGAGTTGAAGGAGTCGTTCCGGCAAAAGAATTATCAACTTTGCCGGTAGAAGATATCAGCGAAGTAGTAAAAGTCGGTGATGTATTAGATTTAGTCGTTATCAGTACGATCGGCAAAGATAAAGAAAACGGCAGCTATCTACTTTCAAAACGCCGTTTAGATGCTAAAAAAGTTTGGGAAGATATCGAAAGAGATTTCCAAGAGGGCAAGGTCATCGAAGCACCTGTTACAAATGTTGTCAAAGGCGGTTTAGTCGTTGACGTCGGTGTACGTGGTTTTGTCCCTGCATCAATGGTGGAAGATCATTTTGTTGCAGACTTTTCAGACTATAAAGGCAAAACATTGAGCTTTAAAATCATCGAAATCGAACCATCAGAAAATCGTTTGATCTTATCGCATAAAGCGGTAGTGGAAAACGAAAGAGAAGAAAAGAAAAAAGAAATTCTTTCAACTATCCATGAGGGAGATGTTCTCAGTGGACGTGTTGCACGTCTTACTGATTTTGGCGCATTTGTCGACCTAGGCGGAATTGACGGTCTAGTCCATGTCTCAGAGATTTCACATAGTCATGTAGCAAAACCAAGTGATGTATTGGCTGTCAATGATGATGTAAATGTCAAAGTGTTGTCTATCAATCCTGAACAAGAACGTGTTTCCTTGTCAATCAAAGACACACAGCCTGGACCTTGGTCAGAAATCGATACAAAAGCTCCAGTTGGCACAGTATTAGACGGAACAGTTAAACGTTTGACAAGCTTCGGTGCCTTTGTTGAAGTGTTCCCTGGAGTAGAAGGGCTAGTCCATATCTCTCAAATTTCACATAAACATATTGCGACACCACATGAAGTGCTTCATGAAGGTGACGAAGTGAAAGTGAAAGTATTAGAGATCCATCCAGAAGAACATCGTATTGCATTGAGTATCAAAGCTTTAGAAGAAAAACCAGCTTCAGAAGAAGAACCAAAAAATGTTGAGTCTTATGAATTACCAGAAGAAAATACTGGATTTACTATGGGAGACATTTTAGGTGATGCGTTGAAAGAAGAAGTAGAAGAAAAAGCAACCGATGATTCTGAAAAATAATTGATTTTGTATCTGTGACTGAGATGAAAGCAGCTGCTTTTGTCTCAGTTTTTCTTTTGAAAAGCGATTAGTATTTCAATAAGGAATAAAAATACTTCGTTTAATTGACAATCTATGCTTGAAAGTTGGCAATGCATTCGTTAAACTAAGTGAGATTGGAAACTTGTGAGGAGGAAATAATATGGCAAATCCAACAATTGCAATCGTTGGCCGCCCGAACGTCGGTAAGTCTACGATTTTTAACCGCATCGCTGGTGAGCGTATCTCGATTGTCGAAGATACTCCTGGAGTAACTCGTGATCGTATTTATGCAAAAGGTGAATGGTTAGGTCGAGAATTCAGCGTGATCGACACAGGCGGAATTGATCTTGGCGATGAACCTTTTATGGATCAGATCAAGCATCAAGCAGAAATCGCGATTGAAGAAGCAGATGTAATCATTTGTGTAGTCAGCGGACGCGAAGGCGTGACAGACGCAGATGAGATGGTTGCGAAAATTTTATACAGAAGTAATAAACCAGTGATTTTAGCAGTCAATAAAGTAGATAATCCAGAAATGAGAAACGATATCTATGAATTTTATTCCTTAGGGCTAGGCGATCCTTATCCTGTTTCAGGAAGCCATGGACTAGGGATTGGTGATATTTTAGATGAAGCAGTGAAGTATTTCTCTGAAGAGACTGAAGAAGAGGACGACGACACGATTAAGTTTAGTTTGATTGGTCGCCCAAATGTTGGTAAATCCTCTTTGATCAATGCGATTTTAGGAGAAGAACGTGTAATTGTTTCGGATATTGAAGGAACGACCCGAGACGCAATCGACACCCACTTCGTTTCTGAAAGTGGTCAGAAATTCTTAATGATAGATACAGCTGGTATGCGTAAACGCGGAAAAGTATACGAAAATACTGAAAAATACAGCGTGATGCGTGCAATGCGTGCCATTGACCGTTCTGATATCGTTTTGATGGTACTGAATGCTGAAGAAGGGATTCGGGAACAAGACAAGCGAGTAGCGGGTTACGCCCATGAAGCTGGTCGTGGAATTATTATCGTCGTGAATAAATGGGATCTTGTAAAGAAAGAAACCAATACAATGCGTGATTTCGAACAAGAGATTCGTGATGAATTCCGGTATCTTGATTACGCTCCAATCGTTTTTGTTTCTGCAGTGACTAAACAACGGTTGGAACGTCTGCCTGAAATGATCGAACAAGTAAGTATGAACCAGAATCTTCGTATCTCTTCGGCTGTGTTGAATGATATCATTATGGATGCTGTAGCAATCAATCCAACACCAACAGATAAAGGAAAACGCCTGAAGATTTTTTATGCTACACAAGTCGCTGTCAAACCACCTACATTTGTCGTTTTTGTCAATGAAGAGGAATTGATGCATTTTTCTTATGAACGTTTCTTAGAAAATCAAATCAGAAAAGCATTTACTTTTGAAGGGACGTCCATCCGAATTATCCCTCGTAGGAGAAAATAGGCATTTTACCATATCGACGTTTTTTTTTCAAAAGAAAAAGACAGTTTCGTTTGTTACGTTTCTATGACTAAAAAAAGCATGTGAAAATTGGTAAAAACCTTGCTATTAAGCGGTTCATATGATATCGTGATAACAGAATATTGAAGTTAATCAATATTTCTTTTTAAACTTCTGGACCACTCAGAAAGTTTTAACTAAATGATATTTCTATCATATCTCTTGTGGAGGAGGTGAATCTATCCATGGCAAACAAAGCAGAATTAATCGAAAAAGTTGCTTCAGCTACTGATTTAACTAAAAAAGATGCAACTGCAGCAGTAGATGCTGTATTTTCAACTATTCAAGATGCTTTAGCTAACGGCGAAAAAGTTCAATTAATCGGTTTTGGTAACTTTGAAGTTCGCGAACGCGCAGCTCGCAAAGGTCGTAACCCACAAACTGGTGAAGAAATCGAAATTCCAGCTAGCAAAGTACCTGCATTCAAACCAGGTAAAGCATTAAAAGACGCTGTTAAATAAGACAGTTGAAAAAGCGCTTGTGGCTCTAGGGCTACAAGTGCTTTTCTTTTTATTTCCTAGCAGAAAAGGAATAAATAAGAGACAGAGATTCCGAATCCGTATGTCATACATAGAAAACACATGTATTTTATTTAATTTTTATTTATTTGCAAGTTATGAGGTGAGCTTTGCTCTTATCTTTTCTAGAATTTGCTTACTAATGGTAAAATAAAAATAAGAAGAGGAGGGATGCGTATGGAACTTGATTATCAAGTAGAAGATGCGTTGACGAAAGTGTTTTACGGAGAAACGCTAGTCAGTCAGCTAAGAGAACTTTCCATTGATCAGCCAATCTTATTTTTAACGAATCAGCGCTATTATGATTTGTTTGCAGATAAGATCAACCCGTTATTTGCAAATCAAGCAAACAATGACTGGTATATTTGTGCCAACACTCAATGCAATCATTTAACAGAATTAAAGAACCTGCTTGATTTCGTCAAACGCTATCCCGAAAATCAATCCATGTTTATCATCGGATTTGGAAATGAAGGGATCATGGATCTGGCAGGTTTTTTTCAAAAACATACAACCCTTGATTCATCACTATGGATGATCCCTGTATCGATCCGTTCTCTAAGCCGAGCATTAACACCGCAGCGGACGATTTTGCAGCTACCAAATCGTGTAGTGCTGCAAACCATCAATCTGCCAGAACGCATCGTTTATGATCAAACAATCAGCGAGCGGCAGGTGGACGGAAAGCAGATTGACTTTTTGACTTTTATCTGTTGCGGAATGATTTGTGATCATCGTTTTTTGCAAAATCTGTATAAAAACTATCCAAATAAAAAGCAATTAACGACTCGGCCGTTTGCCGGGATGATCGAAGAAATGATCTATTTTTATCAATTAGAGGCAGAAAACCTGTCAAATTATGGTAAACTGTTTGAACAAGCTTTTTATCTGACCGAAAATGGCCATCTACTTTCTGCTAGTATGAAAAAATTTTTAGGAATGATGTTTCATTTCGTGTGGAATCTCCAAGCATATCCTTTTGATTTCCAACTAAAAAACTTTTTTGTGTGGCTGGACTTGCTTGGCTATCCAATCCACTGGCTGGAACAGATTTCAAAGATGGAGTATTTGGAAAAAGTTCTTTTTTTGGCAGAAAAAAGCAAAAAAATACTTGTTTTAGAAAAAATAGGTATAATAGACGGATACCAACATCCAAACGAAAAAGAATTATTGAGAACAATGACGGTATTTCAACAAATCGTCAGTGAGATAAGAGGGAATTGAAATGAATACAAATAGCGAAAAAATGTTGCAAGCTTTATCAGATGAAGACTTGTCACAAGCACAAATCTTTTTAGAAAAAGCATTAAAAGAAGACCCAGCAGATATATTAGCTGAACTAGGCGAAGAATTGCTGGCTATTGGCTTTTTGATCGAAGCAAAACAGATTTTTGAACAACTGATCAACCAATACCCAGAAAATGACGGACTGAACATCCCGTTAGCAGAAATTGCAATCGAAGATAATGAGATCGACTTAGCTTTTGAATACCTGGAAAAAGTGGATAAGCAAAGTGATTACTATCCGCAAAGCTTATTGGCGATAGCTGATTTGTACCAAGTTATCGGAATCCCTGAAGTGAGTGAAGCAAAATTGAAAGAAGCAGCTGGGTTGCTTCCTGATGAACCATTGATCCAGTTTGCGCTAGCTGAATTGTATTTTTCAGTTGATCGTTTCAAAGAGGCAGCAGTGGTTTATGAAACATTGTTGGCAAGCGGGATAAATGAAATTTCAGGAATCTCGATGCAGGAACGTTTAGGACAATCCTTAAGTATGCAAGGAGAATTCGAAGCAGCTATCGTACCTTTAGAAGAAGCACTGAAAGAAGAAAGGACAGATGATCGACTGTTCCAGCTAGCTTTTACGAATCTTCAATTGAAAGAAAATCAGCAGGCAATCAACTATCTGGAAGAACTTCGAGAAGTTAATCCGCATTATCAATCGTTATATCTATATCTAGGACAAGCTCTTCAAGAAGAAGAAATGATTGAAGAAGCACAAACAGTGTTAGAAGAAGGAATCAAAGAAAATCCTTACCAAGTCGAACTTTATCACCTGGCCTCGGAAAATGCTTTCCGTCTGCATGATAGACAGCGAGCAGAAGAACTTTTACTGAAAGCTTTAGAAGTAGGAGACAAACAAGATGAAACATTACTTACTTTAAGTAATCTTTACTTGGATGATGAAAGATATGAAGATGTGATACAAGTGATCAATCAGATGGAAGAAACTGCTAATCCTTATGCAGAATGGAACCTAGCCCATGCTTATAATGAATTAGAAGACTTTACCGTTGCAGCTGTACACTATGAACAGGCTTATCATGAACTATCACATGAACCAGATTTCTTGAAAGAGTATGCCTTTTTCTTAAGAGAAGAAGGGCAGCTGAAAAGAGCGCAAGAATTATTGACTTATTATTTAACACTTGAACCAGGAGATATGGAGGCACTGTCATTATTAGATGACCTAACAGAGAGGTGAGAAAAATGCTAATTGATGTACGGGAAAAGAAGAATTTTTTAACGTGGATGGTCAATCATGTATCTTTTAGCCGAAGAGAAGTTTTTTGGATCTTGAATTATCTTGCCAATCATGAAGCGATTTTAAGCAATGTCCACTTTGTTGAAGGGGCGAATTTTGCGGATCGAGGACTGCAGATCAGTGATCTATCTGTTGAAGGGGAACCCATGAAATTGTTTTTGCAGGGAAAAGAATTTACGGACACAGACCAGATTTTTCATGAAATCCGTTTGAATTGGAAAAAGCCTTTATATGTGGAATGTATATTCGAAAATGCTTGGCAGACAAGAGAATATCTATCTATCTTAGAAGACAATCCATTTTCTTCTTGGGATTCTTCAGTCAGTGAAGAAGATACTGAATTAATTGAACGATATTTTCAAGAAAAAGAAGAAGAGGCAAAACTAAAAATGCTTTATGCTCAAATCGATCAAGCACTAGAAGATGGAGATAGGGATGCTTTTTTGAAATTATCTGATGAAGTTAACCGAAAGATCCTTTTGCAGACACAAAAGAAAAGTAACCGGGTAAGTGAACATAACAATTAGTTAAAAATAGTATAGTACTAAAAAAGACAAAGGTCAGCTGGATGTGGAATCTTTCCTCATAGCCTATCTTTGTCTTTTTTCTTATAGTTTTTTCAGTAATCTTGTCTGTGGCTTCAAATAAGTAAAGCCTTGCCCTTCCACTTCATGCACATTGATGATTGAAAGGAAAGCTTTTTCGTCAATCTCGTGGACGATCCTCTTAGCTTCAGTTAATTCACTAGAGCTAACGACCATATAGATGATTTTTTTTGAATTACCAGAGAATGCGCCTTCTCCAGAAAGGAAAGTCACACCTCTTTGCAGACCGGTCATCAGTAGTGGTGCAATCTCTTCGCTTTTGTTGGAGACGACAAGTAGACCTTTTGCAGAATATCCGCCATCTAAGATCGAATCAATCACACGACTGAAAACATACGAAACAATCAACGTATACATCATACGTTTCAAGTCGATATAGGTTAATGAAGCAAGTAAGACGATGATATCAAATGCCAATAGGGAACGCCCCATAGTGATGCCGTAATTTTGTTCTAAAATCCGAGCGATAATATCACTGCCGCCTGTTGTTCCACCCATGCGGTAGACGATCCCGCTTCCTACACCTGCAACTAAACCCGCAAGTAGAGAAACGATCAGTAGATCATGCTGTAAATTGATTTCTAGTGGAACCCTTTGCCAGATCCATAAAAAGAATGACAAAGAAAGTGTACCTAGAACAGTATAGGCCAAGGAACGTTTACCGAGGATCTTTCCTCCTAGTAAAATCAATGGGATGTTGATTAATAAAGTCGTATAAGCTGGATCAATACCAAATAAAGCTCTTAAGATCAAGGTGATCCCTGAGACTCCCCCTTCTGCTAAATGATTAGCGATGTTCAAGTAAACAAGACCAAATGCATAAATACTTGTTCCTATAATGATAAAAAGAACTTCTTTTACTGTTTTTCGTTTGACCATATGAATTCCAGCTTTCAATTATGTATTTTCACAGAATTTCCATTTAGAAATTCCTTCCTAAATGTAGCATGGAAATTCGATTTTCTCAATTGCTCTTATCTAGGATTTGCGTTAAAGTTTTGGTAAGATAGTTTTGGAGGGAAAAAGATGGATAAAAAGCGTTCTTTATACAGTATGCAGCAGGAAGTGGATGAATATATCCAGCAATTCAAGGTGGGGTATTTCTCTCCATTAGCTCAGATGGCTCGATTAACTGAAGAAGTAGGTGAATTGGCAAGAGAAGTCAACCACACTTATGGAGAAAAAAGCAAAAAGGCTTCTGAACCAGTTAACTCGGTAGCAGAAGAACTTGGTGATGTTTTATTCGTTACGATGATCATGGCTAATTCATTGAATATCGACTTAACTGAAGTTTTTGAAAAAAACATGGAAAAATTCAATCAAAGAGACCATAATCGCTTTGAGCGTAAGGACGAGTAAACAAGATGAAGTGGTCCTGGCCTTGAAGACTCTGAAACGGACTTGTCAAACAGTCACCATGCAACTGAGTCTTTATCTCAGGACAAGAAACACGCAGGAAAGGTTGGAAAAATGAAATTAAAACAATTACCTCTGGAATACCAAAAGGCAATTCCAGTTCTGAAAAAATTAGAGAATGCAGGATATGAAGCTTATTTTGTAGGTGGAAGTGTTCGTGATATCTTGCTGAACCAGCCAATCCATGATGTGGATATCGCAACAAGCGCATTTCCAGAAGAAATCAAACAGCTTTTTCCAAAAACGATAGATATTGGGATCGAACATGGAACTGTGTTGGTATTAGAAAATGATGAACAATATGAGATCACCACATTTCGGACGGAATCAACTTATCAGGACTACCGTAGACCAGATCATGTCGAATTCGTTCGTTCGTTGGCAGAAGATTTGAAAAGAAGAGATTTTACGATCAATGCGTTTGCTTTGAAAGAAGATGGAGAAATCATCGATTTGTTCGATGGTCTGCAAGATCTAGAAGAACAGATCTTGCGAGCTGTAGGCAATCCTCATGAGCGGTTCCATGAAGATGCCTTACGAATGATGCGCGGGTTGCGTTTTGTCAGTCAACTAGGGTTCAAATTAGAGGAAGAAACCTTCTACGCCATCAAAGAAAACCACGAGCTATTAGGTAAAATATCTGTAGAACGTATAAATGTGGAATTCATCAAGATGCTCTTGGGAAATGAACGGGCCGCGGGAATCCATGCATTTATTGAAACAGAGTGCTACATTTGCTGTCCCGGTTTGAAAGAAGAAGGCGAAGCACTTTTACGTTTTGCTGAATTACCATCCGTCCCATTGAAAGAAGAGAGCCAAGCATGGGCATTATTGATCAGCCAACTGGATCTAAAAGAAAATGAGATTCGTTCCTTTTTGAAATCGTGGAAGTGTTCTAACCAAATGATTAAAGACGTTCAAGCACTTGTCCAAGGACTACGACAACGAGAAACTGGAGCTTTGGAACCATTCGAATTGTACTTCTTAGGCAAAAAACATGCACTGCAAGTAGAAGAATTGATGATCTATTTTGACGAAACACCTCAGATGGATGCCGTAGGAGAATCCTATGATCGTTTACCTATCAAGTCATTAAGCGAATTAGCAGTAGATGGTAAAATCTTGCTAGAAGAAACTGGAAAAAAACCTGGTAAGTGGGTTAGTGAAGCTTTGCAATTAGCTGAAAAAGCCGTCGTAGAACAAAGAATAAAAAATGATAAAAAACAGGTTTTGGATTTTTTATCGAAAGAAAAATTGATTTAAAAAACACTAGACTGTATCTGCTCAGCTTTGTTGGCTACTTAAAGTGGGCAGATACGTCATTAGAAGAAAAAACATAAGATGTGACCACTTACATAAATTTGTGCTAAACTGAGGTAGTACAAGAATAAATTACATCATAAAGGAGTCTTTTTAATGAGTAAAGAAATGACAGCGCTAAAATTTTATTTTAGAAATGGAGAAACCTGGACGATCAACCGCCGTCATATCGGCGATCTTTGGATCAAACAAATCACAACAAGTTTTGGACGAATCAATGGCAGTGAATTTGTTGAAATCCATCCGTGTGCTGGATTTAAAATCGAAATCTTCCATGAAGGGGACGCAGTTGCGACACATGATATCAACCTAGGCGGACTGGAAATGGGCATGTTTAATCGCGCATTGAAATACGAAGATATCGAGCGAATGGAAATCCTTTACCGAAATGGCACACCTGATCTTGTGTACTTCCCATATCTAGATAAAGGAACAGAAGGATTAGACAATCAATATCAATCAACAAAAATCAGCGAAAAAACAGGTAACTTGTATATCGTGATCAATCCAGATCAACGTGTAGAAGATGTATACGGGGAATTTTTCGAATAAATCGATTTTTACGCAAAAATGAGGCTGTGAAAGAGATGTGTCTTATTACTACTGATAGGCTGTCTCTTCCACACCGTTTATTCAGAATAAGGGACTGTGACAAGATTTTTGTCGCAGCCCCATTTTTTTGTTGTGATAAAAGAACAAGAAAGGCAGGAATGGGAAAGTAAACATCCTTTTGTCAGAAACTTTTATCTTTCTTAAGTTTTACTTGATATCTGATACTATTTGGAATAGAATGAGGCGTTGAAAAATTTATGGAAATTTCTAACTAGCAATAAACGATGAAACAATGAAATATTTTTCATCCAAAAAGAACTTTGCTATAATGATGGAAGTTTGTGTATAGGAGATCTGGAAAATGAGAGAGAGTTTTGAACAACAAAAAAAACTGTTGCATGATCGCTATGGCGCCCTTTCGATGGATGACCGCCGTCAAATACTTTGTAAGTTGCGTAAAAGAAATATATTGATGTATCGTCAGTTGGAACGTCTGAAACATGATCTGCTTCGTTTGGAGTCAAAACGTGTACAGTGTGAATTAGAGGGGAACCAAACACAGGTTGAAGTAGTCGAAACCAAAATTTTAAAGAAAAAAGAACAATTTTTAAAAATGCTTACACAAAATAAAAAATAAAGGGGATGGACGATGGAATTTGCTGAGTTAGTTATTGTATTTGCAGTAACGATCACCTTATCGAACATAGCTAGCCGCATTTTGCCAATGATTCCAGCTCCACTGATCCAAATTTTCCTTGGAGTGGTATTAGGTCTGACAGAGTGGGGACAATCAATCGATTTTGAACCTGAATTGTTCTTAGTTATGATTATTGCACCATTGTTATTTAGAGAAGGAGAAAAAGCAGATATTTCTTCGATTCTCAAAAATTTCGGGACAATTTTGTTCTTGGCATTTGGAGGAGTCATTTTGACCCTTGTCGGGGTAGGTGCGACGTTATCATTCCTGTTGCCAAGTGTCCCACTTGCTGCCTGCTTTGCTTTTGGAGCAGCGTTAGGTCCGACAGATGCGGTAGCAGTCAGTTCTCTTTCTGGACGAGTGAATATCCCTAAAAAGGCGATGCATATTTTGGAAGGAGAAGGTCTTTTGAATGATGCATCTGGTGTTACTGCCTTCCAGTTTGCTCTTGGTGCGCTGATCACCGGATCTTTTTCAGCAGTAAACGCGGGGATGAGTCTAGTAGTTTCTAGTATTGGGGGAGCTTTGATCGGCTTTTTGCTTGTCTGGTTCAAACAAAAAATAATTCATTTGATCGAAAAAGCATCAGCACAAGATGTCACAGGGTATCTGCTGATCGAACTTTTGCTTCCTTTTCTAGCCTATGTATTGGCAGAGGCATTTGATGTATCTGGAATCATTGCTGCAGTGGCAGCAGGTATTCTCCAAGCTTCTGGTTTTAGGAAAATCTCTGTGTTTGATGCAGAATTGTCGAGCTTGTCCCACAGTACATGGACAACTATTGCTTTTACACTGAATGCATTAGTATTTATATTTTTAGGAATCGAATTGACGCAAGTGTTCTCGCCAGTATGGGGAGACGGTTTATATCCAAACGGTCTTTTATTAGCGATTATCGTATTAATCTCTGTCATGCTTTTTGTGATCAGATTCATTTCTATCAGTCTTTTTTATGTATTCAAAGATGGCAGTAAAAAGTTCAAAAAACAGTTGAACGAGATCTTGATCTTAACATTTGGCGGTGTAAAGGGAACAGTCAGTTTGGCTACGATTTTTATTTTGCCATTTTCAATCAATAATATGATGTTTTACCAGCGGTCTTTGCTTTTGTTTCTGACGGCGGGTGTCATCTTAGTGACTTTGGTCATAGGGATCATTGTCTTGCCTATGCTGACGGAAACAGAGGAAGCGAAAAGCACGGATTTGAATGCTTTGATGATTTTAGAAGAGGTCGTTGAAGTTTTGCGAAAAGAAATAAAGGAAATTGATCGTAATACAAAAGAATTTTTAGCCACTGAAGCAGTGATAGAAAATTATCAAGAACGGATACGTGATCTGTACTTGGAAGATTTAACCGATGATGAAAAGCAAGAAGTACAAGAAATACAAGCACTGATTTTGTCGATCGAACGGGATGGATTGGATGAAAGTTATCGTTCGGGCAAGCTTTCTTCTAATGGTTATCGTTTTTACTCCCGTTTTCTTTCTCGATTCGAACATTCTATCACAAGCCAGATTTTGTCTTTTATCGGCTTTTGGTTCATTGTTGTCCGTAGGTTAATGCGAATCGTTCTCCATCCGAAAATGTTTTGGCAAAGAAGATATGCTGATCGTCAGACATTTATTAGTGATGAAGATATCCAAGAAATCAGAGAGACATATCAAAAAAATACTCAGTTGATTATTGAAAGTTTAGATAACTTGACTGATATTTATGATGAAACGATGGTTCAATTTTTTATCCAGCAACGCAAACTTGAAGGAATAAAAATGAACTCGGGGAATTTGATTTCTTCGTGGATGATCCAGCAAGATAGTCTGTTTACGAAAAAAATGCTAAGAGGTTATTATCTTGAAAGAAAAATCATTGATGAATACGAAGTTGCTGAAAAAATCACGACGTTTTCTGCGAACAGCTATCGCAGGAATATCAATTTGTTAGAATCTTATACGATGAACAAACCATCTGATAACTTTTCTTTCCGATTTGCGTTTCGAGCAAAGTCAAAAAAAACGAGTCCAATAAAATAAAAAGGTAAAAATTTTCAAGTTTTATAAAAAACAAAACATATCAGAACAGGATCGAATCGGTCCTGTTCTTTTTTTGAGAACACAAAAAGAACAAATACCAAAAAAATTTTCCTGAAGTTCACTATTTTTATGATACAATATCCAAGATAAGGAGGGAACATGTTGAAAGAATTAAAAGTAACTGACCTCAAAAAAACTTATGGTGAAAAAGATTTGTTTGACCAGATTTCTTTTTTGGTCCACGAAAAAGACCGTATCGGGTTGATTGGGACGAACGGGACGGGTAAAACAAGTCTCTTAAATATTATTGCCGGTATCGATAGCAGCGACGGTGATCGGCAAACAGTGTTTTATCCAACTGATTACCGTATTGGTTATCTTTCTCAAGCAGCTGAATTTTCCGATGAATTAACTGTTCTCCAAGCAGTCTTTCAAGGAAACAGCCCCTTGATCCAAACTGTTCGAGCATATGAGGAAGCATTGATCGAACTAGGGGAAAACGGAGAAGACCCTGATGTGCAAAAACGTTATGCTAAAGCAGAAGAACAAATGAATAAAGAAGATGCTTGGACTACAGATACCAACGCAAAGATTATTTTGCAAAAATTAGGAATCAGTGAATTAGATAAAAAAATCAGTACTTTATCAGGTGGTCAGAAAAAACGAGTTAGTCTGGCGCAAGTGTTGATTGATGAACCCGATTTACTATTACTAGACGAACCAACAAACCATTTAGATTATGAAGCGATCGAGTGGTTGGAAAACTATTTGAAACAATACCGTGGCGCACTATTGATGGTTACCCACGATCGTTATTTTCTAGATAGAGTAGCAAACCGAATCTTCGAACTTTCATTTGGAAAATTATACGAGTATAAAGGAAATTATGAAGCTTACGTCTTAGAAAAAGCAGAACGTGATCGTGTAGAAGTAGAACAAGAAGAAAAGCGCAAGCGGCTTTATAAACAGGAATTAGCTTGGATGAGGGCTGGCGTACAGGCACGTGGCACCAAGCAGCAAGCACGGATCAACCGTTTCGAAGATCTAAAGGAGAACTTGTACCAAGTAAACCAAGAAGATGATTTAGAGCTGAACCTAGCGACACAACGTTTAGGGAAAAAAGTACTGGAAATCAAAGATGGCAGTTACCGTATAAATGACCAAACACTGCTAGAACATTTAGATTTATTGATTCAATCTCGGGAAAGACTAGGTATTACTGGTAAAAATGGTGCGGGAAAATCGACATTGCTTAATATTCTAGCTGGCAGAATTCCCCTGGATAGCGGTACAATGTCTATCGGTGAAACGGTTCATCTTGCGTATTATACACAAGAAAATGAAGAAATGGCACCAGATAAACGGATGATTGCTTACTTACAAGAAGCTGCTGAAGAAGCAAAAACAGCAGATGGCAGTCAAATCGGAGTAGCAGAATTACTTGAACGATTTTTATTTCCAAGATTTATGCATGGGACACTGATAGGCAAACTTTCAGGCGGAGAAAAACGCCGGTTATTTTTGTTGAAACTGCTGATTCAGCAACCTAATGTTTTATTATTGGATGAACCGACCAATGATTTGGACATAGCAACATTGACGATTTTGGAAGATTATTTTAGAAGTTTTCCAGGTGCTGTGATCACTGTTTCCCATGACCGTTATTTCTTGGACAAGGTAGCAGATAAGTTATTAGTATTCCAAGGAAACGGAAAACAAGAACTTTATTACGGAAACATGTCCAGTTATTTACTGAAGCAAAAAGAGACCCAGCAGCCTGCTGAAAAAGCGAAACCAAAAATACAGAGCAAGGAACCTGCTGAAAAGAAGAAATTATCTTACATGGAACAAAAAGAATGGGAAACGATTGAAGATGAGATTGCAGAACTTGAAGAAAAAATCTCATTGCTCCAAGAAGAGATGAATCATCAAGGAGATAATTTCACTCGATTACAAGAATTGCAAAACGACGTATCTGAAACAGAAGCACAACTTGAAGAAAAAATGGCACGGTGGGAATACTTGAGTGAATGGGTAGAAGATTAGGAGGAAAAAGGATGGAACAAGCGTATCTTGACTTAGGAAGAAAATTGTTGGAAGAAGGGCATCGTAAAGAAGACAGAACAGGCACAGGCACATTAAGCTTATTCGGATACCAAATGCGGTTTGATCTGCAAAAAGGGTTTCCTTTGTTAACAACGAAACGAGTACCTTTTGGATTGATCAAAAGCGAATTGCTTTGGTTTTTAAAAGGAGATACGAATATCCGCTATCTATTACAAAATAAAAACCATATTTGGGATGAATGGGCATTTGAACGCTACATCAAAAGTCCAGACTATAATGGACCAGATATGACTGATTTTGGCCATAGATGTTTGACAGATCCTGAATTCAATGAAGAATATAAAAAGCAGAGCAAGCTTTTTTGCGAGAAGATCCTAACCGATGATTCCTTTGCTGAAACATACGGCGATCTTGGACACATCTACGGCTATCAATGGCGTCACTGGGAAACAAAAGACGGTGGCTTTATCGATCAAATCAAACAAGTGATCGAAGCAATCAAAAAGACTCCTGATTCTAGAAGATTGATCGTTTCTGCATGGAATCCGGAAGATGTTCCTAGCATGGCTTTGCCTCCTTGTCATACGATGTTTCAATTTTATGTTCAAGAGGGACGGCTAAGCTGCCAATTGTATCAACGCAGTGGGGATGTGTTTCTAGGCGTTCCGTTCAACATTGCAAGTTATGCGTTGCTGACTCACCTAATTGCACATGAAACAGGTTTAGCGGTTGGCGAATTTGTTCACACATTAGGAGATGCTCATCTTTATATCAATCATATCGAACAAATGAAAGAACAATTGAGCCGAGAAATACGCGCATTTCCGACTTTAGTTTTGAATCAGGAAAAGCAGTCAGTATTTGATTTTGAGATGGAAGATATCCAATTAGAAGGATATGACCCACATCCGGCGATCAAAGCTCCTATCGCTGTTTAGAATCAGAAAGGATGAGAAAATGTTAGCTGCAATTTGGGCACAGGATGAAAACGGATTGATTGGAAAAGAAGACCGTCTTCCTTGGCGTTTGCCAAATGATCTGAAATTCTTCAAACAAATGACAGAAGCAAATACACTAGTGATGGGACGAAAAACATTCGAAGGGATGGGTAGCCGTCCGTTGCCGAATCGTCAGACGATTGTTTTGACGAGAGATTCTTCCTATAAAGCAGAAGGCGTGCATGTCATGCATAGTGTGGAAGACGTGCTTGCTCTGGAAAAAGAAACAGACGGTATCTTTTTCATCGCTGGAGGGTCAGCTGTTTATCAAGAATTTCTGCCATTTTGTACGATATTATACCGTACAGTCATCCATCATGTATTCGATGGAGATGCTTATTTTCCACCTGTTGACTGGTCTGATTGGTCACTGATCAATACTAGTCAAGGAGAAATGGATGAAAAAAATCGTTATCCGCATCAATTTGAAACGTATCAGCGTAATGAGAATCCTGTAAAAAGCGGGACAGGCGAATTGACGATATAAAAAAGCTATGGATAGACTAGCTGTTATTTAGAGCTGTCCCATCCATAGCTTTATTTTTTTTATTAAGTAAAGAATAAAACAGAGAAGTACATAAAACCTGCACCTAACATAACAAACAAATGCCAAACAACATGCATATAGCGGATAGAATTCAAGCTATAAAAGAATGCGCCTATCGTGTAAGAAAGCCCGCCTGCTACCATCAAAATAACACCAGTCATTCCAAGAGAGTGATAAAGAGGAACAGCAGCCACGACACAGAGCCACCCCATAAAAATATAGATGATCGTAGATACTTTTGATACTCTCTCCCGTTTATGCAACGTCAACGCTTTATATATAATGCCAAGAATCGCAAACAACCAGATTAATACAAATAAAGTCCAACCTAGCCATCCTCGGATACTCAGCAAACAAAAAGGAGTATAACTTCCTGCAATCAAAAGAAAAATCGAACTATGATCGAATACTTGGAACACCTTTTTTGCTTTTGTAAAAATCAATGAATGAAACAAAGTAGACGTTAAAAATAAAAGAATCATCATCGATCCATAGATAGCATAAGAGACAATATGGAGGGAGGAATGCAAGTGGGCACCTTTTACTAAAAGAACCACTAGTCCCGCGATACTCAATCCAGTCCCAATTCCATGGGTGACTGCATTAAACACTTCATTTAATATTTCATACGTTCGATTAAATTTCGTTTTTTCCATGAAAACGGCTCCTTTACTAGGTGTAATTAATGAAAAATCATTATTTGTCTGTTATACTAAAAATAGAAATTGTCTTACATGTAGTTTAACATGAATAAGGCATCTTGTTAAAGAAAGAGAGAGAGAAAATAATGACAAATGTAAAAATCGTAACAGATTCTTCATGTACGATGGAAAAAAATGTACGCGATGCTTTAGGCATTCGTGTCATGCCGCTATCCATCATGATCGACGGAACAGTATATCCCGATGATGACCAACTAGACGGCGAAAGATTTATGGAAATGATGGCGAAAGCAAAAAATCTGCCCAAAACAAGCCAACCACCAATTGGAGAATTCATCTCGATGTATGATGAGCTAGGAGAAGACGGCAGTGAAGTGATTTCGATCCATATGACAAAAGGCTTGAGTGGAACAGTAGAAGCAGCAAGACAAGCCAGTAATCTAACAAAAACGAAAGTAACGGTTATCGACAGTGATACCACTGACCAAGGATTATCTTTTCAGGTAATTCGAGCAGCTGAATTAGCAAAAGAAGGTAAAACAGTAGAGAAAATCCTTGAAGAAGTCAAAAAAGTACAAGACAATACAAAATTATACATCGGAATATCCACACTAGATAACTTGGTAAAAGGTGGAAGAATCAGCCGAACAACTGGTTTGCTGTCTAGTGTTTTGAACATACGCGTGGTGATGAATTTCGCCCATTCTGAATTAATCCCTGTAACTAAGGGGCGAGGAAAGAAAACGTTCGATAAATGGTTTAATAATTTGAAAAATGAACTGAAAGAATTGCCAAATGTGCGACAAATCGGTATTTCACATGCGGATGCAAAAGAATTGGCGCAAGAATTCAAAGAGGGTTTGCAAGAATTATTCCCGGACATGCATATCCCTGTACTGCATACGAATCCGGTTATCGCTACGCATACTGGTAAAGACGCGTTTGCAATCATGTATTATGTAGATTAGTCGAAAAGAGGATAAGCCCTCAGCCTGAAAGGCTTGCAGCTTATTCTCTTTTTCTTTATAAAATTAGGAAAATAATTGTTTTCTTTTTTCATAAAGACTACCTTTTTGATAAAATTTTTGATAACATTAGAACCAATCGAATACAAGAGGTGAAAAAATGAAATTAACGAAACGACATTTGATCCTCGTTTTGTTCCCATTATTAATTGCGATCATCATCTATGCAGGTTTAGCTGCTTCTATACCGAAAGCTGGCCCACTAATGAAACCAGTAACTACTGTGAGAGAAGATCCAAATAAAAAAGAAAAACTTCACTACATAGCTATCGGAGATTCGCTGACTGAAGGAGTAGGAGATCAAACCAAGCAAGGAGGATTCGTTCCCCTTGTCGCAAATGATCTAAAAGACCGTTATAATTTGACCGCGGTTGAAACAGAAAACTATGGTGTAAATGGTGAACGAAGTGACCAGATCTTAAAGCGAGTAAAAACAAAAGAAGAAATTCGAAACAATATCAAAACAGCTGATTTTATCACACTGACTGTTGGCGGTAATGATTTGATGAAAGTTATCCAAAATAATTTATTCGGGTTAACGGTCAATTCCTTTAAAAAGCCACTGAAAAACTATCAGGAAAATGTCACAGAACTATTGGAAGAATTTCGATCCCTCAATAAAACCGCACCTATTTACATTTTAGGCATCTACAATCCATTTTATTTGAACTTTCCTGAGATCACTGACATGCAGACAATTGTTAACAATTGGAACAAAGGAACAGAAACGGTGACAAAAAAAATGCCGAACTGCTACTTTATCCCAATCAATGATTTGCTTTATCAAGGATTGAATCAGGAAGTAGGTGTCACAGAAGAAGGAACAGATCAAACAACTAGCACGACAGAAAATCTAAATGGCATCAAAAATAATGTGCTCTATGAAGAAGATCATTTCCATCCAAATAATTTAGGTTATCAATTGATGGCAAATGCAGTGAGAGATCAGCTGATCGAGACACAAAACCAATGGTTAGAGAAGGAGGATGATCAATAAACATGAAAACAAGATCTGACGTATCTTCAAACAAAACAAAGAAAACAAATTACTGGAAATTCGCCTTCCTTATCCTTCTTGGGGTAGTACTTGGTTCGACCGTATTTTTAGGCAGCCGTATTTTTGCTAATCGGGAACCAGAACTCCCAGAAATACCAGCTCTTACGGAAAGACAAGGAGATCCTGTCTTAACGATCAATTCAAATAAAGAAAAAGTCAATCAAATCATCAGCTTTTTCCTTAGTGAGTATCAAAAAGATAGTGATATTGAATATAAATTTTATTTGGAAAATGAAGCACTACTCAATGGTACTTTCGAAGTACTAGGTTTTCCTATCGATTTCTATTTATATTTTGATCCGTATGTGATGGAAAACGGAAATGTCCAACTAAAAGCTAGAAGTCTTTCTATCGGAACATTGAGTTTGCCAATCAAAGATGTGATGAATATGATCAAGAGAAACTATAAATTACCAGATTGGATCGAAGTCAATACAGATGATCTGACTATCATGCTTAGGTTGGATCAATTCCGAATGCAAAACGGGATGTATATTAAAGCAGATAAAATCGACTTAGTAAATGATGACATTCGGTTTAGTCTATATTTGCCAAAAGATACCTCTGATGCTTCAAACAACTCAAATACCAACAAAACTAGCACCAGCAGTACTGAAAGCAAGACAAAAGAAAATAAAAAATCATCGGATGAGTAGTATTAGAGGGGGAATCATAATGGAACGAGCAATATTTGCAGGAGGCTGCTTCTGGTGTATGATCCAGCCTTTCGACACGCTTCCTGGTATCCATACAGTGATGTCAGGATATACTGGAGGGCATGTACCAGATCCGACTTATGAACAAGTAAAAAGCCAAACGACTGGACATACAGAAGCAGTGGAGATTATCTATGATCCAACATTGATTTCATATGAACAATTAGTAGAACTTTACTGGCAGCAAACTGATCCAACTGACGCTTTCGGACAATTCGAGGATCGCGGTGACAATTATCGCCCGGTGATCTTTTATTTGACAGAAGAACAGCGGATCATTGCTGAAAAAAGTAAGAAACAGTTAGCTGAAAGTGGACGTTTCGAACAGCCAATCGTTACAAAAATCGAACCAGCCCAACCATTTTATCTAGCAGAAGAAGACCATCAAGAGTATTATAAAAAGCATCCTGAAAATTTTAAAAGAAACCATGCACGCCGGGCTGCCTTTATCGAAGAAAATTGGAGGAACGAAGGGTGAATCGAAGCTTTTTTCATTATTTAATGACACTGCGAGGCGGTGGCACACATGATGCTTTATCTGTTTTCGCTACAGAAGCCGGTAAAGACATCCAATTTCCTAAGCACAGCTCTAGCTACGAAGAAATTTCTAATTATCTGGAACTGAATGTCGACTATTTGCCGTCCATGGATATCTTTGACGAAGCATGGGAAAAATATTTAGAAAATAATCATGACATATAAGAGATAGTTTTGTACTTTATGATCAAAAAAGTTTTTTGTCCAATAGCCTAATTGAAAGAATTATTTTTATTTCAGCTATCTAGTCGCATTTTTTTGATATTTTTCTTATAATAAAGAAAGAATGAAAAAAAGAGGGATGGATTGATAGAGATTGACAAAAAAACAACGCTATATTAATCGCTTCTGGCTTGTATTCAAATACTTACTTGTTTCTGTATTCCTTGCGTTCATGTTGCGGGGATTTTTATTCATCCCGGTACCAGTGGAAGGCAATTCAATGGAAAACGTGTTGAAGCAAGGTGATATGGTTGTGATGGAAAAATTTTCGGAGATCAGACGATTTGATATTGTTGTTTTTCAATTAGCAGATGGCACGATTTATATCAAACGAGTAATCGGTCTTCCAGGAGAAAATGTCAGCTACCAAAATGATCAATTGAAGATCAATGGGAAAGTAGTTAAGGAACCTTATCTAACTAAAAACCTGAAATCAGATCATGCAAATGCATCCTATACGACGGACTTTACACTACAAGAGCTAACGGGACAATCCAAGCTTCCGGAAGATAATTATTTTGTACTTGGAGATAATCGAAGAGTTTCAAAAGATAGTCGTTCGTTTGGCACGATCAATAAAACTGATATTCTAGGTAAAGCAAGATTTGTCTATTATCCACTTGATGAAATAAAATGGATCCAGTGAGAAACAATAAAGCGTGCAGTCTGTTGAGACTGCACGCTTTATTGTTTAATCCAAAATCAGTTTACTACCTTAGTACGTAAAATCAAACAGCTCGTTTAAACACTTTTCTAGCCTCTAAAGTTTTGATAAATGAATAAACAACCATTATTTGAATAGGGATTTGGATCATATTCCTGATGAATCTACCTAGAAAAATTACTTTGAAATCTGCACCAAACAAAACAGACATCAGCCAAGAATTGATAAAAAGGCTGACTGGGATCATAATCAATAATTGGGCAGCGATGACGGAAGGCAGGTTTATCTTTTTATGATATAAAAATAAGCCATTAATAAATCCACCAAGGAAAGCCGTGATAAGAAAAGCAGCTTGAAACGTTCCTGAACCAAATATCGTGAAATTTAAAGTGTTCGACAACATTTCAAGCAAACCAGCCCAGATCGGTCCATATAGATAACCCATAAGCGCCATACTTAAAAATCCGAATGTGATTTGAAAATAAGCAGGACCAATCGCTATCTTGTATAAGATGACATCAAGGGCTAATAAAAGAGCAGAGGTCGACAACAATCTTGCATTCATTTCGGGCAATCTAAAAACGTCTTTTGCAATCAAAGTGTTCAAAATATTCTCTCCTTTGTCAGTTAATAATAAAAGGATACCATAAAATCACCAATGTGTCATGACACATTGGTGATTTACATACACTGGCATCTAACAATTAAAAAAAGGGTGAGAAGACTGCTTTTATAAACTGTAAAAAAGAGATTGTACGAATAAAAAAAATAGAGGCGGAGAATACTTATCGTATCATCCGCCTTTGTTTTTTTGTTATAAAAAACGTCAGATTAGTTATCTGCTTACATCTTCATCCATACGGGTTCTAATGTATTTCCGTCTAGATCTTGGACTTCTAATGAAAACATTTCTTCTTCAGGCATTCCCATATCTACTTCGTGGAAAGTACCACCATTTTCTTTTGCAATTTGAGCAAATTTTTTTACTTCATCCGCATTTTCAACACTAAACGAAATCAAAGCACCACTTGTTTTTTTATTATCAGCTATTTCTTTATCTTTTATAAATTTTTTATAAAAATCATGAGAGAGAAGCATTATCCAAAAAGTGTCATCCCATACCATTGAACCAGCTTCTTCAGTAGAAAATTCTTCATTTTTTTTAAAACCCAGCTTTTCATAAAAAGCAACGGAACGATTGACATCAGCAACAGGAAAATTAACAAAAACCATACTATTCATTTGTTTCGTCTCCTTTCTGTTTTGTTCGTCTATCATCTCTTATTTAGGAAACGCTGTCAAAAATTTAGATTCATATATAGAAACCAAAATAAAAATTTGCATCATCAAAAAAGTGAAGATGTGATAGAATGAGGACTGGTTCACTTTCACTTAACTAATAGATGGAATTTCTTTATAACGCCGATTGTAAAATTAAGCTAGACAACTAAAAAAGTCATTTGTGCTACACTCAAAATAGTTCCGTCCAAAGAATTATAAGGAGTGAGTACAAATGACCTATACCCATCTTACAACGGATGAACTTGTAATGATAGAGTCTTATTTCAAAATAAATCAATCTGTTGCGAAAACTGCGCATTTCTTGAATCGTTCAAGACAAACGATCCATAAAGTATACCTGTTCTTCAAGCAAGGAAAATCAGCCTTAGAGTACTATCAACAGTATAAGAAAAACAAATCAAACTGTGGTAGACGCCCGCTTGTTTTACCTGAGGAACAATCAGAATATATTCAAAGAAAGGTTGTTCAAGGATGGACACCCGATGTGATTGTTGGTCGTGCAGCGTTTCCTATTCGTTGTTCTGCTCGTACCATTTATCGTATGTTCAAAAAGGGGCTATTTAATCCTTCTGACTTACCGATGAAAGGCAAGCGTAAACCAAATGGACATCAAGAAAGACGTGGAAAACAAGCTTTCCGTCGCTCTATTCATGAACGTGAAAAAGATTATAGCCAATTCTCAAATGAGTTTGGTCACCTTGAAGGTGACACTATCGTAGGTTTGAAACATAAAAGTGCTGTAATTACCTTAGTTGAGCGATTATCAAAAGTTATCATCACATTGAAACCGTGTGGTAGACAAGCGATTGATATTGAAAACAAATTAAATCATTGGTTTGAATCTGTACCGAAAAATCTATTCAAATCCATCACTTTTGATTGTGGAAAGGAATTTTCAAATTGGAAACAGATCAGTAATGCCAATGATATTGCCATTTATTTCGCTGATCCAGGAACGCCGTCTCAAAGAGGCCTAAACGAGAATTCTAACGGATTGTTACGTAGAGATGGTTTATTGAAATCTATGGATTTCAATTCAGTAGATGAATCTTTTATTCAATCTGTCGCATCGAAACGAAATAATATTCCTAGAAAATCACTGAATTATCGAACACCTTTGGAAGTATTTTTGAGTTACGTAAGTATTGATGATTTGTCTAACTTAATTTGACAATTAAGATAATAAAAAAGTGAATTTATATTGAAAAAGAAAAAAACAAGTAAAGCCGGGGAATATTCCGGTATGAAAGGAATGGAGAGAACAATGACCATCCAATGGTTTCCGGGACATATGGCAAAAGCCCGACGAGAAGTTTCTGAAAAAATGAAATATGTGGACATCGTATTTGAATTGGTAGACGCACGATTACCTTTATCTTCTCGTAATCCAATGCTAGATCAGATCATTCAGCAAAAACCTCGCCTTGTTTTATTGAATAAAGCGGATCTGGCAGATCCACAACAGACAAAGCTGTGGCAAGAATATTTTCGTAAACAAGGCCATCTTGCATTAGCTATCACGGCACAAGAAAGTAAAGGAATTAAAGGTCTAGTACCTGCGGCTAAAGAAGCATTGAAAGAAAAACGGGCAAGAGATGCTGCTCGGGGGATCAAGCCTCGCGCTATTCGGGCAATGGTCTTAGGTATTCCAAATGTTGGGAAATCTACGTTGATGAATCGACTAGTAGGCAAGAAAATTGCACAGACAGGAAATAAGCCTGGCGTAACAAAAGGTCAGCAGTGGCTTCGTTTAGGTAATGAGTTGGAATTGTTAGACACACCAGGGATTTTATGGCCCAAATTTGAAGATGAAGAAATCGGCAAAAAACTAGCGCTGACAGGCGCGATCAAAGACCAGCTTGTCCATTTAGATGATTTAGCGATTTACGGATTAGACTTTTTTGCCCGATATTATTCAGGAAGAATCAGCGATCGTTATGGTTTATCAATCGAGCAAGAAGAAAAATTGGCACCGGAATTACTGATGGATATTACAGCAAAACGTGGGTATAAAGAAGACTATGATCGTGGCAGCGAATTAGTCGTGCATGATATTCGTCAAGGAAAACTTGGACGATACACACTGGATCGTTGCGAAGAAATGGAGCAAAAAAGTGATGACTGAATCCATCCAAAGTATCAAAGAACGATTGAAAAGCATACAGAGAATAGATGATCCTACACTAGAATCATTAAGAAATGATCCACGCAAAGGCGTGCAGCAAGCACTGGCTTCTTTTGAACGACGATTGAAAAAGGAAGCATTAATTAAGGAAAAATATGAAGAAATGTTTTGCTTTGAAAAGCAAGGGTACGCACAAGGTCACCAATGGATTGCCGGCATTGATGAAGTAGGAAGAGGACCATTAGCTGGACCTGTCGTGGCAGCTGCAGTTATCTTGCCGAAAAATGAGATCATATTAGGGCTGAATGACTCCAAACAATTATCAGAGAAAAAGCGAGAACTTCTTTATCAACAAGTTCAAGAAAAAGCCCTGGCAATCGGGATCGGGATCGTTGATCAGCAGACAATCGATGATGTGAATATTTATGAAGCAAGTAAATTAGCGATGATCCAAGCAGTAGAAAAATTGTCCATTGTACCAAGCTATTTGTTGATCGATGCGATGACCTTGGATTTGCCTATTCAGCAGGAAAAAATAATCAAAGGGGATGCACGATCTGTGTCGATTGCTGCTGCAAGTATCATTGCTAAAGTATATCGAGACCAATTGATGAAAGAATATGACGTGCTTTATCCTGGATATGGTTTCTCGCATAATGCAGGTTATGGAACAAAGGAACACTTAGAAGGACTTGAACGACAAGGAATTACGCCAATCCATCGTAAAAGTTTTGCACCTGTAAAAAAATATTTACAATAAAAAACAGCCGCTTTTACGTATCTTATTAGAAAGAGAGACGAAAGGCGGTTTTATGATGTATCAAATAGAAGAAAATTTATTGAAACTTGCTTATACAAAAGGAATCAGTAGTCAAGGAAAATGGGCACTTGCTAACTGGATGATGCAGTATCCTTATAAAGAAATCGGATTTGAAGACATCATTAAGATAGGTAAAATAACCAAACACCGGGAGCTGTTTCGCAAAAGTTGGCAGGAAATTCACGCTAACTGGGGCAAAATCCAATCGAAACAGTCGTTTATCACTTGCTTTGATCCCAAATATCCCCCTCAGCTGCTTCACTTGACCTATCCGCCAATTGTACTGTTTTATAATGGTGATCTATCTTTACTTTCTTGTAACATGTTAAGCGTTGTTGGTGGAAGACACACTTCTGCTTTAGCCAAAAAAACAGTTTATTATTTACTAAAACCAGTGATAGAAGCTGGATATGTGATCGTCAGTGGCTGCGCGAAAGGGATAGATACATACGGTCACCAAGCAGCAATCTCTCATGGTGGACGGACAATCGCAGTCATTGGAACAGGGATAGAGCAAGTCTATCCTGCTGAAAATCGTGACTTGCAAGAGGTGATTGCAAATGATCATCTTCTTTTGAGTGAATATCCTCCTCAATCCGGCCCGAAAAAGCATTGTTTTCCAATGAGAAATCGGATTATCGCAGCTTTGTCTAAAGGAACATGTGTCTTTGAAGCCAAGAAAAAAAGCGGCTCTCTGATAACAGCACAGCAAGCATTGGATCTTGGAAGAACAGTTTTTTCTGTTCCAGGAAATATTTTAACAGAACATTCTACCGGATGTCATCATTTGATCCAAGACGGTGCAGTTTGCACGGTTTCGGGTGAAGATATCTTGGCAGAATTTAAAGAATAACACCATACTTTTCATTTGCTTTTCTTGACAAACGTTTTCTGAATGGATATGATTAGCTACGATTTGTATGAATCCTCTTTTAATAGTAGGAACACGACAATGGAAAGGAGTCCATTCAGTAATGGCGTATAAATATTTAGTGATTGTAGAATCACCTGCAAAAGCCAAGACAATTGAGAAATATCTTGGACGAAACTATAAAGTAATGGCCAGTGTTGGCCATATAAGAGATTTACCGAAAAGTAAAATGGGTATCGATTTTGAAAACAATTATGAACCCCATTATATTTCTATACGCGGAAAAGGCGATGTCATCAAAAGCCTGAAAGCCGCAGCAAAAAAAGCTCAAAAAGTTTACTTGGCAAGTGACCCGGATAGAGAAGGAGAAGCGATTGCTTGGCATTTAGCGTACCTACTTGGGTTGGATCTGAAAGAAAAAAATCGGGTGGTCTTCAATGAAATCACAAAAGACGCAGTCAAAGCAGCTTTTAAGGAACCAAGAACGATCGATGTAGATTTAGTAGATGCACAGCAAGCTCGTCGTACCTTAGACAGAATCGTTGGTTATTCGATCAGTCCTATTCTCTGGCGTAAGGTCAAGAAAGGGTTAAGTGCAGGACGTGTCCAATCTGTCGCTTTAAAAATTATTATTGACCGTGAAAAAGAGATCCGAGAATTTGTTCCAGAAGAATATTGGAGCATCGACGGTAATTTTAAAAAAGCTCGCAAGAAATTCAAAGCAAATTTCTGGGGAATCGACGGTAAGAAAAAGAAATTACCAGATGCACAAAGTGTAAAAGAAGTCACTGCTAGAATTGATGGAACAGACTTCGAAGTTAAAAAAGTAGAAAAGAAAGAGCGCAAAAGAAACCCTGCGAATCCTTTCACTACAAGTAGCCTGCAACAAGAAGCTGCCCGTAAGTTAAACTTTCGAACAAGAAAAACCATGATGGTAGCACAGCAATTATATGAAGGAATCACTTTGGGTAAACAAGGAACAGTCGGCTTGATTACATACATGCGTACTGATTCTACCCGGATTGCCGATACAGCAAAAGCAGAGGCCGCAGCATTTATTGAAGATACGTATGGAAAAGAATTTTCTAGACATGGTCACCGAAAGATCAAAAATGCTCAAGGCGCACAAGATGCCCATGAAGCTGTGCGTCCAACGAGTGTGCTTCGTACACCAGATGAACTCAAACAATATTTAGATAAAGATCAATTGAAACTTTATACATTGATCTGGTCACGTTTTGTGGCTAGTCAGATGACACCAGCTATTTTAGATACAATGAAAGTGACATTAGAACAAAATGGTGTCATCTTCATTGCGAACGGTTCAAAAATCAAATTCAAAGGATTCATGCAAGTGTATGTGGAAGGTAGAGATGACGGCAAAGAAGAGAAAGAAAATATTCTTCCAGAACTTGAAGAAGGCGATGTAGTCCAATCTGTTGATATTGAACCAAAACAACATTTTACTCAACCACCAGCACGTTTTAGTGAGGCTACGTTGATTCGTGCACTAGAAGAAAACGGGGTAGGGCGACCTTCCACTTATGCACCAACACTTGATACGATCCAAAGACGCTACTATGTAAAATTGACACAAAAAAGATTTGAGCCGACTGAACTAGGAGAAATTGTCAATTCATTAATCTGTGAATTCTTCCCTCAAATCGTCGATATCCATTTCACAGCAGAAATGGAAGGAGATTTGGATAAAATTGAAGAAGGCACGGAAGCGTGGGTCAAAGTGGTTGATCGTTTCTATAAACCGTTTGAAAAAGAACTGACGAATGCGGAAGAAAAAATCGAAAAAATTCAAATCAAAGATGAACCAGCAGGATTCGATTGTGATGTCTGTGGACATCCGATGGTGATAAAATTAGGGAAATATGGGAAGTTTTATGCTTGCAGTAATTTTCCTGATTGTCGGAATACGAAACCAATCGTAAAAGAAATCGGTGTGACTTGCCCAGTATGTCATGAAGGACAAGTCATTGAACGAAAATCTAAGAAAAACAGACTATTCTATGGTTGTTCCCGTTTCCCAGAATGTGAATTCACTTCTTGGGATAAACCAGTGGGCAGAAATTGTCCAAAATGTGACGGATATCTGGTCGAGAAGAAAGTCAAAGGCGGTAAACAAGTAGTCTGTGTAAATGGAGATTACGAAGAAGACATCCAAAAATAATAGAAAAGAGGTTCTTTCATTGAAAATGGTAAATGTTGTTGGAGCAGGGCTTGCCGGAAGTGAAGCTGCTTGGCAGATCGCACAAGCAGGAGTCCCTGTCCGTTTATATGAAATGCGTCCAGTCAAATCGACTGAGGCGCATCACACAAGTAATTTTGCTGAACTAGTATGTTCCAATTCATTAAGAGGAAACAGTTTGGCTAATGCAGTAGGGTTATTGAAAGAAGAAATGCGCCGATTGAATTCGGTAGTAATCACTTCGGCAGATGAAACAGCAGTGCCAGCTGGTGGTGCCTTAGCTGTTGACCGCGATTCTTTTTCTGAAACAATTACCCGAAAAGTCAAAGAGCATCCATTAGTAACAGTGATAAACGAAGAAATTACTGAAATACCGGAAGGAATCACCGTAGTAGCAACAGGACCTTTGACTTCTCATCCATTAGCAGAAAGCATCAAAGCATTCAATGGTTCAGATGGTTTTTATTTCTATGATGCAGCTGCACCAATCGTAGACAAAGCTACGATCGATATGGATAAAGTATATTTGAAGTCCCGCTATGACAAAGGAGAAGCAGCTTACTTGAACTGTCCGATGACAGAAGAGGAATTCAAAGCTTTCCATGAGGCACTAATCAATGCCGAAGTGGCAGAACTTAAATCTTTTGAGAAAGAAAAATATTTTGAAGGATGTATGCCAATTGAAGTAATGGCACAGCGAGGATTCAAAACGATGCTTTTCGGACCTATGAAACCAGTTGGATTGGAAGATCCTAAAACTGGCAAACGTCCTTATGCTGTTATCCAGCTGCGTCAAGACAATGCTGCAGCTTCTTTATACAACATCGTGGGCTTTCAGACTCACTTGAAATGGGGCGAGCAAAAACGTGTTTTCCGGATGATTCCTGGGTTAGAAAATGCTGAATTCGTTCGCTATGGTGTGATGCACCGAAACAGCTTTATGAATTCGCCAGAATTGCTGAAACCGACTTACCAATCAACGAAACGCGAAGATCTGTTCTTTGCAGGTCAGATGACTGGTGTAGAAGGCTATGTTGAAAGTGCAGCGAGCGGACTACTTGCTGGAATCAACGCCGCACGCTTAGCAAAAGAAATGGAACCAGTCGAGTTTCCACAAGAAACAGCTATTGGAAGTATGGCTTACTACATTACTCATGCGGAAGGAAAACATTTCCAACCGATGAATGCCAACTATGGTCTGTTTCCTGAACTGCCAGAGCGCATTCGAGACAAAAAAGCAAGATATGAAGCAATTGCACAACGAGCTTTAAAAGCTAATGAGGCAATAAAAACAGAATTAGAAAAAACTGCAATCCCAAATGAGTAAGGAAACTCCATGAAGAGGGTGAGACGGATAGTCTCGCTCTTTTTCTTGCGTTTTTCTTAAGAATTTCTCAAACAAAATGTGAGGAATTGCGCCAATTGTGAACAAACTTAGAAATATTGGTTAAATTCTGACAATTTATTTGTCTTTTTATAAACGCTGTGCTAAATTATTCTCTGGGACAAAAGGAAGGTGAGAAAATGACAGAAGCCACGTGGGAACAAAAATTTTTGCGTTATTTGATTGTCGAAAGAGGATATTCAGAAAAAACGAAAGAAGCATATGAAGAAGACATTCTCCATTTCAAACATTTTTTGGAGGAATCTGGAGACGCTGATCTGCTGAAGGCGGAATATTTTACGGTTCGTGTCTATTTGAGTGCATTAGCTGATCATCGTCCTAGCTATAGCAGAAATTCTATCAGTCGCAAGATAGCCAGCCTACGTTCGTTTTATCAGTATCTTCTCAAAGAAGAAGTGATAAAAGAAAATCCATTTTCTTACGTTCATCTCAAAAAGAAAAATTTGAGACTGCCACGTTTTTTTTATGAAAATGAAATGCAAGCACTTTTTGACAGCGTAGCAGGAGATAGTCCTTTGGATTTGAGGAACCGCGCTTTACTGGAAGTCCTTTACGGGTCAGGCATCCGTTTAAGTGAGTGTAGCAGTTTGTCGGTATCAGACATTGATTTTGATTCAGAGGTCATGTTGATCCATGGTAAAGGGAACAAAGAGAGATATGCTCCTCTAGGTTCTTTTGCTCAAGATGCTCTGCAAGAATATTTCAGGGAAGGCCGCCAGGTATTGATGACAAAATATCACGAAGAGCATGATATCGTTTTTGTGAATCATCATGGAAAACCAATCACGCCTACTGGAATTGAATATGTCTTGAATCAAATGATCAAAAAAAGCAGTTTGGATAGTGATATCCATCCTCACATGCTGCGCCATACATTTGCTACTCATTTATTAAATAATGGGGCAGATTTGCGGACAGTCCAAGAATTGCTAGGACATGCCAATTTATCGACTACCCAGATCTATGCCCATGTAACAAAAGAAAGTTTACAAAAAAACTATCGTTCTTTCCATCCAAGAGCGTAAAAATAAGGAAAAGAACAAATTTAGGAGGAAACAAACATGGTCGAATCACCATTTCATTCAACCACTATCTGTGCCGTCGAAAAAGACGGGAAATTTGCTATGGCTGGAGATGGCCAAGTAACAATGGGTGAATCTGTTGTCATGAAAGGCACTGCAAAGAAAGTACGACGTATCTACAATGGAGAAGTTGTTGTAGGTTTCGCCGGAAGTGTTGCAGATGCGTTTACTTTAGAAGAAAAATTTGAAGGCAAACTAAACGAATATAACGGGAATCTACAACGCGCAGCTGTCGAATTAGCTCAAGAATGGCGGACACAGCAATCTATGCAAAAACTTGAAGCGATGCTGATCGTAATGAATGATAAAGAAATGCTTCTTGTTTCAGGTACAGGAGAAGTTATCACACCAGATGATGGTATCTTAGCTATCGGATCAGGAGGGAATTTTGCGTTGGCTGCAGCCCGAGCAATGAAAAACTATGCTCAAAACGACATGAGTGCGAAAGAAATTGCAGAAAATGCGTTAAATATTGCCGCAGATATCTGTATCTTTACTAATCATAATATTATCGTAGAAGAACTGTAAGAGGTGAGTAGATATGTATGAATTAAAACAAACACCAAGACAAATCGTAAGTGAATTAGATGAATATATCGTAGGACAGCACGCAGCAAAAAAATCTGTTGCCGTTGCTTTGCGTAACCGCTATCGCCGTTTGCAGTTAGATGAAAAAATGCAACAAGATATTACACCAAAAAATATGCTGATGATCGGACCTACAGGGGTCGGTAAAACAGAAATCGCACGACGTTTGGCAAAAATCGTCAATGCACCATTTGTCAAAGTCGAAGCAACAAAATTTACTGAAGTCGGTTATGTCGGAAGAGATGTAGAATCAATGGTTCGGGATTTAGTAGAAAATGCGATCCAAATCGTAGAAAAAGAGCAGTACAGCCGTGTATACACAAGTGCTAAAAAAAATGCAGAAAAACGTTTGGTAAAAATCTTGGTACCTGGTATCAAAAAAGAACAGAAACAATCCACTAATCAATTTGAACAAATGATGAATCTTTTTAATGCTAGTCAGCAAAATACCGCTGAACCGCAAGAAGAAGTGACAGAAGATATTCGAATCAATCGCCGTACAGTCTTGGAACAACTACAAAAGGGTTTACTGGATAGTCGTGAAGTAACCATTGAAGTTGAAGACCAAAAGAAACCTGCACCAATGATGAACAATGGATTGGAGCAAATGGGGATCGACCTAAATGAAACTCTAGGTGCTTTGACACCGAAGAAAAAAGTGGAACGGACGGTAACAGTCAAAGAAGCTTTAGAGTTATTGATCAAGGAAGAATCAGCAAAATTAGTCAAGGATGCTGATATCCATAGTGAGGCAATCAAATTAGCGGAAGAAAGTGGAATTATTTTTATCGATGAAATCGATAAGATCACTTCTAAATCACAGCAATCTGGAGAAGTATCCAGAGAAGGCGTCCAAAGAGACATATTGCCAATTGTCGAAGGTTCACAAGTAAACACAAAATACGGGATCATCCAAACAGATCACGTCCTATTCATTGCTTCAGGAGCTTTCCATTTGTCTAAACCAAGTGATCTAATTCCAGAACTTCAAGGACGCTTCCCGATACGGGTAGAATTAGATGATTTGACAGCTGAAGATTTTGTGAAGATTCTGACCGAACCAAATAATGCTTTAGTAAAACAATACGTCGCGTTGATCGGTACAGAAAATGTGTCAGTTACGTTTACAAAAGAAGCAATTGAACGGATCGCTCAAATCGCTTTCGATGTCAACCGTGACACAGATAATATCGGCGCACGCAGACTGCATACCATTTTGGAAAAACTACTAGAAGATCTATTATTTGAAGCACCAGATATGCAAATGGGAGAAATAACGATCACAGAAGCATATGTGGATGACAAACTTGGCTCAATTGCGGCAAATGAAGATTTAAGTCGCTATATTTTATAAAAAATCGGAGGACGACAATGACAGACTTGCTAACGAAAACCCGCAAGATAAACACACTTTTGCAGCAAAAGAATACTTTTGACATGCAAGCAGATTTGCCTTACGATAAAATGGCTGTCACACTAGGTGGTATTCTTGACAGCAACACCTATATCATAGGAAGTGACGGAGTATTACTAGGTTATAATGAACGTCACGATGTGAACAATGAACGAATCAAAACAATGTTTGTTGAGAAACAATTTCCTGAATCTTATACTGATACAGTGGCACAGTTGATGAAAACTGAAGCTAATATCCCAATTACTAGTGATATTACTGCATTTCCGGTAGAGTCAAGAGAGAAATATCCATTTGGTCTGACGACTGTCGTTCCGATCTTTGGAGCTGGCGAACGTTTGGGTACGATTATCTTATCTCGTATGGAACAATCGTTTGCAGATGACGATCTAGTCTTAGCAGAATATGGAGCTACGGTTGTCGGTATGCAGATCCTTTATCAGAAGTCTCGAAGCATCGAAGCAGATGTACGGAGTGCAACGGCTGTCCAAATGGCAATCAACACATTATCTTATAGCGAATTGAAGGCTGTACAAGCTATCTTTGAAGCATTGGATGGAGATGAAGGTCGTCTGACTGCTTCTAATATTGCCGATAGTATCGGCATCACTCGTTCTGTGATCGTCAATGCTTTACGAAAATTGGAATCAGCTGGAATCATTGAATCTCGTTCGTTAGGCATGAAGGGAACTTATTTAAAAGTATTGAATTCCCGTTTTAAAGACGAGTTAGCAAAACACAGTTATTAGAAGTAAGGGGACTGGGGCAGATAGAAATGTTTGTTCCAGCCTTCCCATTTTAAAAAGTAAGTCGAAGTTGGAGGAATGGCAATGACTGTTATTATTCAAAATGACCAGCTGATCGCCGAAATCGCTGAACACGGTGCGGAATTGATCAGTCTGAAATCAAAAGAACATGGTTTAGAGTATATCTGGCAAGGTGATCCAGCGTATTGGGGCAGACATGCACCGGTTTTATTCCCTTTTGTTGGACGTTTAAAAGATGATCAGTATGTTTATCAAGGGAAAACATATCAAATGGGGCAACACGGATTTGCTCGGGATATGGATTTTGAAGTCATTGAACATGGACAAGAAATGGCTAGTTTCATCTTAAGGAGTACGCCGGAGACATTAGAAAAGTATCCATTTGATTTTGAATTAGTGATCAGCTATGAATTAGGAGGAGACGGCATCACGGTTCATTATCAAGTGGCAAATACCGGTGAAAAAGAAATGTTCTTTTCTATCGGTGGACATCCTGCTTTCAATGTACCTCTTGAAGAAGGATTGTCATTTGAAGATTTCTATCTGGCATTTTCTCCATTGAAATCAAGATTACGCCTACCATTGAAAGGCCCATTCATCGATATGGATCAAAAGACGTTAGGTCAGACAAATACGAATCTGGCTTTGAATCGTGAACTTTTTGAGCAAGATGCCTTGGTTTTTGAAACAAGGGGTCTAAATGCGTACGCCATTCGAAGTGAAAAATCTTCCCATAGCGTAACTTTAAGCTATAAAGATATGCCTTATGTAGGGATCTGGTCTCCTTATCCAAAAGAAGCGCCTTTCGTTTGTATCGAACCGTGGTGCGGAATCGCTGACACGGTGAACAGTAGTGGAAACTTGATGGAAAAAGTAGGGATCAATCAACTAGGTGCCCATGAAATCTTCAAGACAAAATATTCCATCACAGTGAAGTAAGAGGTTGTGACCGAGAAGTTAGCAGGGAACACCGTTTACCAAGGTGTGTAAAAAAGCTATCCTGTAAGTAATAAGGGAGTGTGACATCGATTTGTCACACTCCCGTTTTATCTCTTTGGAATGAAAAAGTATCAGGATTTTTTCTTGCTGCTATTCAAACCAAACGGGATTCGACTTTCAGTATGGTTTCTGATACGCTTGATATTGTCTTTATGCCGATAAAAGATAAAGGAAGAAACTAAAAAGGCAATGATCGTCAGTAACCAATTGGGCTTAGCCAAAATCACAGGAGCTACATAAGGAAGGACGATCGTAGATAAAGTGATCAATACTGCACTGATCATACTGCTCAAACTCACCATACTTGTACAAAATAAACTAACGATAAAGATGATACAAGAATAAACAAAAAATACAGGATTAAATCCTAAAAGCATTCCTGCACTTGTCGCAACAGCTTTTCCTCCTTTGAACCCAGCAAAAATCGGAAATGTATGGCCAAGAATGGCGCATACCCCAAACCAAAGAGGGTTAATCCCAGAAAGGTGGAAGATCATCGGCAAACAAGTAGCCAATGTACCTTTTAAAATATCCATAAGCAGGACAACAATCCCGGCTGTTTTGCCTAATACACGAAATGTATTGGTCGTTCCAGTATTACCGCTCCCGTGTTGTCGGATATCTTTTTTGAAAAACAATTTGCCAATCCAGACACCGGAAGGAATAGAACCTAAAAGATATGCTAAAATAAGTAATAAGATCAATTTCATTTTTTACCCTCTTTCAAGTTGAAAACTATCCTTTATTTTAGCATGAATAGGTAACAGGAACAATTGAAAAAATGAAAGATACAAGTATAATAGATGGAATAAAAAGAAAAGCAAGGGGTGGCAGAAATGTCTGTAAAAAATCCAACACAAGAAACGATTTTCAACTATTTGGAAGAAGCAAAAAATATTGCCGTCGTAGGCTTGAGCAATAAACCAGAACGAACAAGTTACATGGTTGCACAGGTATTGCAAGACAATGGATATAAAATCATACCAGTAAATCCATTATTGGCTGGTGAAGAAATTCTAGGCGAGAAAGTCTATGCGAATTTGACAGAAATCGATGATCCAATCGATATCGTAGATGTATTTAGACGGAGTGAATTTTTACCTGAAATAGCAGGTGATTTTTTGAAAACTGATGCTAAAGTGTTCTGGGCACAATTAGGGATTGAAAACAAAGAAGCAGCTGAGATGCTAAGAAAAGCAGGACGTACAGATATCGTAATGGATCGTTGTATTAAGATTGAACTTGGTAAGTTGAAAGAAAACCAAAAATAAAAATGACCACAAAGAAGAGATGATCGATAGAGGGGAATGTCGAAAAAGCGGTTAGGAGATAATTAAAATTGATTTCTCGTCTACCCTCTTTTTTTTCACGACCTTTTCTAGTATGATAATCGTGGTGCGGTTTTGCCGCAAAGTATTATTGAAGGAGCGTTTGCCTTGGCAAAAAAAGTAAACAACGAATACAATGACTCGTCCATCCAAGTATTGGAAGGATTAGAGGCAGTTAGAAAAAGACCAGGGATGTACATTGGATCCACTGACAGCCGAGGCTTGCATCATTTAGTCTATGAAATCGTCGATAATGCAGTTGACGAAGCATTATCAGGTTATGGCAGTGAGATTGATGTGACCATCCATGAAGACAATAGTATAACTGTTGCAGATAGCGGACGTGGGATGCCTGTAGGAATGCATGCTTCCGGAATACCAACAGTTGAAGTGATTTTTACTGTGCTGCATGCTGGCGGAAAGTTTGGTCAAGGAGGGTACAAAACTTCTGGTGGACTGCACGGTGTAGGAGCCAGTGTGGTAAATGCCTTATCGAAATGGCTAATTGTAACGATCGTTAGAGATGGCGTAGAGTATCAGCAGAAATTTAAAAACGGCGGTAAACCTGACGGTACTTTGAAAAAGATAGGAAAAACAAAAAAAGCAAACGGGACGACTGTCC
Source organism: Enterococcus sp. PLH-Efm8 (assembly GCF_053011625.1). Classification (NCBI taxonomy): domain Bacteria; kingdom Bacillati; phylum Bacillota; class Bacilli; order Lactobacillales; family Enterococcaceae; genus Enterococcus; species Enterococcus sp. PLH-Efm8. Next base: position 1,100,438 of record NZ_CP172568.1, read on the forward strand.
ATTTTTTACCAGATGATACAATATTCAGTACAACGAAATTTTCATATGAAATTTTAGCCGAACGGTTAAGAGAATCTGCCTTTCTTCTAAAAGGCGTTAAAATCTCTCTTTCTGATCTTCGTGGAGAAGAACCAGTCAAGGAAATTTTTCATTACGAAGAAGGAATCAAAGAATTTGTTGATTATCTGAATGAAGAAAAAGATACATTGACACCAGTTGTTTATTTTTCAGGAGAAAAAGAAGGTATCGAAGTAGAGGTCGCTTATCAATACAATGACGGTTATTCAGAAAATGTTTTATCTTTTGTCAATAACGTTCGGACAAAAGATGGGGGAACCCATGAAGCTGGTATGAAAGCGGCGATGACGAAATCTTATAATGAATATGCGAGAAAAGTTGGTTTGCTGAAAGAACGGGACAAGAATCTGGAAGGTAGTGATTTCAGAGAAGGGTTAGCTGCTGTACTTTCTATCCGTGTACCTGAAAATCTTCTGCAATTTGAAGGGCAAACAAAAGAAAAACTTGGTACGCCAGTTGCTCGTACCGTAGTAGATAACGTCATCAGTGAACAAATGGGCTTTTATTTGCAGGAAAATAGCGAAATGAGCCAGATGTTGGTCCGTAAAGCAATCAAAGCCAGAGAAGCGAGAGAAGCAGCACGTAAAGCCAGAGAAGAAAGCCGAAATGGGAAGAAGCGTAAAAAAGGCGAATCTCTTCTTTCAGGAAAATTGACACCCGCACAATCCCGAAACCCTAAGAAAAATGAATTGTATTTAGTCGAAGGGGATTCTGCTGGCGGATCTGCTAAACAAGGAAGAGACAGAAAGTTCCAAGCAATTCTACCTTTACGAGGAAAAGTCATCAATACCGAAAAAGCTAAAATGCAAGATATCTTGAAAAATGAAGAAATCAATACGATGATCTATACGATTGGTGCAGGAGTCGGTCCTGAGTTTTCTATCGAAGACTGTAATTACGACAAAGTAATCATCATGACCGATGCGGATACAGACGGCGCCCATATTCAAGTATTACTGCTTACTTTCTTTTATCGTTATATGAAACCGCTGATTGAAGCTGGGAAAGTATATATCGCGTTACCGCCTTTATATAAAGTATCCAAAGGACAAGGAAAGAAGCAAGTCATTGAATATGCGTGGACAGATGACGAATTGGCAGCAATGATTAAAAAAGTCGGCAAAGGATATATGCTGCAGCGATATAAAGGACTTGGAGAGATGAATGCGGAACAATTGTGGGAAACAACGATGGATCCGACTTCCCGTACGTTGATCCGCGTCCGTATCGATGATGCTGCGCAAGCTGAACGTCGAGTAACCACACTGATGGGTGACAAAGTAGAACCTCGAAGAAAATGGATCGAAAATCACGTGCAATTTACGCTCGAAGAAGATGGCAGTATCTTAGATAAAAAAGAGGATACTGAAATCTCTCCTTCAGTTTCTAATGATTTATTAGATGAAGAACGAGCAGATAAAAATGAAAACAATCAGTTATTTGAAGTAGAATAGGAGGTCACCTGATGGAAAATCGACAAGAAGTACAAGAATTAACTTTAGAAGAAGTGATGGGTGACCGCTTCGGACGTTATTCCAAATATATTATCCAAGAACGTGCACTGCCTGATATCCGTGATGGATTGAAGCCAGTGCAACGCCGGATATTATTTGCCATGAACAAAGATGGCAATACGTATGACAAAGGATTCCGTAAATCAGCAAAATCTGTCGGAAATATCATGGGGAATTATCATCCTCATGGTGACATCAGTATTTATGAAGCGATGGTCCGCATGAGCCAAGACTGGAAGTTGCGGGAAGTACTGATCGAAATGCACGGGAATAACGGGAGTATGGACGGTGATCCACCTGCTGCGATGCGTTATACTGAAGCCAGATTATCCAAGTTAAGTGGAGAGATGCTAGCAGATATCGAGAAAGAAACAGTCGATCTCGTGTGGAATTTTGATGATACAGAAAAAGAACCAACAGTCCTTCCAGCTCGATACCCAAACCTTCTCGTCAATGGATCGACAGGTATATCTGCTGGATATGCAACAGAAATCCCGACTCATAACTTAGCTGAAGTGATCGATGGCACAATCTATATGATCGATCATCCACAAGCGAGCCTTGAAAAATTGATGGAATATATTCCTGGACCTGACTTTCCAACAGGAGGGATCTTGCAAGGAAAAGATGAAATCAAAAAAGCTTATGAAACAGGACGAGGAAAAGTTATTCTTCGTTCGAAAACAAAGATAGAGGCAATGAAGGGTAATAAACAGCAAATCGTGATCACAGAAATCCCATATGAAGTAAATAAAGCGACCTTGGTGAAAAAAATGGATGAGATCCGTTTGAATAAGAAAATCGATGGAATAGCTGAAGTACGAGATGAAAGTGATAGAACAGGTCTGCAAATTGTCGTCGAATTGAAAAAAGACGCCAATGCTCAAGGAATTTTGAATTATTTGTTCAAAAACACTGAGCTACAGATCAATTACAATTTCAATATGGTCGCTATCGACCATATGACTCCGCATCAAGTTGGACTGAAAGACATTTTAAGAAGTTATATCGAGCATCGAAAGCAAGTCATAACAAAACGTAGTCAATTCGATTTAGCCAAAGCTCAAAAAAGACAGCATATCGTAGAAGGATTGATGAAAGCTTTATCGATTCTGGATGAAGTAATCGCAACGATTCGTGAAAGTAAAGACAAAAAAGACGCCAAAAAGAATTTAGTCGACGTCTTTCAATTTACAGAAGAACAAGCAGAAGCAATTGTCACATTGCAATTATACCGTTTGACGAACACGGATATCACAGAGCTTCAAAAGGAATCCGAAAGCTTGATTGCGCAAATCACAGAGTTGAATAAAATCCTTTCAAATGACAAAGAGCTTTTCTCTGTTATGAAAAAAGAATTGCGAGAAGTGAAAAAAAATTATTCTTCCGCTCGTCTAACGACAATCGAAGACGAAATCGAAGAAATCAAAATTGATACGCAAGTCTTAGTGGCACAAGAAGACGTAATTGTCAGTGTGACGCGAGAAGGCTATGTGAAGCGAACAAGCCTTCGTTCTTATAGTGCTTCCAAACCAGAAGAAATCGGGATGCGAGAAGGCGACTACTTGCTATACTCAGGTGAATTGAGTACATTGGACCATGTTCTTCTGATCACAAATAAAGCAAATGTGATCTACCGCCCTGTCCATGAACTACCCGATTTGAAATGGAAAGATGCTGGTGAGCACATTTCTCAAACAATCTCCAATCTGTCTGTAGACGAATCGATTTTAGCTGTTTTCCCATATCAAAAAATTCAAGCAGAGAAAACATTTGTATTCATCAGCAAGAATGGATTGATCAAGCAAACACGAATGACAGAGTTCGAACCATGGCGCACCTATAAGAGCCGTCCGCTCAGCTGTATGAAGCTAAAGGCGGAAGAAGATGAACTGATTGCTGTGTATCTGAAAGAAGATCAGCCAGGCTTAGATGTTTTCTTAGTAACGCATCAAGGAATGGGTTTGCGCTATCCTTTAACAGATGTTCCCGTTGTTGGAGCAAAGGCAGCTGGAGTGAAGTCTATGAATTTGAAAGATGGAGATAGGATTATCAACGGGCTGCTTGTGTTAGCAGAAGGTGATACGCCGATCGTAATCGTTACTCAGCGAGGAGCTGTTAAACGCATGCTTGCTCAAGAAATCAGCCAAACTTCACGTGCGAAGCGGGGAGTGACGGTCATGCGTGAGCTGAAAAAAAATCCGCACCGTATTATCTATATGTCGGAAGGAAGATCAAAAGAAATAACCTTGATGAATCAAAAAGGGCAGCAGTTAACGATTGACCCAACTGATTTCCCTATAGGTGATCGAACATCGAATGGATCATTTGCGATGGATGAGAAAAAAGGTGGAGAAGTCATCGAAGTTATCGATGCTCCTGAGATTTTCATCGAGTCGTAACTGTTGTAGTATTTTAATGAAGAGACGCCATCTGTATTAATACAGGTGGCGTCTCTTTTTCATTCATTTTTAATAAATCCTTATACGTTTGCAAAAAAAGATGAAAGTGTTCACAATGCTTAAATGTTGGTATGTCAACGTTGATTTAAATATATGTAAATAAAACATAAAAATTGTTAAATAAAAAACAAGAAAACCCTTGCAAAGATAGGGTGCTGTGTTATACTAATCACGTAAAAACTGTTACATAAAACAGAAATTTAGGAGGTCCATACAATGGAGCAATGGAATGGATTTAAAGGTACCAAATGGAAAGAAGGCGTAGACACTAGAGACTTTATTCAAAATAACTACACTGAATATCGCGGTGATGACAGCTTTTTGGAAGGCCCAACAGAAGCAACAGAAAAATTATGGGATGAATTGCAAAAGTTAAATGATATCCAATTCGAGCGTAACGGTGTCTATGATATGGACACAGAAATCGTATCAACTATTACTTCACACGATGCAGGCTATTTGGATAAAGATTTGGAAAAAATCGTCGGTCTACAGACAGACAAACCTTTGAAACAAGCATTCATGCCGTTCGGCGGAATCAATATGGCTAACAATGCGCTAAAAAGCAATGGCTATACACCAAACGATGAATTGACACATATTTTCACTGACTGGCGCAAAACACATAATCAAGGTGTATTTGACGCTTATACTGCTGAAATGCGTGCTGCTCGTAAAAACAAAATCATTACAGGGCTTCCAGACGCTTACGGTCGCGGACGTATCATCGGTGACTATCGTCGTGTGGCATTGTATGGAATCGACTATTTGATGGAACAAAAGAAAAAAGATCATGATATGACTGGTTATCATACAATGAGTGAAGAAGTGATTCGTTTACGTGAAGAAATCACTGAACAATATCGTGCATTAGCGCAAATGAAAGAAATGGCTGCGAAATATGGCTATGATATTTCTAAACCAGCTGCAAATGCAAAAGAAGCTGTCCAATGGCTATACTTCGGATATTTAGCAGCAATCAAATCACAAAATGGTGCTGCGATGTCAATCGGACGTATCTCAGCATTCCTTGATATCTATATCCAACGTGATTTGGATAATGGAGTAATCACAGAAAAAGAAGCACAAGAATTGATCGACCACTTAGTAATGAAATTACGTATGGTCAAATTCGCGCGTACACCTGAATATAACCAATTATTCTCAGGATTCCCTATCTGGGCTACTTTATCCATTGCAGGTATGGGATTAGATGGTCGTTCATTAGTTACAAAGAATGATTTCCGTCTGCTTCATACATTAACAAATATGGGACCTTCACCAGAACCAAACTTGACTGTTTTGTATTCTGAACACCTTCCAGAAGGATTCAGAACATATGCTAGCAGAATCGCTATCGAAAGTTCTTCGATTCAATTCGAAAATGATAATCAGCTTCGTGAACAATGGGGTTCTGATGATTGTGCGATTGCTTGCTGTGTATCAGGAACAGTTGTCGGAAAAGACATGCAATTCTTTGGCGCTCGTGCTAACTTGGCTAAAACACTATTATATGCCATCAATGGCGGAGTCGATGAAGTGACTGGCGCCCAAGTTGGACCAGAATATCGTCCAATCACATCAGAAATACTAGACTTTGAAGAAGTGAAACATAACTTCATGAATATGATGGATTGGTTAGCAGAACTATATGTCAATACGTTGAACATCATTCATTATATGCATGATAAATATTCTTATGAAGCAGCTCAGCTGGCTTTGATGGATTCTGACTTGCAACGCACATTTGCTACAGGTATTGCTGGGATCTCTCATGCGGCAGACAGCTTGTCAGCGATCAAATATGCAAAAGTAAAAGCAATCCGTAATGAAAAAGGAATAGCAGTTGATTTTGAAGTGGATGGCGACTTCCCTAAATACGGAAATGATGATGACCGTGCAGATGAATTAGTTTCATGGATCTTGGAATACTTCATGGGACAAATCAAACGTCATAAAACTTACCGCAACTCAAAACCAACAACTTCATTATTGACGATTACTTCAAATGTTGTTTACGGTAAAAATACAGGAAATACTCCTGATGGCCGTGAAGCTGGAAAACCACTTGCGCCAGGAGCAAATCCAAGTTACAATGCGGAACAAAGTGGGTTATTAGCTAGCCTGAACTCAACAGCTAAAATGAATTACGGCTGTGCATTGGATGGAATTTCAAATACCCAAACAATCAATCCTTCAGGTCTTGGAAAAGAACAAGATACAAGAATCGAAAACTTGCGTAATGTCTTAGATGGATACTTCTCAAAAGGAGCTTATCATTTGAATGTCAATGTATTCAGTAATGATTTATTGCGTGATGCAATGGAAAATCCAATGAAATATCCGAACTTGACGATCCGGGTATCTGGTTATGCAGTTAAATTCCGTGACTTGACAAGAGAACAACAATTAGATGTCTTGATGAGAACTTCACACGACAGAATGTAAAAAGTTCGTGAAAAAAGTTTTTCGACTTAGCGTCGAAAGGACGTTGAATAGCCATCGCATCAAAATCGAATAATCAGTATGCTTATTTGAAAGAAACGATTTACAGGGGCAGGACTTGTATGTTCCGTCCCTGTAAATTTTACACATAACGAAGCGGCAATTGCGAAAAATTTTGTTCAGAAAGCTTCGCTTCGACAGCTAACTTGTACTTAAAATGAAATCAAAGAAAAGATGTGAACTTAAATGGAAGAAAAAACAATCGGCTATGTTCATTCTATCGAAACTTTCGGTTCAGTAGACGGACCTGGACTGCGCTTTGTCGTGTTTATGCAAGGATGCCGCATGCGTTGCCAATTTTGTCACAATCCAGATACTTGGAATATTGGCGGAGGGAAAGAATACACAGCAGATGAACTTTTAGATAAAGCAGAACGCTTCAGACCTTACTGGGGAGATAAAGGTGGTATTACTGTTAGTGGTGGAGAACCTCTATTGCAGATCGATTTTTTGATCGAACTATTTAAAAAAGCAAAAGAGCGGAAGATGCATACTACATTGGATACATGCGGAAAACCTTTTACGTATGAAGAACCTTTCTTTTCACGTTTTCAAGAATTGATGAAGTATACAGATTTACTGTTATTTGACATCAAACACATCGATAATGAAGAGCATAAAAAACTAACGCATTGGGACAATGAAAATATTTTAGAAATGGCTCAATATTTGTCAAAAATCAACAAACCGGTTTGGATTCGCCATGTACTAGTTCCTGAGCGAAGTGATTATGATGAATATTTGATCCGACTAGACAACTTTATTCAAACCTTGTCAAATGTAGACAGAGTAGAGATTCTTCCTTATCATACGATGGGAAAATACAAGTGGGAAACACTTGGTTTGAAATATCCATTAGAAGGGATCGAACCACCTACAAAAGAACGTGTCGAAAATGCTAAACGATTGCTTCATACAGAAGAGTATACAAAATATTTAACGCGATAGGTCGCATCGGAAAGAAGATAAGTATTGCTTCTTTCCGTTTTTTTGCTATTATTAAATAGGAGAAATCACAAAGGAGCGAATGACATGTCAAAAATTTTAGTTTTTGGTCACCAAAATCCAGATACAGATGCAATCGGGGCAGCCATTGCGTTTTCACACTTGCAAAATGAATTAGGTAAAGAAACAGAAGCAGTTGCTCTAGGTACACCTAATGAAGAAACACAATACGCATTAGACCACTTTCAGCTATCTGCACCACGAGTAGTAGAGTCAGCTAAAGCAGAAAATGCAGATGTCATGCTTGTGGATCATAATGAATTCCAACAAAGTATTTCAGATATCAGCGAAGTAAATATTTTAGCTGTAGTAGACCACCATCGTATTGCAAACTTTGAAACAGCTAATCCATTGTACTATCGTGCAGAACCAGTTGGATGTACAAGTACGATTATTTTAAAACTATATAAAGAAAACCAAGTAACAATTCCTAAAGAAATCGCAGGAATCATGCTCTCAGCTATCATTTCAGATACATTGTTGTTCAAATCACCAACATGTACGCCTGAAGATGAAGCAGCTGCAAAAGAACTTGCAGCAATCGCTGAAGTCGATCTAAACACTTATGGACTTGAAATGTTGAAAGCAGGAACAAATCTAAGTGATAAATCAGCTGCGGTTCTTCTTGATTTGGATGCAAAAAGTTTCCCAATGGGCAGTTCCAACGTTCGTATCGCTCAAGTCAATACAGTGGACCTTAATGAAGTGATGGATCGACAAGCAGAGCTAGAAGCAGCAATGGAAGATGAAATGAAAGCAAATGGCTACGATCTGTTCGTATTAGTTGTCACAAACATCTTAGACAGTGATTCAGAATTACTTGTTGCTGGTAAAGGAAAAGAAAAAGTAGAAGAAGCTTTCCAAACAACTTTGACCAACAACCGTGCTTTGCTTAAAGGTGTCGTTTCACGTAAAAAACAAGTCGTACCTCAATTGACGGCTGTATTTAGCTAATCAAATGGTAGTATGAAGCATTCAAAATGAATGGATAAGCGATTGATATAAAAAGAAACATAGAACATACTAAAGGCCGAAGAAATGGAGGAGAATAACAGTCAATTATGACTCTTGTTCTTCCTCCTTTTTACGTAAAAGCCTTTTAAGTAAAATAAAACGGATAGAAAAGAGAACATATATGAACTATTATTCAAAAAATAAGGAAAACTTTTATCAAAAACTGACCGATGATCCGCTTTTTTCTTCATTGACCGATTATCTATATGAACATCGAGAACAAGAAACGATTCTAAGAGAATTGAAAAAAGAATTTTCGCAAAATAAATTTTCCCATTTTCTTGATTTATTGATCGATGCAGGATTAATCAAGAGGGAAGAACGAAGATATCATTTGAACTTTCCAATATTTGATCCTAAAGATTACTTGCAACAAGCCACTTCGGCTGCTGAAACCATAGCTGAACAATTGAAGAGACTCTCTGTTGATGAACAAAAATTAGCGATGGGAGAAGTTATTTGGGCGTATTGTTTCGAAGATGAACGGAAAGAAGCGTATTTTTATGGAGTAAGAAACAGCCGAGAGACAGAATTGCTGAGGACAACTGCAGGAAATGAGAAGTACCGTTTTATCACACTTTCCTCTATAGAACACTTCCCGCTTACTTTGGCTAATTACTTTTTTGTACAGAAGAATCAGCTTCCTGTAACGAAGGCATTCAAAGAATTAGCCGAACTTATTGGAGACGTAAATGAATCGTACTTTTTTGATCAAATAGAAGTTATCGTTGACAGGATACGTAAGAATAAATATAAAAATCGCCGGCCTAGTATTTTCCATCAGTCTCTACTTGTGACGAATACTATAAAGGAAGAAGAATCATTCACATTAGAATTACCTATTGTCGAAAAAAACAATTTTGAGATTGAATTACCAACATTGGATCCTTCATTGACAATGGAGGAAATGGCCTTTCTTAAACGACAAATCTTTTCTGAGCTGAGCAAGAAATTTATACCGCATGCATTTTCTTATATCAAAGAATATGGAACAGTTTTAGTGAGTAAAACCTAAGAGAGCAGTAAGCAAAAATTATACTGACTCTTGCAGGAGGAGCCTTTCTCTTCCTTTATGGTTAAAAGAATTATTTGAGTATTTTGCCTATCTACCACCTATTAGATTCACTACATGGTCTGGAAACAAAGGAATGCAAAAAAATGGTGAGAAATGTGGAATGACAAAGGAAGTAGTGATAAGAAAAGTTAGATTTTTAAATAATCAATATTATGATTCAGTCAAGTATGGCATTTTATGGGAAGAACTAGCTGATTAGATTAGGAAGTCCATTTGATAATCCAGAATCACTAAGAAACGAATGGCGAGTCATTAATAATTTATCCAATCTTGGGTTATTCTTTTAGATTGAAGTGTTTAAAACTAAAAAAGCATTTATGAAGTCGTAATAGTCAGGCTTCAAAATGCTTTTTATTTTGTTTGTTTTTTCTTTGCCACATAAATACACCTAGACTGACGATGAAGAGCATATCCAACAGATTTCCTGCGACTTGGATCGTCGAAGGGTTGGTCAGTGGCATTAAAGCAAGGACAAAAAAGGAAAACAAGCTGTAAATAAAACAGGTGACAGGAACTAATCGAAAGAAGAGCGGACATTTCAATTGGCTAAAAATGAGTGAAAAAATAAAATAAGTAAAAATGGATAAAATCACGACTAAACCATTCATGATAAAGAAGAAAAGCGTATTGTGATTAAACGAATAAAAAAGAATTGCTAAAAAAGAAAACGTTTTAAATGCAATCAATACGCTTGAAGCTTCGTTTAACGTACCAGGATGTCGATGAAAAAAATAGGCACCGAAATAAACAGAAAACAGTAAGCCGCAAAGAGAAGACAAAATCAAAAAAAACGGATTTTCTTCGGCTTCTGTGATATCAGAATGATCCAAAAGCAACCAGCCTAATGCACTAGAAGGCGCATGTGAGGTCTTAAGGTATGAATAACATAGAAAAAATAAGATCGTCAAAGTTGCAAAAAAAGAGCCTAAATGTAAAAAATTAGTGGTTCTACGTTGAATTTCCATAATATCTCCAAATTAAATTGATAAGTATATAAAGTATAATAACAAATTGATGAGTATATGTCGATGTTTTTTAATCAAAATAATAAATAAAAACTGTCTAACATTTAAAATTTAATTTAGATATTAGACAGTTTTTAAGTTTGTGAGTTATTTTCCTTGTCGTTTTCTCACTTTTTTAGTCCAGAAACCACCTGAAATATATTTTGGCTCATAAGAAATGATAAAAGCACGCTCTTCGATTTCTTTGATCAGGCGATACAGTTCACGTTCGCTTTTTCTAGGAGAAAGTATTTCGAGAACTAGCCGCTCACCTTCCAGCCCCATTGCAGAAGTCTGTGTCACACCATAACCGTGTTCTCTCAGTATACCCGGCAAACTTTTATCTTCTGCGCTATTTGCTGGCAAAATCGTTGTGACCATGATGTATCCTAATGCCAATTTGTCTTCAATCAAAATTCCGACACTGATACCTACTGCGTAACCTAACGCATAGACAAATAAATTCAGTGGATTATCTAAACGATCTAAAACAAGGGATAAGCCGACGATATAAATCGTGATCTCGACCATACTGACAAGTGGAGCAATCAGTCGATAGCCTTTCATTGTCAACATGAAACGTAACGTGTTCAGAGTGATATAAGCAAAATTAATGAGGAAGATCATCCCCAACATTTTTGGATCAATCATTTGTAAAACTCCTTTCATTTATATAACAACAATATCAAAAAAAATCGTAAGTGAAGAAAAATTGAAACTTTATACATACAAAAAAATGATAAAATGATTATAATAGAATTATAAAGATAGGTTAGGTGATTAAAATGAAAACGGTCAATCGTGTGTTTTGTGCCAGCCACGTGCTAAGTCTCCTTCTCAGTATATACTTAGGTGTCTATTCGATTCAACAGCCAATTGAGGTAGAGAACATTGTTTTTCAGATGTCGCTGACAGATGGTTTAATTTTAAGCGTTTTTTTCTTTTTGATACTGTTTATTGGTAATATTTTCGGTAGCGTTGCCAGTTTTTTGAATTTTTCTATTTATCCACTCCTTTCGCTAGCATTAGGAGTGGTGGGACTTTGTTCTCTGTGCTTATTTCCCGAGCCATTCAGTCCTGCATTTATATTATTTGGTACACTGAACCTGTTCCAGACAACTGTTGGAGCATGGTTGCTATGGCGATCAGGAAATTTAATGAAAATAGGTGAGTAACAATTGAATCCAATTATATTGAAACGTTCTGTCCATCATATTCCAGTGTTAGAAGTTGTTCTGAAAGAATTAAGAGAGGAACGTATTCCCGTTGTCATCTATTATCACGGATGGCAGACAAGTAAGGAGTTAGTTTTGACGCAAGGAAGAAAAATTGCGCAGCAGGGCATTCGTGTGATCCTGCCAGATGCGATGAATCATGGGGAGCGCAAACAGCCGGTTTCTTCTATTCCATCCTATACATTTTGGGATAGTATCTACGGAAATCTGTTTGAATTTGACACACTTATCAAGCATTTAGAAAAAAGAGGTCTTCTACATGATCAGCTTGCAGTTGGCGGGGTTTCGATGGGGGGAATGACAACATGCGCCTTGTTGGCTAAACATCCTCATATAGTAGCGGGCGTGTGTTTGATGGGTTCCCCTGCACCTTTGGAATATGGAAAAGAAATCGTAAGGCGCGCATCGGAATATAATTATGTCGTACCAAAAGACTATTTTGATTTGATTTCATGGGTTAAGAGCTATGATTTGTCATTGCAGCCGGAAAAGTTAGCTGGACGTCCTCTGTTCTTTTGGCATGGACAAGCTGACGAAAAAATCCCTTATATACAAACGGAACGATTTGTAGAAAAAAATCGGCATAAGTCTTACGGAAAAGAAATTGTTTTTCGTTCCTCAAAAACACAGCGACATATGGTACAAATACCACTAATGGAAGAAGCTTCCACTTTTTTAGCAAAAAATTTGATAAAAAAGTATAAATAATTGAAACGGAAAATCACTCATGACGATAGAGGATTTTCCGTTTTTTATTTTGGGCTATAATAAACTCTGTTAGGAAAATTTGGTATAATTGATAGTAAGAATGACAACATGTTAGAAAGGAAGAGAGCATGCCCACTTTAGCAGATGTTGCAAAACGTGCCAATGTTTCAAAAATGACGGTCTCTCGAGTCATCAATCATCCGGAACAGGTGACTGACGAATTGAAAGAGTTAGTTTTCTCAGCAATGGCTGAACTGGATTACCGTCCAAATATTGCTGCAAAAGCACTTGTCACGAATCGGTCGCAGATCATCAAATTATTTATACTGGAAGAAATCGACACAACTGAGCCCTATTACATGAATTTGCTGATGGGAATCGCTAAACGGATCGGTAAAGCGCATTATTCTCTCCAATTAGTTACAAATGATGCCTTCGACGTCGGTTCTTGTGATGGATACATCATCACAGGTGTCAGAAAAAAAGACTTCGATTGGATCGACCGTTTGGAAAAACCAGTTGTCTTGTTTGGGGAAAATTCTGAAGGATATGATTATGTAGACAGCGATAATGAATATGGTACAGCAAAAGCAACGCAATATGCCTTAGAAAGAGATTATCAAACGATTATTTATATCGGTATCGAAGTGGACGAGCCTTTTGAAATTTCAAGGGAAACTGGTTATTTATCTGTGATGAAGGAAGTTGATCTTCCTAGTAAAATCTTGCGGTTTCCAAATCATTCGACAGAAGTAGAAAGATATATGACAGAAAACTGGGCAGATTTTACAGATAAAACTTGTTTTGTATGTAGTTCAGATCGGCTAGCACTAGGAGCAGTAAGAGGGATTATAAATGCTGGAGGACACTTGCCCGAAGAATTTGGTGTGATTGGATTTGATGGGGTATTTTTAGACCAAATCAGTTCACCTAAATTGACAACGATCAAGCAAGATATTATACGTATGGGTGAAGTATGTGGAGAAATGTTGTTAAAAAAAATAGAAGAAAAAGGGGCGAGTCAAGGTTATCGTCGTTTTTTTCCTGAACTAGTTATCAGAGAGACAACGAATTAAGTCTTATTACTATATATATATTTACCCGTGGTGCTAGTTAATTTTAATATCCTAAAGAATATCTCAAAGTTCCTTCAAAACGTCGTTGTGCTCGACTTAATAGAACACTGTAAGCCAGTAATATGCTTTCAAATCTACTCTCTAGCCCTTTAACAGAACGTGAGTTGAAATTTTGACAACCTAATTTTTCTAAGGAAGAAAAAACAGTCTCAACTGTTTTTCTTTGTTTTCCAAGTAAGCTGTGGTCTAGTTTTTCTGATTTATCCATGTTTTTACGTGGCGGAACGGATATAGTAATGCCCTTAAGGGCAAGCTTTTCATGGATTTTATGGCTAATATATCCTTTGTCCCCTAGGATATTGGGAAGATTCGCTTCTTCCGATAAAGTCTCTAACACTTTCACGTCATGGACACCTGGATTCGTGATTGAGTAAGTAATCGGAAAGCCAGTCTTAGTAACGATCATATGAATTTTAAGACCATAAAAATAAGATTTTTTTGTTGAGTTATAGCCAACTTTGGCTATTTGATTCAATAGTTTTGCTTGTCTATTTCTAACTGGTTTACATAATGGACTAGGAAAACTATCTATAATTCCGACTAGTTCACCTTTGGTGAGCTTCTTGATGAAAAAGTATCGAATAATCTTGATAGTGTAAGCTAAGTTTGAACTTAAGCGAGTGAATCGACTCCTACTAGGAAAGTCACCATTAGGAAATAAGACGGAACAAACCGCTCTATACGTGGCTCTTTGGCTAGTATAGCCATTAATTATGCCCCATATAACACAAGCAATAATCACTGTATCGCGTTGCTTCAGTTGATCAGTATTTCTTCGGTTTTTAATCTTATCTGGTACACAATTGTGGTATATGTTAGAAACAGTTCTCATAATTTCCTTGAATGTTATAAAAGTATCTGTATAATGTTCAGTATATTTTGATGAACGCATATGTAGTCCTCATTTCTTGGGAGTTTTGAGACTACTATATGCGTTTTTTTGTTGATTTACCAACATGTTTAGACATTTTCCTCTAGGAAAAAATTAACTAGCACCACGGGTATATATTTATGAAATTCATCGCTATTTTCTTAAAATAATCAGCGCATTGCTACTGAAAACAATGAATCTGTGCTATTATTGAGAAAAGTTCCATTTTTGAGAAGGATGGTTTGAATGAAAGAAATCAGACGAAAACATTTCCGTTTTCCTGCGTACGATGATGAGTTAGGCGTAAAATTAACCAACGACAAGAAGCGAGTATTATTTGACGGACAAGAAGATCTTTTGACTGAACAGAATCAGTCCCCGTTTGAACAGATGAAAGAATTTCATTTCACGAACACGAACACCGAGAAAATCCGTCGCAAGCGTCGTGCAACAAATGGATTGAAGTCAGCTCCGCGTAAGGAAAATTTGGAAAAGCATAAAGGAAAATTACCGGATTATACCGGCCATTACCAATCAGAAATCACATCGACAGGACGAAAAAAACTTTTTGGTGATTCCTCTCGTTCTGTCAGACAAAGTGAAACAAGGACAGAGTCCAAGCATACTACACGAAACGCATCTGTTGACACGAAGGTGCGGGAGCGTTCTTATTTTGTTCCTAAATATGTACCCGCATCGATTATCCCAGACCCTAGAGAAAGCAAAATTTCTGAGGATCATTTAATCGAATCGATGAAAAAAACGGATGACTCTTATCTGTTGTTCGATACAGAACCGACGCCGTATCAAGAAAAAAGAAATGGTGAGCCGTCTGTACGAACATTCAATCGAACAAAAACGTTAGAGGAAACAAAGCAGTCAGAAGAAAAAAAATCGAAAAAAAGCCATGGTATCTTAGAACGCTCATTACAAGGATTGATCGATGATCAAGGAAACTCTTTGGGAGAAAATAGCTATTTTAAATAAGTGATATACAAATTTATATTCGGCTACAGTTGGAAAGGAAACGCTGCGGCGTTTCCTTATTTTATACTCTATCCGAAAGTTTATATCGTATCCTCAAATTTTTTTGAGTTTAAGCGAATTTTTTCTCCCAATAAGTAAGAAAATAATGGCAAAATAAAAAAACAAACTATTTTCGCAGATCGTTTGCAAAAATAGTTTATTTTTTTATAAAGAAGATTTTACTGAATAATATCATTTTAGTTTACATAATGATATTTCTGTAAATTAAATAAAGTAGTGAAAAATAAGAATCAGTGCTCTAACTGTTCAAGAGGATCAAGTGGTTCAAATGTTTCTGTAGTCTGTTTTGCTTCCAATTGGGGCAAAACAGATCCAATTTCCAGATACTTCACTTTATTCAATGTATAAGATAGAATAGAACAGCTAAGTAATGTATACAGAAAATGTGTGAGATCCAAATAAAGCAAGGAGACAACTAAAATACCAAAAGTAATCAAGAAAAGACTTTTGCCAATCTTAATATGAAAATATTTTTCAATGGCTTGATAAATGATATCTGTTCCGCCTGTGCTTCCGCCGAATCGAAAGACGAGACCGCAACCAATGCCAGAAAGAATACCTGTCATCAAACTATTGATCAGTAGACTATCTACAGCAAAATGTATATGAAGGCTCTCCCATAAATGTAAAAAGAAAACTAGCGCAAATGTTCCGACGATCGTCCGGAGAAAAGCGTGTTTTCCAAAAAGAAACAATGAGATAAGCAATAAAGGTAAATTAAAAAGCAGTGAAGTGACAGAAGGAGCGAATCCAAAAAGATTATGCAAAAGCAAAGCAATACCAGTAACCCCACCATCTGCCAGCTTAGATGGAATATTGATTCCTGTCACAGCTAATCCGTAGATTCCTGCGCCTAAAATGATTCCGCACAATTCTGTAAATAAATTTAATTTTTTCATTTCTAGCCTCTTTTCTTTTGAAAATTTTCAGCAACTTCTTTATTATACTGACTTATACTCTTACTTCAAGAGGAAAATGAAAAAAAATTATTTTTGGCTGTTTCTTTTTATTTATCAAATAAGGAGTGGAAAAATGCGAGCAGCAGACTTATTGACAATTCTTACAAAATCACCCAAAAAAACAGAGTATCAAGGAGTTTTTTTGGCTCAAGAACAAAAACTGGTGCCTGTGACAATGGTCCAGATAAATAAAGCAAATCAATTTATCTTTTTATTTGAACACGGCAAAGCACCACTTGCTATGAAAGACATCTTTCTTTTTTTGATGAAGAACCGTGAGAAAGCTGTTTATTATCAGTCAAAAGAAGAACTCATTCCTCTTTATGGAGTGAAAGAGATAGAAAATAAAGTGGTGATATAAGTAAAAATAAGAAAACAAGACGTTTATGATGTCAAAACAACCATTTTTTACATTTTTGGCAAAAAAGTGTCATGATACAGTATAATATTCGTTGAACAGGCCAATAAAGGTGTTCTCCCCCACGAGATTTCTACTTTATTGGCTGTTTCTTTTTATTAAAATAAAAGTTGTGTGTGTAAAAAAGATATAGCTGATTCCAAGTGACAATTTCGTATAGATTTTTATGGTATTCGTAGTGAAAAAACGAGAACCAAAAAGTTGATCCGACTTTGTTGCTTGGATTCTTTTTTTGTCAGCATATTTAGAGGTATTTTTTTCTTTTTTTTGTTCGTGCTGTAAGGTTAAGGCAAGACAAGTTAGTTGGGAAAAAGGAAAGAAATGTTTATACTTAAAGAATAACAGAAAGGAAGGTCGCATGAATAATTTTATACAAACATTAAGTGAAAGAAAAGGCGAGTTGCTGGAAGCTGCATTTCAACATCTGTCCATTTCTCTCATTTCTTTGCTGATTGCAGCACTGATTGCTATTCCTTTAGCGATTTGGGCAGCCAATCATAAAAAAATGGCAGAAGTCTTATTGCAGATCACGGGTGTGCTCCAAACGATTCCTTCACTTGCCTTATTAGGTTTACTTATCCCATTTGTAGGGATCGGAACTGTTCCAGCATTGATTGCACTTGTTATTTACGCTTTGCTTCCGATTTTCCAAAACACGTATATTGGTCTAGCTGAAATTGACCCGTCTATTGAAGAAGCAGCGGTAGCATTTGGTATGTCCAGAATGAGACGCTTGCTGAAAGTAGAGCTTCCCATCGCATTACCTGTCATTATCTCAGGTATCCGAACTGCCTTAGTTTTAATCATCGGTACGGCTACTTTGGCAGCATTGATCGGAGCAGGTGGATTAGGGACATTTATTTTGTTAGGTATTGACCGAAATACACCTGTTTTGACATTGATTGGTGCGATCAGTTCTGCCTTGCTTGCAATTATATTCAGCGGACTGATTCGCTGGTTGCAGCATAAGAAACCTCGATATTCCATCATTACTTTAGCAGCAGTGGTGTGTTTATTTGGCGGCGTTTCTTTATATCAGTCTGCCTTGTTTAAAAATGAAACCATCACGATTGCTGGAAAATTAGGAGCGGAACCTGAAATCCTGATCCAAATGTATAAAGAATTGATTGAAGACAACACAAAAACAGAAGTTGAATTAAAACCGAATTTTGGCAAGACGAGTTTTTTGTTCAATGCACTGGATCAAGGTCAAATCGATATCTATCCTGAGTTCACAAGTACTGTCCTAGAAAGCTTGGTGAAGGTACCTGAAGCAATGAAAAGTGCTGATTTGACAAAAGAAAAAACATATGACGAAGCAGAAGAATTATTGAATAAGCAATTCGATATGACATTATTAAAACCAATGGCTTACCAAAATACGTATGCCTTGGCAGTCAAGAGATCTTTTGCGAACGAACATCAACTTAAAAAGATTTCCGATTTGGCAGCTATCTCTGATCAGATCAAAGCGGGATTCACACTGGAATTTATTGATCGTTCAGATGGATATAAAGGAATCCAAGAAGCATATGGCTTGAATTTTTCAAGTGTACAAAGCATGGAGCCAAGTTTGCGTTACCAAGCAATCAATAATGGAGATGTCAATATTGTGGATGCCTATTCCACAGATAGCCAGCTCAAGGAGTACGATCTAGTGACTCTAGAAGATGATCGAGGGTTATTCCCAGCTTATCAAGGCGCACCGCTGATGAAAAAAGATTTTGCTAAAGAACATCCTGAAATCGTTAAAGCACTGAATAAATTAAGCGGAAAAATAACAGAGGATCAAATGATTGATATGAATTACCAAGTCAATGTCGAAAAGAAAAAGCCGACAGAAGTAGCACGAAT
The DNA here is from genome assembly GCF_053011625.1 of Enterococcus sp. PLH-Efm8. Lineage (NCBI taxonomy): Bacteria > Bacillati > Bacillota > Bacilli > Lactobacillales > Enterococcaceae > Enterococcus > Enterococcus sp. PLH-Efm8. The sequence continues at coordinate 1,119,323 of NZ_CP172568.1, forward strand.
CTTCCTGAAAAATGAAGGATTAGTAAAGGAGGAAGATCAGTGACTAAATTAATCGAGTTCAAACATGTGCAAAAAAAGTATGATGGAAAGTATGTCATCGATGACCTAAATCTGGCAATCAAAAAAGGAGAAATCTTTGTTTTGGTTGGTCCTTCCGGTAGTGGAAAAACAACTACTTTGAAAATGATCAATGGATTATCTAAACCATCAGCAGGAGACATCTACTTCAAAGGAAAATCGTTAAATGAATATAATCTGCAGAAAATGCGGTGGAATATGGGATATGTGCTGCAGCAAATCGCTTTGTTCCCGACCATGACAGTCAAGCAAAATATTGAAGTCATCCCTGAAATGTTAGGTTGGGAAAAGCAGAAAAGAGCAGACCGTGTAGATGAACTTCTTCAAAAAGTTGGCTTATCTCCTGATATTTATCGAGATCGTATGCCTAGAGAGTTGTCTGGAGGAGAACAGCAACGGATCGGGATCATCCGAGCTATTGCTGCAAGCCCAGATGTGATTTTGATGGACGAGCCATTTAGCGCATTAGATCCGATTTCAAGAAACTCATTACAAGAATTGGTTTTGTCCTTACACGAAGAATTGGGCACGACCATCGTTTTCGTTACGCACAATATGGAAGAAGCAATCAAGCTAGGTGATCGTATTGCATTTATGAAGGATGGAGAAATTATCCAATGTGACACACCAGAGCAGTTATTGATGAATCCTAAAAACGACTACGTTCGGCATTTCTTTGATGAACCGAAACAGACGAAAGAGTGGCGAGTAGAAGATTTAGTCGTCAATGGATATTTCTTAAATGAAATACCAGAAAATGCTCGTCAACAAGTTTGCTTTGATACGCCTATGAAAGAAGTATATTCGCTTCTTTCGGTGTATCCAAGCATTGTGATAGTAGAAAAGCAAAGAAGTATTGGGTCGCTGACAAGTAAAGAAATCTTTGCTTTTTTAAGTCGAGAGGAGGAAGGAAATGAAAACATATGATGCAATCATCATCGGTTCAGGTGTGAGCGGCTTAAGTGCTGCTTATGGATTGAAAGAAGCAGGTAAAACAGTACTAGTGGTCGAAGAAGATCTATGGGGCGGGACTTGTCCTAACCGTGGATGTGATCCTAAAAAAGTCTTGTTAAGTGCAGTAGAGGCACGTAATCGGGTAAAACAATTGAGTGGAAAAGGTTTTAACGAGATCCCAACTGCCAACTGGGAAGAACTTCAAAAATTCAAACGAACATTTACGGATCCAGTCCCAGAAAGCCGAAAAAAACAATTAGCAGAAGCTGAAATCGATCATCTTTCAGGAACCGCTCGTTTTTTGGATGATTCATCTATTGAAGTCAACGAAGAAGTCTTCCATGCGGATTACTTAGTTTTGGCAACCGGGCAAAGACCTACGATCTTACCAGTGGAGGGAAAGGAATACTTGAAAACTAGTGCAGACTTTTTATCATTGCCTGTACTGCCTAAAGAAATCATTTTTATCGGTGGTGGTTATATTGCTTTTGAGCTAGCTACGATTGCCAATGCTGCAGGGAGCAAAGTAACCATTGTCCATCATAATCAACGGCCATTAAAAGAATTTGAGGCGTCTTTGGTAGAGGAAGCCGTCCATCAAATGGAAGCATCTGGCATTCAGTTTGCTTTTGGTGTTGAAACCCAAAAGATCATTTCAGAAGGTACTCGCTATCGTTTAGTCGGAAAAGAGACGGAATTAGTAGCAGATATGATTTTTTGTGCGACTGGGAGACAGCCGAATACAGAATCTTTAGCACTTGAGCAAGCGAATATCGTCTTTGATAAACACGGAATTGCAGTCAATGATTATCTGCAAACGAGCAATCCAAAAATTTTTGCGTGTGGAGATATTGTTTCAAGGAAAACCCCAAAATTGACACCAGTCGCCACTTTTGAAGGAAATTATGTAGCTAAGCGGATAACGGATGCAACAAGCGAACCTATCAAATATCCGATTATACCTACGATCGTCTACGCCAGTCCTAAACTTGCTGAAGTAGGAGTTACAAAAAGTCACGCCTCTTCGTCAGATCAAGTGGTAGAGATGGATCTTACCAGTTGGTTCACCTATCATCGTGTCAATGAACCAGTTGCTAAGGCTGAATTGACCTTTGACCAGCAAAATTATTTGATTGGTGCTGCAGTGATTAGCGAGCAAGCAGACGAATTGATCGATGATTTGACACTCGTCATCAATCAAAAATTGACTAAAAAAGAGTTGGATAGCTATATCATGGGGTATCCGACATTGGCAAGTGATCTCTCCTATTTATTGAAATAATCAGCATGATAACTAAAGCGCTTGTTGCTTTTTCCTTCTTGTGCTACACTTTAAAAAATGAATACCTGTTTCTGGGGATGTCGTAGACGACATGAGAGTAAGTTGTGAACTTAGACCCATTGAACCTGTCAGTTAATACTGGTGAAGGGAGAAACATAGCAGACGCTTGAAGCGGGTTACTATGTCGTGCCCATTTCAAGCGTTTTTTGTTATTCATATTAGAAGAAAGGAGGTAACAAAATGAAGAAAAATCTTTATCCAGCAGTCAGTATGGCATTCATTTTAATTATTTGGCAGATTGTTGTCATAGTTTGGAAAATACCTGCCTTTATTTTACCCGGACCTGCTGCTGTATTTTCTGCATTAGCGGCAGATGCACAAGTATTACTTTCCCATTCTGTCACGACATTAAATGAAGCAGTGCTTGGTTTGGTAATAGCTAGCGTTCTTTCTTTTATTACTGCCTTGGCAATGGATTATTGGAAGTTTTTAGAAATGTCTTTTTATCCGTTACTAGTGATTTCACAAATGTTGCCAATCATGGTGTTAGGGCCATTACTTACCCTATGGTTTGGTTTCGGTATGCTTCCAAAAGTGATCCTTGTTGTCTTGATAAGCTATTTTCCGATCGTAGTTTCTTTTTCGGATACATTGAGGAAAGTATCAAAAGAGCAAATCATCTTTTTGAAAACGATGGGGGCAGATACAGGGAAGATTTATCGAATATATAAAATACCAGCGGGTTTATCCGGCTTCTTTTCCGGTTTAAAAGTGGCTGCTACTTATTGTGTCAGCGGAGCAGTCGTTGGAGAATGGCTAAGCGCTCAAGCAGGCTTAGGGTATTACATGATACGCGTAAAAAACAGCTACCAGATCGATAAAGTTTTTGCTGCGATCATTTGTGTCATTCTATTGAGTTTATTGCTGAATGGCGCTTGTTCATTATTGAAAAAAGGGTATTATCGTATGCTTTATATTTTTTAAGAGAAGGGGATCAAATGAAAAAATTATGGCTTTTATTACCGCTACTGTTGCTTTTATCCGCTTGTGGCACTGCAAAAGAAACAAGTAGCAAACAAGAAATAAAGGATTTGAAAAAAGTGACACTTGTTTTGGATTATGTACCGAATACTAATCATACTGGCATCTACCTAGCAAAAGAAAAAGGCTATTATAAAGAGGCTGGTTTAAATGTCCAAATCATCGAACCAGGAGATAATTCGACAAGTATTGGTCTAGTAGGTGCGGACAAAGCACAATTTGGTGTAAGTTATCAAGAAGATGTCACTTATGCTCACGCAGATGGACAGAATATACCAGTCAAAGCAATTGCTACAGTGATCAAACATAATACTTCTGGATTCGCCACCCTATCAGACAGTAACATCCATTCACCAAAAGATTTTGAAGGAAAAACATATGCAGGTTGGCAAAGTCCAAGTGAAGAAGCTGTCTTAAAAGCTGTGATGGAAAAAGACGGCGGGGACTTTTCAAAACTGACAATGGTAGGAAGCAATGGAGAAGGGCCAGAAAGCTTAGGAAAATCCTCAGATATCCAATGGTACTTTGAAGGTTGGGATATGATCAAAGCAAAAGAAGCGGGTATTGAACTAAACTATATCCCATTGAAAGAATTAGATGAACGGTTAGATTACTATACTCCGGTAATTATTACGAATGATCAACTGATCAAAAGTGATCCAGAATTGGTACAGTCTTTTATGGATGCCACGAAAAAAGGCTATCAGGAAGCTATTAAGGATCCAAATGACAGTGCTAAACTGTTGCAAAAATATGCAAAAGAAAATGATCGGACGTTTTTAGAAGAATCACAAGCATTCTTGTCAAAAAATTATACGGATGATCCTGAGAATTGGGGATTGATGGAAGAAAAAGTTTGGCGCAATTATACAGCTTTTATGCAGGAAAACGGATTGATCAAGCAAGATGTACCTTCGCAAGAACTATTCACTAATCAGTTTATAAAATAGGAGTGATAGATATGTCAATCCAAATCAGCCACTTGAATGTAGTCATTGAAAACCTGAAAATATTAGAAGACATCCATTTCACTATCCCTAAAGATACCTTTACATCGATTGTCGCGCCAAGCGGAGCCGGTAAGTCAACATTGCTGAAAACTTTAACAGGAGTCCAGCCTATGACTTCTGGAACGATCAAAGTAGACGATCAAAAAGTAACTGGTCTCCATACAGCATTTAGTTATATGCCGCAAGAAGATATGTTACTTCCTTGGCTGAGCGTCTATCAAAACGTTACGTTATATCAAAAAATCAATCATCTAACAATCAATGAAGAACAAGTAAGGGATTATCTGGATATCTTTGGGTTAAACGGCTATGAACATTTTTTGCCGGAACAATTATCTGGCGGGATGAAGCAGCGAACGGCCTTGTTACGAACAATCATGAATCCTTCTTCTTACTTGCTTCTTGATGAACCATTTGGAGCGTTAGATGCTATGACCAGAGGGCAGATGCAAGACTGGATGTTGAAGCTGCCTAAAAAAGCAAAGCGGACTACTTTACTTGTGACGCATGATATCGAAGAAGCAATTTATTTATCAGACAGGATTCTTGTGCTTTCCGCCCGTCCGGCACATGTGATTGCTGAGATTCAAGTGCCTGAAAAACGACGGTCACGTGAATGGCTACTGCAGCAATCAGAGTTGAAGCAAACGATTTATCAGTTATTGGCAGGTGAATTAGATGTTAAGTGATGCTCATTGTCATTTAGATGGGAGTCAGAGTTTAGCACTCCTTCAGCAGGAACACACGATTTTGACGATCATCAATTGTGATTCGCCAGAAGAATGGAAGGAAAACAGACAGCTTGCAGCAAGTAAGACTCAAGCCTTAAGTTACGGTATCCATCCTTGGAAAGCAGATAGCTATACGTTTGAACAAGTTGAGCCTTTTTTGAAAAAAGCAAGGATCATCGGTGAAATAGGGTTAGATAATATTTGGACGAATGTACCGATGACTACACAAAAAAAAGTATTTGAGCGACAGCTTGCTTTTGCAGCCATAAATGAGAAACCTGTTGTACTGCACACAAAAGGATGCGAAAAAGAGATCTTAAATTATATCCAAGCTTACCCTAATCACTATTTGATCCATTGGTATTCTTCTTTGGACTATCAACAAGACTATATTGATTTAGGCTGTTATTTCAGCATTGGTCTTGATTTGAAAAAGAATCCAGCAGTCTGGCAACTAGCTAAAGCAGTCCCAATCGACCACTTACTTATTGAAACGGATGGACTACATGCAGCAGAGTGGGCTTTAGGGGGGATTTTTTCAGAAAAAGATTATGTCTCACTGCTTGAAGAACAGTTAAAGACAATCGCTGAGATCAAAGAGCTATCAGTTGAAGAAGTTAAAAAAAATACTTATCAAAACTTGGAACGTTTCATTAGATTAGGTAAATAAAAAAGAGATGTGACACAACTAGTGTCGCACCTCTTTTTGGCTTTCTTTGTATAAAAGTAAACTGTTTGATTAATAAATGAATCTTAGTACCAACCGTTTGCTTCCCAGAATGCTTTCGCCGCTTCCCAAGAACCATAACGTGAAGTAACATATTGTTCTGCTACTCTTTCTTGGTTTGCAGCAGAGTAGTCACCATTTAAGTAAGAAGAATCTAATTGGTAACGTCCGATGTAACGTCCGTTCGTTGCTGTGTAAGAACCGCTTGATTCTTTTTGTGCGATCCATTCTTTTGCAGAGCTTGTGCTTGCTGGAGTAGCAGCAGTTTCTGTTACAGCAGGAGCAGGTTGTGTTTCAGCAACAGGCGCTGCTTGTTTTTCCGTTTGAACCGTTTCTTGTACAACAGGTTGTTCAGCTTGGACTGGTGCTTCTTGAACGGCTGCTTGAGGTTCAGCAGCTGCTTGTGCAGAGCCTTCTGTTGGGATTGTTAATTGTTGTCCTGAGTAAATCAGGTTAATATCAGAAATTGAATTTGATTCTGCAATGGCATTGATCAAGGAGTTATCACCAACGTATTTTTGAGAAATCGTTGATAGAGTATCACCTGATTGAACGGTATAAGCTTCGTCCGCATGAGCAGTCGTTCCCATGAAGAATGCAGCGCCGGCAGCCAAAGTTGTTCCAAAAAGTAAAGTTTTAAGTGATGTCATGAAAAATCTCCTTTATTCGTTAAAAAGTTTTATTTGTTGTGTTCAACGAGGAATACTTTAACACGTGAAAATATTTCATAGGTAAAAGAAGCATGACAATTTATGACAAATCCGCGTTTTTTGTAATAAATACAGTAATCTATGAAATGAAAAGGGTTACGTTTAATAAAACTTGCTTTTTTGTTTTTGTTCACCATAAATATTTATTTAAGAAAGTATTAACCTGCATTTTTCTCTATAAAAAAGATTTTTTAAATAGATAAAAAAGGAGGATTAAATGAGTATTTGATAGTATTTATATTAAAATTACATATGTAATTTAAAAACGCTTGACATTGTGTTTGAGATCACTTACTTTTAGCATGTAAAAGTATTGGATTAAGGAGCTATGCAAATGAAAAAGAAATTTATTACTGGTGGGATTGTCGTTGCATTTCTATGTCTAATTGGCTACACAGGCACGCGGTACGCAAATGAAATTATTTTGTGGGGTGGAGAGACAGATATTGATACAATCAATGAGAATCTGACACAGCTTGATCATACATTGACAGATAAAGAGCAAGCGATTACAGATCTTACCGCTCGACTAGCACAAAAAGAACAGACATTGCAAGATTCAAAGGCAGATGTCCAAGAATACCAAACAAAAGTAAATGAATTAGAAAACCAAAAAAATCAATCGGCAGCAGAAAAACAAAACTTAGAAAGTCAATTAGTCAGCAAGGATGCACAACTACAAAGCAAACAAAATGAAATCAATGTCAAACTAGATGAGATCAACCAAAAAAATGATGAAATCAATCATCTGAATGCAGATTGGACAGCAAGACTACAAGAAGCACAAGCAAAACTTTCAGAATTACAAAATACTGTAAATGGTTTGAATCAACAAATCGCAACACTGACACAAGAAAAAACAAATGTAGAAACTCAGTTAACAGATACACAAAAGAAATTAGACGAAGCAACTGCTGAAAACTCAAGCTTGAAACAATATATTCAAAAGTTAGAAAAAGCAAAAGATGAAGTGGAAGATACAGCTGATAAATCTCAGCAAATTGTTGAAGAACATTTGCGTAAATAATCTTTCTTAACAAGTAAACCTAAATTAGTAAAGAAGCAACAGTAATCTATACTGCTGCCTCTTTTTTTTAGTACATGTCCTTCATCTTCGCAGGAAGTGCCAATATGATTTTAAGAAAGGTAATAGACAAAAAGTCAAAAAGATAAAACAGAGTTTCTTCTTTACAAAGGGAATGTATGTTCGTATAATGGTATTGAGGTGAAGGTTATGGAGAAAAAATATGGAACAGTAGATAAGATCCGTACTTTGCAAGTTAGTGCCAGACCGTTGATCCGTTTCAGTTTAAATGGGGTCAATTGTTTGATTGCTTCCCATAGTTTGAACTTCCTAGCTGAAGTAGACGAAGGGATGAAGTTAGTCGTTACAGGTTATTATAATAATAGAAAGCAATTTGTTGTGAGATCCTATCATGTGTTAGGGAAACCCAAAATTGTGGTAGAATATGAGAAAAGTCTATACCCAAGAAAAAAGGTCCGACAAGATGAAAGAATAAACTAGAAAACAAGCGGCTGAGACAAAAATGTCCTAGCCGCTTGTTTTGGAAAGATGGATGCAGACGATGGGATTTGAACCCACACGAGCATACGCTCACAAGAACCTCAATCTATATATAACTACATGTATTTAAGTATTTGTGATGAATCACTAAACTTTCCAAACTCATTTGAGGGATATTGCTTAAAGATTGAACAGATCAATTCGAAGCCCTATTAGTATTCGCTCAATGGGGGGATCAGAGGCCATAAAAAGAGACTAGTCATTACTAGTCTCAGGTAGTGGAATTGTAGGATTTTAAACGTTCCTGGAGAGTACCGGTATGTAACTCGAAGAGGTGATTATCATAGTCGTAAAAGTAAATTGAAGAAGCCTCGCCTTTCACACGAGAACGTCCTGGTTCGACAGTTAAACCTAACATTTGGATTTTTGAGACAAACGAATCTATATCTTGTTCGTCAATTTTAAAAGCAATATGATTGTATGTCTTTGGCAGTTTATTCGACGAATTCTGCATTACTGCAATCCATAGGTCCTTAACTAAGAAAAATTTTTCTGGATATAATGAAAATTTTTTTGTTGACTATCGTAGATTTCTTTTGCATCAAATAAGGTATTTAACAATTAAGTATTTAAAAGATAACTTTTAAGTTATCTTTAAGTAATGCTTAAAGCTATGTTATACTCTATTAGGAAATATAAGAAGGAGTATAAAAATGAACAAACATAATAGAAAAATAACGAATAACAAAGAACTGATCTTGTTACTAATAGGGATTTGGGGTATCTTTTTACTCTTTAATATGTATATGCCGACTATGAGAGCGGATGACGTAGTTTATGCAAGTAGATTAGATGAACTTGGCTATTTGGGTGCTTCGATAGAACATTATAAGACATGGAGTTCAAGAATTATTATAGAACTATTCTTAATGTTCTTTTCTAAACACTTTATGCTATGGAAATTATTAAATTCTACGATTATGTTAGGAATTGTAGTATTACTTTGCAAGTATGTTGAGAGTATAAAATATTTTGTGTAAATGAAAAAATCCATACAAAAAAGGAAGTCCCTTCTGTAGAATAAAGTTAACGACAACCAATTCACAGAAAAGAGGACTTCCCTATGAATGATTTTACTACAGAAATTGTGCAAACTCTAGTCACTAAAGGCGATTTAAATGAATTATTCCGTTCGCACTTAGAAAAAGCGATAAACACACTCCTACGGACTGAATTAACGGCTTTTTTAGATTACGAAAAATATGATCGCACTGGTTTTAATTCAGGTAATTCGAGAAACGGTTCTTACTTTCGATCAATCAAAACCGAATATGGTGAATTAACATTGGAAATACCTAGAGATCGTAATGGTGAGTTTAAACAACAAACTTTACCAGCCTACAAAAGAACAAACGATACATTGGAAACCACTATTATCCATTTATTCGAAAAAGGTGTTACGATGTCTGAAATTGCTGATTTGATCGAAAAAATGTACGGTCATCACTATACTCCACAAACCATGTCCAACATGACTAAAGTTCTGACTGAAGAAGTAAATGCCTTTAAATCCAGAGCCTTAAATGATAAGTATGTCGCTATTTTTATGGACGCTACTTACATTCCACTAAAACGTCAAACCGTATCCAAAGAAGCGATTTATATTGCCATTGGTATACGAGAAGACGGCACTAAAGAAGTACTGAGTTATGCGATTGCTCCAACTGAATCAACATACGTTTGGAATGAGCTGCTACAGGATATTAACTCCAGAGGAGTTCAAGAAGTCTTGCTTTTTATTACGGACGGCTTAAAAGGCATGAAAGATACTATCCATCAAATTTATCCTAAAGCAAAATATCAGCATTGTTGTATCCATGTATCTCGTAATATCGCTCATAAAGTACGTGTCAAAGACCGAAAAGAAATCTGTGATGACTTTAAGGCTGTTTATCAAGCTAACTCAAAAGAAGAAGCGAATACCTTCTTATCCGGCATGATTGAGAAATGGAAGAAAAACTATCCTAAAGTGACGCAGTCACTCATAGAAAACCAAGACTTATTAACTTTTTATGATTTTCCACCTAGCATTCGTAGAACCATTTACTCAACCAATCTAATCGAGTCTTTCAATAAGCAAATTAAAAGATACAGCCGTAGAAAAGAGCAGTTTCAAAATGAAGAATCACTAGAACGCTTTCTAGTCAGCATTTTTGATACATACAATCAAAAATTTCTAAACAGAAGCCATAAAGGTTTTCAACAGGTAACCGATACATTAGTTTCAATGTTTACTGAGTAACTAATTATTTTGCAGGAGGACAATTTATTTACACAAAATTATTGACGCTCCCAGTATGTTTTTGAGAAAATAAATGTTAAAAATTTATTATTGGTTTGCTCTATATACTGTTTAATACCATTGACAGTAATGGGGGAAACCGGTTGGAGAGCAACCACCTTGAACTATCAGTGGCCAGTAGCATTTAGTTTACTAACTTTTTATCCGTTTTTTCAACTCTTAAGAGGAGAAGAAATAAATAGAAAAATATATTGGGTAAGTATTCCTTTATTGATATTTTTAACTAATCAAGAACAAGTCAACGCCTGTTTTTTTGTTCTAACAAGTATAGTTAGTTTATATTTGATTGTCAATGGACGATATAATTATAAGTTATCAGTATTTTCAATAATAAGCTTAGCAGAATTAATTTTCTCTTTGACAACTCCAGGGAATGCATTACGTGCTGCACATGAAATTAATAAATGGTTTCCTGAATATAAAAATTTCAACTTTCTTAATAAGTTAGATTTAGGTATTTCATCATTTGGAAAGCCGTTTTTTTTAGACATGAATATCTTATTTTTATTGCTATTTTTCTTAATTTTCCTTCTAACATATAGGAAATGTCAAAACTATTATGTGCGTATATTGACTGCATTACCGTTTTTCTTAAACCTGATTATTTATTTTGGTAATACAATGGGTCAAAGCTTTACTTACGTCAATGGAAATAAAAGGGCAATGATTTGGAGTAGTAGTAACCTGAATAATCTCTTTACAGAGTTAGGAACGAAACTGTCACTTTTTTATCCAGGTACTTGGATAGCTACTTTAGTAGTCTTGGCATTATTACTATGTTTAATTGTTGGAATTTATTTAAGTTTTGACAATAAGAAAACTTCTATTTTTTTAGTTATTTTGATGATAATGGGATTTTGTTCAAGGTTAATTATGGGATTTTCTCCCACAGTATGGGCTTCCGGAATGCGGACGTACTATATACTTTATGTTGTTATCGCCATCTTAGTACTAATGGCAGTTAAAGAGCTAATGAAAAGCATGAGTGTACAAAAAAATGAATTTATGCAATTTGGATTAACCGTGCTTGGTATTTGTACCTTTATAATAACGGTGATAAACAGATAATATACAAAAAATCCCTCGCTTTAGTATTAGGTGAGGGATTTTACTCGTTTTTCGATTAATTGTTTTAACACTTGCAAGTTTCTACGAGTAGCTTGTTTCCGACCTTCATATACTCACCTCAGGCTGTTTACATGATTGTACGTTCTTTTTGTAAAGGATACAGTGATATGTATATAATGGCATAAAGAAACGTTCAAACAAAAAAACTCGTGAAGCAAAATTAACTTCACGAGTTGTAGTGCAGATGATGGGACTCGAACCCACACGAGCTAACGCTCACATGACCCTCAATCATGCTTGTCTGCCAATTCCAACACATCTGCGTAATAATAACACACTAATGATAGCGAGGTTTTACATAGTTGTCAAGCTCAAAAATGGGAGGACTTATTAAGATGGAGAAATATGACGGAGAATTTTCAGGACTGGGAATGATCTTAGGTGTATTGATTGGACTTGCATTCGGACGTTTTTTGCTTGGTTTTATGCTAGGAATCATTTGTGGAATTGCAATGGATTGGGCAGCGAATCTATGGAATGACTATCATGACAATTAAGTTCTCAACGCTTGTTTGTGTTTTTTTAATACTTACGTTTTTCCTAAATAAGTGGCAAAATTTTCTAGGATGGAGTATGATATTGAAATAGTAAATAACAAAAAATTTGGAAAGTTCTAACTTTTTGAAATGAGGGATTGGCTAAGTGATGAGAGAATTTGAAAAATCCAACAAATTAGAAGGTGTCAGTTACGATGTTCGCGGTCCCGTTCTAGAAGAAGCGGAGCGGATGCAAGAAGAGGGCATTAGTATTTTAAAATTGAACACGGGAAATCCCGCACCTTTTGGATTTGAAGCACCAAACGAAGTCATTCGTGATTTGATCATGAATGCCCGTGACTCAGAAGGCTACTCAGATTCCAAGGGGATCTTTTCTGCTAGAAAAGCAATTGAGCAATATTGCCAACTGAAACATTTTCCGAATGTGACGATCAATGATATCTACACCGGCAACGGAGTGAGCGAATTGATCACGATGTGTATGCAGGGGTTGCTGGACAATGGAGATGAAGTACTGGTTCCAATGCCGGACTATCCGTTGTGGACGGCTTCTATTGCATTAGCTGGAGGCACACCTGTTCATTATATTTGCGATGAAGAGGCAGAATGGTATCCTGATATTGATGATATCAAATCAAAAATAACGAGTCGGACAAAAGCTATTGTTATCATTAATCCTAATAATCCTACTGGGGCACTTTATCCAAAAGAATTATTAGAAGAAATCGTTGAAGTAGCTCGACAAAATAACCTGATTATTTATTCCGACGAAATCTATGATCGCTTAGTGATGGATGGTCTAGAACATATTCCGATTGCTACATTAGCGCCTGATTTGTTCGTTGTTACGCTGAACGGTCTATCCAAATCTCATCGTGTAGCAGGATTTCGAGTAGGCTGGATGGTCCTAAGTGGAGATAAGTCACACGTCAAAGGCTATATAGAAGGGCTGAATATGTTGTCCTCCATGCGTTTGTGTTCCAATGTATTGTCTCAGCAAATTATCCAAACCGCGCTAGGCGGTTATCAAAGTGTCGATGAGCTGCTCCTGCCAGGCGGAAGGATCTATGAACAAAGAGAATATATCTATAATGCAATCAATGATATTCCTGGTCTTTCAGCCGTAAAACCAAAAGCTGCTTTTTATATATTCCCAAAAATTGATACAAAGCGATTCAATATTTTGGATGATGAAAAATTCGTTTTGGACTTTTTACATGAACATCATATTCTACTTGTACATGGTGGTGGATTTAATTGGAACCAGCCAGATCATTTTCGAATCGTTTATCTTCCTAAAATGGATGATTTGAAACAAACAGCTAAGAAAATGAGAGAATTCCTAGCAACCTATCGCCAAAAATGATTTTAAAAACCAAATTTTTCAGTAGGAGGGCCACAGACAAACACACTGAGGCTCTCTTTCTAGTGGAGTTTTCTTAAATAACTAAAGTATATTATTTAGTTGCAAGTCTTTTCTTGAAGTTTGCGACTTCCTAAAGTAAAATACGAATAGAATGCGAATACGCATATTTTGGGGAGGATACTTATGGAAACGTTAATCGAGTCCTTTGGAACGATCATTAAAGAGATTCGAAAAGAACAAAAAATGACGCAAAAAATGCTTTCGCATGATATTTGTTCACAAAGTGTATTAAGTCGGATCGAAAATAATGAGGAACTGCCGAATGTATTGGTGATGATGCAGATTTGTCAACGGCTAGGGGTAACGATTGATCATGTGATGAATCTCTCTCGAAAAACTACTCGGACAAACGATAAATTATTTGAACTGTTGGATAGTTGTTTCCAAAAACGTGATTATCGGAAGTTAGAACAAGTACTAAAATCTTCTGATATTTCTGAAAATCTGTATCAAGCAACTGACTTTCAACGCTATTATTATTATCTCGGTGTTTGCGAATTCACGTTGCGTCAAAATATCTCTCAGTCCCTTTATTATTTGAAAGAAGCATTAAGCTACTCTAGCCAAAAAGAAAGAATCCATGTTTCTGACACAGAAATACAACTGATTAGTTGTATCGGAAAAATATATGGTGTGGCAGGAAAAACGGCTGAAGCACGCTACTATTTGAGTCGAAGCATCCAACTGCTGCATCAATCAGCTGATGAACGATCAAAAAGTGAATTTTCGCAAATTTTTTATAATTATGGAAATTTCTTATTCCATCAAAATGAAATCGACGAAGCGTTAGAACAGGTGAATCAAGGAATCTATTGGGCTCAAGAGAAGAATAGCTACTATTACCTCAATGATTTATTTGTGCTTAAAAGCTTAATATACAAGCGTAAAGAAGAACCAGAAAGAGCAGCATTCTATGAAGGCTTAGCACAAGCTGTGAAACAAATTTCAAAAAATTTGTAAATGGTGTAGACCATTCTTGACTTCTTCTCTAAATAAGAGTACTTTAGAGGTAGAAAAACAAAGGGAGAGAATAGAATGAGAACTTTTATCTATGCTGACAAATTCTTTTTAGCGTCAGGTGTCAAACATGCAGGCTATCTTGAAATTACCGATGGACTTTTTGGTGAATACACCAAAGAACTACCTGAGGGAGAAGTCAACATCATTGACCAAAGCGGCAAATGGATTGCTCCTGGTTTGGTAGATACACATATTCACGGCTATATGAATCATGATGTAATGGATAATGATGCAGAAGGCATCAAAGTGATGTCTGAAGGTCTGTTATCTTGTGGAGTGACTTCATTTTTACCAACAACATTGACGTCAAGCAAAGAACGTTTAAAAGATGTAGCTGAGACAATCGGCAAAATGTATCAGGAAGCACCAGGAGCTAAAATCAAAGGAATCTATTTTGAAGGTCCTTTCTTCACAGAAGAACACAAAGGGGCACAAAACCCAAGTTATTTCGGGGATCCTGATTTGGATACTTTCCATGAATGGCAAGAAGCTTCAGGTGGTTTAATCAAAAAAATTGCTTTAGCACCGGAACGTCAAGGTGTAGAAGAGTTTGTCAAACAAGTGACTGAAGAAGGAGTAGTTGTTTCTCTAGGACACAGTAATGCTACACTAGAAGAAGCGCAAAAAGCTGTTGAAGCAGGCGCAAGTGTATTTGTCCATGCTTTCAATGGTATGCGTGGATTGAATCATCGCGAACCAGGTATGGTGGGTGCGTTATTATCTTTAGAACATGTCTTTTCTGAATTGATTTGTGATGGCCATCATGTACATCCAAATGCTGCGGGAATCCTAATGGAAAAAGCAGGACATGATCATGTCGCATTAATTACAGACTGTATGATGGCCGGTGGGATGCCTGATGGAAATTACAATTTAGGCGAATTTCCAGTAGTAGTAAAAGAAGGAACAGCACGTCTAGAATCTGGCAACTTAGCTGGAAGTATATTGAAATTGAAAGAAGCAATTAAAAATGTTGTAGACTGGGGATTAGCAACACCAGAACAAGCAGTCATGATGGCTAGTCTGATTCCAGCAATCAGCTGTAAAATCGATGATACATGTGGAAAAATCGCTCAAGGACGCGATGCAGACTTTATCGTATTGAACCCTGATATGACATTGGAAGCAACTTATCTAGATGGCGTGGAACGTTTCCACGCATAATATAATTTAAGTTAACCTTAAAACTAAACTTCTTAAGTTTGGTTTTAAGGTTTTTTTTGTGTTCTAGTAAAAATCACTTTACATAAGTTTCAAAAGTTTCTTTAATTTCCTATTGTTCAATAAGTAACAATGTAAAGATAAAATTAAAAATGTTAATACGTATTAGCAAAATAAAAGCTTTTTTTATTGTGAATAAATGAACATAATTAGGAGGAGAAAGATGAACTTATTTGACATTTTTCGATCGACTTTGACAGATATGTCGATTGTCAGTGCAATCACTTCAACAGTTTTTATTATATTATTAGGGTTTGTTTGTAGAAAAAAGGGGATTTTTTCTGAATCTGTTGGAAAAATTCTATCGAAAGTCGTCTTAACAGTGGCTTTGCCAGCACTGGCATTTCGAGCTTTCATGCAAGATATCAATACAGAATTACTGATGCAAGGAATCAATGTCTTGATTTGGGGATTAGTTATTTATATTATTCTTATTCTAGTTTCAAAACCTTTTTTCTTAAGCTATAAAGGGGATAAGCAAACAACGTTGCGTGTCCTGACGATCTTTGGTTCTACGACCTTTTTCGGAACGCCTATCGTCAGTGCGATTTATGGTCCTGTCGGCGTGATGTATTCCTCAATTTTCAATATTGGCTACCGAATCTTTTTGTATTCTTATGGATACATAAAAATGAGTGGCTTGAAGATGGAAGCTAAAAATATCAAAGCGATGTTCGTCAATCCAATCATTATCGCTACTTTTGCCGGCCTTTTCATTTGGCTGTTCCAAGGGTATCTGCCACAAGTGTCAGTTACAGGTGCAGAAGGAGAGATAAGCCAAGTAGCGTTTTTGCGAATTGACCAGACTGCACCGTGGCTATTTCAGCCGATGGATTATTTAGCTGGTTTAAGTTCACCATTGGCGTGGCTAGCAATCGGCGCAACATTAGGTGAAGTAAGCTTCAAAAAAGCTGCATCTGAAAAAACTTCATGGTATTACAGTCTAGTCAAAGTGGTATTTGTACCTGCATTGAATATCGTGATTCTAGCAGTTTTGACGGCAACGAATATTCTACCAGTCAATTTTGAAGCACTGGCAACAATCGTTATCATGATGGCTACACCAGCTGCAACAGTGGCAGCAGCCTATGCTATCAGTTTTGATAGGGAGGCACTTTTAGCCTCCAATGCATCCTTACTGTCAACTATTTTTGCTGTGGTACTGACACCTGTATGGATCGTTGTATTACAAATGATTCATGGCATAGGTTTATTTTCATAAGAAATGGAGGAAGAAAGTATGAGAATCGCATGTTACGGTGTTCGTCCGAACGAGATAGATTTTTTTGAAAAATTGAATATTTACCATTATGATCTCAGTCTTTATGAAGAACTGTTGACACATGACAATATCGTGTCAGCAAAGGACCATGATGCTGTATTGTTGAGGGGAAATTGTATAGCAGATGAGACCAATCTTGCAAAAATGCAGGAATATGGGATTCGTTATGTTTTTACACGGACTGTGGGAGTCAATCATATCGATCTACAAGCGGCAGCTGATTTTGGTATGACAGTAGCCCGTGTACCATCGTATTCGCCAAATGCGATAGCAGAGTTATCTTTGACTTTTGCCATGATGCTTTTGAGAAATACTGCGTATACGACGATCCGAACATCTTTCAAAGATTTTCGAGTGGATGAGCAAATGTTTAGTCGTGAAATCAGAAATTGCACAGTAGGGATCATAGGAACAGGCAGGATAGGGTTGACGGAAGCTGTTTTGTTTAAGGGACTAGGAGCCAAAGTGATCGGCTACGATATTCATCAGACAGAAGCTGCTAAAAAAGTATTGACGTTCCACTCGCTTGAAGAGTTATTAGCCAAAAGCGATATTGTCAGTATTCATGTACCTCATATCCCAGGTGAAAACGATCAAATGATCAATGAAGGATTTTTAGCTCAAATGAAAAAAGGTAGCATCTTGATTAATACAGCCCGTGGAGAGCTTCAAGATAATGAAGCTATTTTAAGAGCTTTGAAAAGCAATCATTTAGCTGGTTTTGCAACCGATGTTTTTGCAAATGAAACAGAGGTTTTTTTCCGATCCTTCAAGCCATGGGAGACGATTCCAGACCCTGCTATCCAGCAATTAGTAGAAATGTACCCTAGAGTTCTTGTAACCCCGCATGTAGGTTCAAATACAGATGAGGCATTATCAAATATGATTTCGACAAGTTTCGAGAACTTTCGTGAAATAATAGAAACTGGAAAAACGAAAAATGAGGTATCTCTTCCTAAAGCCCGTCAATTAAGATAAGAAAACATGGATATTCGTCAATAAAATGTTTAAAAATAGTCCAAGTAAACAGTTGTTACTTCTGTATACTTGGACTATTTTGTATGGGATAATTCGATGACTCAACAGTAATCTGTGAGCTTTTTCCGCCCATTCTTTGTCAATTCATAACAGGTTAGCGGCCGGCCGATTTCCAAATATTTGATTCTTTCGTTCAATATATCTTGTTCTACTAAAAAATTCAAATATTTCTTGACGGATATACGTGACAGTGAGCTTTTTTGAGCCAGTTCTTTTGTTGAAAAAATAGTATCTTCTTTTAGAATAAATGCACTTATTTTTTTTAAAGTCAGTTTTGACAGACCTTTAGGCAAATCGATGAATGATGGTATTTCGTGAATGGGAGTGGTGTGGTTGAATACTTGATCGATCAATTTCTGATCGGCTTTTTCAGTCGTTTGGATTGTCTGAGAGAAAGCAAGATACTTTTCGATCGCCAGCTGAAAACGTTGCAAAGTGAACGGTTTGATCAAATAATCTAAGGCACCGTAGCGGATCACATTCTTTATGGTTTCGATATCATCTGCAGCAGTGATCAAAATCACTGGGATATCATTTCCTTGCTGTCTAAGCCAAGATAAAAAATGGATACCACTTTCGCCAGGCATGTATACATCAAGCAGCAGCAGATCTGCGTTTTTTTGTCTGAAATATTTTTTTCCTTCTTCTACATTTCTGAAACTTTCGATTACGTTCATATTAGGGATGCTTTCCACAAAAGTACGATTCAATTCTGCAACCATTGGATCATCTTCGATTATCAGGACATTTGTCATCATTTTGATCTTCCTTTTTTGGTAATTCTAGATAGACGATTGTACCGCCATTTGTTTGTTTGGAAAATTCTAAAAATCCACCGTGGCGTTTGACGATTGAATGGATGAGATTCAATCCAAACCCACGATTGATTCCCTTCGTCGAAAAACCTAGCGTAAATATTTTTTCTGAGATTTCTTCTGATATCCCGACACCGTCATCGCAGACGGTCACGATGAATACTTCAGCTTCTGTGTCATAGTTTAAATGAATCCGGACCTGTCCGTTTCTTTCATGTTTTTGTAGCACGGCTTCTTTTGCATTATCAAGTAAGTTCCCTAACACTTGCAAAAGTGAATGGATGGAGTCATCCATCTCCATTTTAGGGATAAAAGAATCGCTTTCTAACAGCATTTCAACAGATTGTTCTTTGGCTTCGTTTATTTTGCCTAATAAAAAACCGGCAATTGCAGGTACTTTGATCAGACTTGAGACTTGGCCAATCTCTTTTTTATAATTTTGATTTAGCTGCTGGATAAAATGGGTGACTTCTTCATACTTCTTCAAATCAATCAAACCAGAAATGACATGAAGTTTATTCATGAATTCATGGGTTTGAGCTCTCATGGAGTTTATATATTGTTTCGTCCCCCCAAGCTCCTCCATTAATTTCATTACTTCTGATCGATTTCGTAAAGTTGCGACTGCTCCTAAAAAACGGTCATTGCTAAAAAGAGGTGTAACGCTAGAAATAGTTTCTATCCCATTTAAATACATGGATTGAGTCCGAACGGTCGTTTGATGCTCAATCGTCTCTTTAAACAAAACGTCATATAGATTATCACTGATTTTTTTCCTACTTCGAAATCCAATAGCTGCTCTGTTTGGTAGAAAATGTTTTTTGCAGGTGTATTGATCAAGAGGATAGTTTTATCAGAAGAGATGGCTAAGATTCCTTCATCTACTTCATTTTCGATAATCGTTTTTTCACTTAACTGTTCTGCTATTTCTTGTGGTTCAAGTCCAAGCAGTACTTTTTTCATTTTTTGGGCAAGAAAAACGGCGCCTATGATGCCTACGCTAAGTCCAATAATCAATGAAAAAACAATCATTTTTTGTCCATCTTTGACTTGATTGTCAATCGTGTTGTTTGTTAAGCCAACACAAACTGCACCAATAATCTCTTGATCATAATAAATAGGGACGAAATAGCGGAAGCCGAACCCTAACATTCCTTCTTTTTCAGAGAAAAATTCTTGTCCTCCAATCACTTTTTTCACATCTTCATGACTTGAGAAAGGAAGACCGATGTAACTTGGGTCTGCGTGAGAATATCGAATGCCTTCAGGGTCCATGACAACGATAAAATCTAAATTCGATGCAATCATGATTTCATTTGTTATTCCTT
This sequence comes from Enterococcus sp. PLH-Efm8, assembly GCF_053011625.1. Taxonomy (NCBI): domain Bacteria; kingdom Bacillati; phylum Bacillota; class Bacilli; order Lactobacillales; family Enterococcaceae; genus Enterococcus; species Enterococcus sp. PLH-Efm8. Next base: position 1,139,498 of record NZ_CP172568.1, read on the forward strand.
GAATCGCATGTGTCGGGTCACCAGTCTGCAGCTTTTTTTGGATGAGTTTATCATTGGCAACGATTTTAGCAATGCTAGAGATTTTATCTGACACACTAGATCGGTTCATCGAAAGAATAAAATTCCTGATCAATATGGCAGAAACAATCAAAGAAACGAATGTGGAGAAACAAACGACAAGGATGATCGTGTTCTGGAGCTTTAATGGTTTTTTCTTAAAAAAAGGAAACATAGGCTACCTCGAAAGAATTTATTGTGAAAATTTTAACATGAAAACAAAAATTTAACAAATTGTCAACGATAAACACAACCTTCCTATAAAAAACACCACTGAGTCGGTAAAAGAAGCTATACAGAATTTTCAAACATTGGTATGATAGACGTAGAAATGGAAGGAGGCGTGTATATGATAGGGGGAATCGCACTTGAGACGATTTATTGGTATACATTGCTGATTTGTGCAGGATTGGCAGTCCTATTGATTATTTTTGGAGATGTATTCGATTTTGATGGCCCGCTTGATCCGATGCTTATTATCCCTTGGTTAACTTTCACAAGCTTATTTGGTTTTCTAGGTGAGCGTTTAACAGATCAATCATCTTTATTTTTATTTATTGCTAGTGGAGGCATATCGATAGTGTTGGTATTTTTGCTTAATTTCTATATATTGATGCCGATGAAACATGCCGAATCAACGATGTCGTCTTCTGAAAAAACTCTGGAAGGACAAGTAGCTGTTGTGATCACACCGATCCCTGTACGAGGTATGGGAGAAATTCAGTTGAAAAGTGTTACCGGTTCCATTAGTCGTCCAGCTTGTTTTTACAGCCCCCAAGAACAGACAGCTGAGCGGGGAACGAAAGTATTGATCATTGAGATCAAGGAAAGAATCTGTTATGTCATGCCTTATGAAAGCATGATAAAAGCTTAAAGGAGCGTGTGTTAAATGGAAATACCAGTTGTTTTTATCGCGATCGCAATCGCAGCTTTGATTTTACTGATGTTGCTGATCGTCTTTGTAGCGAAGTACCAGACAGCAAAACCGGATGAAGCGTTGATCATCAGTGGAAGTTATTTAGGAAGCAAAAATGTGCACATTGATGAAAGCAATAACAAAATCAAAATTGTGCGTGGAGGTGGCGCATTCGTCTTGCCAGTTTTTCAACGTTCGAATCGGATCAGTCTATTATCGAGTAAATTGGACGTCTCCACCCCTGAAGTGTATACGGAACAAGGCGTACCGGTGATGTGTGATGGTACTTCGATCATCAAAATCGGTTCATCTGTAGAAGAGATTGCTACAGCAGCAGAACAGTTTTTAGGCAAGACAAGAGAAGAACTGGAAAATGAAGCAAGAGAAGTATTAGAAGGACACTTGCGCTCGATTCTTGGTTCTATGACTGTAGAAGAAATCTATCAAAATCGCGATAAGTTCAGTCAAAGCGTACAAGAAGTCGCTTCTGTAGACCTTGCAAAAATGGGGTTGATCATCGTTTCTTTCACTATCAAAGAGGTCAGAGACAAAAACGGTTATCTTGACTCTTTAGGGAAACCAAGAATCGCCCAAGTCAAAAGAGATGCAGATATAGCAGAAGCGGAAGCTCTAAAAGAAACGCGTATCAAAAAAGCTCAAGCAGAAAAAGAATCACAAGCAGCTGAATTACAGCGACAAACAGAGATCGCAGAATCATTAAAAGAAAAAGAACTGAAATTAGCAACCTACAAACAAGAACAAGATGTTGCTAAAGCAAAAGCAGACCAAGCCTACAATTTAGAAAGTGCCCGAGCACAACAACAAGTAATCGAACAGGAAATGCAGATTAAAATCGTAGAACGTCAAAAACAAATCGAACTGGAAGAAAAAGAAATCACACGTCGTGAAAAGCAATATGATTCGGAAGTGAAGAAAAAAGCAGATGCCGATCGGTACGCTAAAGAACAAGAAGCACAAGCTCAAAAAGTCAAAGAAGTGACTGAAGCCGAAGCAGAACGATTCCGTGTGGAAGCACTGGCAGAAGCGGAAGCCAATAAGACACGTTTAGCTGGACAAGCAGAAGCCGAAGCAGCACTAGCAAAAGGAAAAGCAGAAGCCGAAGCAAAACAAAAGATCGCCAATGCCTTCAAGGAATATGGCGAAGCAGCTGTCTTGAGTATGGTTATCGATATGCTACCGCAATTGATGCGCGAAGCAGCACAGCCGCTAGGAAATATCGAAAAAATCTCTGTTGTCGATACAGGAAGCAGTTCAGGAGAAACCAGTGGAGCGAACCGAGTGACAAATTATGCCACAAATTTGCTTTCTTCTACTCAAGAAACACTAAAAGCGACAACAGGACTTGACTTGAAGGAAATCGTAGAGAATTTGTCGACACGTGGGACTACTAGCCAAGTAAATATGTATGAAGCGCCAAAAGAGGCAGAACAAAACTCGATGAAGGAAGAATAAAGTAGTACACTTCACCGTTCAATCAAAAATGGAGGAAGACTTTTTAAAGTTCTTCTCTCCATTTTTTTATTTTATTGCAAAAGAAAATTAGTCCTCGCTATTTTTCTTTTGTTTTTGGATCTTAGCTTCTATCTCTTGTAAATTTGTTCTTAGCAATCGTTCTTTCTTTTGGAGTTCGACCAAATCTTCTGATAGTTCTTCCTTCTTTTCTGTTTCAGGAGGACGAAGAAAGAAATTGATACCGATTGCAATGAATGTCCCTATAAAAGTATCTAGTACACGTTGGATAGCATACAAAGCGGATTCGCCTTGAGGGATGCTCAACGCAATCAGCAACAACGTAGCTATTGCGGAAATGATACCGGAATTATTGTTAATACCATCTGACACGACGATCACAATAATAACTAGAATAGGAAGCAAGATCAATTCTACCAAAAAATCATTGTGAAAATAGCTTTTGACAAAAAAATAAATGATAGCTAATGTACCACCTAATGTATTGCCGATGATCCTAGACTTTCCAAAAGAAACGGTTGTAGTCAAGTCCTGACGCAAAGAAAAAACAGCAGATAATGCAGCAATCATCGGGATTCCTCGTTGAGTCAAATGAAAAAACAAGATACATAAAAAAACAGCTAAGGCACTTTTGATCGTACGCATACCTAGTCGAAAACGGCCAAATTGCATAGAGATTCTCCTTTTTGGTCTTTTTACTATCATACCTAAACTTTTGTCTGATAGCTAGTTTTTCATTATTCAAGTATAATTAAAATAAAAAAGGGGGAAGTAAATGCGTATAGGAATGCGAACAGTCAAAACAGTGATCAGTGTCTTCTTTTCGATGGTCACAGCGGGTAGCTTATCGCTGTTGTATTGGCCAGCTGCAGGGATCATTGCATTATTAAGTGTAGGAAATACCAAGCGCTCTACATTGCGTACGGGCATGAATCGAATCGCAGCCTTTATATTAGCTACGGCAACAGCACTGTTCAGTTTTTTTGCTGTTGGGTATACTATTTTTGGCTTCAGTCTTTTTTTATTCCTGTTCATCCCGCTTGCCTCTCGCTTCAAATTAACCGAAGGGATAGTAGTAAATTCGGTTTTGGTCACTCATTATTTAGTGGAGGAAAACATGTCTTGGCAGCTGATCGGCAATGAAGCGGGATTAATGGCGATTGGATTAGTATTTGCTTTGCTTGCAAATGTTTACATGCCAGATCGTACGAAGCAGCTGAAGGAAAACCAAATACAGATCGAAAAAGAATTTCGAAATATTTTGAGACAAATGGCAGAATTTCTTTTATCAGAAAATAAAGAAGATGTGCAGATCAAATGCGAACATTTACTGACATTCATTCGCGAAAGCCAAGAAGATGCCAGAGAACATCAAGAAAACTACTGGCTCAGACAGCCGCTATACTACGAAACTTACTTCTCTATGAGAAGAGCACAGGCCAATGTGATTAAAGACATGCTGGAAAATCTAGAGAGAATCCAGCAACCAGCTTATTATGGAAAACATATCTATGGTTTATTGATTTATACTGCAGAAACATTTTCAGAGTCAAATGATGGCAGACAAATTTTAACACGTATTGAAGAAGTTTATGTATTGTATCGGCAAATGCCTCTGCCGACTAGTCGCCCTGAATTCGAGGATCGAGCAGAATTGTTCCAGTTTTTGCAGTCTTTTAAAAGTTTTATTGAAATCAAGGCAGAATTCTCCCAACAAAAAATCCAAAAATAGAGGTTGTGAATTCAGCTAATATTCAGGTCAAAAAGCTGATTTCACAACCTCTTCTTTAAACGGTGTTCTCCTGTCAACTCCTCGGTCACAAGTCACAATATTCAACAAACATGAGAAGCTGTTTTTTGAAATTGCTCCTTGTGACTCGGAGCTGAACGGTAGGCTCACAACCTCTTTCTTAAACGGTGTTCAAAAGCTTTCCTCTGCGGTAATAAGTCCAGCCAAACGAAAAATAGGAGGAGCTATTTTTGTTTGGCTGTTCTTATTACTTGATGCAGAACAGCTTTTTCACAACCTTTTAAAATTACATATTTTTCCATAGAACTTGCATTTGATCCAAGATTTCGATGACATCTTTTGTCAAGAAGAGAGAGCGATTGGGCAAGTCACCTTCAATCATGTGTACCATATTCTTTATTTCGTAATTCATTGCTTCAGATGTATTCCCGCTTTCGATGAATTCCTTTGTACCATCTGTAAATAAGATCTCCGCACGATCAGCACGCGGGTAATCAGCAATCGTCACATAACCGTTCTCAAAGGCAACGATACCGACTTTTGGCATTTTTGCCTGAAAAGTCAAGCTGACAGCAGCAAGTTCATTTTCTTTGTTACGCAAGATAGTGACGGATTGTTCGTCCACGCCTGTTTCAAAAGGAACCATTGTAGAGGCAACTACTTCAGGTTGAGAGCTCAAAAAGAAACGAGCGAAAGATACAGCATACGTACCGATATCCAACAGAGCTCCTCCAGCTAATTCTGGATTGAAGAACCGGTTTTTAGGGTCTGGTTCTTTGTAACTGCCGAAAGGTGCTTGGATCATTTTTAAAGCCCCCAGTTTTCCTGTATCCATTATTGAGCGTAACTGCTGATAAAGTGGCATGTTGAAGATTGTCATCGCTTCTGCTAAGATCAAATTCTTTTCTTCTGCTAAGCGCATAGCGTCAGCCAGTTCTTTTTTATTCATCGTGATGGCTTTTTCACATAGAACGTGTTTGCCTGCTTCCAATGCTGCCAAGATATGGTCGATATGCTGTCTATTTGGTACAGCAATGTACACGATGTCGATTTCAGCATCGTCTAACATTTCTTGATAGCTTCCGTAAGCTTTTGGAATATTGTAACGGTGAGCGAAGTTTTCCGCTTTTTCTGAAGTTCTGGAAGCAACTGCTGTTAGTTCGCTCGTCTCTTGATTGAAGCTTTCGGCAAACTCATGTGCGATGGTACCAAGACCAACGATTCCCCATTGATATTTTTTCATCTGAAAACGCTCCTTCATAGTTGGATTGAGTTTCTTGTCTGTCTATTATTATAACAAAAATCACGAAGAATAAAGAGGAGAGGACTTGAAACATTAAAAAAAATGAAAGCAGCGATTTAAGAGGTGCTTTTTGATCAAAACTTAAGTAGAATAGTTAAAAGGAGGGGATAAACGTGCATCAAGTATATATTGATCTTATTATGAGTGTATTATTAGAACAGTTTGAAACTGAAAAAAATTTTTTAGATGAATACTTGCTGATCAGTCCAGAACAATGGCAAAAATGGAAAGATGGCGAGAAAAATCTGCCATCTGAAGCGATGCAGAAAGTAAAAAATCTTTTCACTGATTATGAATGGATGCTAACGCAAAAGATTTTGCGTCAAACGATTATTTTTCCCGAAAAACGAAACGTTGCCGTTGCAGAGTACAAGCAAATCAAAACACGCATCGCGCAAAAATGGCTTAGCAGCAAAGCAGCAAAAGTCGAGCTGATCCCTTTGAAAAATAATCAGCAGGCTGGTAGATACCTTGACTTGAAAGTAAGTATTCAATATGATGAATGGGGCTATGATGATATTTTGAATTTTCGTCTGCCAGCAGATGTTCAAAAACAGATCGAAGGAGAAAAAATCGAACTTCTCGATTGGGTGAATGAAAATCTGGAAGAAACTTACGTTCATGAGGCGAATGGGGAACGTGAAGAACAACGAAAGGATTTTTCAAGTGAATAAATTTTTAGGATTTGGAGCAGTTGTGATTATGATCGCAGCAATGGGCTATGTTATTTTTAGCGATGATGATTCGCATGTTCAAGCCGGCAATCAAGCAGTCGAACGAACAAGCACCAAAACAACTGCTAGTAAAGAAAAGAACAGTCAAACAACCAGCAGCAAGGTAAAGGACAAAGAAACAAAAGATCGTACGTCCAAACAATTGCCAGATGTTAAAACAGACGATTGGAAGCTAGTTTTGGTTGGTCCAGATCACAAATTAGAAAAAGAAATTGATGAGTCTACTCAATTGGCATCATTAAGTAACGGATACTTGATCGACAAACGCATTGCTCCAGAATATGAAGCATTTGCCAAGGCTGCTGAAGCAGCTGGATTTCCATTAGTGATGGTCTCAGCTTACCGGTCTGTATCATCCCAACAACAAGTTTTCGAACAAAATGTCCAAGATGTGATGAGTCGTCAAGGTGTATCAGAAGAGGAGGCGACAAAGATTACTAAAGAAACGATTACGGAGCCAGGATACAGCGAACACCACACAGGTCTGGCAGTCGATGTCGTCGATCAAAACTGGTACAACAGTTATCCTTCTACTGTATTGGATGCAAGTTACGGAGATCAGCCTGGAGCTAAATGGATCGCAGATAATGCTGCGCAGTATGGATTTATCGTTCGTTATCCAAAAGGACACGAAGATATAACTAAGATCACATATGAACCTTGGCACTTACGTTATGTCGGTAAAGAAAACGCTGAGTATATCACCAAACACCAATTGACGCTAGAAGAATATCTGAATGAATTAAATGAAAAGTAGGAATTGATCATGGCGAAAAAAAAGTGGAAAAAGCAAAAGCGCAAGAATATCCGTTGGCCAGCAGTGGTTGCCGGTGTAGCAGTGATACTCTTAGCCTTTGTTTTTTCCTTGAAGAATCTGTCTTCTCCTTTTACTGATAATCAGCAAGAAAATGAAGCGCAATCCCATCAGCAATTTATTGAACGGCTTGTTCCGCATGCCCAAGAACTACAAGATGGTTATGGAGTGCTTCCTAGTATCATTTTAGGACAAGCTATATTAGAATCAAATTGGGGAAAAAGTACCTTGGCTAGCAAATACAATAATCTTTTCGGGATCAAGGCTTATGGGGATCAGAAGAAAGTAAGCCTGGAAACAAAGGAATTTGTTAACGAAGAATGGATAACTATCCAAGGAGACTTCAAAGTGTATGATTCATGGGAACAGTCCATGGATGACCATACACAACTGTTCGTCCAAGGAGTAGATTGGAATCCTGCGCTGTATGAAAAAGTGATTACGGCCACCAACTATCAGGAAGCCGCACAAGCATTGCAAGATGCAGGTTATGCGACAGACCCCGGTTATGCGCAAAAAATCATCCAGGTCATCGAGACGTATCAATTGAATCAGTATGACCGGAGATAGCAAAGGAGAAGTGGCTGATGGCAGAACAATTTACGCCAGAAATCATGACGGAATTGAGAAAAGATATCGTAAGAGTACCGGAAATCATTTTAGAAGCAAGCGGGATCAAGATATTTGGAAAATTGATCCGTTCGATCATCTTTACTACGGATATTGCGATCATACGTAATACAAATGCGAATGCAGTAATTGCTGTGTATCCTTTTACACCTCATCCAGCGATTACTAAAAGCATTATTGAGGCAGCTGACATTCCAGTTTTCTCCGGTGTAGGTGGTGGTTTGACACAAGGTGCTCGTTCTTCCTACATGAGCATGTTCGCAGAAGCGCAAGGTTCGTTAGGGGTCGTTTTGAACGGTCCTACGCCTTTAGAGACAGTAAAAGAAGTTTGTCGAGTAGTTGATATTCCAGTTATCAGTACGGTAACGTCGAAATATACAGAAATAGATGAAAAGTTAGCAGCTGGTATTTCGATTATCAATATCAGTGCAGGTAAAGAAACTGCAGAAGCAGTACGCCATTTTCGTAAAAAATATCCTGAACTTCCTATCATTGCGACAGGTGGTCCAACGGAAGAAAGTATTGCTGAGACCATTCAAGCAGGAGCAAATGCCATCACATATACGCCACCAAGTAGCGGAGAGCTTTTTAGTCGTAAAATGGAAAAATATCGGGAAACTGAGAAAAAGAATCATGAATAACAGGTGAGAATCAAAAGACGAGGAAGAGCAGATAGTGGCTCTTCCTCGTCTTTTGTACTCCAGTACTATTTGTTCAGAATTCAAAAAAAAGAGAAATTTTTTTGTTTTTTTACCTGTAATGTACATAAGAAGAGTTAAAACCTTTTGTTATTATTAGCATTCTAACAAAAAAATGTCTTGATTTATTGAAGCGCTTTCTATAGAATGAAAAACGAATAAAAACTAAAAAAGGCACCCGACAATTTAGTAGCAGCTAAATTGTCGGGGCTTGAAAAGTCAGCGGGAACTGACCAATCAAGTTGCCATAGTCAATGCTTGTGCATCGACGTGTATATTGTACCTAATTTCATACAGAATTACTAGTTATTTTTCTGTTTTTTAGGGAAGAGCGCACACGAAGAAGCATGCTTATTTAGCTATGTCAAGGATATTGGGCAGTTGTCTGATATCCTTTTTTCTTTGCGTAATTATCCTCCCATCATTGAAGCAAGAAGTGTTTTTAGCGATGAAAGAAGAATCAGCACTATCTAATTTTTCTTGAAAGTATTGAGTTGTTCATCCTAGGCAGAACGATAAGGCAAGTCTTGGTTTTTATTCCCCTTGAAAAAGATCGTTTAATAAATATGTTCTGTATAAAAATACAGTATATTGAAAAATAACAATGGAAGTAGAGGTGCAGAGAATGAAGAAAAGAATGAGAATCATCTTAGCTTTAAGTGTTATGTTATTCTTCTTGACGGCTTGTGGGCAAGAAGATGACAAAAAAATCACGCTGAACATGGCTTGGTGGGGTTCGCAAGTCCGACACGATGCAACAGTAAAAGTAATCGAGCTTTATGAAGAAAAAAATCCCCATGTGACGATCGATTATGAATTTTATGATTATGAAGGATATTACACAAAATTAGGTACACTAGCAGCATCAGATGATATCTGGGACATTTTCCAACTGAACAATCAATTTCCTCAATACATCAATCAGATTGAACCATTAGATGAATATGTGGAGCAAGGGATAATTGATATTTCTAATGCAGATGAATCCTATTTAGCAACGACGACTTACGACGGGCAATTAGTTGGACTGTCTAACGGGGTGAATTCGTTTGCGATTGCTTACAATAAAAATATATTTGAACAATTAAATATCCCTGAACCAGCTTCAAATTGGACATGGGATGAATTTGAACAAATCAGCTATCAAATCACTGAAGAATTAGGAATCTATGCTATTTCAAGATTCGAAGATTTTATAGCTGGCTGTATTATTCAAATACCACAAGTTGAGAAAGGATTGAATTTTTATAATCGGGAAGATCTATCTAACAGCTTGGGATTTGAAAATCCAGACTATCTAACAGATTTTTTCCAGCTGCGTAAAAATCTGGTAGACAAAGGGGCCCATCCAGAACCAGGTGGTGGAGCTGCAAGTACGACGGATCTGTCTTTTCAGGCGGTTAGGGATAGAGAAGCGGCAATGGTGTTTCTATCAAGTAACCAGTTGACAGAAATATTGTCAGGGGCTCCTGAAGATATGGAGATTCAGTTGATTAATCCACCTCGCAGAAAAGCAGATGGAGAATCTGGTATCCCTTTACGTTCTTCGCAAATGCTGAGTATGGCAAAAAGCTCAGCCCATAAAGAAGAAGCTGCTAAGTTTATTGATTTCTTTCAAAACAGTGAAGAAGCCAATGAAATTTTAAAAGGAGAACGTGGTGTACCAATCATGTCGAATATTCGAGAACAGCTCGCTCGTGCAGATGATGCAACTTTGCAAGCGACATTTGATTATTTAGAAATGATTTCCGATATGGACAACGGCGAAGTGAATGTCTTTGATAGTGCTTTGAATCCGGAAATTCAAGACCAATACAATCTTTTAGTTGAAAAAGTCATTTATGAAGAAGTAACAGCAGAAGAAGCAGCAGAGAGTCTTTATGAGTTTGCGTCAAACATTCTAGGATAGCAGCAGGAGGAAGGCATGAAAAAAGAAAAACTAAAACGGTTCTTGGATCAAGACAATGTGGTCGGTTACGTATTTGCTTCTCCATTCATCCTAGGATTTCTATTGATAACAGTGATACCGATGATCTTGTCACTTTATTATTCGTTCACCGATTATCGTTTGGGAAATCCAGTCTCATGGATCGGCTTGGATAATTATATAAAGATGCTGAGTGATGCCCGTTTTTTGAACTCCATCCGAGTCACTTTTCTCTATGTATTTGCATCTGTACCTGTGAAACTGATCTTTGGTCTATTGATTGCTTATCTTTTAACGAGGAATATCAAAGGAACGACTTTCTTTCGTTCTTTGTATTATGTGCCTAGTTTGATCGGTGGCAGTATTTCTATCGCTCTAGTTTGGCGGGAGTTGTTTTCTAAAAACGGGTTAGTGAATATTTTCCTGGAACGATTAGGCGCACCTGCGCTTTCCTGGTTTAGCGATCAAAAACTGGTCATGATCCCTCTTGTTTTGATGTCTGCTTGGCAATTCGGTTCGGCAATGATCATCTTTGCTGCAGGTATCAAAGAGATCCCAGGCTCGTATTATGAAGCGGCAGAGATCGATGGAGCGAACAAATGGCAGACGTTTTACAAGATCACGTTACCTCTTCTTTCGCCGATCATTTTGTATAACTTGGTTATGCAGACAATCGCGGCGTTTATGACTTTTACGCAGGCATTTATCATTACCCAAGGTGGTCCGAATGATGCCACGAACTTTTATGCTCTTTATGTGTATAACCAAGCTTTTTCTTTTAATTCTATGGGGTATGCTAGTGCTATTTCGTGGATCATGCTGTTGATTATGGGAGCTGTCACCTTTCTGATTTTCAAATCATCAAAAAAATGGGTCGTTGTGTGAATGAGAGGAGGAAGAAATGAATAATACAGTAACGAAATGGTTTCAATACGGTTTTATTTTGCTATTAGGTCTAGTCATGATTTATCCGGTCTTATGGATGATCGCAGGTTCTTTTAAAACGGATCAAGAGATTATGAGTGGTTCGCTGAATTTGATTCCAGAGACTTTTCAATGGGAAAATTACGCAAAAGGATGGGCGGGGTTTGCTGGAATTTCATTTTTTACTTTCTTTAGGAATTCGTTTGTCATCTCTGCAGTTTCGACGATAGGGACAGTTCTGAGCTCGACTTGTATTGCTTACGCATTATCGAGAATCGATTTCAAAGGAAAAAGATTCTGGTTCGTCGTCATGTTAGTAACGATGATGATTCCTGCACAAGTGATTTTGATTCCGCAGTTTATTATTTACAATCGGCTGAATTTGGTTGGGACGTATGTGCCGCTGATTTTACCACATTTTTTTGGACAAGCATTTTTCATTTACCAGATCATGCAATTCATGGTCAGCATCCCCAAAGAGTTAGATGAATCAGCGATTATTGACGGATGCAGCAAGTATAGTGTCTTTACCAAAATTATTTTTCCTTTGCTGAAACCTTCGATCATCACGACGATCATCATCCAGTTTTATTGGAAATGGGACGACTTCATGGGACCATTGATTTATTTAAACAAGCCGAGATCTTACACGGTATCGATTGCCATCAAATTATTTGCAGACGCTGGATCTAGTACGACTTACGCGAGTATGTTTGCGATGTCTACGTTGTCGCTGCTACCGGTTTTTCTGATTTTCTTATTCTTCAATAAATATCTTGTCCAGGGGATCAGTACAAGCGGTCTGAAGGGCTGAATATGAAAAAGCCAATAGAAGAGATGTTTCTTTACAAGCTCAACTACTATGTCTGTCGGATTTTTTTAACCAGTCTTATCAGTAATGCTCTTTTCGCTTTAGTTCTAGGATGTTTGTTCACTTTAGGATTAGTGCTGTCTGCTCGTGTTGTCTATCTGATTTATTTTTTGATGATGTATCCTTCTTATTATCTATCTGTCCATTACTTGGCAGAAAAAAAGGTATGTTGGAGGAAAGGAAAAATCAAACGGATGTGTTTCATCATTACGTTGTTTCAGCTGTTTGTCATTATTTTTGCAGTTGATTGGTATTTATTAGTGGGAAAGATTGGAGCTTGGTATCTGATTCCTTTTCTATTGTGTCTGTTGCTTTTTGTATCCCATAGTTTTTTTAGTACGCTAATTGATATCTGCAAAGAAGATAAAGCAGATAGTCTTGTTTATTTGATCAAAAGGAATATCTGGCTGTTGTCAAAAAACGTCAAGGGGTTTCTGTGGTATTTATGCCTTTTGTATGGACTGTTCTGGTGTATACAGCATGATTTTTTACTCACTGCATTACTGTATCCAGGGCTGCCATTTGTCACAGTATTTTGCTTAAAAGAAAAGGAGAATGACTTTAAATGAAGAAAAAATATGTACAAGTCGGACTTGGTGGGAGAGCGCGTTTTTTTTATGAGGCAATTGCCTCTACGTATCATCAAACTTGTGAACTAGTCGGTTTTTGTGATGTATCTCAAACAAGGATGGATTATGCAAATCGGATACTTGTGAACAAGTATGGACAGAAAAAAGTAAAGACATGTATGCCATCACAATTTGAGCAACTACTGGATGACGTACGGCCGGCTGAAGTCATTATTACGTCAGTAGATCGAACGCATCATGATTATATCATTCGTGCAATGAAAAAAGGATATGATGTTATTTGCGAAAAACCTCTGACTATCGATGAGGAAAAAGCTCAAGAAATAATAACGGTCCAAAAACAGACGGGAAGAAGCCTGCGAGTCACTTTTAATTATCGTTATGCACCGTATCACACGAAGATAAAGGAACTGATAGAAAGTGATGTGATTGGTAATGTGTTTTCTATCCACTTCGAATGGCTGTTAAATACGCAACACGGGGCAGATTATTTCAGAAGATGGCATCGAAATAAGCACAATAGCGGCGGGCTTCTTGTTCATAAATCTACCCATCATTTTGATCTAGTGAATTTTTGGTTGAACAGCCGTCCCCAAAAGGTATTTGCATTCGGTGGATTAAACTTTTATGGGATGCATAATGCGGAGAAACGCGGAGTAGAAATATTTTACAGTCGATGCTATGGAAGCGAACTAGCTAAAGCTGATCCATTTGCTATAGACCTGTCAGCCAATGAGGAATTGCGAGAAATGTATTTAGAAGCAGAAAAAGACAGTGGATATATTCGTGACCGCAGTGTATTTTCCGATGATATCTCTATTGAAGATACACTAGGCGTAACGGTCAAATATGAAACTGGTGCGATTTTGACGTATTCGCTAAACGCGTATATGCCGTGGGAAGGATTCAATGTTTCTTTCAATGGCAGCAAAGGACGGATCGAAATGAAAGTGATCGAAAAGTCTTACATCAATGCAGGTGGAGATAAAAAGGATGAAGGAGCAGCCGTTCTTCAGTCCATCCATGTCTATCCGATGTTCGGTGAGCCATATGAGGTAATCGTCGAACAAGAAGCGGGCGGACATGGCGGAGGAGATCCGCGTTTATTAGATGATCTATTTGGTGAAGAAAAAGAAGAAGATCCGTGGAATCGGGCAGCAACTCACGTAGATGGTATTTTGTCGATTTTGACAGGAATCGCAGCAAATCATTCTATTGCTTCAGGAAAAGCAGTAGTGATTGACGAGCTTGTCAGCTTAAAAGAATAAGAATAGATTTACGGAAATTACTTCCCGTAGTTTATAAAATCTTGCCTTATTGCCGATAGGCTGTCTTTTGAACACTATTTATTCGGAAAAAGGGGCTATGACATGCTTTTTGTCATGCCTTCTTTTTATGTGGGCTGCTTTTTTAGATAGGAGAAAATAAAAATAACTATTTAAACCCGAACAAAAAGGAATAATGCATTAAAAATCATTAGATTTTACAAAAAAATAAGTAAACCACGTTGTCAGTTTCAGAAAGTAGTGTTAGACTGTTTTCAATATTTGAAACAACATTTTTTATTCAAATATGGCAAACTGCCTTCACGTGCAAAACAGTTGCAAGAAAATGAATTTACACTATTATTAGTTTTACATACCTACTTATATATCGTCATAATATGGATGACAGTTTCTAGCCAGTACCGTAAATGCTGGACTATAAGTAAAAGATTGGCTATTTCACCCTTCTTTTCTTATGATAAAGTGGAGGGTGTTTTTCTTTAACAGAAACATAGTAGGTTTTTGCACAAAAGCGGTTATTTCGGTATTAATAAATGATAAAGGAGCAAATAAAGTGAAAGAATTAGTTGAACGTATTCAAAAAGACGGACGTATATTAGGCGAGGGCGTATTAAAAGTCGACAGCTTCGTCACTCACCAAGTAGACCCTGTATTGATGGAACAAATGGGAAAACGGTTTGCAGAAGTATTTAAAGAACAAGGAATCACGAAAGTTGTGACCATTGAAGCTTCTGGGATCGCACCAGCTTTATTTGCTGCAAGAGAATTAGATGTTCCAATGATCTTCGCTAGAAAAGCAAAAAGTTTGACGATGGATGAAGAATTATTGACAGCTTCTGTTTATTCTTTTACGAAACAAGTGACAAGTACGATTTCTATTTCTCGTAAATTTTTATCTTCAGAAGACAAAGTATTGATTATCGACGATTTCTTGGCAAACGGACAAGCGGCAAAAGGATTGATCGAATTATGCCAGCAAGCTGGAGCGCAAGTAGAAGGAATCGGGATCGTCATCGAAAAGTCTTTCCAAGATGGACGTCAGTTACTTGAAGAAATGGGATTGAGAGTCGTTTCTCTTGCGCGTATTGCTTCCTTGACGAATGGACAAGTTGAGTTTCTTGAGGAGGACGCATAATCGTGGAAAAAGAAACACAAAATGGAAAAGCTGCGGTTTTAGGGCTGCAGCATCTGCTAGCGATGTATGCAGGAGCAGTAGCGGTGCCTCTTTTGATCGGTACAGGACTAGGCTTTAATCAAGAACAGATGACTTATTTGATTTCAATTGATATCTTTATGTGTGGATTAGCGACATTATTGCAATTGACAGTTAACCGATTTTTCGGAATTGGCTTGCCTGTCGTTTTAGGATGTGCGATCCAAGCAGTAGCTCCACTGATCTTGATCGGAACCAATGAAGGAGTAGGAGCTATCTACGGATCTATTATCGCTTCTGGGATCTTTGTTGTGTTAGTTTCTGGTGTCTTTTCTAAAATTAAAAAACTATTCCCTCCTATAGTAACAGGAACGGTTATCACCGTTATTGGTTTGACTTTGATTCCTGTAGCAATCGAGAAAATGGGTGGAGGTAATGCAACAGCAGCTGATTTTGGTGACAAAACAAATCTGCTACTTGCATTTGTGACGATTCTCCTAATTGTAGGCGTGCAAATGCTGGCAAAAGGGTTCATTCGTTCAATCGCGGTATTGATTGGTTTAGTCGGAGGAAGCATCTTAGCTGCTTTCATGGGAATGATTGATCTGAGCGCGATTGGAGATGCGCCGTTGTTCCATGTTCCACAACCCTTTTATTTTGGTAAACCAACTTTCGACGTATGGTCGATTTTACTAATGATCATCATTTCCATGGTCAGCATGGTAGAATCAACAGGTGTATATTTTGCACTTGGTGACATTACTGGGAAAAATGTTGGAGAAGAAGAATTGAAAAAGGGATATCGTGCAGAAGGACTTGCCGTTATCTTAGGCGGTATTTTCAATACATTCCCTTATACTGGCTTTTCTCAAAATGTCGGATTGGTTCAACTTTCGGGAATCAAAACAAGAAAACCCATCTATTTCTCTGCATTCTTCTTGATTGTTTTAGGATTATTCCCTAAAATCGGTGCGTTAGCACAAATCATCCCTGAGCCGGTACTTGGTGGAGGAATGTTAGTCATGTTCGGGATGGTGGCAGTCCAAGGAATCCGTATGCTGTTGGAAGTTGATTTCAGCAATGATAAAAATCTATTGATTGTTGCTGTTTCTGTTGGATTTGGGCTGGGTTTCAATGTTACGCCGACATTATTCAGTCAAATGCCGCAAACATTGCAAATGTTCACTGGAAATGGCATCGTAATGAGTAGCATTACGGCTATCATATTGAATTTGATCTTTAATGGATTGAAAAAAGATGAAGAAATATTGGAAGAAGCCTTCAAGAAGTAATAGAGCAAAAGAAAGGTTGTGAAATCAGCGTTTTGACCTGATTGTTAGAGAAACAAACGGAAAAATAGTTCCTCGTATTTTGCCGTTTGTTTGAGCTAATACCGAGGGTCAGCTGATTGAACACCGTTGAAGGAAGAGGTCGTGAGCCTGCCGTTCATCTCCGAGTCACAAGGAACAATTTCAAAAAAAAGCTTCTCATGTTTGTTGAATATTGTTCCTTGTGACCGAGGAGTTGGCAGGAGAACACCGTTTATCCATAAAAAGGAATGTGACCTAACTTTTGTCACATTCCTTTTTTTTATCTTTAATAAACACGAACAATAAAATGTTTTTCTTTGTTAACATTCGAAATTTCTTTGACATCAAAAAAAGTGATTGTTAAAATATGAATGTAGAAAAACTGGGAGGAAAAACAATGACAGCAAAAATCTCTGTGATTATGGGGAGTACTTCAGATTGGGAAACAATGAAAGAAGCATGTCAAATATTGGATGAATTCGGTGTGTCTTATGAAAAAAAGGTCGTTTCTGCTCATCGAACCCCAGATTTGATGTTTGAATATGCACAAAACGCTCGAAAAAAAGGAATCAAAATCATTATTGCAGGAGCAGGGGGAGCCGCGCATCTGCCGGGTATGGTCGCATCAAAAACAACTTTGCCGGTTATCGGTGTACCGGTCCAATCACGAACATTAAATGGTTTGGATTCGCTTCTTTCGATTGTCCAAATGCCTGGAGGAGTACCTGTAGCTACTACAGCAATCGGAAAAGCGGGAGCAATTAATGCTGGACTACTTGCGATACAGATGCTTTCCATGTATGATTTAGAATTGGAGGCTAAATTGGCTGAAAGACGTTCAATGTTGGCTAAAACTGTTATAGAAAGTAGTGATCAACTTGGTTAAACCTTTGTTGCCTGGTTCAACGATCGGGATCGTCGGTGGCGGTCAATTAGGTCGTATGATGGCGATTAGTGCAAAAGAAATGGGCTTTAAAGTAGGTGTGCTGGATCCTGTGAGCGATTGTCCAGCCGCACAAGTTGCAGATTGGCATATTGAAAGTGTCTATGATGACACCTTTGCGCTGAAAGAGCTTGCCAGAAGAACAGATGTCATTACCTATGAATTCGAAAACGTCAGTGTAGAGGCGTTAAATGCGATTTTACCCATGTCATTTATTCCTCAAGGGACAGACTTGCTTGCGATTACGCAAGACCGCCTGTTAGAAAAATCTTTTTTGGAAACGAATAACATCGTGATTGCTCCTTATGCAACGATCGTCAGTCCGACGGATATCCAAGATGCGATTGACGGGATCGGCTATCCTTGTGTTTTGAAAACCACTCGAGGCGGCTATGATGGCAAGGGGCAGTATGTTTTGAAAAGTCGGGCGGATCTAGCTCCTGCCATGGACCTTTTAAGAGAAGGAACCTGTGTTTTAGAAGCATGGATCCCGTTTGAAAAAGAGATTTCGATCATGGTGGCAGGAAATGGTCAAGGAGATTTCACGACTTTTCCGGTCGTGGAAAACATCCACCACAACAATATTCTTCATGAAACGATTGCTCCAGCCGCGATTGATCAGGATGTGATCGAGGAGGCTGAGCGTATTGCCCGTGTGATTGCAGAAGCAGTGAGCCTTTCAGGTGTTTTAGGGGTAGAAATGTTTTTAACAAAAACAGGCGGGCTATATGTGAATGAATTAGCTCCTCGTCCTCACAATTCTGGACATTATTCTATTGAAGCTTGTTCTATGAGTCAGTTCGATGCCCATATTCGAGGTATTTGTGGTTGGCCATTAGGAGAAAAAGTACGTTTGATAAGCAATGCAGTAATGGTCAATGTTTTGGGAGAACAACTGCTGGAAAGCTATCGCTTGATTGAGAATAAGCCAGACTGGCAATTCCATTTCTATGGAAAAAAACAAGCAAAAAAAGGTCGCAAGATGGGACATATCACTATCTTGACAGAAGACATCCAGCAAACGCTGGAAGAAATCAAACAAACGAATATTTGGGATTAGAGGAGAAAAAACATGTTAGAACGTTATACACGCCCTGAAATGGGGAATATCTGGACGGAAGAGAACAAATACCGTGCGTGGCTCGAAGTCGAGATTTTAGCAGATGAAGCTTGGGCAGAACTTGGTGAAATCCCGCAAGAAGATGTGAAAAAAATTCGTGAGCATGCATCATTTGATATCGATCGGATCTTGGAAATCGAAAAATTAACACGCCATGATGTCGTTGCGTTTACACGAGCGGTTTCTGAAACATTGGGAGAAGAAAGAAAATGGGTCCATTATGGTCTAACAAGTACGGATGTCGTAGATACTGCTTATGGCTATCTCATCAAGCAAGCAAATGATATTTTACGGGAAGACTTGAAACGTTTTACGGAAATCATTGGCGAAAAAGCAAAAGAACACAAATATACAGTGATGATGGGTCGGACACACGGTGTCCATGCTGAACCAACTACTTTTGGATTGAAACTTGCCACATGGTATTCAGAAATGAAACGGAACATCGAACGATTTGAACATGCGGCAAAAGGAGTAGAAGCAGGAAAAATCTCAGGAGCAGTGGGAACGTTCGCAAATATCCCGCCATTTATTGAAGAGTATGTATGTAAACAATTGGGGATCCGTCCACAAGAAATTTCTACTCAAGTTCTCCCTCGGGATCTACATGCTGAATATTTCTCAGCGATGGCGCTTATTGCTACAAGTATTGAACGTTTTGCAACAGAGATACGCGGATTGCAAAAATCCGAAACACGTGAAGTAGAAGAATTTTTTGCGAAAGGTCAAAAAGGTTCTTCTGCTATGCCGCACAAAAGGAATCCGATCGGTTCAGAAAATATGGCTGGTCTAGCCAGAGTGGTGCGCGGACACATGGTCACTGCCTATGAAAATGTCACATTATGGCATGAAAGAGATATTTCTCATTCTTCAGCAGAACGAATCATCTTGCCTGATACCACGATTTTATTGAATTACATGTTAAATCGTTTTGGCAATATCGTTAAAAATCTAACGGTCTTTCCTGAAAACATGAAGCGGAATATGTCTGCAACATTTGGTTTGATTTATAGCCAGCGCGTTATGCTGAAATTGATCGATAAGGGAATGACAAGAGAAGAAGCTTATGATCTTGTTCAGCCAAAAACTGCGTACGCTTGGGACAACCAAGTGCAGTTCCGCCCGCTGTTAGAAGAAGATCCAACCATCACATCGGTATTATCTAAAGAAGAAATAGACGATGCCTTTGATTATCATCATCATTTGAAAAACGTTGACGTGATATTCAAACGAGTAGGTTTGGAATAAAGAAGAGTGAGTTGCAAAATTCAATTAAAATAGAATAGCAAAAATAACCAAAAAAGAAGCAGATCCGTTAGCGGTTCTGCTTCTTTTAGTTTATTATATTTTCTTATCAATAATAGGAACCTGATTTTAAAAGCGGCTACCTCTTTACCGTGCCTCTTTACATACAAAAAATAGAGGAATTAAGCGTAAATGGCTTGGCTATTATAACTAAAATGCTGGTTATGGAGATGTTGCAGCAAGTTTTCGAGAAAAGCGTATTCCATCTCTTGTCCATTGAATAAGATCTGGATACGATAATGATTTTTGAAACGCTTCTGTTCATGAATCTGACTGATTGAAAGTTCGCCTTTGTGTTCTGTCTGATAAAGAAAAGTCCTTTTACGGCATTCAGCACAGCGTTTGGTTGCTCGGCGGATTTTTCGGAATGTATAAAAACTAGTATCTTTATTGCATAAATAAACGTCTTTGATCGACAGCAAATCATTATATAGACAGGAACGTTCTTCAGCTGTTAATTCTGATAAAAAAAGCTGACCTTGTTTTATTGCATCTTCCATCGGCAAGTGCCTCCTCGAACCCATTATCCAAATTTTTAGTTAATTCTAATATACCATCATTAAGTATAAATGTAAACGCTTGTTGATGGTATAAGATTTTCGTTTCTGATAAAACACGAACATTAAAAGAATCTAATGCCTTAAATGTACATATTTTTGTTGATTTATAAAAAGATGATTGCTAAAATTTAAAGTGAAAAAACGAACAAAAAACGATGTATTTGCTTTTAATGTAAATAAAAAGGAGAGACGTACATGGAGAAGAAAGAACTTTTGTATGAAGGAAAAGCCAAAAAAATATATCTTACTTCTGATGAGAACTTGATTTGGATAGAATATTTAGATCAAGCAACTGCGTTGAATGGCGCGAGGAAAGACCAGATAAGTGGAAAAGGAGAATTGAATAATCAAATCACAAGTGCAATTTTCCGTTATCTGACTCAAAGAGGAATAAAAAATCATTTTATTGAACAATTGTCTAAAACCGAACAATTAGCAAAAAAAGTACAAATTATCCCTCTGGAAGTGGTTATCCGAAATATTGCAGCAGGAAGTTTCTCAAAACGTCTAGGTGTTCCCGAAGGTAAAGAATTCATCAAACCAATCATTGAATTCTACTATAAGGATGACCAGTTGGATGATCCATTTATCAATGAAGAGCATATCTATTTCTTACAACTTGCAAAGCCGGAAGAAATCAGTGAGCTGAAAGCCCAAGCGTTGGCTATTAATGAAATTTTGACCGAATTATTTGCTAAGGTCGGTTTGGTTTTAGTAGATTTCAAGCTAGAATTTGGCCGGTCGAATGGACAAATTTTGCTTGCGGATGAAGTAACACCGGATACTTGCCGATTATGGGATGAACGTACGAATGAACATATGGACAAAGACGTTTACCGCAGAGATCTAGGTGATTTGATCCCAGTCTATCAAGAAGTATATAACCGTCTATCGGAACTAACTGAAGAAAAGGAGCGAGTATGATGTATTTCGTAAAAGTATATGTAACCTATAAAGATTCAGTGTTAGATCCTCAAGGGGAGGCAGTAAAAAAAGCAGTCCATCGTATGGGATATGAAACAATCGAAGATATCCGAATAGGAAAATACTTTGAGATACAACTTGCTGATGCAGAAGAACCAATCGATACAGTGATTGAAACGATTTGTGACAAGCTGCTTGCAAATGTAAATATGGAAACATACCGATATGAAATCAAAAAAATGGAGGAAGTATAACATGAAATTTGCGGTCATCGTTTTTCCAGGTTCAAATTGTGACGCAGATATGTTATGGGCAGTTCGCGAGATCATGGGCGCTGATGCCGAATTTGTACGGCATGATGAGTCCTCTTTAGAAGGATTTGATGGGGTTTTACTGCCGGGAGGATTCTCCTATGGTGACTATTTGAGATGCGGTGCGATTGCTCGGTTTTCTACAATCATGGAAGAAGTGATTCGTTTTGCTGAAGAAGGGAAACCAGTATTCGGTACATGCAATGGATTCCAGATATTGACAGAAGCAGGACTTTTGCCAGGTGTACTGAGACGAAATGAGTCTTTGCATTTTATTTGCAAAACTGTACCATTGAAAGTCAACCCCAAGACGGCCTTTACTTCAGAGTATGAAGCCGACGAAATAATCTATCTTCCAGTTGCTCATGGGGAAGGAAATTATTTCTGTGACGAAGAAACACTTCAAGAACTAAAAAAAAATAATCAGATTGCCTTTACTTATAATGACAACATCAACGGCAGCGTGGAAAACATTGCAGGGATTACGAACAAAGCAGGGAATGTGTTAGGAATGATGCCTCATCCAGAACGTGCAGTAGAAGACTTGCTAGGATCAGAAGATGGGAAACGGTTCTTTGCTTCCATTTTAAAAAACTTCGGAAAGGTGACCGTATAGATGAAAACATTGAAAGAACCGACAGCTGAAGAGATCAAGAAAAAAAGAATCTATGCCGAATGGGGATTGACTGATGAAGAATATCGAATGATCGAAGAAGATATCTTAGGAAGAATGCCTAATTATACGGAAACTGGACTGTTTTCTGTTATGTGGAGCGAACATTGTTCCTATAAAAATTCTAAACCGGTTCTACGCAAATTTCCTACTAGTGGACCTCATGTGTTGCAAGGCCCTGGAGAAGGCGCAGGCATCGTCGACATCGGTGATGGACTAGCAGTTGTCTTCAAAGCAGAAAGTCACAATCATCCTTCAGCCGTGGAGCCTTATGAAGGAGCTGCGACAGGAGTTGGCGGAATCATCAGAGATATTTTCAGCATGGGGGCTCGTCCAATTGCGTTGCTAGATTCATTGAGGTTCGGCGAATTAGATAATCCAAGAACGAAATATTTACTAGAAGAAGTAGTTGCAGGTATCGGCGGATACGGCAATTGTATCGGCATACCGACTGTAGGCGGCGAAATTGCATTTGATCCTTGTTATGAAGGAAACCCATTAGTCAATGCAATGTGCGTAGGTTTGATTGAACACAAACATATCCAGAAAGGGCAAGCCGCTGGCGTCGGTAATTCGATCATGTATGTAGGTGCAAAAACAGGTCGCGACGGTATCCACGGAGCAACTTTTGCCTCAGAAGAATTTAATCAAGAAGAAGAACAGCAACGTTCTGCTGTACAAGTAGGCGATCCTTTTATGGAAAAGCTGCTGCTTGAAGCGTGTTTGGAATTAATCTTGCATCATTCGGATTCTCTAATAGGTATACAGGATATGGGAGCAGCAGGACTTGTTTCATCTAGTGCGGAAATGGCTTCAAAAGCTGGCTCAGGACTTATATTGACATTAGATGAAGTCCCACAAAGAGAAACTGGGATGACACCTTATGAAATGATGTTATCGGAATCACAAGAACGGATGTTGATTTGTGTTAAATCAGGAGAGGAAGAAAAAATCCAAGAACTATTTCAGAAGTATGATCTAGATGCAGTCACTATCGGTAAAGTAACAGACGACGGGCAATATCGGCTATATCATCAAGGAGAAGAAGTAGCAAATCTGCCAGTCGATGCATTAGCTGAAGATGCACCAGTTTATCATAAAGAAATGAAAGAACCAGCTCGAATCGTAGAATTTCAGCAGTTAGCTCCTTATCAGCCAGTTATCGAAGAACCTGGACAAGTATTGCTTGATCTGCTGCAGCAACCGACGATTGCTTCAAAACGTTCAATCTACGAAACTTATGATTCACAAGTACAAACCAATACAGTTGTCCGTCCAGGAAGCGATGCTGCTGTGATGAGGGTTAGAGGGACGAATAAAGCGTTAGCTATGACCACAGACTGCAACGCGCGCTATCTGTATTTGGATCCAAAAATCGGAGGACAAATAGCAGTGGCAGAAGCTGCTAGAAATATTATTGCTAGCGGTGGTAAGCCCTTGGCGATCACCGACTGCCTGAACTATGGTTCTCCTGATAAACCAGAAGTTTTTTGGGAATTATCGACTTCAGCTGACGGAATTGCTGCTGCGTGTGAAACGTTAGGAACTCCTGTTATTTCAGGAAATGTCTCTTTATATAATGAAACGGATGGTCAAGCAATCTATCCAACACCAATGATTGGTATGGTCGGATTGATTGAGGATCATAAACATATCACTACTCAGGAATTCAAAAAATCAGGGGATCTAATCTATATATTAGGTAAGACGTTTGCAGATTTTGATGGCAGTGAATTACAAAAGATGCAGCTTGGAAGAATCGAAGGTGTGATCCGAAACTTTGATCTATCCATTGAAAAGAGAAACCAAGAGTTAGTATTGACAGCCATCCAAAACGGATTGATTGAAAGTGCTCATGACTGTTCAGAAGGTGGCTTGGCAATTGCACTGGCAGAATCAGCTTTCAAACATCAGCTAGGGATATCTGTACAGTTTGAATTGTCCTCTGCTCAATTATTTGCAGAAACTCAATCAAGATTTGTGTTGACAGTCGCACCGGAAAATAAGACACGATTCGAAGAAATGATGGGAGATGCTGCTGTTTTAGCAGGTAAGGTGACGGATGAAGCGATAATCGAAATTTCAGCAACTGACGGTCAGATCAAAATAGAAACTGCAGTAGCAAGAAAGTGCTGGGAGGATGCAATCGTATGTCTTATGAAGTGAAGAGTTTAAATGAAGAATGCGGGATCTTCGGTGTTTGGGGTCATCCAGACGCCGCTAGTGTGGCATACTTCGGGCTCCATAGTCTTCAGCATCGAGGACAAGAAGGTGCAGGTATCGTGTCCAATGATCGAGGAAAGCTTAAGGGGCATCGAGATTTGGGGCTGCTTTCTGAGGTATTCAAAGATCAAAGAAAATTGCAGCAGTTAACAGGAGAAGCTGCAATCGGACATGTACGTTATGCAACAGCAGGCAATGGAAGTGTGGACAATATTCAGCCTTTTCTATTCAAATTTCATGATCAGTCGATCGGCTTAGCGCATAATGGTAACTTGATCAATGCTCGTTCCCTTAGAAAAGAGTTAGAGGAAAATGGGGCGATCTTCCATTCTAACTCCGATACGGAGATATTGATGCATTTGATCCGACGAAGTGAAGAAACAAATTTTTTAAATAAATTAAAAAGTGCTTTGAATGAAGTCAAAGGTGGCTTTGCCTATTTATTAATGACAGAAACGGCAATGATTGCCGCTTTGGACCCAAATGGTTTTCGTCCATTAGCAATCGGACAAATGAAAAACGGAGCATACGTGATTGCCTCGGAAACTTGTGCATTAGAAGTTATTGGGGCACGTTTTATAAGAGATGTCCAGCCTGGTGAGATAGTGATCATCAATGACGAAGGAATCCAGATTGATTGCTTTACGAAGGACACGCAGCTTTCTATTTGTTCGATGGAATATATCTATTTTGCCAGACCAGATTCAAACATCGCAGGGATCAATGTGCATACTGCACGGAAAAATATGGGACGGAATTTAGCGAAAGAATCGCCAGTAAAAGCAGATATGGTCGTTGGCGTACCTAATTCTTCTTTGTCAGCCGCAAGCGGTTATGCGGAAGCTAGTGGAATCCCTTATGAAATCGGATTAGTAAAAAATCAATACATTGCCCGAACATTTATCCAGCCAACGCCTGAGCTAAGAGAGCAAGGTGTTCGAATGAAATTATCTGCTGTACGAGGAGTAGTGGAAGGTAAAAAGGTGATTATGGTCGATGATTCAATTGTTCGGGGTACGACAAGCAGACGGATCGTCCATCTTTTGAAAGAAGCAGGGGCAAAAGAAGTCCATGTGAGGATTGCTTCTCCTCCTTTGAAATATCCATGTTTTTACGGGATTGATATTCAAACGCGTAAAGAACTCATTGCGGCAAATCACACGATTGATGAAATCAAAGAATGTATCGGTGCAGATTCTTTAGGTTTTTTAAGTGAAGAGGGTCTGATCGAATCGATCGGTCTGGAAAAAGATGCTCCGTATTCAGGATTGTGTATGGCTTATTTCAACGGAGATTATCCGACGCCGTTATATGACTATGAAGAAAAATATCAGGAATCACTAAAAGAAAAAGTATCGTTCTTTTAAAAGCAGACCAAGAAGGGAGTATATGAATTCAATGGCAAATGCATACGCAAAAGCTGGCGTAGATGTCGAAGCTGGATATGAAGTAGTAGAACGGATCAAGAAGCATGTCAAAAAAACGGAACGTTTAGGTATGATGGGCGCTATAGGAGGATTCGGCGGTTGTTTTGATTTATCGGTCTTTCAATTAAAAGAGCCAGTCCTTGTCTCGGGGACCGATGGCGTGGGGACGAAATTAGCAGTGGCAATCGAAGCAGACAAACACGATACAATCGGGATCGACTGCGTAGCGATGTGTGTCAATGATATCTTAGCACAAGGCGCAGAGCCGTTATATTTCTTAGACTACTTAGCAACGGGGAAAAATGATCCGTTACGTTTGGAAAATGTAGTAAAAGGTGTAGCAGATGGATGTGTTCAAGGAAATATGGCGCTGATTGGCGGAGAAACAGCTGAAATGCCTGGTATGTACTCAGGTAATGATTATGATCTAGCCGGATTTGCTGTAGGGATAGCTGAAAAATCTCAATTATTGACAGGAGAAACGATCAACCCAGGAGATGTGTTGCTTGGAATAGCATCTAGCGGGATTCATTCAAATGGGTACTCTCTTGTTCGCAAAATTTTCTTTGAGCAGCAGCAGTTTTCTTTATCATCAAAACTGCCAGAATTGAAAAAAACACTTGGCGAAGAATTGCTTGAGCCAACGAAAATCTATGTTTCTTCCTTGCTTCCGCTGATCAAAGAAAAGAAAATAAAAGGAGCTGCACATATCACTGGTGGAGGGTTTGTAGAAAATATCCCGCGAATGTTACCAGAATCTATGGCTGCACAAATCAAACTTGGCTCATGGCCGATTCTTCCAATATTCGGCTGTTTACAAAAATATGGTGAAATTCCTGAGATGGAGATGTATGAAATCTTCAATATGGGCATCGGTATGGTCCTGGCAGTCGAAGAATCGAAAGTAAAAGAAATAGTACACGAAATTGAGCAAGCTGGCGAAAAAGTTTATGAAATCGGGAAAGTGATCGCCAAAGAAAAACATCGTGTGGTGTTTATAGGAGAAGAACGATGAGAATCGCTGTTTTTGCTTCTGGAAACGGAAGCAACTTTCAAGCGCTAGCCGATTATCTATCGAAAAAAGGATTGGAATCTTCGATTGACTGGTTGTTTTGTGATCAGCCTGAAGCATATGTTTTGAAACGTGCAACTGCGTTGAGTGTACCGGCAGATTGTTTTTCACCTAAAGAATTTGATTCAAAAAAAGAGTATGAAGAAGCAATTTTGCATAAATTGAAAGAAAAAAAGATCGATTTGATCGTATTAGCTGGATATATGCGAATCATTGGACCGGTATTGCTGAAAAATTATGATAAAAGAATCATCAATATCCATCCGTCTCTTTTACCTGCCTTCCCTGGTTTGCATGGCATACGTGATGCCTTTGAAGCTGGAGTAAAAGAAACGGGTGTCACAATTCATTATATCGACCAAGGTGTAGATACTGGACCAATCATCCGGCAGGAAAAAGTGAGAATTGAACAGGAGGACACGTTCGATTCTTTAGAAGAAAAAATCCATAGAGTAGAGCATCGAATCTATCCAGAAGTGATTAGTGAAATTATTGAAAATGGAGGCTATCTGAAATGACAAGAGCATTGATCAGTGTATCAGATAAAACTGGGATTGTAGCATTCGCCCAAGGTTTGATTGAACAAGGAGTAGAAATCATTTCAACAGGAGGAACAAAGCATGCGTTGGATAAAGCTGGGATCAAAACGCTTTCGATCGAAGAAGTGACAGGGTTTCCTGAAATGATGGATGGCCGTGTCAAAACACTTCATCCTAAAATCCATGGTGGTCTTTTAGGAAGACGCGATCTCCCTAGCCATATGGAGGCAATGGAAACGGAAAATATCCAACCAATCGACTTTGTTTGTGTCAATTTATATCCTTTCAAAGAAACGATTATGAAACCAGATGTCGAAATAGCAGAAGCTATTGAAAACATTGATATCGGTGGTCCTAGTATGCTCCGTAGTGCAGCAAAAAACCATGAATTTGTCACCTCTGTTGTTGATCCATCTGACTATGAAGAAGTACTTTCAGAATTACGTCAGTATGGGCATACTTCACTTTCTTTCAGACAAAAACTAGCGGCAAAAGTCTTTCGTCATACTGCGGCATATGATGCACTGATCGCTCAATACTTAACGGATTGGGTGGAAGAAAAAGAACCGGAAAAATTGACACTTACGTATGAACGAAAACAAACGCTTCGTTACGGTGAAAATAGCCATCAAGCCGCTGCCTTTTATCAGTCCGCTCTTCTGGAAAAATATTCGATCGCAGCAGCAAAACAACTCCATGGGAAAGAACTTTCTTATAATAATATCCGAGATGCAGATGCTGCGCTACGGATCATGAAGGAATATGACGAGCCAACGGTAGTCGCCTTGAAACACATGAATCCTTGTGGTATTGGGACAGCATCTACGATTTTAGAAGCGTGGGAAGCAGCGTATGAAGCAGATCCTGTTTCAATCTTTGGTGGGATCATCGTTTTGAATCGAGAAGTAGATCTGCCAACAGCAGAACAGATGCATAAGCTGTTTCTAGAAATCATCATTGCCCCTTCTTATACACAAGAAGCTTTGGAATTACTGCAAAAAAAGAAAAACATCCGATTACTGACAGTAGACTTTGCGCAGGAAGAAAATCAAAATCGAGAAGAAACGGTCTCAGTCTTAGGTGGACTTCTTGTACAAGATCAAGATCTGGCAATAGAAAATGAAGAAGAGTGGAAAGTCGTGACAAAACGTAAGCCGACTCCAGCAGAAGCAAAAGCATTAGTGTTTGCTTGGAGAGCTGTCAAACATGTGAAATCTAATGCGATCGTACTGGCAAACGAACGTCAGACAGTAGGAATCGGAGCCGGGCAGATGAATCGAGTCGGTTCAGTAAAAATTGCGATTGAACAAGCGCAAGAGAAAATGGAAGGTGCAGTTTTAGCTAGCGATGCTTATTTTCCAATGGATGATTCGGTTGAATATGCAGCCAAACATGGTATAAAAGCAATCATTCAGCCAGGAGGAAGCATCAAAGACCAAGATTCTATTGATATGGCGAATAAATACGATCTAGCAATGGTCTTTACTGATGTTCGGCATTTTAGACATTAGAGAGGAGTCGGATAAATGAACATTTTGGTGATCGGTGCAGGTGGTCGTGAACATGCAATAAGTAAAAAACTTTTAGCCAGTCCGAAGGTGGATACGGTGTATTGTGCGCCAGGAAATCCGGGGATGACAAAAGATGGTATCAATTGTGTCGCTATCAGTGAGCGAGATCATTCAGCGTTAATCCATTTTGTTAAGAAAGAGGCTATTGATTGGAGTATCGTTGGTCCTGAAGTTCCTTTGTTAAATGGGATCGTCGATGATTTTATGGCGGAAGGATTGAAAATCTTCGGTCCGACAAAAGCAGCAGCTCTGATCGAAGGTTCGAAAAGTTTTGCTAAACAATTAATGGATACTTATCAAATCCCGACAGCTAAATCCAGAAGTTTTGAATGTTACGAAAAAGCAGCAGCGTATATCAAAGAAAATGGTGCGCCAATCGTAGTGAAAGCGGACGGCTTAGCAGCTGGGAAAGGTGTAGTCGTGGCTACCACAGTGAAGGAAGCGCTGGATGCGGCAGAACAAATGTTGAACCAGCATCGATTTGGGGATAGTAGCAAAAAAATCGTCGTAGAAGAGTTTTTGGCAGGAGAAGAATTCTCCCTTTTGGCGTTTGTCCGTAATACCAAGGTGTATCCGATGGTCATTTCGCAAGATCATAAGCGGGCATTTGATAACGATAAAGGGCCAAATACAGGCGGAATGGGTGCTTATTCACCAGTACCGCAAATTTCAAAAAAGATGATTGAAAAAGCTGTGGAAGAAGTTTTAAAACCAGCGGCTTTGGGAATGAAAGAACTAGGACGCTCTTTCACGGGTGTTTTATATGCGGGTTTGATTGCTACGAAGGAAGGACCAAAAGTGATCGAATTCAATGCGCGTTTCGGTGATCCTGAAACGCAAGTCGTTCTTTCTCGGTTGAAGAGTGACTTTGCGCAAGTAATCGATGATTTATTAGAGAATCGTACAGTAGAGTTAAAGTGGCAGCAAGAAGGATACAATGTAGGCGTTGTGGTTGCAGCTGCCGGTTACCCCGAAGAATATGAGACAGGAATGGTTCTACCAGATTTTCTGGAAGAAGAGCTTTCTGTTTACTATGCTGGAGTTTCCTCAAATAACGGCAAACTAGTTGGAGCAGGAGGACGTCTTTATTTAGTAGAAGCATACGGTGAGACGATCAAAGAAGCACAGAAAAAAATTTACACCGCGTTAATGGATAAAACGACAGATGGAACATTTTATCGTACAGATATTGGAGAAAAAGCTGCCAATAGCGAACTGATCGTGAAGTAAATCAGCTGCTTCCATTTATAAAAAATACAACAAACATAATCGGAAGCGCCGATTTTAGTGAAGCCTTTTCATAAAGAGTGTGGTACACTTTTGTTGTGTATATAAATAAGGAGGAGTTCAGATGAAAAAAATTCAATTAGGTACTTCTGATCAGAAAGCAGCTGCAGTGATCTTAGGCTGTATGCGTATCAACAATGCGGAAGATCCAGTAAAAGTGATTGAGACAGCTTATGAAAACGGCATTGATTTTTTTGACCATGCAGATATTTATGGAAACGGTGAATGTGAAGAAATCTTTGCAGATGCTCTAGCAAAAACATCAATCAAACGAGAAGATCTTTTTATTCAAACAAAATGTGGAATCGTTCCAGGTGTGATGTTTGATTTTTCTAAAAAACATATCATTGAATCTGTAGAAAAAAGTTTGACCCGTCTGAAAATGGATTATGTGGATGCTTTACTTCTTCATCGTCCAGATACATTGGTAGAACCAGAGGAAGTAGCTGAAGCGTTTGATGAATTGGAACGGTCAGGAAAAGTTCGTTATTTTGGCGTCAGCAATCAAAAACCAATGCAAATCGAATTGCTGAAAAAATATGTTCGTCAACCATTAGTAGCTAATCAGCTGCAATTTGGCTTGAAACATACTGGAATGATCGATCAAGGGATTCATGTCAATATGACAGATGAAGCAAGTATCGATCATGACGGTAGTGTACTTGATTATTCCCGATTGCATGATATGACGATCCAAGCATGGTCACCATACCAGTATGGATTTTTTGAAGGTGTATTTATCGGGAACGAAAAATTCCCTGAATTAAACCAAACATTAGAAGAACTAGCAGCTAAATATCAAACGACACCAACTGGCTTGGCTTCTGCTTGGATTTTACGCCATCCAGCCAATATGCAAGTGATCGCCGGTACGATGAACGTAGGGCGAATCAAGGAAATCGCTCAAGCTTCAGAAATTAATATGTCTCGGGAAGATTGGTACGAATTGTACCGTGCTGCTGGAAACATTTTACCTTAAAGATTGTCATAAGCAGGTCAAAAGGGCTATAAATTAAAAAGACAGAATAACTTGAAAGCTGTTTTCAGCTTCGAGATATTCTGTCTTTTTTTATTGCAAATGGAAAGAGTATCATTGTACGGATTTCGTTTATTAGTTATTTTTGTTTTTAAGGAAAAGCTGTGTCCGATATTCTTTTGGAGAAATCCCTTGTTTTTTCTTAAATAAATAACTGAAATAGTTAGGGTCATTATAACCAATTTCAAAAGCAATATCTGAAATACGATAGTCTGATTGCTGCAATAATTTTTTTGCTAATTCGATTCTTTGTTCTGTCAGATAATCGATGAATGTTTGGTTAAACGATTGAGAAAAAATCGTACTGAAATGAGAGGGACTTAATGCAACTTGTTGAGCGACCCAAGTTAAGGACATATCTGGATCGGTAAAATTTTCTTTGATAAAATCCAATGCATGGTTCAAAATTGGCTGATATTTGTTCCTTGAAGGCTGTGAGGGCAGAGCAGTTAAGAAAGAAATGAACATATAAACTGTCGAACGGTAAAGCGAGTCGTCGGCGCTGATTGCTAAGCGTTGACTGGTGGATGTGCAATGAACCATTTCTTGCGGGATTTTCTTTTCTTTCAGGCAGACATGCTGGAGTAGCTTAGTCAAGACAAATAAACGATATAATCGTGTTCGAGTTGGTGTGCCTTGTGGTTTCGTCAAGTGTTCGATGTACTTAGATACTTCGTTTTTCGATAATGAAGACAAATCAAGTGAGAGGTCAAAGTAAAAGACAGAATCAACTGGAAGTTTCGCTTCTTGAATCAAATCCTCATAGCTGATAATTTGTTCTTTAAGGGAACTGGCGGTTTCAAGTATCATCTGCGTGATCTCAAAAGATGCAGGTAATTCGCTGATTCTTTCTGCGACAGGACCAATGGCGACAGAAAAATTATTTTTTTGTCCCTTTTCTAATTCATGGACCAACGTTTGGGCTACCTGATAACTGGTCTCGATCACATTTTCTTCAAGAGAATCAACTATTAAAAATTTGATGAATCGAGAGGAAACAGCAGAGAAGATCACTTGTTGATTCTCCCTAAATAAAAACTTCAAATAATCACTGAGATGAGCGTAATCTTCAAAGTCTGTACTGACTTGGTTTGCTGCTAATAATACGGTCATTTTTTTCCCTGCTAAAGAGCGATTGAAAGATTCAGCAAGTTTCAATGTTTCACTGATCGTAAGTGAGCCTTTGAACAAACCGTTCAAGAAATGATTTTTTTTCAATTCGAAAACAAGATCAGAAGAAGTGTGCGTTTCTTTTTGCTGCAAATCTAAAGCAGTTACTGCTTTTTCTATTGCTTGTTTCAATTCGCTACTTTTAATCGGTTTAAGCAGATAATCATCTGCCTGTACCTGGATTGCTCCTTTCATATAATCGAAATCGTCGAATCCACTAATAAATATGAGACGAGTCCAAGGAAGTAGTTTCCTTGCTTCTTTTGAAAAAGTCAACCCGTCCATGAAAGGCATTTGGATATCAGTCAGAATGATGTCGGGCTGTAAGTCGATAATTGAAGACAGTGCCATCTCACCATCTCCAGCTTCGCCGACATAAGTGATTGGATAATAAGAACCAAGGACAGTTATTTGTTCCCGCAAGTTATTGCGAATGAGGTATTCGTCTTCGATGATAAAAACTTTATACATGTTTGTTTCCTCCAATTGTTTTGGGAGATAGAGGGATCATCAGTGTGACAGTTGTTCCTTCTCGGTATTTGCTGTCAATCGTGATAGGTTTTTGATCATTTCCGTAATAAAGAAGGAGACGCTTGTTTACGTTGTAAAGTCCGTAGCCGATACTGAAATCTGAATCGATCCCTTTGGCTAACTCTTTACGTATTTCTGCCAGTTTTTCTGCAGGGATG
Organism: Enterococcus sp. PLH-Efm8; assembly: GCF_053011625.1. Classification (NCBI taxonomy): domain Bacteria; kingdom Bacillati; phylum Bacillota; class Bacilli; order Lactobacillales; family Enterococcaceae; genus Enterococcus; species Enterococcus sp. PLH-Efm8. The sequence goes on from NZ_CP172568.1 coordinate 1,172,802, forward strand.
CCAATCCCGTTGTCTATAACTTTGAATTGGATCATCTCATCAATTTTGCATGTGGTAATACGAATAAATCCTTTGTGACGGACGTACTTCGTTCCATGGTATACAGCATTTTCAATCAATGGCTGCAAGATCATTTTTAAAATAGAAACAGGAAAAAGTGTTTCTGGTATATCGATCTTATAGTCAAGCATATGGCCGTATCTTATTTTTAAGATGACTAGATAATCATTGATATGGCTAATTTCTTTTTCAAGAGGAATCCAGTCTTGTCCTTTGCTTAAAGACGTACGAAAAAAGCCGGAAAGTGCATGGGTCATAGTCAGAGCTTCTTCAAAGCAGTCTTGTTCGATCAAAGAAATAATGGCATCCAAACTGTTATAAATAAAATGGGGAGTAATCTGAGCTTGCAATACACGAACTTCACTTTGTGCTAAATGGTATTGTTTCAAAGCGTTCTCCCGTAAAGACTGGTTTAGATCTTCCGCCATTTTATTCATGCTAGCGGTAAGTGTTTGTAATTCCAGTGTTTCCGGCAGGGTTAAACGAAAGCCAAGGTTCCCTGAAGAAAGTTGTTCTGACATCTCGATCAGCTGATTGATCGGTTCTTGGACCTTTCTCTCTAAAAAGCGACGATTCTTTTTCGCATAGAAAAAAATGGTACTAAGAACTCCAAGTTCCACTATTGTTAATAGAATGAGCGAGCGGACAAGTGTCGTATTTTTTTTGCTTGCTAAGTCGATCTCCACACGAACAAAATCTTGTAAGATATCTGACAGCAGTTGAGTGACAGAATCTACCTGATTGATGATCTCTTCATTGGTATCCATAAAATCTTTTGCCAAGATATTATTGATCAGCTCGTTTTGATAATCTTCCAGTGTATCGATCGTACGTAGCGATACATCTAACGTACTAATTTCTTTAAGTGTATTTGTATTATTTTTGCTCTCTCGAATATCATTCCTAAGTTCTTCTAGGATATTTTCCTCATTGAACTCATCTACGGTTACTTGGCCAGAAATCAAGTCCCACATACTTTCCAAAACTTTTTGATCAACCTTCAAAGCAATTGCATCTGCTTTTTGGATATTTGCGATCGTCTGTTGATAAATCAAAATCTGTTGCGAATATAACAGTATGCTCAGTAGCAAAGGGATAACAGCAAATAGAAGCATGGCTTTGTTTGCTTGGGCAAAAATCTGTTTTATGCTTAAATTTTTTGTCATGATACTTCTCCAGTCAATAATTTCTGGTTGGGATGTTAGCTATATTCTGCTGGGAAAAGACAGTCTCGGAAATAAAAATATCTTTAGGTAATGTTTTTCCTGTTTGAATATTTCCAAAATAACGAGTAACGGTATTGGCTACATACCAGCCGACATCAGGTTTACACTCGACTACACAATTGACGATTCCTGAGCGTAGCTTCTCGATCATATCTTCTTGTCCATCAATAGTTACAATGATCAAATCTTCTCCAGGTTTGATTGATGTTTCTTTTATCGCAGCTAAAGCACCGTGAGTCATTTCATCACTATGGCTGTATAATACATCGATTTCGGATAAATCATTTGTTTCTAAATATCGTTTCATCTGGTCTTTTCCTTTCATCCGAATAAAATCACCGACAATTCGGTGAACAATAGTCATCGGAGGTTTATGGTCGATGGTTCCATCTTTTTTTAGGGTTGGTTTACGATTGATTGATTCCAAAAATCCTTCGGAGCGTAGCTTGGTCGGTGTGGAGTTCTCTGAACCAGCAAGTTCTAGGATTCTGATTTCCTGTTTCTTTGAATTTGTGAAGTGATTGCTGACAAATAAACCCGCCCGATTTCCTTCTGCTTTGAAACTGGGGCCAATGTGGGTGACGAAAAGCTCGGGATCATTCGTTTGAATATGTCTGTCGACAAGTATGACAGGGATCCCTGCTCGCTTTGCTTCTTTTAATACAGAGTCCCACCCGGATTCTTGCAAAGGAGTAAAAATGATCATATCCACTTTATAGGCAATGAACGTCCGTATATCTTGGATTTGCCGTTCCTGATTCATGTAGCCATTTCGGTAGAGAACTTGGTAATCTTCTTTTTCAAGCGCAGTGATAATTGATTCAGTATGCTTTTTCCGCCAGCTACTCTCCGTTCCTGATTGCGAAAAACCAACGACTAGTGGGTCAGGTGCTTCCTTTGTATTAGGTGTACACCCCATCATTTGGTAAGCGATTACAACAAGGGCTAAAAAAAATAAAACACGTTTCACTTTAAATCACTCCATCTGGATTTGTTAGTACTATCTTATCAGATAAAAGGGAAAATCAAAGTCAAAAGGAATCAATCGAAAAAAATCCAAGAAACTTAAAAAAATCCAAGACAAAAAAAGTACACCTAAAAAATTTAAAGTAAATCCCATAAAAAAATCAATGTTAACGCTTTCTTTATTAGCTATACTCGGTGTATCAATTGAAATGGGGGATAAAAAATGAAAAACAAATTTAGAAAGATTGTTGGGACTATCGCTATTTTGACCGCAAGCATTCTATTAAGTGCGTGTGGCAATTCAGGATCTGCAGATGATAGTACGGGGTATGTAGGAATCGCTATGCCGACCAAATCAGCAGAAAGATGGATCGCTGATGGGAACAACATGGTCTCGGAATTAGAAAAACTGGGTTATAAAACAGATCTTCAATATGGAGAAGATAAAGTAGAAAATCAAGTAGCACAAATAGAAAATATGATTACAAAAGGGGTAGATACACTTGTGATTGCTTCTATCGATGGTTCGGCTTTAACTGATGTGTTAGCTAAAGCAAAAGAAGCAGATATCAAGGTGATCGCCTATGATCGTTTACTGATGAATTCAGAAAATGTCGATTATTACGCGACTTTTGATAATTTTGGAGTAGGTGTATCGCAAGCAGCTTATATTGAAGAGCACTTAGGATTGAAAGAAGGAAAAGGACCATTCACGATTGAATTATTTGGTGGCTCGCCTGACGACAACAACGCACTAATCAATTACAACGGAGTGATGTCTGTTTTACAACCATATATGGACAACGGTCAGTTGGTCGTGCCATCTGGACAGACGAGTTTCAGTCAAATCGCTACGCTTCGCTGGGATGGTTCTACGGCGCAAGCAAGGATGGATAATCTGTTAAGCGCAAATTATACTGACCAAACATTGGATGCTGTTTTGTCGCCATATGATCCAATAAGTTTAGGAATCATTTCGTCATTAAAAGGCGTGGGGTATGGGAGTGAAAGTAAACCTTTACCTGTGATTACTGGACAAGATGCGACAGTTGCTGGCGTTAAATCGATCATTGCCGGGGAACAAACACAAACGATCTTTAAAGACACACGTATCTTAGCAAAAAATACGATTGAAATGATCAAAGCAATCAGTGATGGAGAAGAGGTTCCGGTCAATGATACTGAAACTTATGATAATGGGGTGAAAACTGTCCCTACGTATTTAGCAAATACAGTATCTGTCGATAAAGATAATTATCAAGCAGAGCTGATCGACACCGATTATTATAAAGAATCCGATCTGAAAAATTAAGAGGAACCAAACAAGGAACTAAAGAGATCTAAGTCAGAGAGAGGATAAGAATTATGGCGGATTGTATTTTAAAAATGGCAGATATCACCAAAAAATTTTCTGGAATCCGAGCGTTAGATTGCGTGAATCTGATGATTGAACGTGGGGAAATCCATGCATTGTGCGGAGAAAACGGAGCGGGAAAATCAACATTGATGAATGTCTTGAGCGGCTTGTATCCATATGGCTCCTATGACGGGGAAATCTTTTATGATGGAAAGCTGTGTCAATTTAAAGATTTGAAAGATAGTGAAGAAAAAGGCATCGTCATCATTCATCAAGAATTAGCACTAAGTCCTTATCTTTCAATAAAAGAGAATATTTTTCTCGGAAATGAACAAGCAGAAAGAGGCGTGATTGATTGGGAACTGACAGAAAAGAAAACATATGAACTGCTGAATAAAGTCGGTTTGTCTATCGACCCGAATCTTCTAGTATCCCAGATTGGCGTAGGGCAACAGCAACTAGTTGAAATAGCTAAAGCATTATCAAAATCCGTCCGTCTGTTGATTTTGGATGAGCCTACCGCTGCATTGAATGAAGAAGAAAGCGCGAATTTGCTGAGATTGATCCGAGAGTTGAAAGAGCAAGGTGTAACCTCCATCATTATTTCACATAAGCTGAATGAAATCGTGGATATCGCAGATCGAATCACCATTTTACGGGATGGACAGACGATTGAGACACTAGAAAATGAAATGATCAGCGAAGAGCATATTATTCGCGGAATGGTGGGCAGAGATTTAGTTGATCGTTATCCTGAAAGAAAACCGGATATTGGAGAAGTTTATTTTAAAGTAGAAGACTGGACGGTCTATCACCCTCTTGATCACGAGCGAATCATAAACGACCACATCAACTTGCATTTGAAAAAAGGAGAGATTGTAGGAATAGCTGGACTGATGGGAGCGGGCAGAACTGAATTCGCTATGAGTCTATTTGGACATTCTTATGGAAGCAAGATATCCGGACGTATATTAAAGGAAGGGGCAGAGATATCAGTTAAGACCGTTCCTTCAGCCATTGCAAACGGACTCGCTTATGTCTCGGAGGACCGAAAATCTTTAGGACTGAATCTGCTGATGGATATTCGGGAAAACGTGACGCTGAGCAGTTTGGATAAAATAAGTCAAAAAGGAGTATTAGATAAAGAAAAAGAAGTAACTGAGGCAGAAAATTTCCGGAAAAAGATGCGTATAAAAACAAACTCCATCCATCAAATTGTCAGTAGTCTTAGTGGTGGGAATCAACAAAAAGTCGTTTTATCCAAGTGGCTGATGACACAACCCGATATTCTTTTTTTGGATGAGCCAACCCGTGGGATAGATGTTGGGGCAAAATATGAGATCTACACGATTATCGAAGAAATGGCAGCAAATGGCAAAGCTGTCTGTCTTATCTCTTCTGAACTTCCTGAAATATTAGGGATGTGTGATCGAATCTATACGATGAACGAAGGACGTATTACAGGAGAAGTCTCGCGAGAAGATGCAGATCAGGAAGTCTTGATGAAATTAATGACGAAAGAAGAGGTGGGTTAAGTTGGAACAGGCAAAAAATCTTACGGATAAAAAAGAGAAAAAACTAAATTTGAAAAGTAGAGCAGCTGATCTTTTTGGTCGCTACAGCATGGTGATCATTTTAGCGGGACTACTTATTGCGTTTCAATTGATGACGGATGGTATTTTCTGGCGTCCATTGAATATAACTAACCTTGTTCTGCAAAATAGCCATATATTAGTACTAGCTGCAGGGATGTTATTAGTTGTGCTCTTAGGTCATGTGGATTTGTCGGTAGGGTCAGTGATGGCGTTTGTTGGTGCAATTGCGGGCATGATGATGGTCAATCGCCAAATGAACCCGTGGATGACAGTTATCGCATGTCTTGCAGTAGGCGGGCTGATCGGCGCATGGCAAGGTTTTTGGGTAGCTTATGCAGGGATACCGGCGTTTATCGTGACTTTAGCAGGATTGCTGATGTTTCGTGGACTGACACAAGTTGTTCTAGGAGGCCAATCTCTAGCACCTTTTCCAGCTGTTTTCCAAAAAATGTCTACGGGTTATTTACCAGACTTAAGCGAAGGAAGCAGCCTTCACTTCTTGACATTGATTTTAGGAATGATCATCACGATCGTGTTAGTTGTTGGTCAATGGCGAACAAGAAATCGTCGGAAAAATCATTTATTTGAAGTGGAATCTCCAACAGCTTTCTTGGTAAAGGCGGTATTTACAGCAGTCGTTGTACTAGGAATAACTTATATCTTTGCCTCTTATCAAGGGTATCCGATTATTTTGATCATTCTTGGTTTGATCGTTGCAGCATATGGGTTTTTGACAAATAAAACAGTAGCAGGTCGACAGATTTATGCGACGGGCGGAAATCGAAAAGCGGCTGAACTATCAGGGATCAAAACAAAGCGAATCACGTTCTGGGTATTCGTCAACATGGGAGTCATGGCAGCTTTAGCTGGATTAGTTTTAGCTGCTCGATTGAATGCGGCAACACCTCAAGCAGGTACATCGATGGAACTGGATGCAATGGCGGCAGTATATTTTGGTGGTGCTTCGACTTCCGGCGGCATTGGAACAATCATGGGTGCGATTGTCGGTGGCTTGGTCATGGGTGTATTGAACAATGGCATGTCGATTTTAGGCGTCGGGGTAGACTGGCAGCAGGCAATCAAAGGATTGATCTTGCTTTTAGCCGTTGTGCTAGACTTGTATAATAAGAAAAAACGAACAACGTAGGAGAACGCCGGTTATTCAGAAAAAAGACTGTGACAAGACATTTGTCACAGTCTTTTTTTCGCTAAAAGCGAACATTCATTGTTTCGTTTGTATAGACTAAAAATAATATATGTTTTTTTACCATTCGTATAAATTCTCTTTTTGCTCTTGATTTTTTTGCTTAATTGAGTTAAATTACATAGGGCGCTAAAAAAAGCCTTGATTAAATTAATAATGTTCGTGTTTTGCTGGATGTGAACATCAGGAGGATAATGTAATGAAAGTATTTGATTACGAAGATATTCAATTAATTCCTAATAAATGTATCGTAAATAGCCGTTCTGAATGTGATACAACGGTCACATTAGGTAAACATACATTCAAAATGCCAGTAGTGCCTGCCAACATGCAGACGATTATTGATGAAACAATCGCAGAATTCTTAGCGGAAAATGGTTATTTCTATATCATGCATCGGTTTGATGAAGCAGCTCGAATTCCGTTTATCAAAAAAATGAAAAAGCGTGGATTGATTACCTCGATCAGTGTTGGCGTCAAGAAAGAGGAATATTCCTTTATAGAGAAGTTGGCAGAAGAATCGCTAAATCCTGATTATATCACTATCGACATCGCGCATGGACATGCTAACTCAGTTATTGATATGATTCAGCATATTAAAAAATATTTGCCTGAAACTTTTGTGATTGCCGGTAATGTTGGTACACCGGAAGCCGTCCGTGAATTGGAAAATGCGGGCGCAGATGCAACAAAAGTCGGGATTGGTCCAGGAAAAGTATGTATTACAAAAATCAAGACAGGCTTTGGGACTGGAGGCTGGCAACTGGCAGCTCTTAGATGGTGTGCGAAAGCAGCTCGCAAGCCGATCATCGCTGACGGTGGGATCAGAACACATGGCGATATTGCAAAATCTGTCCGTTTTGGTGCGACAATGGTCATGATTGGTTCATTGTTTGCCGGTCACGAGGAATCTCCTGGCGAAACAAAAGTCGAAAATGGAATCGTGTATAAAGAATACTTTGGTTCTGCTTCAGAATTCCAAAAAGGCGAAAAACGAAATGTTGAAGGAAAGAAAATCTGGATCCAACACAAAGGATCTTTGAAAGATACACTAGTGGAAATGCAACAAGACCTTCAATCATCTATTTCTTATGCTGGAGGAAGAGATCTGGAAGCCATTCGAAAAGTTGACTATGTCATCGTGAAAAATTCGATTTTTAATGGAGACACAATCTAAAAAATAAATAAAATATTAGGATGTTGTGAAAAAGTTGTCCTGCATTAAGTAATAAGAACAGCCAAACAAAAATAGTTCTTTATATGTTTTGTTTGGCTGGAATTATTATCGCAGATACAAGCTTTTGAACATCATTATTCAGAATAAGGGACTGTGATAAGATTTTTGTCACAGTCCCTTATGTTTTGCAAAAAAAGTTTTTCTTTTTTCTCGTAAATTCGGTAAAATCAAAAGAAAAAATAGACAATAGAAAAGAGAAGCTTATGTGGGAAAAAGTAGAGAAAAAACAAGGACCGATTTATCGTCAAATTATGGAACAGATTATGAGAGAAATCGAAAACGGAAGGATCAATCCTGGAAGTCAACTTGAATCAGAACGAAAACTAGGGCAACTTTTTGGTGTGAATCGTTCCACCGTTGTCCATGCATTGGAAGAGCTTAGGGAGCTTGGGGTACTAACGAGCAAACGTGGCAGCGGATGGTTTGTTAATCAGACTGAATGGGGGAAATTCGCTGTTCCAAGAATCGATTGGCGGCAAATGATCTCTCCTCGTTATGAGCAGACGGACTGGTATGAGCAAAAAATAAGAGAAGCAAAGCAGATCCAAAAAACATCGTTTCTTGATTTATACGCTAGCGAGATGCCAGATGAGCTTTTGCCGAATTTTGAGTTTCCTTCTTATTCTCTTGAAGAAATCTTAGCGGAAGAAAAAGAAATGGATCTTTTAGGCTATACTCCGTTACGTAACAAAATCAAACGGTATTTGGAAAGTAAATTTGAATTGGCATTTTCCCCCAACCAGCTTCTTGTGACTGGTGGCGGTCAGCAAGCAATCTTTTTGATTTTACAAACGATTCTTTCAGCTGGAGAGGGGATAGCTGTAGAGTCACCTTCTTTTTTTTACCGATTACCTCTTTTCAAAGCTTCAGGAACGCGTTTATTTGGGATACCGATGGATGAAGAAGGGATCGACTTAGAAAAACTGAAAGAATCGATCCATAAAAATAAATTGAAAGCAGTGCTTATCAACCCGAATTTTCAAAACCCTACAGGAAAAGTGATGAGTCAAAAACGACGAGAAAAGCTAGTAGAATTGTGTCGACAGTATCGGCTTCCAATTATTGAAGACGATGTATTTACGGATCTTTCATTTCTAAACCAAGAAGAAGTCCTTCCTATACGAACGATTGATCCGGATAATGTGTTATACGTCGGTTCGTTATCTAGGGTTTTAGGAAAAACAACGAAAATCGGTTGGGTGATAGGACCTGAGACTTTTATCTCGCAACTAGCTCAAGCGCAAGAAATGATGGAGTTTTCGATGAATATCCTTACACAAATCACAGTGGCTAATGTATTTAATGAAGCAATTGATTTGAAAATGCAAGATGTAAGAAAAAAGTTGAAAGAAAAAAGCCGACTGATAAGCGCTTGGGGAGATTCACAATCGTTTTTCAAGCTTCATTCAATTTTAGGTGGTTACTATGCCTGGATTACTTGGGATGGGAAAAAACTAGACCCCGAACTAGCAGAAAAAGTAGTAGATATGGGTCTTGGAATTGCACCAAGTCTACTTTTTGGGCAAGATATAAATGGAATCAGAATCAATTACAGTAGGCTGGATGAAAACCAAATACCGTTGTTTTATTCAAAGATGAAAATTCTAGAAAAGTGGTTAACAGAATAATTTCACAAAGTAAATAGATTAAAGAATATAACAGCTTGGATTTAAATTTCAAGCTGTTTCTTTTTTTTCGGAAAAAGAATACGATATAAAGAAACTAAGAAAAAACCATTATTTGTACGTCCGTTCACGATGTGTAAATAAAATAAATGTTTGCAACAAAACTGTATAACACCAACGTTTTTAAATAGAAACAGATGGTTGTAAGTTTGATTAGAAAATAGAAAAAATGCAGATGAAATATAAAACGCTTTCCTTATTGTGATTTTATTCACTAATGCTGTTAATATGCGGATTGGCATAATTTCCTTTCATCGTGAAAATTTGTGCTTTTAGCTTGTATTTCTCATAAATCCATGATAATTTATTAATGAAGACGGTTAAATAGTGATACAGTTTTATTCACTGTTTCAATCGCAGAATGAAGAGATTTTCTTATAGATGAGAGAGGAATGTGTGACAAATGGCAAACAAAAAAGCACCGATCGACTTCCAAGCACTGCTAGATGAAGTCAATGCAGATTTCCCAGTATATCAAGCACTTGATCAAGATGGAAACGTAGTTAACAAAGATTTAGTACCTGATTTATCCGATGATGAACTCGTTGAATTAATGACTCATATGGTATGGTCTCGTGTATTAGACCAACGTTCAACAGCGCTGAACCGCCAAGGACGCCTAGGCTTTTTTGCACCAACTGCTGGACAAGAGGCAAGTCAGCTGGCTAGTGCTTACGCATTTGATAAAGAAGATGTTCTTCTTCCAGGTTATCGGGATGTACCTCAACTAGTAAAACATGGTTTACCTTTATCTCAAGCTTTTTTATGGTCTCGAGGACATGCTGCAGGTAATTCTTATCCGGAAGAATTGAAAGCTCTACCACCACAAATTATCATCGGTGCACAATATGTACAAGCAGCCGGTGTTGCATTAGGTTTGAAGAAACGAAACAAGAAAAATGTCGTCTTCACTTATACTGGTGATGGCGGTTCATCACAAGGTGATTTTTACGAAGCAATCAATTTCGCTGGCGCTTACCATGCAAATGCCGTATTTTATATCCAAAACAACGGGTATGCGATCTCTACACCTCGTGAAAAACAAACTGCAGCAAAAACACTTGCACAAAAAGCTGTCGCAGCTGGGATTCCTGGTATTCAAGTCGATGGAATGGATCCGCTTGCAGTATATACTGTATCTAAAATGGCACGGGAATGGGCGATCAGTGGAAATGGACCAGTCCTAATCGAAACACTGACTTATCGTTATGGACCACATACACTATCTGGTGACGATCCAACCCGCTACCGTACAAAAGACACAGATGACGATTGGCAGAAAAAAGATCCATTGATCCGCTTCCGTAAATATTTGACGGAAAAAGGACTTTGGTCTGAAGAAAAAGAAGAACAAGTCATCGAAGCAACTAAAGAAGAAATCAAAGCAGCTATTGCTGAAGCCGACAAAGTACCAAAACAAAAGGTTTCAGATTTCTTGAAAAACATGTTCGAAGTATCTCCACAATCAATCAAAGAACAAATTGCAATTTATGAAGCGAAGGAGTCGAAATAATCATGGCACAAAAAACAATGATCCAAGCAATCACAGATGCCTTAGCACTTGAACTAGAAAATGACGAGAATGTCGTTGTTTTTGGTGAAGATGTTGGGAAAAACGGAGGAGTTTTCCGGGCAACTGAAGGATTGCAGGAAAAGTTCGGAGAAGACCGAGTATTCGATACTCCTTTAGCTGAATCTGGAATCGCAGGATTGAGTTTCGGTCTTGCGTTAGAAGGATTTCGTCCAGTTCCTGAAATCCAATTCTTTGGTTTTATTTTCGAAGCAATGGACGAAGTAGTAGCTCAAATGGCTCGTACAAGATATCGAATGAGCGGCACTAGAAATCTACCCATCACAATTCGTTCGCCATTTGGTGGCGGTGTTCATACACCAGAATTGCATTCGGATAATTTAGAAGGTTTGATCGCTCAGTCTCCTGGTATTCGAGTAGTGATTCCTTCCAACCCTTATGATGCAAAAGGACTATTGATTTCTTCTATTAGAAGTAACGATCCGGTTGTTTTCCTAGAACACATGAAACTATATCGCTCATTCCGAGAAGAAGTGCCGGATGAAGCTTACGAAGTTCCTTTGGATAAAGCAGCAGTTACTCGTGAGGGAACAGATGTATCTATTATCACATACGGAGCAATGGTGCGTGAAGCAATCAAAGCAGCAGACAATCTTGCAAAAGAAAATATATCTGTTGAAATCATTGATCTTCGTACAGTTGCGCCATTAGATGTAGAAACGATCATTCAATCCGTGGAAAAAACTGGTCGCGTAGTTGTTGTCCAAGAAGCACAACGACAAGCGGGCGTTGCCGCGCAAGTAGTTTCTGAGATCTCAGAACGCGCTATCCTTTCATTAGAAGCCCCAATCGGACGAGTTTCTGCACCTGATACAGTCTTCCCATTTGGACAAGCAGAAAATGTCTGGTTGCCAAATGCAAAAGATATCGAAGACAAAGTAAAAGAAATCGCGGAATTTTAAGAAAAGAAGGGACGAAACAAAGTCATGGCTTATCAATTTAAATTGCCGGATATCGGTGAAGGAATCGCAGAAGGTGAAATCGTCAAATGGTTCGTCAAACCAGGAGATACGATCAATGAAGATGATACATTACTAGAAGTTCAAAATGACAAATCAGTAGAAGAAATCCCGTCACCTGTTACAGGAACGGTTAAAAATGTGATTGTTCCAGAAGGTACCGTAGCAAATGTTGGGGATGTATTAGTAGAAATCGATGCACCAGGACACGAAGACAATGAAGGGGACAGTGGTGTAGCCGCAGAATCCCAAACTCCAGCTAAACCGGCTGCTGAACCCACTGTTGATACAGAATCAGCTGGATCGTCAAGCGAAGGAGTCTTCCAATTTAAGTTACCGGATATCGGTGAAGGAATCGCAGAAGGTGAAATCGTCAAATGGTTCGTCAAACCAGGAGATACGATCAATGAAGATGATACATTACTAGAAGTTCAAAATGACAAATCAGTAGAAGAAATTCCGTCACCTGTCACAGGGACAGTTAAAAACGTGATTGTTCCAGAAGGCACTGTAGCAAATGTTGGGGATGTATTAGTAGAAATCGATGCTCCTGGACACAATAGTGCACCGTCAACTAGTGCGCCATCAGCTGAAGCACCAAAAGAAAAAGTGGAAACATCAGGTTCAGCAAGTGTCGTTGAAGCTGCCGATCCAAATAAACGTGTATTGGCTATGCCATCTGTTCGTCAATTTGCCCGTGAAAAAGATGTAGATATCTCACAAGTAACTGCAACTGGAAAAGGTGGCAGAGTAACAAAAGAGGACATCGAAAACTTCTTGGCAGGTGGTCCAAGCAGTGCACCAGCGAAATCAGAAGCGCCAGAAGCGGCAGCACCGAAAGAAGCAGCTCCTGCAGCAGAAAGCAAACCAGCTGCACCAGCAAAACCATTCAAGTCCAACTTAGGAGACTTGGAAGAACGTGTAGCAATGACGCCAACACGTAAAGCTATCGCTAAAGCAATGGTCAACAGTAAGCATACAGCTCCACACGTGACATTGCATGATGAAGTAGAAGTGTCTAAACTATGGGATAATCGGAAACGATTTAAAGAAGTTGCTGCTGCAAATGGTACGAAACTTACTTTCTTGCCATATGTCGTGAAAGCTTTAACAGCGACTGTTAAGAAATACCCAGTATTGAATGCATCTATCGACGATGCAAACCAAGAAATCGTTTATAAACATTACTACAATATCGGTATTGCAACTGATACGGATCACGGACTATATGTACCAAATGTGAAAGATGCAGACCGCAAAGGAATGTTTGCTATTGCAGACGAAATCAATGAGAAAGCAAAATTAGCTCATGACGGCAAACTATCTGCAGAAGATATGCGCAATGGAACAATTACGATCAGCAATATCGGATCTGTAGGTGGCGGTTGGTTTACACCAGTCATCAACTATCCAGAAGTAGCTATTTTAGGTGTAGGAACGATTGCACAACAACCAATCGTAAATGCTGAAGGCGAAATCGTTGTCGGTCGTGTGATGAAACTGTCATTAAGTTTCGATCACCGTATCGTAGATGGAGCAACTGCGCAACAAGCAATGAATAATATCAAACGTCTTTTAGCTGATCCAGAGCTATTAATGATGGAAGGATGATAAACAAATGGTAGTTGGAGATTTTGCTGTAGAATTAGATACAGTTGTAATTGGTGCGGGACCTGGTGGCTATGTAGCTGCCATCCGCGCTGCTGAAATGGGACAAAAAGTAGCAATCATTGAAAGAGAGTATATTGGCGGTGTTTGTTTGAATGTCGGCTGTATTCCTTCAAAAGCACTGATAGCTGCAGGACACCATTATCAAGAGTCACTAGATTCTGAAATGTTTGGAGTAACTAGTGAAAACGTCAAACTAGATTTTGCAAAAACACAAGAATGGAAAGAAAACAAAGTTGTCCATACGTTGACTTCTGGTGTTGGTTTCCTATTAAAAAAACATAAGGTTGAAACAATCGAAGGAGAAGCGTTCTTCGTAGATGATCACACACTACGCGTCATTCATCCAGATTCAGCTCAAACTTATTCGTTCAATAACGCAATCATCGCAACAGGTTCCCGTCCAATCGAGATTCCAGGATTTAAATTCGGAGGACGTGTGTTAGATTCTACTGGCGGATTAGCATTGAAAGAAGTACCTAAGAAATTTGTGATCATCGGTGGCGGTGTGATTGGTGCCGAATTGGGCGGAGCGTACGCAAACTTAGGAGCAGAAGTAACGATTCTTGAAGGCTCACCACAAATTTTACCAACTTACGAAAAAGATCTAGTAAAATTAGTAGAAGATGATTTCAAGAAAAAAGGCGTAACAGTCGTAACGAATGCAATGGCGAAAGAAGCAGTCGATAACGGTGACAGCGTGACAGTGAAATATGCAGTGGACGGGAAAGAAGAATCCGTTACTGCTGATTATGTGATGGTCACTGTAGGTCGTCGTCCGAATACAGATGATATGGGCTTAGAACAAGCGGGTGTCGAAGTAGGAGAACGAGGATTGATCACGGTGGATAAACAAGGACGTACGAACGTACCTAACATCTATGCCATCGGTGATATCGTTCCAGGGGCGGCATTAGCACACAAAGCCAGTTATGAAGCAAAAATCGCTGCTGAAGCAATCTCTGGCAAAAAAGTAGCTGTAGATTATAAAGCAATGCCGGCAGTAGCCTTCACTGATCCTGAATTGGCTTCTGTAGGTATGACGATCAAAGAAGCAAAAGATGCTGGTATCGAAGCAAAAGCATATAAATTCCCATTTTCAGGGAACGGTCGGGCATTATCGCTTGGTAAAACAGAAGGATTCATCCGTCTAGTTACGACGATCGAAGATAACGTGCTTATTGGCGCGCAAATCGGTGGAGTCGGCGCAAGTGATATGGTCTCTGAATTAGCTTTAGCAATCGAATCAGGAATGAATGCTGAAGATATCGCCTTGACGATTCATCCTCATCCATCTCTTGGCGAAATCGTCATGGATGCTTCGGAATTAGCATTAGGTTTACCAATCCATATTTGATTTGAATAATACAGGCGAAACGCAACTGAAAAATCAGTTGCGTTTTGTTTTTTAGAATTATCAATAATATTATTATGTAAACTTAAAAATATGACAACTTCTTGGTTTATTACCACTTCCTATGCTACACTGAAGAGGAATATGAAATAGGAGAGTTGAAGATGCAAGAATATCAGTATCCACTTGATTTAGATTGGACAACAGACGAAATGGTCATTGTAATGAAGATGTGGGAAGATCTGGAACGTGCGAATGAAAAAGGGATAAACAATGAAGCTTTTTTGAAGACTTATCAGCAGTTTAAAACTGTTGTCAAATCCATTGGTGAGGAAAAACGATTGGGACGGGAATTTGAAAAAGCTTCCGGTTATTCTTTATATCGTACAGTGCAGCAAGCAAAAAAAAATCCAAACAAAACTTTGAGAATGAACGGGTGAGATAAATGGAACAGATGATTGATCATATCAAGTCCTGGCTTGAAGAAGCTGGTGAGAAAATCAAATCTTCTCAACAAACATTAACAATCTCGCAAAAATCAAATCGAACGGATCTAGTAACAAATGTCGATCGAAACATCCAGAATTTTCTAATCGAAAAAATCCATTCCTTTGATCCAGAGGCGAAAATATTGGCAGAAGAAGAAGGGTGTAATCAATTATCGGATCTCGATGGAAGAGTCTTTATCATCGATCC
Source organism: Enterococcus sp. PLH-Efm8 (assembly GCF_053011625.1). NCBI lineage: Bacteria > Bacillati > Bacillota > Bacilli > Lactobacillales > Enterococcaceae > Enterococcus > Enterococcus sp. PLH-Efm8. The sequence goes on from NZ_CP172568.1 coordinate 1,188,400, forward strand.
TATTGATGGCACCTTGAATTTTGTGATTGAAGGGGAAAATTTTTGTATTATGCTCGCTGTTTATGAATCCGGCGTTGGAAAGCTTGGTTTCATTTATGACGTGATGAGAAATGAACTTTTTTGGGGTGGAAAAGGAATAGGCGTGTATAAAAATGATGAGCCATTGCCTAGACCAGCAAATAAATCCTTATCGGAAGGCTTACTTGGTGTGAATAGTTATCTTTTCGGTCATAATAAATATGGAATCCGAGAAATTGCGGAAAGCAGCATGGGGACACGTATGTACGGATGCGCTGGTCTTGAACTAGTGGCAATCTTGAAAGGAAACCACATTGCTTATATTTCAAACCTTAGCCCTTGGGATTATGCAGCGGGAAATGTCTTATTGGAAGAGTTTGGTATGGTAACAAGCGGTCTTTTTGGTACTCCTTTGACATTTGAAAAAAGGGAATACTATTTAGCAGGGACTTCTTGTGCATATGCAGAAATCGCAGACCTTTTGAAAAAAGAAGGCTGAAAAAAAGGTAGAAATCATTCACAAAAATGATAAAAACGAGCAAAAGATTAATTTTCTCGAAAAAATGAAAACATTTTACTATATTTCATGAAAAAAGTCTGCTATAATTAGCAGTCGAGTAAAATTTGCCCTGTCATAAAGAACCAATAAAAAAGGAGTTAGTTACATTGAATTATAGAAACGATATCCGTAACGTCGCAATTATTGCCCACGTTGACCACGGAAAAACAACATTAGTTGATGAACTATTAAAACAATCAGATACATTAGACGCACATACGCAATTGCAAGAACGTGCGATGGACTCAAATGCGCTAGAAAAAGAACGTGGTATCACGATTTTAGCCAAAAACACAGCTGTAGACTATAAAGGTATTCGCGTAAACATCATGGATACTCCAGGACACGCGGACTTCGGTGGCGAAGTAGAACGGATCATGAAAATGGTTGACGGCGTTGTGTTGGTCGTAGATGCGTATGAAGGAACAATGCCTCAAACACGTTTTGTATTGAAAAAAGCACTGGAACAACATATCACACCAATCGTTGTCGTAAACAAGATTGACAAACCTTCTGCTCGTCCTGAGCATGTCGTAGATGAAGTTCTTGAACTATTCATCGAATTAGGAGCAGATGATGATCAGTTAGACTTTCCTGTGATTTATGCATCTGCACTAAATGGTACGTCAAGCTTGTCAGATGATCCAGCAGATCAAGAACCAACCATGGCACCTATTTTTGATACAATTATTGAAAAAATCCCTGCTCCTGTCGATAACAGCGACGAACCATTACAATTCCAAGTTTCATTACTTGACTACAACGATTATGTAGGTCGTATCGGAATCGGACGTGTATTTAGAGGAACAATCAAAGTAGGAGACCAAGTAGCATTAATTAAATTAGACGGAACAGTTAAGAAATTCCGTGTAACGAAATTATTTGGTTTCTTTGGACTAAAACGTCTAGAGATTCAAGAAGCAAAAGCTGGAGACTTGATTGCTGTCTCAGGTATGGAAGATATCTTTGTCGGTGAAACAGTTACTCCTGTGGATCATCAAGATGCGTTACCTATCCTTCACATTGACGAACCAACATTGCAAATGACTTTCTTAGTTAATAATTCACCATTTGCCGGTCGAGAAGGTAAATTCGTAACCGCTCGTAAGATTGAAGAACGTTTGATGGCAGAACTTCAAACAGATGTATCCTTACGAGTTGAACCAACAAACTCTCCAGATGCATGGACAGTTTCTGGTCGTGGAGAATTGCATTTGTCTATCTTGATTGAAAACATGCGCCGTGAGGGATACGAATTGCAAGTATCTCGTCCAGAAGTTATTGAAAAAGAAATCGACGGTGTAAAATGCGAACCGTTTGAACGCGTGCAAATCGATACACCAGAAGAATATATGGGTAGTGTTATCGAGTCCTTGAGCTTACGTAAAGGTGAAATGCAAGATATGGTCCATACAGGAAACGGACAAATCCGTTTGACATTCTTAACACCTGCCCGCGGTTTGATTGGTTATTCAACTGAATTCCTTTCAATGACACGTGGTTACGGAATCATGAACCATACTTTTGACCAATATCTGCCAATGCTTCCTGGTCAAATTGGCGGACGTCACCAAGGGGCGCTTGTTTCGATCGATACAGGAAAAGCAACGACTTATTCTATCATGAGTATCGAAGAACGCGGTACAGTCTTCGTAGAACCAGGTACAGAAGTATATGAAGGAATGATTATCGGGGAAAACAGCCGTGATAATGATTTGACTGTCAACATCACGAAAGCAAAACAAATGACAAACGTACGGTCTGCTACTAAAGACCAAACATCTGTCATCAAAAAACCAAAACAATTGACGTTGGAAGAATCTTTGGAATTCTTGAATGATGATGAATATTGCGAAGTAACACCAGAAAGCATTCGCTTGAGAAAACAAATTTTAGAGAAAAATGCTCGTGAAAAAGCATCTAAAAAGAAAAAATAATCTGTAAAAGGATGAAGAGAGAAACCAGCTTGTTATAAAAAATAGCTGGTTTCTTTTTTTGTCCAACTCTTTTCTGTGGAGAAGTCATCTTTGTCAATGGACATAAATTCAGAAAATACGCCGAAAGACGTTTAAAAGACTTTTAAAAAACTTATTTCTAGAGAGTTTTTGTTTCATAATAAGATAATGTTTCACGAAAGGAGATCAACTTGTCCTTCGAAGAAAATCGAAGTAAAATGGCAAGAGAAAGGAGCGGGAAGATGAACGACTTATTAAAACAATACTTTGGCTATGATGAGTTTAGACCTGGTCAAAAAGAAATTATCCAGAAAGTCATTGATCAGGAAAATGTATTAGGAATCATGCCTACCGGAAGTGGGAAATCAATCTGTTACCAGCTTCCAGCTTTACTATTAGATGGGCTTACTGTGGTTGTGTCCCCTTTAATCTCTTTGATGAAGGATCAGGTGGACGCGGCGAATCAATTAGGTATACCCGCCACTTTTATCAATAGCTCGTTAGATGGTTACGAAACAGCTAGACGCTTCCAAGAAATCGATAGACAGCAGTACCGTTTACTTTATATCGCTCCTGAACGTTTTATCATGCCGGATTTTATCCAAGCAATGAAGCGATGGAACGTCCGTATGATCGCTATTGACGAGGCACATTGTATCTCTCAGTGGGGGCATGATTTCCGCCCAAGTTATTTACAGATGGCGAACCAGCTAGATCAACTGCCAAATCGTCCTGTAATTGTTGCTTTGACAGCTACAGCGACTGTGCAAGTAGCTGCTGACATAAAAAGACTTTTAAAAATTCCAGAAAACAACCATATTCAGACTGGTTTTGAACGAGAAAATCTACGATTTCAAGTAATTAAAGATCAAAAAAAAGAACAATATCTAATCGAATATTTAAAGATCAACAAAAATCAATCTGGTATCATTTATGCAGCAACGAGAAAAGAAGTAGACCGTCTCTATCATTTGCTTAAAAAATTCGATTTTTCCGTGGGTAGATATCATGGTGGTCTAAATGAGAATGAGCGAACAGAAATGCAAGAAGCCTTTTTATACGATCGCTTGCAGCTGATTGTAGCGACAAATGCATTTGGTATGGGTATAAATAAAAGCAATGTCCGTTTTGTTATCCATTATCAAATTCCTGGCTCTCTAGAAGCATACTATCAGGAAGCTGGTCGGGCGGGAAGAGATGGTCTTTCCAGTGAAGCCATCCTGCTTTTCTCTCCTCAAGATATCCAAGTCCAAAAGTTTTTTATCCAGCAGTCCCAAAGAGAAGAAGGGCAAAAGCAAAAAGAATATGAAAAATTAAAAGCGATGACAGAATACGTGTATATTGAGTCCTGTCTTCAGCAATACATCCTAAACTATTTTGGCGAGACAAGCAGTCCGTGCAACCGTTGTGGTAACTGTTTAGATGACAGAGAAATAGTAGAAGTAACGACAGAAGCACAGATGGTTCTTTCTTGCTTAAAACGTATGGGTGAGAACTATGGTAAACAAATGCTGATGAAAGTCTTAGCAGGATCGAAAGAACAAAAGCTGCAAGCTTTAGGTTTTGGACATTTATCTACCTATGGACTGATGAAAAACCAATCGCAAAAAGAAACGATGCAGTTAATTGAATATTTGATATCGAATGGCTATCTTCTGACCATCAATGGTGAGTATCCTGTTTTGAAAGTAACAGAAAGAGGGATACAAGTATTGAAAGGACAAGAATCTGTTTATCGAAAGGAACCCAAGAAAGTCCAGCAGCTATCGGATGAAGAAACCGATACACTATTTGAAGTGCTGCGGGAACTGCGAACGGATCTAGCATCAGAAGCAGGCGTTCCCCCGTATGTCGTATTTTCAGATTCCACATTGAAAGAAATGAGCCGAATACGTCCATCAAGCAGATTGGAGATGCTTCAGATAAAAGGAGTTGGCCAAAGCAAGCTTGATAAATATGGCGAAGCCTTTTTATCTCGGATAAAAAATGCGGACTCTAACGTTCTGGATAAGTAGAAAGAACGAATACGTAAAAATGAATAAAAACAACTGGTTAAATCTGTTTTTTTTGCTCCTTATGAAAATCAAATATGTTATAATTAAGGAATTAGAATGGGAGGTAAGCACAGATGGATTCTTTGTCGAAAAAACTTGCGATCCAAGTATTAAATGATGAAGCAGAACGGATCAAACGATTAATCCGAAATCAAAACAACAGTCTCTGTATCTCACAATGCAAAGCCTTCGAAGAAGTGGTAGATACACAGATGTACGGCTTTTCCCGGCAAGTCGGTTTTGCTGTCCGTATAGGAGTAATCGGAAAGAACGAGGGCCAGCTGATGTTAAGTGAGCTAGAACGAGAATTGAATCAGTTATATAGTGAGGTTTACCAAGAAATTTATGATAAAAAAGAAGTTGGCAAGGAGGAATAGACTTGCCTAAGAAAGTGAAAAAAAGGCATCTATTAGACTATAGCATCTTGATTCCCTATTTAATTTTATGTGTATTGGGATTGATCATGGTATATAGTTCTACGTCGTATCTATTATTAGAAAACGGACAAAATCCGTCCGCATCAGTCATTAACCAGAGTATTTTTTGGGTGCTTAGCTTGATTGCTATCGCACTACTTTATAAAATGAAAACAGATGTTTTGAAAAACCAGCGTTTGATCATGGCAGCCATCGCAGTTTTGACGATTTTGCTGCTGATTGTTGTGTTTTTTGGTAAGGAGATCAATGGGGCGAAAGGTTGGCTGCAAATTGCAGGATTCTCGATCCAACCTGCCGAATACCTAAAAATCATTTCTATCTGGTACCTGTCTCTGACTTTATCTAAAAGACAAAACAGTGTACAAAAAGATTTTCTTGGGACTGTGAAACGTCCACTTGCAATGGTTATCGGACTTACTGCATTAGTCGCTATTCTTCCCGATTTTGGTAATGCGGCAGTTATCTTTTTGATTATTTTGGTTCTGCTTTTAGCCAGCGGAGTCAATTATGTGTATACTTTGATTGTAGGAGTAGGAGGCTTTTGTCTAAGTACTTTTACGATCTGGCTGATCAATATCACAAACGGAAAGATCTTACCCGGACGTTTACAGTATATCTATAATCGATTTGCTATTTACCAAAATCCTTTCTCAGACGAATTAAATAAAGGGCATCAACTAGTCAACGGCTACTATGCCATGTTCAACGGAGGACTATTTGGCAGGGGATTAGGTAACAGTATCCAGAAAAAAGGATTTTTACAAGAAGCACAAACCGATTTTATTTATGCAATCGTAGTGGAAGAACTGGGAGTGATTATGGGGATTTTGATATTAGCGTTGCTATTCTTTATGATTGTGCGCATTGTCCTTGTAGGTATCCGTTCAAAAGATCCGTTCAATTCGCTTTTGTGCATTGGGATCGGCGCAATGTTTTTGATCCAAGTATTTGTCAATCTTGGAGGGATTACTGGCGTTATTCCTTTGACAGGGATCACGTTCCCATTTTTAAGTCAAGGAGGCTCCAGTTTGCTGATGCTTTCGATTTGTGTCGGCTTTGTCCTCAACATCAGTGCGGATGAAAAACGCAAGAGCTTAGGTTTATAATAAAAAAAGATGTAGGAGTGGTTCGATGAAAAAAGTTTTAGTTGCTAACAGGGGTGAAATCGCTGTACGTGTATTTCGTGCTTGTACAGAATTAGGAATTAAAACTGTTGGAATCTATGCAGAAGAAGATGAATATTCCGTACACCGTTTCAAAGCGGATGAAGCATATTTAGTAGGACAAGGAAAAAAACCGATTGATGCGTATCTAGATATTGAAGGGATCATTTCTATCGCGAAAGAATGCGGAGCTGACGCTATTCATCCGGGTTACGGTCTTTTGTCGGAAAACTTGAATTTTGCGCAACGGTGCGAAGAAGAAGGCATCATTTTTGTTGGACCCAAACTGCATCATTTAGATATTTTTGGAGATAAAATCAAAGCAAAAGCTGCAGCTATCGAAGCGGGGATTGCTTCGATTCCAGGCACAGATGGACCAATCGCTTCTATAGACGATGCCTTGGAGTTTGCGAAACAATACGGTTATCCGATTATGATCAAGGCAGCTCTAGGCGGCGGCGGACGCGGCATGCGTGTAGCTCACGATGAAAAGAGTGCAAGAGAGGGCTACGAACGTGCGAAAAGCGAAGCAAAAGCAGCCTTTGGTAGTGATGAAGTGTATGTTGAAAAATACATCGCTAATCCTAAGCATATCGAAGTACAGATTCTCGGGGATACGCATGGAAACGTCATCCATCTTTTTGAAAGAGATTGTTCTGTTCAGCGCCGTCACCAAAAAGTAGTAGAAGTAGCGCCTTGTGTCTCTATGAATGAACAGCAACGTCAAAAAATCTGCCAGGCAGCTGTCCAATTGATGAAATATGTCGGGTATGTCAACGCAGGTACAGTAGAATTTCTTGTTGAAGGAGATGATTTTTACTTTATCGAAGTCAACCCTCGCGTCCAAGTGGAACATACGATCACAGAAATGATTACAGATATTGATATCGTAACAACGCAACTGTTGATTGCTCAAGGTTTGGATCTGCATAAAGAAATCGGATTGCCTCAGCAAGAAGGAATTAAATTAAATGGTTCAGCCATTCAATGCCGAATCACTACAGAAGACCCGTTGAATAACTTTTTACCAGACACAGGGAAAATCGATACGTATCGTTCACCTGGTGGTTTTGGCGTACGTCTGGATGTCGGAAATGCTTACGCGGGCTATGTAGTGACACCGTATTTTGATTCATTGCTAGTAAAAGTATGTACGCATGGTGCTACCTTTGAAACAGCCATTCAGAAAATGGAACGTTGCTTGAAAGAATTTAGAATCCGTGGAGTGAAAACAAACATTCCATTTATGCTCAATGTCATCACACATCCTGAATTCCAATCAGGAAATGCAAAAACAACCTTCATTGATAGTACAGCAACATTATTTGAATTTCCTCGACTACGAGACCGCGGAAACAAAACGATGAAATATATCGGTGAAATTACTGTGAATGGTTTTCCAGGTATCGAAAGTGGCGAAAAACCATTTTATGAAGAACCACGTATGCCTAAAGATCTAATCACAAGAACTGATTACGTAACGGCTAAGAATGTATTAGATGCGAAGGGTGCCGATGCTTTGGTCGAATGGATCAAAGGACAGGAAAATTTGTTGTTGACGGATACGACATTTAGAGACGCCCATCAAAGTCTGCTAGCAACTCGTGTTCGGACAAAGGATTTCAAGCAGATTGCACGTTTGACTGGAGAAGGTCTTCCTGAACTCTTTTCAAGTGAGATGTGGGGGGGAGCAACATTTGATGTGGCTTACCGCTTTTTGAATGAAGATCCTTGGCAACGGTTGAGAAAAATTCGTTCTTTAATGCCTAATACGTTGCTGCAAATGCTTTTCAGAGGTTCAAATGCCGTTGGGTATTCTAATTATCCTGACAATGTATTGGTGGAATTTGTCAAAGAAGCAGCAGCGCAAGGAATCGATGTATTTCGAATCTTTGATAGTTTGAACTGGACTCCACAAATGGAAAAAAGTATCCAAGCTGTACGGGATACTGGTAAAATCGCAGAGGCAGCTATTTGCTATACTGGCGATATCAACGATCCAAGTCGGGCAAAATACAATGTTCAGTATTATAAAGACATGGCAAAGGAACTAGAACAACTGGGTGCGCATATCATTGCAATCAAAGATATGGCTGGGCTGCTTAAACCGCAGGCAGCTTATCGTTTGATTAGTGAATTGAAAGAAACGACAGATCTGCCAATCCATCTGCATACTCATGATACCAGCGGGAATGGAATCATCACTTATTCTGCTGCTTCAAAAGCAGGAGTAGACATCGTTGACGTGGCAATGAGTGCAATGAGTGGGAATACTAGTCAGCCTAGCATGAGCAGCTTGTATTATGCACTGGTCAATGGTCCACGGCTGCCAGAAATCACGATTGAAAATGCACAGAAATTAAACCATTATTGGGAAGATGTGCGCATGTATTACAAACCGTTTGAAAACGGCTTGAATGCTCCTGAAACAGAAGTATATATGCATGAAATGCCAGGAGGACAGTATTCGAATCTACAGCAACAGGCAAAAGCTGTCGGATTAGGTCATCGCTGGGATGAAATCAAACAAATGTATCATACTGTCAACTTGATGTTTGGCGATATCGTTAAAGTAACTCCATCATCTAAAGTAGTTGGAGATATGGCACTATTTATGGTCCAAAATGATCTTACAGAAGAAGATATTTATGAAAAAGGCGAAACACTAAGTTTCCCTGAATCTGTTGTGACTTTCTTCCAAGGAGAACTAGGGCAACCCGTTGGCGGATTTCCTAAAAAATTGCAAAAGATTATTCTTAAAGGCAGACCTGCATTGAATGAACGTCCAGGTCTTTTGGCTGAATCAGTCGACTTCAACGAAGTAAAAAAAGAATTGGCAGAAAAAATTGGCTATGAACCAAAACAAGACGAAGTATTAAGCTATTTGATGTATCCGCAAGTCTTTTTGGACTATCAAAAAGCATATAATCAATTTGGCGATGTTACATTACTGGACACACCAACATTTTTCCAAGGTATACGTTTGGGTGAAACAATCAATGTACAAATCGAACGCGGAAAAACGCTTATCATTCGTTTAGATGAAATCGGAGAACCCGATATCGAAGGGAATCGCGTACTGTTCTTCAATTTGAATGGACAAAGACGTGAAATCACTATCAAAGATAATTCGATCATCAGTACGGTCCAAACCCGATTGAAAGCTGAACCGACAAACCGAGAACAAATTGGAGCAACGATGTCTGGTTCTGTTTTGGATGTATTAGTGAAAAAAGGCGATAACGTTAAAAAAGGTGATACGTTGATGATTACTGAAGCGATGAAAATGGAAACGGCCATCGAAGCACGTTTTGACGGAGAAGTCGCACATGTATATGTGTCTTCAGGAGACACTATTTCGTCTGGTGACCTTTTGATTGAAGTGACTGAGAAATAATAAGCGAAAGGTGGGGAAACATGAAAAGACTGGGTTTGTTTTGGCTGATTCTGCTATTAGTTATTGTGGCATTCTACATGGAACCAGTCTTGTTTCCGCCAAAACTTGAAGTGAAGGAAAACTCTGATCAACAAATATCAAACCAAATGACAACGTGGAAATACCAGGAGCTTAAAGCAACTGGTTTTTCTACTTATATCGGAAAACCGATCGATCAGCTGGAAAAGGATTTTGGCCAAGCCTATGATCGATTAACTAGCGGATTTGGTTTTGAAACAAGATATTATGAAAATAAAGCTAGTCATCTCACATTTGAAGCGAACATCCAAGACAGCAGAGTCACAACTGTTAAAGTACTGCAAACAGGGCCTGCTGATATCGCGCCGTTTTATTTAGGGATGACGATGCAAGATCTTACGAAAATCACTACTATCTATACTAATTTCACTTTTGAGTACCATGATACAGAAGTTGGAATCGAACTAATGGAAGAGGATATGAATTATCGTCCGCTAATTGCTTTTGATAACGACACTTTTGCTATTTTATTTTTTGATCAAACAACAAACGGCCTATTTTCAGTTGTGTATTTAGATAAAGATAGTCTTTTGAAACTATTGCCATATCAAGTGTTTGGTGAAGGCCTTCCACATTATCAAGCAGATAAATCGGCTGATTGGGAATCAATCAATCGCGTTAAAGAACGAAAAAGTACGACTTTATTAAATATGCTTAGAAGAGAAGACGAACTTCCCATATACAATCAAACACTTGCCTTTCAAAACCACAGTCAGCTGCTACTACATGATTTTTTGACAAGGCCTGAGGAAATATTGTCAGAGGAACGTATGGCTGATTGGCAAAAATCGCTAGGCAGTGCTCAAACGACAGTGAAATTCTCACTGACGAATGATGAATTGGAGAAGTTAATCAGTAAACAAAAATTAGAAAATACTAGTGGGCTATTTATTCATCCGGCGATTGACGCTACTTTTTCGTTTTTATATTGGTACAGCGATCCTTACAACCATGACCGTTTCATGGACCCGGGAACGGATTCTGTAGGCATTGCTTTTTCTAAAGAAAATATGTTAGTCTTATTGCAAGAAGAAAACGGAGAAAGTAGTGATAGCAGTGATCGTTAACGAAGAGCTGTTTCAACTGGAGGATCAATGCCTCCAAGTCGCTGAAATGATAAAAAAGAGTAAAACGATGGCTTCTTATCTTGAACATAAACAGTCAATGGAAGAATCTGCAAAAGTTTGCCAGTTGAAAGAAGCGTTCTTGTCTAAGAAAGAAGCATTTGAAAATGTAGCGGCATATGGTGAGTATGCACCTGATTATCGTGAAAAAAAACGAGCTGTTCGAAAAGCAAAAAGACAGCTTGATATGGATGAGCATGTTGCAGCTTTCCGATATAGTGAAACACAGCTGCAAAGTCTGTTGGATCAAATTGTCCAAGTACTTGCCGAAGAAGTTTCTAATGAAATCAAAGTAGATGCAGGTAGCCCGTTTTTTGAAACGAAAAAACACTTTGGATGCGGAGGTAATTGTCATGCAATTAGACAATAGTGAATTTGAAATAACAAAACGACGCGGGCTGATCGTATGGGTCTACAGCTTAAAACAATTAAAGAATCTGAAAAAGTTCGGCTTGTTGCATTATGTCTCAAGAAGAATGAAATATGTCGTGCTTTACTTAAATGAAGAGACATTGGAAGAAACAGAAGAACGAATCCGTAAATTACATTTTGTTCGAAACGTAGAACGTTCTTACCGACCGGATATCGAAATGAATTTTGCCGAAAAAATAGGAAACAAAACAGTATTAAAAGACGAAGGTTTCGAAATTGAAGAGCTAAATACAGAAATCCGATTAGCTGAACATCTTTAAAAATCTCTTATGAGCAGTTTTTAAATAAAAAATAACTTGGATAACGATCGATTTTTGATCATTGTCCAAGTATTTTTTTGGTATACTAGTACCAGTACCATTTCTAAGGAGTGAGTAGATGCGGATAATATCAGGAAATTATGGCGGGCGCCGTTTAAAAAGTTTAGCAGGGGCGAACACCAGACCAACTACAGATAAAGTAAAAGAATCCATATTCAATATGATTGGACCATATTTTGATGGAGAGACAGTATTGGATCTGTTTGCAGGAAGCGGTGGTTTAGCTATCGAAGCAGTATCTAGAGGCTGCAGTCATGCGGTATGCGTAGACAAAAATTACCAAGCGCTAAAAATCATCAAAGAAAACATCGAAATTACGAAAGAACCAGAGAAATTTACCACAATAAAACTTGATGCGGACAAAGCAATCGAACGGCTAGCAGCGGAGAAACAACAATTCGACTACTTGTTTCTTGATCCGCCATATGCAAAACAAAAAATAATCGATCAAATCCATAAAATGGAAGAACTGGGACTTTTTTCTAAAACCGCAGTTATCGTATGCGAAACGGATAAAACAGTCGAATTGCCAGAAACTGTGGCTGGATTCCATCAAATAAGAAAACAGATTTATGGCATAACGGCCGTAACTATCTATAGAAAAGAGGGAAATCAATGAAACGTGCATTATTCCCAGGAAGTTTTGATCCTTTTACAAAAGGTCACTTAGATACGGTGGAACGTGCGGCTAAATTATTCGATGAGGTAGTAATTGGTGTTTTTATCAATACTTCAAAGAAAAGTTTGTTTCCCCCAGAAGAAAGAATGACATTGATCACAAAAGCTGTTTCTCATCTTCCTAATGTAAAAGTCATGCATCAAGAAAATCAATTGACGGTAGAAACAGCAAAAGAGATTGGTGCAGATGCGTTGATCAGAGGCATACGAAGTATCAAAGACTTTGAATATGAACGAGAGATTGCTCAGATGAATCATCATCTATATGATGAATTGGAAACTGTCTTCTTATTAGCAAAACCAGAATATAGTCACGTGAGTTCCAGTATTTTAAAAGAAGTACTGCACTTTGGCGGAGATGTGAGCAGCTACTTACCGCCAGTGATCAACGAAGCTTTAGCTGGAAAGCGTGAATCAAATGAAAGCTAAACAATGGTTGAAAACAGTACTGATTATCATATTTGGAATGTTGATCATTGGATTTGTAGTAGTTCCCTTGCCGTATTATGTAGAATCACCGGGAGCCACGATCGATCTGAAAGAACTAATTACGGTCAATGATAAGGAAGATAAAGGTTCTGGGTCTTTCTCTCTTACCTCTGTTGGTATCAGGCAAGCTACAGGTTTCTTAGCTTTAAAAGCTAAAATGACCCCTTTTGAAGAATTGATCAGTGAAGAAGAATTGACTGGTGGGGCGACAAATGAAGAATATAATCAAATGCAACAGTATTATATGGATTCTTCCCAAAATGCAGCAATCGAACAAGCGTTAAAACTTGCAGACAAGCCTTATAAAATGGAATTCAAAGGCGTATATGTCATGAGTGTAGAGAAAACATCGAATTTCTTTGGCAAGCTTTCAGTTGGAGATACAGTAACAAAAGTAGACGGGAAAAGCTTTCAAAGTACAGAAGCATTTATGGATTATGTAAAAAGCCAAAAAGTTGGACAAACAATCGAAATCAGTTATTTGCATAATGGTGAAGAAAAAACAGCTTCTGGTGATCTGATCGAGTTACCAACAGATAAAAAGGCAGGAATAGGTATCACGCTTACTGACCATACCGAGATCGAATCAGATACAGATGTTCGTATTAATTCTGGCTCTATCGGTGGGCCATCAGCGGGATTGATGTTCACTTTAGAAATCTATGAACAAGTCACTGGTAAAAACTTGCGACATGGTAAGCAAATTGCAGGAACTGGAACGATCAACAGTGAAGGAGAAGTTGGCCGAATCGGAGGAATCGATAAAAAAGTGGCAAGTGCGGATAAAGCTGGCGTAGAGATTTTCTTTGCACCAGATGATACGATTTCAGACGATGTTAAGAAAGAATATCCTGAAATAAAAACCAACTACGAAGAAGCAAAAGCTGCCGCTAAAAAATTGAATTCCTCAATGAAAATCGTACCAGTAAAAACAGTACAAGAAGCGCTTGACTATCTAGAGAAAATGAAATGAAACTAAATAATTAAAGAGGGGTTGTGACACGAGTTCTGTCACAACCCCTCTTTTTCGTCAAAAATCTTCACGATAAAAATAAAAACAAAAGAAAAAATTGACGTAATTAGATGTTGAAGGGACGATTTTGCCAGAGCTCACTGTTTCTTCAATTTTAAATGAAAGGAGTAATGAATGATTTTTACTGGTCATTCTTTGAAAAAAGAACAATGATAGAAAAAATCAGCAAGAAAATACTAGCTTCACCCAAATTGATCATTTGGATGTCTATGATAGTTCTTATCTTTTGTATCGCAAGTGGTTTTTTATTATCAAATTTGCTATTTTATAGAGAAACAGAAGAGACTGCTGCAAAAGAAATACTTTCTTCGTTTAGTTCCAGTGGAGAAGATCCATCAGCTGAAGGAAACGATGTAGAAGAGGATGCTCGTCCAAAGGTCATGTACACCGATATCAAAGGAAGTGTGAAGGAGCCTGGTATCTATTCCTTTTCTTCAGAAGAACGGGTCTATGATGTACTAAAGCGTGCAGGTGGATTATTAGAAGAAGCGGATAGCGATCGAATCAACTTTTCTGCGAAGATAGAAGATCAGCAAGTCCTATATATCCCTGCTGTAGGTGAAGAGCTGCCAGAACATCTTGATCAGTTGGCATCCTCGGAAGGAAAACAGCCTACAGCAGATTCCGAGCCTCCCAAAATAAATATCAATACAGCCACTCCATCAGAACTTCAGCAGATTCCTGGGATCGGATCAGTCAAAGCGCAAGAAATCATTCGATTTAGAGAAGAAAACGGATCCTTCCAGAAAGTGGAAGACCTGCAGGAGATTTCTGGTATCGGTGAAAAGACAGTTGAAAAACTAAAAAACTTCGTTACAATTAAATAGAATGATTCAAAATCGACTGGCACGAGCAATAAATGGACGCTAATGGATACTAAGAATAATCCAATTCTAAGAGCTTGGCAGGACGAGGAGGTAGTATTTTTGGATAGGAAATAGCTTGATTGTTCGCAAAGAAACATTAAAAAAACCAATGCTGAATGTCTATCTCCAAAATAAAATATCTGGGATTCATATTATGAATACGGCTGTCAGCGGCAATAACAGTCAAGCTCTACGAGAACGCTTTGCCAAAGATGTACTTAGCTATACAGCAGATAAAGTATTTATTCTCATTGGGACGAATGATCTAGCAGAGCATAAACAACTTTCTAAAGAAACGTACCAAAAAATCTGCAGTGGATGATAGTTCAGCTGAAAAAAGACTATAGTTCTGATCATGCTTTCTTTATCACGCCACCAGCAGTCGATGAGACAAAACAAAAATATCGGAATAACAAGTTGATCAAAGAATATATCTCTGTTCTCACAGAAGTAGCAAAACGCCATGATTGTGAAGTATCGATTTTTATACGGAATTTCTTGAACAAATGGATTCGAAGAATTTTTATAATGGGCTAATGGATGACGGACTTCATTTCGGCAGTGAAGGGTAGGATCTTTTGTCAGACAGGATGATTCGTTATATTTAAAGAATATTTTGTTTAAGCAATGAGTACTTTTTAATCAACTTGAAAAAACGGAGGAATATAAAACATGTTAGAAAAATCTTCAAAAGCATGCGATACGAATAAAGAAAAAGTTACTGATAAGTCACATAATGAACGCATTCCTTGGGACCAGTACTTTATGGCTCAGGCAGTACTGTTATCTTTACGTAGTACGTGTACACGTTTAGAAGTAGGAGCGACACTCGTTCGAGAAAAAAGGATCATTGCTGGCGGCTATAATGGAGCAGTCAGTGGAGATGTCCACTGCATAGATGAAGGGTGTTACGTCGTGGATGGACACTGCTTGCGAACGATCCATGCAGAGATGAATGCACTCCTACAGTGTGCAAAACTTGGTATCCCGACGGAAGGTTCAGAAATCTATGTCACACATTTTCCATGTTTGGCCTGTACAAAGGCTTTGTTGCAAGCTGGTGTGAAAGGGATCAATTATCTCCATGACTATCGAAATGATCCTTATGCCCAAGCGTTGATCGAACAATTAGGTGTATCTGTACACCAAGTTGCTTTAGACTCACAGCATTTTTCAAAACTTCAAAATGAATTAACAGGAAAACATGTCTAGCGTTTTAGAAAGGCATGTTCGAAATCGGTTGATTTTTCCGGCAATTACGTCGATGATTATCTGTTTGTTGTATTACACTGACAATTGGGGTTATCGTTTGCTTCTTGCCGGAATTTTTTTATGGTTTTCGCTAAAAGAAGGACGTTTTATCGCGTACTTGTGTATTTTGTGTAGCATAACGGTATCCATTTCTTATAGGCTACAAGAGTATTCATTTTTAGAGGAAAAAACAACATCTGCGCAAATTACTGTATTTACAGATACGATTCGTGCAAATGGTAATTTTTTGACAATGGAAGGAAGGTTATCAGAGAATAAACAAAAGCTCCAGCTTTCTTATCAAGTAAACACAGAAGCAGAATTGAAAACATGGCTTAACTTCCGAGGAAAGGGAATAGAATTGACTGCTGAAGGCGAGTTCATCTCTCCAGCAAAAAAGCGGAATCTTTATAATTTTGACCAAGAAGCTTACTTCAGGAACCATAGAATTTCTGGACGGTTCCAAATTCAAAAGATTGAACAGATCACCATGCAAAATCACTGGCGAAACTGGCTTCAGAGAAAAAGAGGATCTTTTATCTCCTTTGTCCAATCTGAATTTCCGCAAAAAACAAGTGTATATATTAATTCTTTATTATGGGGCTATAAAGATGCAGGATTCAGAGAACCAGAAGAAATTTTTAGGGAGAGTGGTTTGCTGCATCTGTTCAGTCTATCGGGTCTACACATCCAATTTTATTTAGGGTGGCTGTATTATTTATTTCGACGTATCGGATGGCCACTACACGTCAGTATTATTCCGTTGAGTCTACTAACTATCTGTTATGTTTCTATTGCAGGAAGTTCTATTTCTGTTTTGCGTGCTAGTTTGCTGTTTTTATTGCGATTGCTAGTCAAATTGCTGAATAAGCATTATTCCACCATGGACTTATTTGCAGTTGTCTTTTGGCTTCTTTTACTATTTGATCCTCGATTTCTTTTTCATGCGGGTGGACAGCTTAGTTTTTTCATGAGTTTTTTGTTTATCCTGATTTCTTTTGATGGAGATTGGTTGAAAAAAACGGCCTCTCACGTCCTGTTTACTATGATCACGATGCCGTTGATTGTATGGCATTTTTATGAGTGGCCTATTTTAGGTAGTCTTTTTACATTACTGATTGCACCGGTATTCAAGTTTCTTTTTCTTCCTGGTGTGTTATTTCTCACACTCTTCAATCGCTGGCTGCCGGAAACTTTACTTTTGCTGATAGAAGAGGGATTAATCTTATTTGAGCGAATAATCGATTTTTCTTCAGGGTCGTCTCTCATTATAGGACGTTTGCCCCTTGTGCTATCTGGGATGTATATTTTCGGATTACTGATTTGTATGGATAGGTTGAAAGAACAACCTGTGAAACACTTGTTTTATGTTGGTCTTTTTTCTTTTATTTTTTTGACTTTGCCATTTTTACGCTTTTCTTCAACGATCGCTTTTATCGATGTCGGTCAAGGAGACAGTATCTTTTTGCAAAGTCCTTTTCGAAAAGAAACGATTTTGATCGATACTGGAGGTCAGTTACACTTTGAAAGAGAAAAGTGGGCGCAAGGTATGATACGTCCTCCTGCTGAAAGAAATATCGTTCCATATCTAAAAGGTCAGGGGATAAGTGTAATCGATAAACTCATCTTGACACACGACGATACGGATCATGTGGGAGAATTACCCACGTTATCTCAGCATTTTACTATCAAAAAAATTTATATCGGTTGGGGCGCTGGACGAAATGAGCCATTACAAAGGCATTTATCTGAAGCTCAAAAAAATGGTACTGAGATCATTGAAATCAAACATGGGGACAGGATCAGCGGTTATTATGATCTTTATGTATTGACTCCTTTTGAAAAGGGAGAGGGAAGAAATGAAGATTCGATTGGTCTATGGATGGAATATAACAATAGGCGCTTTTTATTTTTAGGAGATTTGAATCAAGCAATGGAAAAACAATTGCTTTTGATTTATCCTAATCTGAAAGCCGATGTAGTCAAATTAGGTCATCACGGTAGCCGTACGTCAAGTAACACAGATTTTCTTTCCCATATTGAAGCAAAACATGGGATTATATCCTGCGGCGTAAATAATCGTTATGGTCACCCGCACAGCGAAGTATTGGAGACACTAGAAGAAAATCAGATAAAAACATGGCGAACGGATCAACAAGGAATGATCACCTATCGCTGGCATCCAGTTTTTCATCCTCATGGGCTAGTGGAAACAATGATAGACTAGTAATTCTCATCTGCTCATGGTAGGATAATTTTTGAAAGTGGTGAGTAATTTGAGTATACAAGCAGAGTTACAAAAAATACGTAAAGAAAAACTTGCATCTTGTTACTTGATTTTAGGAACAGAAAAGTTTCTCCAAGATCAAGTTCGGACAGAAATTGTCAAAAAAATCCAATTAGAGGGCGAAGATGACTTAAATTTTTTAAGTTTTGACATGGAAAATGCAAGTTTAGATGAGGTAGTAGCTGAAGCAGAGACGTTGCCGTTTTTCGGAGATCAACGGTTAGTATTCGTAGAGAATCCTTATTTTTTAACAGGTGAAAAAGTAAACAATGGAATCGAACAAAATACTGATTTATTGACGGCTTATTTGAAAGAACCATTAGAATCGACTGTATTAGTATTCTTTGCGCCATATGAAAAGTTGGATGAACGGAAAAAAGTAACGAAACAATTGAAAAAAACAGCAATTATCATCAATGTCCAACAGTTGAATGAAAAAGAAGTACGTCAATATCTGATGAATACCTTAGAGAATTCCTCAATCAAAATGGAACGAAGTGCAATTGATTTATTCTTGAGGTTGACCGACTTAGATTTATCCAAAATGATGAGAGAGTTACAGAAATTGGTCCTTTATGGACAAAATCAACAGCAAATCACGGTAAGAGAAGTAGAAGAATTAGTTCCTAAAACGTTAGAACATAATATTTTTGACATGACCCAATATATTTTAAAAGGGAAGACGGAACAAGCTTTGCGTTTATACGAAGATTTAGTTATGCAAGGGGAAGAAACAATCAAAATTAATGCGATTTTGCTTTCTCAATTACGTTTATTTTTACAGACAAAATTTCTTGTAAAGATTGGTTATCAGCAGGCAAATATTGCTGAAACATTGAAAATCCATCCATATCGTGTAAAACTTGCCATGCAGGAAGTAAAAAAATTCGATGAACATTTGCTGGTACAGTTGTTTGATCAATTAGTTGAGATGGATTATCAAATCAAAACGGGACAAATCGAAAAAGAATTAAGTTTTCAACTATTCGTTTTGCGCACAGGGCAGTTGTTAAGAAATCGATAAGAAGAAAGACGAGGGCAAAGCATGCGGGAAGGTCGTTTGTTTTTGTCCTTTTTTTGACAAATAAAAAAATCGGCCGAAGCCGATTCTTTTATTTAGCGATTTTTTTGCTTAAACGAGATTTGTCGCGGTTAGCTTTGTTTTTGTGGATTAGACCTTTTGATTCAGCCATATCAATAGCTTTAACAGCTTCTTTATATAACGCATCTACGTTGTCAGCACCTGAAGCTACAGCATCTTCAAATTTTTTGATTGCAGTACGCATAGCGCTTGTTTGAGATGAATTTTTCACATTAGCGTTTTCGCTTGTACGAACACGTTTGATTGCAGATTCAATGTTTGGCATTAGTTTCACCTCCGATAACTTAAGTTCTTACGCGTGTTACCGCATAATTCAACATTCATTATTATACCTAAAGGCAGCGTGCTTTGCAATATGAACATGACAAGTTTTTTTCCTTAACAGTCTTTTATTAGGATTTTTTTTCAGTAAAAACGGATAGTACAAGCTGAAAAAAATCAAAAAGACGCTATTGTGGGAGGCAATAGCGTCAAACCAAACTAGATTTTTATTTATCTATTTAAACAAAGTTTGAATGGGAATGTTTGGTACTAAGTTATTATATAACAAAGAGAACCGTTTGCAAAGTTTTTTTTGAAAAGGGATACGATTCCCTGTTGTTCTTTGTTTTTCTATTAAGAAACTGCAGTTATTTTATAACCAGTATCCTTTGATCAGTAAAGGCTATTCTGGTGTACCGATTATTTTAATGTATTCATCGATATTTTTTATCAACATTTTTTTTATGACCAACTGGTTCCGACGGTTCCATTTGCCACTTACTTCCAGCACATATTTATTTAGGGGCAAACGTAAGATATATTTTGCCAAATAGCGATCTTTAAGCAGGCCATTGATCACACGGTCCTCAAGCTGCAAGTTGATCCCAGTCAGCATCATTGGCTGTTCTTGTAAAACGTACGTATCAATTAAAAGACCTTCAAAAGTTTCCACAAGCGTCTTCCTTTCTTTTCAAAGTAACCTGAAAACAGGCACTAATTCTTCCATTTTGATATTCGTTGAAGTGGATGCGATCATTCTTTCTTTTGTCCACTGTAATCTAGTATAACAAAAAAGAGCAGAAGAGCCAAAAAGAAAAAAGAGCATCGAATTCTATAGGAAGTCTCATTGGCACGGCCTAAATTATTACAAAACATTGATTAAAAAAAGCCCCTGCATCGCAGGAGCATCCCCTATATCGTTTTAATAGGTCAATCAAAAAGCAGTATCAAACACATTTTGTATCAAATCAGGAAATAATAGATAAGCTAAGCCCAGAATCAAAAGTACCGCTAGAAGAAACCAGCCGATTGTTCCTATGAAATACTTTAATTTTTCGAACATTGTATCACCTCGTTGTCAGTATATCACGGATCAGTAAATTGGGGGTGTTAAGAATCTCCTAAAATAGACAAAATTTGTTCTATTTTCCTAAAGCAAATACTTGTAAGATACAGTAAGTGATACCAGAAGCAATGACCGGTCCGGCGGCGATTCCTCTTAAGAAGACAACACCTAAAATCGTGCCGAAAACAAGTGCAACAGTGATTTGTGGATCAGAAGCAATCAATCCTACACCCTTGGAAGATAAGACAGCCACTAGCCCACCGCAAAAAACAGCTACCCAGCCAATAGGGGATTTAAAGGCTTCTAATAGATCACGTAGACCGATTTCTCCTGTTGCGATAGGGATTAGAATAGCCGCTGTGATGATCGTCACCCCAATATTGATTCCTTTGCCTTGAAGCCAAGGGAAAAAGGAACGGGAGGCTGGTATGAGCTTCATAATCAAAACAAAAGCTGCCGCTATCATCAGACTTTGATTTTTAGCTAAAATTGCTACAAGTAAAATAATTCCTAAAAAAAGCCAACTTTCCATGAAATATATTCCTCACTTTCTTCGAAACAATCATAACATGTTTTTAGAAAGTTACAAAAGTAGGAATTCATCCTTCAAGACCTATTCATAAGCTGTTTTTTTCATAAAATAAACAAAATCATAAAAAAACACTTTGCTTATTTGACAGAAGACAGCCGCGCTTTGTATAGTGGACAAGACTTACATTTTTTTGAAGAATCAGAAAGATCAGGTAAAGGTCTTAGTAAACGCAAGCCATTCAGAATAACCAATATTGTGCTTCCTTCGTGTCCTACAACTCCAAGAGGTAGATTTAAAAATTGCAGGAAGTTAGAAGCAATCAACAAGAGAATAACAAGAATCGAAAAAATAATATTTTGTTTGATGATCCGCCGCATTTTTAAAGATAGCCGATGACTGTAGACAAATTTATTTAAGTCGCTTTTCATTAAGACGATGTCTGCGATATCCATAGCGGCATCTGTCCCTTGCCCCATAGCGACACCTAAAGAAGCGGCTGCTAAAGCAGGCGCATCATTGACTCCATCACCAACCATCGCATTTACTTGGTAAAGTTCATTCTCTTTTTTGACTAGTTGTGTTTTTTCTTCCGGAGTACAGCTTGCATAGTAATGTTCAATCCCTACTTGTTCAGCAATGGCCTTTGCTGTGCCAGAATGGTCGCCGGTTATCATACTTGTATGGATGTTTTGGGATTTAAAGTAGGAAATTACTTGTTGGGTATTTGCTTTTGGAATATCTAGCAGACCTAAAACAGCAATTAACTGCTGATCTTTAGAAAGATAAATCACGGTTTTGCCTTGATTTTCCAAACGTTCGATCATTTCCGCAATCTCTTTGCTGATTATCATCGTCTCAGGATCATATGCGTGCTTGCCAACTTTCCATTGCGCACCTAAATAGGTAGTTTGTAATCCAAAACCAGTAATTTCTTCTATTGGTAAGTATTGGATTTCTTCAGGTATTGTGCAATCGAAATATTGCAAAATCGCATGAGCAAGTGGATGCGTCGTTTTTTGTTCCATAGCAACAAGAAGTTGTTGTGCCAAATCCTTTTCATCAAAGAAAAAGCTGTCAGTTACAACTGGTTTTCCTTTAGTGAGCGTTCCTGTTTTATCAAAGGCAATCGCTTTTAATTCAGAAAGCTTTTCTAAATGGATACCGCCTTTGATTAAAATCCCATTTTTTGCAGAATTTGAAAGAGCAGCTAGAGAAGCTGGTGTAGCAGATGCGACAAGCGCACAAGGAGAAGCCACAACTAATAATACCATTCCTCGATAAAAGCTTTCATCCCAACTCCAACCTAGGAAAAAGTGGGGGAGAAGGATCATTAGAGGAACAGCAAGCAAAATCAATTTTACATAATTATTTTCGATTCGTTCGATAAATGAAGCTGTTTGAGTTGGCGTATTCTGCGCTTCTTCTACTAATTGGATAATCTTAGCAAAGACAGTTTCGGAACTCGTTTTTGTTACTCGAATCGTGATGGGATTTCCTTGATTCAGCGTTCCTGCATACATCTCATCGCCTAAATATTTTTCTACAGGCACAGATTCACCGCTTAATGCAGACTCATCGATCGTTGCCTGTGTGCTTTCTAAAAAGCCATCTATCGGAACAGCTGCTCCTTTAGCGACAAATACCAAGTTATCCACCTTTAGTTGAGAAACATCTACTTCTTGCATTTGTCCATTTTCTTTTAATAATTGGGCTTTTTGTGGTTGAAGATTCATCAAAGCAGTAATTTCTTTTTGACTTTTATTAGTTGTGTATTCCTCTAATGCACCGCTTAAACAAAAGATGAATGTCAACATTGCTCCTTCAAAGTAATTACCGATCAAACAGGCACCAATAGCAGCTAAAGCCATCAATAAATCCACATTCAGTGTCCGATCATTCCACAATTCTTTCAAGCCTTCCGATGTTTGTTTATATCCACCGATGATAATGGCACTGATATAAAAAAGTGGGGTGATGGTAAGAGAGAATCGGTCGAAGATAAAACCGAAGATCATAAATAAAAGGCAGCCGATTGTTGCTGCAAAAGCTTTTTTCTGATTAGTCATCGTTATTAGACCTCCTTGTCAAAACAAGGATAGCATAATAAAAATGTAATTGATAATAATAACAGCTAAATGAGAACGATAATGGTTATCATTTGGTGATTAAGCTTGATGTTGTTTTTATTATTTATAATGATTATTATTAAAGAAAATAAAAAACCAGAACATTTCTCAAATAAGAGAAGTGTTCTGGTTTTTTCTACATTGCAATAAACCAATAACCAATCAAAATGATACCAAGGATAATACGATACCAGCCAAAAGCGGTAAAGTCGTTTTTCTTCAAATAGCTTAGTAAGAATTTGATAGCTAAGACGGAAACCACAAAAGATACGAATGTTCCTACAAGAAGAACAACAGTTTCTTCCATTTTGAATGAATTCCCTTCAGCTAAATATTTGACGATCTTCAAGCCGCTTGCGCCAAACATGACAGGAATCCCTAAGAAAAATGAAAACTCTGTAGCGACAAAACGCGAAGCACCAATCAAGATAGATCCTAGGATCGTTGCGCCAGAACGGGATGTTCCGGGAACAAGTGCCAAGACTTGGAATAACCCAACAAGAAGAGCTGCTTGGTACGTAAAGTCATTCAGAGAAGTCCAACGAGGTGTTTTGTTTTTGTTGCGTTTTTCGACAATAATAAAGGCAATACCGTAAACGATCAAAACAATGGCAACTGGTAAGAACTTGTGGAAATTTGCTTCTAACCAATCATCCAAAGGCAAACCAATGATGATGGCTGGTATGCAAGCAACGATCACTTTAAACCAAAGTGTCCACGTATCTTTTTTTTCTACCGTTGATTTACTTGGAGAAAATGGGTTTAACTTGTGAAAATAAAGAACGACGACAGCCAAGATCGCCCCTAATTGGATAACGACATTGAACATCGACATAAATTGTGAACTGGCATCCAGTTTGATGAATTCATCTGCTAGGATCAAATGACCAGTACTACTGATGGGCAGCCATTCCGTTATTCCTTCAATAATACCGAGAATCACTGCTTTGATAATATTTGCAAAAAACATAAATTCCTTCCTTCCCAATTAAGATACATCTTATAGTATACCGTTATTTTTTGAGAAACCCAATCTGTTTTTTAATATTAAGAAAAACTTGAGAAATAAAGCAGATAAGTACACGAAGAGAAAAAAGAAGACAAAGCCCTCGTTCAGACTTTGCCTTTTATGATTCTCTGGTAAAAATTAAAATATCCCCATTATAGAAACGAGTCGCGACTATGTGTTTTCCCGTTATCGATATAAGACGTATCATTGATGCCGTGGATAGAAAATCGACCGTTTGCATAAGTGACCTTTGTTACGCTGCCATTTAAAAGCCCAGCACGAACAGGCTGTTTAGGATCGATCAGATTAAGCAAAAAGGCGATCGTCAAACCATGAGATACGACTAAAACATTTCCACCACCATTTTTTTCGCAGTGATGGGCGATATCTTCAAATCCTGTCCATACACGGTCTCGCAATGTTTCATAAGTTTCCGCCCACCCAGCGGTATCTAAGTTGTATACAGCATTAGCAATTTGTTCAAAAGAAACTTCTGTGGTAAACATTTCATCATATGTTTTAAAATTCAATACACGAGGGATCACACCCCACATTTCCATGTCATATCCACCTTCAAGAGACCCGAAACACCATTCTCTAATCCTTTTTTCAATAAAATAAGGAATTTCTTTTCCCTTAGAATGTTCTCCTAGAATAATACGGGCAGTTTCGATTGCACGACCACTGTCACTAGAATAAGCAAATGAAAAGTCGACATTTTTTAACCCGCGACCTAAATAATGAATGCCTTCTTGTCCTTGCTTTGTGAGGGGTGTATCACACCAGCCTTGTACTCGTTCAATTGTATTGAACATCGTTTTTCCGTGTCGTACGATATAAAGTGTAGTTTCTGTCATTTTATTCTCCTCCTAAGTCGTTTTAACGATTGAAAAAAGGATTTGTCCTTTTTTCCTGTTCAATCGTCGTTGCATCGCCATGTCCTGGATAGACTGCAAATTCATCAGGTAATACAAACAGCTGGGTCCGAATACTATGAAGTAATTGTTCTAAATTCCCTGTATACAGATCGGTTCTACCGATACTTCCTCTAAACAGGGCGTCGCCAGAAACGACAAAATCATCAAAAATAAAGCTGACGCTTCCTATAGAATGCCCTGGGGTAGGGACGACGCGAAAAGACATGTTTCCTAAAGTATAAGTTTTCATTTCAAATTCATATTCTGCAGGCGAGACAATAACATCAGCAATATCATCATGTCTACCGAGTCCAGAAAGATTCAAAATCGGATCACCTAGCCATTTTTGCTCTAGTGGGCTGACATAAACTGGGATTTGATAATACGCGCGTAAAGGTTCCACTGCACCGATATGATCGTAGTGAGTATGGGTAAGCAAAATCGCTACCGGCTGTTGGTTTGTTTTTTTGATTTCTTGTTTGATTCGTTCCGCATCTTCTCCAGGGTCAATGATCAAAAGTGCTTCTTCGTTGTAGACCAAATAACAGTTTTCTTCAATCATTCCTGTTTTTAATCTTTCGATATGCATGTGCATTCCTCCTTGATAGCCAAAACTTCTTTCATCCATTAGTATAACGCATTCATTGCTAGGAAACAAAAACAGGTACTTATTTCTCTTTACTTATCTGAATTATCAGACTATATGAAAAGTATTTGGATATTCTAAAGAGAAGGAAAGTAAGTTTTCATAGCATTTTAATATGTCCTTGTTACATTAGATTCATCCAAAAATCCAAATTCTATATCCTATATCCCTGCCTAATCAGCAGGGTGTTTTTTTATGTTTGGAAAGAGAGCTCTTTTTGCTAAACTAGGTTTTTTCAGGTAATCTTAGAGAGAAAGAGGTGGTGGAAATGATCAAACAGTCAAAAATATCTGTGCGGCACTTAGTAGAATTTATTTTGCGACGTGGAAGTATCGACAATCGTAAAAAAAGTAACCATACTGCATTAGAAGGAGCGAGAATCCACCGCAAGCTCCAAAAAGATGCGGGAGAAAACTATGAAAAAGAAGTCTTTTTAAAAACAACAGTTCAATTAGATGAATATTACCTGATCGTTGAAGGCCGTGCAGACGGTATTTTCAAAAGAGACGGTATTTATTATATAGATGAAATCAAAACCTCCGAACCACGATTTGAAGATTTAGAACCAGAACAAGTGGAACTTTTCTTTCATCAAGCAAGGGTGTATGCCTATATCTATAGTCAAGAACATGATTTACAAGAAATAAATCTGCAATTGACTTACTTCCAGACGGCAGAAGAAGTGATCACGAGAAAGGTTGAACATCAGACAAGAGAGCAGTTAGAAACTTTTTTTAAAAAGCTGACTGAAGATTATAAAGAATGGCTTGTTTTTCAAGAAAACTGGCGCACTGTACGCAATGCCTCTTTGATGGCTTTGAAATTCCCCCATGATGAGTATAGGAAAGGTCAGCGTGAACTAGCGGTAGCTGCTTATAAAACGATCCGTACGAAACAGAAATTGTTTGTAGAAGCACCTACCGGAACAGGAAAAACAATCTCTACGTTATTCCCCGCTTTGAAAGCTGTAGGGGAAGAAGAGGGAGAAAAGATCTTTTATCTAACGGCTAAAACAATAACTAGACAAGTAGCTGAAGATGCTATGACAGCATTAAAAGATACAGGAGCTGAAGTAAAAAGTGTCACTTTGACGGCGAAAGACAAGATCTGCTTTTTAGATGAGACGACCTGTAATCCAGATCAGTGCCCATATGCCAATGGTTATTACAATCGGATTAATGAAGGTTTATGGGATCTTTTGAATCATGAGAATCAGATCACTCGTGAAGTCATCGAAACTTATGCAAGAAAGCATACACTTTGTCCTTTCGAACTATCATTAGATGTCAGTATCTGGTGTGACGTAATCATTGGGGATTACAATTATTTATTTGATCCAACTGTTTATTTAAGACGTTTTTTTGAAGATGAAAAAAACGAGGACTATCTGTTTTTGATTGACGAAGCACATAATTTGGTGAATCGTTCCCGAGAGATGTATTCGGCAGAACTATCTTATGAAAAAACGAAACGAAGTAAGGAAGCTATACCAAAGGAATTCAAAAAACTTCATCGCCGTTTCAACAAACTATTAAAAGAATTTGATTCGATCCGAGAAATAGCAAAAGAAGATCATTGGGATTATCATCATCAAAAAGCACCGGCTGAATCTTTAGTAAAGGCAGGTTATCAATTAAGCGAAAAAATTAAAGAATGGCTGGCAGAATTTCCTGAGCACCCATCACAAGAACAATTGCTTCCTTATTATTTTGATTTGCTTCATTTTTTGAAGGTCAGTGAATTTTATGATGATCACTACGAAACAACAGTCGAAAAAACGTATCGCGATCTGATAGTAAAAGAGTTTTGTATTGATCCAAGCTTGTTTCTTGAGCAGTCGTTGGATAAAGGAAAAAGCAGTATTCTTTTTTCTGCTAGTTTTTCACCACTCTCTTATTATCAGGAAACACTGGGGGGACAAAAAAGTCTGGCTTACAAACTGCCGAGTCCTTTCCCAGAAGGAAACCAGCAAGTTTTCATCGCAAATTACCTAGAGACGACTTATCGAAAAAGGGAACACAGTCTGGCAAAATTAGTAGAGACGATTCATGCTTTTGCTGATGGAAAGGTCGGGAATTATTTCGTTTTCTTTCCTTCTTATCAATATTTAGATCTTGCGGTGGAAGCATTCAGACAGCAATATCCCGACAGCAATGTGCTAATCCAAGAAACGGACATGAATGAGGAAGAACGCGAACGATTTTTAACAAAATTTCAAACAAATCCCGCTGAAACATTGATTGGATTTTGCGTACTTGGCGGGATTTTTTCAGAAGGAATCGATTTGAGAGGGGACCGATTGATCGGCAGTATGATCGTAGGTGTAGGTTTGCCGCAGATGAATCATGAGCAGGAACTGATCAAATCATATTATGATGAGAAGGAACACCTTGGATTTGCTTACGCTTATCAGCTTCCTGGAATGAACAAAGTCTTGCAAGCTGGTGGTCGAGTGATTCGTGGCATGGCGGATCAAGGAATCGTTGTATTGGCAGATCAACGATTTTCTAGTTTTTCTTATCGACGTTTATTCCCACAACATTGGCAAACAGCAAGAGAAGTACGAAGTGTTGGGGAATTGGAAGAAGGAATACAGCGTTTTTGGTTATCAAAAGAAGCAGTAAATCAAAAAAACGAGGAATGACAGACGTCAGCCTCGTTTTTTGATTAACGATAGTTAGTGAATTGCAACTCGATTGGTAAGTCAAGTTTACGTAATAAAGCAATCACAGCTTGTAGATCATCACGGTTCTTACCTGTCACTCTAATCTGATCTTCTTGGATTTGTGCTTTTACTTTCAGTTTTTCATTTTTGATAGCTGTAGTGATTTTCTTCGCGTTTTCACGATCGATTCCGTTGACCAAATCGGCAGTTTGTCGAGCTTTGCCACCTAGAGCGTGTTCTGATTCGGAAAAATGGATATTTTTGATTGGCACATTTCTTTTGATCAGCTTACCAAATAATACATCTTTGATCTGTTCGATTTTGAAATCATCATCGCTCAATACAACTAGATTGCTGTTCTCTAATTTGATTTCTACTGTAGAATCCTTGAAGTCAAAGCGATTGGACAATTCTTTTGTTGTTTGCTGAATCGCATTTTTTACTTCTTCTGTATTGACTTCTGATACAATGTCGAAGCTAGCATCTTTTGCCATAGGAACCCTCCTGATATACATATAAATATTTACCATACATCTATCTTATCATAGGATTAGGGCAGATTCTTACCTGTTTGCTAAAATTCTTCTCATTTGAGTTCGAAGTATTTTATTTTAATAGATAAACTGTTATTCTTACATTTGGAATACCAAAGTAGGGGAGAGGTGCTTGTGAGTAAAATTATGACTGCGTATCATAAAAATGAAAGATTAAAGAAAATAGTGGTTATTTTGATAACCGGATTGACCGCTGCGGTCGCTTTAAATTATTTTTTGATTCCAGCCAATGTCTTTTCTGCAGGGATGAATGGGATCGCTCAAATCATTTCCTCGCTTTTATATGAATGGTTTCATATCAAGATAGACACAGGAACATTTATTTTTCTTTTGAATATCCCTGTGTTTGTATTAGGGTTTCTCAAAGTAGGAAAACGAGCAACGATCCTTAGTTTTGTGAATGTTGTATGTGTATCGGTGATGACGATGCTGCTTCCAGTCGGACAGATCACTGATAATATTTTGATGAATGCCCTAGTAGGCGGTGTTTTATTAGGTCTTGGCGTAGGATTATCTTTAAAAATGGGCTTTACAACTGGTGGGATGGATATCATCTCTCTTGTACTTTCACAAACAACTGGAAAAACAGTCGGAAACTACATGCTGATTCTAAATGGTATCATTGTAGTCATCGCAGGCTTCTTCTTTAACTGGGAAAGTGCCTTGTATACGATTATTTCCATTTATGCAATGACTCAAGTAATTGATGCCATCCACACGAGTCATCAAAAAGTAACAGCAATGATCGTTACCGTCAAGCCAGAAGAGGTAACAGAAGAACTAGCAAAACGGATGGTACGTGGAATGACATTACTGCCGTCTGTCGGTGGCTATTCAAAAAAACAAGGGAACATGATCATGATGGTCATCACCCGCTACGAAATGTATGATCTTGATCAGATCGTTCATGAAATCGACGACGATGCATTTATCAATATTTTACCAACTCATTCAGTATTTGGCCGGTTTGCAAATGAAAACGAACAAAAAATGTATCGAACAACTGGCGTATTGCCAGAAATAAAAAATCGTTCACAAAAAAAATGAGGAATCAGGTTTATTTTAGAATAAATTTAATCTATTACATCTAATAAGAACATTTTTATAAATTTAAACGAGAATCTTACTTCTAAATTCTCATTTACAAGCAGCTAAAAAAAGAGTATGATAAATAAAAATCGTGTTAAGGAGTGTCGTACGATGAGCGAAGCAAACCAAGAACGGTCTGGACA
This sequence comes from Enterococcus sp. PLH-Efm8, assembly GCF_053011625.1. Taxonomy (NCBI): domain Bacteria; kingdom Bacillati; phylum Bacillota; class Bacilli; order Lactobacillales; family Enterococcaceae; genus Enterococcus; species Enterococcus sp. PLH-Efm8. The sequence continues at coordinate 1,218,651 of NZ_CP172568.1, forward strand.
AGAAATAGAACTAATCAAAGAACGTATTCTTGCTGCCTTGGAAATGGTGATTGATCCTGAATTAGGAATCGACATCGTCAATTTAGGCTTGATTTATGATATAGAATTCAATCCTGAAAATGGAGAAACAGTCATTAAGATGACTCTAACAACTATGGGCTGTCCATTAGCAGATATTTTAACAGAATCTATCCATGACGCATTAAAAGAAGTGCCAGAAGTAACGAAAGCAGAAGTCAAACTAGTCTGGTATCCAGCATGGACGACAGATAAGATGAGCCGTTATGCACGGATTGCGTTGGGGATACGATAGAAATCTTGGCTGACTAGCTATGAGAAGCAAATAGGAAAAACAAAAAAGCCTTTTATCCTTTCTAGAAGAAAAGAGATAAAAGGTTTCTTTGTTTATAAAATTTTGTCTGCTATATTATAAGTTAATTAAATAAATGTGTTCTATTGATAAAGGACATTCAAATCCCTTTCCTTTTGGAATCCTTCTTTTTTACATCAGTTTGATTTTCGTATAGTATTCTTTCTCATCTTCACGATAAATCGCAGCCCCATTTTTTTGTTGTGCTTTAAGACTGCCAAGATTTTTTTTATTTACAGACAAAAGTGCCTCATCAATGCCGATTTTTTTTGCCTCTTGTAGTACTAATGCTAATCCTTGTGTGGCATATCCTTTTTTACGATAATTAGGGGAGATGCCGTAACCAATATGGCCAGCGCCGTTTCTTAATGTTTCGTTCAGTTTATGGCGCAAATTAAAAATTCCTACATACTCATGTTCATCACTTTCTAAAATAAAGACGGTTGCGGGAACGTAACTCTCAGGAAGATCGATTCCTAAAGACGTTTTTTCGCATTTTTTTACATAATCTAAAAATTCAGCAAATGTATAGCCATAAGCATTGTTGATAAATCCACTCTCATTTGGTCCAAAGCTAGTTTGTAGCTGATAAGCTTTCTTTAAATCTGCTTCCCATAGTTTGATCAGTTTCATCGTATTCACCTCTTTAAGTAACCTTATTCATTTGTTTTCTACTATAGCACTATTGTTGTAAATAGCCATGCCTATTTTTATTTATTGTGTCATATCGTATTAAGAATCATCGAACAATACAAATATGAATTACAATAAAAAAATTATTTGAAGTTCGTTCATTCGTTACTTATGATCTCTAGAAGAAAGAAAACGTGAATTACTTCAGCGTCTAGAATTCCAGAAGGATAGTAATCAACAGAAGAAATAATCAATATCCAAATGAAAGAAGATAGCTGAATCGAGAAAAAGAGGAAAAAAGAAATGAAGAAAAAAATAAAATAGTTACTAATCCCAGAGTCGTTCGTTTAACATTGAAATCGATCATATGGATAAAACAGATTTTTTCACCAACCCTCAATAGATGATGGAGTTGCTCGGATGAATTATTTGTGTAGATGGCATAAGGGAGGGCGTACAGAAATGAAAAAGAACAAAAATATGTTCTTGACAAAAAACACATGTAATCCTAAACTAAAAGATGTGATGCGGCTATGGCGGAATTGGCAGACGCGCTAGCTTCAGGCGCTAGTGAGGGTGACCTCGTGGAAGTTCGAGTCTTCTTAGCCGCATAATTTGTTTTTTTATAAAGAGAAGGTACACCTGGAGCGATGAGAAAGAAAATAACATATTATCTAAAAGAATATAGGAAAAATTTTAAACAACGGAACCAGATTCAAATAAATCAAAAAAAATTTGTGTGAAGGTGGGACAGTTTAAAACCTAATAGATTGATTCAAATAGTAGATTTATAGATTCTGATACAAGAAATACTGGCAAACGATAGTTAAGGAATAAAGACTAAACTTAAACTCAAAAAGAGGTCATGCGAAAGAATAAATCGCATGACCTCTTACTATATTTTGAATGTGTTTAAACGTTCAAATAATGAATCTTAGTACCAACCGTTTGCTTCCCAGAATGCTTTCGCCGCTTCCCAAGAACCATAACGTGAAGTAACATATTGTTCTGCTACTCTTTCTTGGTTTGCAGCAGAGTAGTCACCATTTAAGTAAGAAGAATCTAATTGGTAACGGCCGATGTAACGTCCGTTCGTTGCTGTGTAAGAACCGCTTGATTCTTTTTGTGCGATCCATTCTTTTGCAGAGCTTGTACTTGCTGGAGTAGCAGCAGTTTCTGTTACAGCAGGAGCAGGTTGTGTTTCAGCAACAGGCGCTGCTTGTGTTTCCGTTTGAACCGTTTCTTGTACAACAGGTTGTTCAGCTTGAACAGGTTCAGCTTGGACTGGTGCTTCTTGAACGGCTGCTTGAGGTTCAGCAGCTGCTTGTGCAGAGCCTTCTGTTGGGATTGTTAATTGTTGTCCTGAGTAGATCAGGTTAATATCAGAAATTGAATTTGATTCTGCAATGGCATTGATCAAGGAGTTATCACCAACGTATTTTTGAGAAATCGTTGATAGAGTATCACCTGATTGAACGGTATAAGCTTCGTCCGCATGAGCAGTCGTTCCCATGAAGAATGCAGCGCCGGCAGCCAAAGTTGTTCCAAAAAGTAAAGTTTTAAGTGATGTCATGAAAAATCTCCTTTATTCGTTAAAAAGTTTTATTTGTTGTGTTCAACGAGGAATACTTTAACACGTGAAAATATTTCATAGGTAAAAGAAGCATGACAATTTATGACAAATCCACGTTTTTTGTAACAGAATGATGTTCGCTCGATGTGAAAAATGATGAGGAATTTCACATAATGCAGAAATAATGGGATTAGAACAGGTGTTCTGATGAGAAAAGAAATGTATAAATAACTTGAAAGAAATTGCTTTTGTTCATCATTTTATTTACATATTGCGTATATTTTTTGTATTTTTGCTTGAGATGTTACAATAAAAGAAAAAGGAGGCGGTTCCAATGAGTAAAAGATACCAGAACATCATGGTAGCAGTTGACGGATCAAGACAATCGATCAAAGCGTTCGCTGAAGCCCTTGACTTAGCAAAGGACAATGAAGCCCACTTATTTATCGTGTCAATCATCAACAAAGTTGAGCTGACCCATAGTGCCTATGCCTTTTCAAAAATCTATGCAGATGAAAAACAAAGAACAGAAGTAGCCATGCTGAAAAAAATCAATGATGCCAAAGAGTACGGCATTGCTGAGATCCACGCAATAGTTGAAACTGGAGATCCAAGAAATTTGATTGCCAATGTCATCCCTGGACAAGAAAATATTGATTTGATCGTTATGGGAGCGACAGGAAAAGGTGCTATACAACAAGCATTAGTTGGATCGACCGCTTCTTATGTCGTATCACATGCCCCTTGCAGTGTGTTGGTCGTGAAGTAATGAGATAAGGGAGGAATAGAAAATGGTTCGTCCTCAAGAAGTCCGTGCGCCAAAAGAAAAAATAGAAATTTTAGCAATTATTGAAGACGGCACACAAACAAAGAAGGGATACTCGATCGCTTTAGTAAAGTGGAAAGGAAAAAAAGGTGTTGCTCTGAGATGGGATGGAGATAACCAACAAGATAAAGGATTCCCTGTCACAGCTAACGGTTATCATCCAGCGTGGTTTGTTCTGCCTGATAAATTTATGGAATTATACAGCTATGATTATGCAAGAGCCGCAGCATCAATCAAAGCATTAGATAAATTAACAGAAGAGCAGAATGAAATGGAGGAAAAATAAAAAAGACGAACCAATCAGCCTTTAGAAAACTGATTAGTTCGAGGAGTAAAAATGAAAAAAGGTTATTTGGGATGAAACTAGAATAATGCGTATAACTTAAATAAAACTTAAAGCAATAAAATGGCAAGAGGGTGAGGCAAATGGAAGCAGGAAAAGTATTACAGGAAGTAAAAGCACTATGTGCAGATAAAAAATATGAAGAAGCGAAAAGCCTGATCGAAAAGAACAAAGAAAATTTGGAAGAAAAGTACCCGATCGCACAAGAATTTATAGAATTAAAACAAGGAACGATCCTTCACCGATTCAAACATTTTTTTGGTATAACAGAATAGAAAAAACGATTAAAGATCGGCAGAAATTTGCTGCATCTTTAATCGTTTTCTTTTTAAACATGCGAGGGATTCAATTCTGATTCTTATATAAAAAATAGATCCAAATAATAAGAAAAATTACTGAAAGCGTCAATTCGATGATGTGTGTTATTAATACAGACGTTGTTTCCCAATGCCTAAAAGAAAAAATTTGATAAGTAAAATATACAGCAGGTAAAGAGGCCAGTAAAACTGAAAACTTCTTTTTTGTCCATTTTATGTAATAGAAAAGAATGCTTATCATAATAAAAAAAGGAATATAAAAAACAAATTGACCGATCGCGATCATACTATTGCCTCCGATAAATAAAGTCCATGATACAAAATAACACTTTGTGCGAAATGGCGCAAGCAGTTTTGTGGATTTATCCGGTAAAATCTGTATCGATTTTGAAATTAGAGGAGAAACTTGCTATAATCAAAGTGAAAGAAGGAGTGGGATTTTCATGGATCATGTAGTGTTAGAAATCGATTTGCATTTGATCAATAATATTCGGGTGATTTACTATGTTGTAAGTAACAGTGTCGAACAACGTGTACTGACGAATAAAATAAATGGTATTTTAGCAAAGAAAGACGTTCACCGATTCAATAATGGTGAAGGAAGTTATTATAGTATCCCAGTAGAAAAAATTATTTATACGACAGTCAAAGTCAGAGAAGATCTAGATACCAAAAAAGCATATGAACCTATTTTTACAACTTATTGATTGACAGCAGATGGAGGAAAAAAATGAATCCATATGAACAACTTATTCAAGATTTGATCGATGGAAAAATCGAAAAGATTGATGTAAAAAGAGAAGAATTAATGGCTTTTCGAGAAGCGTGGCTGAAGTTGGAGAATCGTAAATATGTGGTGGGAAAAGCCTCACTGAACGGCAATGTGACTTATCATTACGATCCGACACGTTTATTTTAGTATGAAGTATTCAGAAAAGAACCAAAGGAGGACGATGCAGCAGCATTGTCCTCCTTTGATTTTACAAAAGTGAAAGTTTTACTTATTTGAATAGATTTTTAAATTTGTTTTTGACACTGTCGATATTTACATCTTTTAAAAGATTTTGGGCTTTCTCTTTATAAGGTCCTAATTGTTCTTTATGTTCTTCGATAAATCGTTTTGCGCCATCGAAATTGCCGTTCTTAATCATTTCCTTGACTTTTTGAAATAATTCTTCTTGATTCATTTTGAACACATCCTTTGCTATCAACATGATTTTTTACATGGACAAAACGAGAAAAACTGATTTATCCACACGTCAATAATATCAAATAACGATCATTTTTACTAAAAAAACACTCGATTCTCGCTTCTAAAGTAGGAGAAAAATCTCCAACTTGGGACGGATGGAATTTCTTTAACTGACCCATATACTGAATATATAACAAGGAGGTAGAAAGATGAAAGTGATTAAATATTTGATTGGACTGGCGGCGATTAGTGGTATTTTGCTATTTGGACTGAAATATTATACTGAAGGAAGTTATGGAGAAATCCCTGGTATACTTGATCAGCTAAATCCATTAGTTGAAAAAGGAGAGGTCTATGTAAAGACACAAAAACCAGAGGAAGTAAATGAATATGGTACAGCAAGGTATGTGCAGAAAGCTGCTGATGCCAATGGGAAAGAACGAACGGTTGAATTTAATGGTCTTTCTGTGTTAAAAGAAAATCATTATTTGAAAATTAGCAATAAAGGAGCACACATAGAAACGTATGAGGAAGTTCCTAGAGAAAAAGTTCCGGAGAAAGCATTAGCAATTATTGGGTAAATCAGTTTTTGTATTAAGAATACGCCCGATTTTATTATTCATAATTTAATTATGTAAACTAAATACAAGTAGTAAAAATAATACAATAATCCCCCTGCAAAAAGATTGTTCTTTTACAGGGGGTTCATTTTTTCAGCAAGCACATCAAATTGGGATGGCAGGGTTCGAACCTACAATTGCTTGATTCAGAGTCAAGTGCCTTACCAGTTTGGCTACATCCCATTTATTCAACAAAATAATCATAGCACTTTCCTAAAAAAACGCAAGTTATTTTTCTTGATCGGATAGTTGTTGCTTTACTCGTAAAAGGCGGCGTACTAGTTTCTTTTCTAATCCAGCAGGAAGGGCAATCAGTTCTGCTACTGACAAGACGGTGTCCAATAACTGATATTCTTTGACAGGTTCATTCATAATATGATAGATGTTTGCTAAACGTTCAATATATTCAAAGCGAGTATACTCTGTTCGAGCAATTAGAAATTTCAATAAATCGGTGGCTTTCTCGTACTCTTGATCTGCGTAATAAACAAGAGATTGACGATACAATTTGATTTCCAGTTCATTGAGGGTAGCAGGTCTGCGACGCTCGTTCCACTCATTAATAGAGACTTTACCTTGAACATTTCCCTTGCAGTCACGGACAAAAATAATCGGAATTTCATTTGGATCCATTTTTTTATGTGTGAATTTTTCCATTATCTACGCTCCCTTCAAAGGTTTGGTATCTTGAGTATAAGGGATTTTTGTTTGAATTACTAGCTTTTCTCCAAAGTTAGCATCTGTCCACCCATTGCAGTGAAAATCGCCGAAAAATCGTTGATCGGTACTGCTCGATTTTTTACACCATAGGGATCGTTGACATAAATATTTTCTTTGTCATATCCAGTGACTACACAAGCATGAACAAGAGGAGTGACTCTTACTTCTCCATTATTTGTGGTCCAAGTCATAAAATCAGTTTCATCTGGGACTTCAAAATTGATAGTCACAGAAGTCCAGACAGGATTTCCTTTAGATAGTGCTTTTTTGATATCATCGAGTTGAGCATCGGTTTTTGGAAAAGTGTGATAATCCGTTTGGACGATTTGCTGAGCAAGGGAGGCAACTGGGGGAACATAGACGACCATAGCCCAGTCTCCGCCACTGATATCACCAACAAATCCTTCATTAGGATCGCCATGAGTCCCATCTGCATTGAAAACAGGGACGTAATCCAATTGCTCAGCTAACTGGTTTTTAGTTGTTTCATAACCATAAAAAGATAAAAGCATAGAAAGCGAAGTGACTTCACAGCCATTTTCTAAAGAAGGAGAATCAAACTGGCTCTCTAATGGAACATCTAGTAAAACTTCTGCTTTCTCTTTTGTCTTTTTCGTTTTTTGTGTTGAACTTTTTTGTGCAGTGTTCATTGTATGTTCTGGAGAATGGATATGTAGGTAATAACTTGTACCGCTTAATAAAAGAGCAGCTGTGCCCCCTAGAAACAATAGTTTTTTGAACGTTTTTTTCTTCATTTGAAATCTCCCTTTTCAGCTGTTTATCTTTCCTATTATAAATGTATTTTTATTGGAAATGGAAGTATTATATTTTAATATGTAGGAAATAATTAGTTTTTAAGGAATATGTTTTAATTTTTTGAAAAAAATTCTTCTAAATACAACAGCTGTTTTAATTGTGAAAACGAAAACAGTACGCTATAATGCCTGTAAGGTTGATTTTTAACTGTAAATAAAAATCAATGAGTTAAATCTCCAAAGAAATAGCAGTGGTAATGTGGAGAAAAGTTCCAGCAGTTTAGGAGGATTTTGATGACGGAAGAAATGATTAATTTAGGAGAACAATATGCATGCAAACCAATTGGTTTTACAAAAACGGTCATTGGTGAAGTTGTATCAAAAATGACAAACTGCGCCGTGGTCAAAGTTGCCCAATGTGCTGCAGAGGACCAAGAATTATTAGATGAAAAAGCAAGCATGGTTGTTGCAAAATATGATACATTTGAATAAAGAAAACAATTGGACGTGCGGCGTGCTGCAAGTCCAATTTCTTTGAGAAGGTAAATCAGTATTCTTTTCCTATTTTCTGGAGAAGAAAAAGCGAGGCGAGTTGTCATGGTAACATTCTTTACGGTTCTATTGTTTTTATTCGTTGTTGTGATGTTTTTATTTCTTTGGCTGGTTCGAAAAGAAATTATTTATCGGACTGTGCGAAATCGATGGGTCTACTTGGTGATACCCTTCTTAGTGTCACTAGTCATTTGGTATACACTCATCAGTCATCCTACAGCAGATGAATTGGCAAAAGGGATCTTGTCAGCAATGATTTTTATTAGTTTTTTGTTGGACAGTAGAGGAATCACAGAAGAAGGACTTGTTTTGAATAGCTTTGACAAAAAAGGTGTTCCTTTTTCTGAGATCAATAAAATTGTATTATATCAGCCAAAAGGTTCTAAAATCGTAAAAATGAATTTTTTCCGAAACGGATGGCGAGGACCGATGCTGAAATTTTCTGCATCATTAGAAGAATTAGTTCCATTTTTGTCCCAACGCTTAAACGATGAGGCAGAGATTGATATTATGATTGATCCAGAATAAAAACAGAGGTTGCGACAAGATGTTTGTCACAACCTCTGTTTTTTATTTCAAATAAAATTATCCAAATACGCGGAAGCGATCGGCATCGTTCATGTATTCTTTTTCCCCAGCCGGTGTTTCTGGTGAACCGAATACTAATTGCGAACGTAGTTTCCAGTTTGAAGGGATATTCCATTCTTTTGCAACTGCTTCGTCAATAACTGGGTTGTAATGTTGCAAGTTTGCGCCCAATCCTTTATCAACTAATGCTACCCAAGTATTAGCTGTTGCGATTCCGTTTGATTGTTCTGACCAATCTGGGAAGTTGTCTGCATATAATTCAAATTGTTCTTGTAGACCTTTTACCACGTCAGTATCTTTGAAGAATAATACTGTACCATAACCATTTTTGAAACCAGCTAATTTGTTTTGTGTATTTGGGAAAGCTTCTGCTGGAGTCAATGGGCGAAGTGCTTCTTCAGTGATTTCCCAAAGTTTTTCATGTGCATCTCCGAAAAGGATAACTGCGCGTGTTGATTGAGCATTGAAAGCAGTTGGGCTTTCTTTAATTGCTTCTTTGATCAAAGTTGTTAATTCTTCATTAGAAAGTGAAACATTACGTCCTAGATGATAGATTGAACGGCGGTTTTTCAAAGTGTCAGTAAAAGTTGTCATAATAAAATTTCTCCTTTGATTTGCGTTTTGCATTTTTTTAATTGATTACGAAATGAAGTATAGCACCTTACAAAAAGTAAGTAAACAGATATGCTCACAAAAAATAAGCGAAGTTCAAAAAACAATTTTAATAAGAAAAATCGTTATGTAAGGATTTTCTTAGTTATCGCTTTCATTGTTGTGTTTTAGGAATTTTTGCTTATTTGAAAAAAACAGCTGATATATAATTATTAAATCTCTATCTTCTTTTTTTTATGATATTGCCATTAAAAATTACTTGCTTTTATAGAAAATTAGTTTATATTTCTTAAATAAGTTTTTTAGTTAAATTTTTCGGTAAAGATGTATAATATTTTCTGAAAATTTAAAGAATTGGGGTATAGATTATGGAAAAACAGCAAGACAAGGGCTTCTTCGGGCAGCCGAAGGGATTGTCAACTTTGTTCTTCACTGAGATGTGGGAACGATTTAGTTATTACGGTATGCGTGCATTACTTATCTATTATATGTACGATACAGTTGCCAACGGGGGACTTGGATTACCACGAGCAACAGCATTAGCTATCATGTCGATCTACGGATCTTTGATCTACATGTCTAGTATCGTCGGCGGATGGGTATCTGACCGAGTGTTAGGAGCAAAACGCACTGTATTCTTCGGTGGAGTTTTCATTATGCTTGGCCACATCGTCTTGGCTTTACCATTTGGTGTAAGTACATTGTTTGTTTCGATGGCATTGATTATTATCGGAACCGCCTTTTTGAAACCAAATGTTTCTGGCATGGTCGGACATCTTTATTCAAAGACTGACTTGCGAAGAGATGCAGGATTTTCGATTTTTTACATGGGTGTCAACTTAGGGGCATTATTAGCACCACTAATCGTTGGTACAATCGGTCAAGAATATAACTATCATTTAGGGTTCTCTTTAGCTGCTATTGGGATGTTCTTTGGATTATTACAATACATCATCCAAGGACGCAAGACATTAGACGGAGTGGGTACAACACCGCCGAATCCTTTGACAACTGAAGAACGTAAAGGATTCATCCGTAACTTGATCATCGCACTTGTTGTTATCGCTGCAGTATTCGGCGGGGCACAACTAACTGGTCATCTGACAATTGACTTTTTTGTCAATACAATCAGTGTATTGGGGATTATCTTACCGTTGTATTACTTTATCAAAATGCTGACTTCAAAAGATGTAACTGCTGAAGAAAAACCAAGAGTATGGGCTTATATCCCATTATTCCTTGCAGCAATCATTTTCTGGTCATTACAAGAACAAGGTTCATCTATCTTAGCTTTATTTGCTAGTGAACGTACACAATCTACGCTATTTGGTGTAACGATCCAAGCAAGCTGGTATCAATCATTGAATCCAATTTTCATCTTTATTCTGACACCAGTATTCGTAACGATGTGGACGAAACTTGGTGAACGTCAACCATCTACAGTAGTGAAATTCTCTCTTGGACTTTTATTTGCAGGATTATCGTACTTGCTATTGATGTTGCCGGGTATGCTTTATGGTACAAGTGGAAAAGTAAGTCCATTGTGGTTGTTGGGAAGTTTCTTCATCGTGGTTATTGCTGAATTGTGTCTTTCACCAGTTGGTTTGTCTGTGACAACAAAATTAGCACCACGAGCATTTGAATCACAAACAATCGCTATTTGGTTCTTAGCTGATGCTTCTTCACAAGCAATCAATGCACAAATTGCACGCTTCTACACACCGGGAACAGAATCTGCTTACTTCGGTATTATCGGTGCAGTAGCAATCGTCGGTGGTATCTTGCTATTTACTGTGAAAGAACCAATCAAAAAACTAATGGGCTCTATTCATTAATCAATGAACATAAAAACAGGAATTGCTTATTTGCAGCAGTTCCTGTTTTTTGGGCTCTTTGTCAATAAGGACTGATGAGTTGTGCAAAATCAAATCTGAGTCAGAATGAACCACATTCTGGCTCAGATTTTTTGTTATCTTACATTGATTAATTGATTGATCAAAAAGATTCTAATTCTCATGTTCTCAAATGATTTAAATCCGTAGGATACTCGTTTCATTGTCTTTATGTGGGTATTCTTCGCTTCTATTTTTCCATTGGAATAAGGATAGATCATTGCGTTGGTGATGCCTTCTTCATAGGTCAGAAGGTTTTGAAGCTTTTCCCGAAAGCTGTCATCTAACGTTTCGGGAAGTTCTGCCAATAAGGAGAAAAATAAGTCAGGGTCTTTGTCTCGAAAGGCTTCAACTAATTCATGAAAAAAGGGATACGCCTCCTTTAGGGGCGGAGAAAACTCAAGCAATCGATCAATCATCATTGCTTCAGTAAGAAATGGGTATTTTGGTGCTCGGAAACTTTTCCATGTTTTGTATTCATAATGGTTGATGTTTGCACGATTTTTTAGCAAAAAGCGCCAGTTCTTTTTCAGTTTTTCTGCCTGGCTTTTCTGTCCGGCTTTACGAAGTTCATTCATTTCACGGATACGCAACTCATTGAACGCTTGATTCATGTGTTTGACAATATGAAACCGATCAATCACGACTTTCGCATTTGGCAGAACACGTTTGGTGAGCTGGAAGTAGGCGGCGTTCATGTCTGTCACCAAGAATTCTACTTCTTCTGGATTGGTACAACCTAAGAAATAGCTTGTTAATCGAGGTAATTTACGCGTAGGCAAAACATCTATTAATTTTCCTGTTTCGCCATCCGCGCAAATAAAGCTCATCTTATCTTCTATGGAAGCATGCGAACGAAATTCGTCAACCATCAATACTCTGGGGAGGATCTTCTTAGATTGCTTTGGTAAATAGCTTTTAAACTCTTTCAATGTACGAATAACGGTGGTCAAAGATACCTGACAGCTTTTCGCAATAAAAGATAAAGATACTTTTTCAGTCAGTAAAGAAGCAATTTTATATCTAACATGATTTGCGATTGAATGTCTGGGTTGGACAAAATAACTTTGAGCCGTCCAATGGGTGCGACAGTTTTTACAGGTATAGCGTTGCTTTTTTAGGCGCATAACCAAAGGCATATGATTGTATTGTTCAAAACGGACAATCGTTTCCTTTTTTCCATTTTTCACTATAATTGCTTTCCCGTTTCCATCTACCACAGTAGAACCACAACTTCTACAAGCACGAGGAGTAGGCGAGAGAACAGCATCGACGACCAACGTCTTTTTCTTCTGAAGGGTCTCGTAAGAGACCTCTGTAATCATCAAATCTTTCTCTGTTATTCTCAGCATTTTTTTGATAGAATCATTCATATAGCGTATCGTCCTCTCAGTTGTTTATTTTGTGGTGATTTAATCATACTAGAGAACGATATGTTTTTTAATACCTAAAATGAAAATGGGGCTGAAGAATCAATTCTGATTCATCAGTCCCATAAATTATAGAGCCGTTTTTTGCGTATACTTAAAAAAGTAGAAATATCAGAACCTTAAAAGGATATAATTTGAAGAATATAGAACAAATGTTCAGTATTTTTTGATATAATAAAGGAGCACCGTATCATGTGTTGAAGGAGGAAAAGCATGTCTTTACAATTTATTCTTGGAAACGGGAAAAAAGATCACCGTCAAGTCTTGATCGACGAAGCATCCGCTTGGCTCGACCAGGATGCAAGTAACCAAGTATTTTTCCTTGTTCCCAACTACAGCAAATTCGAACAGGAACAAGAAATTTTAGCGGAGATGCGAAGAAGAAGCGGAAAAAAAACTTTCAGCACAACAAACGTTCAAGTATTTAGTTTTTATCGTCTGGCTTGGTATTTGCTGCAACAGACAACTCTTCTTACAGGAAATGAATTATCAGAATCAGGATCTGCAATGATCTTGCGACAGATTTTAGAAAAAAATGAGGAAGAATTAACAATCTTTCGCGGAGAAATCAATAAAAGAGGGTTTATTCGTCAATTACAAGAACTCTACAGTGAATTGCGTACAGGAAATATTCAACCAGAAGACCTGATGCTTTTATTTGGTGATTCACCTAATGCAGAAGACCAGCAACTTAAAATGAAAGACTTGAAGCTGATTTTTTCAGCTTATGACAGCGAATTGACTCAACGTGCACTAACAAATGAAGATGCACTATCTATACTAGCAAATTATATGCAGACACAAGATTTCAACAACGTCAAATTTATTGTCAGTGGTTTTTCTCGAATCAATGGTCAAGAGTATCAATTACTGCAGGCAATGATGGAAAAGGGGCAATTGGTTGTCGATTTATTGCTGGATCGTCCTTATACAGCGGATCTTCCAGAAGTACTTACGCTCTTTCATGAGACTGGAAAGCTTTATTTCCGTCTTTTTCAAAGTGCAAGAGAACGGAAAGTCCCTATATTAGTGGACCGATTTGCACCAGAGCAGACTCGTCCGACAGAGCTTCAACTGCTGCAAACAATGTGGGAAGAGACATCTAGCCAAAAGAAAGCGGCAGTACACAAAATAGGGGGACAAGAGCATCTCCATTTGTGGGAAGCTGAAAATCCAACTGAAGAAGTCCGACAATTAGCTGTTGAAATCAGACGACTAGTCAGTGAAGAAAACTACCGTTATCGTGATATCCAAGTGCTGACAAAAAATATGTCTTTATATGGAAATATCCTTCGGCCGATCTTTCAAGAAATGGCAATTCCTTTTTATATCGATGAAGAACAAATGATGGAAAATCATCCGCTGATCGAATGGATCAACAGTCTGTTCGCTCTTGACCGCTATTCTTATCGGCTAAGTGATATTATGCGTTTTTTCAAAACTGAATTATTTCTGTCGACGGAAGCAGAAACCGAACTTGATGAATGGAAACAAGAGCGAGATGAATTCAGGAAAAAACTGGACATCACTGAAAATGTAGCACTTGCTTACAATTATCAAGGAACTTATTGGACTCGTGAAAAAGACTGGCAGTTTGTGGCGTATGATTTTGAAGCAGAACAGATTGAAGACGTACAGTATTTGGAAGAACAGTCAAATACGATTAGACGATTATTTCAGAAAGCTGTACCAGTATTTTTGAAAAAAATAAAGAAAAGCAAAACAGGACAAGAGGCCGCAAATGTTTTTTATCAATTTTTGATCCAAAGTGGCGTACAGCAACAATTATTGTTTTGGCGTAATCAGGAAGTAGACAGAGGAAACTTAGAAGCGGCAAGAAACCATGAGCAGACATGGGGAGCGCTGATTGATCTGTTGGATGAATATGTAGTAATTTATGGTGAATCGGCTTTTGACTGGTCACTGTTCCAAGAAATCATTACAAGTGGTCTAGAAAATCTAAGTTATGGTAAAATCCCTACCGCAATCGACCAAGTGCGAATCAATCGTTTGGAATTAGTTCGACCAAATCAAGCTGCCGTCACTTTTGCATTAGGGTTGAATGATCAAGTGTTTCCAGACCGAAAAGAGACAAAAGGATTGTTGTCCAGTGAAGAACGAGAAGTATTAAATCAGGCCTTGCCAGATGGACAGTTTTTATTCGACCCATCAAAGGAAAGTATCTCTTTTGAGCCTTTCCAAGCCTATCTTGTTTTTCTTTCCGGAACAGATCGATTATATCTTAGTTATGCACAAAGCTATGACACAGATGGTTCGCTGAAGATGTCTCCTTATTTGCGTAGAATCACAGAATATTTATCTGTTCCCGTCGAGAGAAAAGAGCATTTGACGATCGAAAGCGACCCTAATTGTTATGTAGGGACTTACAGAAGCGGAATCAATACAGTCAATAGGATTTATCGATTAGCTTTAGATGAAAAAAAACCTGTACCAAAGCACTGGCAAAAGCTCAAAGAATTAGTACTGAATTCGTCATGGCGAAATTTTGCTTTACAGATTTTTGAAAGTCAGGAACATTTAAATGTTCCTGTTTCGATGCCAGAAAAAATGGCGGAAGAGCTTTATGGAAAAGAGATTTATACTTCAATTTCACGTATGGAGAATTTTTATAATTGTGAATACAAATACTTCATGCAATTTGGTTTGAAATTGAAAGAACGAACTGTTTATGGTCTAACTCCAGCAGCAACTGGTGATTTTTATCATGAATCATTGGATCGTTTCTTCAAGCTACTGTTTTCAAACCAATTATCCTTAGTGAATATGTCCGATGCGCAGCGTAGAGACTTTACTGAAAAAGTGCTGCAGGAAGTATTCGGAGAACTTCGGTTTGAGATATTGGATAGTTCTGCAAGAATGAACTATATCCGCTACCAGTTAGGACAGACGATTCAAAAAGTGACATGGGCTTTGCAAAAACAGAGCAAAAATACAGGCATGCATCCTCTTCAGACAGAGATTCTATTTGGTCAGATTGCTGGAGCAAAAGGTATCACAGGTCTGGAATTACCGTTGAGTAATGGTGGAAAACTCCATGTTCGAGGGAAAATCGATCGAATCGATGTAGCTTCTGAACAAGAAGATACTTGGCTAAGCGTCGTTGATTACAAATCTAGCGGACGTTCATTCGATGTCACAGAAGCTTATTATGGCATGGCTATGCAATTATTGACGTATCTGGACGTAGCATTGATGGATGCGGTACGTTTGACTGGAAAGGCGGCTGTTAAACCAGCAGGATCATATTATTTACATGTTCATAATCCTGTATTGACGGAGACAGATGATGTAGAGAAGAATACATTGAAAAAATTTAGTTATGATGGCGTTTTTGTCGATGATCCCGCTCTTTTAGAAGTACTAGATCATTCACTGGAAGCAAAAGAACAATCACTGATCTATCCAGTGAAAAAAAATGCGAAAGATGAATACCAAAAAGGTAGTTTCAGTAAAGACAAATTTTTCACGGAAGAAGAACTGCAACTATTCATGGCGCATAATCGGGAAAATATGCGGTTAGCTGGAGATGCGATTACTTCCGGAGAAATCAAACTAAATCCAGCTTATAAAGATAAACAGCGGATTGCCTGCGAATTTTGTCCATTCAGAAGCATCTGTACGTTTGATGTGATGCTGAAAGAAAATAATTACCACCGTCTGGAGAAAATAGATAAGGAAGAAGCACTGCGTAGAATATTGAAAAGGAGTGAAGAAGAGTGAATCAAATTCCTTTAAAACCGCAAAATGAACGATTCACAGATGATCAGTGGCAAGCGATTTTTGATCAAGGAGATAATCTATTAGTCTCTGCGTCTGCCGGATCAGGTAAAACTACAGTGCTTGTTCGAAGAGTGATTGAAAAACTAAAAATGGGTTTTGATATCGATGAATTATTGATTGTGACATTTACTGAAGCTGCCGCAAGAGAAATGAAAGAAAGAATTCAAGAGGCATTACAAGAATCCGTCAATAGCGAAAGTGACCCTGTACGTAGACAGCATTTTACTAAGCAGTTAGTTTTATTGCCCACAGCGAATATCTCAACCTTACATGCTTTTTGCCTGACAGTTATTCGACGTTATTATTACTTAATTGATATTGATCCAGTCTTTCGCATGTTAACAGATGAAACAGAAACGATCTTGATGAAGGAGGATGTGTGGGACGAGCTGAGAGAAGCACTTTATGCAGAAAATGATGAACGATTTTTCCAATTAACAATGAATTTTTCTAATGATCGTTCAGATGACGGCTTGACGAATCTGGTGTTTTCTCTTTATGAGTTTGCCCGTGCCAACCCTGACCCCCAAAAATGGCTAGAACAGTTAAGCGATAATTATCGTTTGCCTGAGGGGCTAGCGAAATCTCGATTATATCAAAAACAAATCCGTCCTTTAGTTTTGGCAGATATATACCAATGTGTACAGTTATATGAACAGATGACTCAGTTAGCACAAGGTGAAGGATTAGAAAAAATGCATGAGCAAGTAGCTGGAGAACAACAGCAGATCAAGAATATCTATGAAGCGTTCTCGCAAGATCGGTTAGAAGAAGCTTATGCTGGTTTGGAACAACTAACTTTTTCAACTTTTAAGAGCAGTCGGAAAGCAGAATTGAAAGAAATTTCCAATGAAGTCAAGGGCATGAGGGATAAAGCAAAAAAACTGATTCAGCAGATAAGTAAAAGTTATTTTCCTGTTTCCCCAAGCCAAATGGAAGAATTAACGGACAAAGCACTACCGTTAGTCGAAGAAATGACAAAAGTCACGCAAAGCTTCATGGACGGTTTCAGTATGCGTAAACGGGAAAAAGGTGTGCTGGATTTCAATGATCTGGAACATTTAGCGTTGCAGATTCTCACAGAAAAAACGAAAGATGTATGGCTGCCAAGTGAAGCTTCAAAACATTATCGAAAAAAATTCAAAGAAGTAATGGTAGATGAATATCAAGACGTGAACCAATTACAAGAAGCCATTTTATACTGGCTAAGAGAACCCGATGATACAAAAGGAAATATGTTCATGGTTGGGGATGTCAAACAATCCATCTATTCTTTCCGTTTAGCAGATCCTAGTTTATTTATCGGGAAATACGAGAATTTCTCAAAGAAAGAAGGCGGACGTCGAATCGTTTTGGCTGAGAACTTCCGCTCTAGAAAAGAAGTCCTTTCTTTTACGAATCTTATTTTTGAACAACTAATGGATCCAGCAGTGGGTCAAATCAATTATGACGAAGCAGCCAAACTGATCCAAGGATTTTCAGACTTTCCAGAGAATGAACAGTTTGAGCCGGAAATCATGATCTATGAAAAAGAACAGGAAGAATCAGAGATTGAGATTCCGACGGATGATATACTGGAAGACAAAACAGAAGGCGAACTTTTTATGACAGGACTAAAAATTCGTCAATTAATTGATTCCTCCTTTATGATTTATGATAAAAAATCAAAAAAAAGTCGTCCGATAGAGTACAAAGACATTGTTCTCTTGACACCTACAAAGAAGAACAACTTAACGATTTTAGAGATTTTCAAAACATTGGATATTCCATTAGAGATGAATGATGCTCAAAACTATTTTCAAGCGACAGAAATTCGCACGATGATCTCGCTGCTACAATTAATCGATAATCCCTATCAAGATATTCCGCTTGCGGCTGTATTGCGCTCACCGATCGTGGGTCTGATTGAACCAGAATTAGCCAGCATTCGATTAGCTAACCGTGCACATACTTACTATGATGCTGTGCTTGCTTATCAAGCATCAAACGAAGATGAATTAGCAGCTAAGCTGGAACATTTTGGCAAGCAACTAGAGCATTGGCGAGAACTTGCTCGCCGTTCTTCGATCACTGACTTGTTATGGGATATCTATTATGAGACGGGATATCTAGAGTATGTGGTCGGTCTGCCAGCAGGGGCACAGAGACAAGCCAATCTTTATGCATTGGTTGATCGTGCCAAAGCTTACGAGCAAAGTTCTTTCAGAGGATTATACCAGTTCGTGCGTTTCATTGAAAAAATGCAAGAAAAAGATAAAGACTTAGCAGAACCAGTCATTTCAATAGAAGATAATGCTGTTCGCGTTATGACGATCCATGCAAGTAAAGGCTTGGAATTCCCAGTTGTATTTTTGTTAGATATGACAAAGGAGTTCAACTTACAAGACTTGCGCAATCGGTATGCTTTTGAAGAAAAACTTGGAGCAGGAATTCGCTATATGGATCCTGAAACACGAGTGTTATATGATACGTTACCGTTTCAAGCCATCAAATTGGCAAAGCAAAACAAATTGTTGTCGGAAGAAATGCGTAAATTGTATGTAGGATTGACTCGGGCAGAACAAAAGCTTTTCATTGTCGGTTCCTATAAAAATAAAGAGCAAATGATCCAAACGTGGTCTGAAGCAGCTGATCATGAGGAGTTAGTTTTTGATCCTGCGCTACGTTTGAAGGGCAGAAGCAGCTTGATGAATTGGATTGGTTACGGATTGATCCGTCATCCTGAAATGCAGAAATACTTAGAGGAAGAAATTTCGACTTCTCTTCTTCAACATTCAAATGCACAGTTTTCTATTTCATGGATGAATCAGCAATCGATCATTGAACAAAGACAGTTGCTTGCTGAAAAAGAACTGGTTAACTTAGATCAGCAGATGAAAGAAGATGAAACTTTATTAGCAGATTCGTTACAAAAACGTCTGGCATATGAATATCCTTATCAAGCTTCTTCACAAACCACAAGTTATCAATCTGTATCTGAAATCAAACGATTATTCGAAGATCCAGATGATACACAAGAATCACGTTTGACTCTGGAAAGCAGTCAGAACAAAGCAGCATCCCGTCAATTTCGTTATACGCAAGAACAACTAGCAGAACCAAAATTTTTGCAAAAAGATCGGCAAGTGTCAGCAGCTGCTGTTGGAACTGCTACGCATGCTTTGTTACAATTACTGCCATTAGAGATGCCAACTACAGAGAGTATCCATCAAAAATTACAGGAATTGGTAAGGAAACGGTTAGTAGACGAAAAAGTCGCGAAAAAAGTAGATGTTTCTTCTATTATATGGTTCTTTCAAACAGAACTTGGTCAACAGCTGATTGCCAACAAAGAAAACGTAAAACGAGAACAACCTTTTTCCATGCTGCTTCCTGCTGACGAAGTATTTCAAGACTATCCAAATCAAGAAGATGAACTATTAATCCACGGAATCGTCGATGGATACCTAGAAGAAAAAGATCATCTCAATATCTATGATTTTAAAACAGATTTTATTTTACATCCGGATGATCCAGCAGAAATAGATGCAATCGTCCAAAAATATCAAGGACAGCTAAGACTTTACCAACAAGCAATGTCAGAAGCTTTGAATAAGCCAGTAGAAAATGTTTTCCTAATTTTGCTTCGAGTGAAACAAATTATAAACATTAACAAATAATTATAATTGAGCAAACTTGACTTATGTTTTGTAAGGATTATGCTATACTCTGGGAAGAGGTGAGTATGATGGAGCTAACACAGACAGAATTCGTTTTATGCCCTAAATTTGAAAAAACATTCTCTATTTTAGGAAAAAAATGGAACGGATTGATTATCGATGTACTACTCGAAAACGGTCCGCAACGCTTTGTTGAGCTTGCGGCAAAAATCCCGATGGTCAGTGATCGAGTATTAGTCGAACGCTTGAAGGAATTAGAAAAAGAAGGAATAGTCACTCGAAACTTTGCCTGTAGCGAAAAGAGCCGTTCAGAATATCTCTTGACTGAAAAAGGAGCAGACTTGCAAAAAGCGATGCGTCAAATACAAGTTTGGAGCGAAAAATGGATCACAGAGGAAGAATGCGGTTGATTTTGTAAAAAAAATCTTGTAAACTATAGTCCATACGAATAAGTAAAGAACGATGACGAAAAAGAGTAGTTTGGCTAAACCAGTTCAGGGAGATCTGTCGCAGACTGAAAGCAGATCCTGTGTTTGAAAAATGAAGTTCACTTTCCGAGTTCGTCTGATAAAATCAGACCGGCAATTGTCGTTAACGAAGTAAGAGTGCGGTGTAAGTCATTTATCCGCAAATTAGGATGGTAACGCGAAGACCTCGTTCCTTAACAGGAATGAGGTCTTTTTGTTTTGTATTTGGAATTTAAAGGAGGAACAAGCACATGTCTCTACAAGCACAATTAGAGAGCTTGAAAGAAGCAACGCTCGTCAAAATCACAGCGGCACAAGATTTAAATGAATTAAATCAAATACGTGTTGAAACGTTAGGAAAAAAAGGACCGATCACAGAAGTATTACGTGGGATGAAAGATCTAAGTCCAGAAGAGCGACCAAAAGTCGGAAGTTTCGCAAATGAGATCCGAGATCTTTTGACAGAAGAGATCGTGCGAAAAAAACAAGTATTAGAAGAAGAAGCGTTAAATGCAGCTTTGGCAAAAGAAACAATAGACGTGACACTACCTGGTAGAAAAGTAAAACATGGTACACGTCATATCGTGACACAAATCATGGAAGAAATTGAAGATATTTTTGTGGGTATGGGCTATCAGATCGTAGAAGGATATGAAGTAGAATCTGATCATTACAATTTCGAACGGATGAATCTGCCAAAAGATCATCCAGCAAGGGACATGCAAGATACTTTCTATATTTCAGACGAGATATTGATTCGGACACATACTTCACCAGTCCAAGCACGGACAATGGAAAAACATGATTTCTCTAAGGGTGCTCTACGAATGATCTCGCCAGGGAAAGTCTTCCGCAGAGATACAGATGATGCGACCCACAGTCATCAGTTCCATCAAATTGAAGGGCTAGTTGTTGATAAAAACATCACAATGGGCGACCTTAAAGGAACATTAGAAGTCGTAATGAAAAAAATGTTTGGGGAAGATCGTGAAATTCGTTTGCGTCCAAGTTATTTCCCATTTACGGAACCATCAGTAGAAGTAGATGTCAGCTGTTTCAAATGTGGTGGTGCCGGTTGTAACGTATGTAAATACACTGGATGGATCGAAATTTTAGGAGCTGGCATGGTACACCCGAATGTGTTGAAGATGTCAGGAATCGATCCAGAAGAATATTCAGGCTTTGCTTTCGGCCTTGGACCAGACCGCGTAGCTATGTTGCGGTATGGAGTGAATGATATCCGTAATTTCTATCAAAATGACTTACGTTTCTTAAGTCAGTTCAAGGGGGAGTAAGAAAATGTTAGTTTCATATAAATGGCTCAATCGTTATGTAGATTTATCGAATGTAACACCAAAAGAATTAGCGGATAAGATGTCTGTGACAGGAATCGAAGTAGAGGGAGTAACGGTTCCAGAAGAAGGCTTGAAAAAAATCGTTGTCGGTGAAGTCAAGGAATGCGTACCACATCCAGATTCTGATCACCTTTCTATTTGTCAAGTCGATATTGGCGAAGACGAACTGTCTCAAATCGTTTGTGGAGCGCCTAATGTGAAGGTTGGAATCAAAGTGATTGTTGCACTTCCTAACTCACGTATCGCTGGTAATGTAAAAATCAAAAAAGGAAAAATGCGTGGCCAAGTATCAAATGGCATGATTTGCTCATTACAAGAAATTGGCTATTCAGATAGTGTTATACCGAAAGAATACGCTGAAGGTATCTATTATATGCCACAAGAAGCTGTAAATGGCGATCCAGTTTTTCCTTATTTGGATATGGATGATTCGATTATTGAATTATCTATCACACCGAATCGTGCGGATGCATTGTCAATGCGTGGCGTAGCTTATGAAGTTGGGGCAATTTATCGTCAGACTCCTACATTCGATGACGAAAAGCTGGTAGAATCCTCACGTCCTGCTAGCGATAAAATTCAAGTGGAAGTTGAAGATAAAGAAGCAGTTCCTGCTTATCAAATCAGAATCATTGAAGGAGTAAGAATCCAGCCAAGTCCTCAATGGCTGCAAAATCTTTTGATGAACGAAGGCATTCGTCCAATCAACAATGTAGTAGATGTGACGAACTATATTTTGCTTTTATTCGGACAACCACTACATGCATTTGACTACGACAAATTGAAATCAAAAGAGATCTTTGTCCGCCGTGCAAAAGAAAATGAAACATTAGTAACACTAGATGGAGAATCTCGGGAATTGACAACTGACAATCTCGTCATTACTAACGGCAAAGAACCAGTTGCTTTAGCTGGTGTCATGGGAGGGTTAGACTCAGAGATCACGAATGAAACAACAACAGTTGCACTAGAATCTGCTTTATTTGATCCAATTTCGATTCGTCGTACAGCAAAACAATTTAATTTGCGTAGTGAATCCTCTGCACGTTTTGAAAAAGGAATCAACCATGCGACTGTTGGAGAAGCCAGTGAGGTTGCTGCAGCAATGATCGTTTCTCTTGCGGGTGGGGAAGTTCTACAAGGCGCGGTCAAAGGCTCAGAGATCAAAGCAGAAGACGTATCAGTGAAGATTTCACTTGAACGCATCAATCAATATTTAGGAACATCTCTTGTCGTTAAAGAAGTAAATGAGATTTTTGAAGCACTTGGATTTAGCTATGAAGAAAAGGAGTATGTTTATTCCGTAGTAGTACCACCAAGACGCTGGGATATCCAAATCGAAGCAGATATTATCGAAGAAGTTGCTCGTATTTATGGATACGACCAGTTGCCATCTACACTTCCAAGTGGAGAAACGGTTGCTGGAAGCTTGTCAAAAGAACAAGAAACTACTCGTAAAATTCGTACAATCTTTGAAGGAAGCGGATTGAGCGAAGCAATCAGTTATGCATTGACAACAGAAGAAAAATCAAGACAGTTTGTTATAAATGAAAGTAATATTACACGTTTGGACTGGCCAATGAGCGAAGAACGTTCTGTATTACGAATGAATTTGATCAGCGGACTATTAGATGATATCAGTTATAACACTGCCCGAAAAAATACAGAGATTGCTTTATATGAAATTGGTCGGGTGTTCTTCCAAGAAAATGATCCACGTACACATCTGCCGCAAGAAGTAAAACATGCAGCAATCGCTATTTCTGGTATTTGGGAAGAAAAAGATTGGCAGACGAAAGCTCAAAATGTAGACTTTTTCACCATCAAGGGTCTTTTAGAAAACTTATTTGAACAACTAGGCATCACTGAAGATGTCCATTATCAAACAGTGACAGAAATGAAGGAAATGCATCCTGGAAGAAC
The DNA here is from genome assembly GCF_053011625.1 of Enterococcus sp. PLH-Efm8. Taxonomy (NCBI): domain Bacteria; kingdom Bacillati; phylum Bacillota; class Bacilli; order Lactobacillales; family Enterococcaceae; genus Enterococcus; species Enterococcus sp. PLH-Efm8. Next base: position 1,242,279 of record NZ_CP172568.1, read on the forward strand.
TGCTGCGATTTACCTTGGCGAAAAATTTATTGGTTTTGTCGGTCAAGTGCATCCAACGATTACAAAAAGTTATGATATTCCAGAAACATATGTTGCTGAGTTTGATTTATCTGCTATAGTGGAAGCTGCTCAAAAAGGGATCGTTTTCGAAGCAGTGACAAAATTCCCAGCAGTCAGCCGGGACATCGCTTTGCTTGTAAAAGAAACTGTGACAAATCAGGAATTAACAGAAGTTATCCGTTCTGCTGCCGGAAGATTTTTAACAGATATCCAATTATTTGATGTCTATCAAGGAGAAAACATTGAAAAAGGACATAAATCCATGGCGTATAGCCTGACATTCGTCAACCCAGAAGCAACATTGACAGATGAAGAAATCAATAAAGCAATGGAAAAAGTCGAAAAAGCGTTGGTAGAAAACCTAGAGGCAAGTATTCGCTAAGAAGGAAAATATAGTAAGTAACGATCAAGTAGCTTTTGAAGACCATACATTTGAAAAAAAGATGTGACACAACTTCGTCACATCTCTTTTTTTGATTTTAAAAAAGGAATAGCACAGAGACGAGATAAAAAAACAGGCCTTTACAGCCTGCTTTTTTAGAGTAAATGAATTAATGGAAGTAATTGATTCCCATTGCTGATTTTACTTCAGAAAGTGTTTGTGCAGCTACTTTAGCAGCTTCTTCACTACCTTTACGTAAGATTTCCATAACAGCTGAAGGATCTTTTTCCAATTCTTCTCGGCGCGCACGGATCGGTGCAAATTCAGCTTCCAATACATCAATGAGGTATCGTTTGATCTTTACATCACCAAGTCCGCCGCGGCGGTAATGAGCTTTCATTTCTTCAATTGCTTCTTTATCTGTTCCGAATACATCCAAGTAGGTGAAGACCATATTCCCTTCTACTTGTCCAGGATCTTGTACATGGATGTGGTTTGGATCAGTATACATACTCATGACTTTTTTCTGTAAGACATCGGCAGGATCGGAGATATAAATACCGTTTCCTAACGATTTACTCATTTTGCCATTTCCATCGATTCCAGGTAATCTACCCATTCCTTTTGGTGGGAATACGCCTTTTGGTTCCACCAAGACTTCACCATATGTATGATTGAAGCTTTGTACGATTTCCTGTGTCTGCTCTAGCATTGGTTTTTGATCCTCACCAACAGGTACAAGATTCGCTTTGAATGCAGTGATATCTGCTGCTTGAGAAACAGGATAGATAAAGAATCCTGTAGGCACGCTTTCACCGAATTTTTTTTGTTCGATTTCTGTTTTGACAGTCGGATTGCGCCGAACGCGTCCTACGCTGACTAAGTTCAAATAATACATGGTTAATTCAGCTAATTCCGGAATTTGTGATTGGATAAATAAAGTAGATTTTGCAGGATCTAATCCCACGGCTAAATAGTCTAAAGCAACTTGCAAGACATTTGATGAAACCTTCTCAGGATTTTTAGCATTATCTGTCAGTGCTTGCATGTCAGCAATCATGACAAACAGTTGGTTGTCTTCATCTGCCTGCATAGCCACTCGGGTTTTTAGAGAACCGACGTAATGCCCTAAATGCAGCTTCCCAGTTGGTCGATCTCCCGTTAAAATAATATTTTTCAAAAAAGACACCTCTTTACGATTTGTAAGTCTGAGCACTTAATATCTTACCGTTTTTCCTGAAAAGAAACAACAGTTCCTAAGGAAAAAACAAGGAAAGAGGATAAAATAACTAATAGATTAGAAATGGAAGAAATATTTATGGGAGAATAAACGTTCTAAGAAACTTTACAAATTACTAAACTATCAGATATAATGTATTTTATTATACATCTTTAAAAGAAATCTTACTAAATAATAATGGGAGTGTAATTCTATGGCAATGATTAAATTTGATCACGTGGATAAATATTATGGCAAGTTCCACGCATTAAAAAATATCAATCTCGAATTCGAGAAAGGAGAAGTTGTCGTTGTCATTGGTCCTTCTGGTTCAGGAAAGAGCACGATGCTTCGCTGTATCAATGGATTAGAGACGATCTCTTCAGGTAAGCTGCTGATTAATGATACTGACTTGCATGATAAAAAGACAAAACTGACAGAAGTCCGAAAAAACATCGGCATGGTTTTCCAACATTTCAATTTGTACCCAAATAAAACTGTTCTGGAAAACATCAAATTAGCACCAATCAAAGTGTTGAAGCAAGACCAGGCAACTGCAGTCAAAAACGCGGAGAAATTTTTGAAAACTGTCAATATGTTAGATAAGAAAGATTCTTATCCTTCCATGTTATCCGGGGGACAACAGCAACGGGTGGCAATCGCCAGAGGTTTAGCGATGAATCCTGAGATGCTGCTGTTTGATGAACCTACTTCTGCTTTGGATCCGGAAATGATTGGTGATGTATTAGACGTTATGAAAAAATTGGCTCATGACGGTATGTCAATGATTGTCGTGACACATGAAATGGGCTTTGCCAAAGAAGTGGCGGATCGTGTTATCTTCATGGCTGATGGAGAAGTATTGGAAGACAGCAGAAATGTGAGAGACTTTTTCGAAAATCCAAATGAAGTCCGAGCACAGCAATTTATCAGTAAAGTTATCAATCATTGATAGGAGGAAAAAGATGCGCAGGTTAAAAAAAATACGCCTGATTTTCCTTTTAGGCATTGCTTTTCTTGCACTAGCCGGATGTAAAGGAAATGGGTTGGCAAATGAAGATATTTTAGAGCGAAGCAAATCTACCAATGAAATCATCTGGGGTGTCAAGTATGATACTCGATTATTTGGAATGATGGATATTGAGAGCAGAACTGTACAAGGATTTGATGTAGATATTGCAAAAGCAATCACTAAAAAGATCCTTGGTGACAATGGAAAAACAGAATTTGTTGAAGTCACTTCTAAAACTCGGATTCCATTATTGAAAAACGGAAATATCGATGCAATTATTGCAACGATGACGATCACAGATGAACGAAAAAAACAGGTTGACTTTTCAGATGTCTATTTCGATGCTGGCCAAGCTTTGTTGGTAAAGAAAGGAAGCCAAATCAAAAGTGTAGATGATTTGAATGCTTCTACAACGGTTCTAGCAGTCAAAGGTTCTACATCGGCTGCGAATATCCGACAGCATGCACCAGATGCAAAAATTTTAGAATTAGAAAACTATGCAGAAGCATTTACTGCTTTACAATCTGGTCAGGGAGACGCGATGACTACGGATAATGCGATTTTGTTAGGGATTGCAGATGAAAATCCAGAGTATGAGTTAGTTGGTGGAACGTTTACTAATGAGCCTTACGGGATTGCGATCAACAAAGGGCAAGAAAACTTCTTGAAAGCTGTTAACCAAGCGCTAGAGGAAATGCATGCAGATGGCACATACGATAAAATCTATCAAAAATGGTTTCCAAATGAAACTGAAGGAAAAGTAGAGTAAGGGGGAGAGGCAATGAGCGAATTGATACAAACTTATGGACCAATCTTTGTCGACGGGTTCAAGATCACATTGTTTTCGAGTGTCTTAGCACTTGTGTTTAGTTTGATTATCGGAACGTTAATGGCAATCTTCCAATTATCAAAGAATAAAGTAGTGAGCGCCTTAGCAAAGGCATATGTAGAATTTTTTAGAAACATTCCATTATTAATCATCGTGATGTTTTTTTATGTTGTCGTACCGATTTATTGGTTTAATCTAGATGGATTCCAAGCAGGTACGATTGGATTAACGATCTATACATCTGCTTTTATTGCTGAAACAGTACGTTCAGGGATTCAAACCGTACCAAAAGGTCAAACAGAAGCAGGACTATCTTCTGGTTTTACCTATTCAGAAATCATGCGTTATATTGTTTTACCGCAAGCATTCAAAATCGTTATCCCGCCATTAGGCAACCAATTTATCAACCTCGTAAAAAACTCATCTATTTTAGCAATCGTAGCTGGTTTAGATTTGATGTATCAAGGAGACTTGATCGCTAGTGAAACATTCAATACCTTCGATACGTATATCATCGTTGGGTTATTTTACTTAGTTATCACGCTACCGTTATCTTACTTAATGGTTTATCTTGAGAAAAAATGGGCGGTTCGTTCATAGAAGGAGGGGAAATACATGGATTTTAGCGGCGCTTTTTCATGGATGAATATCCGTTTTTTATTGGAAGGATTAAAGGTTACTGTTGAAGTTTCATTGTTTTCGATCATTTTTAGTTTCTTGATCGGTGGTCTGACAGGTGTGATTCGTTTTGCGAATATCCCTTTCTTTTCCAAAATCCTTGGTGTAGTGATTGATATTATACGGAATCTTCCATTATTATTGATCATTTTCTTCACTTACTTTGCCTTACCTCAAATCGGCATTCAGATGAACATCTTCTGGTCCGCTGTCGCAGCATTAACGATTTTTGAGTCAGCTATGTTGTCGGAAATTTTCCGAGCTGGACTCAATGCTGTTCCAAAAGGACAGATGGAAGCAGGATTATCAACGGGACTGACTTATGTAGAATCGATGCGAACGATCGTGTTACCGCAAGCATTTAAATCAATGATCCCGGCAATTGTGAGCCAATTGATTTCACTGATCAAAGATACTTCATTAGCAGTAATCATTTCTTTACCTGAACTTTCTCATCAGGCACGTATTATTTATGGACAGAACACCAATTATGTGCTTCCGATGTTCATCATCATGACACTTATGTACTTCGTGGTATGTTACGCGCTTTCTCTGCTTTCCGGTTACTTGGAAAAGAGACGGTACAGTTATTAATAGATGATTCTTTTAGCGGTTGTGGCAAACTAAAGTCACAACCGCTTTTCCTCTTTCCATTCGAAAAAAAGAGATTTCGATTGTTTTAAGCAAGTAAGAGCACTTGAAAATTCACGCTAAAAAGTACACAATAGGGAGGATAGAATTTATTGAAAAAAAGGATGATACGATTGACAGATAATCGCCCTATCGGATTTATTGATTCAGGTGTCGGCGGCTTGACTGTAGTAAAAGAAGCCCTGAAACAATTACCGAATGAAAATATTTTATTTGTAGGAGACACAGCACGCTGCCCATATGGCCCTAGACCCGCGGAACAGGTAATCCAGTATACTTGGGAAATGACGGATTATCTGGTGGAGCAAGGAATCAAGATGCTGGTGATCGCCTGCAATACCGCAACTGCGGTGGCTTTAGAAGAAATCAAAGCTGCTCTTTCTATTCCAGTCATCGGTGTGATCCTTCCCGGTACTAGAGCGGCAGTAAAAAAAACACAAAATAAACAAGTTGGCATTATCGGTACGATTGGTACGGTAAAAAGTCAAGCTTATGAAAAAGCACTGAAAGAGAAAGTACCAGAATTGACTGTGACAAGTCTTGCTTGTCCCAAATTTGTTTCAGTTGTCGAAAGTAATGAATACCATTCATCGGTGGCGAAAAAAATTGTGGCAGAAACATTAGCTCCTTTAACCACTAAAAAAATCGATACATTGATTTTGGGATGCACCCATTATCCATTATTACGCCCCATCATTCAAAATGTAATGGGAGAAAATGTTCAACTGATCGATTCTGGAGCAGAAACAGTAGGTGAAGTATCTATGCTGTTAGATTATTTCAATTTGAGCAATTCACCGCAAAATGGTCGGACATTATGCCAGTTTTATACAACTGGCTCTGCCAAACTTTTCGAGGAAATAGCTGAAGACTGGCTTGGAATCGGACACTTAAATGTAGAACATATCGAATTGGGAGGAAAATAAGGATGCGTCATGACGGGAGAAAAGCCCAAGAGCTTCGCAAACTGGAGCTTCAAACAAATGTTTTCAAATATCCAGAAGGATCGGTAGTGATCCGTTTTGGTGATACAACAGTTATTTGTTCTGCAACAATAGAAAATTCTGTTCCCCCTTTTTTGAGAGAAACAGGAACAGGATGGGTGACAGCAGAATATAGTATGCTGCCTCGAGCAACGAGTACGAGAAATCGTAGAGAAAGCAGCAAAGGGAAACTTTCTGGTAGAACAATGGAAATCCAGCGTCTTATTGGTCGTTCCTTGCGTGCAGTAGTAGACTTGGAAAAATTAGGAGAACGTAGTATCATCGTAGACTGCGATGTGATCCAAGCGGATGGCGGTACTAGAACAGCAAGTATCACTGGGGCATTTGTGGCATTGAAATTAGCCATTGAAAAACTTTTAAGAGAAAAAGAATTGTCAGAAGATCCAATAAAAGAACATCTTGCTGCAGTTAGCGTAGGAATCTTACCAGATGGGACTTGCGTCACAGATTTGGATTACCAAGAAGATTCCGCAGCACTTGTAGACATGAATCTTGTAATGACAGAATCTGGAAAATTCGTGGAGATTCAAGGAACTGGAGAAGAAGCAACGTTTGATGGTGAACAGTTGAATGAAATGCTCTTTTTTGGAAAAAACGCGATTGAAGATTTGATCAAAGAGCAAAAACATGCTTTGCTAACAGAGTTTGCTCAAAATGATGAGCGGATAGAAGAAACAAAAACAATCATCATTGCGACAAGAAATCCAGGAAAAGCAGAAGAGTTTCGAAATATGTTCAAAGAAGCGGGATATCATGTAAAAACATTACTTGACTATCCTGAATTGCCAGATGTGGAAGAAACTGGCAGCACATTTGAAGAAAATGCCCGATTAAAAGCAGAAACGATTGCACAATTGCTTGATCAGCCAGTCTTAGCAGATGATTCAGGTTTGAAAGTGGATGCTTTAGGCGGTATGCCAGGAATCTATTCTGCACGTTTTGCAGGGGAACAAAAAAGTGATGCGGGGAATAACGCCAAATTATTATATGAATTGACAGATGTGCCGGATGAAAAAAGAACAGCACAATTCCATTGTACGTTAGTATTCGCGGCACCCAAAAAAGACAGCCTTGTAGTAGAAGCGGAATGGCCCGGTCGAGTAGCCCGTATACCATCTGGCGAAAATGGCTTTGGGTATGATCCTTTATTTATCCCAGAAGGTAAGAAACAAACAGCAGCAGAATTATCGAGCGAAGAAAAAAACAAGATCAGTCATCGGGCTCAAGCAATGAAAAAATTGAGTGCCGAGTGGAAACAATGGCTGGAAGGAGAGAGATAGATGCGGTATTTAGTAGTAAGTGATAATCATGGAGACAGAGATATCCTCGTTGACTTAGTAGATCGTTATCGTTCTGAAGTGGATATCTTTTTCCATTGTGGTGATTCGGAATTAGAAGCTTCTGACCCATTATGGGATACATTCCAAGTGGTTCAAGGTAATTGTGATTATGGACCAGGATTCGAACAGAAAAAAGTGATCCAAACTGGTCAGGATACAGTATTCATGACTCACGGTCATTTATCGAATGTCCGATTTGGTTTGACACAGTTAGCAATCGAAGCTCGAGCTGCAACTGCCGATATGGTGTTTTTTGGTCATACCCATCAAATAGGCTGTGAGATGGATCAGAAAATCCTGTTTTTGAATCCTGGTAGCATTTCTCAGCCTAGAGGCCCGATCCAAATCCCATCATATGCTCTTATCGAAAGTTTAGATGACCAAATTTCTGTTCAATACTATAACCGTGCCCATCAGGCAGTTGAAGAGTTGGCCTTTTCTTTTTCGAGAGAGCGCTGAATAAAAAAACTCTAATTTTTAATAAAAATAAGCTTTATTTTATGAATTTTGCATCCGGTTTCGGTAAAATAGTAGTGTTGAATGAAATAGAAATGGAGGCCATCAGATGATTGGACCTATAGTAAGAGAAATGCTGCTGGAAAATCAGGAAACGTTTTTGATTCCTGCAGAAAATGTGGCAAATGTTATGTATCATCATCCATTGTCCCATGGTTTACTTGTGTTATCGAAGGTCGGTTATTCCAAAATTCCTGTATTAGGAAAAGATGATCACTTTGTAGGACTAGTAAGTTTATCAGATGTGGTCAATAAAATGATTGACTTGCAAACAATCAGCATGGACCCGTTAGAAGGACTAACGGTTGCTGATGTGACAGAAACAGATGTTCCGACAATTGATGAAAATTGGGAACTAGAAGAAGTACTCCATTTGTTAGTCGATTCGCCTTTTTTACCGGTTGTCACAGAAGATCGGATTTTCAAAGGAATCATTACAAGAAAAGAGCTGCTTAAAGCCGTAAACTTCATGGTGCATGAATTAGAACGTCGTAATATATTGTCTCCGAAAATCGAAGAATTAAAAGAACAAATCGATATCGTGAGCTAAAGAACGAGAAACTAAAAGATAATCAAAAAATAAGTAGAAAAAACAGCGTACCAGTTTTGACTTTATCTTGAAAAAGAGGCTGGGACAAAAGCGTTTAACTCCAAGAAATAAGAAGGAATTCACGAAAATTGCTTTTCAAATTTTTGTGAATTTCAGCTTATTTCCGAAGGAGTTGCTTCTGCTTCCGCCGTTTATACGTGTTTAGAGCGTGGGACAAAAGTGTTCTTTACTTTTGTCCCACGCTCTTTTTAGTGAGATTCGTTGCATCGTTTGTCCAAATTATTTTCCGACAGCAATTGGACTGTTCGGAATCGTGAAACCAGAAGCTGTCAATTCTTTGACATAGGAGCTCAAGAACTCTTCTTTTAAGGCATATTGTTTTCCGTTCAATGCGTAGCAGACCGTACGAATCGCAAAATTGCTGTTTCCAAGATCCACTAATCCAAAGATAGAAGGTTCAGTTTGGAGCTCTTCTTGGTATTTTTCAGCTAATGTACGATTTACTCGATCAATGATCTCATAGATTTTGTCATATCCTTCTTCAGGAACAATCCGAATATCTAAAAGTACTTGCATATTTGCACGAGAGAGATTGCTGATCGTGGTGATGTTTCGATTCGGGATGAAATGGACAGTACCATCCGTTGCTTTCAGCTGAAGGGTACGGATACCAACAGATACGACGGTTCCTTCAATCGTTAAGTTTGCTAGCTTGATGTAGTCCCCAACATCCATCTGTTGTTCCATGATAATAAAAAATCCGGTAATAACATCACTCATGAACCCTTGGGCACCAAGACCGATTGCCACACCTGCAATTCCGGCACCAGCCAAAAGTGATCCGATCGGCACACCGATAGCAGATAAAATTGCATAGATAAAAAAGAAACCAAGGGTATAATGAAAAATAGTATTTAAAAGACTATGTAAAGTCTTTAAGCGGCTCTCGTTTAGAATGGCTTTTTTAGAATACTGATTAAAAGACTTATCAATCAGATATTTTCCCACACGGTGAAGAATCCAAAAAAGGACGATCAAAAAAATCAGATATAAACTTTTTTGGATAAAGGCAGCCAAAATGGCGTCCCAATCAATCCCGTCCCAAAACCGCTGAAACGCATTTACTTTGCTGACAGCTTGATCTGTCAATGTCTCGCCAGAAGAGTCTGTCGTACCGGCAGTTGCTAATAATGAAAACATAAAATCCTCTTTTCTAAAATTTGATTCTTTCTGTATTGTACCAAGAAGTTTTCAAAAAAGGAAATAGCAAAAATAACTATAATGAAGGAAAAAAGCTGAAAATAAAATGACAAATAATATGGATAATGATAAAATGTGGAGAAAATAACGAAGGTGGTAAGTATATGCAAATCGATTGGAACAATCTAGGTTTTTCTTATATCAAAACTCCTTGGCGTTTTATTGCCAAATGGAAAGACGGACAATGGGAAGAAGGAGAATTGACAGAAGATAATTACCTGACGATTCATGAAGGCTCTCCAGCGCTTCATTATGGTCAGCAATGTTTTGAAGGTCTAAAAGCTTATCGTCGAAAAGACGGCAAGGTCAATCTCTTTCGACCTGAACAAAATAGTCGACGGATGAATCAAAGTGCTAGACGATTGCTGATGCCAATGGTCCCTGAAAAGATGTTCGTTGATGCTGTCAAGCAAGTGGTAAAAGCAAATGAAGATTTTGTGCCGCCCTATGGAACAGGCGCTACATTATACTTGCGCCCTTTACTGATTGGGGTCGGTGAAAACATTGGTGTCCATCCAGCTCCAGAATATTTATTTGTCGTCTTCTGTACGCCAGTAGGAGCGTATTTCAAAGGTGGACTAAAACCAACGAATTTTATTGTATCTGATTACGATCGTGCTGCTCCTAAGGGGACTGGTGCAGCAAAAGTCGGCGGAAATTACGCAGCGAGTTTACTTCCAGGAACAGAAGCAAAAGAACTGGATTACTCAGATTGTGTTTATCTTGATCCAGCCACACATACGAAAATCGAAGAAGTAGGTGCAGCAAATTTCTTTGGAATTACAAAAGACGGAAAATTCATCACTCCGCAATCGCCCTCTATCTTACCAAGTATCACGAAATATTCCTTGTTGCAGTTAGCTGAAGAACGACTAGGACTGCAAGCAATTGAAGGAGATATTTTCATTGATGATCTAGATCAATTTGCAGAAGCTGGTGCATGTGGTACAGCGGCTGTTATTTCTCCAATCGGTGGGATTTATCACAATAACAATCTTCATGTATTTTATAGTGAAACGGAAGTAGGACCAGTAACAAAACGGTTGTATGATGAATTGACAGGTATTCAATTTGGAGACATAGAAGCACCAGAAGGCTGGATTGAAGTCGTGGAATAATTTCAAAGTAATGAGTTGAAAAAAACGTAAAAAGAAAAAATCAGGAAGAGACTTTAAAAAGTTTTTTCCTGATTTTTATATGTTTTACTTTAAAGAATGCAACAAAAGTTTATGAAAGATGGACACCTTTGTCAACGTAGATAATATCACCGATGATTCCGCTGGAAAGTGGGCTGATTAAGAAAGCACAAGCATTACCGACTTCTTCGATCGTCACACCTTGCTGATCAGGCGTACGAGATTCAGATAACTGGATCAGTTTTTGATAGTCTTTAACACCTGTGACAGCTAATGTTTTGATTGCCCCAGCTGAGATTCCATTGACCCGAATTCCTTTAGGCGAGAACTCAGCTGCCAAATAACGGATAGCAGCTTCAAGAGAAGCTTTCGCAATACCCATCATGTTATAATTCGGGATTGCGCGTTCTGAACCTAGATAAGTCATGCTAACGATCCCGCTGTTTGGTGCAAGAAACGGTTGTGCGTATTTTGATACAGCAATTAAAGAGTAGCTGCTGATATCTTGAGCTAATTGATAGCCGTCTCTGGAAATATCAGACACATTTCCGGACAATTCTTCTTTGTTGGCGTAAGCAACTGCATGGACAAGGCCGTGGATCTCCCCAGCATATTCACCGATGGCATTCATTGCTTTTTCGATGCTTTCGTCGCTAGAAACATCACATTCTACAGTGAATGCTTCTTCGCCGACCAATTTGACTAATGATTTTTTCATTCGTTCATTTTGGTAAGTATAGATAATTTCTGCCCCTTGTTTCAACATTGCTTCAGCACAACCCCAAGCAATGCTTTTTTTGTTAGCGACGCCCATAATGACGATTTTTTTTCCTTCTAGAAATGACATAATGACTCTCCTTTGTTTCTGATAAAAATTTGATAGTCGTAAAAAAATAGAGAATAATAGCTAAAATAACTTCTTGATTTCTTAATTATTAGTCAAAATGTTTTGATTGTCAAACTATTTTTTCTTAAATTAAAAAAAGATTGCTAAATATTTAGGAATATGATACTTTGATAGTCAAAGTAATGAAAATGGCAATTGCCTGAAAGAAGGAGTTTAATTATGTCTTACGTATTATCTGCTACTGAAGTAATGGAATTGATTCCTAATCGTTATCCTATTTGTTATATTGATTATGTAGATACTTTAGAACCAGGAAAAAAGATCGTTGCGACAAAAAATGTAACAATCAATGAAGATTTTTTCCAAGGTCACTTTCCTGACAATCCAGTGATGCCGGGTGCGTTGATTCTAGAAACACTGGCACAAGCAGGTTCGATACTTATCCTAAAATCAGAAGAGTTTCTAGGAAAAAGAGCTTATATCGGTGGGATCAATAAGGCCAAATTCCGTCAAAAAGTTGTTCCAGGAGATGTGCTGAAATGTCATTTTGAAATCACCAAAATGAAGGGATCAGTCGGTACAGCGTTATCTGCAGCATATGTAGATGATAAAAAAGTCTGTGAGTGCGAGTTCACGTTCATCGTCAACCAAAATGCTTGACTATAAAACCTGATATAGCAAAACAAAAGGAAGCTTACTTGCTTTTTATGTAAAAAGAAGACGCCTGAATCCTAGCATACGTTGTCATCTATGCAGGATTCAGACGTTATTTTTTTATTTTTGTTTTGCTTCTTGCAGTATATTGATTTTATCGATTTTTACTTCTTCTTTTGGTTTGTCTGAACTATCTGTTTCGATATTTGCAATAGCATCCACGACATCCATTCCTTCAATCACTTGGCCGAAGACAGTATAATGGCCATCTAGTGAAGGATAACCGCCGTTTTTATAAGCGTCGATGATTGCTTGAGGATAGTCGTCTTTTAAAAGACCATCATGCATATCATCTGTATTTTGAACGATAAAGAACTGGCTGCCGTTACTGTTAGGATCTTGTGAGCGAGCCATAGATAACGCACCTCTTATATTATAAAGGTGGTTGTTGATCTCTGTTTCAAATCCTTCTCCCCAAATGCTTTCCCCTCCAGTGCCATCGCCTTTAGGATCGCCACCTTGGATCATGAAATCTTTGATGACGCGATGGAAAGTCAGTCCGTTGTAGTAACCGTCTTTTGCATGTGTCATAAAGTTTTCAACCGCTTTTGGTGCGTGTTCGGGAAATAATTTGATTTTGATTGTGCCTTTATTCGTCACCATTTCGACCAGATCTTCATTTTCGGCGACATCTTTCGTCAATTGTGGTAATTCCAATGCGTTCAAATCGACGCTACTGGCAGTCGTGCTTTCCGCAGTAGATGTACTTTTTGAACTTTCTGTAGACGAACTAGAAGAAGTCGTGTTGTTTGCAGAACAACCAGCAGCAAACAGCAATGCTGCTGCTAAACTAATACTTAAAATAACTTTATTTTTCTTCATAACTGTTCCTTTCCAATTTACTATTTTGTTATCTTTAATGATAACAAAATAGAGGGAAAATACCTACTTAAATTATTGGAATTTATCATTTATTTTAAAAGAAAAAGAAAAGGTGTAGACCATTTACTTTGTGTTTGCTATAATGTAAGTGGATACAAAAACGAAAAGATGCAGGAGGAAATGGTAATATGGGAAAATTAGGAATCTCGATTTATCCAGAACGGTCAACATTTGAAAAGGACAAAGCGTACTTGGATTTAGCTCATAAGTATGGGTATAAACGGGTTTTTACCAGTTTGCTGCAGATCAATGATGATAAAGAAAAAGTTCTTTCAGAATTTAAAGAAGTAGTTGATTACGCGAATAGCCTAGGCATGGAAGTAATGGTTGATATCAATCCAGCGTTATTTGAACAGTTGGAGATTTCTTACGATGACTTATCTTTTTTCCATAAGATGGGTGCCTACGGGGTCCGCTTAGATATCGGATTCACAGGAGCAGAAGAAGCAAAAATGACGCGCAATCCTTTTGGTATCAAAATCGAGATCAATATGAGTTCGGGCACGAATTACGTTGACAACATCATGAGTTATTCGCCAAACACGGATAATTTATTAGGTTCTCATAATTTTTATCCTCATCGATACTCTGGTTTAGGATACGAACACTTTGTTTTTTGTTCAGAAAAATTCAGAAAATATAATTTGAATACGATGGCATTCGTCAATTCGCAATCTGCTGAGTTTGGCCCTTGGCCTACGCAAGATGGCTTGTGCACGCTGGAAGACCACCGAGATCTTGAAATTGCGACACAAGTGAAGCATTTAATCCTTACAGGATTGATTGATGATATTTCTATTGGAAATGCGTACGCAAGTGAAGAAGAATTGAAAGAAATGGCAGAAGCATTTAACGCGGATTATCCAACATTGAAAGTAGATACGGAAGAAGGTATTACAGAAAACGAACGAATCTGCTTGTTTGATAACCTTCATAGTTATCGAGGGGATCGCTCAGAATATATCCTTCGTTCAACGATGACTCGTGTATACTACAAAGATAAAGATTTCCCGCCTCATAATACGCGAGATATGCATCATGGGGATGTACTGATTGACAATGAAGGGTACGGTCAATACAAAGGAGAAACACAAATCGCCTTGAAGGATATGAAAAACGACGGACGTGTCAATGTTGTAGGAAGAATCTCCGATGACGAATTATTCCTCCTTGACTTTTTGAAACCATGGTCAAGCTTTAAATTAATTGAAAATAAAAAATAGATAATTAGTTATTGCAGAAATAATCCGCTAGAAATAGCCAGTTATTTCTGCTTTTTTATTTTGTTTTTTTATAGGTTATGATTTGTCAAATTAAGCTAGAATAAAATGCTTCTTGTACATAGCTCAAAAATATTTCGATTGGTGTTCTGTAATTCAATGATTTTCTTGGAATATGATTACGTTGATTGCTGACACTGGAAATAAATGTCTGATTCACTTTTCTAAAATCCATTGATTTCGGCAGTCCATTACGACGCAGAATCCCGTTAGAATTCTCGTTTAATGGGCGTTGAGAAGGTGTTCCAGGGTCCGCAAAATATATATCAATATCATGTTGGTTACTAATGGCTTTCCAGTTAGAAAATTCTTTTCCACAGTCAAACGTAATAGATTTAAAGAAGTTTTTAGGGAAGCGAGAAAACCATTGATTAAGGGCAGTTTCAATATCTAATGCCTTACGGCCGTTGGGTTTAATCGTGATAATGACTTTAGATAATCTTTCAACTAAAGTAATGACGGCACTTTTATGATGAATGCCAACGATCGTATCACCTTCAAGGTGACCAAACTCAGAATTGAAATCAGGATAATTATCAGGTCGATCATGGATTGAGCGCTGATACTGTTGTTTTCCCCGTTTTTCCTGATGGCCATTGGGTTTTCTTTTACCTTTCATCGGTAGTGTGTCAATATCAAATATTCCTTTAGAAAATAAACGATAAAGTGTTCTCATACCGCATGAAACAGGCCTTTCTTTTCGCCCGATAATGACGTCAGGCGTCCAACCAAGAGTGACTTTCTCTTTAATGTAATCTACTTCATGAGCAGGTAATTGAATGACTTTTCTACCACATTTTTTCTTATTTTCTTTATACTGGTGCCAATAATCAAGAGCAGTCTTGCCTTGCTTGAACTTATTGACTACATTATAAATAGTTTGTATAGCACGTCCCATTCGGTTAGCGATTTCAACCGGCTTATTATGTTGAAGATAATATGATTCTATCATTGTCAGTTCGTCTATGGTAAGATGTTTGTAGGTCATTTATGGTTACACTCCTTTGTTTTCTTTCGTCGGAAATACAATTTGAGTGTACCATAAATGCCTTTTTATTTTTCTAACTTAATTTTACAATTCGCGGGTTATAAAAATGAACATTGCATAGTAGAGATTCTTTGATTATACTAATTCAAGGTTATATGAAAAAAGAGAAATGAGATGGATGATTTATGAAACTTTGGATGAAAATCCTTTTAGGCGTCGCTTTAGCTCTGATTGTTGCGTTAGTGTTTGCAGGGAATTATTTTTATAATTATGCTGTTGTGCCTTCTGAGAAAGACTTTTTAGACGAAGATACACCTGGTACAACACAGACATCCAAAGAAACGGATGCACATAAATGGTTTAGTTCAAAAGAAAACCGAAGCGATTGGACCATCACTTCAAAAGACGGTCTGAAATTATCAGCGATTTATCTTCCTGCTGAAACGAAAAGTGAAAAAACAGCTCTTGTGGCTCATGGCTATATGGGAAACGCTGAAACGATGACCAATTACGCAAAGATGTTTCATGATATGGGTTACAATGTCCTTGTTCCTGATGCAAGAGGACATGGAAAAAGCGAAGGGGATTACATTGGATTTGGATGGCCAGAGCGTAAAGACTATGTACAGTGGATAAACAAAGTGCTAGAAAACAATGGAAAATCGCAAGAAATCGTTCTATACGGTGTCAGCATGGGAGCAGCAACAGTTATGATGACTAGCGGAGAAAAACTACCAGATAATGTGAAAGCAATCATTGAAGATTGCGGTTATTCTTCCGTTCATGATGAGCTTGCTTATCAGCTAGACGATATGTTTAGTCTTCCAGCATTTCCGCTTATGCAAGTAACGAGTCTAGTGACAAAAGTCCGTGCTGGCTACTTTTTCGGTGAAGCAAATGCAGTGGAACAATTGAAGAAAAACCAGCGCCCAATGCTCTTTATACATGGAGACGAAGATACATTTGTACCATTTGAAATGTTAGATAAGGTCTATCGTGCAACGAAGGGACCAAAAGAAAAGTATGTTGTAAAAGGAGCCGAGCATGCGGAAGCATACAAGACAGATCCTGAAAAATATCAGCAAGTAGTCCAACAATTTTTAAGCCAATATGTTCATTGAACGAGTTTAAAAGTAGGGGATGAAAAGAAAGAAGCCTTTGACTGGATCCAGTCAAAGGCTTCTTTTATCGATTGATCTATCAAATTACAAGTTAGCGAATTTTTCTAGTAAGCGAATCATTTGGCAAGTAAATCCATACTCATTGTCATACCATGCAACAGTTTTAACAAGTTGGAAATCACCAGCAGTTGTTACTTCTGTTTGCGTTGGGTCAAAGATCGAACCTTGAGTTGTTCCAATGACATCGCTAGAAACGATTTGACGGTCATCATACCCGAATGAAGGATTGTCAACTGTGTGTTTTTTGATTGCTTCGTTTACTTGATCAGCAGTTACTTTTGTTTTCAATACTGAAACCAATTCAGTTAATGAACCATCAACGACTGGAACACGTTGTGCGTGTCCTTGTAATTTTCCTTGTAGCTCAGGGATAACTAAGCCGATTGCTTTCGCAGCACCAGTAGAATGTGGGATAGTATTGTCAGCAGCTGAACGAGCAGCACGCAAATTACCGCCTTTTACAGGTCCATCTAAGAGCATTTGTGTGGAAGTGTAGGCATGAACTGTTGTCATTGTACCAACTTCGATCCCAAATTCATTATTTAAGAAATAAGCCATAGGTGCTAAACAGTTTGTTGTACATGAACCTGCTGAGATGATTTTGTCGTTTTCATCTAATGTATCATCATTGACGTTATAGACGATGGTTTTCATAGCACCAGCTGGGGCAGAAATAACTACTCGTTTGACACCAGCATCTAAATGCGCTTTTGCTTTTTCTTCAGATGTATAAAAACCAGTACATTCTAGTACGATATCTACACCGTTTTCTTTTGCCCAAGGGATTTTGCTTGCGTCGGGTTCTGCATAAACACGAGTTGCTTCGCCATCCACTACGATTGAGTCTTCTGTTGCAGTAACTGTGCCAGGATAAGTACCATGAGTAGAGTCAAATTGCAATAATTGTGCTAACATAGTTGGACTTGTTAAGTCGTTGATTGCTACTACTTCAATATCATCTGAGACTTCTTTGATGCGGCGGAAAGCCAGACGGCCAATACGCCCAAATCCGTTAATACCTACTTTTACTGTCATATCAAAAGTTCCTCCTTTATTAGGGGTGCTGTGAAACGGCATCCTCAATTAATACAATTAATACACTGTTATTCTGCTACGCAAAGAATATTTTGTCAAAAAATTATACTTGGTAGCAGAAAAAAGGTTGGAAACCTTACCAAATGATAAAAAAAGAAGAAGGTAAACAATCTTTTTGCTGAAATGATAGACAAAATCAGATTTCACCGATAAAATAAGTAAGACTTTTGTTTATTGTGGAAATTCAGGCAGTCAAATAAATAAATGAATAATAGGAGGACTTAATTATGTCCATGTTTTTAGATCAAGTAACGATCGATGTGAAAGCTGGCAAGGGCGGAGACGGAATGGTTGCATTTCGTCGCGAAAAATACGTTCCTGACGGCGGACCGGCTGGCGGAGACGGTGGTCGTGGCGGCGATGTCATCTTGATCGTCGATGAAGGGTTACGTACATTGATGGATTTTCGGTTCAATCGCCATTTCAAAGCGCAGCCAGGTGAAAATGGGATGAGTAAAGGGATGCACGGTCGTGGTTCAGAAGATACCTATGTTAAAGTACCACAAGGAACCACTGTCCGAGATGCGGAGACTGGTGCTCTTTTAGGAGATTTAATTGAAAATGGTCAAACACTAGTTGTGGCAAAAGGTGGACGCGGTGGACGAGGGAATATCCGTTTTGCCTCTCCTCGGAATCCTGCACCGGAAATTGCTGAAAACGGCGAACCAGGACAAGAGCGAAAAATCGAACTAGAATTGAAAGTATTGGCAGACGTTGGACTTGTAGGTTTTCCATCTGTCGGGAAATCGACTTTACTATCCGTTATTTCATCTGCTCGTCCAAAAATCGGCGCTTATCATTTCACGACGCTCGTCCCTAATCTAGGAATGGTTACTACAAGTGATGGCAGAAGTTTTGCCGCAGCAGACTTGCCAGGCTTGATTGAAGGAGCTTCGCAAGGTGTTGGGCTGGGTACACAATTCCTTCGTCATATCGAAAGAACACGAGTAATTTTACATGTGATCGATATGAGTGGGATGGAAGGACGAGATCCTTATGAAGACTATCTTGCCATCAACAAAGAATTATCTACTTATAACTTACGCTTGCTAGAGCGTCCGCAAATCATCGTGGCAAACAAAATGGATATGCCGGATGCACCGGAAAATCTAGTGAAATTCAAAGAACAGCTGAACAAGGAAAAAGAAGATGAATTTGCTGATGACATCCCAGTATTTCCAATTTCTGGAGTGACTCGACAAGGATTGGACGCGTTATTGAATGCTACAGCAGATTTGTTAGAAGTAACGCCAGAATTCCCATTGTACGAAGAAGAACTGGAAGAAGAAACTGTACACTATGGATTCAATCCAGAAGGTCCTGAGTTCCAAATCGATCGTGATTCAGATGCAACGTGGATCTTATCTGGTGAGAAGATCGAAAAATTATTCCAAATGACGAATTTCGATCATGATGAAACAGTGATGCGTTTTGCTCGTCAATTACGTGGTATGGGTGTGGATGAAGCTCTTCGGGCACGCGGTGCGAAAGATGGCGACCTTGTACGTATCGGTGAGTTTGAATTTGAATTTGTCGAATAGGCAAGCAAATAAAAACAAATACCAAAAAATATAGATTCAGATTTAAGGGAGGTTGTGACAGAAGTGATCAGCTTCAAGAACGCCGTTTATTCGGAAAAAGGAGCTGTGATACGACTTTTGTCACAGCCCTATTTTATTGGAAAAAAAGAGTGCTTTTCTTTTCTTATTTTACAATTAAAGGTAAAATAAATAACAAGAAGGTATGAAAGGGGCGTTTTTAATGAGCAAACGAGTAATCATTTTAAATTTTCAAGTAGAAAGCCAGGCATATCAGGCATTTTCAGAAATCAAAAAGTTACATGCTGTTCGTTCGATTAAAGGAGAACAGATGGCAGTTGTCAGCCATGATCCTAATGGGACACATCAATTCAAAATAGAAGATTTTATCGACTTTACCGGTAATAACAAATCTTCTACGGGTGGATTAATCGGAATGTTGGTTGGTGTATTAGGTGGTCCGCTAGGGATTTTATTAGGATGGTTTGCCGGAGGAATGATCGGTGCGACACAAGATGCCAAAGAAATAAAAGATGCCCAGACCGTGTTCGACTTTGTAGGAAATAAAATCGGTGAAGGAGCTACAGGACTGATCTTGATTGCTGATGAAGAGGACAATCGCCCACTGAATCAATTGGTAATGATGGAATTAGGCGGAGAAATTACCCGCTTGGATTATGAAGATGTCGAAAAAGATGTGCATGATGCGAAAGAAGCTGAAAATCATGCGAAAGAAGCTGCACAAAAGACTTGGAAGGACAAACATCCGCAAACTTCCAACGACAATGAAAGTTCTGGATCTTCAAATTAATAAAAAACAGCAGAGGATCTCAAACGGGTTCGCTGCTGTTTTTATAGTAATTTTCAAAGAAAACGCTATCGCTTTAGAACGTTATTTTTAATTTGAACCCATTCTCGACTTACGGTTGATTATCCCTTCTTTTTACCCTAAAATTAAAGAGGAACTTAAAGAAAGTCAGGTAGATTATGGAATTACAATTTTTAGGAACAGGTGCAGGTGTTCCTGCAAAACATAGAAATGTGACAAGTATAGCATTGAAACTTTTAGACGAGCGCAATGAAGTTTGGTTGTTCGACTGTGGCGAAGGCACGCAAATGCAGATTTTGCGAACGACTATTCGTCCGAGAAAAATCGGTAAAATTTTTATTACACATTTACACGGCGATCATATTTTTGGACTTCCCGGGCTCATCAGCAGCCGGTCATTTCAAGGTGGGGATACGCCATTAGAGATTTACGGGCCAAAAGGGATAGAGGAATACATAAAAGTCTCTTTAGGTATTTCGCAAACGCGTTTAAGTTATCCGCTGAAATTCATTGAGCTAAATGAAACAGCCCCGATTTTTACTGATCAGCAATTTTCTGTTTATACAAAAAAACTAAATCATGGGATCGACAGTTTTGGTTATCGTGTGGTTGAACATGATCATAAAGGAGAATTGCAGGTGGATCGTCTAAAAGAATTAGGTATTCCAGCTGGACCACTGTACGGCAAACTGAAGCAAGGTGAAACGATCCAACTAGAAGATGGGCGGACGATCAATGGAAAAGATTTCGTAGGTCCAGATAAAAAAGGACGAATCGTGACTATTTTAGGCGATACGAGAAAAACACATAATTCCGTTGTGCTTGCGGAAAATAGCGATATTCTGGTACATGAAAGCACATTTAATAAAGATGAAGCAAGAATGGCGCACAACTATTTCCATTCCACGACTCATCAAGCTGCTGAAGTTGCAAAAGAAGCGCAGGCAAAACGGCTGCTACTTACTCATATCAGTGCGAGATATTTAGGAAAAGCAGCTTTAGAGCTTGAAAAAGAAGCACAAGAAGTGTTTGAAAACACGACGATCATGAAAGATTTTGATAGCATTGAGATTCCATTTCGCGAGGAGGAAGAGGCATGAATTTAGAAGATAAAGTTGTTTTAGTAACAGGTAGTTCAGGCGGTCTGGGCGCACAAATCTGTTATGAAGCAGCAAAGCAAGGAGCAATCGTTATAAGTTGCGCACGAAGAATGGCATTTGTAGAAGGTGTCAGAGACGAGTGCAGACGCTTGAGCGGCAAAGAGGCTTATGCTTTCAAGGTAGACGTCAGCAATCCTGAAAGCGTGGACGAATTATATGAAAAGGTGATGGAAGAAGTCGGGCGCGTCGATATTCTGGTAAACAATGCGGGTTTTGGGATTTTCGAAGACTTCCTTACATTCGACCTTGGAAAAGCATACGATATGTTTGAAGTCAACATCTTAGGAATGATGGTTTTGACACAAAAATTTGCGATCGATATGGCAGAAAGAAGACAAGGTCATATCATTAATATCGCGTCTATGGCTGGAAAAATGGCAACTGCAAAATCAACGGTTTATTCTGCCACGAAATTTGCAGTCCTTGGCTTCTCCAACGCTTTGCGATTAGAATTGAAACCACTTGGCGTAGCTGTTACGACAGTGAATCCAGGTCCAATCGAGACAGATTTCTTCGATAAGGCTGATCCAAGCGGAAGCTATTTGGAAAAAGTCGGACAAATCGTTTTAGAACCTGCCAAGTTGGCAAAAATGATCGTCCGCAATATGAGACATCCAAAACGGGAAATCAATCAACCGTTTATTTTAGAAGTTGCATCAAAATTTTATACGCTGTTTCCAACGATTGGTGATTATTTAGCCAGCGGAATTTTTAACAAAAAGTAGGTGAAGGAATTGAAAAAGCAAAGCAATGTGATTCTTGGATTTGTTTTAGTTTTGATTATTGTTCTTTTTGCTGTATTGAACAATAAAAATGTTCCTGTAAGTTTTGGCTTCACTTCCTTTTCTGCGCCATTGATCTTAGTGATCATCGGTTCTGCGCTGATTGGTGCACTGATTGTATTTTTGACTGCTTCGGCAACACTATGGCAGCAAAAAAAGCAAATCAAACAGCTGACTCAGGAAATGTCAGAATATCAAACAGAACTTCAAAAGAAAATTGAAGAAGCAAAAGAAGAACAGCAACGCGAGTTTAGAAACGAACGTGCGGAGTTGGAAGCTGCTTATCAGGCGGAGTTACAAGCGAAAACCGCACAAATCAGTCAATTGAAAGCGCCGGAAGAACAAAAAACTCAATCGCCCAAACAAAGCTTCAATTATTTTGACTAATAGGGATATTTCATAAATGGTCGTACAAAAGATCAGGTCCTGCTGAACATCTGTCTAGCGGATCTGATCTGTTTTTATTCTTTCTTTCTGCTTTTTTTTGCTGATTTCCTTTGCTATAATAACTAAGTTAGGAGTGAGAAAGTGAGACAAGCAAATTTTGATTGGAAGTTAAGCGAGACAGAGCCTTCTGAATCCTTTCTCCAAATGATCCGTGAACTGAAATTATCTCCATTTGTCGGTAAGTTACTGTGGCAAAGAGGTTACCATGAGGAAAAGGATATCAACCGATTTTTACATCCAAAGGAACAAGAATTACATGATCCGTATCTGATGCACGATATGGATAAAGCAATCAGCCGAATCCAAGAAGCTGTAATCAGTGGAGAAAAAATCCTCGTTTACGGTGATTATGACGCAGATGGGATCACCAGTGCAACGGTAATGAAAGAAACACTGGAATTACTTGGTGCAGAAGTAGAAGTATTCCTGCCAAATCGATTTGAGCATGGGTATGGACCAAACCAATCTGTATACCAAGAAAAGATCGAAGAAGGAATCCAGTTGATCATCACTGTTGATAACGGGGTAGCAGGAAATGATGCGGTAGCATACGCTCAGCAAGCTGGTGTAGACGTGATCATTACAGATCATCACGAACTACCTGAGAATTTACCAGACGCTTATGCGATTGTTCACCCTCGTCATCCAGCGGGGCACTATCCATTTCCAGATTTGGCAGGAGTCGGAGTAGCATTCAAAGTAGCTTCTGCATTATTGGAAGAACCGCCTGTAGAATTTTTGGATTTAGTAGCGATAGGAACGATCGCCGATTTAGTTTCATTGACTGATGAGAATCGAATCCTTGTTTCATTAGGAATCAATGCCATTCATCATTCAGAACGGATAGGACTTCAGGCGCTATTTGAAGAAAGCGGCGTAAAAATGAGGGACGCAGACGAAACAACGATCGGTTTTTCGATTGCTCCCAGACTAAATGCAATCGGTCGGATGGGCGATCCACGTCCTGCCGTCTCGTTACTTGCGACGTTTGATGAAGAGGAAGCATCCGTTCAAGCAAAAAAATTGAATGAGATCAATGAAGAAAGAAAAGCAATCGTAGAGCAGATAACACAAGAAGCATTAGCGATGGTCAATAAGGAGAATCATATCCATCTATTGGTAAACCGAGGATGGCATGAAGGCGTTTTGGGCATTGTTGCTGGGAAAATAATGAATGAAACGGGTAAACCAACGCTTGTCCTTACTTTAAAAGAAGATGGATCAGCTAAAGGATCTGGACGTAGTATTGAAGCCTTGAATCTTTTTGAAATGCTTGACCAGATGCGAGATTTATTTACTTACTTCGGAGGACATCATGCAGCAGTCGGTTTAACGATGCCAAGTGAAAATGTCACTATACTACAGGAGAAGATGAACCAATATATAGTCGATCATCAAATTGACTTGATGAGAGGGCCTGAGTTGAGAATTGATGAAGTATTGCTGCCAAATGAAGTAACAGTAGAGCGAATTGATGAGCTGAAACTATTGGCGCCATTTGGTACGGATAATCCTTTGCCTCAGTTTTTATTTCGACAAGTCCAAGCAGAAAATATCAAAAGAATCGGAGCAAACCAACAGCATCTGAAATTTGTCCTTTCCAATGCATCGAGTCAGCTTGATGCGGTCGCTTTTGGTTTTGGTACTCAAGAAGAAGAACTGCTGAATAATCAGGTAGATGTGGTAGGAAAGCTTTCGATCAATGAATGGAACGGGCGTAAGAAACCGCAGCTGATGGTATCTGATTTTTCTGTGGGTGGTCTGCAAGTATTTGATTGGCGGGCAAAACGTTTCCGTGAACAGAGCCGAACGTCGGAAGGTAGCCTTTATTTAGCATTTGATTCTTCTACGTTGAAATTCGTGCCTGAGATTATCCAGGAAGCTGCGATTGTTTTCGAAGGACTAGATTCTGTAAAGGCAATAATTGAAAAAAGAAAACCGAACTCTCTAGTTATTATGGATTGTCCAGATGATTTAGCGGATCTGAAAGAAGTTTTTCGGTCTTATTCATTCAATCGTGTTTATCTGATGGGGATTTCGCCTGATGAGGCCTATTTGAATGGGGTAGGCACAAGAGAACAGTACGCAAAATTGTTTAAACTGATCCATTCTCAAGAACGAATTGATATACGTCATAAAATAAAAGCAATAGCTCAATATTTGCGTATCCCTGAAAAATTATTAATTTTTATGATACAGGTGTTTTTTGAATTGAAATTTGTTACAATAGAGAACGGTGTTTTACAAAAAGTCGCTAGCCCAGAAAGTCATCCTTTGACTGAGAGCAGATTATACCAGCGGCGGCTCAATAAAATCAAAGTTGAGGAATTTTTGCTTTTGAGCGATATTCCTACCATAAAGAAATGGTTAACAACCTAGGAGGAAACAAAGAGTGGATTTAAAAGATTATATTGCCAGTATTCCCGACTATCCGTCAAAAGGAATTGTGTTTCGAGATATTTCCCCACTGATGGCAGATGGTGACGCTTATCGGGAAGCTACGAAGCAAATCGTAAATTATGCAAAAGAAAAACGAATTGATATGGTAGTTGGGCCAGAAGCCCGTGGATTCATCGTAGGATGTCCTGTTGCTTATGAGTTAGGAGTCGGTTTTGCCCCAGTCCGCAAAAAAGGGAAGTTACCTCGAGAAACCATCGAAGTGACTTATGGATTAGAATATGGAACAGATACATTGACATTGCATAAGGATGCCATTAAACCAGGTCAACGTGTGCTGATTTGTGACGATTTGCTAGCTACTGGAGGAACAATCAAAGCGACGATCGAACTGATCGAACAATTAGGCGGTGTAGTCGTAGGCTGCGCATTTTTGATCGAATTGATGGATCTCCATGGACGCGACAAAATCAAAGGATATGACATCATTACATTAATGGAATATTAAGCAGAAAAAAGAAGCTATTCTTGATGTTATTCTTAAAGAAGCGATTTTAAAGCGACCCTCAAAAGTCAGATTCTCTATCTGACTTTTGAGGGTCGCTATTTTTTTATAAATGGAAACAAGCAAAGACCAGTAGAAGTTTAAAAAATCACTTTTTCCGCAATTTGACTTAATACCGAAAAACTGGCTTTAGAACACCGTTTATTCGAAAAAAGGATGTGACCGATTTTTGTCACACCCCCGTAAAAGTTTAACTTCTTGTCTTTTGAATAATTAGCAGTCAATCCTTATTATGATTGCCTGGATCTGTAGTAGGGCTCATGATAGAAATGATCTTCATGAATTCTGCGCCGCTCAGATTGACGGTACTTCTTTTCATCCCACAACATGAACCACAAAGTAAATAACGGAACAAACACAAGTAAAGCTGGACGTATGCCGAAATTACCAATAATAATACCTAAAAACAAAACAGTTAATACTAAGCCAAGACGTCTCATTGATTTCATGAATTCTCACCTCGTTAATTTATGCGAACAATTGTTCGTATATTTAGTATACGAATATTTGTTCGGTTTGTAAAGAGGGAAGTGATAAAAATTTGAAAGAAGAAGAACCCGGGCGAAAAAAGAGTTTGAGACCATCGTCTCAAACTCTTTTTAAAAAGTTTTCTTTTATTAGTAGCAATTAATAGATATGACTACGATAAAGTCCTACTACTCGTCCTAATATAGATACTTGATCTAAGATGATTGGTTCGAGCAAGTCGTTTTCAGGCTGCAGACGGAAAAAGTTTTTTTCTTTATAGAATCGTTTGCAAGTCGCTTCGTCCTCGGCAGTCATTGCAATGACAATATCGCCATTTTGAGCAGTTTCTTGCTTCCGAACGATCACGTTGTCACCATCCAAGATCCCAGCATTGATCATACTATCTCCACGAATTGTCAGCATAAAGAGACTGCCTTCTTCGGAAGAAAGATTAGGAGGGATTGGAAAGAAGTCTGAAGCATCCTCTACTGCTAAAATGGGTTCTCCAGCTGTTACGACGCCAAGTACTGGAATAGTTGTTGGACGAATCCCAATCTTTTCTAAACCTTGTTTTGTCAACTCGATTGCACGAGGTTTCGTCGGATCTCTTTGGATAAACCCTTTTTTTTCAAGCCGTGCAAGATGACCGTGAACAGTAGAAGTAGAAGAAAGCTGAACAGCTTCCCCGATTTCACGGACAGTCGGCGGGTATCCTTTTTGGGTTACTTGTTCATGGATATATCGTAAGACTTCGATTTGTCTTGATTCAGTTTGTCGGGCCACAAGGTACACCTTCTTTCACTTGATAAATAAATAGTACCATATAAAAAGCGCTAAATCAAACGAATGTTCGTATTTTATTTAGTTTATCTAGTTGTTTTTTTTTCAGTTTTTATATAATATGAAGGAGAGTAAAAGGAGGGCTGAGCATGCTGTCACCTGAAAAAATAGAGAGGATCAATGAACTTGCACGTAAAAAGAAGGAAAATGGTCTCTCAAAAGCCGAAGAACAAGAACAAATCAACTTACGCAAAGAGTATTTGGAAGCTTTTCGTTCCGGTATGCGTCATCATATCGAAGGAATGAAAGTCGTCGATCCTGAGGGCAATGACGTGACCCCGGAAAAATTAAAAGAAATCCAAAAGAAAAAAGGCTTACACAACCGAAATGACAACTTTTAGTAAAAAATACTGAAAAAGATTGCTTTTTCGTGTGACATCTTATAGAATGAAAGTGTAAGAAATAAAGGTAAAAAAAACCTAAATTAATAGGAGGGGTTATTTTGTTTGACAAAATTGACCAACTTGGCGTTAACACAATTCGTACATTAAGTATTGAAGCAGTCCAAAAAGCAAACTCAGGACATCCTGGATTGCCGATGGGCGCAGCACCTATGGCATATGCGTTATGGACAAAACACCTGAAAGTAAATCCAACGACATCAAAAAACTGGGCTGACCGCGACCGTTTCGTTCTTTCGGCAGGACATGGGTCAGCAATGTTGTATAGCTTGCTTCATTTAGCTGGCTATCAAGTGACAATCGATGATTTGAAACAATTCCGTCAATGGGATTCTAAAACACCAGGACATCCTGAAGTACATCACACAGATGGTGTAGAAGCCACTACAGGGCCATTAGGACAAGGGATTGCAATGGCTGTCGGTATGGCAATGGCAGAAGCGCACCTTGCAGCAACGTATAACAAAGAAAACTTTAATGTGATGGATCACTATACGTATGCAATATGCGGTGACGGAGACTTGATGGAAGGGGTATCTCAAGAAGCAAGTTCGATGGCAGGTCATATGAAACTAGGGAAATTGATCGTTTTATACGATTCAAACGATATTTCACTAGACGGTCCAACTTCAAAAGCTTTCACAGAAAACGTTGGTGCTCGCTATGAAGCATATGGCTGGCAACATATCTTAGTGAAAGACGGAAATGACCTAGAAGCAATCTCTAAAGCGATTGAAGAAGCAAAAGCTGAAACAGACAAACCAACATTGATCGAAGTAAAAACAGTCATCGGCTATGGTGCTCCTAAAGAAGGAACATCTGCTGTTCATGGTGCTCCTATTGGTGAAGATGGCATCAAGATGGCTAAAGAAGTTTATGGTTGGGAGTATCCAGATTTCACTGTTCCAGAAGAAGTAGCTGCCCGCTTCCATCAAACGATGATAGAAGAAGGACAAAAAGCTGAAGATGCATGGAATGAAATGTTTGCCAATTATAAAAAAGCTTATCCTGAATTAGCACAACAATTTGAAGATGCTTTTGATGGCAAACTACCAGAAAACTGGGATGCAGAATTGCCAACTTATGAAGTTGGAAGCAGTCAAGCAAGCCGTGTTTCAAGTAAAGAAGTCATCCAAGAATTATCGAAAGCTATACCAAGCTTCTGGGGTGGTTCAGCGGACTTGTCAGGTTCCAATAATACAATGGTGGCTGCAGATAAAGATTTCACTCCTGAACATTATGAAGGACGCAACATCTGGTTCGGTGTCCGCGAATTTGCAATGGCTTCGGCTATGAATGGTATCCAACTTCATGGCGGAACTCGTATCTACGGTGGAACATTCTTTGTCTTTGTCGATTATCTAAGACCAGCAGTTCGTTTAGCAGCAATCCAACATACTCCTGTTGTTTACGTCTTAACACATGACTCGGTTGCTGTCGGAGAAGACGGACCAACGCACGAACCGATTGAACAACTAGCATCTGTTCGCTGCATGCCTGGTGTTCAAGTGATTCGTCCGGCAGACGGAAATGAAACACGTGCTGCTTGGAAAGTAGCGATGGAGACAACAGATGCGCCTACTATCCTTGTATTGAGTCGTCAAAACCTTCCAGTATTGCCTTCTACAAAAGAAGTAGCAGATGAAATGGTGAAAAAAGGCGCGTATGTTCTTTCTCCATCACAAGGAGAAACACCAGAAGGTATTTTGATTGCAACAGGTTCTGAAGTTGATTTGGCTGTGAAAGCTCAAAAAGAATTGGCTGAAAAAGGCAAAGATGTTTCTGTTGTTTCTATGCCAAGCTTTGACCTCTTTGAAAAACAATCTTCTGAATATAAAGAAAGTGTACTTCCTAAATCAGTGAAGAAACGTGTGGCTATCGAAGCTGCTGCATCATTTGGTTGGGAACGCTACGTAGGAACAGAGGGCGCAACGATTACAATCGATCATTTCGGTGCATCTGCCCCTGGCACTAAAATTTTAGAAGAATTTGGATTTACAGTAGAAAATGTCGTGAATACGTACAATCAACTATCATAGATCCAAGCAATTGTTTGACTGATAAGAACAGCTGTCTGCAAGTTGGAGACAGCTGTTCTTTATGTGTTAGAAGAATAAATCAATATTACTTTTCGTTTTCGGCTATGTTACATTTAAATGACAAAACAAAGAATTCTTCGGATTAGTTTGTGTTTCTTGAGAATTAAAAGTATAATTTAATTAATTAAGTTTGTTTTAAGAAGAGAACTTTTTATTAAGTTTTTTTATTTTGAGGAGGAATTTGAATGCAAGAGCTGAAGACCCGCAGTGCCCGACACCATAGACCTAAAAGAAAAATGGTGATCAATAAAAAAGCGATTGCTCCTTTAACAGAATTAGGCAGAAGTCGCCCATCCTCTATAGGTGGGTGATGAATGCCGTTCGGTATGAGGGTTACCGTTGGTAACTCGAAGACCGACAACTAAGGCGTATTGCCTTTTTATTTTGTCCCATGTTACAATCAGTCTATACAAGAAATGAGTTGATATAACATGGAATTAGATACAAATAATCATTCAGTATTTCTTCTTTATTACCACCTTGTTTTAGTAACGAAATATCGTAGACAAGTGATTGATGATGAAATATCTGATTATGCCAAAACTACTTTTGAAAGAATTTCAGAATCGTATCACATTACTTTAGTGGAGTGGAATCATGATAAAGACCACGTTCATATTATGTTCAAAGCTCAACCTAAAACAGAATTGACAAAATTCATCAATGCCTATAAAAGTGCCAGCTCAAGATTGATAAAACGTGACTTTCCAAGAGTCAAACAATTTCTTTGGAAAGAAATGTTCTGGTCTAAAAGTTTTTGTCTTCTGACAACTGGTGGCGCACCAATTGATGTGATTAAGAAGTATATCCAAAATCAAGGAAACAATCATAAATAGAAAGTAGGTGAACTTTATGGAACAACTAAAAGCATACAAATTCAGAATCTATCCAACAGAGGAACAAGAAATCTTCTTTGCCAAATCTTTTGGTTGTGTCCGTAAGGTCTACAATCTAATGCTTGATGACCGAAAAAAGGCGTATGAAGAAGTTAAAAATGATTCTTCTAAAAAAATGACTTTTCCGACACCAGCTAAATACAAGAAAGAATTTCCGTTTTTGAAAGAAATTGATAGCCTTGCTTTAGCCAATGCCCAACTTAATTTAGATAAAGCATACAAGAATTTTTTTCGGGATAAATCCGTTGGATTTCCACGTTTCAAAAGTAAGAAAAATCCTGTTCAGAGTTATACAACGAATAATCAAAATGGTACAGTTGCTTTGATTGATAGTAAATTCATCAAAGTTCCTAAATTGAAGTCATTAGTAAGAATTAAGCTTCATAGACAACCAAAAGGGATTATCAAATCTGCTACAATATCACGTCATTCTAGCGGTAAATACTATATTTCTTTGTTGTGTAAAGAAGAAATTATCGAATTACCTAAAACTAATTCCACAATTGGTATTGACTTAGGTATTATGGACTTTGCGATTCTTTCTGATGGACAAAAAATTGATAATAATAAATTCACGTCCAAAATGGAAAAGAAACTAAAGCGTGAACAACGCAAATTGTCTAGGCGTGCTTTATTGGCTAAAAATAAAGGTACCAATCTATTTGAAGCTAAAAATTATCAAAAACAAAAACGCAAAGTAGCTAGATTGCATGAAAAAGTAATGAATCAACGTACTGATTTTCTGAATAAGTTGAGTACAGAAATGATCAAAAATCACGATATTATCTGTATTGAAGACTTAAACACAAAAGGTATGTTGCGAAATCATAAATTAGCTAAAAGTATTTCTGATGTTTCTTGGTCAAAGTTTGTGACTAAATTACAATACAAGGCTGACTGGTATGGACGAAAAATCATCAAAGTAGATAAATGGTTTCCGTCTAGTCAGATTTGTTCAGAGTGCGGACATAAAGATGGCAAGAAATCTCTTGAAATTCGAGAATGGACTTGTCCTGTTTGTCATACTCATCATGATCGTGATATCAATGCTAGTATCAATATTCTGACCGAAGGTCTAAGACTACATTCTATGGGATTGGCTTAGATCCAATCATCAAGAACCGTAGGAACTACGGGGATAGCTTGGTAAATAAGAGACACCGCTGTTAGTAAAGAAATACGCTATCAAGTATGCTCTATTCCCAAGAAGCTCCCACTTCAAGCGTTAAGAACCGTCAGGTTTAGCTAAGTGGTGAGTAGTTCACTTGGAACGAGTCTTTTAGTTGGGCCGATGATGGTTACAGCGGTACCGCAACATGTTCATGCAGATGAACAAGGATCTCAAACAGTTGCTGATCCTCAAGCGTTTATCGATCAAATCGGCTGGTCTGCGTCAGAAGTTGCTGCAAGTAATGACTTGTATGCTTCAGTCATGATCGCTCAAGCGTTGTTGGAAAGTGCATATGGCACTTCCGGATTAGCTAGTGCGCCAAATTATAATCTATTCGGTGTGAAAGGAAGCTATAACGGACAGGTCGTTTATATGGCAACCAAAGAATATGTAACGGACAATGGGTAACGATGAATGAACCATTCCGAAAATATTCTTCTTATTGGGAATCCTTCCAAGACCATGCGAATGTTCTTCGTTCAACCAGTTTTTCCACGGGCGATTATCATTATGCTGGCGTGTGGAAAAGCAATACAACAAGTTTTTATGATGCAACAGCGTACTTGACAGGTCGTTATGCTACCGATCCAAATTATGGGGCCAAATTGAACTCATTGATTAATACTTATAATTTAACCCGTTTTGATACGCCATCAACAGGTTCGGCTACCACAAGTACAACAACAACGACTACTACGACGACTTCAACGTCATCATCTTCAACAACAGATGTAAATACAAATAATGGTCAGACATATACAGTCGTGTCAGGTGATACGCTATGGGATATTGCACAAAAATTTGGCATGTCTGTTGATGATCTAATGGCGAAAAATGGCATGTCTATGTCCAGTTATTCTTTATTAGTTGGTCAAGAACTAAACGTTTGATTTAGATAAAAAGGCAAAGAAACTACCATATATGGTATATCTTTGTCTTTTTTTTGCTAGTCAAAGACGAATCACTCGCCATAAATGAACAGATTGTATTATGATAAGTAAGAAGAGCAAAGACAAGGAGGAATTGAAGATGACAGCTATCTATAACTCAGTCACCGAATTGATTGGCAAAACGCCAATCGTCAAATTAAATAAAATCGTACCAGAAGATTCAGCAGATGTTTTTGTAAAGCTTGAGTTTTTTAATCCAGGAGGAAGTGTAAAAGATCGTATTGCTTTAAGTATGATAGAAAAAGCAGAACACGATGGTCTACTGAAACCAGGTGATACTATCATTGAACCTACTTCTGGAAATACAGGAATCGGATTGTCGATGGTAGGAGTTGCAAAAGGATATAAAGTAATCATCGTGATGCCTGAGACGATGAGTATCGAAAGACGTTTATTGATGAAAGGGTACGGCGCAGAGTTGATTTTGACTCCTGGTGCGGATGGTATTTCTGGATCAATCAGAGAAGCAGAACGTTTGGCAAAAGAAAACGGCTACTTTTTACCATTACAATTTGAAAATGAAGCAAATCCTCTTGTGCATGAGAAGACGACTGGTCCTGAGATACATCAAGCATTTGGAGTAAATGGCTTGGACGCGTTTGTTGCAGGTATCGGTACAGGAGGAACGATCACTGGCGCTGGCCGAGAATTAAAACGTGTGTATCCGAAAATCGAATTAATCGGGGTAGAACCAGCAGAATCTGCTATTTTAGAAGGGAAAGAAGCGGGACCTCACAAAATCCAAGGAATCGGTACAGGTTTTGTTCCTAAAACACTGGATACTTCTGTGTATGATAAAGTCCTTTCTATTAGTGGAGACGAAGCGATGGAAACAGCTAGAGAAGTTGGGCGAAAAGAAGGGATTTTAGTAGGCATCTCATCTGGCGCTGCAATTGCTGCCGCGCTAAAAGTCGCAAAAGAATTAGGAAAAGGCAAGAAGGTATTAGCTGTGGTTCCCGACAATGGTGAACGTTATTTATCTACAGCCCTTTACCAAGAGATATAAGGCACTTGGTTTTTCTCCAGATAGGTTTATGTAAAAAACTTTTAAAGATGAAAAGAACACACAAAAATTTATGATGAGAAAAATTATTTGAATAGAGACGTAAAATAGTGAACGCGACTGTTTTACGTCTTTTTTCATTAAAATACAATAAAATTGAATTTTCTTTTCATGTTAAGTGGATTTTAAAATGTAAAAATAGTATGATAAGACGAGAATAACAACGTGGGGTGTTTACATGGAAAATAAGTTAGTCGAAGAGGTTATCGAAAAGTTAAAAAAAGAGAACATTCGAATCACACCTCAACGGTACGCGGTTTTAGAATATTTGATTGAACATCATTCCCATCCAACGGCTGATGAGATTTATAAAGCACTTGAACATCGGTTTCCAAATATGAGTGTTGCGACTGTTTACAATAACCTTCGCTTATTTACTTCGATTGGATTTGTTCAAGAAATGAAGTACGGCGATGCTTCTAGCCGATTTGATTTCAGTTCAAAGCGTCATTATCATGTAATTTGTGAAAACTGCGGTAAGATTGTTGATTTTCATTACCCAGGGCTTGAAGATATAGAAATGGCTGCGAGCAGACTGACTGATTTTGAGATTAATGAACATCGGTTGGAATTGTATGGACTCTGTCCGGATTGTAAAGAGTCAGCAAAAAAGGCGCAAATGTAAAAACAGTTTCTATAAGTGTTATACCTAAAAAAAGCTAGCTGTGTAAAAAAACGCTAGCTTTTTTATTTTTTTGTCTTTTATTCACAATCTTAGATATCAAAGTGAATATTATCACAATAAGAATCTTGTAGATATTGGGTTCTTATGCTTGAAAAGGAATGAAACTACAAACAAACCTTTGTGAATTCACAAGCATTAAACTGTTGTATCCGTTTTATTTCTGTTATAGTAGTTTTGTCGAAGGACAAAATGTTAATCGGAGGGACCATAAATGAAAGTAGTAGTAATTGGCTGTACTCATGCAGGTACTGCAGCTGTAAAAAGTATTTTAAAAAATCATCCAGAAGCAGAAGTGACAGTATATGAAAGAAATGACAATATTTCTTTCTTATCTTGCGGTATCGCACTTTATGTCGGCGGAGTAGTAAAGGACCCAGCAGGCTTGTTCTACTCAAATCCTGAAGAATTATCTTCATTAGGAGCAACAGTTAAAATGGAACACGATGTAACAGACGTCGATACAGAAAATAAAACAGTAACGGCAAAAGATCTGAAAACAGGAGAAACAGAAACGGTTTCTTATGATAAATTAGTGATGACAACTGGTTCATGGCCTATTATCCCACCGATTAGTGGAATCGATGCGAAAAATGTACTCCTATGCAAAAACTACAATCAAGCAAATGAAATTATTGCACAAGCGAAAGAAGCAAAACGTGTAGTAATTGTTGGTGGTGGATATATCGGTATTGAATTAGTAGAAGCTTTTGTCGAATCTGGAAAACAAGTGACATTGATTGATGGATTAGATCGCATCTTGAATAAATATCTAGATAAACCATTCACAGATATCTTAGAAAAAGAATTGACAGACCGCGGTGTTACTCTTGCGCTAGGCGAAAATGTTACTGAATTTATCACAGATGAAGAAGGAAAAGTGAAACAAGTAGCTACACCAACAGATACATTTGATACAGATATGGTCATTTTATGTGTGGGCTTCCGTCCAAATACAAAACTGATCGAAGGAAAAGTAGATACACTGCCAAACGGGGCAATCAAAGTGAATGAATACATGCAGACAAGTGATCCAGACATTTTTGCAGCTGGAGACTCTGCAGTAGTCAACTACAATCCAAGTGGCACGCAAAACTATATTCCTTTGGCAACAAATGCCGTTCGTCAAGGTTTACTTGTGGGAAATAACTTGACAGATCATAAAATGGCGTATCGTGGTACTCAAGGAACTTCAGGACTTTACCTATTTGGCTGGACGATCGGTTCGACAGGTGTGACCAAAGAAAGCGCAACTTTGAACGATCTAGAAGTCCAAGCGACTGTATTTGAAGATAATTATCGTCCAGAGTTCATGCCAACTACTGAAAAAGTAATGATGGAGCTAGTCTATGAAAAAGGAACGAATCGTATCGTAGGTGCTCAGTTCATGTCCAAATACGACATTACACAATCAGCAAATACCATGTCTTTAGCTGTTCAAAATAAAATGACTGTAGAAGATCTCGCACTTTCAGATTTCTTCTTCCAACCACATTTTGACCGCCCATGGAATTACTTGAACCTACTTGCACAAGAAGCGCTAGGCGAAATCGAAACTGCACAATAAAGAAAAAGGGTTGTGACACAATTTTGTCACGACCCTCTGTCTTTTTTTGTGAAAAGTACAATTAGTTGTCTTTCTTCGAATTTTTTGTCACAATAAGCAGCAAAGATAAAGCTGTTACATAAAAGAACAAGCAGCTTTATTTGATTTTGAAAAGAAAGGTGAGAAAGAAGATGAATAAAGAATATTTTGTCCAACAAGATGCATTTTTAGAAGATTATAAAAGTGCTTCGAAGAAATTAACGATCAATATTGATGAGTTGGCAGATCAAGTACTCTCTCAGTTGAATGAAACGCAAGAGGAATATTACACGATGCCAGCAAATGACGCCAAAGATAATGTTTCTCATCGTTTTCCTTTCAGTAGACGCATCTACTCAGATGAAAATGACGGCACATTGAATACAGAGTACACATATGAAGGTCAGCCATATGTGCTAGAAACTGATGATGATCTTTAAAGACAGTTTTTGAAAAGGCCGCTCATCCTTAAGTGATGACAAAAAATCATCACAATTACCGATGACTGTCTCTTTACTATCTTTTAATCAGAAAAAGGGGTTATGACAAGCTTTGTCAACCCCTTTTTTTCTTGGTTTCAGATTGGGTTTTCCTACAAAATATTTTTATCTTTGTTGAATAGGAAACAAAAAAACAATATAATGAAAGAAAAAGAAGGTGTAGAAATGGATAAAAGACAACTGCTAATAGAAGAATATCTGGATTTAGCTAATGAGATTATTCATCGTAATAAACCAGAAATGGAAAAAGAATTTGCAGGATTTACTCTAAATGAACTAGAAGTGATTGAACATATCGGGAAAATCCCTGATCCTAACGTGACAAAATTAGCGAATGCTAGTTACATGACTAGAGGAGCCATCAGTAAGCTAACAAAAAAACTGATAGCTAGAGGGATCATAAACACTTATCAAAGCGAAGAGAATAAAAAAGAAATCTATTTTCAATTGACGCCAATCGGACAAAAAATAAGGAATAGACACGAGCAACTCCATCAAAAATGGGTACAGCGAGATGCTACTGTATTTGAAAATATGTCAAAAGAAGAATTTGACACAGTATTTCGTTTTATCGGTCGATACAGAGAATTTATACGAAGTAGCAAATGAAGCTACTATTTTTTATTGTAGTGATAATAGGCAAAAATCATAAGCAAAAATCCGAATACCGTCGGAAGAAATGGTGCTGCAGCATAAAGCTGTCCTGCGATTAGCGGGCCGATGACGCGCGATAGAGATTGTATACTTTGGGTACCGCCCATTACAAGACCTTGCTGGTTATCTGAGACAGAATTGGATAGTTGGCCATTGAATACAGGAGTAAAAATAGAATCACCGAAACCATAACAGATAATCCCAAATAAAAACAAAATCGGCAGTAGAAGAATTCCAGATAATGTGATGAATAGATAGGCGAGGATTTCACTGAACATCCCTATTCTTGTGATCTGCTGTTCTGAAAATTTTTTGAGCAATCGAGGCATAATGAACAATTGCGAGACAGTATCCAAGATTCCAATCAAAGAGAAGCTTAAACCAACCAACCCAGCCTTCCACTGAAAGGCGTCAATCGAAAATTGAGAAAAGATAGATTGAAGAGAGCCAGCTGCCAACCAAACAGCAAAACCTGCTGTCAATAAAGGAATAACGGATGAAATCTTGAATAATTGTTGTAATTGGTGAAAAGGTCTTACATGGGAGAAACTTAAATCTACTGAACGTTTTTTTATTGGAAGGCTTTCTAGCATAAATGTGTAGCCATAAACGGCATTTAAGAAAGTAAAGAGTGCTCCAATAAATATAGGAACAGAATTCCCCAACTCAGCTAATAGACCCCCTATAATAGGACCCAGCGTTGTTCCTATACCGACTAAAGCACCCATCCATCCAAAAACTTTGGTTCTTTCATTAGGTTCCGTGATGTCGGCAAAGTAAGCATATAAGGTGGAGATTTCTCCTGCCGTCAATCCTTCAATGATACGACCAAGGAACAACATCCATATCGAATTTCCTAAACCAAAAAGCAAATATCCGATACTTGATCCTAATAAACTGATAATAAGGATCGGATGACGCCCAAAATGATCACTTAAGCTACCGAGAATGGGGGCAGATAAGAAGGCAGCTAGAGCATAAACAGACATGAGCAAAGTGATATAGAAAGCTTGCTGATGTATGGAGTGAGAATAAGGCAGCGTTAAAAACGGAAGTACAGGACTGACGATAGTAAATCCTAATCCAGTGAATAAGACAGAGACGTATCCAAAAACTTTAGAATGTTTATTTGTGAAACTGTACATGTAAAAACTCCTTTATGCAATAATGTTAACTTGGAAACAAAAATAGTGTATAGTAATTTTGTTTCCTTGTCAACATTCTAAGGAACAGCGAAATCTACTTAATTTATTTATTCCGAAAAGTGAAGATACGCATCAAAAACATGAACAAACAAAAATCAAGTAGACGACATTGTAAATCTGACCGATCAGTGAAGTAAATAGAAAAGAAACCTGTTCTTGCTTCCCATGTTTTTTTTACGTATACTGTGATTGAGCGGAGGAGAAATCATGTTGAATTTAGAAAATTACTTAAGCGCTGGACAAACAGTCATATCTAATCTTTTACTTAAAAATTATCATAGGATCGGTCTACAATCTGAAGAATTTTTATTTGTTCTACAGTTGCATATGGCACAGCTTGAAGGAGATACTTTCCCTGATTTGCAGATGATTGCTATGGATATGGGAATCAAACAAGATCAGATTTTTCAAATACTGGATCGTCTCGTAACAAATGGATTTATCAAGATAGAAACGACGATTGTCAACGGTAAAAAAGCAGATCGATATAATCTTTACCCCATCTATGATCTATTAGGTGAGTATTTAAAAACACAAGAAAAAAAATACGAAGAAAAAACACAAGAAAAAGAAATCCAGTCAGTGTATCAATTATTTGAACAAGAATTTGGACGCCCGCTTTCTTCGATCGAGTTCCAGCGGATCGGACAATGGCTAGAAGAAGACCATTATCAGCCGGAAATTTTGAAGCTAGCACTGCGGGAAGCCGTATTAAATCAGGCTTATAGTTTTAATTACGTTGACCGCATTTTGCTATCGTGGGAAAGAAAAAATCTACGTACAAAACAACAAGTGGAAGAAGACCAAAAACGAAGAAAACAGCAGCTTCTTCAAAGAGAAGTAGAACAGTCAGCTCAACAAGAAGAATTGCCGAAAGTCTCACTGAAAAATTGGTTGGAGGAGTAGCGGAATATGTTAAGCAAACAAAAAACAATGGAAGCTCTAGAAACGATGTATGGAATGTTTCCCGAAGCACATGGAGAACTCAAGCACAATAATCCATTTGAGTTATTGATTGCAGTGATCTTAAGTGCCCAGGCGACAGATGTATCAGTGAATAAAGCAACGCCAGATTTGTTTGCCTCTTTTCCGACACCCGATGCGTTAGCAGAAGCTTCAATCGATGAAATCATTCTTAAAATAAAAACGATTGGTTTGTATCGAAATAAAGCAAAAAACATCAAAGCGTGTGCACAGCAGCTGATTGAACGTTTCGATGGGCAAGTGCCAACGTCAAGAGAAGAATTGATGTCTCTTCCTGGTGTAGGCAGAAAGACAGCAAATGTCGTATTGGGGGATGCATTCGGGATACCAGCAATCGCAGTAGATACCCACGTGGAACGTGTCTCAAAACGCCTGAGGATCTGCAAACTAGATGCTACGGTCATGGAAGTAGAAGAAACACTGATGCGGAAAGTACCACAAGAATTATGGGTAAAGACACATCATACACTGATTTTTTTTGGTAGATATCATTGCACGGCAAGAAATCCCAAGTGCGAGGTATGTCCTTTGCTATCAATATGTCAAGATGGGAAAAATCGGATGCGTCTAAAAGAAAAGGCGCTAAAAAAGAAACCACGCCTGTAGACGTGGTTTCTTTAATTGCAAATAAATGTATGAATTATCTTGTTATTATGGAGAAAAGCTGTTTCGTTTATCTTTTTTGCATGAAAAAGTAAATGTACATACTCAGTAGCTAGGATGGTAACTTATTACAATTTATTGCGATAAAAATAAAAGTTGTTATTTTTATTGGGAAAATACCCGATGTAGAAAATAATGCCTTCCAATATACCTATAAAATAAGTCCAGTATTCCAAAGGATTATATAAATAAGTGACGTATCTATCTAAAGGTGTAATAAAAATGATAAGTGATAATAAAAAAATACCATTTATAACTAAACATAAACTAATGGATTTGGGCGGTTTCAGGCTCATCAGAAAAATATAGATTCTGGTGAACAACAACCATAAAAAAGTGAGAATCATTGCATGAGAGCTTCTTTCCATAAATTTTCCTTTAAGAGTAGTGCTTAAAAGTACAGAAAAAATAATAAATGCAAGGATAGGAGCAATTAAAGTAAATTTATTTAATAATAAACAAAATTTTTCAGCTTTTTTATTCTTGGAATAACGAGGTATTGTTTTCGATAAAAAAAGATGGTGCAGACAAATTATGATAATTAAGCATACTATCAGATAACTCAAAATGAAGCCTTCTTTCAAAAAATTATTCAAAACCATATATTGTATTTTTTATTTGATAATAACAATGGGATTATTAAGAAGTGGCACTAAATAAAAGACTAGTGTGTATTTAGCCGATTTAATTATAAACAAGTAAATGGATAAAGTATATGTAATGATAAAAGAAAAATGGATTTTCTAATTTTTAAGCTAAATGTTAGATCACACATGTATATGCTGGATAGTCTTATAAAAAATCATGTAATACAGCTTGGTACATGATTTTTATTTGTAGCTGTTTTTTACATAGACACAAAAAAGAAACCACGCTTGTAGACGTGGTTTCTTTTTTACTATCTGTTTCCAGAAGCTGAGGTGCTGCTGGATGGTGTATGGTCATTTGCAGCATCCGCTCCGCTAGTTGCTGGCTCACTGGAAGAAGCAGGAGGAGCAGATGAAGACGGTGTCGAGCTTTCTTCGGATGAAGAAGAAGGAACCGTTGTTGAAGACGCTGGCTCGCTTGTTTCTGCTGTCGTGCTTTCTTTTGAGGACTCAGCAGTTGATTCGCTTTGACTAGTAGAGCTAGAGCTTTGAGTCGTTGTCTCTGTTGTTGAGCTTCCAGGAGTCTGGACATAGCTGGAAGATGGAATAGTTGTTGATGGTGTAATTGCATTCGATCTAGCTGTATATTGATCTTTGTAGTACAGTTCACCGCCCACACGAATTAATCCGCTTGGCATCTCCCAGTCTGTATTTGTCACGTTAGCTGAAACATACTGCATAAGCTCGCGATAAACATCAGAGGCTACGTGTGACGATTCTGAAGTGACAGGTGTCATTTTTTTATTGTAACCTGTCCACACGGAAATCGAATAATTTGGCGTATAGCCCGCAAATAGGATATCTGGATACACCCCAGAAGAAATACCAAGTTTTGCATACTCGTCATCTGTGTAATTGGATGTTCCGGTCTTACCGGCTTGATATAACCCAGCGATTTGCGCATTCGTACCAGTTCCTTCAGTGATCGTATCTTTTAAAATGTCTGTGATCATATAAGCTGTTTCTGGAGACATGGCTGTTTTTCCATCTGGCTCATAAGTTTCTTCTGTTCCGTCTTGGAAGACGATTTTATTAACATATTGAGGTTTGTAATAAGTCCCTCCATTGGCGAAAGCCGCATAGGCTGCTGCCATTTTTAAGGAAGAAGCTCCGTATTTTGTCCCATCTTGTTCTTCCGTATTACTAGAGATCGCATTCGATTGATGGATCGTACTGTATTCGATCCCAAGATTTTTTAAGAAAGAAGCCACTTTATCTGAACCGACTTCATTGAATAATTTGACTGCTGGAACATTACGGGATAAGTAAAGTGCTTGGCGTAAAGTAATGGTGCCCATATATTGATTATCCCAGTTTCCTACAGGAGTCGAAGTCCCTTCATAGTTATACGGTGCGTCAGTAATAGTTTTTCCAGTAGAATATTTCAAATATTCAAAAGCTGGTCCGTAATCTGTGACAGGTTTCATCGTAGAACCAAAATCACGGGAAGTATTCACTGCTAAGTTGTTGCCTAAAGTTACGTCTTCTGCGATGTGACGTCCGCCAATCTGGGCTTTTACTTTCCCGGTATTGGTGTCGATAAGGGTGGAGGCAACTTGCATCTCGTCGTCTGGGTAAGAGACATACTGATCCGTGTTGACGATATCATATAGTTTCTTTTGGGCGTCCAGATCCAAATTCGTATAAATCTCTAAACCGTCTGTGTAGACATTCTTATCTGTTTTTTCTTGTACTTCATTGATGACTTCTTTGACATAATTATCGACGATCTTAGTATTGTCATCGGATTGAGTTAGTTCTTGCAGACCATCCGTTACCGGTACATTAACAGCTTGATCATATTCTGTTTGAGAGATTTTTTCGTTTTGAAGCATCGTATACAAAACAGTATCTCGTCTTTTCTTCGCCTGATCTGGATAAACATAAGGATCATAGGCGGAAGGGGCTTGAGGCATCCCAGCAAGCAATGCTGTTTGCGGTAAAGAAAGTTCTGATAATTTCTTACCAAAGTACATCTCAGAAGCTGTCTCCATCCCGTACAAGCCGTTTGACATATACACTTTATTTACGTAGTAGGTCAAGATCTCTTGTTTCGATTTTTTTTGTTCCAATCTTACAGCCATCCACGCTTCTTGGGCCTTGCGTTTCAGAGTCTGATCCTCGGCACTGGTGGAGAAGAAGGAAAGTTTGATCAATTGCTGTGTCAAAGTACTTCCGCCTTGCAGTCCGCCAGAGGTAAAGTTAGAGAGGGCAGAACCGATGATCCGAATAGGGTCAACCCCGATGTGTTTATAAAAACGGCGATCTTCTACCGACACGATCGCATCTTCTAATGTTTTCGGTAATTCATTCGCAGAAATTTTTTCACGCTTTTCTGCGCCTAAATCTTCGAATAGTTCGCCATCTTGTGTATATAGTTTGGAAGATACGGTAGCGTCTAATTTTTTATCCGTCAATTCGGGCGCATCTTTTGCGTAATACCAGAAAAGTCCTACACCTGCTAAAAAGAGGATACAGAAAAATGAGAGTATTCCTAAAAGGATCTTGATAAATAATCCTTTTTTATGTGTTCCAGAGGACTTTCCAGAACCTTTGCCAGAATTCTTCTTCACACTCTTTTTAGGAGTAGGCTGTTTCTGTCGTCTAGAGCTTCTAGTTTGTTCATTTGCCATTCTTGCTTTCTCCTTCAATAGATAATGTTGATAAATAGAAGTCAACCGCGTCCAAATAAGGAATCCGCGGAGAAATACCAGTTTTGATCTCTATTCCTAGTTCTTCGATCAAAGATAAAGGTAGTGATTTGCGTCCTTTTTCCTTTTGGGCGTCCCAGTAAGCAATCAAATGAACACTATTCAAATAAAAACAGCGCTTCAAAGACGAAAACCATAACAAGACAAAGCAGACCCCATTTTGTTCGAGGCATGCTTTCATATGTTCGATTTGATGGGCATGGAAGTTTTTAAAGGGAAAAGATGTTTTGTTCTTGGTTTCTTTTGCTTCAAAGTCCAAGTAAAAGCCTCGATAGACGCCATTATAGTCTGTAGTTGAGGCTTGGGTAAAGTAGGCTTCCTTGATCACAGCAGCACTTCTCTTAGGATAGTCTACTTTCACGATTTGGATAGGGGTAGGCTTTTTATGGATAACCGCCAACCCGCGGGAAAGATAATATTTATTACTTTCATTGATTGCTTCTTCAAAGCGCATCCCCCGATTGCCGAATTCAGTGATCTGATTTCTTTTTTCTTGAATTTTTTCGACGGGAGAGGCATTCTTATAATAAGGTTGGCCATTTGGATAGCGCAATACCATCTTTAATCACACTCCTAGGCCACATTATAGCAAAAAAGCGGATAGAAAGAAAAGGAATCTGAGATGGATAAGTCAAAAGTAATCTATGTGTCTGGGTATCGAAGTTTCGAACTCGGTGTTTTTAAAGAAAATGATCCTAAAATCCAAGTTGTTAAAAATGTTTTAAAAAAAGAACTCCATCAGTTAGCAGAAGAAGGGCTGGAATGGGTACTTGTCAGTGGGAATTTGGGCGTCGAACTATGGGCTGTGCAAATAGTAGCGGAATTGAAAGAAGAATATCCGGAACTATCTCTTGGTATTTTGTATCCTTTTTCTGATTTTGGTAATAACTGGAATGAAGGGAACCAAGAAAAAAAACAATTAGCAGAACAATTAGCAGATTATGTCGAAGCTGTTAGCCATCAACCCTACCAATCACCTAGTCAGCTAAAGAATCACACTCGTTTTATACTTGAGCATACAGTGGGCTGTCTGCTGATCTATGATGAAGAATTCCCTGGAAAAACGAAGTATTTTTTTGAAGATGCACAGAATTACCAAGCAGATCATCCCTACGAAATTCGGCTGATCAGTATGGACGATCTTCAAAATTTTAGTGAATAATCGATATTGTGTTTGATTTATCAACTTTTTTCCTATACAATGAAAAAGGTAGAAATGTTATTACGTAAATGAAAACTAGAGGTGTAAATATGGCGAATTTGGTTTATAGTCCTAAAGACATTT
This sequence comes from Enterococcus sp. PLH-Efm8, assembly GCF_053011625.1. Lineage (NCBI taxonomy): Bacteria > Bacillati > Bacillota > Bacilli > Lactobacillales > Enterococcaceae > Enterococcus > Enterococcus sp. PLH-Efm8. The sequence goes on from NZ_CP172568.1 coordinate 1,286,425, forward strand.
TACAACAAGAATTCAAAACAAAAATGCGCGGCTATGATCCCGTTGAAGTTGATGAATTCTTAGACAATATCATCAAAGATTATGAAACTTACAGCAAAGAACTCCTTGCTTTACAAGAAGAAAACGATCGATTGAGTGCAAAAGTAGCTCAATTATCTAAAACTCAAGGAGCAGCTCAAACACGCGTGCAACAAACAGAGGCACCAAAGAGCGCAGCAGTGACCAATTTTGATATCTTAAAACGCTTGTCAAATCTTGAACGTGAAGTATTTGGTAAAAAGCTTGATCAACAAGCAAGTGCAGTCAAACCAGCACAACCTAATCCAAATAACTACACAAATGCAGACACAAGCTTAGATGATAATGAAAAAACACGTCAATTTTAATTTTTGATTAATGAATTTGCGGTTTTCGGGTAATCGCGGTCTGACTTGATCAGGCTGAGGAAAGTCCATGCTCGCACAGGCTGTGATGCCTGTAGTGTTCGTGCTTAGCGAAACCATAAGCTAAGGTACTCTTTGGAGTAACGGCAGGAAAACAAGCTAAGGCTTCGGCTATGCTTAAGTATCCTTGAAAGTGCCACAGTGACGAAGCGGCTGGGGAAACCCATCCGGTGGAACGCGGTAAACCCCTCGAGCGAGCAACCCAAACAATGGTAGGGGCGCTTTTTGTCTGGAAGAAGAACAGGACAAAAAGGCAGTATAACTGCAGATAGATGGTTACCGCTTTGTTTTTTCTCCCTGGAAAAGCAAAGTACAGAACATGGCTTATAGAAAACCGCAAACATCAGGGAATTAGGTCGTGACAAAAGTAATGCGTTATAAGAAACAAGAAAAACATTTGAAAGCTATTTTTCAATACTTCAGATGAATCGTTCTTATTACAAAACAAACTTTTGTATCACCGGTTATTCGGAATTTGAGTAAAAGTGTGGGGTAGGACTGATGTCCCACCTCCTTTTTTTATAAATAAGGAGATTGTGTATGGAAAAAAACAGGAAGTTCAACCTCGTCGCAACTGCGGCAAGCGGGCTAGAAGCACTGGTTGGTAAAGAATTAAGAGATCTTGGAATCGAATGCCAAGTTGAGAACGGACGTGCACGTTTTGAAGGAACAATGGAAACGATCGCTACAGCTAATTTATGGTTACGTACAGCAGATCGAGTAAAAATCGTGGTTGGGGAATTCGATGCGTATACGTTTGATGAATTGTTTGAAAACGTAAAAGCATTGCCTTGGGAAGATTTTCTTCCACTAGATGCAGCTTTTCCTGTAGCTGGAAAATCGATCAAGTCGAAACTATATAGCACACCTGATTGCCAAGCGATCACAAAAAAAGCAATCGTTGAACGTCTCCGTACCTATTATCACCGTCCAGCTTCTGTACCACTGACGGAAACTGGCGCACATTTTCAGTTGGAAGTAGCTTTGCTGAAAGACCATGTGATGGTAACTCTGGATACGACAGGACCAAGTTTATTCAAACGTGGTTATCGCTTAGAAAAAGGTGGAGCACCATTGAAAGAAAACATGGCAGCAGCACTTATTATGTTGACAAATTGGCGAAAAGACCGTCCATTTTATGATCCTGTATGTGGTTCAGGTACGCTTTGTATTGAAGCAGCCTTAATAGGCCATAATATCGCACCAGGATTCAATCGTGAGTTTGCTTGCGAATCTTGGGATTGGTTCAGTCAAGAAATCATGGAAAATGTTCGATCAGCAGCCGAAGAAAAAGCAGATTATGATATTGAATTAGATATTACTGGTTCAGATATCAATGGACGGATGATTGAAATTGCCAAAGCCAATGCAGAAGAAATCGGATTAGGCTCTTCGATTACCTTTAAGCAACAAGCAGTCAAAGACTTCAAAACGGATAAAGAATACGGGGTCATCGTGGCTAATCCGCCTTACGGAGAACGTCTAGGAGAAGAAGAAACTGTTCGGAAATTATATAAAGAAATGGGCGATGTATTCCGTCCATTAAAAACATGGAGTAAATATATCTTGACTAGCGACTTAGCGTTTGAGGAATTTTACGGACAAAAAGCAACCAAAAAAAGAAAATTGTACAATGGTGCATTGCGTACGGATCTATTCCAGTATTGGGGAACTCGTCCGCCTAGAAAAAAAGAGAAAGACGAATAATCTTACTAATTGATTCATTCAATTGGATGTTTGGAGGAATAGGGAATGAAAGAAAAAGAGTTTTTACAAGAAGTAAAAGAAATCAATCTTCTACAACAAGCTTTAGGAATCCTCGATTGGGATACACAAACAGGTATGCCTGAAAAAGCTAGTGCATACCGAAGTGAAGTAGACAGCTATCTTTACAGCATTTATTTTTCAAAAAAAATCGGTCCAAAAATCAAAGAAGCCATTCGCTATTTTTCTGAACATCCGGAAGAATTGTCGGAAGTTGGAACTGCCGTTTTTGCCAAAGTAAAAGAAGAGTATGATTTGGAACATCGCGTACCGGAAGATCTTATGAGAAAATATACAGCTGCCGTTTCTTCAGCACACGGACAATGGCAAAAAGCTAGAGAAACACAACAATTTTCTGATTTTCAACACGCATTGAATCAAAATATTGAATTAACAAAACAGTTGATACCTTACTGGAGAAAAGATGAAAAGACGAATTATGATGTTTTGCTGAATCAATACGAACCCGGGATGACTGTCGAAATCCTTGATAAGGTATTTGATCAGCTTAAAGAAGGAATTCTTTCGATCCGCCGTACGCTCCAAGAAAAAGGGACTGAACCTGAAACAGACTTTTTAAATCGGAGAATGACGAAAAAACAACAGAAGAGATTTGTAGTGAAAGTAATCGAACAACTTGGTTATGATTTTAGTCGTGGTCGTTTAGATGACACTGTCCACCCATTTATGACTGGAATTAATCCGAATGATGCACGAATCACGACACGATGGAACGAAACAGATTTCAAAATGGCTGTTTTTGGAGTGATCCACGAGGCTGGTCATGGTATGTATGAACAAGACATCGATGATAAATATGCGTATACACCGGTTTATGAAGGTACATCAATGGGTATCCATGAATCACAATCGTTGTTTAACGAGATCATTATTGGAAGTAGTCGCAGCTTCTGGAAAAAGCAATATCCTTTCTTTCAAGAATGTGCAGAAGGAACATTCGATGATATTCCTTTTGACAAATTTTATCGTTTATTGAACCATACAAAATCAAGTTTGGTTCGTATCGAGGCAGACAGTTTGACTTACCCTCTCCATATCATCATTCGTTATGAAATCGAAAAAATGATTTTCAATGAAGGGGTAGATGTTGCTGAACTACCTGAAATATGGAATCAAAAATATGAAGAGTATCTGGGAATACGACCAACAAATGATGTGGAAGGCATCCTACAAGACGTTCATTGGTCAGGTGCAAGCTTTGGTTATTTTCCCTCTTATGCATTAGGGTACATGTATGCGGCACAATTACTTCATTCTTTGCAGCAAGAAATAGATGTGGAAAATGTTCTAGCGTCAGACGATTATTCTCCAATCAAAAACTGGATGTCAGAGCATATCCATCAATATGGTGCATCTAGAAAACCAAATCAATTAATCATGGATGCAACACATGAACCGCTTAATCCGCAATACCTGATCGACTATATGAAAGACCTGTATTTTAATGTATATCAGGTAAAATAAAATACAATTTACAAAGATAGCTGAAATTCATCTAATCTATAGATGTTTTCAGCTATTTACTTAAGAAAGAAGTGGAACGAATGGATAAATTACAAGTGATCGCTGATTATAGTATGGACCAATTAGCGCATGATCAAACAGGACATGGGAGCGATCATACCAAAAGAGTTGTCAAGTTAGCTGAAAAAATTTTGGAGACGGAACCGCAGGCAGACCGCTTTGTGACGCTTGCAGCAGCTTACCTACATGATACGATTGATGATAAAGTCGTTAAAAATGAGAACGAGGCAAAGCAACAGCTTCGTGTATTCCTTCGCTCTTTGCCAATAGTAGAGGAACAGATCTCGATGATTTTTTCCATTATCGAAAATATGTCCTTTTCTAAAAATCTCTCTGAAGCGGCCGAACTATCTCTGGAAGGTAAGATCGTTCAAGACGCTGATCGTATCGAAGCATTAGGAGCAATCGGCATTTTGCGTACTGCTTATTTCGGCGGTGGACATGGGCACCCGATTTTTGATCCTGAACTGTATCCGCAAACATTCAAGGACAAAGAAAATTACCGAAAAGGCACGACAGTGATCAATCATTTTTATGAAAAACTGTTCTTGCTGTCTGATAAAATGAATACTGATTACGGATATGAAGAAGCCAAACGAAGAGAAACCTTCATGCGTGAATTCTTAGAAGAATTTTTTCTGGAATGGTCTATTGACGATGAAAATTTTACTCCAGACAATTGGATCAAAAATAACAAAAAATGATGGAGGTTGTGACAGAAGTGGTCAGCTCCAAGATATTTCGGATCATTTTCCGTAAAAGTTACTTCTGGAACACTGTTTACCAAGAGGTCGTGAGCCTGCCGTTCAGCTCCGAGTCACAAGGAACAATTTCAAAAAATAGCTTCTCGTGTTTGATGAATATTGTAACTTGTGATTCGGAATTGGCAGGAGAACACCGTTTATTCGGAAGAATAGGACTGTGACAAGACTTTTGTCACAGTCCTTTTTTCGAATTCAACAAGTAAAACTTTTAAGAAATATTCAGAGAGTAAAATTAAAAATTGCTGATAAACGAAGATGGAAATTTTATGTATTTTTATTGGTCTATGCAATAAATAAATTAAATATTCAGAATACAATTGATTTTAACGAAAGGGCTTCTATCAATGGTTGTGTTGTATTTATCTGCCCAGGTAGAGTAAAATAGATCATTATCTAAAAGGTAATTGTTCATACTATATAAGTCATTTGAAAGTAAAAAGATACTGTAAATAAAAAATGTGGTTAAATAATTCTCATAATCAGTGTAAGCGTTATCAAAAATATAGCATACTTGCTTTGTAGATGAATGACACGATATATGTTTGGTATGTTCTGCAAGACAGATGAATATGGAGGTGGAGACAATGTCTTCCAAAGAACTAACAATGTATTTAGAGAAAGAATTGGATCAACTGAAAGAAAAGGGGTTATACAATACGATCGACATACTAGAAAGTGAAAATGGTGCTTGTATCATCGTAGACGGAAAAAAGATGATCAATCTAGCATCCAACAATTATCTTGGATTTGCCAATCGCGAAGAATTGAAAAAAGCATGTATTGAAGCAACCGAAACTTATGGTGTAGGAGCAGGAGCAGTCCGAACGATCAATGGTTCGCTGAAAATCCATCAGCAATTAGAAGAAAAAATCGCAGAATTCAAAGGGACAGAAGCAGCAATCGCCTTTCAATCTGGATTCAACTGCAATATGGGCGCTATCTCTGCAGTAATGACAAAAGAAGATGCTATCTTATCGGATGAATTAAACCATGCATCTATTATTGACGGTTGCCGCTTATCCGGAGCAAAAATCATCCGAATTAAACATCAAGATATGAAAGACCTTGAGAAAAAAGCAAAGGAAGCGATAGAAAGTAAGAAATATAAAAAAATCATGTATATCACAGATGGTGTTTTCTCCATGGATGGAGACATTGCACGATTGCCGGAAATTATTCCGATTGTTGAAAAATATGGACTGATCACCTACGTCGATGATGCGCACGGCTCAGGCGTAACTGGAAAAGGTGCAGGAACCGTCAAGCATTTTGGATTAAGCGACAAAATCGATATGCAAATGGGCACGTTATCGAAAGCTATAGGTGTTGTTGGGGGTTATGTAGCTGGATCGAAAACACTAATCGACTGGTTGAAAGCTAGAAGTCGGCCATTCCTATTTTCTACTTCGCTAACTCCAGGTGCAGCTGCAGCTGCATTGGCTTCGATTACTTTGATGCAAGAACATCCGGAACTTGTCGAAAAAGTTTGGGAAAATGCTAATTATTTTAAAGAAGAATTGAAAAAAGTAGGCTATAACATCGGTATGTCTGAAACACCTATTACTCCAGTCATTTTGGGAGACGAAAAAGTGACTCAGACTTTCTCTAAGAAGCTGATCGAACATGGGATTTATGCTAAACCAATCGTTTATCCAACTGTGCCTCTTGGGACAGGCAGGATCAGAAATATGCCGACTGCGGAACATACGAGGGAAATGCTTGATGAAGCAGTAGCAGTTTATCAAAAAATAGGAAAAGAAATGGAAATTATTTAACTAAATTTAGTTTTTTCGTCTATTTAAAATTAGAGAACATGTTCACGCATATATTGTTAATCATCTGAAGATAGTAGTAAAAAAGATCAGGGAGGATCATCATGAAAAAAGTATTGGTGACAGGATGTTTAGGACAAATTGGTTCAGAGTTGATCACACGGCTACGTCAAGAACTAGGCAGTGAAAATGTCATTGCGACAGATATACGCATGCCTGAAGTCATTGAGAAAAACGATATCTTTGAGATCCTAGATGTAATGGATTACGAAAAAATGCGCAGCATAGCAGAACAATATCAAGTGGACACATTGATTCATTTGGCTGCTCTTTTGTCAGCTGTTGCAGAAGCAAAACCACAATTAGCCTGGAATTTGAACGTGACTGGGCTGGTCAATGCATTGGAAGTCGCTAGAGAATTCCAGCTGAAATTTTTTACGCCAAGTTCAATCGGCGCGTTTGGTCCAAATACTCCAAAAGATCATACCCCACAAGATACTCTTCAGCGTCCTACAACCATGTATGGGGTAACGAAGGTAGCTGGAGAACTACTATGTGATTATTATTATGTGAAATATGGCGTAGATACTCGTGGTGTCCGTTTCCCTGGATTGATTTCTTATGCAACCTTGCCAGGAGGCGGTACGACAGACTACGCAGTCGATATTTATTATTCAGCAATCAAAGAAGGAAAGTACACTAGTTTCATTGATCAAGGTACATCAATGGATATGATGTATATGCCAGATGCGATCGATGCCATTATAAAACTCATGAATGCAGATCCTGATCGATTGGTTCATCGAAATGCCTTCAATATATCGGCGATGTCTTTTGACCCGGAAGAGATCAAAGCATCTATTCAAAAAATCATACCAGATTTTGAAATGGATTATGATGTGGATCCTGTACGTCAGTCAATAGCAGAATCTTGGCCAAATTCACTAGATGTTTCTTGTGCGCAAGAGGAATGGGGCTTTTCGCCGAAATACGACTTAGATGTGATGACAAAGGATATGTTGGAAAAACTGAAAGAAAAATTGGTAGAGACGGTATAAAACAAGAACCACATCCAAAAAGTTTTTTATACTTTTGGGATTGGCTATGGTATGAAAGGGGACAAGGGATGGAAGAATATCAAGCCACGCCAGTAAAAGAAGTAAAAATAGAAAATGAATTAAAACGTACGATGGGATTTTTTACTGCTTTATCGACTGTTATGGGCACAGTGATCGGTGCAGGGGTATTTTTTAAAGCCGCAAGCGTAGCAGAAGTTACAGGATCCGCCAGTTTGCATATGTTTTCTTGGTTTCTCGGTGGTATGATTTCTGTCTGTGCAGGACTAACAGGAGCTGAACTGGCAGCTGCTATTCCAGAAACAGGAGGGATGATTAAATATATCGAACGGATTTACGGAAATACAGCAGCTTTTTTATTGGGCTGGGCGCAAGTCGTGATTTATTTTCCAGCAAATGTAGCAGCCTTGTCGATCATTTTCGGTACACAGTTCGTCAATCTATTTGGTCTTTCCCAGTCAATGATTGTTCCCGTAGCTGTTACAGCTGCTGTATCGATCCTGTTGATCAATTTTTTAGGTTCTAAAGCTGGAGGGGCTTTTCAGTCGATTACGCTTGTCTGCAAGCTTATTCCTTTGTTTGTGATCGTCATTTTCGGTTTGTTCCGACAAGAAGGAGTAGACTTCCAACTGTTTCCGATCCAAGCAGGAGAAAATCTTTCATTTTTCTCAGCCTTGGGAGCGGGCTTGCTAGCAACGATGTTCGCATACGACGGTTGGATACACGTAGGAAATATTTCGGGAGAATTGAAAAAGCCGGCGAAAGATTTGCCAAAAGCAATTTCTTTAGGAATCATCGGAATCATGATCGTTTATTTATTAGTAAATGCGGTGTTCTTAAGAACCGCATCTATCGACGGAGTCGCAGGAAACAGCAATGCGGCAAGTGACGTTGCAAAAATGATTTTTGGCGGCTTCGGTGGAAGACTGGTCACAGTTGGTATCTTGATTTCTGTTTATGGAACCATCAATGGCTATACCCTTACTGGAATGCGTCTCCCTTATGTTATGGCAAAAGAAAACAACCTGCCTTTTAGCAAGCTCTTTGCTAAACTTCATGATAAAACTAAAGTTCCTGTAGCCGCAGGTATCTTAGAGCTAGTCATCGCTATTGGCATGATGATGATCGGTGGTTTTGATACACTAACGGATATGCTGATCTTTGTCATTTGGATTTTTTATACGATGGTCTTTGTTGGTGTCATTCTTCTTCGTAAAAAAGAACCTGATTTGTTTCGACCATACAAAGTTCCAATGTATCCGTTTATTCCACTAGTAGCAATCATTGGAGGGACTTTTATCGTATCAAGCACGCTTATCACTCAGACCTTTTTAGCTTCGATGGGGATAGTATTGACACTTGCTGGTATCCCGATTTATCTCTATTTAAAACGTAGATAGCTAAAACATTCGAATTTTATTAGAACTGCACTTCTCTGCCAAACAAAATATTTTATTTAAATGAGGAGTACGTGGAAGAAATGTCAAAAGTACTCGTTAATTTTGATCACGTAAATGTCGTTTTGTCTACGATGAAATAGCAAAGTAAAAGACAGAAATCGGGCTCAACCGATTTCTGTCTTTTACTTTGATTTGCGTAACTGAACTATTCGGCGTACGCCGCGATAAATATTTAATAAAACCAAGCAACCAGAAATGAAAATGGGAAGCCAAATCAGATAGACAGGGTAGCCAAGCACTTTAGACAAAGCATGTGGAGTCATTTTATCCATTTCAAGAAGTGCTTGCTGCCAAGTCTGAAGATTGAAGACTAGCATGAAACCCGAAATAATCAGGAGAATAAATCCTAAATAATGAATTGTAGTTCTTTTTCTTACATAAGCGATCGTAGCATAAAGGAACAGTAAAAAAATAGGTACGCCAAAAACAAAGTACATATTCAGCATCTCGACACCCCCTTTGTGTTTATCTTACTTTACTTTGAAAGAAATGAGAAATAATAGCCTCGTTACTTGCTTGAAACAGCAAAGGACTGCTAAGATAAGAGAGATACAAAGAATCAAGGAGGAGTCATATGGCAAGTTATATCGAACCGATTCGTTTTGCGCTGATTGTTTTTCCATTTTTAGCCTTAGCGATCTCATCTGTTTTTTTTATTTATGAATATCGAAAGTATGGAACATTTCTAGTAACAAGGGCAGTTATTTTGTATTCTTTCGTTTTTTATTTATTGTGTGCGTATTTTTTGGTGATCTTACCACTTCCGGCAAAGGAGACGGTTGCCCAAATGACAGGGCCAAAGATGGAGCTGCATTTATTTGCTTCATGGCAACATTTCAGAGACAACACGGTATTGGTCTTGTCTGAACCTAGTACCTACCTGCCGGCAATGAAGCAGAGTGTATTTTTGGAACCAGCTTTTAATGTTTTATTACTCATACCATTTGGCATTTATTTAAGATATTATTTCCGGCTTTCTTTTATGAAAACGATGATTGCTAGTTTCTGCCTTTCTCTATTTTTTGAATTGACGCAGCTAAGTGGACTTTATTTTATCTACCCAAGACCATACCGCTTATTTGATGTGAATGATTTAGTGACAAATACATTGGGTGGAATCATTGGTTTTGTCGTTACGCCGTTATTTACATTTATGCTTCCTACAAGAAGACGAATGGATGAACTTTCTTATGAAAAAGGAAAGACTGTCTCATTGACTCGACGCTTGGTCGCTTATTTGATCGACTGGACATTTTTATCTCTTATTAATTTGGTAGCGGCGATTTTCTTTAAAATTGCGTTCGATTCAGGGGCAGTTACTTCTCATATCTGGTGGCTTTTATTAGAAGTAGGGGTATACTTTATGATTGTACCGTTTATAACCAATGGATGGACACTTGGCAAAAAAATTGTGCGTATCCGTTTGGTGGAAGAAGACCGCGAACGAATTTCTTTAAAAGCATTGATGATCCGCTACGGGTATCTGTACTTTCTTTTTTATGGTTTAAGCTGGTTGGGGCAGTTGCTTCAGCAAATCATGAATTCGACAACGAATACGGTGTTGCAGATGAGTGCAGTATTCATTTCTCTCGGTGTCTTGTTACTACAAGGTATTTTTATTTTAAATATCTTGCTATCATTTTTGAGAAAAAAACGGATTCTGTTTTATGAAAAAGCTAGTCACACATATACTGTTAGCACGATTGGCCAAACAAAGGATGATGATTCTCGAAATTAGCTGAGCAAAAACGCTTTGTCTGTGTTATAATGCCAAAGTCGTGATAATTTAAAGAGAAGAGGTGCACGAATGAATAATTTTGATATATTCCGCTTCAAACCGTTTATCAATGAAGCGTTAACCGCAAAGGGCTTCAAACAGCCCACAGAGGTCCAGGAACGTTTGATTCCTTTAATTGCAAAAGGAAAAAATATCATTGGGCAATCTCAAACTGGTACAGGAAAAACACATACGTTTTTGTTGCCTTTGTTTGAAAAAATCAATGCAGAAAAAGAGGAAGTACAAGTTGTTATTACAGCTCCAAGTAGGGAACTAGCTGCACAGATCTATGAAGCAGCTACACAAATCGCTAAATTTTCTACACCGGAGATCCGTGTCTCGAATTTTGTCGGCGGTACAGACAAACAGCGTCAATTAAATCGTCTGCATCACCAACAGCCACAGGTTGTAGTAGGCACGCCTGGTAGAATATTAGACATGATGAATGAACAAGCGCTGAAGATTCACACCGCATTTGCATTTGTTGTCGATGAAGCGGATATGACATTGGATATGGGTTTTTTAAATGAAGTAGACCAAATTGCAAGTCGATTACCAGAAAAGCTGCAGTTTTTAGTTTTTTCTGCCACTATTCCAGAAAAACTTCGTCCATTCTTACGAAAATACATGGAAAATCCAATCATTGAAGAAATCAAACCAAAAGCAGTTATTTCTGAAGACATTGAAAATTGGCTGATTTCAACAAAAGGTAAAGATGAGAATCAAATGATTTATCAACTGCTGACAATTGGTCATCCTTATTTAGCAATCGTATTTGCCAATACAAAACAGCATGTGGATGAAATTGCCGATTACTTGAAAAACCAAGGCTTGAAAGTAGCAAAGATTCATGGAGACATCACCCCAAGAGAGAGAAAACGAGTGATGCGACAAGTACAGAATCTGGAGTATCAATATGTTGTAGCGACTGATTTAGCTGCTAGAGGGATCGATATCGAAGGTGTCTCTCATGTTATTAATGCAGAAATTCCAGAAGATCTAGACTTCTTTATCCATCGTGTCGGACGTACTGGACGTAATGGCTTAAAAGGAACGGCCATTACGTTATATTCGCCAAATGATGAGCAAGCCATTGATGCGATAGAAAAATTGGGCGTCTCATTTGAACCAAAAGAAATCAAAAACGGGGAAATCGTCAAAACATACGATCGTAATAGACGTGCCAAACGAGAAAAATCAAAAGATGTATTAGATCCCACGCTGATTGGTCTTGTGAAGAAGAAAAAGAAAAAGATCAAGCCTGGTTATAAGAAAAAAATCGATTGGGCAATTGCAGAAAAAAATAAAAAAGAACGCAAAATCGAACGCAGACAGCAAAGCCGTACTGCTCGTAAAAATAAGAAAAATTCACATAAATAAAAAACAAGAGGTTGTGACAAAAGGCGTGTCACAATCTCTTGTTTTTAAGCTAGACTTTTTTTCATTCCGATACAAAGTACTTCATCTTCAATAAAAGGTTCTGTGCAAGTATGATACCCTTGTTTTTCATAAAAATCTACAGCCGTCATTTCAGCTACTACATAACTAGTCTGACAACCTTCTGAAACCGCCCGTTTTTCAGCAGCTTCAAGCAACTGACCGCCTAACCCTTTTCCTCGGTATTCTTTTGCTACGCAAAATCGTTCCGGCTTGAAGCAAGTAGGTGTTTTCTTTTCATAACGCAAAGTAGCTACTGGTCTTTTTTGATCAAGAAATAGATAATAGGTTTGTTGCGGGATATCTTTTCCGTCGAATTCTAGTTCTGCAGGAATCCCTTGTTCTAATACAAAAACTTGATATCTCAAAAAGCAGCTAGCTGCGCGTATCCATTCATCCGCTCCAACTATTTTTTTCATCATATTCCTCCTTGTCATGAATAGCAGAGATGTATTGATTCCTTTATTCTTATCGTACCAAAAATCGTGGAGTATGACCAAAAGGAAATGAAAATAAAAATTGAGATATTGACAGTGATCAATAGAATGCGTATACTAATTAAGTACGAAAAGGATATGATTTGTTTTTTAAGACTCACAGAAAATTCTTTCTTGGCTGAAAAAAGAATAGTCACTAATCAAATTGCTCCCTTTTTCTATTTTGGTAGAAATACCGACGCAGCTCAGCGTTATCGAGTTTAAGAGGTAATGATTACACATCATTGCAATCAAGGTGGTACCGCGAGTTTTCGTCCTTGGCTGTGATGGTGTTTTTTTGTATTTAATTTATAGAAAGCAGGTAATGACATGAAACAATTAAGTAGTGCACAAGTTCGACAAATGTTTCTTGATTTCTTCCAATCTAAAGGACATACGATTGAACCTAGTGCGTCTTTGATCCCCGTGAACGATCCAACCTTATTGTGGATCAACTCTGGTGTTGCAACATTGAAAAAATATTTTGATGGTTCAGTTGTGCCAGAAAATCCAAGAATCACAAATGCCCAAAAATCTATTCGAACAAATGATATCGAAAATGTCGGTAAAACAGCACGGCACCATACGATGTTTGAGATGCTGGGTAATTTTTCGATTGGTGACTATTTCAAAAATGAAGCCATCCACTGGGCATGGGAATTTTTGACTGATCCAAAATGGATGGCATTCGATCCAGAAAAACTTTATGTAACAGTTTATCCAAAAGATACAGAAGCAAAACGCATCTGGCATGAAGAAGTTGGCCTGCCACTAGATCACATTATTGATGTAGAAGACAACTTCTGGGATATCGGTGCAGGCCCATGTGGTCCGGATACGGAAATTTTCTATGACCGTGGAGAAGCTTATAACGATTTAGCAGAAGACGATCCTGAAAACTATCCAGGAGGAGAAAATGAACGTTATTTAGAAATCTGGAACTTAGTATTTTCAGAATTCAACCATAAGCCTGATAACACATTTGAACCACTTCCTCATAAAAACATTGATACGGGGATGGGATTGGAACGCATGGTCTCAATCGTTCAAGATGCGTCAACGAACTTTGAGACAGACTTGTTTATGCCTATTATCCACGCCGTAGAAAAGCTAAGCAAACAAGTAAAATATGGTGAAAACCCAGTAACAGATATTTCTTACAAAGTAATCGCAGATCATATTCGCGCCCTTTCATTTGCTATTGGCGACGGTGCATTGCCATCGAATGAAGGGAGAGGGTATGTCTTACGCCGTTTGCTTCGTCGTGCTGTCATGCATGGGAAAAAATTAGGTATTGAACAAGCATTCTTATATCGTTTAGTCCCTGTTGTTGGGGAAATCATGGTAAGTTATTATCCTGAAGTACTTCAACAAAAAGAATTTATTGAAAAAGTTATCCGTACAGAAGAAGAACGTTTCAATGAAACAATCAATGAAGGTTTGGAAATCTTAAATCAAGTGATCCAAGAAGTAAAAAACGAAAACGGGACGACTCTAGCAGGAAAAGACATCTTCAAACTATACGACACATATGGCTTCCCGGTAGAATTAACGGAAGAGGTGGCAGAAGATGAAGGACTGAAAGTTGATCATGCTGGTTTTGAAAAAGAAATGGATGCACAACGCGAACGTGCTCGCTCTGCCCGCAGTACTGAAAAATCAATGGGGGTACAATCTGCTTTATTGACAGATATCAAAGTAGAAAGTAAATTCATTGGATACACAGAACAAGAATCAGATAGTCAATTATTGGTCATCGTTAAAGGTGAGTCTCTTTTGAATGAAGTCGCAGAAGGTGAAGCTCAAATGATCTTTGATCAAACACCTTTCTATGCAGAAATGGGTGGGCAAGTAGCGGATCAAGGATGGATCATGAATGAAGTAGGCGAAATCGTAGCAGTTGTTACAGATGTTCAAAAAGCGCCTAATGGTCAATTTATGCACACCGTAGAAGTAAAAGCACCAATGAGTGAAGGACAAACCTATCATCTATTGATCGATCAATCGATGCGCAATCGGATCATCAAAAACCATACAGCAACCCATCTACTGCACAAGGCATTGAAAGAAGTACTTGGCGAGCATGCAAATCAAGCTGGTTCTTTAGTCGCTCCTGGACATTTACGATTCGACTTTACCCACTTTGGTCAAATCACTTCAGATGAATTAGCTGAAATGGAAAGAATCGTCAACGAAAAAATCTGGGAAGCTATCCCAGTTGAAACAATTGAAACAGATATCGATACAGCCAAAAACATGGGTGCAATGGCTTTGTTTGGTGAAAAATACGGACATGACGTTCGAGTAGTAAATATTGGCGGCTGGTCAATCGAACTGTGCGGAGGCACACATGTAGCAAATACAGAAAACATCGGAATCTTCAAAATCGTTTCTGAATCAGGAATTGGTGCAGGCGTGCGACGAATCGAGGCTGTAACAAGTAAAGAAGCGTACGAACTACTTGAAGAAGAAGAAAAACAACTAAAACAAGTAGCAACAATTGTTAAATCACCTCAATTGAAAGAAGTTGTTTCAAAAGCGGAACAATTGCAACAGCAAGTAAGAGAGCTACAAAAGGAAAATGAACAATTAGCTAGCAAGTTAGCGAATCAACAAGCTGGTGATGTATTCAAAGATCCAGAAACGATCAATGGAAAAACAATCATTGCAGCACAAGTAAAAGTGAAAGATATGAATCAGCTGCGTCAATTAGCTGACCAATGGAAACAAAAAAATATTTCAGATATTCTTGTTTTAGCAAACGAACAAGAAGGAAAAGTCAGTCTGCTAGCGGCAATGACGAAAGAATCAAATGAAGCTGGACTAAAAGCTGGCGACTTGATTAAAGCAATCGCACCGAAAGTAGGCGGTGGCGGTGGTGGACGTCCAGACATGGCACAAGCTGGCGGGAAAAATCCTGCTGGTATTCCAGATGCACTTAAAGCTGCGAAAGAATGGGTTGCGCAACAATAGGGCGTTTACGTTTGACAGAAAAACAAAAGTTCAAACATTGAACGAAACATGATTATGGGGGCGAAGACAAACAAGTCTTGCCCTCATACTTTTTTCAATTGGATGGCGCATCTAATCAAATGGTCGGATTCGGATGGTCTTTAGTTGACGAAAGTGACAGAAATTTTTACGATTAGTATAAATAAAAAGGGGTGAAAAAATGAATAGTAGAAATAAGACCTTTCGACTAGTCTTACGTGCGATCTTGTTAGCAATCATCATCGTACAAGCGATGGTTCCTTGGCTGGGGTTTATTCCATTAGGATTCATTAGTTTAACAATTATCCATATCACAGTAATTATTGCTGCAGTAGTATTAGGCCCAAAAGATGGCATGGTGATTGGCTTGTTTTGGGGAATCGCTACAATTGTTCGTGCCTATGCCATGCCAACAACGCCATTTGATACATTAGTGTTCACGAATCCGATTATCTCGGTAGTTCCCAGAGTACTTGTTGGCTTAGTAGCAGGCTTGGTTTTCCACTGGATTTATCAAAAAAATAAATCAATAACGATCAGCTCAGCCTTTGCAGGGGTACTGGGTTCATTGGTCAATACAGTCTTAGTGTTAGGATTCATGGGATTATTTTATACAGGTGCAACGGCAGATGCCTATGGTGTAGACTCTGCTCTTTTATTTAAAACCTTAGCAGGGGTTGCAGCAATCAATGGGATACCAGAAGCAATAGGTGCGGGAATCATAACACCATTACTAGCAAAAGCGTTATTTGCAGCAACACCGTTGAAACCAGAATAATGACCATCTTTTAATAGTAATAGGACGCACGATAGATAGAAAAAGGAAGAGAGGAGAGGAAAACAATCGTCCTCTCCATCTTTTTACCTGAGCAACAAGCAAACTAGAAGGGGTAAAAAACTTGGCTAAGAAACAAGAAGAAAAAAAGAAACAAATACCGCAACAGCGGACAAAAAAAGGAGTACTAGCGGGTATCTTAGGATTGGTTACGAATCTGATCTTGTTTGTCTCTAAGCTAATGATCGGGCTTTTTTCAGGAAGTGTCTCCATTATGGCTGATGCAGTGAACAGTCTATCAGATACTGCTTCATCCATATTGACTTTGATCGGATTTAAAATTGCTGCAAAGCCAGCAGATCAGGAACATCCTTATGGACACGAACGCTTCGAATATATCAGTGGGTTATTTGTTTCGATCATCATTACTTATGTAGGATTTCAATTTTTAGAGTCTTCTGCTGAAAAAATCATCCATCCAGAAAATGTCTCTTTAACACCCATCGTCTTTTTTGTCCTAATCATTTCCATCTTTTTGAAATTTGCACAAGGCAAAATGTATCAGGTTATTGCGCAATCCATTGATTCTGAAACATTGAGAGCTACAGCAACAGATAGTTATAATGATGTCTTTACTACACTGGCTGTATTGCTTTCAGCAGCAATCGAATGGGTAACTGGATGGCGTATTGATGGATATATAGGTTTTGCTTTAGCATTATATATCCTTTATAGTGGATTGACGATGCTTCGAAATTTTGTATACGAACTATTAGGAAGTCGCCCAACGCCAGCAGAGATTGAAGAAATGGAAGAGCATTTAAATGCTTGCGATGATATACTTGGCTATCATGATTTATTGGTGCATAACTATGGACCCAATAAACGCTTTGCATCAGTCCACATCGAAGTAGATGAATCAATGAATTTGAATGTGGCTCATAAGATTATTGATCTGATAGAAAAAGACTTTAAAAAGTCTTTGGATGTGGAACTTGTCTGTCACTTGGATCCAATGCCTGTTGATAACGAAAAATACTATAATATCTTGCGGCAGTTAAAGCAAATTCTTCTTGAAACAGGTACAGGGCTTAATATTCATGATTTTAGAGTAATTCATCAAGGAAAAACGCTGCAATTTGATGTAGTGGTCCCTGAGAAATTCCAGTTTGTTGATACAGAACTAGAAAGAATCTTACGTAGTCAAATAGAAGAAAAAATCGGAGATTACCAATTGGAAATTACGTTTGATCACAATTATCTTTTATATTAAATGAGAAACTATAAAAAGACTCCTTAAAGTTTTTAATTTAAAGAGTCTTTTTTTCTTTTAATTGTTTATGGAGAGCCTGACGTGCAAGATTATCTGCTCCTTTATTTTTGTTTTCGGGCAACCATTGCAGGATCAATAAAGAAAATTCGGATAGAAGTTCTTGGATTCTTTGAAGGTAGGGAAGGAAGAGCTCGTTCTTCGTTGCGTTTTTGTCGACCGTAGAAACTAGTGTTTTGCTGTCTGAAAAACAGAAAATCGTTTCATTCTGTAAGTCGTTTTTCTTTAGAAATTCTAAAGTTTTTAAAAAGACTTCGAACTCTGCTTGATGGTTTGTCCCTATAGAAAGCGGGATAGATAGCTGTTCTTGTTTACCTTGATAGACAATCAAGATTCCACCTCCACTAGGACCAGGGTTGCCTTTTGTAGAGGCATCAATGTATACTTTTAACATAAAAAGAGATTCTCCTTTTTGTTCAAACTAATGTTATGGTAAGATTATATCATTACTGAATCGGTGAGAGGTTAGAGAATGAAAAAAAATATTCGATGGCAGCCTGAACTGGCACATACGATCATCTATTGGTCATTGACCTTGATCATTCTGTTTTTTAGTCTGATTCTTTCTTTAGAAAACACAGGTCCTTATTGGAAAAGCAATTTTGTTTTAGGTATTTTTCTTGTTTTTCTATTTCTAGGTTTGCGGCGTTCTTTTATTTTAAAATCAAACTCTGTGATTATACGTTATGCTGCTTTTTGGAAAGACCGAGAAATATCTGTCGGACAGATTCGATCTTTGACGCCAACTAATACTGGGGTGCAAATGATGTTGCAAGATGAGAAAGCCCCATCTGTTTTCATGATGCGAAAAAAAGATCAAGTAGTCCTTTTTGATCATTTTGAAAAAAACGGACCCAAATCAGAATCAATTCCTTATCCTTATACGAAAAAAAGAAAAAGCTAATTTTAAAAATCAGAACCTAAAAAAACGAATTTTTACAGGAAAAGAAAAGAGTGAGACGTACGGTTCATCCCGTTTAGCGTCTCACTCTATTTGTTTATCTATTCATGCATACTAGTATCGGTAGTCTGAACGTTGCCTTTCTTGACATGGGCAGCTTGTGTTCCTCGATTCCCTTCGATGATCTCAAATTCGACCACTTGATTTTCTTCCAAAGTTTTGAATCCCTCTTCTTCAATCGCAGTAAAATGTACAAAAATTTCTTCTGTGTCATCATAACTGATAAAGCCGTATCCTTTTTTGTTGTCAAACCATTTTACAATTCCTGTGGTCAAAGCACTCACGACCTTTCTAAAGTCTGATCATAGCCTTCATTATAAAGAGTATTTATAAGTACGTCAAATAAATTAAAAACCTGTAATTTTATGTTTTTTTTCTGAATAAAAAAAGGTATAATTGGCATATCTTAACAAAGAAGATATTTTGTTGAATAAAGTTCGTGAAAAGGGGTAATCAAATGAAGAATGATCTGCAAATTTCACAAGAAACAGAGCTAGAACCGATTGTTGAAGTGGCTAGTAAATTAGATCTTAAGGAAGACGATTTGGAACTGTATGGGAAATATAAGGCGAAAATCAATTTTTCTGGAATCAATCGATCAAAGGATAACGCTGAGGGGCATTTGATCTTAGTTACTTCCATCAATCCAACACCAGCTGGCGAAGGAAAGTCAACGATCACTGTAGGGTTAGGAGACGCGCTCAATAAAATCAATAAAAAATCTGTTATTGCATTGCGAGAACCCTCACTTGGTCCTGTGATGGGAATCAAAGGTGGTGCTGCAGGCGGAGGATATGCACAGGTATTGCCTATGGAAGATATCAACTTGCATTTTACTGGTGACATGCATGCTATCACAACAGCTAATAATGCATTATCTGCTCTTTTAGATAATCATATTCATCAAGGAAATGAATTGAACATCGATGCCCGCCGAGTGATTTGGAAACGGGTAGTCGATCTCAATGATCGTGAACTGCGTAAAGTAATTGTTGGCTTGGGTGGGCCAATCCAAGGTGTTCCAAGAGAAGATGGGTTTGATATCACAGTTGCCAGCGAAATCATGGCTATCTTGTGTCTTGCGGCAGACCTTGAAGATTTAAAGGCTCGTCTTGCAAGGATCGTTGTCGGCTATACATTTGACCGTCAGCCTGTGACTGCTGGAGACTTGAAAGCAGAAGGCGCTCTGGCATTACTGCTGAAAGATGCAATCAAGCCGAATCTTGTACAAACAATTTACGGAACACCAGCTTTTGTCCACGGGGGACCGTTTGCCAATATCGCTCATGGCTGCAATAGTATTTTAGCTACCAAGACAGCATTGAGATTAGCAGATTACGTTGTCACAGAGGCAGGATTTGGTGCAGATCTTGGCGGAGAGAAATTTTTAGATATCAAAGTACCTAACTTGAAAAAAGCGCCGGATGCTGTGGTGATTGTCGCCACTGTCCGTGCATTGAAAATGCATGGCGGAATGAAAAAAGATGAACTTAAAAATGAGAATCTTGATGCTTTGAAAGTAGGTTTTGCAAATTTAAAGCGCCATATACGTAATATGGAACAATATCAGCTACCTGTGATCGTCGCAATCAATGAATTCGTAACAGATACAGACAATGAACTCACACTGTTGGAGCACTTGTGTGAAAATCAGGGGATTCTTGCCAAGAGAGCGAGTGTATGGGCAGATGGAGCAGAAGGCGGCGTTGATTTAGCAAAAGCTGTAGTACGATTGATTGATAGAAAAGAAGCTAATTACAAGCCATTATACCGCCTAGAAGAAACGATACAAGAAAAGACAGAAACAATCGTCAAGAAAATTTACGGAGGAAATGGTGTTGTTTTCAGCAAAAAAGCGCAAAAACAAATAGAAGAGTTTACGAAGAATGGATGGGACAAACTGCCGATTTGTATGGCAAAAACACAGTATTCATTTTCTGATGATCCTTCACTGCTAGGTGCACCGGAAGATTTCACCATCACGATCCGCGAAATCATCCCAAAATTAGGGGCAGGATTTTTAGTAGCCTTGACTGGAGATGTTATGACGATGCCTGGTTTGCCTAAAAAACCTGCTGCATTGAATATGGACGTGACAAATGACGGAGAAGTGTTGGGATTGTTTTAAGCTTGATTATAATCTACCATCGAAGGAGCTGTATTTTGACTACAGCTTCTTTTTTTAGACGATAGGGAATTAATTTTGTTTACACTAGGATCATTCTTTTTCTTTATTGTATTTTGAGCTATACTAAAGCATAATAGGAGGGTATGATGAAAACGACATTTATAAGAAAAACCGGTTTTTACGGTATGGGTAGCTCGATTCAGCTAAGAATCAACAATGAAAAACGCAGTGTTCTCAGTCATGAACAAAAGATAACGCTTGATCTGGAAGTGCCCTTTACGATGCAGGTCACCTTTTATTGGCTAAAAAGCCCCGTTTATACAGTGAAAGAAGCAAAGCCTGCTTATGTGATCACAATGAATTACTTGATTCTTCAAATCTATCCGTTTTTATTTCTAGCAACTGGGTTGGGGGCCGTTTTCCTACAAAATTTATTTTTCAGTTTTTTTGCAGTTATTGTGTTGATTGCGTTCTTTTTCTATATAAAAAACCGGGCATATTTGATCAAGGAGGAAAATTATGGCAAACTCTGATCTTTTTTTAATCAGTTTCAATCGAATCGAAAAATGGATGAGAGACGAGATGGGAAATGCACGAAATATGGGATTTACCGAACTTGTCAGACGCCTAGCTCAAAGAAAACAATTAATGATCAGAAAATACGAAGATGATCTTTTACAGCTTGCTCAGTTAAGGAATGCGATCGTCCATGATCGGATCGCAGTCGATTTTGTCATTGCAGAGCCAAATGATTGGACAGTCAAGCGAATCCAGCTGATCGAACAAGAACTGATTCAGCCTGAAACCGTGCTGCCTCGATTTGCAAAACGTGTAACAGGTTTTGAACAAGATCTTCCGTTACTTGAACTGTTAAAGATAGTAGCAGAAAAAAGGTATTCACAATTTCCGTTATACAATAAAGGAAAATTTGTAGCATTGATTACTTTACGTAATATCGGGTTTTGGCTAGCAAAAGAAAGCCAAAAAGGTCCGGTTGATTTAACAAATAAACGAGCGTTGGATTTGATCATCCAAAACGGAAAGTACACAAATTATCATTTTGTTCCAGCTAAAACACATATTTACGAGGTTGAAGCGATGTTTCGTGAGCAAGGGACTTTGGAAGCCGTACTTATCACTAAAGATGGGAATCCCGATGGTAATCTGCTCGGGATCGTACGACCTCGTGATATTTATAAACAAATAGAAAAGGATTGATTTTTTGTTAATTATTTATTGGATATTCAGCGCTTTGCTAGTAGGAGTGGATCAGTTGGTCAAATGGTGGATCACTGATAATCTAGCGCTTGGAGAGACGAAAAATCTTATACCAGGTATTTTGTCACTGAATCATATTCGAAACACTGGAGCCGCATGGAGTATGCTAGAAGGGAAGATGTGGTTCTTTACTATAGTGACACTCATTGCAGTCGTTGTGATTCTCACATTGATGATTAAAAATCGTGAAAAAGGTAATCGCTGGTTCATGATTGGATTGAGTTTGATTCTAGCTGGTGCGATTGGCAATTTTATCGACCGTATTCGTCTTGGCTATGTAGTAGATATGTTCCAGACAGATTTTATGAGCTTTCCGATTTTTAACGTAGCAGATGTGACACTTGTATGTGGAGTGATTTGTATGTTAATTTATATTATTTTAGATGAAAAGGATCAAAGAAAAAAATGACAGAACTTAAAACGACGATTCACCATGAATCTGGTAGGATCGATAAAGTATTGACTAATTTATTCACCGATTACAGTCGTTCGCAAATTCAGCTGTGGCTGAAAAATGGAGCGGTTTCTGTCAATGGACAGCCAGTCAAAGCAAATTACAAAGTAAAACAAGGAGACGAGATTACTGTCTTGATCCCCGAACCAGAAACATTAGATGTGGTCCCAGAAAATATCCCGTTGACGATCGTTTACGAAGATGAAGATGTAGCGGTGATAAACAAACCTCAAGGAATGGTCGTTCATCCTTCAGCAGGTCATACGCATGGCACAATGGTCAATGCGCTGATGTACCATATCAAGGATCTTTCTACGATCAACGGCGTTATTCGTCCAGGTATTGTTCACCGAATCGACAAAGATACTTCCGGACTGCTAATGGTTGCCAAAAATGACCAGGCACACGAATCATTAGCTCAGCAATTAAAAGATAAGACCTCTTTGCGCAAATATGTTGCTTTAGTCCATGGAGAGATTCCTCACGAAAAAGGAACCATCAATGCGCCAATCGGCCGTTCGAAGGAAAACCGGAAAATGCAGGCGATAAGAGAAGATGGGAAGTCGGCTGTCACACATTTTACTGTATTGGAACGTTTCGAAGGATTTACTCTGGTTGAATTAAAACTAGAAACCGGAAGAACACACCAGATCCGTGTGCATATGAAGTATATCGGTTATCCGTTAGCTGGAGATCCAGTATACGGACCGAAGAAAACTTTGAAAGGCAATGGTCAGTTTCTCCATGCGCAAATGTTAGGTTTTACGCACCCGACTACAAACGAAAAGATGATCTTTGAAGCACCTCTTCCAGAAGTTTTTGAAAAAACTTTAGAAAAATTAAGAAAAAACATTGCATTTTAATTTAGATAACGGTATAGTAATTAACAACGAAAGCATAAAACTTAATAGAATTCCTTTAAGTTTAGTCCCGTGAGGCTAAGAAGGGTGGGAGCAAGGATACGTATGGTGCGCCATAAGTAGATTGCTCATTGACATAGTATAGCTATCAGTGTATCAGTATACGCTCAGTCTAAACATTCCTCCTGTCCTCTTAGGGCAGGAGTTTTTTTATGCAAAAAAGTAGGGGGAATGAAAATGCAAGCAAAAGAAGTAGTAGATCAGGTAACCATGAAGCGAGCATTGACTCGAATTACTTATGAGATTATCGAGAGAAACCATAGTATCCAAGATATCGTATTGGTAGGTATCAAAACACGAGGAATCTACATTGCATCAAGAATTGCCGAACGCCTGAAGCAGCTAGAAGATATCGATATTCCTGTAGGAGAACTGGATATCACTTTATACCGAGATGACAAAAAAGAAAATCCAGAAGAACCGGAACTTCATTCTTCTGACATCCCAGTTTCCTTAGAAGGAAAAGAAGTTATTTTGATTGATGATGTTTTGTATACAGGACGAACGATTCGAGCAGCAATGGACGCAGTAATGGATTTTGGCAGACCAAGAAAAATTTCATTAGCAGTCCTGGTCGATCGTGGGCATCGAGAATTGCCAATCCGTGCAGATTATGTTGGGAAGAACATTCCAACATCTCGGGCGGAAGAGATTTTAGTAGAGATGCAAGAGCTTGATGGACAAGATCGCATCATGATTTTGAAAGAGGAAGATTAGAGGAGAGAGAAACATGTCGGAGAAAAAAGGATTTCATAATGATGACGTGGTGTTAGATATCCACGATCGCCCAACCCCAGGACATTGGGTAGGATTAAGTTTACAACACTTGTTCACGATGTTCGGAGCAACCGTGTTAGTCCCCATCTTAGTAGGTATCGATCCAGGTATTGCGCTAGTCAGTTCAGGACTAGGTACATTGGTGTACTTATTTACTACTAAAGGAAAGATACCTGCGTACTTAGGAAGCAGCTTCGCTTTCATTGCAGCGATGCAGCTTTTGATGAAAACAGATGGTTATCCAGCGATTGCACAAGGAGCAGTCACAACTGGATTAGTCTATTTGATTGTTGCGCTGATCATCAAAAAGATCGGTTCAGCATGGCTGGATAAAATCTTGCCTCCAATCGTCGTCGGTCCAGTCATCATGGTTATCGGGTTGGGACTTGCGGCAAATGCAGCAACAAATGCTATGTATAATCAGGGCACGTATGATTTCAAGTATATTGCTGTAGCGCTGATCACATTAGGATTAACAATTTTCTTCAACATGTGGCTAAGAGGTTTTCTCGGATTGATTCCGATTTTACTAGGTATTATTAGCGGATACATCGTAGCCTTGCTGTTTGGAATCGTGGATACTAAGCCAATCGTAGACGCTGCCTGGTTTGCTGTTCCTAACTTTGAGATTCCCTTTGTACAATATGAACCAAAGCTATATCTTGGAGCAATCACAACAATGGCACCCATCGCTTTTGTGACGATGACAGAGCATATCGGCCATCTTATGGTATTGAATAAACTAACTAAACGTAATTTCTTTGAAGAACCGGGTCTTCATAAGACGTTGACAGGTGATGGATTAGCACAAATCGTGGCAGCCTTTGTCGGAGGTCCTCCTGTAACAAGTTACGGTGAAAACATTGGTGTTCTGGCTATCACACGTGTCCATAGCGTGTTTGTGATCGGTGGAGCTGCAGTATTTGCAGTCATTTTAGGATTCGTAGGAAAATTAAGCGCTTTGATTTTAAGTATCCCTGGACCAGTCATCTCAGGAATCAGTTTTATCTTATTTGGAGTAATTGCCGCAAGTGGAATGAAGATTTTAATCGAGAACAAAATCGATTTTGATAAAAAGAAAAATCTGTTGATTGCTTCAGTTATCTTAGTAGTAGGAATTGGCGGACTCGTCTTTGAAGTAGGCACATTTACATTGTCGGCAATGGCATTAGCAACTGTACTTGGCATCATTTTAAATCTTATCTTACCAGAAACTTCACGAAGCGAAGAAAACTAAGGAGGAAACATTATGATCATCAAATCAGAACGTATCAGCTTAAAGCATTTATTGACCGTTGAGGCACTTACTGATCAAGAAGTTATGGGCTTGATCCGCAGAGGGCAGGAATTCAAGCAAGGTGCTAATTGGACTCCGCAAAAGCGCCAGTACTTTGCTACAAACCTCTTTTTCGAAAATAGTACTCGCACACATAAAAGCTTCGATGTAGCGGAGAAAAAACTAGGGCTAGAAGTGATTGAATTTGAAGCAAGCACAAGCTCTGTCCAAAAAGGGGAAACACTATACGATACAGTACTGACGATGTCAGCATTAGGCGTAGACGTAGCGGTTATCCGTCATGGTGATGAGAACTATTATGACGAACTGATACAAAGTAAAACAATCCAGTGTTCGATTATCAATGGAGGAGACGGAAGCGGACAGCATCCAACCCAATGCTTGCTTGATTTGATGACCATTTATGAAGAATTTGGTCATTTTGAAGGTCTGAAAGTTGCCATCGTAGGTGATATCACTCACTCTCGCGTAGCTAAATCCAATATGCAGATGTTAAAACGTCTAGGCGCACAAGTATTCTTCTCAGGTCCTAGAGAATGGTACGACGATGAATTCGAAGTGTACGGACATTATATGCCATTGGATGAACTACTAGATCAAGTTGATGTCATGATGATGCTTCGGGTGCAACACGAACGCCATGATGGAAAAGAAAGTTTCTCAAAAGAAGGCTACCATCAGGAACATGGGTTAACAGTTGAGCGTGCGAAGAAGTTGCAAAAACATGCAATCATTATGCACCCAGCACCAGTTAACCGTGATGTAGAATTAGCTGATTCATTAGTGGAAGGATTACAGTCGCGGATCGTTCAGCAAATGAGCAATGGAGTATTCGTCAGAATGGCAATCTTAGAAGCAGTGCTAAATGGAAAAGCGTAATTATAGGAGGATGAAAAAATGAAAACACTCATTAAAAACGGTCAGATCAATACACGAAAAAATATGACGACACCAGCAGAAATTTGGATAGAAGATGGGCGAATCAAAGCAATCGGTACAGGATTCTCAGAAGCCGAATTTGATGAAGTGTTTGATGCAAAGGGACAATTGATCACACCTGGTTTAGTGGACGTCCATGTTCATTTGAGAGAGCCAGGATTTACATACAAGGAGACGATCGAAGCTGGGACTCGCTCAGCTGCTCGTGGCGGTTTCACTACTGTATGCGCGATGCCGAATTTAAATCCTGTACCTGATACGGCAGAAAAGCTGAGACAAGTATATGACATCATTAGAAAAGATGCAGTTGTGAAGGTATTGCAGTATGCGCCAATCACAGAAAATCTGCGAAGTGAGAAATTAGTTGATCAAGAAGCACTGATTGAAGAAGGTGCTTTTGCTTTCACAAATGACGGTGTAGGTGTCCAAACAGCTGGGACGATGTATCTGGCTATGAAAGAAGCTGCAAAAAACAATAAAGCCCTAGTAGCCCATACAGAAGATGAATCTTTATTATTTGGCGGCGTTATGCACGCTGGCAAGAAGGCAGAAGAACTTGGTCTTCCCGGGATCTTAAGCGTAACCGAGTCTTCTCAAATTGCTAGAGATCTGTTGCTAGCTGAAGCAACTGGTGTTCATTACCATGTTTGCCATGTTTCTACTAAAGAAAGTGTCCGTGTAATCAGAGACGCAAAAAAAGCAGGAATCCACGTAACAGCAGAAGTTTCACCCCATCATCTTATTTTGATCGACGAAGATATTCCCGAAGATTTCGGCTTTTGGAAAATGAACCCGCCGCTAAGAGGACGGGAGGACAGAGAAGCTTTGATCGAAGGCTTGCTTGACGGTACGATCGATTGCATCGCTACAGACCATGCCCCCCATGGATTAGAAGAAAAAAGCCAAAGTTTCATGAAATCACCATTTGGTATCGTAGGAAGCGAAACAGCGTTTCAACTGATCTATACTCATTTTGTAGAAACTGGTCGATTCACGTTGGAACAAGTGATCAATTGGTTGGCAGTTAAACCGGCTGAGATTTTTGGTTTGAATGCAGGAACGCTAACGGTTGGTGCCCCCGCTGATGTAGCAGTTTTTGATATTACACAAACTTGCACGATCGATAAAGAAGACTTTTTATCAAAAGGGGAGAATACACCTTTTATCGGCTGGAAAGTAAAAGGCGAAACACAAATGACTTTTGTCAACGGAAAACTTGTGTGGCAGAAGGGAGAATAAAAGTATGGAACGTTTGCTTATATTAGAAGATGGAACAGTTTTCGAAGGAAAGGCTTTTGGTGCAGATGCTAGTGTCTTCGGAGAAATCGTTTTTACAACAAGTATGACTGGTTATCAAGAAACTATCACTGATCAAAGTTTTAACGGTCAAATCATTACATTTACCTATCCTATGGTGGGTAATTATGGGGTAAATAGAGATGATTATGAATCGATTTCTCCAACATGCAAAGGAGTAGTAGTAAAAGAACATGCACGTGTAGCTTCAAACTGGCGAAACCAAATGACGCTAGATTCATTTTTGAAACAAAAAGGAATTCCTGGAATATCAGGTATCGATACGCGCGCCCTTACTCGCAAAATCCGTGAAGTCGGAACGATGAAAGCTAGTATAGTTGATGCTGGAGATTCCTTCGAACATGCATTTGATCAGCTGAAAGCAACCGTTCTAGCAACCAATCAAGTGCAGCAAGTCTCAACTAACAAACCTTATCCAAGTCCAGGAACAGGTCGGAAAGTCATTGTCATTGACTTCGGCTTGAAACATAGTATTTTACGAGAATTG
Organism: Enterococcus sp. PLH-Efm8; assembly: GCF_053011625.1. Lineage (NCBI taxonomy): Bacteria > Bacillati > Bacillota > Bacilli > Lactobacillales > Enterococcaceae > Enterococcus > Enterococcus sp. PLH-Efm8. The sequence continues at coordinate 1,314,593 of NZ_CP172568.1, forward strand.
AGTAAAAGAAACTGTAACCTCACAGTACTTCCCTATAACACAGATGCCGAGACGATTTTAGCGCTATCACCAGACGGAGTCATGCTGACGAATGGACCTGGTGATCCAAAAGATGTGCCAGAAGCAATCGAAATGATCAAAAAAATCCAAGGAAAAGTACCGATTTTTGGTATTTGTCTCGGTCACCAGTTATTTGCTTTAGCCAACGGTGCAGATACCTATAAAATGAAATTCGGACATCGAGGATTAAATCACCCGGTACGAGAAGTAGCGACCGGAAGAATTGATTTTACTTCTCAAAATCATGGCTATGCAGTCGATGAAGCCACGATTGATCCAGAAAAACTCATCGTAACTCATGTAGAAGTAAATGACGGAACAGTAGAAGGAGTCAAACACAGAGATTATCCCGCTTTCAGTGTGCAGTTTCATCCAGATGCTGCCCCTGGTCCGCATGATGCACTACATTTATTTGATGAATTTATGGAAATGATGGACGCAGGAAAGGAGCAGTAAACAGATGCCGAAACGTACAGATATCAAGAAAATTATGGTGATTGGATCTGGTCCGATCATCATTGGTCAAGCCGCAGAATTTGACTACGCAGGAACACAAGCCTGCCTTGCCTTAAAAGAAGAAGGATATGAAGTGGTTTTAGTAAATTCTAATCCTGCGACGATCATGACGGATAAAGAAGTGGCAGATCAAGTATATATCGAACCGATCACACTTGAATTTGTATCAAGGATTCTTCGAAAAGAGCGTCCAGATGCTCTCCTTCCAACTTTAGGCGGACAGACAGGCCTCAATATGGCAATGGAGCTGGCAGCATCAGGTATTTTAGAAGAATTGAACATAGAACTTCTAGGAACAAAGCTTTCTGCGATCGATCAAGCAGAAGATCGTGATCTATTCAAACAGTTGATGAAAGAATTGAATCAGCCAATCCCCGAGTCTGAAATCGTCAATACAGTAGAAGAAGCTGTAGATTTTGCAAATAAAATCGGCTATCCTGTCATCGTTCGTCCAGCCTTTACTTTAGGCGGAACTGGTGGAGGTATGTGTGAAAATGAAGAAGAATTACGTATCGTATCAGAAAATGGATTAAGTCTTTCCCCCGCTACCCAATGTTTGATTGAACGAAGTATTGCAGGTTTTAAAGAAATTGAATATGAAGTGATGAGAGATTCGGCTGATAATGCAATCGTTGTCTGCAATATGGAAAATTTTGACCCGGTGGGTATCCATACAGGTGATTCTATCGTATTTGCCCCTAGTCAAACATTGTCTGACCATGAATATCAAATGCTTCGTGATGCTTCTCTTTCGATTATTCGAGCACTTAAGATCGAGGGAGGCTGTAATGTCCAACTCGCTCTTGATCCACATAGTTTTAATTATTATGTGATTGAAGTCAATCCGCGTGTTTCTCGTTCATCTGCGTTAGCAAGTAAGGCGACTGGCTATCCGATCGCTAAGCTAGCTGCTAAAATAGCGCTTGGATTAACATTAGACGAAATGAAAAATCCTGTTACAGGAACGACTTTTGCAGAATTTGAACCTGCATTAGATTATGTTGTAGCTAAAATTCCTCGCTGGCCGTTTGATAAGTTTGAAAACGGAGAACGGCTTTTAGGCACGCAGATGAAAGCAACTGGTGAAGTGATGGCTATCGGTCGGAATATCGAAGAGTCTTTATTGAAAGCTGTGCGTTCTTTAGAAATCGGTACACACCATATCGAACTTCCTGAGTTGGCAGACATCACGGACGATGACCTAATCCAAAAAGTGGTTCGAGCACAAGATGATCGCCTGTTTTATGTAGCTGAAGCTATTAGAAGAGGGTACACCATAGAAGAATTAGCGGATTTGACAAAAATCGATTTATTCTTTTTAGATAAACTGTTGCATATCGTAGAAATCGAACAGCAGTTGAAACAGCAGCCGTTGGATGACAAGATATTGAAAACAGCGAAACAAAACGGTTTTACAGACAAAAAAGTGGCGGAGCTGTGGGAAATAAACGAAGAAGCCGTTCGCCAGATGAGAAAAGAAAATGATTTGATTCCTGTATATAAGATGGTTGACACTTGTGCAGCGGAATTCGAATCAAAAACACCTTATTTTTATAGTTCCTATGAATATGAAAATGAAAGTTCACGATCAGAAAAGCCCTCAATTCTAGTACTGGGATCTGGTCCTATCCGTATCGGACAAGGGGTTGAATTTGACTATGCGACTGTGCATTCTGTCAAAGCAATCCAGCAGGCAGGATACGAAGCAATCATCATGAACAGCAATCCTGAAACAGTTTCGACTGACTTTTCTATTTCGGATAAATTATATTTTGAGCCATTGACCTTCGAAGATGTGATGAATGTGATCGAGCTAGAACAGCCGATAGGAGTAATCGTTCAATTTGGTGGTCAGACAGCAATCAACTTAGCCGAACCTTTGACTGCTGCTGGTGTAAAAATCTTAGGGACAACGATCGAAGACTTGGATCGTGCGGAAAATCGTGATTTATTCGAGCAAGCGCTGAAAGAGTTGGATATTCCTCAACCTTTAGGGGATACTGCTACAAGTAAAGAAGAAGCCGTGGTTATCGCTTCGAGAATTGGTTATCCAGTTCTTGTTCGTCCAAGCTATGTATTAGGCGGACGTGCGATGGAAATCGTTGAAAACCAGCGAGATTTAGAAGATTACATGGAACATGCTGTGAAAGCATCTCCAGAACATCCAGTACTAGTGGACCGTTACTTGCTTGGTGGTGAATGCGAAGTGGATGCGATTTGTGACGGTGAAACAGTACTCATCCCAGGGATCATGGAGCATATTGAGCGTGCTGGTGTCCATTCAGGGGATTCAATGGCTGTGTATCCACCTCAAACATTATCTGAATCGATCAAGAAAACGATCGAAGATTACACGATCCGCTTAGCATTAGGTTTGAATTGTGTCGGGATGATGAATATCCAGTTTGTCATCCATGAAAATGAGGTTTATGTGATCGAAGTCAATCCTCGAGCAAGTCGGACTGTTCCATTCTTAAGTAAGGTGACAGGAATTCCAATGGCACAAATTGCGACGAAAGCTATTTTGGGAGAGAAACTAAAGACACTTGGTTATGAAAACGGACTTTATCCAGAAACAAAAGAAGTTCATGTTAAAGCACCTGTCTTTTCTTTTACGAAATTGCAGAAAGTTGATACTTACTTAGGGCCTGAAATGAAATCGACTGGAGAAGTAATGGGATCTGACAGACAATTAGACAAAGCTTTGTACAAGGCATTCGAAGCTTCTGGATTACACTTGCCTGAATATGGAGCCGTATTATTTACGATTGCGGACGAAACAAAAGAAGAAGCACTAGAATTAGCTAAACGTTTTACAGAAATTGGCTATAGTCTGATAGGAACGAAACATACAGCTGCTTATTTCGAAAAAAATGGTCTGGTCGTTGAAACAGTAGCGAAAATTTCTGAGGAAGCAGCAGAAAAAAATGTAGTCGACTTAATAAGAGATGGTAAAACACAAGTGGTTGTCAATACGATTGATAAAGATCGGGGAAATGCTTCTAAAGACGGTTTCATCATCCGAAGAGAAGCAGTTGAACATGGTATTCCATTGTTTACTTCTTTAGACACAGCAGATGCGATCGTTCGAGTGATGGAATCCCGTGCTTTTTCAACTAACCCTATTTAACGGCGAGCACATGTTAAGACAAAAAGACGAAAAACCGTTGCAGGAGGGGACAGATGAAACAAGAAATGATGGAAATCGTTCAGCAAAAACAGCTGGCACCAAAGATTTTTGAAATGACATTGAAAGGTGATCTAGTAAAAGAAATGCAGCAACCAGGACAGTTCTTGCATATTCTCGTGCCGCGTGCAGACTTGCTATTACGCCGACCGATTAGCTTGAATCATATCGACCACGAAACAAATACTTGCCGTATCATTTATCGGGTGGAAGGTGAGGGGACTAGAGTCTTCTCTACTCTTTCTGCCGGAGACCATTTAGATGTCATGGGTCCTTTAGGCAATGGTTTTGATTTGTCCAATCTTCATACAGGAGACGAAGTATTTATAATCGGTGGAGGAATCGGTGTCCCTCCTCTATATGAGTTATCAAAACAGTTAGTCGAAAAAGGAATTAAGCCAACGCATTTTTTAGGTTTTGCCACACATGAAGTCGTTTATTATGAAAAAGAATTTAATCGTCTAGGAGAAACAAGAATCGCTACTGACGATGGAACATACGGTATGCACGGAAATGTCGGTAATTTATTGTTAGGAACGAAGACGGAACCTACAGCTGTTTTTGCATGTGGTTCAAACGGGTTATTGAAGACAGTGGAACAGCTGTTTTCTTCGCATCAAAATGTCCAGTTATCATTAGAATCCCGCATGGCATGTGGGATAGGGGCTTGCTATGCTTGCGTTTGTCATACGCCGGAAGATGAAACAGGAACAAAAAGTGTGAAAGTTTGTGACGAAGGACCGATTTTTAAAATAGGAGAGGTAATTATATGAATGAGAATCCTTTAGCGGTCAAACTTCCTGGCCTAGAATTAAAAAATCCTATCATGCCGGCAAGCGGCTGTTTCGGTTTTGGCAAAGAATACGGAAAATACTATGATTTGAATCAGCTTGGATCGATCATGGTCAAGGCAACGACTCCAAATGCCCGCTTTGGCAATCCCACGCCAAGAGTGGCGGAAACACCATCTGGCATGTTGAATGCAATTGGTTTGCAAAATCCTGGTCTAGACGTTGTTATGCATAAACTTCTTCCAGAATTAGAGGAGTACAATGAGTTACCCATCATCGCAAATGTTGCTGGTGCTTGTGAAGAAGACTATGTAGAAGTTTGTAGCAAAATTGGCGAAGCACCAAATGTGAAAGCAATCGAGCTGAACATTTCTTGCCCAAATGTCAAACATGGCGGAATTGCTTTTGGAACAGATTCTGATGTTGCTTTTCAATTAACACAAGCAGTAAAGAAAGTTTCTTCTGTTCCTGTCTATGTCAAATTGTCCCCAAATGTAACAGACATCGTTCCAATCGCTCAGGCAATCGAAGCTGGAGGGGCAGATGGGTTTACGATGATCAATACTCTTCTTGGTATGCGGATTGACCTTAAGACAAGAAAACCGATTTTAGCCAATCAAACAGGTGGACTCTCCGGACCAGCAATCAAGCCTGTCGCTATTCGTTTGATTCACCAAGTAGCAAGTATATCCAGCCTTCCAATCATTGGGATGGGCGGCGTGCAGACAGTGGATGATGTTCTTGAGATGTTTATGGCTGGAGCAAGTGCTGTAGCTATAGGGACCGCGAATTTCACCGATCCGTATATCTGTCCTAAACTAATTAAAGAGCTCCCTGTGCGAATGAGCGAACTAGGCATCGAATCGCTGGAAAGATTAATCAAAGAAGTGAGAGAGGAACGTGAACGATGAATCAACTAGACCAACGACCAATTATTGCATTAGATTTTTCAACTAGGCAAGAGGTAGAAGACTTTCTTCGATTTTTCCCGAAAGAAGAAAAATTGTTTGTGAAAATCGGAATGGAATTGTTCTACCAAGAAGGACCTGAAATCGTACGTTATCTAAAAGAGGCTGGTCATAATGTATTTTTAGATCTGAAACTTCACGATATTCCGAATACGGTCGAAAAAGCAATGCGGGGATTGGCAAAGCTTGGTGTTGATCTCACCTGTGTTCATGCCGCTGGCGGTATTCGTATGATGGAGGCGGCAATGCGAGGATTAGAAGAGGGGACTCCAGAAGGTGGAAAACGTCCGCTACTTCTAGCTATCACTCAGCTTACTTCTACAAGTGAAGAAGAAATGCATGCCGATCAACTAATCGAAGTTTCTTTAGAAAAAAGTGTGATCCATTATGCTAGCTGTGCCAAAAAAGCAGGATTAGATGGTGTGGTTTCTTCTGCTTGGGAAGTAGAAGCGATCAAAGAAATGGCAGGAGACGAATTTGTTTGCTTAACTCCGGGTATAAGACCAGAAGGAACAGTCGCAGGAGATCAGACAAGAGTAGTCACACCTTCTCAGGCAAAAAAGATCGGCTCAACTTTTATCGTTATAGGTCGACCAATCACTCAGTCAACTAATCCTTATAAAGCATATCAAACGATTCAAACAGAATGGAGCTAACCTAAAATGAATGTTGAACAAAGTATCGCAAAAGACTTATTAGAAATTGAAGCAGTATTTTTAAATCCAAGTAATCCTTTTACATGGGCAAGTGGAATCAAAAGCCCAATTTACTGTGATAACCGAATCACGATGAGCTATCCAAAAGTCCGAAAAGAGATCGCAAAAGGATTAGCAAGCAAAATCAAAGAAGCTTACCCTGAAGTACAAGTGATTGCTGGAACTGCAACAGCAGGAATCCCTCATGCCGCATGGGTAGCGGAAATACTGGATTTGCCAATGGTCTATATTCGAAGTAAGGCGAAAGATCATGGGAAAGGTAACCAAATCGAAGGACGTATATTTGAAGGTCAGAAGATGGTTGTGATCGAGGATTTGATTTCTACAGGCGGAAGTGTCTTGGAAGCAGCTGAAGCAGCAAAAAGAGAAGGTGCGGATATCCTTGGTGTTGCGGCTATCTTTACGTATGAGTTGCCAAAAGGAAAAGCAAATTTCGAAAAAGCCGAAATCCCTCTTATGACGTTGACCAATTATTCTGTATTGATTGAAGCAGCTTTAGAAGATCGTTATATCGATGAGCAAGAATTAACTCTGCTAAAAGAATGGAAAAAAGATCCTGAAAATTGGCAGATTTAAGCGCGCTTGATGAAGATAGAGAAATCCGATTTGTGTCTCCAGAATCATCAATTGGAATAGCAAAAATCCAAAAACTGATTGCGAGAAGCATCTTTTCATCAGGTATGAAAAGAAACTTCTATCGTGATCAGTTTTTGATTTTTTTAAAATTCATTTTTCTAAGACTGGTTAGCAGAAAGAAGAGAATAATCTCTTCTCTTTTTTCTATTATATATAGATTTTCTCTATTTTTTGGTAAGGGAGCTGTTTCAAAAATGGTAAAGAGCGGAAATGTTGCGAATATCAGTTATTTAATGATATGATATTCGGAAAAAGAAATCTCAAAGGGAGGTAACTTTTATGGGGTTGAATGAATTTATTTTAGGATTGAACAATTTAGAGACGATCACAAGGGCACCTGGATTTTTTAAATATACAGAGCATACAGTTGCAGCACATTCGTATCGTGTAGCATCTATTGCGCAAGTTCTAGGAGACATTGAAGAAGCGAATGGACAACCGATCGATTGGAAACTGCTCTATGAAAAATCATTGAATCATGACTACACAGAGCGTTTTATTGGTGATATCAAAACGCCGGTGAAATACGCAAGCAAAGAGTTAAGAGGGATGCTGCAAACAGTTGAAGAAAAGATGACGGACGAATTCATCAACCAAGAGATTCCAGCTGAGTTCCAAGAAGTTTATCGCCGTCGGTTGTTCGAAGGAAAAGATGAAACCGTAGAAGGAGAACTATTAGCCATTTCAGATAAGGTTGACCTTCTTTATGAATCTTTTGATGAAATCATCAAAAATAACCCGGAAAAAGTTTATAAGGAGATGTTCATTGAGGCAGTGACTACGATTAAAAGCTTTGAACATCGGCCTTCTGTTCAGTATTTCTTTAAAGAGATATTTCCGGAACTATTGAACCAGGAATTTTATGGAAAAGAGGCGTTTTTAGAAACCGTCTCAACGATTGTAAAGAAAGAAGAAAAATAAAAATGATATGAGATGCAGGGGGAAGTATAGTTGAAAAAGAATATGGATGTCGAATGGGGCTATTCTGGAGACAAAGGTCCGGAAAATTGGGCGAGTTTATGTGATTGGTTTGCGAGAGGTGCGGAATTTCCATTGCAGTCGCCTATTCATTTGACCAAGGGGGAAGAAACCAAAATAGAAGGAGACACGCTTTCCTTTCATTATCAAAAGCAACGGTTTACTGACAAGGAATTCAAAAACACGATTCATTTAGTACCTTTTGACCAACTCAGTTATGTAGAGTTCAAGAAAGAACGCTATTATTTGACAGATATTCATTTCCACTTGCCTTCTGAACATATCATCAACGGAAAACAGGAAGATATTGAATTTCATTTTGTTCATATGAACAGCAAAAAAGAGAATCTAGTTGTGGGTGTCATGTACCAGCTAATGGTACAGGAAGGTTGGCTGTATAATCAAGAAAATGGGGAAAGTTGGAACTTAGAAAAACATGAGCATTGGGTAAATCCGGATGTGTTCTTTCCGGAGCAAAAAAGCCATTTCCATTATATTGGCTCATTGACAACTCCGCCTACCAGCGGGCCAATCCAATGGTTTGTAATGGATCATGTAGGAAAACTGAACCAAGAGTTTCTTCTCCCCTTCGATGGTCAGTATGCTCGACCGAACAACCGACCAATCCAGCCCTTGAATGGAAGAGAAATTTATTATTTCGAGGAGTTTGAGCAATGAATATTCAGCAGATGAAATACGTGGTCGCTGTAGCAAACAATGGTAGTTTCAGAGAAGCGGCAAAGAAAATGTTTGTCTCCCAGCCAAGTCTTTCAGCTGGTATCAAAGAATTAGAAACCGAGTTAGGGATCACGCTGTTTACTCGAACGAATCGAGGGGCATATTTAACAGAAGAAGGGCAAGACTTCTTAAATCGTGCCGAGAAAATATTGGTCCAGCTTGATACATTAGAAACTCACTATCTAACGAGTGAAAAGAGAGACAATTTTTCGATCGCTGCCCAGCATTATGATTTCTTAGGTCCTTTGACCGCACAGCTACTCGAGGAATTCAAAGACGAGATCAAACAATTTCGGATCATGGAGACGACAACAGCGAGAGTGATCGAAGAAGTCAAAGAGCAGCACAGTGAGATCGGCATTATTTATATGAATGAGCATAATCAAGCTGGTATCAGAAGATATTTACAACAAGGAGAGCTAAGTGGCCGCAGCATTGGAAAATTCAAAACGCATATTTTTTTAAGGCAAGGACATCCATTAGCTGAACACGCAGAGATCACCAAAGAAGAATTGTTATCTTATCCTCAAGTTCGTTTTACACAGGATGGAAATAATTTCCCGTATTTTTATGAAGACCTTATCGAGATCCCTGATCAAGAAACAGTGATTTATACGAGTGATCGAGGTACTTTGATGAATATCGTTCTTGAAACTGATGCTTACGCTTCAGGATCTGGTATTGTGATTGGAGGGATTCGCGAGCACTTGCGGTTAATCCCTTTGGCAGAAGGCGAACTAAATGAATTTTATATCATTTATTCGGCGAAACGTCCGCTCAGTGAAATCGCTCAAAGATTTATCAAAGAGCTTACTCGGTTACTGGACCAGCAGAGCTAAGAAAAGCAGATGAGAACGCTGTTTATTGAACACCGTTGATCAAAAAAGAGGGGTTGTGACAGAATTTTGTCACAACTCCTCTTTTTGTAGCAAACAATTTATAACTAATTGCTGTTGTGGGAAAGTACGCAAATATGATTCTAGAAACACTCATTGATTACCTGTTTTGTTTCATAGCTGTAATTTTTTCTTCTTCTGGTGTCACGATAATCGTCTTTTGGTTTTCATAAATAACATAACCAGGCTTGGCGCCATTTGGTTTTCGGATATGCTTTACCTGTACAAGATCAACCGGCACTTGGGCAGAGTATCGGTATTTTGAAAAATAGGCAGCTAACTCGGCAGCTTCTGTAATTGTTTCATCTGAGGGCTTGTCACTTTTAATGATGACGTGCGAACCGGGTATATTTTTTGCATGAAGCCAATAGTCGGTTTTTTTAGCTGTCTTCATTGTCAGCTGGTCATTTTGAAGATTGTTTTTACCAACAAGAATGAGCGTTCCGTCAGAAGAAAAGTATTGATCAGGCTGAGATGGTTTCTTACGTTTTTGTTTTTTTAAGTTCTTCTTTTTCAGGTATCCTTCTGAAGTCAATTCTTCTTTAATTGCTTCGATATCCATTGGGCCGGCAATTTCCAGTTGAGATAAGACAGATTCAAGATATTGGATTTCATCTTTGGCTTCTTGGATTTGTTCGCCAATCAGCTTAACAGCGTTCTTCAGCTTTTGGTATCGATGGAAATATTTCTGTGCATTTTGATTTGGTGTCAATGCCGGATCTAGTGCTATTTTGATTGGCCGATCTTCTTCATAATAATTAGGTAAAACAACTTCTTTTGCGCCGCGTGGTACTTGTGTCAGAAAAGTAGTAAGTAGTTCGCCATTTCTACGGTAATTCTCAGCGTTTTCGGATTCTTTGAGTGTTTGTTCACGTTTTTTCAATTTATTTTTATTTCGTTTTAGTTCATTTTCGATTTTTCGAATCAGTTCTCCGCCTTGTTGTTTTGCCCGATCTTTCTCTGCTTTTTCGTGATAATAGCTATCTAATAATTGACTGAGTGTTGGATAAGCTGTTACAGCAGATGCCTGTTCGGACAATACCTGATAAGCAATCGGTGTGAAAAAATCTTTATTTTCCGTTTCGTAAAAAGTAGGAATAGGCTGATGGCTGATGGCTGAGAAAAATTCGTCCCATACAACCATCTTTTCATTAGGACGTTCCAGTAATCTTTTGGTCAGCTCTTGAGCGATATCGAAACCGATTCCCTGAAACTGACGTTGGATTGCTTTTGGATCTAGTTCAGTTTGGGAAAGCCGCTGAAAGATTTTTTCTTTCTCGGAGCTAAATGGGTTCAAGACCTCTTGTTTTGGCGGAGCAACATATTCTACACCAGGAAGCAAAGAACGATAAGTGTTTTGAGAGCTTCCAATGTGTTTGATCGCATCCAGTATTTTTCCAGTTTCTCGATTAACTAAGACGATCGTACTATGACGTCCCATTAATTCAACGATCAATATGATATTTTGTAGATCACCCAACTCGTTTCGTTTAGCAAAGTGGAAATGGATCACTCGATCATTTTCGATTTGTTCGATGTCTTCTAAAATAGCGCCATCCAAATATTTTCGAAGCATCATCACGAAGTTAGGCGGATTATCAGGATTCTGATAATCGATTTGGGTAATCTGTACACGAGCATAACTTGGGTGCGCAGATAATAATAATCGATGGTTTTTGCCGCGTGAACGAATCACCAGCACGATTTCATTTTCATAAGGCTGATGGATTTTCGAGATCCGGCCAGATAGTAACGTTTCACGCAATTCGTTGACCATCGCGTGGGTAAATACACCATCAAAGGACATGGTTCATTCCTCATTTCTTTTCATAAGTATATTCATTATAACGAAAAAAAGAAGAAAAACCAATTTGGCCGAATAGTAAAGCAAAAGTCTAGAAAAATCTTGGACTAATTACATAAAAAACAGTGTTTCTATCGTTGAAATCCAAATTTTTAGGTATCGCCGTTTGTATAATTAAGCGAGACAAATAAAAAAGCCATTTATGTTACACTCAAATTGTAATACCCGCTAAAGCATACAAGGAGAGTGAACATAAATGACTTATACCCATCTTACACCAAACGAGCTTGTAATGATAGAAGCATATTTTCATCAAGAAACTCCGGTTGCTATCGTTGCGAAGCAGCTTAAACGTGGACGCCAAACAATTTACAATGTCTATAACTTTCTCAAATGTGGTGGAACAGCACTTGAATACTTTGAACAATACAAAGAAAATAAGCGACGTTGTGGGAGAACCGAAATCATTTTTCCTGCTGAGGAAAAAGAATACATTGAAAAAAGATCAACTGAAGGTTGGACCCCAGACGTCATTATTGGCCGTGCAGAGCGAACCTTCTCTTGTTCAGTAAGTACCCTCTATCGCCGGTTTAAGACGGGAGAATTCAATGTTTTACATTTACCGATGCAAGGAAAACGAAAACCAAATGGTTATAAGGAAAAACGTGGAAAACAGGCATTCAAAAGAAATATTTCTGAACGTAAAAAAGATTATGTCGTTTTCGAAGAAGAATTTGGACATTTAGAGGGTGATACGATTGTCGGCATCCACCATAAAAGTGCCGTCATCACACTCGTTGAGCGACTTTCAAAAGCCATTATCGCCTTGAAACCAGAAGGCCGTAAGGCAGTTGATATTGAAAATTCGATTAATGAATGGCTTCAATCCGTACCCAAAAATCTTTTCAAATCAATTACCTTTGATTGTGGAAAAGAATTCTCTAATTGGAAAAGTATTAGTAATACGAATGATATTGATATTTATTTCGCAGACCCAGGAACGCCTTCCCAACGGGGATTAAATGAACATTCAAACGGACTCCTCCGAAAAGATGGACTACCAAAAGAAATGGAATTCAACCAAGTCAATCAAGGATTCATCTCATCCGTTGCGTCCAAAAGAAACCATATCCCTAGAAAATCACTAAATTACCAAACACCATTAGAAGTTTTTTTGAGTTACGTAAATGGAAAGTTTTGTCTCGCTTAATTTGACAAATAATATATAATAAAAAATAGGAGAAAAAGTAGAAAAGAAGGTGTTTGTTATTTGGGAAGTAGTTAAATCGAGAGTACAAGAAATGAATGAACATTTCTCAGTGTCATTCGCAGAAAATCCAAGTAAGTATTTTCGACGTCTTGTTTTTCTGCTCATCTTATCATTGCTGTTAACAGTTGCAATGTTTTTATTGCCGGAAAAAATCCGAGAAGAGCAAGTAAATAGTCTCGTTTATTCGTCCATACCAACCAGCAAATTGAAACCTTTTGATTACAGCAAAGCTGATCAGAAAATCAAACAAAGCCGGGCGATATCGGTGATGTTCAGCAAACCGAACGGGAAAACCTATCAGGACATGCTTGATGTTTTTAATGATCCTGAGCTTATGGAAGAATTGAATCGACCGATCTTTTATTATCCGATCGTTTATGATGTACATGAACTGGAACAAAAATATAACATACGAACGGATGAAGTGACATTTATTTTCTTTGATGGAGGAAAAGAAGCAAATCGGATAACTGCGGGTAAGGGAGGAATAACTGATTTTGATAAGGAGTTGATCCCTGAACTGAATCGACTTCCGTTAGCCAATATCAAACAATTAGAAGAAGAATTGGATAGAACGGGAGTAACTTCCCAAAATTCCGAGATTGCTAATTGAGACATTGGCGCGATGAAACGGTGGGTCTATATAGCGCTATTTTTAATTATCAGAACAAGTGATGTTTGATCTTCAAAATAACAAATAAAAAATTAAAAAATATAGTTGACGAAATTCAAAAATTCGATTAGACTTAAATCAATTCTTAAGGAAAGGGTGACCTGTAATGAACTTATCAAAACGTATTTCAGCAGAAAACAAAAAAAATTGGCGCAGCTGGCGTAGATAAGTTGTATTAATGGTGAGACTTTCCCATAGATACAACTTTTTAGAGTGCATTTCTAAAGCTTGTATCTATGCTAGACATGAACATTGACTGCCGCATAGATTAGAATCTATGCGGTTTTTTGTGTAAAGACAATGACCGCTTTGGCCATTGTCTTTTTTTGTAGACTGGATACTTGCCTGATTATAATAAATAAAAAGATTGACTTTGCAGGAGGAAAAAAATGAAAAACAAACGATTAATAACAGTTGTAGTAATTATTTTAGTTTATTTAGCAGGTGCATTTATTTATGGAAAAGCCTCAGGCGAAAAAGAAAGTACTTCGACGAACCAGACAAAAAAAACAACAGTTGTTGGGGTATTGCAATACGTGAGCCATCCGGCATTAGATGAGATTTATCGAGGAATCAAAGATGGTCTGAAAGAAGAAGGATTAAAAGAAGGAGAAAATCTTGAGATCAAATTTCAAAATGGACAAGCCGATCAGAGCAAGCTAGCCACAATGAGTCAACAGCTAGTACAATCTGATCCAGATGCCTTGATTGGAATCGCAACACCTGCCGCTCAATCATTAGCAAACACGACTTCATCGATCCCAGTTGTGTTAGGTGCTGTAACGGATCCTGTGGGGGCTGGATTAGTCGCTTCTTTAGAGAAACCTGGTGGTAATGTAACAGGTGTTTCTGATCAGCCGCCTGTTACTTCACAAATCAAGCTTGCTTCTGATTTGTTGCCAAATGCAAAAAAAGTCGGAATCTTGTATGCTTCTTCAGAGGATAATTCAAAATACCAAGTAGCACAAGCAGAAGAAGCTGCAAAAAAAGAAGGGTTAGAATCAGTAAAATATGCGGTGCCTTCCACTAATGAGATTGCACAAACGGTTCAAGTGATGAGCCGACAAGTCGATTTTATCTATGTTCCATTAGATAATACCATTGCCAATGCGATGCAAACAGTGGTAAAAGAAGCAAACAAAGCAAATATCCCCGTCATTCCATCTGTGGATACAATGGTGGAACAAGGTGGACTAGCAACAATCGGGATCAATCAATATCAATTAGGGCTTCAAAGCGGTAAGATGGCGGCAGAACTTGCGAGTGGAAAAGAAAAACCGGAAACGACGCCTGTTTATACATTTGATCAAGGGGATACAGTGATCAATCAATCTCAAGCTGATCGCTTAGGAATCATTGTTCCCCAATCGATGAAGGAAAAAGCCAAAATCAGTCAAGTCCACAATCTTGTGTAAAAGTTCAACCTCATCAAAAGCACAATGTTTTGCGTTGTGAACCTAACTGCCATGCCTTTCTTTCTGAGGAGAGAGGTCAGGAGCAGTAGCGCAGCGACTCTTGATGTCTCTCCTCAGAAAGAAGAGACTCGCACAGGTTCATGGTGCTAAATGTTATTCGAATTAAATTCTAAATATTTTCGTGGAGAAGCCAGCCACTCAGTGTCTTTTTCCATCAAAAGTGTTCCAATTATCCGAGTGATGGAATTGATATTTGGAAAAATCCGAATCACTCGTTCTCTCCGGCGAATCTCTTCGTTCAACCGTTCCAACACATTGGTTGTACGAATCCTTCGGCGGATATTTTCAGGAAAAGACAAAATTTGAATAGCATCTTCAAAGCCGTTTTCTAAAATGTCGCAAGCAGCACTTAATTTTGAATCACAACCATATTTTTCCAAGAAGTGCTCTTTTCTTTCACGTGTCAATTCAAGTTCAGAGGCTTTAAAGATACTCTTCAACTCGTCTTTTACATCAGAAGAAACTTTCTTTGGCAGCTTATCAAAAATATTTCTCAAAAAGTGGGCTTGGCATCTTTGCCAGCTCGCACCTAAAAAGTTCTTGCGAACAGCCTTAACTAACCCTTTGTGTGCATCAGAAATGACCAGTTTTACACCGAACAAACCTCGTTGAACGAACGATTGAAAAACGGTATCCCAATTATCTTCCGATTCGCCGTCTTGAACATCAAAACCAAGAATCGTACGTCGTCCATCAGAATCAATGCCGATACCAATATATACACCTTTTGAGACAATACGATGATTTTCCCTTACTTTCATATACAGGGCATCACACATGAAAAATGGATATTCCGAGCCTTCTAGGCTCCGGTTTCTCCACTCAAAAACAAATGGATCCAACTGTTTCATCAGATTTGAAACGAATGATTTAGAAACAGTCGCACCATCCGTTAGCAGTTCAACTGTTTTAGTTACTTTGCGAGTGGAGACACCAGAAATGACCATTTCAATCATGGCAGCGATCAAAGCTTTTTCGCTTCGCTGATATCTTTCAAAGATAGTAGGACTAAACTTACCGTCTCTGGTTCGTGGAACATGAAGTTCTAACGTACCAATTCGAGTTGTAAACGAACGATCGTAGTAACCATTTCTTTGTGATTGCCGTTCTTCTGAACGTTCATAGGCATTTGCCTGAATATATTGATTTCGTTGTTCTTCCATCAGCTGATTAAACA
This sequence comes from Enterococcus sp. PLH-Efm8, assembly GCF_053011625.1. Classification (NCBI taxonomy): domain Bacteria; kingdom Bacillati; phylum Bacillota; class Bacilli; order Lactobacillales; family Enterococcaceae; genus Enterococcus; species Enterococcus sp. PLH-Efm8. The sequence goes on from NZ_CP172568.1 coordinate 1,330,478, forward strand.
TGATAGTCATAAGTGTTTTTGCGGTATCATTCGCACCGCTTTCGTTTATAATTGCTTGAATTTCTTCGCTTTCAAAAGTAAAATGTACTTGAGTCATTGATATCAGTCCTATTCGAGTATGTTTTCTGCAAAAAACATTGTACTCCTAACTGAGATCAATGGCTTTTTTGATGCTTCACTTTTACACAATTATATGGACGTAATCCCAAAATCATTACAGATGACTCGCAGCAAGAAACATCTAAGGAGGATGACAAATGATCGTATCAGCTATTTCACAAGGCATGCTTTGGGCAATATTAGGATTAGGGATTTTCATGACTTATCGGATCTTAGACTTTCCTGATATGACGACAGAAGGGTCCTTCCCATTAGGTGCTGCTGTCTGTGTGACAGCTATTACTCATGGGGTAGCGCCGATTGTAGCTACATTATTAGGCGTAGGTGCTGGCATGATAGCAGGACTCGTTACGGGGTTACTTTATACAAAAGGAAAGATACCGGTTATTTTAGCAGGGATTTTAGTGATGTCAGGATTGAACTCAGTTATTTTGTTTGTGATGCGAACACCAAATCTTTCTTTATTGAATCATCCGATTCTACAAGACAGCTTCCATCGCTTTGGGTTACCTGATTACTTTGACACAGTCCTTCTTGGCTTCATCTCTTTGGGCATCTTGATTGCTGTACTGCTATTCTTCTTCAATACAGATTTGGGTCAAGGCTATATTGCGACAGGAGACAACGAAACGATGGCTCGGTCGTTAGGGATAAAAACCGATCGTATGAAAATTTTAGGTTTAACTTTGTCGAACGGTGTCATTGCATTATCCGGTGCGCTGATTGCCCAGAACGACGGATATGCAGATGTAAATAAAGGGATTGGCGTAATCGTCATCGGTCTTGCTTCCATCATCATCGGTGAAGTGATCTTCCAAGAATTGACGCTAGCAGAAAGATTGATTGCTATTGTTGTCGGCAGTATCATTTATCAGCTATTGATTTTAGTAGTAATCAAACTAGGGTTTGACACGACTTATCTGAAGTTGTTCTCCGCTATCATCTTAGCTATTTGTCTGATGATCCCGCAATTGAAGAAAGCACTGAACTTAAAAACGGGTTTTGAGAAGGAGGCATAGTAATGACTGATATATTGACAATCAAAAATGGCAGAAAAGTCGTAAACAATGGAATGAATGAAGAGAAAGTACTATTGGATGAAATTAACCTTACAATCAGAGAAGGGGACTTCATCACTGTCCTTGGCGGGAATGGTGCTGGAAAAAGCACACTGTTCAATACGATCGCTGGTACGCTTCAACTCAGTCAAGGATCGATCTCTTTTAAAGATCAGCTGATCACAAAAGATTCAGAAGAAAAAAGAGCACGATTCCTTTCTCGAGTTTTCCAAGACCCCAAGATGGGAACGGCTCCTCGGATGACAGTAGCAGAAAATTTGCTACTTGCACAAAAAAGAGGTCAAAAACGGAAATTCCGTTTACGTAACTTGAAAAATCAAAAAGAAGATTTTTTCAGACTATGTCAAGAAGTCGGTAATGGCCTAGAGCAACACTTGGATACTCCAGCGGGTGAATTATCTGGTGGTCAACGCCAAGCATTAAGCTTGCTGATGGCGACGATCACAGCTCCTGAGTTACTATTATTAGATGAACATACTGCAGCTTTAGATCCTAAAACAGCTAAAGCATTAATGCGATTAACAAATCAGCGGATCAATGAACAAAAATTGACTTGTCTCATGATCACGCATCGAATGGAAGACGCCTTGAAATACGGAAATCGTCTGATCGTACTCCAAAAAGGGAAAATCGTTCAAGATATTTCTGAAAAAGAAAAGCAACATTTGACAATGGGCGACCTTTTGCAGTTCTTTGAAGAAGTAGTGGATTGATTTCGACAGAAAAATTCCTTTCAGTAGAAGGACTTGAAAACTCATTGACATCTTCCTTTGATTCATCCTATACTTAAAACAATAAACAATTAAACATATTTGGGTGTTTTGTAGGATCACGTAGTCAATGATTTTAACAATTAAATAGAATATTCTTTGCTCTGACAAGTAAACGATGAGAAAAGAATTTGCTACTTTGCCACCTAGACGTTTCGTACTTTTTCGTATCAAACGCTAAGTGGCTTTTTTTATTGAAGTAAGAACAAAGGAGGAATAAGATGATTTCTGGACAAACCAAATTAGCTGGGCTCTTTGCTGATCCGGCTTCTCACAGTTTATCCCCATTGATGCACAATACTGCTTTTGAAGCAAACAACATCGATGCGGTGTATTTAGCTTTCCAAGTAAATCCAATGAATTTGAAGCAAGCAGTCGAAAGTATTCGAACTTTTGATATGTTAGGTGTAAATCTTTCGATGCCGAATAAAACAGCGGTTATTCCTTATCTGGATGAGGTAAGCCAGGAAGCGCAATTGATCGGAGCAGTGAATACGATCGTGCACGAAAAGGGTCGTTTGATTGGCTATAATACTGATGGTGCGGGCTTCATGCAATCCGTGCAAGAAGCTGGGATTTCGATCAAAAAGAAAAAAATGACTCTACTGGGAGCTGGAGGTGCAGCAAAGGCAGTCACTGTTCAAGCAGCGTTAGACGGCGCTGAGGAAATCGTAGTTTATAAACGAAACAACCAAACATTCGCTCAAGTAAAAGAAACATTCGAACAACTCAGCTATCGAACTTCTTGTAAGATAAAAGTTCGTGACTTTGCCGATACGCATCAATTAAGAAAAGACTTGAAAGAAAGCTGTCTTCTAGTCAATGCAACAGATATCGGGATGGGAAAGAAAATCAATCAGTCACCGCTCTTAGATATAAGCATGATGCATGAGAATCTAGCGGTTTTTGATTTGATTTATGCACCTAGAGAAACACGTTTATTAAAAGAAGCAAAAAAAGTAGGAGCAAAAGGATACAATGGACTTGGCATGTTGATCTACCAAGGAGCAATCGCGTTTGAATTATGGACAAAGGAAAAGATGCCGATCCATGTGATTGAAAAGCTGTTTGATTAAAAAAGGATAATAGATAAAGATCTTTTATTCTCGCATAAACGGTCTCAAGAAAAGTAATCCTTTATGTATCGAAGCATTTATTTCGTTATTTTTTATTAAATTATCAAAAAATGATAGGCTTTTGTCGATTGGTTATCGTATCCTTTATTTATCAGTAAGAAACGAGGAGGAACCACAATGAGTCGGATGGATCGCTATAAGGACATCCATAAGAAGGCGAAACCTCTGAAGCGGGATACGGGGAGTATTTTTGCTAGAAGAGAACGAAAACGAACGCGTATGGAAAATGAGGAAGATGCTACCCGTATTTATGAAAGAGAGCAGCATTCATTTGAACATTTGAACCAATACGAGCAACAGATATACAGAGATGCACCAAGAGCAGAAGAACAACAAAAAAATAAAAAATTTTTCAATCGGCAAAAGAAGAACAAACCGTTAAAACCTCGAAGAAAGCGATCGTGGAAAAAAATCATTCTATCGATTTTGCTTGTTTTGATCCTTTATTCAGGTATCTCATTTTTTATTGGTAAATATGTAGCTGAACATGACACAAGCTTAGAGGCAGCGACTTCAGAAACCTTTCATGGGCAAAAAGCGACGAATGGTGCGCATAATATTTTGATCCTTGGAAGTGATACACGCGGAGAAGATGCCGGGCGAGCCGATACGATCATGGTCTTACAGTTGGATGGTCCTTCCCATAAGCCGAAACTGATTTCTTTTATGCGTGACAGCTTCGTTACGATCCCAGGGGTAGGACAAAATAAGATCAATTCAGCTTATGCATACGGAGGAGCCGATCTAGTGCGTCAAACTTTAGTAGAAAATTTTGGAATCGATTGTCAATACTATGCGAAAGTCGATTTCAAATCGTTTGAAAAAGTGATCGATGCCTTATTCATGAACGGAGTGAAGATCGATGCAGAAAAAGATCTGAATCTGGATGGTGTAGATATTAAAAAAGGGGGCCAGAAGATGGATGGACATGTTCTTTTGCAGTACGCACGTTTCCGAATGGATGAACAAGGAGACTTTGGCCGTGTCAGACGCCAACAGCAAGTAATGAACGCTATTTTCAGCCAATTGAAGAATCCATTGAATCTGATCCGTGCACCTTATGCAGCTGGTAAAGCTTTAGGATATACATCCACAGATGTCACTGCTTGGTTCTTGACGAAAAACCTCTTTTCGATTGCACGAGGAGCTGGTGGCATTGATCGAATAAGTGTGCCAGTAGACGGTTCGTGGAATTATGGGCAAAGTGATTATGCTGGCAGTATTCTTGAAATTGATAATCAAATGAATCAATCTGCTATTACAGATTTTTTGAATAAATGATCATAAAAAAGATCAAGAAGAAGCTGCGCAAGGCTTTTGTCATGAATCAATCAAACGATTCACTCGTAAAAAACGCTTTCTTATGGTAGATTTAACCAAGAGAGGAGCTGTTTACATTGGATATCTATCTGAACTTCAAAAATGAGTCGCGTGAAGCCATCGCTTTTTATGAAAAAGTTTTTCAGACTGAAGCATCAGGTATCACCACATACGGTGAAATGCCTGGAATAGAACAAATGAACTTGCCAGAAGAAGCAAAAAATCTAATCACGAATGCACGGCTGAACATTTATGATACATTAGTTATGTTTGCAGATACGCCAGAAGGAATTGGTCCTGAATTAGTTGTGGGAAATAATGTTTCTTTAGTCATCCAGACAAGAAATGAAGAAGAAACGAAGCGCCTATTTGAAAGCTTAGCTGAGGGTGGTAAGATTGAGATGCCACTGGATGCTGTTCCGTGGGCTCAGTTGTATGGGATGGTAACTGATCGATTTGGCATCAACTGGCAGATTAACCAAGAGTGACAGCTAAAGATGAATATTTTCTGGAAACATCAAGCAGCAAACGGATCATCGTTTGTTTGCTTGATGTTTTTGTGTCTATTTCGACTATACGGTATCTTTTTTTTATTGCCAGATGCGAAAATATGTTCCATAATAGAGAAGTCCGCAAAAAATTAAGTAACGGAGGTCAGAAGATGAAGACGGTGATACTAGCTGAAAAACCTTCACAAGCAAAAGCCTATGCCGAAACCTTCCAACAGCAAAAGCGGCATGAAGGGTATTATGAAATCAGCGATCCATTGTTTGCTGGTGAAGTAACCATCACTTATGGTTTTGGACATTTGGTAGATATGGTTGCTCCAGGAGCTTATGAAGAGCGTTGGGCAAAATGGTCTTTAGAAAATTTGCCTATTTTCCCAGAAACCTTCCGTTACGAAGTTCCAATGGACAAACGTGCACAATTTTCGATCGTAAAACGAGAATTGCAGTCAGCCGATACCATCATTATTGCAACAGATGGTGATCGAGAAGGTGAAGCCATCGCGTGGTCGATTATTCGACAAGCAAACGCATTTTCTAAGGAAAAGAACTATTTACGTTTATGGATCAATTCTCTTGAAAAAGAAGCAATCTATGAAGGTTTTAAGAATCTCCAACCTGGAAAGAACTATTTTCCAAAATATAAAGAAGCGCAAGCAAGGCAGAACGCTGATTGGCTGATTGGAATGAATGGAAGTCCATTATATAGCTTGCTACTTCAACGAAAAGGGATTGATGGCAGTTTTTCTCTTGGTCGTGTACAAACACCGACACTCTATATGATTTATCAGCTGCAAGAAGAAATCAAACACTTCAAAAAAGAAACGTACTTTGAAGGAGAAGGTTTAATTACGACAAACAAAGGGCAGTTTTCTGGAAAAATCGTACCAAAAAAAGCATTTAAAACCCAAGAAGAGTTAACGAAGGAAATAGAAAAACTTGGAGCGCATTTAGGTAAGCAAAACGGACGGATTCTTGAAGTTACGAAAAAGGAAAAGAGGTTGCATAGTCCACGTTTATTTTCGCTATCTAGTTTGCAGACAAAGATGAATCAGCTAATGAAAGCAAGTGCCAAAGCTACACTTGATGCTGCTCAAGGATTGTACGAAAGCAAGTTTCTAAGCTATCCAAGAACGGATTCCTTTTACATTACAGAAAATGAGCATCAGTATCTGGTTAAACATCTGCAAAATTATAAAAAATTTTTAGGAATAGAAGAAGTACAGACAACTGAGATCAAAGCAAAGAAACGATATGTCGATGCGAAAAAAGTTCAAGAACATCATGCAATTATTCCGACAAAGACGATTCCGACTCCTGCACGCTTTGCGAAGCTTTCCAAATTACAGCAAGCAATCTATTTGCAAGTTTTGCGCACTACTGTGGCTATGTTTGCTGCAGATTATATCTACGAAGAGACGACCGTAATGACGGGCGTACAGCAATTAAAGCTAAAAAGCATCGGAAAGATCCCATTACAGCAAGGTTGGCAGGAAATCTTACGCATCAAGTCAAAAAAGAAAGAAGCTCAGACTCTTCCTCCTATCGTAGAAAATGAAGAAGCAGAAGTAGAACTGAAAAGTATGGAGAAAGAAACACAACCTCCAAAACCCTATACCGAAGGAACGTTGATCACAGCAATGAAAACTGCGGGAAAAACGCTGGATAATGATGAAGCGCAAGAAATTCTCAAAGAAGTAGAAGGAATAGGGACAGAAGCTACACGAGCCAATATCATTGAAAATCTTAAGCAGAAGCATTACATCGAAGTCAATAAAAACGAAATAACTGTTACGCCAAAAGGAATCACTCTTTGTAAGGCAGTAGCCAATGAACCATTACTGACGAGCGCAGAAATGACTGCGCGCTGGGAAGGGTACTTGAGAAAAATTGGTAAACAAGAGGGGACACCATCTGTTTTTTTAGAGAATATCAAAAAATTCATCCTACATTTATTGGCAGAAGTTCCTAATCAAATCGACAAGGTAGACTTTTCAGATGAGATTAGCGGGACACGTCAGATAAAAGCGATGGAGAAGAAAAACGATCAATTAGGAAGATGTCCAAAATGTAAAAAGGGAATAGTCATGCTTTATCCTAAAATCGCTACATGCTTGAATCCGGAATGCGACTTCAAATTGTGGCCAACAGTAGCTAAAAAGAAGCTGACTAAAACGAATCTCAGAGATTTGCTTTCAAAAGGAAAGACAAGTAAAGTTGTCAAAGGTTTTACTGGTAAAAAAGGGAAATTCGATGCAGTTTTAGTATTAAAAGAAGATATGACAATCGGTTTTTCTTTTCCATGGATCGAAAACAGTGGAACAAAAGCAGTTGATGGAAACAAAGAAACATCAAGAAAAAATAATGAAAACGAAGTAGAGTAAATGAAAACAATGAAATAGCGGAATATTTATTCCGAAAAGTGAGAATATAAATACCAATAAAACTAAAAAATATCAGTGAATCAAGCAAAAACGTTGGGGTAGGCTGATTTTATATAGATAGCAAGGAGTTTTTTTATTTGAAAAAAGTGCATTCATTTTTAAATTATCTTATGGGAGCAATCACGATTGTGGCTGTGTACCAAGCATTTCTAAAGTATCCTGATTACGGGACGAAGTTGTTGTCATTGACGCACAATCAAACAGCATATTCACCAACGTTGATTTTATCGACTTTGACTGCAGGAGCTAAAAGCGCTACTTATTTTTTTCATAAAACGACAAGCATGCTAAAGCGAAAGAAACAGCGAAAACAATTGTTGGTGGTGGTAGCGGCTATGATCATTATTTATTTTCTACCAGTTATTACACAAGTATTTCATCAATATTTTGGTTAAGAATACGAGAGTTTGTGACAAAAGTCATGTCACAAACTTTTTTCTTTGTCATTTTTTCGTAAGAAAAAGCAAAATAAAAGTATATACATTGATTAAAAGTATATACTTGGATATAATGTACTTACTATAGAATGAGAATGGTATAGAGGGTGGCGAAATATGAAAAAAATGAAAAAGTATAAAATTAGAAAATCTGGCAATAGCGATGTAACAACTATCCCACCAGAAGTAAAAGAATTCATGGGTGTGCAGACAGGTGACGCAATCAGTTATGTTTTTCAATCTGATGGTTCTGTACGAATGATCAAAGCACAAGAAGAACCTGATATTGATTCATTAGTTGATTCGATCATGAATCAATATGAAGACGCGTTAAAAGATTTGGTTGATTTATGAGGTATCTTTCGACTAAAGAAATTATCAAAATCAACGCGAAAGTTATTTTACCGTCACTCGCCAGGCGAAATGATCGGTGTAAAAGATGCAAATGCATTAGATATGGCCGTCAAACAGCCTTCACAAGCAGTATTCAATCAAGAACTCTATCCTGAAATCTATGAAAAAGCGGCGATTTTAGCAATTAATTTAGCTAAAAAACATCCTTTTCATAATGGCAATAAACGAACTGCTCTTGTTGCCATGTTGTTGTTTCTTCAATTGAATAATTGTCCAGTTGCTTTTTCTCGTCAAGAAGCTGTTGATTTTATCATAATGATTACCACTAGTTCATTGGATTTCGATTCACTAAAGTCCAAGATAACCAGTTATTTACGACAAACCGCAATAAAATGAACGAATTAAAAACTTTATTTCTCAATTAGATCAGCATGTCATTAAGGAATATGCTGATTTTTTTATGTTTAATCATACAAAATAGTTTTTTCATAAAAATATGGAAAATATGGATTAATTTTGAAATAATTGATTTAAAAGGAATACAAAAGAGTGAATAGTAGGAAATAGTGGTTTAGAACTAGTGGGCTGATTTTTTATATATTTTAGTTTACATAATATATATTATACAAAGTAGATTTAAAAAATGATAAACCTCTCTCGAACGGTTTTTTATCAAAAATCGTCATTTTTCCATCAAAATCTGCTTATGCAAAATTATAAAAAAATTTTGCAGTTTTTCTTACTTTTTTTGTCGTTTAATTGAATGATAAAAACCAGTTTCTTTATTCAGTTAATCAAATATGAACGAATTAGATATGAATCATTGTATTTGCCGTTGCGGAAGGATTTTTTAATTAACCACAGATAAACATTGATAACGATTCGCTTATTGTAATCAACAGATTAAATTTCATATGTTCATATGTACGGATACATTTTCGGACCGATTAATTTTAACCATTCTGTTTATTTGCTTACCTATTAGATATCAATAAAAAACTGCTTAACAGCTATTTCAGCTGTTAAGCAGTTTTAGGATTTTTAGTTCATATTCATTGTTTCTTATAATACAGTGTTCAATACTTCTCTTAAAGCACTTGTTGATTTGCTGAACATTGCTTTTTCTTCTTCGTTGATTGATAATTCAACAACTTCACGAACACCATTTTCGTCAACGATTGATGGCACACCTGTAAAGATATCTTTTTCGTCGTATTCACCAGTTAAATAAGCAGATACAGGCAATACAGCTTGTTCGTTATTCAAGATAGCTTTTACGATACGTGCAGTACTCATACCAATACCATAGTAAGTTGCTTTTTTACGATCAATGATCTCATAAGCAGCATTACGGACTTTATCAGCAATCACATCTAATTCATCTTGGGCAATACGATGGTCTTTTTCTACAATTTCAAACACTGGTTTACCACCGACAGTTGTATGTGACCATGCAGCAACTTCTGAATCACCATGTTCACCTAAGATATAGCCGTGGACGCTGCGTGGGTCAACTTTTAATTTCAATGCGATTTCTTTACGGAAACGAGTTGTATCCAATGTTGTTCCAGTACCGATAACACGTGATGTTGGCAGACCAGATTCGTTCCAAGCGATATATGTCAAAATATCTACTGGGTTTGAAGCAACAACGATAATACCGTCGAATCCTGATCCCATGATTTCTTTTACGATTTGGCGCATGATTGACGCATTTGTTTTAACTAAATCTAAACGAGATTGACCAGGTTTTTGGTTGATACCAGCTGTGATAACAACGATATCAGCATCTTTACATTCTTCATAGCCACCTGACCATACAGCCACATTTTCATCGCCCCAAGCCATACCATCTAAAAGGTCCAATGCTTCCCCTTCTGCTTTTTCTTGATTCACATCGATCAATACTAATTCATTAGAGATTCCTTGGTTGATCATTGCATAAGCGATACTTGTTCCAACAAAACCTGTACCGACGATTACTACTTTACGACTTGTTTTTTTCATGAATAAACAGCTCCTTTTCATAACTATTTGTTACTTTCATGAAAAGTATAGTCTTGTTTATTCATTTTATCAACATGTTAATTATAATAGTTGTTATTATAATTTTTGATGGAAACGAATTCCTGAATACGCATAACAGATAAATGACAAATGTTTACACCTATATCCCCTGATAATACAACCAAAAGTTTAGAACTGAAAATAAATCCAAAAAAATTCGCTGCAACGATATAATAAGACAGCAATCGCACCTAAAACAATTTTCCTTCATATGCTTTAGTGAAAGATTTTCTTCTTAATGTTTATTTCTCCATTCATTGGGAGTACATGTTGAATACTTCTTGAATAATTTGAATAAAGAAGTCGTTTGTTTATATCCGATACGATTAGCGATTTCTTCCAACGAAAAACTCGTTTCTTGAATCAGTTCCAACGCAAAGTCGAATTTTTTCTTTAGAACCAGTTCTTGAAAGGAAGCATCAAAATACATTTTCAATTTATTACTAAGATAGACCGGATTGTAGCCAAAATGAGCTGCTGTTTCTTTTAACGTACAAGAAGTAAAATGCTTATCGATATAATCTAATACTCTAAGCATCTCATTTTCTGCGCATCCATCTGCTGATGAAAAGCTTTGTTGTTCTAATAAATGAGTCAATTCGATCAGTAATAGTGATGTATAGAGATTTAACGAACGGATCTTATGACTGTATGTATCAAAATAAATCAACAGCATATTTTCAATCAAATGCGTCAAACGACTTGTTTTTCCGCCGCGAAAATGAATGAATTGTGTATGTTCCCCTTTTTCTTTTGATGCATTTATCAAAAAAGAAGAAAGTAGATTATTTGTGCTTGCCAAATGATTCAATATCTCTGTAGATAAGGTTTCTTCTTTTAATAAGATGTTGATTAAAATATCCTCTTGCCCTGTGTATTCGATTCTTTGAGTAGCTTCTTTATCAATGATCACCACGTCACTTTCTTCCATCTCTATCCTTTCTCCATTAATAATTTGTAAACATGTACCGCTATACATATAATTGATTTCAACAAAATCATGTGTATGCTCGGGAACTTCCGCATATCGACGGTGTTTACTGATATGAATATTTCCCTGTTGAAATAGATCCCCTCGGTGGATTTTTGGCGGTGTCTGAAGATGGTAAGCTAAGTTTAAATCATTGATATTCATTCCTTGTTCACGCTGCAGAGTTTCGATTGATTCTTCGTTACGCAAAAAAAATGTCTAATTCAGCTAGTTCCAATTGACTCCCTCCTTTTTGTAAGCGGTTTCTTTCGCTTATTAGTTCACGCTGTACTGCTATTATATGCAAAGCTATTTTTGGTTTCATAAAGACTTTCTATGGTTGGGACATGAACTTCCTGTGATTCCGCTATTGAGAGAATAACCACTTCATACTATATTTTTGATAAGCGCTTACAAAAATGAAAGGAACATGCTTATGAATAAAAAGATGATGAAATTTTCTCTGCTGTCAGTCTCTCTTATTTTGACTTCTGCTGGTGCAGTCACGTCTGCAATTCCCAGTATGTCAGCTACTTATGCCACGCGTTCTTTATCTGCTGTTGAATTATTAACGACTGCTCCCTCTTTTATGGTCACTATTTTTGTTTTGATTAGTAGTTTTATTGCTAGGAAAATCGGACAAAAACAAACTGTGATCATCGGATTAGTGATTGCATCGATTTGTGGTATCCTCCCCCTCTTCTCACAAAGTTACAGTATTGTCTTAGCTTCAAGAGCTGGACTAGGTATTGGCTTTGGATTGATCAATTCTTTGGCAGTCAGCATGATTGCTGCCTTTTATCACGGAGATGAACGAGCCTCTATGATTGGTTTTCAAAGTGCATTTCAAGGATTTGGTGCAGCTTTAATGACATTTGTTGCAGGACAGCTAGTACAGTTCGGTTGGCAATATACCTTTTTAGTCTACGCCATCAGCTTACCTATTCTTGTCTTGTTTGTTTTGTTTGTTCCTACACCTGAAACAACTGAACTTCAATCGCATGGCACAGCCCCAACAAGACAAGTAATCAAAACGAATCCTAAAATGATTAGTTATGGTATTTTTCTCTTGCTGGTCATCGTGGTATATAATGCTGTATCGATTAAATTAGCCACAGTCCTGACGACTTATTCTCTAGGAAACGAAACTAATGCAGCGAATATCTTAACAATCATGCAATTGGCAAGTATGGCTGCCGGAGTTTGTTTTGGCTGGCTTCAGACAAAAGCACATCGCTATATGCTTACACTTTCTTTACTACTGATGGGAATCGGCTTTGTATTGATTGCCACTGTGATAAACCTGTATGTGATTGGGTTTGGTGCGATCCTAACAGGAATTTCTTTTTCGTTATTCATTCCTTACTTATTCAACCAAGTAAGTATCCAAGCGCCCAAGTACGCGGAGAGTTTCAATACTTCAATCTTATTGGTTGGCGCTAATTTAGGTACTTTCATTGCACCATATGGTTTGCTCTTTCTCTCTTTTGCTTCTCTTGGGAGTAAAACACTTGCTGTTTTCGTCAATGGCAGTATCTTGCTGTTGATTAGCGCGCTTATTAGCCTTCTAGTAGTACACAGGACGAATAGAAAGACAGTGATAAGAGTAGATGAAGAAATAAAAGAACAATTGACAACAAAATAAATTTGATGGAGGTCGTGTAAAATGACAAATGAAAAACATAAAGATAGATGGCTTTGGTATCCTGGAGACTTTGAGATCCGCCATGGACTGCTACAAAATTTCCAACGGGAAGAACGAGGTTTTGACTGGCCAGCGTACTGGTACATGGATGATTGCCATCGGAACGTCAAGTTTAAGAGATATTACTTTCTTGATCAACCTTCCATGTTTAAAGTGACGATCCAAGGAGTTGGGTATGTAGAAATTAATGGACAAAAACATCCATGTGGAAAATGGCTGACTTGTCCAGCTGGTAAAGCAAAAATTCGTATCTTTGTAGGACATACATCAGGGCTACCAGCGATGTTTATCGAGGGAGACGAAGTAAAATCAGATATTGGCTGGACAGCAAGTAATTTTATTGAAGAATATCCAGCTGGCTGGAGTCCGCTTTATGTCGATATCGCAAAAGATCCAAATCAAATCTATTATCAAAAAGAATGCGTCCATCCAGTCACTGAAACGGAGATTGGCGGAGGAATCTTATTCGATTTTGGGCGAGCAGTGAATGGCTGTGTAGAACTAATATCTCTGGATGACCATATCGAATCTATCACTCTATGTTATGGAGAGTCCGATGTAGAAGCTATGGATATCGATTATTGCTACTATAAGCAAATAGGAATGACAAGAAAAATGAAAGCTCGTAAACGCGCTTTTCGCTATTTGTTTATACCAGAGGTTTCTACTGGAATGGTTCAACTTCAAGTTTTTCATGAATTTTTATCTCTTTCGAAACAAGCTGCTTTTTCAAGCGATTCTTCTTTACTGAATCAGATCTGGTCAGTATCAGAAGAAGCCTTCAAGTTATGTAGTGATTTGTTTTTTATCGACGGTATCAAACGAGATCGCTGGATTTGGTCTGGAGATGCGTATCAATCATTCATGATCAATCAATATCTTTTTTTTGACGAGGAAATCAATAAACGAACGATATTAGCATTAAGAGGACAAAATGAAATCAAGCAGCATATGAATACTATCGTTGACTATTCGATCTTGTGGTTGATTGGTATCGAAAACCACTATATGATGACGAAAGACTATGAATTTTTACGCATCGTCTACCCTAAGATGCAATCATTAATGAGATACTTGATGGAGCAAACGAATGAATTAGGGTTTATTTATGGGAGAGCAAAAGATTGGATATTTATTGATTGGTCTGAAATGGATAAAGAAGGAACGCTTGCTGCAGAACAAGTCTTATTACTGAAAGCCTATCATTCCATGATCACTTGCGGAGATATCTTAGCTGAAACATATGGAGAGAACGAAAATTATCATACTCATCTCTATCAAGAAAAATATCAACTATTGAAACAAAACCTATTTGACTACTTTTGGGATGAAGAACTTGGCGCTTTTATCGATTGCTATGAATCTGGGAGAAGAAATGTGACGCGTCATGCGAATATTTTCGCTGTTTTATTCGATTTTGCTAACAAAGACCAACAGCAATCGATCTTAAAGAATGTCTTATTGAATGACACTATCACACAGATTACTACTCCATATTTCAAATTCTATGAACAAGATGCTTTATGCAAACTCGGACAGACGAATATCGTCTACCAAACGATTCTTGATTATTGGGGAGGGATGTTATCTCATGATGCGGTAACTTTCTGGGAAGAATACGACCCTACTCAAACAGGAAATGAAAAGTACAGTATGTATGGAGATCCTTATGGAAAAAGCTTATGCCATGCATGGGGAGCAAGCCCAATCTATCTTTTAGGACGCTATTTTATCGGTTTGTATCCAACAAAGCCAGGTTATGAAGAATTTATGATACAACCTAATCTAGATTCATTTGAAACACTGAATTGTACGCTACCTATCAAAGATGGAAAGATTTCGCTTGAAAAAACAAAAGATAAGATCGTGATTACTTCTGATAGAACAGGCGGAACAGTGAAAATGAATGGTAAAAGTTATCCTCTTCTAGCAAAACAGCCACTTGTCTTAACAAGCTATTCAAAAATAAATGCATAAAACAAAAAACTGCTTGCGACATATCAGAAGACTTTAAATCTTCTTCTGATATTGTCCAAGCAATTTTTATTTTGAAGTTTGCTTAATTCTGTTCTTTAGAAACAATGTTTGTTCTTTTTCCGGCAAAAAGAAAGCTAGATAATACGACAAGTAAAAAGAAAGCGATGATTCCAACTGTCAAGGCTATTTGACCGTATTCTCCTAGTTTCCCAAGTACAAGTCCTGGTACTAGATAATCAGTATCGGCAAATGTAGAAGAAGCGATTTTAAGATCTCCTAATACTGGAAGGATAAATAATGGCAGCCAACTAATCAATAAGCTATTGAAAGCAGAACCTAATACCGCCCCTCTTCTACCGCCAGTCGAGTTGCCGAAGACACCAGAAGCAGCTCCGCAGAAGAAATGTCCTACTACCCCAGGAATGATAACTGTAGTTTGCAAGCCTATCATAGCAAACATGGATAGTGTTCCTACAAAGAAGCTAACAAAAAAGCCAATTAATACAGCATTAGGTGCATATGGAAAAACGATAGGAACATCTAATGCTGGTTTAGAATCGGGTACGAGTTTTTTAGCAATCCCTTGGAATGCTGGAACGATTTCTGCCAACACCATTCGAACCCCTTGAAGGACGATAACAAACCCAGCTGTGAATGTTCCAGCTTGGATCAGTGCAAAGATTACAGCGTTGTCTCCATTGCTTAGTTCTCTTTCAACAAATCCAGGACCAGCTAACAAAGCAAGTGCGACATATACGATCGACATCAAGAGCATGATCGATACAGTAGAATCTCGCAAAAAGCTGAAACTTTTAGGAATCTTTATGTCCTCTGTAGAACGGTCTTTGTTTCCAAAAAACTTTCCGATCCATCCACTAGAAGCATAACCGATATTTCCGGTATGCCCTAACGCAACTTGATTGTTTCCAGTGATGTTCTTCATAAACGGTTGACAAAGAGCAGGCGTAATAGTTAATAGTGTTCCTTCGAAGACCCCGCCTAATAAGATCATCCACAAATTTGCAGTAAACCCCGCGCTTACTAAAATGACTGCTGTTAGACAAGAAACATAAAGCATTGCTTGACCTGTAAGAAAAATGAATTTATATCTTGTGAATCTAGCAAGTAAAATATTCACGATCATCCCTACTAGCATGATCAAAGCAGTAGGTGTACCGTATTGTTGCAAAGCAATCGCCACTACTGCTTCATTGCTAGGAACTACTCCTTGAGTATGCAGAGCTGTTTGGAACATCGAAGCAAAAGGGGTTAGTGAATTACTGATTAAACCAGCACCGCCGATCAGTACTAGGAATCCGACAAATGTTTTGATAGTTCCTTGGATCACTTCTGAAAATTTCTTCTTCTGAAGAACGAGACCAAGCAGTGCAATCAAAGAAACGAGGATGGAGGGCTGACTGACGATTGACACAAACAAATTCAACAATTTATCCATTGATAGTTCCTCCCTTGAATCATTTTTATTCTTTTGACAAGATCTTCGTTACTTTTTCTTTTACTTTTTCGTTTGTCAAATTAAGCTAGACAAATCATCTTTACCTACGTAACTCAAAAATACTTCCAATGGTGTGCGATAGTGTAATGATTTTCTAGGAATATGATTTCGTTTTGATGCCACCGATTGGATAAAGGTTTCGGATACCTTATTAAAATCCATAGCTTTATATAAGCCATCTTTACGTAATAAGCCATTCGAATGTTCATTTAGTCCTCGTTGAGAAGGTGTTCCTGGATCAGCGAAATAAATCGAAATATCATTGGTATTACTAATCTTTTTCCAATTCGAGAACTCTTTTCCACAATCAAATGTGATGGATTTAAACAAGTGTTTCGGTACAGATTGAAACCATTGATTCAGTCTATTCTCAATATCTATAGCTTGCCTACCAGCGGGTTTCAAGGTGATGATCACTTTAGATAATCGCTCAACTAACGTGATCACCGCACTTTTATGTTTTCCACCGACAATGGTGTCACCTTCTAGGTGACCAAACTCATGATTGAACTGTATATAATCAGTTGTTCTATCCTGAATCGAACGGCGAAAAGCTTGTTTTCCTCTTTTTTCTTTATGTCCGTTTGGTTTTCTTTTCCCTTTCATTGGTAAATCGTGAGGGTCAAAGGTTTTATCTTTAAACATCCGATATAGTGTACGTACCGAACAAGCAATAGGAAACTCTGCTCGACCAATAAGGACATCTGGAGTCCACCCTTGAGCCACCTTTTTTTGAATGTATTCTTGTTGCCCATCTGGTAACACAATCGGACGTCTTCCGCAGTTACGTTTGTTTTTCTTATATTGTTCATAGTAGCTTATTGCGCTTCCACCAGATTTAAGAAAACGATAGACATTATAAATGGTTTGTCGAGAACGTTGTACCAGATGGGCTACTTTTGAAACAGAGTGTGATTGATTGAAATAAGCTTCTATCATTACGAGTTCAGTTGGTGTAAGATGGGTATAGGTCATTTGCACTCACTCCTTATAATTCTTTCGACGGAACTATTTTGAGTGTAGCACAAATGACTTTTTTAGTTGTCTAGCTTAATTTTACAATCGGCGCTTCTTCGCTGTCAATGATCGATTGCAAAGGTACGAGCTTTTCATCAGGTATAGAAGTTAGCGTATCTTTCAAAGAATGCTCAATGAAGAAATAATCAGCCATATCGCTAGATACACTTCCAACATCCGTATGACTTACTTCAAACTCGTCCACATCTGCTCCAAGATCTGCAAGTGCTTGTTTGATGTTCATCTCTACCATAAAACTTGTTCCTAATCCACTTTGACATACTGCAAAAATTTTCATATCATTCGTCTCCTTTTCTTATGATCGCTAATATTTCTTCTTTTGTTGATGCGTGTAATAAATCTTGAAGATTTTGTTTATTAGAAAGTAGCTTTGTTAAATTTGCCAAAGCCCGAAGATGTGCCTCATTATCGATAGCAGCTAAACAGATGAACAAACTAATGGGATGGGCTGGATTATCAAGCAGATCCACAGGTTGTTGAAGTTTCAGCAAAGACATCCCTACTTCGTTTACGCCATCTTCTGGACGAGCATGAGGTAATGCGATGTGATCGCCAATATGGATAAACGCACCATACTGCTCCACGCGCTCGATCATAGCTTTGATATAACTTTCTTCTATTTTATTTTCTGATAATAGCGGCTGTGCGGCAAATGTGATTGCTTCTTGCCAGTTTTTTGGTTGATCCGATAATTGGATCATTTCTTCTGTTAATAATTCAGATAGCATAGGACGTTGATCCTCCTTCTTTTCTAAAAGTTTGTTCATTTTACGATTTAATACTTGATAGAGCTTTTCTTCGTCTACGCCTTCTTTTAATTCGATATAAGGCAGTAGCGCCGACAACAATTCTTGGGCAGAAGGCATTGAAAATCCTGGTATCAGCCAATCTCTTTGTACTTGATTGATCAGCTGATTTTTTTCCAAGTCAGTCATGATTGGATGCAGAACATAGAGAGACTTTTTCTTATCAGTAAGTGTGAGAGGTACAGTAGAAAAAATAATATCGTAAGAAGTTTCGTCAACCTCGTGTAAGCGGTCAGCTGAATTAGTCTCTGTAAAAAAGATCATCGGGAATAATTGCTGAAGTTCACTTTTTAAGATCAATGAAGAGCTAATGCCACTTGGACAGACGATCACGGCTCTTATTTTTCTATTTCTTTCTTCTGCGTCCGCTTTTCTGATCTCTCCGCCAAATAGTATAGTGAAAAAACCAATCTCTTCTTCAGGGATGCTCTTCCCTATTCGTCTTTCTAACGGAAGTAATGCTTTTCTTGTCATTTCGTAGATGGAAGCATATTGATGCTTAATTTGATCGATCATCACATTAGGTAAATAAAAAGAATAGGAAATACGAAAATAGGCAGGGACCAAGTGATAAAAGACATTCATCAATAATTCACGAAACGAAGCAAATTCTACGGCCATCAGGAATTCCATGCGATGGATGACTTCTGAAGAACATTCCAGCAAAAAATCAAGTGCAGGCTCCTGGACATCTCCTTCAACGATCGATGCTAAGCAAAGAGAGAAAAATATAATCTCCGAATTTTGATGTTCGGAATAGCCAAGGCCAGTCAATACTTGTCGACTAATGTCAGTGACTGCAAGAGAAGCCAACAGTTCAGCATCTTTTACCAGTTCCATGGATGTTTTTCCAATTCGAATGGTTGTCAAACTCAAATAATAAGCTAATTCATCCATTCGATTTGGTGCGAATCGAAGATCTGATAGTGAAATCGTTTTATCTAGCAAATCTCTAACTTTGGCGTAATAATCAATGGAAAGGGTTGCGGTTAAATACGTGAGCCCAAATCTTCCAGCAAGTGACTGCATCAAACGAGCAGTGCGATTTTTTGCTTCTCTTCTTAATATTGCTTCTGACCCTAGCAGCCTAAAACCAGTTTTCCTAGTATACGACAGCTGACAATCTTCCACTTCTAATTCATTTCTTATCTTTTTGATATCTGACAGGACTGTCCCTTTAGAAACCTGAAGAAAATCTTGAAAATGAAAAACAGAAACAGACGTTGCAGTCGAATAAACCATCAAATAAAGAAGATCTCTTCGCTCTTGTTCGGTATACACAGCTTCAAATCGAGTAATATCCAAAAATTTTTCTGCCCAGTCGATTGCTCGGAATTTCTTTATACGGATACGGGTATCATCCACATATTCGGCAAAAGGAGTTAATTGTTTGATCGCCTCGCTTGTATTTACTTCGATGATCTCTGCTGCTTTTTCTAGACTGATTTCTCTTGGTGTTTTCAGGAGATAACTAATTTTGTAGTTCACAGCGCTGTTCACCTCCTACTTATATTCTAGTATGGTAGCGCTTTTAAATCGAGGGGTGTTTGGTACAACTTACAGTTGGATTTTTTTTACGACTGTACCGAACGATTTCTATCGAATGGATACAGAAAAAAAGCAGGTGACCAAATGTCTCCTGCTTTTATGAATTGATTTCGTCCGATCAATGATGATCATGTTTATTTTTTGAGGTCAGTTCTTCAAATTTTTCTTTGACATCTTCAACCGCTTTTTCGATATCTTTTTCAAAGTGATTGGGCTCATTAGGCTTTGTTTCCTCTTCTACAGAATTTGAACCAGATAAAGCTGTTTCTTTATTTTCTGTTTCACCAGAGTTTGTGCCAGCTAATGATTCTTCTTTGTCTTCTGTTTCACCAGAATTAGTTCCTGCTAAAGCCACTTCTTCTTCTGTTTTAGGGGCCATTGAACCTCTTAATCGTTTGTGTTTTTCACCGTCATAATTTGTCATGTTGGTTCCTCCTAGTAGTTCTATACTTTTTCATCGTACAATAAGACAGTTTATGCGTCAAAAAACAAACCCGATTCTTACAAATATGTCATATTTTTCCTTCTGATTCTTGAATGCTTTTGATTCCTTCTTCCAAAATTTTCATTTGTAAGATTGTTTCTTCATCTTTGATGACTTTTTCTGCGCCATTAACTAATGTCTCGTAAATCCCTTCGTAGACACGGCTGTAATCACCAACCTCGGAAATTACTTTTTCTTCATGATAACTCCCTTGTTCATCTATATAGGTCAATACACCATAATGTTCGGGCAAATCGATACCAAAGTCTTCATGATCAGGCATGTAAAACATTTTCAGATGTTCTTCTTGTCGATCTTTTGTTTGTTTCACGAACATCCCTTTTTTTCCGTAAACGACGAAACTTGGACGTTCTTTGATGCGGAAATAACTGGATTTTATCGAAATTTTCATATTTCCATAGAAAAAATCCAGATCGAAGTAATCATTCATTCGTCCTTTCCCTAAAAGTTGACGTACATCATAGCTGATATCATCTGGTTCGCCGAAATAAGAAAGAACTTGATCTACTGTATGACAAGCATGTCCATATAAATAGCTGTTCGCAGTAGAAAATTCATGCGTATTTTCTGGTACTTCCGGTCTGAAATAATCATAATGCATTTCTACTTCTAAAATATCCCCTAATTTTCCGCTTTCGATTACTTTTTGGACTGTCAAGAAGTCAGAATCGAACCGTCTGTTTTGGTAACATTGGATAAATAGACCTTTTTCTTTTGCTAATGCAAATAACTCTTCTGCTTCCTTTGACGTTTCTGCAAAAGGTTTCTCTACTAGTACATTCTTACCATGTTCGAGTGCCATTTTTCCATATTCATAATGAAATTGACTAGGTGTAGTGATGACAACTAATTGGATCTCAGGATCATCCCAAAGATCAGACAGCTGATCAGTATATTCGATGTCTTCGAATGTTTTCCACACTGGTTCAGATGGGGAAAAAATTTTTTTGATATTGATTTTGTTCGTAAGTTTTCTTGAAAAAGGCAAATGATAGCGATTTGTACTCTTTCCATTGCCAAGATAAGCGATTGTAAGCATGAGTGGTGCCTCCTTTTATTGATGTTTTCAGTATATCCTAGAAAAGCGCAGAAAGTATTTATAATAGCTATTCTGGTAAAAAAGTTCAGAAAAACACTTGTTATCATTCGGTTTGGTGAAATTAATGTTCAAAGTAAGGATAAAAATCAAAAAGATAGTAGCGGAACCAAGTGTTTATCAGTAAGATAGAATTTGGAGGTCAGATCATGCTTATTGAAGAAAAACTAACAAAACAAGAGTTGTTTACCACGACAGAGAAACGGATTGTCGATTACATCCGTAGGAATATCGAAGCTGCAGTCTACATGACGATTGAAGAATTAGCAAAAGCTACGTATACTTCCCATTCAGCTATCATTCGTTTATGCAAAAAAATGGGATTCAGCGGATTTAAAGAATTCCGTTTCGAGCTGGGGCGGGAAGTTCATCAATTGATTGCTCAGTTCAATCAAACGATTGATCCTAATTTTCCTTTTTCAAGTGAAGATAGCACTCAGCAAATTGCAAAGAAAATGGCGGATTTATCGATCCAGTCAATAAAAAAAGCACAATTGCAGATTGAACATGAAGATTTAGATCAAATCGGTAAAGTATTGAACAAGGCACAGCGAATCTTTCTTTTTGCAAAAGGTGATTCTCAAATCACGGCAAGGAAATTCCAGAATAAAATGGTCAAGTTGAATAAGTTTTTGATCATGGCTGAAGAATACAGTGATTCTTCTTGGAATGCAGCCAATTTGACTAGCGAGGATTGCGCCATTTTTATTAGCTACAGCGGTCGCATCCATCATTATGAACGAATAATGACCTATTTGAAGCATGTAGAGGCCCCTACCTTGCTGATTACCGGAAATCAGCATTCAGAAATGGCCAAACAGGCTGATATGTGTCTTGTTATATCGCAGGAGGAATATGATTTTGCTAAAGTAGCGACTTTCTCCTCTCAAATTGCCTTCGATTACGTATTAAATACGTTATTCTCAGTGATATATTCTCAAAATTTTGAAGAGAATATCCGCAACTTGAAAAACAAACAAGAATTGATGCAAAAAGGCCTTCTTAAAGAATATCGGAAAACTTAAGAAAAGATCCTCATTTAGTAATAAGAAAGATAGTGTTTGATAGGCTCTCTTTGATATCATCATAAAAACAGGCTGAAGTTTTCTTTTTCAAACCTCAGCCTGTTTGTTTACGGAACGATTCGAATAGATATATTATAGAAATGAGGAATAGCTAACTTCTGTTTCTTATTTTGAACGATTGACGAAAAAGATATATAAGAAGGAGGAAAATCAGTATACATGCAGCTAACAATCCATACAGGAAAAATCGTTTGTTCTCGGATACTTTCTGTACTTCTTTTTGAACTTCTTTTGCATGATAAGGAACCCGGTGCCCTCTGACAAGTAAGCGATGACTGTTGACCATATAAGGTGTACAAGTTAGGAGTGTCACGAAATCCTGCCCTTTTTCGATTCTCAGATCTTTTGTATCAGTCGGTTCTACCGTCTTGATCTGATCGACTTGATAAGCGAGTGTCCGTCCATTGATTTCGATATAGAAAGAATCACCTAAAGTCAGTTTCGGTAAGTCTGTGAACAACTTTGCTTGAGGCAGTCCTCGATGGCTGGAAATAACGGCATGTGTATTTTCTCCCCCCGTAGGATAAGACGTTCCTTCCAATAATGAGGCACCTTTTTCTAGCAGCACAGTATTCGTTTCATCAAAAATTGGCAAATGGACATTGATCTCAGGGATCGTCAAAATACCGATCGTATGTTTCTCAAAATAGGTTCTATCCTTTTTCGCAGGTTCTTTTTTCTTAGTAAAGGGATCTGCACCTGGATTTCCACCTTCTTTTGCTAATTGCTGGTTTTTCTTTGTCATGTTTTCTTGGATTTTAGCCATGACTTCTTCATTTTCTTTGACCGCTTGTTGCTGATAATGAGAGATGATCTGCTGATCCAGATAATTATTCAGCGCGTCGCTAACAAATGGATAAGCTAGTATCCCTATTCCTGAGAGAAGCAAGAAAAGCATCAGCAGATCTAGAAGTTTCCTTTTCTTTGGTTTCATTTGTGTTCTCCTTGTGATGACTGTTTGATAATAAAAGAAAAAGGAGCATTTGCGTAATCCGCTGCTCCTTTTTCCAATTCTTGCAAAAAGACTAAATCTGACTGTGCTTGCGTCTAGCAAAGTACAGTCCAGCAATCAGTAGAAGGACTACTCCTGCACCGATATACACATAGATTCCCTTACCGCCTGTTGAAGGAAGTGTACCTTTGTGTTTATTTGGTATTTTTTCAGGAGAAATCAACTGTCCTGCTGTTACATAAGATTGTTCATCGATAGTAAATGCTACACGGTTTGTTAATGGAACATATTTTTCTGGCGCTTTCGTTTCTTCCAGATAGTACGTGCCATATTTTAGACCTGTCACATCGATTAAACCGTTACTTGTGGTTGTAAAAACCGTTGCTGATTCTTTCGCCGATACCCAGCTGACGGCTTTTGTGGATGGGTCGATCGATAAATATTTCGCTGTGTCACTATCTTGATCACGAACGACGAATTCTGCTCCAGCAAGTGTTTGGTCTGATGTAACGTCACCATCTACTTTAACAAATCGTTTGCCCCCAGTAACGACATCGACTGACGGTGGTGTTTGATCATTTGTATGCCCGTTATCGACATTTGCTTGGTTAGAAAATCCTTTGGTTGGATCTGCTTTTTCGTTCAAATGCATATAGTAAACGAATTTCAATGTACCGCCAGGAGTTAATGAAGGAATATAATTCGGATCAACTGAAACCGTGAATCCGTCTGTTTGCTCAGTGACAGAATAATTTACTGGGTCGATTTCTTTATTTCCATCATATAAGGCATAAGCATACGTTCCTGAAGAATCATTATCAAATGTTAAAGCAGCGTCATGAGTATCGATAAGTTTGAATGTTGTGTACTTGTTTTGCGTTCCTTCTTTATCAGCGATACCTAATGGGATATTGACAGAAATCTCATATTGAATTTTTTCACCGATTGCGACATCTTTTCCATTCAATTGAGGTGTTGTTTTATCAACTTTAGACGTATCATTTTTGATGGTCTTTTCTACTGGTGTTTGGCTATTTGCCAGGATCTCAAAAGGCGTGATTGTTTGCTTTTCAATCATTTCCGCATTATCAGGAGCTTTTACTTCTTCTAAATTATATTTTCCAACTTCTAAATGATTAACGATCAACTGGCCTTTTTCAATAGATGCCTCGGCAAAGTCATTGTTGCCGATGTCATAAGAATGACCAGTAATGAAATGTTTGGCTTTGGTTTGATCAGTTGTCCAAGTGTACAATCCATCTGTGACACTTTGGATGTATTTTTTGACGCTTGGTGTTCCTTCTTCTTTAGAAATAATAAATTCTGCTCCATTTAGTGCTTCGTTTTCGGCAGTACCGATTTTTGTAACTTTCAACGTTCCATCATTACCGACTGTATTTTTAGGGTAGAGATGGATAGTATCTAGTTCTTCTGTCCCGTATTTATAAGAGCCATCTGCTTGTTTGATCATCTCATATACAGGGAAAGCTAAAACCATGTTTGCGGCAGCTGACACTCCGTCTTTTGGTTCTTCTTTGATCGTGTAGACTGCATCTTTCCCATTTTGTTTTTTAGGTAAAGATAAAGTGACATTTCCATCAGCATCTGTCGTTCCTGAAGCAACTGGTGTACCAGGAGTCAAAGACTGGACTGCTTGTTTTGCTGCATCCACGGACGCTCCT
Organism: Enterococcus sp. PLH-Efm8; assembly: GCF_053011625.1. Taxonomy (NCBI): domain Bacteria; kingdom Bacillati; phylum Bacillota; class Bacilli; order Lactobacillales; family Enterococcaceae; genus Enterococcus; species Enterococcus sp. PLH-Efm8. The sequence goes on from NZ_CP172568.1 coordinate 1,355,591, forward strand.
TTATCTCGTTGCGCATAAAATTCTTGAGTGACGTTATAAACTGAAAATGAAATATCGGCTAATCCTTGGTATTGATCGAATTCGCTCATTTCTTTCCCGCTGTTTTGGATTAAAGGATCGGGTAAATCAGTCATTTTCTTTTTATGAAGGATGACTTGAGCTGCTGTCTCCTCTGCAAACACTTTTTTTGCGCCGAAGCTGTTTGTGAGTAATGGTAAAATAAGGAAAAGGACTCCTAACATAACGTTTATTTTTTTATGATTTTTCATTTTTTCACTCCTGTTCTTTTTTTGATAAACAACCAGATTGCAAAGCTTGCGAATACCATACCAACAACGCCTAAAAGTGTATTTTTCGTTTCGTTTGTTTTTGGAAGAAATGGACGGCTATTTTCTTTTTTATTGACTACTTTCAATATACTGTCCGCCTCTTTATCCTCAGAAAGAAAAGTTGAAATGGTAAACGGAATTTCTGTTTCACTTAAAATATAACCAGAAGGTGCTTCGATCTCTTTTAATCGATAACTTCCTGTTTTCAACCCGGAAATTGAAAAAGCGCCATTTTTATCGGAAATCAGGTGAAGCGCATCTGATTCGTTCTTTGTCCACTTGTATCCGTTGGCTGTTTGCTGGAGGTAATTTCCTGCTTTGTTTTTAATAAGGAATACTGCGCCAGCTAATCGTTTATCTGGTTTATTTGTCTCGATTTTGACAAATTGCTTACTCCCTGTATATACAGAGACTTTCTTTGTACTGACACCAAAACCAAAATCCAGTGTTCCGTTGTTGTTGATTTCCTTGTTCGCCTGTGCTGTACTGCTTAGCTGCATCTGATAAGAAATGGTCAGTTTTTTTCCAGCATATTTTTCCAACGAAGGGATCGAAAATAAAACATCAAATCCGTGAGGTTTCTTGTGTATGACAAAGCCTTCTGTCAGCTTTTCTCCATTCGATGAAATCGTTAAACTATTAGGTAAAAACGTTAATGCTTCATCCGCACTATCTGACAATTCGAACTTTTGATAGTCAAGGATATTTACAGGAATTGTCGTATGCAAGGAATAAGTGATTTTTTCACCAATCGTAAAATCATTTCTAGGCTCTTCTAATACCTTCTCAAAAGGTGGATCAGGGTAGTCGTTTTCTTCATTTTTAGGATACAAATGGATAGTTGAAAGTTTTTGATTGTTTTGTCCATGTACAGGAAGAACAACTACCATATTCTCTGCCTTTTCTTTGACGACTTCTGGTACTTTGGATTCAATGAAAAGATACGCTTTATCTCTTTTTTCTTGATCTTTAGCGGCCAGAGAAAAAGAAGCGATACCATCTTCGTTGTTAAGAGTTGTAGTTGTTGCTTCTGCGGTAAACATACCGGAAGACGCACCGTTTTTTGCGATCTCTGCTTGTGCTTCTTCTACCGTTTTGCCCTTTTCCCGTAGATGGTAAAAAGAATCTGTGACATCATAAACTTGGAATGTGACACCATTTAATCCTCGATACGTTTGTAATAAAGCTTTTTCTTGTCCGTCATTTGGATGATTTTTCGGCAGTTGCCCGTTTGGGAAAAGCAATTTGTGTAAAGTAATCTGAACCATTTCTGTTTCTGTTTCTGTTGCTACCTGAGTAAAAGCTGGTTTAAATAGTAACAAGAAGAGACACATACTAAGCCAACCAAGTTTTTTCATATTTAGCTGCCCCCTCTTTCTTTTTTCAAAAAAAGATACCAAATAGAAAACGCACAACCAATCATCCCTACTAGATAGATTCCTAAACGGCCAATTCCTCCCGTTTCAGGTAATGGTACTTTTGCCTGATTCGTGATGTCTAAAGAAATCTGGTTGTTTTTGGCTCCTGGTGACAGAACAGATTCATGATCTTGTCCATCCACTTGAATTGACCCATCTTCGTGTATAACTATAGTAACTGGCTCTTTTAGACCTTGGTATCCTTCTGGTGTAAAAGTTTCGGTCAGCGTATAAGTTCCAGGTTTTAAATTTTCGAATAGAAAGGTATCTGTTTCTTGTCCATCTTTTGGCGATTCTAAGTCCATTTCTGGTCCCTGCAGTCTGAATTTTGCTCCTTTTAATGTCTGTCCGTTGTCTTCTTTTTTGTGTACCGTTAGATCAAACGCTTTTAGTCGATTTTGATGAGTGAGCGTCCATACATTATTTGTCATCTCGGTATTTTTTCCCGTGTAAATGATTTTTCCATATTTATCGATTTGGAATTCATAATTTCCCGGCGAAGTATCATATCCGGCAGGACCAGCTGTTTCAACGACTCGATATTTACCAGGTGTGAGTGAATCAAAACTGGCAAGACCTTTTTCATTCGTTGTTTGGCTGTCAATTGGCTGATAAGTACCATTTGCTTCTTTTTTCTGTAGGGAAAATGCTGCTCCTTTAAGATTTATCTCTTTGTCCGTCCCTTGCATCGCATACTTACGTACTGCTACAGGAACTTCAACAAAAGGATTTTCAATAGTCAACTGGATCGTATCATCGGAAGTAGTGACTGTTTTTCCATCAATGGTTACCGTACCATCAGAAGCGATCTTGATTTCCCAAGTAGTCTTTTTGCTTAATCCATGCCCTTCTGGAGCTTTTGTTTCTGTCAGCGTATAGGTCATTTCTTTTTGCAATTTGACATTTTCTGGAAGAGAATAGGTTCCGTCGCCATGATCTGTTAGTAAAGTATCAATAGAATCTCCTGTTAATTTGAAAACAGCGCCAATAAGATCCTTTTCACCTGTAGAGGAATTTTTCGTTATTTTCAAGTTTAACGGTGTGAATTGTTTAGTATTTTTCCATGTCATTGCATCTATTTGTTGAGAATCGTATCCTGGTACAGGTAATTCTTTGATTGTTTGGTAACTGAATGCTTGACCTTGATTATTGTATTGAGGTAGTGATAATATCTCTTGATAACTTTCTCCGCTATTTGCAGATAATTTGTCAATGTCTGCACGTTCCCACGTATTTGTTGTATCTTTAGCTGGTTTAATGATTCGAATATATCCGTTTTTCCAAGCTGCAGCATTTGTCGTATGTTCCCGTTGAATCTCAAAAGTAACTTGATCTGGACGATCAGCTAGATTGTTGTCAAATTCTTCCCATAACTTTTTGATGTGAAGACTGACTCCGGGAGCTTTAGCAGATGGTATACCGAATTCAGCTAATTCATTGGTATCAATGTTTGGCTGGAAAGTTGTCCTGCCGTTCATTTGATACCAGAAATTTGGATGGAAGTCCTCATTTTCTGTTTGGATTCTCACTTGGTAATGGATTTGGATTTCTTGGTCTTTTCCTAAATAGATCTGATTGCTCTTGATGGTATTTCCTTCTATGGAAATAGATGGAGTGACCGTTGTAGGACTTGTCCCCACACTCTTGACTGAAAGTGTACCAGGCTGATAAATGAATGGTTCTGCGATTGGATCATTTATTTGTCCATTGCTTACAGTTGCTGAGATCTGTACAGCTTTTTTGGCTAGGTATTCAGAGATATCTGTTGCATGATCAGCTGATTCATAGTAAAGATCGCCTTTTTCATCTGATGAAACCATTTGTCGCATACGAGACTCTACTTCTGCTTTTGAGAGACCAGCTGCCGGATCGCTTTGAAGTTGGATGCCAAGACCATGTATTTCGATTCCTCGTTCTTTGAGTGCCATCGCTTCTCCGATGGTTGCGATAAACGTACTGTCGATTCTTCTGGATAGATTGTTTTGGTCAGGTGCATCATAGATTCTTGAGATTAGAGAAGTATTTCCCGGCCGATCTTGCGTATTAGAAAACTGAGTTCCGTAATAATTGCTGCTTGATTGTGCGTGTACCCGCTGTACTTTATAGGAAAATGTTGGTACACCATCCGTCAGCAAAACGATCACTTTTTTATGTCCATTTGGAACGGATAGCATGCTTCCTGCATCTCTTAGTGCTTTTTGTGTAAAAGTACCACCATTTGTCCGTGAAGGTGTAATGGATTTTACTTGATTTTTCACTGAATCAAATGAACCCATCTGTACTGCACCGTTACTGTAGCTATATCCTTCGCTTGAGTAGCCGACATATCCCATATTGATTTTGTCTGTGATACCGCTATCTGCTAAAGTATCGACAAAACGATCGACACCAATCTTTACTTCACCGATCCGATTATTGTCGTTCATACTTCCTGACCAGTCTACGACCAATACGAGATCAAGAGGCGTGATATCTTTTTGTACATTTCCACGAGCATTCAAATAAACATCAAACAATCCGGGTGTACTTGTTTCCTTTGCATACTTTCGTATCGCATAGTCTGCTTGATTACCGGTTCCTCCATATTCGATATACGAATGGGTCCGATCATTAGGATCTCCATTCCAAGAATTTATACCATCCCATTGATTTGTTCCGTTTTTATTGCCTTGATGATCAAGAACATTTGTATTTCCTGTAGGTTGCCAACTGGCTTTAGGATAAGTGCCCTGATCATCTGTTGTATATTCTGTAGGAATCGTTTGATTAGATGGCACACTCACAGCTGGCAAGGATAATGTAGGCAATGTAAATGGGCTGACAGAATTTTCGTTTTCTTTTGATGATTCTTCTTCTATTTCGTCTGGCTTTGGTACTGACACATCTGTATCTTTCTTATTTTCTGTCTCATCAATAATGTCATATTCTTTATTATCGACGATCAGCTTGTTTGCCTGGCTGTGGTAAAGTGCTGGATCGATTGGAAAACTCAGATCGATAGTTTGTTTAGTGTTTGATGAGATTTCCAACGTAATTTTCCCGCTATTTACCTGATAAGCATAGCCATCTCCTTCTTTTCTTTCCACATCACTTAAGTAATTTTCGACTAGACCAATTTCTTTTTCTATCTTTTCAGCACTGGTGTTATTCGCATTTAGCTTGATGTTCAGTGCTTTTTTTCCAGACTGATCCGAAATGACTTCAGCTGAAATTGTTTCTAAAACTGTTGGATCATCTGTAGTGTCTGCTATTGCAGATAATGGCACAAAGTTTGATAAACTCAATATTATCAGCATGAAAATAACTTTCAGTTTCTTCCCTGTGGTCGTCATTTTTCCCCTCCTTTTTCTTTTTTTCTGTTTTGACGTGAATAGTGAAAATTATTAAAATAAACAGGCGTTACATAATTTTATTTATTTTAATATGATAATTATTATACGAAGGGCGCTAAAGGGAATCACACCAATTTTCATACCAATTGGTTTCATTTATGAAGTTGATTCCTTCGATTAATGAGCGTTTCATTGAAAGAAAAGGGTTGAGGGAGAAAAACATATGATCAGGTTGTTGGAATTAAACTATAGAAAGATGGAAAAAATCATTCGAATTCTGTCCATTTCTGACAAGTGGATGACTAAAAAAGAACTTGCCAAACGAATTGGTAGTTCAGAATCTACATTTGTAAGGTATATCGAAGAGATCAAAATCCGCTGGGGAACGGATGTAACGATTCAATCTTCACAAAAATTGGGGTATCGTCTTGAACATTTGAATGTACCAGCTTATTTAAATGTTCTGATGGAAATGTCGCAAAGTTCTACAAACAGTCGTTTATTAAATGAGATTATTGTCAATCCGGGTAAAACGATTGAGTATTATTGTGAAAAAATTTCCATCAGCCGGTCTTCTTTTACACGTAAGTTGAAACAATGCAATCAAATTTTAGAAAGCTATTTATTAAAAGTGATCGTTGACCAAGGTTTTCAGTTAACTAGCCTTAAAAGTGAGCTCCAGTTGCGTATCTTTGTTACCTTTTTCTTTTTAAGTTACTACGGAAGACGCACGTTGCCATTTCCAATCGAAAAAAAGAAGATCAAAGAAATTATGGTCAAGAATAATTGTCAGATGAATTTGTTTCAGGAAGAAAGCCCATATGAGCAATCTTTCTTTATTATGTATTTTGTTGTGCATCTCATGAGAGAATCCCAAGGAACTCCATTTGAATGGAAAGCTGGAGACTCTTATGTACAGTTGATAAATATCGATAAAAAAGACTTCTTAATCTTGAAAAATCTCTTAGGAAAATTGAAGTACAGCAGCTATATAAAAGTAGTGAACTATTTTGTCAATACGATTTTTTCAGAATTTTCGGAGAAAGAAAAAAATGAAATCAGTGAGCAGATACGAAAAAATATGTCCTACTGTTCGTTTTCATCCGCTGATTGCAAAGAAAAAAACGAAGAATATGTTGTTCAATTATTAACGCAAATTTATTTTTTCTCCCGTATTTTCCCATACGATACGACTCATTTGACGATCCGTGCAACTTACTTTGCACAGCAGATGCAACACCGCCAGATACGTCTATATGCTGGATTTCGTGCAGAACTTCAATTTTATTCCACTCTACTGAATCAGAATCTGATTTATTATTTATCTAGCTATATCTTTTGGATGCTTATCGGTAATCCTGAAATTCACCATTATACTTCTGATAAAAAAATACTGATTATCAGCGACTTAAGTCTTCGACATAGTCAATATATTGAAGAATATATCAGTGATATTCTTGCTGTGCATAAAATTCACTCTGAGACAACTGCTATTACTGAAGATCAGCTGTCGAAATACAATCTTCTCGAGTATGATCTGATCGTTACGAATCAACCCATTTTGAATGCCCATGTTCCTCATATATTGATTGATGATAGTGTGTCATTCGCAAATGAAGAAGAACTCATCCGCTTATTCGAGTTATGAATAATCAAAAAACAGCTATGTATAAACCACCCTGATAAAAATTTCAGGACAAATACACATAGCTGTTTCTTTTTATTGTATTCCTTCAGCAATCCAACGAGATTTATAGCGAAAGTCTTTTAACAACTCTTCTTTTGTCCAATTATTTGCAATGAGATCCGTCAAAGTGTTCATTACGAGGGTCATGGAAAAGTATAGGAAACTAACTGCTTCTTCCGACGATTGAATGGAGAAATGATTGATTCTTAATAATTCCAGCCATTTTTCGTTCATTGGAGAATCAGCCGATAGTTCTCTACGTTTGGTTGTCTGCTGATCATTTCGCTGGGTTAACAAGTATAACCTTTGCCAATAGATACTTTCGTGATCTAAGTCGCAGCACCACTCTAAATATTTTTCGATCCCCAAAAAGAAATGTTGTTTGTTTTCGCTAATGAATTTTAAGATATCTTGATGGACTATGTGAGAACTGCTTTTGATCGTATACAAATAAGCATCTTCCAAATCTTGAAAATATTTATAAAAAGCACCGCGCGACATCCCCATCTTGTCAACGATTTCTGAGACTTTGACTTGGCTGATGTGCTGTGAGCAAAATATCTCCAGTAATAGGTCATCGATTCTCTGTTTCTTTGCGTTCGATAAATTGAAAAAAGTTTCTTTTGGCATCCACATCTCTCCTTTATCTCTGATTATACGTGGATAGCCCTTCATTGTCATGAAGGATTCATTCCTTCTTTTTCTCTTCTTCTGTCAAGTACCCATCTTCCATTCGATAAACGCGATCACTCCATTGAATCATACGGACATCATGAGTAACCATAATAGTCGCTTTTTGTTTCTCATGAGCTTCTTTAACTAGTAATTTGACGACTTCATATGCATGATCTGTATCCAAACTAGCTGTTGGTTCGTCTGCTAAGATCAAGTTTGGCTCATTATATAAAGCGCGAGCAATTGCCACTCTCTGTCTTTCTCCACCAGAAAGGTCTTTAGGATAACTATTTTTAAGTGACTGGATATCTAAAGATTGCAGCAAGGAATCGATTTTTGTTGAATCTTCTTTTTTTGAAGTAACTTGGTCAACTAGTTCAAATTGTTCCTTTACCGTTAAAAAAGGAATCAAATTAGAGCTTTGGAGAATAAATCCTATTTCTTTAAAGCGTAAATCTGCTCGTTTTTTTTCTGGAAGCTCAGTTAGTGAGTGACCGTTGATCACTATTTCTCCGGAAGTCGGTGTTTGCAATCCTCCTGAAATGGTAAGGAAAGTACTTTTACCTGAACCAGAAGGACCAATGATGCTGACGAATTCTCCTTCCTTTACATAAAAATCAATTGCTTTCAAAGCTGAGACCTTTGTATGACCAGAACCAAATGTTTTGGTAACTTTTTTCATCGTTAATATTTTTTTCATTTTTATTAACCTCCTATTGCTGTAATTGGGTCTACTTTGGTTATCGTACGTATCGAAAACAATCCGCCTAGCATTGCGACAATGATCAAAATCCCACTATATAGCAACCATTGTGACCAAAAAACAGCAAAAGGCATCGCGCTTGGTAAAATCAGACTAGTCAAATAAGCAAACAAAAGAGCAAGCAGAACGCCTACCACCCCAACAATAAAGGACTGTGCTACTAAAGATTTAGCGATGAAGAAATTTTTGATCCCTTGTGCTTTCATTACTCCAAAAATAGCAGTCTTCTGAAGTGTCATCACGTACATGAAAATACCGACCACGGCAGCAACCACTAAGAACAAAAAGTATATCATCGCATTTAAGGTCATATTTTGGGCAGAATAGCCAGGAATACTTTCAATGAATGTCCCAATAGTTAATAACTGTAGACCCTTCGATGCTTTTTCTTTCGAAATTTTAGCTGAATCCTTTATTACGATCCCATTGATCGGCTGTTCTTCTTCAGAAGCAAACGGCTGTTGTCCATACTTCAAAGCAGTCCACGTATCTAGGGACGCATAGATGACGGGAGAAACTGTGTAATAAGTTTCAGGAAAGATACCGACAATCGTCAAAGGATCGTCGTAACTGCCAATTTTGATCGTATCTCCAATTTTATAGCCTGAATCAGCCAGATTTTGAGAGATGATGATTTCATTCTTTGTTTTAAATTCATGCCCTTTCGTGAGTTTTGGTAATAAAAATGCTTCTTTCGTTGTGCCGAAAACTGTAACATTTTCTTTGTTTTTTCCTTTGATTGCTCCGCTGTACAATCCGATTGGTGCTTTCTCTCCTCCTTCAATGTATTTCAGATCTCCTCTTGTTAATTGTGAAGCTGCAAATACTTGATTTGCATCCTCCGACAAAACAATCTCTTGTGCGTCCCAATCATCGATTGCTTTTTTAAACTCTTCTGAAAGTCCATTCGCTAGTCCTGACAACATGAATACGACATACGCAATCAAGAACATAATACCGACGATCAAGCCATATCGTAATTTAGAATAGCGAATTTCTTTGATAGCTAGAAACATTTGTTTTTCCTCCCTATGATAGATTGATAGTGACAAAATGTCACTTGTTGAATAGTGTAACTCTAAAGTGACAATTTGTCACTTGTGTTGTTTTTTTCTTATCAATAAATTGTCTAAGACATCTTTCGATAAAACCTTAACATGAGTCATAAAAAATTTATTTAAGCCTTATTTATGCTTTCCATGATAAACTAAAGTGACCAAATCAATGAGGTGGGAAAATGATTAAACTATTAGTAGTAGAAGACGATAAAGTATTATCCAATAATATAAAAGAAATACTCGCTGCAATCGGCGAGATAACACAAGTTTATGATGGTAGTGAAGGACTGTTCGAGTTGGAAAGTGGAGTTTATGATCTTGCAATCTTGGATTTGATGATGCCGGAAATGAATGGATATGAAGTGTTAGCAAAAATACGGAAAGAAAAAATACAGACTCCAGTATTGATTTTGACTGCAAAAGATAGTTTGGAAGATAAGATTGAAGGATTTGAACGAGGTGCAGATGATTATCTAACAAAACCTTTCTATCGAGAAGAACTGATCATGCGCGTGAAAGCATTATTGAAACGCTCGCTAGGTCTCTTTGATGAAAATGTTCTGAAGTATAAGGATATCAGTTGTGATTTAAAAAGCAATGAAGTCTTGTATAAAGAACAAGTTTTGCCCATACAAGGAAAAGAGTTTGAATTGCTCGTTTATTTTTTACAAAATAAGGGAATCATTTTGACAAAAGAGCAGATATTTGACCGGATCTGGGGATTTGATTCTGATACGACGATTACAGTTATTGAAGTTTATATGAGCAACTTACGAAAACATCTGCGAAGTACTGGATTGGATAAAGAAATCAAAACCTTACGTAATGTCGGTTATATACTGCAAAGGGTGTGATGCAATGAATGGAGATATTACACGAAAGCAACGTAGTCGCTTTTTTGCGACAAATGTAGCAGCATTTGCTTTTATCTTTTTTCTTTTGGGATTCATTACTTTACAGATATTAAACCAATCTGCATACAGAGAAACAGATCTGTCATTAGAGAAAATAAATTTTGATTCTCGAACAGTACAATTAGAGATACAAAGATATCAGCAAGGCGATCCCTTTTTAAACCCGACTCAAACGGAACAAAACAGAACAAACATGGAACAGCCATTAATGGAACCATCAAATGACCGTTTTAACACTCAAGTGATCTTGTGGTCTAAAAATGGTGAGATATTGAATAAAGCAGCTATTGGTGGGCGTTTCAACCAAATCAAAGAATTAAAAATGGATACGAAAAATCTGAATACCATCCAAAATATTGAATTAAATGAAGACAGTGGCTCATCTGCCCTCTCTTTCCGTTCGATTACGAAAAAAGCGGAGACGAATCAAGATGGCGTTGCCTACATCCAAATTTTAGAAAATACAAATCAAATCAAGAATTCATTAGCGACTTTTCGCACGATTATGATTTTGTGTATGATTGTTTTTTGGATTCTCTCTATTGGTATCAGTTATTACTTGTCTAGTCTAAGCATGCGCCCTATTATTCTTTCTTGGAGAAGACAAAAAGAATTTGTTGAGAATGCTTCTCATGAATTGCGCACACCGTTAACGATTATTCAAAATAGTTTGGAACATCTTTTTACCAAGCCTAATCATACTATTATTGAAGAATCCGAAAGCATCGCTCAAGCATTGTCAGAGACGAGGCGCCTCACTGGATTGACTTCGGATTTGCTGACAATCGCTCGGAATGATTCTGATCAGCAGCTGCTTTCAAAGCAAATGATCAATACACAAGAATATATCGAACAACTTGTTAAACCATTTCAAGAGATGGCCATCATAGATGGAAAAGAGTTTATTCTCCATAACGATGCAACATTAGAAGTACCAATTGATGAAAAAAAAATCCATCAAGTTTTGGTTATTTTGCTGGATAATGCATTAAAATATACGAATCCAGAAGATAAGATCATTTTGGATTCATCTGTTAACCATAAAGAATGGCTGATTCACGTAAAGAATACTGGCCCTTCTATCAGTGAAGAAGATCAAGCAAGGATTTTTGATCGATTTTATCGGGAAGATCAATCTCGGGCGAAAGAGACTGGCGGATACGGGCTTGGCTTGGCAATTGCAAAACAGGTAATCGAACAGCATCATGGACAGATTTCTGTATCCAATTATCTTCCACAAGGAGTCGATTTTAAAGTCCAATTGCCGTTGAAGCCTAAAAAATAATGCTTATCCCTAAAAAAGGGCTGTGACAAAAATCTTGTCACAGCCCTTTTTTGTTGCGAATAAACGGTGTTCCAGAAGTAGCTTCTTCGGAAATAAGCCGAAATTTCTTTAAGCTGACCACTTCTGTCACAACCTCTTTAGCTTACGCTTACGATTTTTTATTGCGGTCTTCAATGTGTACATCACCGCTTGTGTCAATATCCAATTCTTCTCGGCTAACATCTTCTGTCACTTTTTCAACATCTTCATGTTCTTCTTTATGAATCCCAACTTCTTCACGAATAACTGTATGTTTGCTTACATCTACTTGCTCTTCTTTGATTGGGATAGTAATCGTGTCATCTTCCAATTTTTCGTCTGTTCCCTGTGAAGATTGATCTGTTACTGGTTTGCGTTCGATGACGATTTCTTCACGTTTGACCGGTACTTCTACCGTTTCAGTATCGTTGACCACATGTTTGTGGATGTCGACTTCTCCAGTTGTCACATCATGTGTATTTACATCTAATTTTTCTTCTTTTAGTTGAATTGTATCATCATCTAGATTTGGTTTGCGATCGATGTCTTCAGTCTTGCTTGTACCCATTGTATCAGTCTCGCCAGGTACGTCCATCGGATCAGTTCCTGGTGTCATATTCAATGGATCCGTTGTATTTTGAAAGCCTGTCGTGCCACCTACGTCCATTGGATCTGTTCCAGTGCCAGTTTCTAATCCAGTCCCCATTGTGCTTGCTGGGCTAACAGTATCTTGTGTATCCATTGTATCTTCTGTTGTTTCTGGCTGACGATAGCCTTTTACTGTGATGACAAATTTTCCATCAGAAATATCTCCTCTATATTGATATAAAGGATCATTTTCTGGTGTAGCCGTCTCAGAATCATAGGTATCAAAAGAAAAAGTATCTTTTATTTTTTCCCATAAAGAACGGTCTTCTTCACCATCCATCCGATTTTCATCTGTTTCAACATCTATACCAGACAATCCGTCAAATCCTAGTCTAGATGCTGCTTCATCAGTAGTATAAATAACGATATCATCTCGTTCATACCCTTCGTTACGCAACCGTTCAATTACTGATAATGCTTCTTCCCTCGTACTATAGCTTCCGATGACCGTTAAATTTTTCTCTTCCATGTAAATTCCTCCTAGCAAATAGATTTATGATTGGTATATTGTTACTTATAAATTTATTCTATAGGAGACGATTGTTTTCTACAAATATTTAGATTGGAATTTGATTAAAACAATTTAATTGAAATTTGAAAACATTTATGTTAATGAAAGTCATATTCTAATAAAATGTCATTTGTTTCTATATGAATTTTTATGAAAAATTTCATATAATTTCCACTCGTTGTGATGGTTTAATTTATCCAATCCATCAATAAGCAAACAACTTATATAAAAAAGGATTAATTCTCAATATAATTGCTCCTACCATAGAATAAATCTTCATGTAAAGTAATGAAGTACCAACTATTTCTAATACTTCTTTAAGAATTATCCCAACAATATCGTTAGACAAACCATTATTGAATAAATGGAGAGCCAATCGATTCTGAAAAAATGTTTTCTAATTTTTCGGAAATAAAAGAAAGAGCCTCCTGCCATTAGAACGAACCAAATCCATTTCATTGCTCATGAAGTAACCACATAGCTAAAAAGAGGATAAATCAATTAAAAGATCAAAAGAATGACTGCACTAATAAAATAACTAAAAATGTATCTTCTTACTTCATATCTTTTAGCTAGTACTTAGTTAAAAATTTGCTTCCTAAGATCAAGACAAACTGTCTATCTTCATTTGATGAAATGCGGTAAAATATAGAAAATGAACACTATTGGAGGGAATTTGTAATGGACAGCAAAACTAGAAAACAACTGCAAGAAAAGTTAAAGCAACGTACACACTTGCTCCCTTCCGTCTTTCAACAGTTTTTAGAAGAAAATCGTTCTTCCCTTTCATTAGGCAGTCGCTATGAATACGCAAAAGATTTTCATCTGTTTACTGATTATTTGAGAAAAGTATTTTCTGAAGAAGTGGATGATCAGCTGATTATCCATTTAGAAAAACAAGATTATCAGAATTTCTTAGCTAAAATCTATCGACATACTCGTTCGTTCCAAACTACAGCGAACCAAGAAACGGAGCAATTGTTTGAAAATAGCTATTACGGGATTTCAAGGAAGCAATATTCATTAAATCATTTTTTACGATTTTTGTATCAAAAAGGACTGATTGAAGAAGAGATTTCTCTTTTGGGTACAAGTTTACCGGAAACAACCAAAGCAGCTCCGCGATATATCGATGCAGAACTTTTCAAAGATTTTGAGCATTTGTTTATCCCGATTGAAGGCTTTCAAACAAGCAGAGAAGCTAGCTTTGAAGAAAAGAATAGACCGAGGAACCTTGCAATTACTGCCATTCTTCTGTATTGCGGATTAAAGATCCATGAAGTAGTAGAACTTAAACGTAAAGATGTATCTTTGACCAAGCAGATTCTTAATCTGAATAGAAAAGAAAACAGACTGAATAAAGTACCAATACCAAAAGAAGCGATGCCATTTCTGGAGAACTATTTTAAGTTAACAGCACAAAATACGGACGAAAATTCTTTTGTTTTTCGTTCCTCACATGATCAGCAAATTTCTCCTCGGACTATTCGCCAAATTTTGAGCAAAATTACAGTATATAAAAACGTATCGCCAGAACTATGCAGAAAAACATATCGTTATTATGCAGAACTATATTTAGATGATGCTGACGCGGTAAATTATTTATGTGGTAATCGATACCTCTCATCCCATTCTTTTCAAGATATCTGGGAAAAGATGGTTGATTTTTCTTATCACGAATTAGCGGCATTCGTTCGGGTTTCTTCCATATAAAACAAATGTATGATCTTTTTTTCACAATAAACTATGTTATTATATAAAGGATTATGTTACGATTATCTTGAATTTGTATATTACTTAACAAAAGATAATGGAGTGTGAATGATGGAGACCATAACGTATTCCCCTTTGAACTTATTTACGAATTTTCAAGAAGCTGCAGCTAACTTTTCCGAGACCCCGATTATCTTTGATGAGCCACTTTCAGCTTTCCCAGAATTAGGACTTGAAACAACTTACAAAAAATGCTGCGAAAGTGTGTTGAAACGGGCTTATCAATTGGCTCATCTTGGAGTGAAATCCGGAGACAAAGTTATTATTTATAAGAGTTCCGCTTTTGACACATACCTTCTAGCTGTTTCTGTGTCTTACCTTGGTGCAGTGCCTGTCATGACTTCTTATCATCTACCAACAACAACAATGGAAGTATTTATCGATCGTTTAGAAGACCCTTTCATTTTATTTGATGATGAGACAAAAAAGCGAGTGAGAGAAATTTCAAATGGAACAAAATCAAAACAGATTCCTATTCTTTATTTAATGGAACAACCTGCTTTGTCTGTTTCTCAATCATTTTTAGACAAAAATGAAATTTCTTATATGACCCATACTTCTGGTACAACTGGTATCCCTAAACTTATTTGTCATTCTGCTCATTCTATGGGATGGCGGACGAAATGGCAAAAAACAGTTTTCACAAAAATTTCGGAAAAGAAATTAATCGCTTTTCACATCTCTCCAGTGCATTCCAGATTCAATATTGGTATCTCTTCTTTGATGTCCATGGGATTTCCTATGATGCCTTTAGCAAACGCACAAAGTTCAAAAGTTGTTCATATGTTGGAAGCTCACCGGCCAATTGCACTAGAGACCCATCCGAATAACTTTGTTCAGTGGCGTTTTACTGCTAAGGAGCATCCAGAAGCTTTTTCGGGTATCCGATACTATCACTCCACTTTTGATGCTATAAACAACCAGACAATGAAGACATTTTTGCGAACGTCGATGGCACAGGATGCGGTATTTCTTCAAGTATATGGCCAAAGTGAATGCGGACCAATGATTCTTAAGGCTCATACACTAGAGAGTTTGAAAACAAGTGATGCAAGAGATATGGGCGTTGGACTGGAAGACATGACAAGCGCTCGGATTACAGATTCAGTTGGGAATGTCCTACCTGAAAACACAGATGGTCATATACAATTACTGTCTAAAGGACGGGCTTTGACTTATTACAAGGAAGATGCACGGTTCCAGGAAAATGTTTATGGCGATTGGTGGGATAGCGGAGATTACGGTTTTATGGATAAGCATGGCCACCTATTTTTGAAAGATCGGCAAGTGGATTTGATCGAAACGATCAATAGTACATTAGCTATTGAAGACTTTTTATTAGATTCGTTAGATTTTTTGGCAGAAGTAGTGATTGTAAGGGATAAAAATCATTCTCCACAACCGATTATTGCTTTAGCTCCTGATAAAGAAATGGATTGGAATCGATGGTGGGAGCAAGTCCATGAACTTCCTCGCTTGAACGTCCCTATCATCCGTGATTTTGATGCAATCCCGCGAACAGCTACAATGAAAGTGCAACGGCTTCAAATCGAGAAAGAATTAAAATCACAAAAGTCCTAACTATTTAAGGAAAGAAAGATCCATTTTGGTCTTTCTTTTCTTTTTGTTTTTTTAAATTGGATGAGATAAAAATATGCCAATTGGCTGTTTTTCTTTTTTGAAAATTTCGTTATACTCTTATTCATGGAGGAAAATGTTATGAAAAGAATCTTGACAATTGGCGGTTCTGATCCATTTGCTGGTGGAGGAATCCAAACAGATTTAAAAACTTTTGAGAATTTTGGTCTATTCGGACTAAGCGCCTTGACTTCTATAGGGGCACTAGATATTAATGAGCGATTTATGCTGGAATCTATATCTTTGGAATTGCTTAAACGACAGTTAGTTTCGATTGATAAAATGACTTCATTAGATGGTATCAAAATTGGGTTATTGAATTCAAGTGAAGCAATCATGGTTGTTCGAGACTTCATAAAAACAAAACAAAATATCCCAATCATTTTAGACCCTGTTTTGGCATTCAAAGAAACTGAAGCTGTGATCAATCAATTGTATATTTCGCAGCTCATCGAAGAACTTTTTCCACTTGTTACGATGATTACGCCTAATTTGGCAGAAGCTGCTTTACTTTCTGGTCAAGCTCTTCCCTCTTCGTTAACAGAAATGATCCATCTCGCTAAAGAACTCACTGCTTCAGGAACAAAAAACATTGTGATCAAAGGCGGCACAAGGATGGCTGGAGATGAAGCTGTGGATCTTCTCTATTCAATTGATCATTATGAGGTATTTTCTCATAAAAAAATCGACACTACAACAGTAAACGGGGCCGGTTGTGCCTTTTCTTCTGCAATAACAGCGAATCTTGTGTTAGGGGCAGATTTTACCAAAGCAGTAGCAGAAAGTAAAAAATTTGTTGCCCATTGTATTTCTAATGGCGTGCTGATGAACGATCATACCGGAAGTGTCTGGTCTGGCGGTATTCAAAAAGGAGGAATGAGAAATGAAAACTAAGCAATTAACGATCTATGCTATGCTGATTGCGTTGACAGTTGCCCTTTCATTAACAATTTTGATCCCTGTACCGGCTACGAATGGATTTGTGACATTATGCGAGGCCGGGATCTATACCGCTGCTTTTCTTTATGGTCCAACGGGTGGATTAGTTGTTGGTGCTTCCAGTGGTCTATTGATCGATTTGATTTCAGGATATCCGCAGTGGGCAGTTTTTTCATTAGTGATCCACGGGTTACAAGGATATGTTGCTGGTTCTTTCAGCAAATCTTCTACTCGTATGTGGGGATTAGGGCTTTTATTAGGAAGCTTAGTTATGATCATCGGCTATGGTATCGCCGGTTGGATTTTATATGATTGGCCGGCTGGAGTGGCTTCTATACCAGGAAACATCTTCCAAAATCTGATTGGAATGGGACTTGCCTTTCCTATAACTGCAAGTCTTCAACGTATTCAAGCACGGAAGCAATATTAATTGAAAAAGAAGGTTTTAGAAAATGAAGTTGTCAGAAAAAGAATTAAAAGACCAATTGACTGAAATAGTTAATGACATATTGGCTGAGGCACACTTGAAAAAAGGTGATCTTTTTGTTTTAGGATGCAGCACAAGCGAAGTCGTTGGAGGACATATTGGAAAAAATTCCAGTGCGGAAGTTGGTCAATGGATCATCCGTACGTTAAAAGAGTTGTTGGATCCTAAAGAAATTGCGCTAGCTGTCCAAGGTTGTGAACATTTGAACCGAGCATTAGTAGTAGAACGAACAGTGGCAGAAGCAAAAAATTTCGAAATTGTCTCTGTTGTTCCTGCACTACATGCTGGAGGTGCTTGTTCTGTTGCTGCTTTTGACCAGTTCAATGATCCTGTCGAAGTGGAACACGTAGTTGGACAAGCCGGTATCGATATCGGTGACACATCAATCGGTATGCATATCAAGCATGTCCAAGTACCTGTCAGACCTCGTTTGAAAACCCTTGGACAAGCTCACGTGACAGCCCTTCGCTCTCGTCCTAAATATATCGGTGGTCCTAGAGCGAATTATTGAAATGAGTAATTGACAGAGCAATCTGAAAAACTTCCTCGCAAAGTCCAACTAATGAACTTTAACGAGGAAGTTTTACTTGTTTGTTTTATATAACCGAGCTTCATAAGGTGCTAGTATGCCTTTAGCTTCAAATTCTCCGCTAGAGGAATTTGACAAGAGTAATGTCCAGGACTGATCTGCTTCTTTTGGAAGTTCATAGTCAGCAAGTGATTCTGTTAAGTTTACCATAATAAGATATTGTTCATCTTCTAAATATCTTTCATAGACATAAAGTTGTGGATGTTCATGAAGATATTCTTTATAAGAACCGTATATCAGACCTTTATTGGTTTGTCTAATGCGGATCATGTTCTTATAGAATTGCAGGACCGACTCTGGTTCATATTCTTGTTGTTCTACATTGATCGTTTTGGTATTTGGATTAGTGATCAGCCAAGGTTCATGTGTAGAAAAACCAGCATATTGTTCCGAAGTCCATTGCATGGGTGTCCTGCTGTTGTCTCTCGTTGTTTCACGAATGATATCCAATGCTTCTTCTCTTGTCTTACCTTCCGCAAGCAGCCTTTTATAAAGTCTTTTCGAATCTACTGCATCAACTTGATCGATCGATTCAAAGGGCATATTCGTCATTCCGATTTCCTGTCCTTGATAAATAAATGGCGTACCTTGCAAAAAGAAATACATCATAGCGATTGCTTTTGCAGACATAGCCCAAAAATCGGGACGAGTATCTCCAAACACTGAAACGGCACGAGGAACATCATGGTTTTCCATATATAAAGCGTTCCATCCGATACCATCCAATGAAGTTTGCCAAGCGCTTAATGCATGTTTCAATTTAAGGACATCTAATTGCCCTTCTTTTTCTTGCTGCCAGATATGGATATGATCAAATTCGAATATCATATCGAAATAACCGTCTTTCCCTACCCATTGTGGTCCTTCTTCTGCAGTGACACCACTTGCTTCTCCGACAGTCATGATATCGTACTCTTCAAAAACATGTTTCAAATCGGTCAAATGTTCTTCGATTCCTGAGACATTTTGAAAGGGTGAGAAAGGGTTCTCTGTGGCTTTTACTGAATATTCATCTTTTTTTACATGAGAAATCGCATCTAAACGAAATCCATCTATCCCTTTATCCAACCACCATCGGATCATATTGAATAGTTCTTCTTTCAATTTCTCGCTTTCCCAATTTAAGTCTGGTTGTTCTTTTGCAAAAACATGCAGATAATACTGTCCAGTTTCATGAGAATACTCCCAAGCAGAACCGCCGAAAATCGATGTCCAATTATTCGGTTCTTTGCCATCTACCCCGTCGACCCAAATGTAATAATCGCGATACGGGCTTTCTTTAGATTTTTTCGATTCTTCAAACCATTGATGCTGATCCGAACTATGGTTGATGACAAGATCCATAATCACTTTGATCCCTAATTCATGTGCTTCTTTTAGCAATAAATCAAAATCTTCCATCGTTCCGAATCTCTCTTCTATATCTTGATAGTCACTTACGTCATAACCATTATCGACAAATGGAGATTGATAGATCGGATTGATCCAGATAAAGCCGATACCAAGATCTTTCAAATAATTAAGTTTTTCACGGATCCCATTGATGTCTCCTTGACCATCGCCATTGCTATCTTTGAAACTAGCAGGATAGATTTGATAGCCTACTGCTTCTTTCCACCATTTTTGTTCTTGTATCATATCGTTTCACTCCTTTAACGGTCCCTCTTGATTATAACCGATTCTATTTTAGAAGTATCCTTGTTACCGGTAACTAGAAACGAAAAGCTCAACGAATCTGCTAAGTGCGTTCGTTGAGCTTTATTTTATCATAGATAGCGGGCAATCAGTTGAATCATTTGCTTGGGAAATTCATTCAAGTCAGTAATATCTACAAAACGACTTTCACCGTAGATCGACTTGATTTCTTCTTTGTCTTGGCCAATAGCTGCGGAGACAAATAGGATTCCTTGACGTTCATATTCTTTCAAAACAGACTGGATATCTTCTTTTGCTTTTTTGCCTGTATAATCCGGCAACGCTTTTGGCTGACCGTCACTAATATTAAGCAACAGTTTGGTTGTTGCGGATTGTCTGTTTAATTTTTCTGCTGCTAAACGAAGTGCAGCACCATCACGATTGTTTTGCCTTGGTTTCATAGTGACTAATTTTTCATTTAACCATTGAAATCCGTCTTCAAATTCTTTATAAGAAAACAAAGAAGTCTTTTCTCTTGACGAACGGTCTGCTGTATCTCCGTAAATCAACAATGGGATATCGACTTTCTTAGAAAATTCGGCAATGGCAATCGCTGCTTTTTTTGCCGCTTCGATCCGATCATCCCGTATCATTGACCCAGATTCATCGATCCGTACAGCTACCGCTAAAGAAGGTTGCTCATGTGGCGGGTTCTTTTTGTCAAAATTTCTCAAATCACCATATGCTACTTTGCTTGCATTGAACCGCTGACCTTCGTATTTTCCTTTTTGGTACGTCTCTGTTTGTTCATTATCCAGTAACTCTAAAATTTGCCGGCTAAGTGATTCTACTATTGGCATTACTTGCATGTGTAGCTCACGTGCTTCCGGCGTTTTTCCTTGGAAAGCTGGTCGGTGAACGATGAGACCTTCTTTTTCATGAATCGTTTCCTTCATGATTTGTCGCGCTTCTTTATTCAGTTGCTTCTTGATTTCCTTATCATGTGCTTCCATGTCAGAAGCAGACATTTCTTGAGAATCATCTCCTGTTTGTTGTTCTTTTTGATTTTTTCCTTCGATATCGCTACTGCGTTCTTTTTGCATTTGAGGAGGAATCTCGTTTTTTTCTATTGTTTCTTCTTGTTTCTCTTCTCCCTCATTTGGTTCTTCAGCAGACAACGATTTCTTTTCATCTAAGCGCAGAATTTCTTCAGCATTTTCAGTGATGTTTCGTTCATTTGCTTCTTCGGCGCTAATGGTTCTTTCTTTTGTATGCTCAGATTGAGGATGACCCCATTTTTCTTTTCTCAATATGTCCTGAAGTTCCAGTAGCAATCCACTGTCAGACAAAGCTTGTTCAAGAATTGCCAATTCATCTGAATCAGTGGATAATTTATACAAAACTTTTGGATAAATCGACTGGAGTAAATCTTGTCCTTGCTTATAGGTATTTGCCCAATAAAAATAAGAACGCATTCCTGCTACACCTTTGATGGCGTTAGCTTTTGCAGTTTCATCCAACAAACGGATAATCTCTGCCATCTTTAAGAGAAGTTCTTGTTTTTGGATCATAGTTTTCGCCATCGCACGTTCTGCCATGACTTCTAAGGCAGGAAGATCCATTTTTTCCGCATGTTGCATCCGATCTCTTAAAGATTCATTTAATGGGCGATTTCCTTGGTAATTTCGATTTGTAGTGATCACAATGACGCAATCTGGATGGCGACGAATGATTCCTGTCGGTAAATTCAACATCCCATTTGGTTCGAGCGCTGAGTTAAGTGCCACAAGAACAGAGGCATCTCGGATGACAGTCGGCTCTTGAATCTCTAATAAATAGCCTTTTTCAATCGCTCGAACGATTTCAGAAGGGTAATAGCTGTAATGGATTGCATCTGGATAATCAGCTTCGATCCTTTGAACTAGCTCTGCTAATTTTTCTTTAGCAGAAAAAGGATCAATGCCGTAATGGTTCTGGATCAGTGTCAGTACAGCTTCAAGTGTATCTGTTTGGTAAATAGCTTCTAGTAATTCTTGGTCTTGTTCCTTATTAGAATCTACTACAGGTAATAAGGCTCCGAAAACATCTGATTTGTCCATATCTGCAAAACAGGTCACTTTTGTATAGGGAAGTTGCAGATCAGCAGATAGTGCTTTGGCTAATTGTGTCTTCCCCGACCCGGCATCTCCTTCCAAAAGTACGTTACTGATTTTCATTTCAGGATCTTGCCAATTCCCTTTGATTTCGGAGGCGATCCGCCATTCTTCTGCACTTGTCCGATGGCTTTTCGGTTTCTTCCAGATCATTTGCTTTTCTAGCCGTGAAAAGGTTCGGTTTTCTGTTAGTGAGAAATTCTCCATGCTTCTCTTCCCCTTTTGATCATCTCTGTCTATTAATATCCTAGCTCATCTAAAAGACGTTTTAAAATACGGAATCGTTCCCCAATCAGTTCTCCGTCTTTTTGTAGTGTATCGTAATACAAAATGATGTCTTCATCGATCTTTGGATTTTTGGTATCTACTTCTACCGTCATTCGGTTCCCTTGTAATCCAATGATGTCTACGACTGGATTTTCTGGATCATAAAATTTTTCATAACGATAAGCATCTTGGAAGTATAAACTTCCTTGCGCAGCTAAGATCGCTAAATCTAAAATACGTGTGATTGGTAATTCTTCCGACTGTCGTGACCATTTTTCTCCAGTATGTCGCCATACCTTGCCTGAGATATCGACTTTTCCACGATCATTCCACTGAGCAAGGCCCAGTGAAAGCCCTTTTGCATCCATATTTAATGCATTTCTTCCATCAACTTTATCATAGTCTTCTACAACGATTACTGGTTTATGTTTTAAATTTGTTGGTATTTCCATTATTTTAACTCCTCATCCTTTTATTTTTAGTAAATAAGTAAATTAGTAGTTTACTCATTTACTAAACTATATGCGACATTATAGAGGATTGAAGTGAGGATTGCAAAGAAAAAGAGCTTCATTGATAGAAATAAAAACACCATCTCGTTCTTTTACACGCTCATTAGTAACATGTAGAAAGTCCAAGATGATGTTGGAATATTTTGGCTCTATACTTTTTGATGTTGGTGAACTTCACCAACATCTTTTTTGTATAAAAAAATATAGAAAAGACACCCTGAAATCCTTTAGAATTAATTTGGCTACCAATTCATAGGAGGATTCAAGATGTCTCATACTCAGCTTATCAAAGATACCCTAAATATTCTAGACCTAAATATCTATTTCGAGGAAAATTGTTTAACTAAAGAAAAATACAAAGGGCAAATTTGCTTGATTTACAAAGGAACTCTTCTGTACAAGCCAGAAGAGTGTTCCCATTGTCTTTGTGTCGTCCCCTCTAGGATCATTCGTTGGGGGACGACAACCGTTCGGTTGTTACTGAATGATGTGTCTGAGTATCGCACTTATCTGGAGCTGAAGAAACAACGATTTAAATGTAAGTCTTGCCAAAGAACATTCGTAGCGGATACCTCTGTTGCTGAAAAACACTGTTTCATTAGTCAAAAAGTTCGTTGGTCTGTCATTGCTCGCTTAAAAGAGAATACTTCCATGACGGAAATCGCTCGTCAGAAAAATAT
Organism: Enterococcus sp. PLH-Efm8; assembly: GCF_053011625.1. Classification (NCBI taxonomy): domain Bacteria; kingdom Bacillati; phylum Bacillota; class Bacilli; order Lactobacillales; family Enterococcaceae; genus Enterococcus; species Enterococcus sp. PLH-Efm8. The sequence continues at coordinate 1,378,902 of NZ_CP172568.1, forward strand.
TTCCACTTCTTCGGTCTATCGTGTCATGAAGCGATTCTACCGCCCATTGAATCCTTTCAAACAGACTTTGCCAAAGGTCTTATGCTTTGATGAATTCAAATCGGTTCGAAGTGTTGCCAGTGCAATGAGTTTTATCATGATGGACGGACAAAGCCATGCATTATTGGATATTGTCGAAAATCGACGCTTGCCTTATTTAGAACGCTATTTTTCTCGGTTTTCATTAGCGACTCGTGAAGCCGTTCAATTGATTGTTATTGATATGTATGCGCCTTATGTTTCGTTGGTGAAAAAGCTTTTCCCGAATGCTCAGTTGATCATCGATCGTTTCCACATCGTCCAACATATTGGCAGAACTTTCTTGAATCATCGAGTGAAAGAAACCACGGTACGACTTAAAGGAAATTCCCACTCTCAACGAGGGTTAGGGAAAAAATTGAAGCGCTATTGGAAACTCCTACAAAAAGAAGAAGCAAAGTTAAACTATGAAAAACGGGTTTGGCGTGCCAGTTTTAAAGATTATTTGACTGAAAGTGAGATTGCCGATCGACTGTTAGCTGCTTGTCCCAACTTACGCCAAGGCTATCAGTTATACCAAGACATTCTTTATGCGGTAAAGAAAAGAGATCAGTCACTATTTGAGGATTGTTTAACTAGAGACATTAGCGGTCTGCCAGAAACCTATACAACCACTTTACGAACGTTTAAAAAGTTTCTGCCACAGATCCAAAATGCGCTTCACTACAGCTATTCAAACGGACCATTGGAATGCTTAAACAACCACATCAAAGTATTAAAACGCAATGCGTACGGCTTTCGCAACTTTTACAATTTCAAACTACGAATTATGATTCGTCATGGCAAAACATTTTTAACCAAATAAACAGAACAGAAAGAGGTTTTCTTCTTTCTGTTCTGTCCAAATTATTCTAAGATTTCTCTTTACCAACATCATTTGACAAAGAGCCAATATTTTTGGTATGTTTTTTGAATAAAAGGAATTATTGCGCTGAAATGGCAATGCCGATGGCTTTTTCACCTAAATGTGTACCAATGACTGGTCCGAAATGACCAATTTCGATTTCTGCATTTGGATATTTTTTCTGCAATTTCTCTTTCTCCGCAATCGCTACTTCTAAATTATTTGCATGTATCACGTAAAGTTTGACTGGCGGTTGTATTTCGTTATTTCTTCTACCAATAATTTCTTCAGCTCGAGCAAATGCTTTTTTACTTGAACGGATTTTTTCGAATAAAACAATTTTCCCTTCAGAAAATGTCAGGATCGGTTTGATTTTTAATAAGCTGCCAATCAGCGCTGCACCATTTGTCAAACGTCCTCCTCGTACTAAATTGTTCAAATCATCTACAATCAGATAAGCATAGGTATTATCTCGGATTCGATCGATATGTGCAAGTATTTCATCAAGGGACTGACCTTCATCATTTAAGTCTAAGGCAGCTTCTACCATGTGTCCCATCGGCATACTAGTGATCTTAGAGTCATAAGGAATGACCGTTACTCCGCTGATGTCATCTTTCATCGCAAATAATGTGTTGACAAAGCCAGAAATCCCTGAAGAAAGATGGATACTTAAAATCGTGTCATACCCTTTCTCTTTCAATTCCTCATATAAACCCAAAACTTCCCCTACGACAGGTTGTGAAGTAGTAGGAAAATCTTTACTGTTTTTTAAAAGTCCATAATATTCATCCGCTTCGATATCGATTCCTTCGTTATAAATTTTCCCATCCATAATCAAAGGGATTGGAATAACGAATAAGTCGGGATGGTTCTTGATACGTTCCGGCAGATATGCCGAACTATCTGTAACTACTGCAAGTTTCATGTGTTTAATTTCCTCGTTTCAAAGAATTTTTCCAGACCTTATAACTATATCATAAGTAAGATTAGATATGAAACTAAAATTGGAAAATAGAAAAACGACAAGCGTAATCATACGAGTTGCCGTTTTTCAAGTGACAGCAAAAAACGATTAGTTAACCTATTCTTTGCTTCTGCTATGATGTTTAACATTTTTCAACATTCGAAACCCATTTTTTCCGAATTGAGAAAATAAAAATACTAAGCCGCCAATACTTCCTACAGCCACACAATAAATCATTGCATAGCTTTTTGATTCCATTGACAATCGCTGATTCAGCAAAAAGAAAACGGCAAAACATACTGCAAGCATAATCAGGGTGGAGCGGAAAGTTTTTAAGAAAAAATTGCTGATCTTTGCTAAAGGTGCTATTCGGTATTCTTTGCACATAAAGTGATAGCCGCGAACAAAGACAATACCGAATGCTAAGCCATTTGATAAGCTCATCCCGTATCCGCCAACTAATCCTAATCCGATTACTTGGAAGATGACTTTCAGGATAATTGCTTCTACAGTTAATCGGATCGCAAAACGATGGTGATTCAAAGATTGAAGCATCGTAGATAGGATCGTGAATAAAGAGAAAAACAAAGAAGCTAGCAAAGCCATTTGGAAATATCCGACACTTTCAGGATCATAGCCAAAAAACAATGTGTATAGTGGTCCAGCTAATAAAGACATTCCAGTCAATGAAGGAAGAAGAATCAATAACGCAATCGAAAAACTATCTCCTACTGTTTTTTCGATTTGTATCCGATCTTTTTTCTTCATCGTGCTTAATATTGGCAAGCTGCTTATAGCTACTGTTCCTACCATGGAGATCAGGATCAATGTCAATTTATTTGGATTGACAGAAGCACGGCTGAATAAGAATTCCAGTTGCTGATCTGCGATCTCTGGACGGAAAAAGTGAAGCAGTGGTTTCATCGTTACTTGGTCGATCATTTGAACGATAGTAATGACTGAGCCGACAAAAATAAACGGTAGTGTTTCCCGAATGATAGAGACAGAGGCAGATCGGTTTTCTCTTTCGAAATAACGGCTGGAAATCAAAAAATCTTTAAGTTCGAAGAAGTCTTTTCTGCGTCCGACGATATACATATGGATAATCGCAGCTAACCCACCGAAGAAAGAAGCGACTGTACTGATCAATACAGCTTCTAATATGGTTCCGTCAGTCAATACGCGCAAGTAATAAGTACCAGCCAAGATAACGATCACTCGCACAGCCTGTTCGATAATCAAAGAAGTTCCATAAGGCCGCAGATCATTTTTTCCTTGGAAATATCCTCTCATTGCACTAAGAATTGGGATAGCAATCAAAGATGGGCATAAACTTCTGATAGCTAGTATCCCATTATTAACGTTAGCAATCGGACTGATTCCGGCTAGTAAAGGAGCAAATAAATACATCAGTGCAGCAGAGGCGATACCGATGACAAACATGATATTGATCGTACTTCTAAAAATCAGCCGACAAGCAGCGTTATCTCCTTCTTTTGTGGCTACAGCTACTTTTTTTGCAATCGCATTTGGAAATCCGACTGTACCAAGCATCAGGAACAATCCATAAGGAAGATAGCCAACATTATACAATGTCGTAGCAAGCATACCATCTTGATTGTTCCCCATCATACTTAGCCAGGGAATCAAATAGACTACCCCTAAAACTTTACATAGAAGATTAGCAAAGGTTAGCCAAAATGTTCCTTGCATCAATTTTTTATTCATTTAAATTCCCTCAACTATTCTTTCATAAAATAAACATCTTCCCTATTATAGCAAAAAATCATAGAAGGACAAATCCCTCTCTAATTCCTAAAATAAAAAAGAGCTTGCATCATAAGCCAACACTAATCTTTTTTATCCCTACGAATAAACTTGCATCCAGAATTGACTGTTGCAAATGCAGTTCGGATAGATCAGTTTGAACAACTTATGTCGCAATCTCTGTTTTTAATAAAATAAAACAGTTTAAAGCATAGACAGCAAAAAGACAGACGCAAGTCCTGTCAAAACTGACAACGCCATCGAACGTGTTTTGTAAGCCACGCCTGCTACTAGAATCATTGCAGCTATTTTGATATTCCAAGCAATATCCAGATGTTCATGAGTAATGAAAACATCTTTAAAAGCTAACGCCGCAAATAATGCCACCGGTACATATTTCATCCAGTCACTGAACCAGGATGGCACTTTTCGATGAGTAAAATAAAGCATCGGGAACAAGCGCGGGATATATGCCACGATGAACAGACAAGCAACTAAAAGTAGCAAATATAGTTTAGTCATGGTGATTGGCCTCCTGTTCCGGGAAGTTGAAGAGCGGCTCATTGACATCTTTACCGCGGTCTCTTAGTTTCTTAGCTTTTTCTTTTTTGAATGCCTTCTCCAGCATAAATCCGGCAAATGAAGCAATGACTGTTGCTGCAATCAATCCGAAAGTATTTTGGAAAAATACCATGAATACGACCCCTAATACGCCTGAGAATAAACCTGTAAAGATCAGTAGTGCGCTTTTCATCTGCATGATAAACATGAAAATGAACATGGCCGTCAAAGCAAAATGGACAAGGTCAGCATCTACTCGAATCACCGAGCCGAAAAAATTACCGATCATATTGCTACCGGCCCATGCAGTCATTGAGAACCAATTGACATATAAAGCCTTTCTTTTATTCCAGGAAGGGTCAGTTGAAAACTTTAAGTAGTTCACCGCATAGTTTTCATCATTCAGTGATTGAGAAAAGACAGCCAAAAACGTCCGCTTTTCTTTTTTCATAAAACCGGCAAGACTTGCTCCTAATAATGTATAGCGTAATTCTAAAAAGAAAACCATCAATAATGTCGTTGCAAATGATGCTTGCGTCGTAAGCATAGATGCAACTAAAAACTGCGCGCCACCGGAAAAGACCAGAATCGATAACAGTCCTGATAAGAGAGGATCAAATCCAACTTTTTGCAACAATACTCCGCAAGCTAATCCTACTGGTATATAGCTTATACAAAGTGGCATCACTGCATGCAAAGCTTGAAGCCATGGCGCACTTTTCTTTTTGTTCATTAAAATATCTCCTTTAATTACAACAAATAAACAGCGGACTCATTGTAACATAAATTCGCTAAATTGTAGCCGTTTTATTTAAAAACAAGATTATATTTTTCTCATTTTTGCTTCAATTCATGAATAAACGTTTTATTTACGAGAATAATTTGGGTCATATTTATCTGTTTCAATGTATATATACATCTTCTTGTCAGGAAGAGACTGACGCATATTTTTTTCAATATCATTGATGACCGAGTAAGCTTCATTCTCTTTGTTACCAACGATATCTGCTTTTGCTGCAACTAAAATCTCCGTTGGACTTAAATGAACTGTTTTTATATCGATCAGCCGACTGATCTCAGGACGTTCAAAAGCTAACTTGATTTTTGATAAATCGCTTGCTGTCACGCTTTCACCGATGATCAGACTATAAAATTCTTTTGCTAGGAAAATGGCGGCTCCCATCAGCAAGAAACCGATCAGCAATCCGCTGATCGCATCAAATGCAGCAATCCCGGTTGCATAAGTCAATATTGTTCCTGCTAAAGCCAAGACCAAACCGATTACAGCACACAAGTCTTCCGTAAAAATAATCAGTATTTCACTGTGTCGACTTTCGCGCAAAAAGCGCATCGTGGAAAGTTTTTCAGTATTCAATTCTTTGATTTCTTTCATTGCCACGCGTAACGAACTTCCTTCGATTACCAAACCAAATAACAGTATTGCTATAACAATGATCGGATTACCCACTTCATGGGATGGATGCGTCAACTTTTCAAAAGCTTCCATCACCCCAAGTGCCCCACCGCCGAAGAAAAGCATCATTGCGACGATTGTACTGAAAAAGTATTTTGCTCGTCCTTCACCAAATTGATGCAACTCGCTCTGTCCTTTATTGGCTTGTTTATCACCGAATAACAGCAAAATCTGATTGCTGCAATCAACGATACTGTGGATGCTTTCGTTTAGCATGGCGGCACTGCCACTGATTGCATAGCCGACAAATTTGCTGATAGCAACTAGAATATTAGCCCCTAGAGCAGCAATTACGGAAAACATTCCGCTTTTTTTAAAATTTTCCATGTTATTTTCCTTCTTTCATCAACTGAACTCACTGAATTATGGCAATATTCGCCCTTTAACAGTTTTTTATGAAACTTATAGTTTAGACAAATTGAAAATGACCGATTGTCCATCATTCAATTTGATCTCTTTGGCACCAGTAGTAGCACTTTTCCCGTCCACAGTAAACATCCAATAGAGTTGATTTTTCTCATCCTGTGAGTGCCCTTCAAGCGAAGTGATGAAGCCGTTATCTTCTTTGACTTCAAAATTTCGTTTCAAAATACTCAGTAAATCATCGCCTTTTTTGAAGACCACTTCTTTTTCCGAAAAGTTTTGACCATTTTCTTGTAACGTGATTGTTGCTTTTTGCGATGTTTTTACTTCCTCCTTTTGGTTGGAAGCCGATTGTGTATAGGTTGTACTGCAACTTGTCAAAATGAGTATACTGACACTCATTGCAAGCAAACTATAAATTATTTTTTTCATTTTTTCCTCCTGAATGATTGTAAAAACGTTTGACGACTGGCAGAAAAACAAGAAAGAACACAACATTGCCTATACTGTGCATCAAATCAAACGACACCCCTTGAAGGTAATAGATCCAAGGTTGAGGCAAACGATATAACAGCGTATCAAAAACGGTCATACCTATTCCGTAAACCATGCCCGCCAGAAAAAAACAGACTCCCTTTAACCATAGATTCCTTTGCACTGTTTTTCTCAAGCAGACGATTGAAAACAAACTCAGAACAACAGTATAGCTGATCCATTGGCCGATGACCCATGGTCCAACACCAAAATAAAAACTGCTGATCGCAATAGAAAGACTCATGACAATTAACGCATCTTTTAAGCTTAAGTAAAGTACTATAAATAAAAAAATAGCAGTCATTGGCTGGAAATTCGGAATAAATTGAAAAGCGATCCTACCTGCTACACAAGCAGCAGACAATAAGCTAAGCTGTGCTATTTTATTTGTGGACATTCCTAATGAAATCCCTCCTTCATCAGCAAGTTATTCACGTCCATTTAGTACATACAGAAAAGACTTGTGACAATTATTCTGGATAACTGCCGCAAGTCCTTTGGAACAGAATTATCTGAATGACATCTGGTAATCCAACTTATCCAATCAGGACTTTCTCACCATTAATGGGACCAAGAATTCGTAATTGATAAAGAAATCAATGACAGATCGTGGGTAGTCTCCAGATGAGATCGACAAGACTGTTTGATCTTTTTCGTTTGTTGTTATCGTTAAAGACTGTCCTTTATCTAATCGTACTTGATAAGTAGTTTCGTTGATCTTTTCCATATCGTAGGATGGATTTTTCATTGCCACGATAAAAATATCATCCAATACTTCATTCGTCAATTCAAATTCGCTCTGAAGATTCAAACGAAGTGGCTTCGTATTGTCTAGTAATGTCTGATTAACGGTAAAACCAAGTGTTCTTGCATGGGCTAATAATTGATTCAATTTGTGATTGAATATCGTGATCTGCCCTGCAGAGAATACTCGATCCACTGACCAGTGTCGGATCAAAGAAAGCACCCGGTCATCTTGGACATTGATTTCCATTGTCTCTGGTGATACGTTTAGGAGACTCATCGATTCCACTTGGTATCGTTGATCGATGGTCGGTAATACAAAGGAAAAGACTAATTCGTTTTGTCCATTCAACGTATAATTGATCGAAAAATGTCTTGTTTTCCATGTGTCATAAGCTGAATTTGACCGTTCCAGACCAATATCATTCAACGGTTTCAGTAATTCATACGTGAAGTATTCGATCAGGCTTGTCTTTCCGATCGTGGAGATTGGTTCTTCATTCAATATAAAACGATCATATGATTCTAATAATTGTGGAAAATCTGATTCGATCAAATCTTTTCTCATACGTAAATCCGCTAATTCTGCTTCCGCTGTTTCAATCAAACTGACGATATCTTGATGATCTTGCTCTTTTCCTTCTAAATACCCGGGATTTTCAGTTATTTCGTAAGCATGGGTGTTTTCTGCAGTATTCGTATTCGTCGGAGTTACTTTTTCTTTTTCATGTATTTTTGTTTCCTCTAGCATAGGGATTTCTTCTGTGTCATCCAGAGGATTACTTGTTTGTTCTTCCAATGAAGTGTTCGTTTCTTCATGATCTTCTGTTTGTTCTTCATTTTTTGTCCATTCTGCTTCATCGTGTTCATTCATACTCGGAACCTCCTTCATTAGATTGATTATTAGGATTCTCATTGCCAAGATAATTCATCAAGAATTCATGGATTGCTTGACCGAATCCCTCTTTGCTACCGAAATAGCGTCTGATTTGCCTTTGTTCTTTTTCTACGATGGCTGCACGAAGCTGGTCTGCTCTTGCTTCTTGCTTCAATGCTTCTTTTTGCTGCTGGATTGTTTCAGGCGTCTCAATATAAGGAAGCCAGCCTAATTTTTCATTAGATAGTACTTGCTTCTTCTTCTCTAATTCTTGAATTTCTTCCTCGATTTTTTTACGATTCAAGAATCCTTTATTGTCGTTCAAATCAGTCATTTGTCGATTGATTTCTTTTATTTGTTCATCTAAACGTTCAATTTCTGTCTGAGCAGTGATCACCTTTGCGTCTAGCTCATTGATTTTTTTGTCATAGTCCGTTGACTCCGGTTGGGAATATTTCTCCCACTCTTCATCGATCTTAGGCAAAACAAAAATTTCTGGCAGACTTGCATCAATACCGACCGTGGGCCGATCATGGTAATAAGTGCCGATTTTGTAATAGCTCATCGTTGGCGAGATGTTTTCTACTTGTTCCATAAAAGGAAATTCCTGTAAAAAACGATCATGGATCTTACGCATCAGCAATTGATCGATCTCGTGATTTTCATTTGAGCTTCTTTTTAATTCTTCATTCAATCGGCCATTGTATAAACGGTAGATCTCAGGGATATCTTCTTCGCGGACAGCTTTTTCAAAAGCCTGTAAGTCTTCTAATAATTGGGAAAGATTCATGCTTGCTTTTTCTTTGATATCGTAAAAAGAAGACGATTCTTGTCCTGTATCCTGATCCGCGTTCGTCTCCTCTAGTTCGTCTGGCTCATAATTTGCATTTGTATCTGGCTCTTTCATACTACTTGCCTCCTCTTACTCATCTGTTTTTCACTTATTAATACTTCAATAGTACCATTTTCTGTAAAAAATTGTTATAAAAAAGAGCGGGCAATGCTCCATAAAACAGGCTGCACCAAAATTTGGTACAGCCTTTTTTTCGATCAACTAGTCTTTCCATCTGATAGGACAGAATCGAATCCGATGACCTTTATCTTATTTTTTATTTACTAGGCAGATCTCTTGTTGTGAAATGAATGCGCTGATGCTCATCACGAGTTAGCTGCGTTTCTTCGTTTAGATAAGTAAACGTCAATTGTTCCAATTCGGGATCTTCAAGCATTCTTTCATAACCGGTAAAAATCGAACGGATATAGTGTTTATATGCGTTTTTCTTTTTCTGTCTTTTTTTCATGTAGCACCTTCCTTATCAAAAACTATCATACCAATGAATAACTATCTAGACAAGTTGGTTTAAACCATTTTCTTTGTTTTTTTGAGGAATTTCGCTCTTCCAGTTGACGAATCCTCAAAAAAATGAAAAAATGCTTTAGTACTTAAGGAGGGAACCTAGTGAAAAAAATTGGTTTTGATTCAGAAAAATATATTGAAGAGCAGTCAGCGTATATTTTGGAACGAGTGAACCACTATGACAAATTATATTTAGAATTTGGTGGGAAGTTAGTTGACGACAAGCATGCGAAACGTGTACTTCCAGGATTTGAAGAAGATGCGAAAATCAAATTGCTGCAAAAATTGAAAGATCAAGCTGAAATACTGATTTGCGTCTATGCTGGAGATATTGAACGTAATAAGATCCGTGGTGATTATGGGATTACTTATGATATGGATATCTTGCGGTTAATCGATGAATTACGTGGTTATGGCTTATTAATCAACAGTGTCGTTATCACTCGCTATAGTGGACAGCCTGCCACGAAAGTCTTTATCAATAAACTAGAAAGACGAAACATCAAGGTCTATAAACACTCAGAAATCGAAGACTATCCAGTCAACGTAGAAAAAATCGTCTCAGAAGATGGTTTTGGAAAAAATGAGTATATTGAAACAACTAAACCAATCGTTGTAGTGACAGCTCCTGGCCCAGGAAGTGGAAAGCTCGCTACTTGCTTGAACCAACTGTATCATGAAAGCCAAAAAGGACATGCAGCTGGTTACTCCAAGTTCGAAACTTTCCCAGTATGGAATGTTCCGTTGAAACATCCGCTGAACATTGCTTATGAAGCAGCCACAGTCGATCTAAAAGATGTCAATATGATCGATTCCTTCCACTTTGATGCCTACAATAAAGTAGCTGTGAACTATAATCGGGATGTTGAGACATTTCCTGTAATCAAACGTATTATTGAAAAAATTACTGGTAAAGAATCTGTTTATCAATCTCCTACTGACATGGGTGTGAATCGTGTAGGATTTGGGATCGTGGATGATACCGTTGTCCAAGAAGCCTCTAAACAAGAAATCATCCGTCGTTATTTCCAAACAGAATGCGACTTCAAAAAAGGATTGATCGACGAAGAAGCAGTTAATCGAATCAAACTGATTATGGAAGAAGTCGGTTTACGTCCTGAAGACCGAAACGTGGTAGTCCCTGCCCATGACTATGCAGATAAGATTCAAGCGCAAAGTCCTACAAAAGATCCTTCTGCTGTGATTGCAATCGAATTACCAGATGAAGTCATCATTACCGGGCGTACAAGTTCATTGATGGATGCGTCAGCGGCAGTTATCTTAAATGCAGTAAAACATTTAGCCCATATCGCAGATGACATTCCTTTATTGTCACCATTAGTTCTTGAAACAATACAAGGATTGAAATCAAAGACACTTCATTCCTCTTTGGATGCACTAAGCATCAATGAAGTCTTGATCGCTTTATCAATCAGTGCAGTAACGAATCCAATCGCTCAAGTTGCTTATGATAAACTAGCTGAACTTGAGGGAGCACAAGCCCACTCTACTGTGATGGTCAATAAAAATGATGAACAAACATTGAAAAAACTAGGAATCGATATTACCTGCGCACCTGTCTACCCTTCCGAAAATCTATATTACCAATAGAAAAAGTTTACTTATAAATGTTGAAAACGAAACTATTAGCTTAATCGATAGTTTCGTTTTTTTATAGACTTTACTAAGACGTTACACTTTTTAAACCTTTTATTTTGTTCGCTTTATTTTCTAATGGAAAATGAATGCGTTTCACTCTAAAAAAGTAATGAAAATTTCACTAAAGATTAGTATTTTATTTGCAAAACAGGTAAAATAAAACGGAATTTGGAATAGGAGTGATTATTTGAGTTATTTATTAGGTATTATTGGTTTATTTGTCACATTAGGGCTTGCTTTTTTGATCAGCAGTAACAAAAAAGCAATCAAATTGAAACCACTAATTGTGATGTTCGTTTTACAGCTTGTTCTTGGTTTCGTATTATTACGTACAACTTTTGGTACAGCGGTTGTTTCTGTATTGGCAAAAATGTTTGATCATCTTCTTGCTTTTGCTGGGCAAGGTGTTGACTTTGTTTTTGCCGGTGTAGCAAATAAAGGAAGTGCACCTTTCTTTCTTTCCGTATTGATGCCAATTGTATTTATTTCTGCTATTATCGGTATTCTACGCTATATCAAGATTCTTCCATTATTTATGAAAGCTGTTGGTCTAGGATTAAGTAAAATCAACGGGATGGGCAAATTGGAATCTTATAATGGAGTAGCTTCTGCTATTTTAGGACAATCGGAAGTTTTTATTTCCATAAAAAAGGAATTACCCTTCCTATCTGAGAAACGTTTGTTCACCATGAGTGTATCGGCTATGTCTACAGTTTCTATGTCGATCGTCGGATCTTATATGGCACTGATCGATTCTAAATATGTGATCACTGCCCTTGTTTTGAACTTATTTGGCGGTTATATTCTGGCTTCAATTGTAAATCCCTATGTATTAGAAGAAAAAGAAGATGAGCTGATCATTGAAGAAAACAAAGAACAGACATTTTTCCAAATGTTGGGAGAATACATTCTTGATGGTTTCCATGTGGCGATCACGGTTGCTGCTATGCTTATCGGTTTTGTTGCTTTGATTGCCATGATCAATGCTATCTTCCACGGGATATTCGGCATCACTTTCCAAGAGATCCTAGGTTACATCTTTGCCCCTCTTGCCTTCATCAGCGGAATCCCATGGAAAGAAGCAGTGGATGCCGGTAGTATCATGGCGACTAAACTGGTTACAAATGAATTTGTTGCTATGACAGAATTAGCAAATGGTAATTTCCATTTTACTGAGCGTACAACAGCAATTATATCTGTCTTCCTCGTTTCATTTGCCAACTTCTCTTCTATCGGGATCATTTCTGGTGCGATGAAGGGATTAAATGAAGAAAAAGGAAATCTTGTCGCAAAACACGGATTGAAAATTTTGCTAACAGCGACTTTAGTCAGCTTTTTAAGTGCTATTGTGACTGGCTTGCTGGTATAAAATACAAAAAAGCAAAGTTACTTTTAAAAGCTTTGGAAATATTTTCCAAAGCTTTTTCACTTGTTCAATCATCAAAGGAGAAATGACAATGAATTATTGCTATGTATTTATCGGTCCTTCTGGTTCTGGAAAAACTTCACTCGCAGAAGCTATTTTTCAGCCGGAACAAAAGATCATTACTTACACGAATCGATCACCAAGACCTGGGGAAAAAGATCAAGAGGATTATTATTTTGTTTCTGACAATACATTCAATCAGATGATCAAGGGAAATGAGTTTGCAGAGTGGGACCAATATGCTCAACATAAATATGGTTCCAGTAAAGCAGAAATTAAAAAGAAACTGACAGTAGGAAATTGTTACGCCGTTTTGACAGCAAATGGTTTTTGGCATTTATATGAGTATTTCGGGACGGTAGTCCGTCCTATCTTTATTACGATCTCTAAAGAAACATTGCAATCGCGCCTGAAAAAACGTGGAGATTCATCTGAACAGATTTCAGCCAGACTGGCGGTTTATGTAGAAGATTTAGCACAGTTGAAACGTTTGAAAGCTATCCCCTCACTTTTAGTCGTGTCAAACGATGGAGCGTTCCAAGAAGCTGCAGATAAAATAAAAAAAGGATTATTGATATAAATGTATCGAATAATACTCGTAGGATAAGCCGAGAGATCGTGACAAAAGCTATGTCACGACCTCTCGATGAAGGGAGTTTCAGAAAGCAGCTATTTCGTAAAATACGCTAAAATTCCACAAAAATTTGAGAAGCATTTTCGGAAATTCTTTCTTGTTTTTTGAAGCTGGCCACTTCTGTTACAACCTCTTGGCTATCATATGATTGTTTTTTTCAGTAGTGTTAATGTCTTTATCTTTGCTCAGATGATTTTATAGTCAATTGATGATTATTTGATATGCTTTTCTTTCGCCGTGTTCAAAAGGAAATTCAATCATCCCTTGATAAGTGAATCCAGCAGAATAGATGGTCTTTTCCATCGGTTCATTAGCTGGATAAGTATCGATACGGATATCTTGGATATTTTTGCTGGCTGCAATCGTCAACAAATGTTCTAAGAACGGTTTTGCTAGTTTTTTTCCTCGAGTACTTTCTGCTAAAGCGACACGATGAATCGATAAATAAGGACCAGTTGATTCTTTCCAACTACCATCTATTTTTGTGTAAACGGGATCCACGCCTGAGACTAATGCAGCTGTTCCAGCAATTTGATCTTCCACTATTAATACATAGCTTTCTTTTCTTTCAATATCGTTCAAAATCGTTTCTTTTGTTGGTTTCTGCCCGTTTTGCCATTGAGGAGAGCCTTGCGAAGCAATGAAATCCGCTGCGGCATTAATGATTTCTACCACTTCTTCTACTTCTTCTTTCCTTGTTTGCCGAATATACATCCAGTTTCCTCTTTTCTATTCCTTTTTCATTTACATTATCTAATCATTGGATCACTTCATATAGTTCCTGAACTTTTGAATAATATTTAAGCCAATCTTTTGGATGATCTAGCAGGTGACTAATAAGTTCCAAATGATGCATAAGTGACCACTTTTTCAACACTCCCAGTCCAGGGAATTTTTGTTGCTGGTAAAGAGCCAATAATTCAATCATTCCTGAAGTAATCAAGAGTTGATGATGGTGACGCATGATCCATTTTTTCATTTTATCTCCTGCTTCAAGAAACTTCAATGCTTGGTCTTTAGCAGAGTCGTTACTGTCAGAGACAAAATGTTTCACGCGTATATTGCCGTAAGCATCAATATACGTTAGATGGATAGCAAGCGCTCGGCTAGGGAACCCTTTATCGAAATAACGGCTACCTTCGATCGTGAAATCAGAAAATCCAATATATCCGTCTGCGTGGAAAAAAAGATAGTCATCACTAAAAAAGTCATCTGTTTTATCTGCATAACTTTCAACATGCTTTCTCGTTTGAAAAGAGTCACGGATCACAATTTTGTTTTCGGGCAGCCAGATGCGAAAGCGACTAGTATCTGGTATCAAAAATTTCGAATCAACTCCTGCCAACTGTTTCCACACCTCTGTATCTTTTGGGTAGTGCTGTCCATCGAAAACAAGAAACGCTGGAGGTGAATCCAGTACTTCACTGAGATTTTCTGGCGTTAAGATCTGTGCAGGGACGACAGAGCTATTTTCTTTGACTGTCCAACTGTGCACATGCTGATCGAATAATTTGAATTGTCCTACTTGGGGATTTTGGATCACAGCGATTGGATGGTGCTTTTTTTGAAATAATTCGATCACATTTTTAAGCGTAGCGGAATCACGTACTGGTTCGATCACTGGTTGGATTTTATTGGAGAGCAATCCTCGCGACAGTGCTTCTTTTAATGCTAATAGGTCAAATTGTTTTCCTCTTAAATAAGGATAGTACATATTTTTCACTCCAATGGCTCTGTAGGCAACCGACGGATCTGCTGTTGTTGCCTCAAATATTCATAATCATGCTGAAGCGCGATAACTTCTTCTTGCAACTCATTGATTGCCTGACTAGCTATTTCCTCTAAAAACCGTTCATAATATCGTTCGTTAGAAAATGGATCTTGATTTTCTGAACGTCTTTTCAATTCTTTGTACAATTGATCTTTTGGAAAATATTTTACGCCTCGCTCCATTTGCTTTGCTTTTCTTACTTCCCTGAATAAAGAAGCCATGAAGCGGTTTGTCAAAGCTTCTTCCGGTACAGCAAGCTCTTTCTTTGCTGCTTTTTTCGCAATCAGAAATGTACCAGAGGCAGGCATCTCCTCTTCAACCGTGTACGGACGATACACTAAAACACCTATTCCTGTAGGGATTTCAGTTTTTACTTCTTCATATAGTTTACTTGGTAAAACAAAATAATTATAATGTCCAACAAATGACAGTTTGGCTGTAGAGCGAAAATCTGCTTTTGTCACTTTCAGCTCATAGCATCGCCATTCTCGGCTTCCATCAAATTTTGTCAAGCAGCTAAGCGTATCTACAATTCCTTGGTCATCAGGCATCGTGACTTCTTCTACAACCAAGCCGCCTTGCTCGATGCAATATTGGTATAACGAGGATTCTATTTCGATGGTTAGCGGGGTCTTCATGTTTTCTACCTCCGAACATATTTTCGATTTACATTTTACATGAAATGGTTTTAAAATACTAGGCAGAATATACAAGAAACAAAAAATAGAAATGGTGCCAGCCACGCTAGCACCATTTCTATTTTTCAGATTGACTGATGGATAGAACGTTTTTCTAAATACTGTTGCACTTTTTCGATCCCGATACAAATGACCCAATAAATCAGTGCAACTAAAATATAGAGAGAAAAATAATCGAATGTCCGACCGCCTATGATCTTTGCTTTTTGAAATATTTCTGGCACTGTGATTGTTGCTGCTAACGAAGTACCTTTCACTAGATCCATAGCTACGTTACTGAGTGCCGGTACTGAGATTCGAAAAGCTTGCGGCAAAACGATATATTTCAATACCCCAAAGAAAGAAAAACCAGAAGCTAAACCAGCGTCCCACTGACCTGAAGAAACGCCTGCTAGTGATCCTCGATAGATTTCACCAATAAATGCACTGCTGGTAATCGTAAAGCAGATGACTGAAGCCGTTAAGGCACTTAATTGATAAGGTAACCCGAAATATAACAGAAACAGCAGGACTAGTGCGGGAATGCCTCTAAAGAACGATAAATAAAAACGAATAAATACATTCAGAGGCAGCCAATCCAAAAGACCTAAAACTGTCAAAAGCAACCCTACCAAATTTCCTAAAAGAAACGACACGAAGCCAATCCCTAATGTGTATACCAAGCCTTGCAGTACGAAAGGAAGTGAAGTCCACATGAGGGAAAAATCAATTAGAGGAAAGTACATCACTCACTCACCGACTCAGCCATCGTTTCTTTCGGTTTGACTGAAACATCAGTTTGAAAATATTTTTCAGATATTTTCTTTGTCGTCCCATCTTCTTTCATCTCTTTTAATACGCCATCGATTTTCTTTTTCAGAGCATCATTTCCTTCTTTCAATAAAAAACCACTTTCGTTTTCATTGAAATAAACGTTCTCCAGTATTTTTACAGGGATATCTGGTAAAGCAGATACGGCCATTTTCTGCAGATAATAATCATTTAGAATAACATCTGTTCGACCATTTGCTACATCGCTTAAATACTGATCATTCGTGGCATTGTCATATGTGACTAATTTAGCTCCGTGTTTTTCCGCTAAACGCATATAGCTAGTATTGGGTTCGCCAGCTGCTTTTTTCCCTTTAAGATCTTCAAGTGAGTGGATTCCTGAATCATCTTTTTTTCGTACGATCATACTGTCAAATGAATATTTGAAAGTCTCTGAAAGGGAGAATTTTTTTTCTCTTTCTTTTGTGATACCAAAATCGTTCGCAGCAAAATCTGATTCTCTTTTTGAAACAGAAGTGATTTGTCCATCCACGTTGTATTCTTTAAAGGAGATTTTGACATTTAACCGTTTAGCCACCTCTTTTGCCAAATCTACATCATAACCAACTAATTCATTTTGATCATTATAATAAGATGCGGGAAACAGTGTGCCAGAAGTCGCTACTACTAATTCTTTCTTTTTTTCTACATTACTCCAGCTGTTATCTTCCTGATTAGCGGCAGCTGTACCGCAAGCGCTTAAAATAAAAAAGGCACTAGTTATTAGAGCAAACAATCTTTTTTTCTTCATTCTTCTTCTCCTTGTTTCTGCTATTTCCATGGATTTGGTAAATGGAACTGATGATTTGCTTCAAATAGATAGCCGATTTGAAATAGCAAATCTTCTCTTCCTCTGGCAGCCATAAATTGGATTCCTAGAGGCATGTTTTCTTTTGTCAAATGAGTAGGCAAGCTGATTGCTGGTTGTCCAGTCAGATTAGCCAACTGTGTATAAGGTGTGATCTTCAAGCTCTCCTCAAACATGGAAGAAACAACGTCTAAACCTTCTACTTCAGAACAATCACTGATGTGTTCCATCTGTGCTCTTATCGCATCACTTTGCAAATCTTCGCTGATTTTAGGGGCGGTAAATGCAGTCGTTGGTGAAAGGAATAGATCGTATTCTTGATGTAGGTTTTCCATGACAATTGCTGCTTCATCCCATACATGCAGAGAATCGATGTAAGTAGCGGCAGAGAGCTTCTGACCATATTGGAACAAAGTCCAAGAAATGGGTTCAAGTTCTTCTTTTCTGACAGCTCGCTGGATGCCTGTTTCAATCGAGCGGATCATTGCTGCTGTTTCTGCGCCATTCATCTGATAATAAGACCTGATCAGTTTACGACCATCTAGTGGGTAAGGAATCTCTGTCAAATCATGCCCTTCTTTTCCAAGGAAATCTACAGCTTTTTTTACAGCAAGTACTGCCTCTTCACTAATCTGTGAGTGGATCGGTGAATCAACACAAAAAGCTATCTTCAACCGTTTTTTTCTTGGATGTGTTTGCCACTCAACTGGCGATACTTGATATGGCGCACCGGAATGGATACTTCTCATCCCATAAAATAAAGCCTCCGTGTCTCTCATAGAAACTGTCAAGCCGAAATCAATAGCAGCTCCTTGCCATCCTCTCCAAGCATATGGACCAACTGGCATCGTCCCTCGCGAAGGTTTCAGCCCAATCAATCCGCAAAACGAAGCGGGTATTCTAATAGAACCACCGCCATCACTAGCACCAGCTAAAGGAACGATTCCTGATGAAACTGCAGCAGCAGCTCCTCCACTTGATCCGCCCGGTGTACATTCAAGGTTCCAAGGGTTTCTTGCTGGGCCATAGATGACTGGGTCTGTAATATTTTTGAAACCAAACTCTGGCGCATTGGTTTGTCCAAAAGGAACTAGACCTATCGCTTCTGCTTGCCGCACATAATTAGATGTATGAGAAGCTCGGTGTGTTTCAAATAAACGAGATCCTGAAGTAGCTA
The DNA here is from genome assembly GCF_053011625.1 of Enterococcus sp. PLH-Efm8. Taxonomy (NCBI): domain Bacteria; kingdom Bacillati; phylum Bacillota; class Bacilli; order Lactobacillales; family Enterococcaceae; genus Enterococcus; species Enterococcus sp. PLH-Efm8. The sequence goes on from NZ_CP172568.1 coordinate 1,397,451, forward strand.
GCCATCCCTTTTTTTCTTGACCGAGCATTTTTAAAGGAAATGGGATACCAGCCAATGGCCCTTTTTCTGACTGGGGAATCAATAGCTCGTGGGAATTACTCTCGAATGGTTCAAGCGCGACAAACGCATTCAATTCATGATTTTGCTTCTTTATTTTTTTCTGTATATCCGTAACTAGTTCTTGAAAACTAAATTCTTTTTCTTTAAGCTCTTTTGCTAATTCTGTTGCATCATTCATATTATCCTCCTTTTTGCCTCTGTTATTTTCCCACAAGTTCGTCTAACATACAATGAGTACGCTTGCACAGGAATGAACAGACGAGTGTTTTTTATAAAAAAAGACGAAGATCAATCATGACCTTCGTCTCTTTGCTATGAAATGGTGCGTAATTTGCCTTTAAATTCGTCAATTGACGTATATCCTTTTTCTGACATAATCTGCGTTAATTCTTTTATGATTCTAGAAAAAATTTCCGGCCCTTCTTTATGAAGCTCTGTACCAATCTGTAACATGCTTGCGCCACATAGCAGATGTTCAAATGCATCTTGTCCTGTCCGAATCCCACCTGTACCAATGATTTGGATTTCTGGTTTCAAACGTGTATAAAAAGCGCGAACATTCGCCAAAGCAGTCGGCTTGATATACTCTCCGCCAATGCCGCCGAACCCTTCTTTTGGTTTGATGACTACTGCTTCTTGTTCTGTATCGATATACAAACCATTGCCCACACTGTTGATAGCATTGACATAGGTCAATGGAAACTGATTCAAGATATCAGCCATCTGATCAAAATGAGCAAAATCAAAATAAGGAGGCAATTTGATTCCTAGCGGCTTAGAAAAGATGCTGAATACTTCTTTCAGTGTTTCATAAGTGGCCTCAAAATCGTAAGCTAGTTGTGGTTTTCCAGGCACATTGGGACAAGATAAATTTAATTCAGTGATCCCATTAAACCCACTTTTTTCTATTTTCTCAAGCATTTCCAAGTTTTCCTGGACACTCATCCCGGCAATGGAAAAAAATAACGGTTGATTTTGGTTTTCCTGCACTTTTTCATACGCAAGAGCATACTCTAGATAATAAGAAAAACCTAAGTTTGGAAGTCCCATAGAATTGATACTCCCTAAAGGAACATCAAAATAGCGTGGTTCGGGATTTCCTTTTCGTTCATTGATCGTACAGCTCTTAGTGATAAATGCTCCTGCTTCTGAATGAGCCAGTTCATCTAATTCCTGGGTAGTCATGCAGTGGACACCAGATGCATTCATCAAAGGATTGGCAAAGATATGATTGGCAAAGGTCGTTTCTAAACTCAAGTAAATCGCTCCTTCAAACAAGTTATTTTGTCTAGTGTATCATGACTAAAAGAAAAATCAACTCTTGTTTTCCGAAGAAATTCTTAATCATCTTGTTCAGTTGACAGTACTTCGCCTGTTTGGCTATTGATCTTGACTGATGTACTTTGATTGCCGTCTTTTACTTTGACTTCCCAATAAGTAGTACCTAAATCTTTATCCAAATCCCAATCTGTTGCCGTACCGCTTCCTACTTTGTCGACGGCGATTTTTGCTGCTTCCTCAATCGTGATCAATTTATCAACATCCAGACCATCTTCTTTTTTCTTTTGACCATTTTGTTCATCTCGATCTAGAGTTTCTGGATTCTCTGTCTCCATTTTTTCATTTTGAGCATCAATTCTTGCTTCGTATTCTTTTTGATCATCGACACCTTCTATCTTGTAGAAGTAAGATCCCCAATCACTATCTAATTCCAAACTAGTAATTGCAGTATCTGGGTATTTATCTTGGAACAATTCGATCGCACGAGCTGCAGACACTTTGATATCTGACTGAGTACTTGCTTCACTAGAACTTTTTGTCTGGCTAGACGAAGATGTGCTTGCTTTTGTTGAGGAGTCCGATACCTGTGAAGAGCGCTGTTCGCTACTGGAAGACGTATTCCCAGATGTGCCTTGATTGGTATTTGATTGACAAGCAGCTAAAAACAAAGCTGCAAATAAACTAGTATAAATAACAGTTTTTTTCATTGATTCGATCCCCTTTGTTATAAAATAGTATTCTATTACAAGTATAACGAAGAAAAAATTTTCTGTCATGTTTAAAAATTAAAGAACCAAACTTTTATTATGAAAATATAAAGAAAAAGAAACTAAGCTTTAGAGACAATCCTAGAAGTTAGACAAAAAAGTTCACTTCTGGAGCATCATAAAACTTAGCTTCTTTTTAAATAGTCTTTAAACAGTACTTTTGCCTCAATTATGCACGATGCATTGGGATGTCATTGTTTCCAGGTTGAACAAGCAAATATTGAATCACATCGATATTACTTGATTCAAATGAAGCTGCACAAGCTTGTAAATATAGATCCCACATTCGATAGAAGGAATCACCCATTTCTTTCGTGACTTGATCTTGGACTTGATGAAAATTCTTTGTCCAATGTTCTAATGTCAATTGGTAGTCACGACGTAAGCTTTCCAAATCAATCAGTTGCAAATCGTTTTTTGTAATATTATCAACTAATTCAGTAACACCAGGGACATAACCGCCAGGGAAAATATATTTATTGATCCAAGCATTTGTCGCACCGCCTTGTTGTCGGCTGATTCCATGGATCAAAGCTGTTCCTTTTGGTTTCAATAAATCTTTTACCACTTTGAAATAACCTTCAAGATTTTCAGAACCTACATGTTCGAACATACCTACACTTGTGATATGATCAAACGTTTCGCCTTTTAGTTCGCGGTAATCCATTAATAATACACGGCATTTATCTTCTAAATGTTCTTCTTTTATTCTTTTGGTAATCAAATCGTATTGTTCTTCACTTAGTGTGATCCCAGTTGCCTTGACATTATACTCTTTGGTAGCAGTGAACATCAATGTTCCCCAGCCACAACCGATATCAAGCAACGTTTCGCCTTCTTTGATAAAGAGTTTGTCTAAGATATGATGGACTTTATTGATTTGTGCTTGTTCCAACGTATCTTCAGGTGTATTGAAATAAGCACAAGAATAAGTCAAAGTTGGATCTAGCCAAAGTTTATAAAAGTCGTTACCTAAGTCATAATGCGCATGGATATCTTCTTTGTTTTTTTGTTTCGTATGTTTTTCTTTCTTTGGCAGCCATTTTAGATAATCTTTTCCTCGTAAAAAGCTGTTTGCTTGCTGATAAGCATCGTTGATCAATGCTTGGATACTTCCCTCGATCTCGATTCGATGATCCATATAGGCTTCTCCTAGTGCCAAAGAAGCGTTACTTGTAATCTCTTTCATTGGGATTTCTTCATGGATATTGATTTTGATTTGGGGAGGAGTGTCCGTATCTCCGTATTGTTTCGTTGTACCGTCCCAATAATTTACTTCGACAGGGAGCGAGAAAGAACGTGAAAATAATTGATTGTATAAAGTTTTCTCTAACATGATTTTCCTCCTTAAAAAAACTACCCTATTACGTTAATACTAAAAAAGAAAAGAATCAACTAAGAAGTTTAATTTTTTCAGAAATTTTTCAAAAACTACTTTATTTTTCATTTTTTTCACATTCATTGTCGCATAAATCGCTTAAACTTGTCATTCGACACGCTTATCTTTGAATCTTGTTTTGACAAAAACCCATAAAAGCAGCAAGACAGTTATCGTTGTTTGGACACTTAGCATCAAGATAAAGTCAAAGTGGATAAACCCTACAACTGCTGCTGCCATGGAACCTATTCCCATAACATTCAGCATCAAATTTGCACTCTCTTTGAATGTATGAATGGATGAAAGTTGGCTTTTTCTTGTCATCCACAAGAAAAAGGAAGCCCCGAATAAAATGAGACTCGTCATGACAAATAGGACAAGACCAAGACTTAAACTATAAGATAAAATGATTGTTGGACGATTACTGGCATAAAATTCTCTTTCTAAAAATCGTTGGAAATCTTCGGGCGTACGTACAGAATCTGGTTGGAAAGATGGGCTATAATTCATCGTATAGCGGCGTATACCAGATTTATCCTTTTGTTGGATCACCCATTGTTCCTTCTCAAAATCAATAAAAGTTCCATGATCGGATTGTTGTTTCTCAGATAAAGACACACCTACCAAAATTTCAGGGGTCACAGCTATCGTTTGTTGCGATGCTTGTAACCCAGTTTCAGATAATTCAAGTTCAGAAAATTTTTGGGTTCCTTGTTCATCGATCAGCGAATGAACGGATAGAAATTGTTCTAATGGAATCGCTTGGATCTGATTGGCATAAAAAAGAGTCACAGGCATGACCATCAAGGAAACTAAAAATACAAATATCAAGAAAAATTTAGGCCATGATAATAGTTTGCGTCCCGCAAACACTTGAGTTGGCGTACGTAATGCGGAAAAATAGTTTAACGGAAATGTTTGCATGATACTCTGCTCCTATCCTTTTGTTCCGCCAGATGTCAGGCCGGTAACAAAGTTCTTTTGTAAAAAGAAGAATAATAGACAAATCGGTAGTGCAATCAAAATTGCCCCAGCAGCAAAAAGAGAGACTCTTTGGTTTGTCACATCAGAAATAAATGTTTGTAAGCCGACAGCAACAGTCTGATTTTCAGGTGTTCGAAGCAGGAACTTAGCTAACATGAAATCCCCAAAAGGTCCCATAAAAGCCCATAATGCTTGAACGGCGAGCATCGGTTTGACAAGCGGTAATACAATCTGGAAAAAAATCCTGAAATGCCCTGCCCCATCAAGTTTAGCAGATTCATCTAAATCTATTGGTACAGTGTCAAAGTATCCTTTCATCAGCCAAGTATTCATTGGAATTCCACCGCCTATATAGATCATTGTCAAGAACCAGTACTTATCGAGCGCTTCTAATAAGAAAGCCATGACATAAAAGGCAGTCAATGCTGCCATAGTCGGTACCATCTGAATCACTAAAAAGAACATCAAACTTGATTTGCGGCCGATAAAACGATAGCGACTATAAGTATAGCCCGCCAAAGTTACTACAGTCACTTGTACGATCATTGTTAGGACAGAAATGATCAATGTATTTTTATACCAAGTCCCGTAAAGTGTTTCACTGAATAGCCGAGTAAAGTTTCCTAAAGTCCAGTCACTTGAAAGATCTAAACTAAAAGCTGCAATATTTCCTGACTTGAAGGCAGTACTTGCTGTGATCAAAAGCGGATAGATGATAATGACTGACAGTATTAAAAGAAAAAAGTAAGTAAAAAAGTGAGAAAGTCGTTTTTGGAATCGAGCACTCGAATGAAATTTTTTCATTGTTAATCCCCCATATTGAACGCATTTGTCTTTTTAAATACCAGCAATGACACACAGATAACGATGACGGAGATAATCAACGTGATTGCTGAAGCCATAGAATACTGCGGAGAAGTTCCAGTCGTAAGTTTATAGATCCAGGAAATAAGAATATCAGTAGAACCAGCTCCTCCGCCTACGCTTCCGGGACCACCATTGTTAAACAGATAGATCATGGAGAAATTATTGAAATTCCCCGTATACTGTGTAATAAATGTTGGCGCTGCCACTAGGAAGACAGCAGGAAGCGTGATGTTTGAAAAGCGCTGCCATGCATTTGCTCCGTCGATTTTTGCTGCTTCATATAAGTCTTCTGAAATCGATTGTAAGATTCCTGTAACCATCACATAGATATAGGGAAATCCTAACCAGCCCTGCACTAAGATAATTGCTACTTTCGTCCAGTTCGGGTCCGTTTTCCAAGAGATTGCACTGATATCTACAAAAGGAAGCTGGTTTATGAAAGGAATCACTTGAGTATTGATGGCACCTACGCTATCGTTGAATATATTCGAAAAACTCATGATAGTAATAAAAGCTGGGACCGCCCATGGTAATAAGAAAATGATACCGAAAATACGTTTGAATTTAATAAATTTCTGGTGAGCAACAACCGCTGTGAGAATACCAAGGGTGATTTGCAAAGTTGTTGCACATAAAGTCCAAATCACGGTCCACGAAAAGACTGCAAAAAAAGTATTACGATATGAGCTTAAAAAGAAGATACTAAAAAAGTTTTTAGCCCCTACCCAATCAATTAAACTGGCTGGTGGAATATGATTGAAGTCATAATTAGTAAATGCAGTGAACAATGTAACTAGGACTGGGAAAATGATCGTAAAAATCATGAGAAGATAAGCGGGAAGTGTCAATAGATAAGGAAAACCTTCATCACCTATATTATGTATGACTTCCTTCATCGTCCGATTGATTTTTTTGCCCTCTTGACGCATCTTCGCTACTCGATAAGCGTCTAAAAGATTCAAACCGTAAAAAATCAAGAAAATGATTGTAATGATGAATTGCAAAGTGCCTTCAATCAAAATAAATAATGAATGATCTTCCATTGGTATACTTCCCAAAGTAACCAATCCTACCAATGCATGAAATCCGCCCAGAAGCATCTGACCAATGAATAGGACGAATATGGCGAAAAAAACGATACCTTTAAAAGCTTGGCCATTTACAAACTGCCCCATCCCTGGAATAAGTGAACAAAGCGTGATTTTTTTTTCGTTGATATTGCTTGTTTTATCTTGCTGCATCTGAATGCCCCCTCTAAACTTGCTAAACCGCAAACTGCTTTTAAGATAATGGCAACAAGAGCAAGATAATTTTCCATCTCGCTCTTGCCACTTTTATCTGAAGCACCTGTTCCATTTTTTATAAAAATGGACGGTTATCATTTTAATCAGTATTTTTGTTCTATGGCTTCACTGATTGTTTTTACTGCTTCATCTGCGGATTCTTTTGGTGTTTTTGAACCTGATGCTGCATCGAACATCAAGTTTTCTGCACCTGTCCAAACTTCGCCCATTTCTGGGATGTTTGGCATCGCTTGAGCTGTTTCATATTGTTCAATCACAGCTGTTGTTAATTCATCGTTTTTAGCCTTTGCTGTTTCCCTAGCTTGTTGGTTTGCAGGGATTTCATTTACCATTTCAAAGAATTTTTCTTGATTTTCCTGATTCGTTACATAATCAAGCCATTTTTGAGAGAGGTCTTTGTTTTTAGCATAATTGCTGACTACCCATCCTTTTCCTCCGCCAAACGGTTGATAAGGCTGTCCATTATTTAGAGTAGGAATTTTGGCTACACCATAATTGATATTGTTTTCTTTGTATGTTTGCGCTTGCCATGGACCGTCAATGATTGCTGCAGTTTTATTGGACATGAATTGCTGGCTGGCGAAGTCTCCTGCACTTTTTATGTCTTGCATTCCCTTTGGCCAAACATTTTTGAACCAATCTGTTGCATAAGAGATTCCTTCTACAGCACCTGCATTATTCAAACCGATATCTGAAGGATTTGTGCCATCATCACCAAATACATAGCCACCGTAACCTGCAATTAAACCATAGGAATAATAAAAGTCAGTCCATTTAGCTAAAAATCCTGTATTTTTTCCTGCTTCTGACTCAAAAGCAAAACGACTGTCTTTGGATAGATTCTCCAAATCTTTAAACGTTGATGGTGCTGTATCGACTAAATCTTTGTTATAGTACAAAACAAGGGTCTCGATTACTGCAGGTTCTCCGTAGATTTTTCCATCATAAGTCACTTGGGCTTTGTCTGTTTCATCGTAAGCTGCTTCATTTCCCAGTTTTACTTCCGCCAGATGTCCTTGCTGTCCTAACGCACCGATCCGGTCATATGCTGCCATCATAACGTCAGGTCCCTTTCCAGCAGGCCCATCTAACGCTAATGATTCCAACTGATCGAACATGTCCTTTTCTACTAGCTTGATTTTCACATCGTTTTCTTTTTCGAAAGTGTTTTTTATTTCGTTTATATAATCTTTATATCCAGAATCAACGGAAACTGTTAACGTTTTTCCTTCATCGGCTTCCCCTTCTGCTGAAGAGTTACCATTGCCACAAGCCGCTAATCCGCCTAAGATTCCTAAAGAGATTAACCCTAAACCCAACTGTTTCACACTTCTTTTTTTCATCTTCATTTCCTCCTGTGTATTCAACGTGCTGTTACACCCTTATTATAATGGGCACAAATCTTCATTTGCAAACGCTTTCTTGTTGTTACCGGTAACAGTTTTCAACACATGATCAAAAATCCGTATTGTCGTATCTCTGCTTTCCCGTCTTCTAACAACTGACAATTTTGACTAAGAATCACCTCATTTTCCTGTTCTACTACCCAAGGTTCTTTTGACTGATTAAAGTAAACATAGATGATCTGTCCCTCTAGTTCCCGTGTGAAATAGAGCTTATCTTCACGATCATATACTATTAGCCACTGAGTAGAACCTTCAGAAATAATCTTAGACAACTGTTTCCTTAGAGAAACAAGTTCTTTTATAAAACCGAATAGCTCTAGATCTTGTTCCTCCTTCTCCCATATCATACATTTGCGGCAATCCGGGTCATCTTCACCAGTCATCCCTATTTCTGTCCCGTAATAGATACAAGGAGACCCTTTTTGAAGAAACATAAAGGCCATCACAGACTTCATCAATTCTTTGTTACCTTGGCAAAGGGTCAAGATCCTGGCAGTATCATGAGAATCTAATAAGTTGAATGTTCCTTCGTTCACCTGATCTCTGTAAAGCATTTGCTGATGATTCATTCCACTGACCATTTGTGAAGCTGTGATTTTCTTTTTTGCAAAATAATCTTTAATCGAATCTGTGAATGCATAATTCATCACTGCATGGAATTCATCCCCTTGCAGCCAAGCTTGAGAGGAATGCCAAATCTCTCCAAGGATATAGATGTCTGGTTTGATTTCTGTAACTGCTTCTCTGAATTTTTTCCAAAAATGATGATCGACTTCATTAGCAACATCAAGACGCCATCCATCAATATCGAATTCTTTTATCCAATAAGTTGCGATATCCAGCAAATATTTTTGCACTTCTGGATTTGCTGTATTTAGTTTCGGCATGAATGGAGTAAAAGCAAAAGTATCATATGGGATATTTTCAGCAGTTTCTGGTAAGTCAGTCATCTGATAAGAATCTACTGGGAAAAAACGGATGTGGAACCAGTCTTTATAGATCGATTTTTCTCCGTTTTTGAGAACGTCTTGCCACTGTGGTGAATGGACACCCATATGATTGAATACAGCATCGAACATGATACGTATCCCTCTTTTATGTGCTTCATCAATCAAGTTTTTTAAAAGTTTTTTATCGCCAAAAGCGGGATCCACCTCATAATAATCAATCGTATCGTATTTATGATTGGATGTGGCTTTAAATATGGGACAAAAATAGATGCCATTGACGCCAAGGTCCGTCAAGTAATCCAAATGATCCCTCACACCTTGCAAATCTCCCCCGAAGAAGTCTTCTCGGTCTGGATCTTTACTTCCCCAAGGTAAAGTGTGTTCGGGGTCATTTGCTTTGTCCCCGTTTGCAAATCTTTCGGGAAAAATTTGATACCATACTGTTTCTTTTACCCATTCTGGAATAGTGAATCGATCGATTTGATGAAAATAAGGTATTCGAAAATAAAAATTTGGTTCAGTAATCACATTTTCTCGATAAGGAAAAATTCCTTGATCACCGTAAAAACAGTCCGTGTTATCTTCCCCAACAACATGGAACGCATACTGTAAGCGCCTTGTTTCGCTCGTCACTTCAATTTCCCAATAATCATGAACATTGGTACTTAGACATTTTTTCATTGGTCGTTGTTTTTGATACCATTTTTCAGTTGTTATGGTATATGGATCTCCACAAAGCACATATACTTTTTTGATATCATTTTTCCTAGTACGAAGCCGAATACGAAATCTTGTATTCGTATATAGAAATGCATATTCACTTTCCGGTCGATGATAAATTGCAGCTGTATCCATTGATTTCCTCCTTGTGTTTTAATATGACGTCATCACTATAAGTGATAGAGAAACAAAAGACAACGCTTTCAAAAATGTTATCGGTAACAGTTTTTTGATACCGAATTTTTATTTTTTAAACTTGCCAAATAGATAGACTTAAAACTTTTAAAAGTTTTAATCTACTTCCTGTACTATTTAGTGTCCTGAATTTATCTTAAGCGATCAATTTCTCCAATTTTCTAAAGTAAAAGTTTTTTAACAGTTTTTAACGTAGAAGTATATTCTAGAAGAATGAAACATAATAATTTAGACTAGCCTAATTTTTTTATTAATTAAAGTTAACTTAAGGTGAAAAGTAAGTTATAATAAGATAAGAGTATTATTAATGAATTAAGGAAGTGGATAAATGAAAGAAACGAGACAATTTATATGGACATACATTAAGATTATTTTTGCCCTCTTCATATTAGGAGTCGCTATCAATATGTTTTTAGGGCCTCATCATATTGCTGCTGGAGGTGTCAGCGGTCTAGGAATATTACTGGAAGCTGTTTTAGGATTTGACCGAGCTATAGTTATTTTAGTGTTGAATATCGTTATGTTGGTACTAGCTCTTCTATTTTTAGGTAAAAAACCCTTTTTTAAAGTACTTTTCGGAAGCTTGTTTTTTCCTTTAATCATTGCAATAGTTCCAGAAACAATGATTACTTCAGATCGGTTGTTGTCTGTCATTTTTGGAAGTGCGATTTTTGCTTTAGGAGTTGCGATTTTATATAAAAACAACTCTTCTAGCGGCGGTACGACGATCCCTCCCCTCATTTTTAAAAAATATTTCCACTTGAATACTTCGATTGGCTTATTTTTTACAGACGCATTCGTTGTTTCTCTTAATCTGTTTGTTTTTGGAATAGAAGAGTTTCTTTATGCTATTTTATCTATTGCAATCACTTCAATTGTCATGACTTATATCGAAACAGGTATCAATCGAAAGAAATCTGTTATGGTCATGAGTGAACATTATTTGGAAGACATCCGCCTTCGCTTAAGTGCTGAGATTGGACGTGGCCTTACCCTGCTAGAGGCAAAAGGCGGGTATAATCGAAAGTCAAAAGAGGTTTTATTGATCGTTGTGACTGATCATGAATTTTCCCGAATGAAACCATTGATAGAAGAAATCGATCCAAGTGCCTTTGTCATTGTCAGCAGCGTAGCAGAAGTAATGGGACGCGGATTTACTTATCATCCAATCGAATGAGTTGGTAAGTAAATCCGCTATTTTTTTGAATGCGTTTTCTTTAACTGGTATAATAAAAGAATCTAGTAACTGTTCGACTGAAAAGGAGAGGAGATCTTTATGCATAAAGGAACGGAAATAGATTTTGTATTAAATGATAGTTTGAAAGCACTAGAACTGTATCAAACAATCTTTGATGAAATACAACTGATTGAGGCAACAGATTACCCTAGAGGCAATAATGAAGTCATTTTTACCTTGTATGGCACGAGATTCCATATGCTGGATGAAAACACGTCTCTTGGTTTGACTGCTCCTACTGCTGAACATCCAAATACGATCTGGTTCAATATCATCGTCTCTGATATCGAGGACACAGATAATAAAGCATTACGAAATGGCTGTGTAGAGATTCAAGAAATGACAGAAATGATGGACTTTGGTGTGACTAACTCAATGTTCAGAGATCCTTTTGGTTATTTATGGATGCTTCATCAGGTCCATCGTGAAGTAAGTTTTGAAGAAAGAAAACAACTTTTTGAGAAATATATGTAATGTTTATGATGAGATTAGTTTTTGTCTCTGATATTTTTTTGTATATGTTTGCTATTCGAGAAAGCGCGTCTGTTTCATGTGCTTTCTCTTATTTATCTTATGCCAATCCATTTCTTTGCTTTCCACAATTATATTGTGTAAAATTCAATTGTATAAAATATAATTAAAGGTGGTAATTTTATGAAAAAAATGTATTCTACGAAAATGATCAACACAGGCGGACGCTCTGGAGAAGTTCATAATCCCGATCGTACATTCGAATTGAATATTGCAGCTCCTGGTAAACGCGTCGAAAATGCAACCAACCCTGAACAATTGTTTGCAGCTGGTTTCAGTGCATGTTTTAACAGTGCATTAGAATTGATCAAACAGCAAAAAAATATCTCTGGGGCTTCTACTGTCAGTGCACAAGTTTCCCTTTATTCAGAAAGTGAAACGAGCTTTGTCTTAGGTGTAGAGATTGAAGGATCTATCGAAGGTCTTTCTCTGGAAGAAACGCAAGAATTATTAGAGGCAGCGCATAAAGTGTGTCCGTATTCAAAAGCTACAGCTGGAAATATAGAAGTTACTCTGAAAGCAGTTAGTGAATAGACTTTTTTGTGTAAATCCGCTATGATACACTATAGTAAAACAGCGGAGGTGGAAAAATGGAAGATCTATATTTAGTTAATCAAGTATACCCGTGGTGCTAGTTAATTTTAATATCCTAAAGAATATCTCAAAGTTCCTTCAAAACGTCGTTGTGCTCGACTTAATAGAACACTGTAAGCCAGTAATATGCTTTCAAATCTACTCTCTAGCCCTTTAACAGAACGTGAGTTGAAATTTTGACAACCTAATTTTTCTAAGGAAGAAAAAACAGTCTCAACTGTTTTTCTTTGTTTTCCAAGTAAGCTGTGGTCTAGTTTTTCTGATTTATCCATGTTTTTACGTGGCGGAACGGATATAGTAATGCCCTTAAGGGCAAGCTTTTCATGGATTTTATGGCTAATATATCCTTTGTCCCCTAGGATATTGGGAAGATTCGCTTCTTCCGATAAAGTCTCTAACACTTTCACGTCATGGACACCTGGATTCGTGATTGAGTAAGTAACCGGAAAGCCAGTCTTAGTAACGATCATATGAATTTTAAGACCATAAAAATAAGATTTTTTTGTTGAGTTATAGCCAACTTTGGCTATTTGATTCAATAGTTTTGCTTGTCTATTTCTAACTGGTTTACATAATGGACTAGGAAAACTATCTATAATTCCGACTAGTTCACCTTTGGTGAGCTTCTTGATAAAAAAGTATCGAATAATCTTGATAGTGTAAGCTAAGTTTGAACTTAAGCGAGTGAATCGACTCCTACTAGGAAAGTCACCATTAGGAAATAAGACGGAACAAACCGCTCTATACGTGGCTCTTTGGCTAGTATAGCCATTAATTATGCCCCATATAACACAAGCAATAATCACTGTATCGCGTTGCTTCAGTTGATCAGTATTTCTTCGATTTTTAATCTTATCTGGTACACAATTGTGGTATATGTTAGAAACAGTTCTCATAATTTCCTTGAATGTTATAAAAGTATCTGTATAATGTTCAGTATATTTTGATGAACGCATATGTAGTCCTCATTTCTTGGGAGTTTTGAGACTACTATATGCGTTTTTTTGTTGATTTACCAACATGTTTAGACATTTTCCTCTAGGAAAAAATTAACTAGCACCACGGGTTCAAGTATGTTTTCCTTTATATGCCGCCTCTAAGGAAATCATTAGACACTACACTTCCCTCCTCAAGCCGCTGAATCTTACCTATACCCAGTATCTTGTGATGTTAGTTTTATGGGAAAAGAAAAAGACTTCAGTGAAAGAGCTAGGAAATGATTTGTGTCTGGATTCTGGTACGCTGACTCCCTTACTAAAAAAGTTAGCAGAAAAAAATTATATTAATCGTCAGCGTGAAACGGGTGATGAAAGAATCGTAAATGTTACGCTGACTCCTCAAGGTGCTGCGTTGCAAAAACAAGCAGAAGGTATTCCACAAAAGATCAAGTCTTATCTTCCACTTGAACAGGAAGAATTGGATACACTGCAACATCTGACCCGAAAAATGCTAGATAATTTTCATCAAGACCAGAAAAAGGGCTGAAACTGCTAGATGAACGATTTTATGAGGAAAACCAACTCATAAGATAACGTCATTTAGCGGTTTTTCTTTTTGCTCTTTCTCTTTCTTATTTTCATATTCCATCATATAATGAATAACGTGTTTATTTTTTGTTATTTGGAGGTTGTCGATTTGACCGTTTATCAGCGTTTTTTGGCGAATGAAAAAATACGCCGTCTCACTGTTTTATTATTTGTCGTTTTTGTTCTTTTCTTAGTTAGAAGTATGATTACAACCATTTTGCTCACATTTATCTTTACTTATTTGATGATTCATCTTGTTCAAATCATTCAGCGATTTGTCCGAATCCCTACAGGTGTTTTAGCTATCATGATTTATACACTGATCGTTTACCTTATCTATCTGGCATTCACAAAGTATATCCCGATGCTTATTCATCAAACATTTGATATGATCCAGTCCGTTATTGATTTTTACGAGCATCAGCCAAAAGATGCAGATCCTGTTTTACAATATATCCATACTTATATTGAGCGAAACGATTTTTTTGAACAGCTTCAAAATGGCGCTTCGATTGCGCTTGGCTATTTACAGGATATAGGAAAAATGGCAGTGGCGTTTGCTATGTCATTCATCTTAAGTTTCTTTTTTATGATTGAAAAGAAAAAAACAATTGTATTCTCAAGATTGTTTTTAAAAAGTGAATTTTCTTGGTTCTTTCAAGATATTTACTATTTTGCCGATAAGTTTGTCAATACATTTGGTTTGGTATTAGAAGCTCAATTTGTTATCGCTCTTTTAAACACGTTGCTCACTACAATCGCCTTGGCTGTATTTGGCTTTCATCAGCTGCTGAGTTTAGCGATCATGATTTTCATTTTAAGTCTGATCCCAGTAGCAGGTGTTATCATTTCTTGTATTCCTCTATCTTTCATAGCTTATTCCCAAGGAGGCATCCGAGATGTTGTTTATATCCTGATTACGATTTTGATTGTCCATCTAATTGAGTCTTATGTGCTGAATCCGAAGTTGATGTCCAGCAAAACAGAACTGCCGATTTTTTATACATTTGTGGTCTTACTTGTTAGCGAACGGTTCTTTGGCGTTTGGGGCTTGATTGTCGGCATTCCGATCTTTACCTTCTTTTTAGATGTATTGAAAGTGAAAAAGATCCCGAACCATCTTCCAAAAGAAACAGATATCCCTTAAAATAAATATGAAGAAAGATAAAGTATGAACGACCCCAAATATCAGATTTCAATCTGGTATTTTGGGGTCGTTTTCTGGATATTTCTTTTTATTTGAAAAATGCGTTCACAGACATTATTCAAATGTTAGAGAGATCTGTTTTGTTTAAATCTTTTTGCAGAAAGCATTGTTGCTATACTTAATAGAATGATTCCGCTCCACAGTATAACTTTGTTTTGTGACTCTCCGGATTTTGGTAGCTGTTTATTTTTCGTTTCAGGACTAGCAAAGGTTGTATCCTTGCTACTTTTTAAGGTTTCAGCTGATTGGGCGCTATCAAATATTCGTGATTTTTTATTCAGCTGCTCTTCATTTATTTTTAGAATTGCTAGATTTGATTTTTTACTCTCTTTTTTTCCATCCTCTTGAATTGTTTTTTTGTTTATTTTTTCTGGTATTCCTTGGTCTCTTGCGTCCGTATCTGGTTCTGGAGTCACATCTGGTTTTTCTTCTGGATCTACCTCTAGTTTTTCTGGATTTTCAGTTTCATTATCTGTGTCTGGATTTGTTTCCGGTACTGTTTGGTTTCCAGAATCCGTATCTGGTTCTGGAGTTACATCTGGTTTTTCTTCTGGGGCTACCTCTGGTTTTTCTGGATTTTCAGTTTCATTATCTGTGTCTGGATTTGTTTCCGGTACTGTTTGGTTTCCAGAATCCGTATCTGGTTCTGGAGTCACATCCGGTTTTTCTTCTGGGTCTACATCTGGTTTTTCTCCAGGGGTTATTTCAGGTTTTGATTCATTGTCTGGCTCTGGTTGAGTTTCTGTATCGGGTTCTTCTCCAGGTTCTATTTCCGGTTTCTGTTCTCCGTCTGGATTTTCTGTAGGCGGTACTTCTGGCTTATTTTCATTTTCTGGTTTATCTGTTGGTTCTTCAACAAGATCTCCTCCTGAGTCGATAGCTGAATCTTGCTCAATTGTCTGCCGCTGACTATACGGCGTTAAATGATGATGATCGTTCGGTAGTCCATCTGATACCTTGACAGTAAAAAGCGCTGGTTTTAACAAGTCCTGATTTAATGTAACGGTGAAGGTAAATATCGCTTGCTTGTGTTGGATAGTCAAAGTGTTCTCGTCATAGCCAATCGACAAAGCGGGATCAACATTCTCAAATGTAACAGCTGATTGTAGTATAGGTGCTAAGTCTCCTGAATAGTCAATTTTTGCTTTGATGGTCGCTGTTTGTCCTTTTCTTAATTTTGCGACTCCTGAATTGAAGGATGAAAATTCATCCTGAAAGGTAATTCGATTGACGTTGGCCCACTTGGTTTCTGTCCATTTGGCTGTTTCTATCTCCTCTGTGTGGACTGTCTGATTTATAGTAAGCGATAAGCTTAAGGCTGCAAATGTTGATATTAAGATGGTTGAATATCTCATAACTCTCTCACTCCTTGATTTTTTTGTATGCAAGAAATAAGATAGTAGAGATTCTACCTATATGTTTACTGTTTTTTTGTCTAAATTTATGAAAAAAACAGTAATATTTTCAAGTTTTAACAATTTAAGTAAAAAGGAGCCTCTTTCATGCAAACTCAAGAAGCGATTAAAACGTTTCTCTTGAAGAAAAAAAGCAATACAAAATTAGATATTTTTCTTTTCCTATCTGAACATCGTTTCTTTATTACTACACAATATTTAGCAGATCATTTCCATATGTCTGAATCAAATTTTTTACTATACATCAAAGAATTAGAACAAGACTTTGAGCGTCTCAATCTAACAGAACTGCATATTGATAAGCAAAAACCTTTTTTAAAGTTGAATTTTGAAGGAATTGATCCGGCTTACTGCTATTATCGTCTATTTGGAAGATACTGCAACGAATCAGTCAGTTATCAGATCTTGACTTCTTTGTTCAGCTGTCAGACAAATTCGATTATCAGTTTAAGTCAGCAAACAAACTATAGTGCCTCTTATTTGTATACGAAAATGAAAAAGATTAATGCATTTTTAGCATTGTACGGTTTGTCTATCTCCTTTTCTAATAATGGCAGAAAGTCTTTTTCTGGAAAAGAGGTACAAATTCAATATGCAGCATTAGATATTTATTGGAACATCTTTTCAAGTACTGCTACAGAATTTTATGATGAAGATCCGCAAGTAGTGGCTTTTATGATGAATACTTTTTTTAAAAAAGAAGTACTTGACCGACTAAATAGCGGTATGATAGATAAATTATATTTTCTATTAAAAATATGTAAAGAGAATTTTCCTGCAACTTCTGTGAAAGACGTACAAAAAGAATTCACAGAGTATGAATATATTGACTTTTTTATTGATCCCTCTGTAGATATTTTGCGACCTAATCTGCCAATTTGTCGCGAACAACGCATCTTAGTGAATATTTTAGCTCGACTTTCTATCACGAAAATCGAATCGGAAGAAACAAGCTTGGAGCAATACAAACTTTTAAAAAAAGCAAACGTTCCTCATGTTCTTTATTCAAGAGAAATGGTGGAGTCCTTTTGTACTGTATTTGATTTGTTTATACCTGAAAAAGAAAAGATTCTTTACTCATTGGCATTCGCACGAAATAAACTTTATAATGGATTTCTTAACTTCAATCAACCAAATACGCCCCTTCCTACTTTCATGCTTTATCAAGAACATAGCGTGTTGAAAGAAGTCCAAACCGCCATTGAACAATTTTATATGGATTTCAGAGAACAAAATCAACACTTGTTACCAGTTATTTTAGAAAAGGAAAATGTGCAATGGATGGTTGAAGACCTAGTACATTTGTATGATCGCTACAAAAAACAGCCGCGAATTGTGATTGGTGTGAACTATACGCGTGATTTTTATATCAGTAAAGATCTGATCGTTAAGATAGAACAAATTTTTTCAAATGAATCGATCAAAATACAAAATGATTTTATGGAGAACTGCAACATCGTTATCAGCGACTGCCCTTTGAAACAATTGCCTTCTCATATCAAAAAAATCTATATTTTAAAAGGAATCATCACACCAGAAGACTGGAAAAAAGTGATTATGAGGATCTCAGAATATATCTTTGAATTAAAAGAAGAAGCACTCATGGATCAATCGAAAAAAGAAAATCAAGTTACTTCCTAGACCAAATAAGATACATAAATCCGAATGCTTATTAACAACCTCCGGATTTATGTATCAAGAATTTGAACATCCTTCTTATTTACATAATAAAATTACAGTTTTTTTCACTAATTATCTTTACTTTTGTTTCCTTTTTCGATTGCTTCCCATAATCCATTTAGATAAACAGCACCTAATGCTCGATCATATAAGCCGTATCCTGGTCTTCCTGTCTCATTCCAGATCATTCTTCCATGATCAGGACGGATGTATCCGTTAAATCCGTTGTCATACATTGTTTTTAGTATGCGGTACATGTCTAATGAACCGTATTCGGATTTATGCGGTGCCTCATAGAAATCTCGATTAGCTAAAAATTTAATATTTCGAACATGTGCAAATGGGATTCGATCTCTTTGACAAAATTCTGCTAAAATCCCATATACATCATTTTCTGGATCTTCTGCAATACTCCCTGTACAAAGAGTGATTCCGTTATAAGGGCTGTCTACTATGCGGCACAACCAATCTAAATCTTCTCGATTCTTTACGATTCGAGGTAATCCAAAAATCGAGTATGGCGGATCATCTGGATGTACAGCCATTTTGACCCCTACCTCTTCACATGTTGGGATGATTGATTGGAGAAAATAGGCAAAATTTTCTCGAAGTTTTTCTTCGTCTACTGATGCATAGGCTTCAAGCAAGGATTTGATATGAGCTAAGCGCTCAGGTTCCCATCCCGGCAATTCAAATTCATTGCTGGAATGTTCGATGCGCGCGACGATTTCTCTTGGATCATCTGGAATATCATCAGATATAAAAGCTAACGTGGATGAGCCGTCTTCTAAGCGGTAGTCAAGGTCAGATTTCACCCAGTCAAATACAGGCATAAAATTATAGCAGATGACTTCTATTCCATATTCTGCCAAGTTTCGGATTGTCTGCTTATAGTTTTCGATATACTGCTCACGGGAAGGTAATCCAATTTTAATGGCATCATGCACATTGACGCTTTCAATTACTTTTAGTGTTAACCCACGAGACTCAATTTCTTCTTTTAGTTCTTTGATCCTCTCCCTAGGCCATACCTCTCCTACTGGTATATCCATCAATGTGCCTACAATCCCTTTGACCGCAGGAATCTGTCTGATTTCATCTAAGGTAATCTTTTCTTCCTGTGATCCGTACCATCTAAAAGTCATTTCCATGATAAATTTCCTCCATGTTCTTGTAAGTAATCCTGTAATGTTTTTCGTACGGCATTCGGTCCTGCTACCATCTTGATGAACATTTCTTCTATTTTTCTGCCAAGCTCTGCTTGGTAAAGATCTACACCAAAAATTTCTTTATTTGACAAAATAGGAGCCATTTTCTCATGAATATGTGATGTATCTTGCGTACCCAGTTGAATATCGGAAAGCTTATGCTGAAAGTCTGTCAATAGTGGGTCTGGACTCGGGATGAATGGTTTTCCTTGATCATCAATGCCAATAAGGTATCGAAGCCAAGCAGCGAGAGTCAATGGTATGAATACAAGTGTCTGCGGGTCTTTAACTTCTATTTCCATATATTTTTTAATCGTCTCACCATAACGAATCGCCACCTTTTGAGAGGTATCCGTGGCGATTCGCTGAGGCATATCAGGAATATTTGGATTAGAAAAGCGCACAGTAATTACTTCTTCCAGAAAGATCTTTGGATCAATGATACCTGGAGACTCCACAACTGGGAGGCCTTCATTGTACCCGATTTCAGAAACTAGCAGCGATAAATCTGGATCTTTCATCTCCTCAGCTATGCTCCTATACCCCAGTAAACAACCCATAATAGCTAAAGACGTATGCAAAGGATTAAGGCAAGTCGTCACCTTCATCGTATCTGCTTTATCTACCGTTGCACGATCAGTCAAGAATACCCCAGCTTTTTCGAATTTCGGACGTCCATTGGGAAAATGATCTTCCATGATTAAATAATGGATGTCCTCTGTATTGACAAATGGAGCAATATTATTTCCTTTTGCGGTTTGGAAAATCGACATATTTGAAAAGCCCTCTTTTGCCAACATTTTGCTAACTGACAAGGAAGGATTCGGGGTGATACGATCAATCATCGTCCATGGAAACGCAACAATTTCTTCATTCGATAAGTATTGGATAAATGTATTTTGTACATAACCTTCCTTTTGCCATTCTTTTGCGATCGTTAGCAAAGAAGTACGTAATTGACTACCGTTTTGTGAAAAATTATCTGTAGAGACAAGTGCAATCGGCCAAGCTCCAGATAAAAAACGTTTATAAAGTAGCGCAGCAAGAATACTCATTGTATGTGATGGCTTCTTTGGACCATTTTTTATATCGACTGCAATCGGTCCTATATATTTATTATTTGTATCTTTCAATCGATAACCTTTTTCAGTAATAGCAAAAGTAACTAATTGTAAACTAGGATTTTCAAAGTGTCGAATCATCTTATCAAAGTGTTCAGAACAATCTGGATGACAATACAGACTGTCAGCTGTCGCAGCTAATATACGTTTGACGAACTCTCCACTGCTTGGCATGACCACTTCAAGAATCAAATCATCAAAATCTTGGTAAGCCCTTTCAATTATTTCTTCATCGAATGTTTCACAAACAATGACACCAGTGGACAATTCGCCTAGATCCGCTAAACGTTGAGCGATTTCTGCATGAAATCCTCGATAAAGATTTCCGCCACCGAAATGGATCCAGACAGGATTTTTTTGTCCATTTTCTCTTAATGATGCACGGTCAAAATGAGGTATTTCTACTTCTTTTTGAGATAATTCAGGGATAAAGTTCCTCCAGTTGTTTAAATCAATCATTTTTCCCCTCCTAAACTAACATATTAGTTTTTGTATTCAAGTGAATTTTATACAATAAAAATCGCTATGTCAACCAAAATTTTACTATTTATACAAATTTACTAGTTAATGTGACATACCAGATTGTTTTTCAGACCTCTTCTGTTATACTACGTTCATAGAAATGATTTTGGAGGAATAAAGATGAAAAGCAGCTTGCAATCACAAGCTTATCAAGCGATTCGTAAACAAATTATCTATGCTGACTTAGAACCTGGAAGGAAAATATCTGAAAAGGCACTGGAGGAACATCTTGCTATCGGCCGGACTCCCATTCGCGAAGCATTGATTCAACTACGTCAGCAAGAACTCGTGTATACGATACCTCAAAGTGGTACGTATGTTTCCAAAATTAATCTTGTTTCTGCAGAAAATGCTCGCTTTGTCCGAGAACAGTTGGAAGAGCAAATCATGATTGAATGTTGTTCCAAATTGGACACACAAACACGAATAGTGCTAGAAACGATTTTAGAAGAACAAGAAAAAGCAGTCAAAATAAATGACGAACGCGCTTTTTTCCGTGCAGATAATTTATTTCATGAAGCTTGTTTCGAAATTGCAGGAAGAAAAGAAGTTTGGAACTGGTTAGATGACCATAATACCCATTTAGAACGTTTCCGCTGGTTACGAGTGACCATTCAGGGGCTTCCATGGGAAACGATCATGGAACAACATTATGATTTACTCAAGGCTTTAGTTGATAAAAAACCAGAAGAAGCTCGATTTCAAACGGGATTGCACTTACACATGATGCTGAAAGAACAGGAAACTGTTACTCAACGTTATCCCGAGTATTTCCAGCAGTAGCATTTTCTTGCGACCTCTTCTATTTTTATAATTAACCTTCGTTTTTGAGTAATCTTTATTAAATAACAAAATATCCATTGACTTTGCAACTCCAACTAAATTACAATAATTATAAATAAATAATTATTATTGGAGGTTTTACTATGTCATTGATTGGGAAAAAAATCGAAGAATTTAATGCACATGCTTATCATCAAGGAGAATTTTTAGAAGTCAGTGAAAAAGATCTTATGGGGAACTGGAGTATTCTTTGCTTCTATCCAGCTGATTTTACTTTTGTTTGTCCTACTGAATTAGAAGACTTACAAGAACAATACAGTACATTGAAATCTTTAGGTGTTGAAGTCTTTTCTTGCTCTACCGATACCCACTTTACTCACAAAGCATGGCATGATACATCAGATGCTATCGGTAAAATCGAATACGTGATGATCGGTGATCCGTCTCATCAGATTTCTCGTATTTTTGATGTTTTGGATGAAGAGCAAGGATTAGCTCAGCGAGGAACATTTATTATTGATCCAGACGGAATCGTTCAAGCTATGGAAATCAATGCAGATGGAATCGGTCGTGACGCTAGTGCACTGATTGATAAGATTCGCGCTGCTCAATATGTACGTACCCACCCAGGTGAAGTTTGTCCGGCAAAATGGAAAGAAAGTGGCGAAACATTGAAACCAAGTTTTGATCTTGTTGGAAAGATTTAGGTGGTGGATATGTTAGACAAAGAAACTAAACAAAATCTCGAACAATATTTAGCACTGATTGAATCTCCTATTGTTTTTTCTGTTAGTTTGGATAATAGTGAAAATAGTCAAAAACTAGCTGAATTTACGAAGGAAATAGCAGAAATGTCTCCTAAAATCTCTTGGGAAAAAAGAGATTCGATGCGCACACCTAGTTTTTCTATCAATCCAGTTGGCAAAGAAAGTGGAATCGTTTTTGCTGGTATCCCCCTCGGTCATGAATTTTCCTCTTTTTTACTGGCTATGTTACAAATTAGTGGACGGGCACCGAAAATCAGTGAATCTTTGAGTCTTAAAATCAAAAAAATAACACAAACATTGCATTTTGACAGTTATGTTAGCTTGACTTGTCATAATTGCCCCGACGTTGTACAGGCATTGAATATATTAGCTGTATTAAATCCAAATATTACTCATACGATGATTGAAGGTGGGATGTTCCAAAAAGAAATCGATGATAAAAAAATCATGGCAGTGCCAACTGTGTTTTTAAATGGAGAAGAATTTAGTAGCGGACGCATGACGATCGAACAAATTGTTGAAAAAATCACTGGCCCTTTGATTGAAGAAGAGTTGTTTGAAAAAGAACCTTATGATGTATTAGTAATTGGCGGTGGACCAGCAGCTAGTAGTGCAGCTATCTATGCAGCACGTAAAGGAATCCGTACAGGACTTGTCGCTGATTCTTTCGGCGGACAAGTCGTTGAAACACTAGGGATTGAAAATATGATTGGTACCTCTTACACAGAAGGTCCAAAATTGATGCAGCAAGTAGAAAGTCATGTGCGTAGTTACCCTATCGACATTATGATGAATCAACAGGCCGTTTCCTTAAATAAAGAGCAACATTTTATTAATATTGGCTTAGCTAACGGTATATCACTTAAAGCAAAAACCGCCATCATCGCGACAGGTGCGCACTGGCGTTCTATCAATGTACCAGGCGAAAAAGAGTTTAAAAATAAAGGAATTGCTTATTGCCCACACTGTGACGGCCCTTTATTTAAAGGAAAAGAGATTGCTGTTATCGGTGGTGGTAATTCTGGTGTTGAAGCAGCAATCGATTTGGCTGGGTTAGCAAAACATGTATATGTTCTAGAATTCTTACCAGAATTAAAAGCAGATCAAATCTTACAGGATAAACTAGTCTCTCTTGCGAATGTCACTGTTATCAAACATGCAGCGACGAAAGAAATCAGCGGTACGAATCAGGTAGAATCTCTCTCCTATATCGATCGCCGTACGATGGAGATGCATACACTAGCTGTTTCAGGAGTATTCATTCTAGTCGGCTTACTCCCTAATACGGATTGGCTAGATGGAACGATCGAAATGAATCCAAGAAATGAAATAGTGACCGAGAAAAATGGCGCAACGAATATCCCCGGCGTTTTCGCAGCTGGTGATTGTACAGATAGTCCATACAAACAAATCATTGTTTCAATGGGTTCAGGAGCTACTGCAGCTTTAGGAGCATTCGATTATCTGATGCGCACTTGAGCTATGAAGATTGTAAAAAGTCAGAGAGCGGAAAAAAGGATGGTGACAAGAATTTTGTCACAATCCTTTTTGTTTTTTTGAATAATCGCTTTTTCTTCTCTTTTTCTTATATACTATAAGTAGTAAATAATTTGAAAAAAAGAAAGGTGACTGATTATGGCGCAAAATCGTATTTTTACGACAAGTTTTGCAAGCGTTTATCCTATGTATGTAGCAAAAGCGGAGAGAAAAGATCGTATAAAAGAGGAAGTAGATGAAATCATTTGTTGGCTGACGGGTTATTCCCAAACAGAACTAGAATATCAACTACAAAAACAAGTGACTTTCGAACAATTTTTTGCGGAAGCCCCTGTCCCCAATCCTTCACGTTCCTTGATTACAGGTGTTGTTTGTGGTGTACGAGTAGAAGACATCGAGGATAACTTGATGAAAGAAATTCGTTATTTAGATAAAATGATCGATGAGCTAGCAAAAGGCAAAAAAATGGAAAAGATCCTCAGAAGTTGATTTTTCCAGAGATATTCTTCTCCTTCGCTCATTTTGTAACATTTAATTTGGTAAAATGACTAGTTCACGTTAAAATAAGTCAAAGGAGGTTTTCTTATATGTTTGAGACGATTAAACAAAATATTCAAAAATACGCCTTATTAAGAGCTGCTGTTTATATTATTTCTGGGATTGCGATTGTGCTAAACCCTTCTGCTGTTTTTCATTTTATCGGTTATCTGATCACCGCCTATCTTGTTTTGCTTGGGTTGTTGAATCTTTTTGAGGCTTACCGTTTTAAAAGGAAAACAGGTTCTTGGAGTATCGGTCTGTTCAGTGGTCTTTTTTTCCTGATCTTAGCTCTGATCGTCTATGCTTTTGCACCTGCAATCGTTTCTATCCTGCCGATTCTTCTTGGATTAGCTGTTATCATCAACAGCTTGTTCCAGTTGTTCTTCAGCATGAATACAAAAGCTAAAAGTTGGAGTGTTTATAGTAGTATTCTGTTGTTGATTGGCGGATTCGTCTTATTGTTCAATCCATTCAAAAGTTTGATGCTTCTATTCCAAATATTCGGCTTTATTTTGATTTTCATGGGCATCCAGGAGATTATCAATTTCATCAGAATAAGAAAAATGACTATACGTTAATCATTTTTAGTTATTAAAATAGACCGTATAAAAACCAACAATCCAAAAAAATCTTTTGGATTGTTGGTTTTTTTGTGAGTATATTTTCCTATTTTTTCAATAATGTATGTTATGCTAAGTTCGGGCTATATTTTATACAAAGGAATGATGAGAATGGAATTTATTGGTATTTTATGCCTGATATTGATTTCAACAACGATTGGCTCACATATCTCGCGGAGATTAGGTATCCCAGCAGTGATTGGACAATTACTTGTTGGTGTTTTGCTAGGCCAAGCTGGATTGAATTGGGTCAAACCTGATATTCTAGTCCATGACTTTTCGGAGATTGGTGTGATCTTATTAATGTTTTTAGCTGGTCTGGAAAGTGATTTATCTCTTTTGAAAAAATATTTCCGACCTGGTATGTTCGTTGCTTTGCTTGGGATCATCTTCCCGGTTGTTTTTGGCTGGTTGACAGGCAAAGCATTCCAAGTTTCGGGAAATGAAGCGATTTTCTTTGGGATTATTCTTGCGGCAACTTCTGTCAGTATTTCAGTAGAAGTATTAAAAGAACTAAACGTAGTGAATACAAAAGAAGGATCAACAATTTTGGGTGCTTCTGTGGTAGATGACATTTTAGTCGTTTTAGTTCTAAGTTTCAGCCTATCTTTTCTAACGGGGGAAGCTTCTAGCAATGCTTCTTTACCGCTTGTTTTGATTGAACAGCTAATTTATTTTGTTTTTATTTTCTTATTAGTCAAATGGATTGCGCCTTTCCTACTTTCATTTGCAGAAAAAGTGTACGCAAATTCTTCTATTATCATCGTATCGCTAGTTATTTGTTTAGGAATGTCTTACGTAGCGGATCTTGTTGGGCTTAGCTCTGTCATTGGTGCTTTTTTTGCTGGGATAGCTGTCAGTCAGACAAAGGTTAAAGAAGAAGTATACCACAATGTAGAGGCTTTAGGATATGCAGTATTTATACCAGTATTTTTTGTCAGTGTAGGATTAGAAGTTGATTTTTCTGACTTTAGTGAACAACTACTCTTTATTTCTATATTGACGCTTGTAGCGATTTTGACCAAATTGCTTGGAGGTTATTTTGGTGCTCAGATTGCCGGTTTTTCTCAACATAGTTCATTGATGGTCGGTGCTGGTATGATTTCGCGTGGAGAAATGGCTTTGATCATTTTACAAATTGGACAGCAAAGTCAATTGATCGAACCACAGTACTATTCACCTTTAGTTATCGTGATTTTATTAAGTACACTTATTTCTCCACTTGTTCTCAAATATTTTACAAAAAAAGTTTATGAAGTGTGAGTAAATCAAAAAGAAGTTGTGAAAGAGACATCGTGAAAACCGTTTATTTGAAAAAAGGACTGTGACGATAACGCCACAGTCCTTTTACTGTACTTAAAAAGCAATTTTTTATTGATAATTTTGGTTGAGGTATTGCAATAGTTCCGATGCTCGTTTGGTTGCTGAATCATCATCTTCTTTATTTTCCAACATGCTGACCATCATATAACCTTGGTTATCAAGATTGAAAGCAAACAAGAAACTGTTCTCTTGCCCCTTTACATCCTGTTTTTCTTTGATTTCCGCTGTACCAGTTTTCGCTGCCAACGGAATCCCTAAAGCAGAAAGAGAATGTGCTGTACCATTTACATCTTGCACAACTTCTCTCAGATCTGGCACGATCGTTTGTACTGCTGTTTCGCTGATGACATTCTTCTTATCTTTTGTCTCTTTATCTGGAATCAATTTAGGATAGACAAGTGTGCCATTGTTGGTAAAAACAGAATACATTGCTGCTTGCTGGATAGGAGTAATTAGAAGTTCGCCCTGTCCATATCCAGTATCAGCTAGCAAGATATCTGAGTTAAAGCTATCTTCATTAGAAATTTGTGCTGGATTCATACTAATTGGCAAATCAAGGTCTTCACCAAAAATGAATTTATCTAAGCCTGTACGAAATTTTTTCTCACCCATTTTCAACGTTTCTTGTGCCGCATATATATTATCGGAATAGATCAAAGCAGTTTTTAAGTCTACTTGTGATACATCACTACTGACACGCGTTGTTTTAAAAGATCCCCAAGAACTGTCTTTTTGCCATTTAAGCCCGTTGATCGTCAACACTTCATTTGGATCGATAGTGCCGTTGTCGAGACCGATTGCTGCTGTAATCATTTTAAACGTAGATCCAGGAGCATAACCTGTCGCAAATCGGCTGATGAATGGATGTTCAGGATTTTCTTCATAAGCTTTGTAATCTTCTTGTGAGATCCCGTTTGTCATTTTGTTTGGATCATAGCTTGGAGAGCTAGCAAGCGCAAGAAGATCACCGGTTTTTGGCGTTGTCGCAACAGTTGATGCAGCTTTTCCTCCTAGACTGTCAAAAGCTATTTTTTGTGCCTTCGCATCGATTGTCAATTTGATATCTTTGCCATTTTGAACTTCATGTTCGATCAGAACTTTTTTCTCTACACCGTCTGCATCTGTAATGCTTAATTTCCCACCTGTTGTCCCACGAAGATCCTTATCAAAAGCCATCTCCAAACCTGAGCGACCGATTTTTCCATTACTGCTTAATTCTGGATTCTTATCAATATCTTCTGCTGTGATATCTCCCACGTAACCAATCAGCTGAGCAGCTGCTTCACCCAAAGGATAATATCTGCCGTCTACTTCTTGAATGGTAGCTCCAGCTGGAAGTTCTGGCGTTGCTCCATCAATGATTTTCAATGGGACAAAGTAATCGGGTTGTACCCAGCTTTGTGAAATCGCCTGATTGATAGCATCTTCTGTTAAGTCGAAGGAGGAAGCAATCGCTTTGATATTGGCTGTTTTTTCGCCTCCATCTCCAAGTTTACTTGGAACGACTCCTAATTGTTTTAGTTTGCCTGTTGTTGCTAATGGTTCACCATTTCGATCTATAATATTCCCTCTTGCTGCTTCTTGTGTGGTCAGGCTTACTTTGTCATTTCCTTCCATTTCTGGAAAAACCAAGTTGGGTTGCCAGTTGATCGTGGTTTGACCATCATTTCTGTCTAATGTTCCTTTATAAGAAAGATCTTTCAATTCACCTAATGAGGTATTCATCTTTGCTTTATATGAAAAACTGTAAGTAGAATCGTCTTTTTTATCTACTTTTAGATTCGATATCTGAAGTCCTTTGACATCAGCAGCACCGTATATATTCTGGTATTTATCTAAGATCTCTTTTTCAGATAATGCACTTTTATTTGCCGCCTTTTTTGATGTCATTTCTGCAGCTTTGTTATAATCTCCCTTGTTCAAAGCTTGGACAAATTGCTCAACTGTCTTTTCTCCAGCTTCTACTGCTTGGGTTTCTTGATAGTGCTGGTAGTAAAAATAACCGCCACCCGCAGCTGCTATTAAGATCACTGCGCCGGCAATATAAGCGCCTGTTCGATTTTTGCCGTGCTTGTCACTTCTTTTCATTTTTTCCTCCTTCTCTTGCTTGTCATTCCTTTATTTCACTATTTATACCTGTTTATTCTAACATATGTCTTTGAGGAAATCCATACCACAATCCAGAAGCACACTTTCTGGAAGGTTCGTTTGGATACTACCAAGTAATTTCCCAACCGCTTTGGGTAGCTTGAATATTGAAGTTACGTCTTTCAGCTGCTGAGAGATAGCTTTGATCACTTGCTGCTGCCTTCTGATCCTCCCGAAGTCTCCTTCTTTGTCTTCCCGAAATCGAGCATACTGGAGTAAAGTATTACCATCCATCACTTGCTCTCCTTTGTTTATATATACGCCATCTAAATCTAGAGATTTTTCTGCATCGATCTTGACTCCACCAGGAAACAGTTCATTAACGCAATCGATAAAATCTTGAAATGTGATACTTGCATAATAGGGAGCTTCAAATTTGAAATTTTCCTTTAATGTTTGATTTAATAAATCAACTCCCCCATAAGAGTAAGCTGCATTTATCTTATTCATTCCGTAACCTGGAATATCGACATATGAATCTCTCATGATAGAGATCAGTTTTGCTTGTTGTGTTTTCTGGTTGTATTGTGCAACCAGAAGTGAATCCGAGCGACCTCCACCAATCGATCTTTTTTCACCGCATCTCCTCCTCACACAGCAATCCACTTGTCAGGTGAGGAGCGAGTTTGTCTCATCAAATAAGTCAGTCACAAAAATATAAAGAAAAGGTCAGAAACCTTTTCGAACAAGAATTCTGACCTAGCATCATCTCATCGTCCGAGTTTTAGCACTATACAACGTAAAGAAAACATTCTTAGCTATTGGAAAAAGCCTTAATCCAACAGTTTCTGTTTTACCCATTGGCGACTTTCGACGTTTCTGGGCAACAGCCTATGTTTGTATAGGAGCCTCACCTAACAAGGTTATTACTATATTCTATTTACGAGTTCATGATAGACTTTTCCTAATGATTAGGCAATGGAATTTGAAATGAAATAGTGAAATTTAACAATCTTTAATATTTTTTAGAAAAAAATAACAAATAAGTTGAAAGAATCCCGTTGCAAATTCTTTCAGTTGCACCAGGATTCTTTGATAATTTTTTAGTTTTATGTGTTTTTTTATATGTTTTTTCACTTTTCGGAATAAATATTTATTTGTTAAAGTAATTAAACAATCCGCTAATCGTTTGATCTGGCATTTCTATTTCCTTACCATCTAAAGTAACAGTAGTAACGACAAAATGGTCTTGCAATGGCGGAACTTCTAAGTACTGCCCTTGCAGAAAATCATTCACTGTTTCATATTCTTTTTTCATTTCTTTTGAATCTGTCGATGGTTTATAGCTTATTTTTAACATAACTAGTGCTCCTTTTTATTCGGGACGTGCAATCGTGAAAATTTCTCCTATTGCTGCATAATCATTTCCTGCCAAACGGCTTACAGCATTCAATTTTCTTGGATCGATCCTTCCTGTCTTATCATCATAGACTGTTTCATTTAAATGATATTTCTGTACTTCTAGCAAAAATAAATCAGCTGTTACTTTATTTTTATTCCGTATCTCGACATGTTCATATAAGGATGTTTCAAAACGAACTTTTGCTTCTGTCAATGCTGGTACTGAAATGATTACTGAATCAGTTAAAGTCAAGTCAGTCAGGTACAGTTCGCTTTCCTCATTAGGCAGATTGGCTGCTGTTTTATTTACTTCTTCTACGTTGTCCTCATCAAGGATATGGATAACAGCTTCTCTTGTCTCAAGAATATTCTTTGCTGTGTCTTTTACTGCATCTTGTTTTCTCTGGATCGCCAAGGATAAGATGGGTCGATTCGAACTGACGATATTGAAGTAACTGAAGGGTGCGATATTCACTATATCTTTTGCTGATTTAGTCGTTACTACTGCTACTGGTCTAGGGATGACTGAACCAATCAGCAACTTGTAATTTTCACGTTCTGTCAATTCTGAAGGACTCCGTTCAAACATGGTTTCGCCTTCTTTCTATAAAATTCGTTAAAAAGCAGATCTTGAAGACAAAATGAAAAGTAATGCTTTTTTCATCTTCTTAGAATCTGCTTTAAACTATCTATCAATTTTTCTTTTTTGTCAAGAATCTGTGCCGTGCGTGTTTTTTAGTTATTTGCTTTACTTGCGGCTTCGACATATCTTTTAGTGATCAATTGCGGACGGGTGATAATAGATCCAACTACGACTGAAAAAGCACCTAATTCATATGCTTTCTCTACTTGTTCAGGAGAGTCAGTATGTCCTTCCATAATTACTGGGATATCGACTTGTTCTATGATTTGATTCAATAAATCAAAATCAGGTGTCTGCGTCTTTCGTGAATATTCTGTATAGCCTGCTAAAGTCGTAGACAAAAGATCAAAACCATCTTCTTGCGCTTGAAGCGCTTCCTCAAAAGTCGAAATATCTGCCATAGCTAACCGACCGTGTTCGTGAATCATTTGGACAAGTTCAGCAGTTGTTTTTTCTGTCGGACGTTTACGAGAAGTTGCATCCAGTGCAATGATTTCTGCTTGCGTCTCCAAAAGTTCTTCCACTTCTTTTTCTGTCGCAGTAATAAACACTTCTGACCCATCGTAATCTCTTTTGATAATCCCTATTACCGGTAAATCAACGATTCGCTTGATTTCATTGATATCTTCTGTCGTATTTGCTCGAATACCAACTGCTCCGCCTTCTTTTGCAGCCAAAGCCATTCTCCCCATAATAAAAGAACTGTGTAGCGGCTCGTTTTCCAAAGCTTGACAAGAAACGACGACTCCGCCTTTGATTTGTTCCAGTGTATCCACAATATCTCCTCCAGTAATGTTATATAAAAATACAGCTTCATATAAAAATGTAACCCTTTTCTATTCAGGAGACAATAATGAGCTATTTCTTTCAGCAGACCTTTCTTACTAAAAGAAAATTACTTCAAATTCTTCGTATACGACCAGCTTCTCTTCTGTAAATTCTATGTTCAACGCTTCTTTATAAGCATGTTTAAAAAACTCAGCATGGACTTTCCGCCAATAAGCTAATGTCCGATCCCCTTCTCCTTCTTTCCAAGCATGCTCTTTCGTGACTTCACTAAAAGGCAAGATGGTCACATTTATATTTTTGATGATACAAACTGGTTCATTTTTTCCATTCAGGACCACGTCTAATTGACCAACTTTTGGTAAAGGCTCATTCTCTTGTTTATACAGATCGTAACCACTTGATGTACCAGTCTTTATCTTTTTTACAACTAGTTCGCTCAACTCGTCTGCCATTTTTTCTGTATCCCCAAATGAAAAGAAACCTAATTTTTCTGATTGATAACTAGGATATTTTTCTTGGAACTTTTTGACATATTCTTCTACTTGCTGATACATAACATCCACCCCTTTGCTTTTTATAATGAAAAAACCATCCAGATACTAGTATAAACAATTATCTGGATGGTGAGCATAATGAATTATTGAATATTCAAGACACGCAGACTATCTTCAACGATTTGTTTTGGTGTTAAATGATAACGTTCATAAAGCTGCCCTACAGGAACGCTATCCGTGAATTCTTTCTCTGCACCAAAATTTAATACGTTCATTGAAGAATCACCATAATAACGACTGATATTTTCGCCAAATCCTCCTGACAAACTACCATCTTCTAATGTGATGACTAATTCGTGTGTTTCTTTTAATTTATCTAATGTTTCTACGTCATTTTCTGTGATCGTTCCTGGATTGATCAACGTTGCTTCGATTCCTTTTTTTCTAAAAGCTTTTACTGTTTCTTTTCCTAATTCAAGAAAACCGCCTAAAGCTAAAATTGCTACTTTTCCTCCATTATTTACTGTTTGATAGGCTGGAATACTATAATCATTTGCGATAGCTGTACCATGTTCTACACCATGTGTAGGAATTCGGATTGCTACAGGCTGCGCTGTTTGTTCGAACGCCCAATCTAGCATAGAGATCATATCCTCTTTTGTTGCTGGAGCAAGATATTTGATGTTCGGGATACTTGATAAGTAAGGAATGTCAAATGTTCCTTGGTGTGTTCGGTCACTAGCTGAGATCGTTCCGCCACCGACTAAAATAATCACTGGATTCTCGTTGATCGCTAAATCATGTGATAATTGATCATATGCCCGTTGCAAGAAAGTACTTGATTGGAAGACGACTGGACGTACTCCCTGAGAAGCCAAAGCAGAAGCGAAAGTGATAGAGTGCTGTTCAGCGATCCCCACGTCAAAATAATGATCTGGATGTTTTTCTTGGAATGTTTTCAGTCCAAAGGCGCCTGGTATCGCTGCATTGACTGCGGCAATAGGAGCTGTACTTGTTTGCATTTTCTTATCCAAATAATCCATGATGATCATATTAAATGTTTCTCCAGAAGTTACTTGCTTTGCCTCCCCGGTGGACAGATCAAATGGTACATGCCAATGATATTTCATTTTATTATCGATTGCCGGCTGATAACCGCGACCTTTTTCCGTATGGACGTGAAGTACAATCGGATGATCAATATCTTTTACTTCTTCAAATAAACGGATCACCGTTTCCAGATCGTTTCCATTATCCACGTAACGATAATCAAATCCCATTGCTTTAAATAGGTTATTGCTGCTTTTACCGTTGGTTTGACGAAGCTCAGCTAAGTTTTTATATAAACTGCCATGATTCTCATCAATAGACATCTCATTATCGTTTACTAATACGATTAGATTGGATTGTAAAACACCACCATTGTTCAATCCTTCAAAAGCTAAGCCACCACTTAGGGAGCCGTCACCGATAAATGCTACCACATTTCCTGATTCTTTCTTCAGATCTCTCGCTTTAGCTAAACCTGTTGCTAAGCTGATAGATGTAGATGTGTGCCCCACTGTAAAATAGTCATGTTTACTTTCATGTTGGTTGGAATATCCGCTCACTTCACGGTAATGTCCTTTTTCAAAACCATTTTTTCGACCAGTTAAAAGCTTATGACCATAAGACTGATGGGAAACATCCCAAACGATTTTATCCTTTGGTGAATCAAATACATAATGAAACGCAATCGTTAATTCTACTACACCTAGATTCGGACCAACGTGCCCACCTACATCGCTGTCCTTTTGCAAGATTTTTTGGCGCATCTCTTCTGCCAACTGTTTCATTTCCTCAACAGATAATTTTTTGACATCTGCGGGGCTATTGATTGCATCCAATACATGTAATACTGTACTCATAATACATTCTCTCCTCCGTACTATCTTCTTTTAATGAAAATAGATTTGTTACACTTTATCTATTCTACTACTTAGAGTTGACTCTAAGTCAATAGCATTTTAAAAAAATTTCAGAGAAAGCTTGTTATATAAGTAGATCTTCGCACGAATCAGGACTCAAATAAAAACCTTCTACAGACAATTAAAAAGCTTTGTAGAAGGTCTCCTAATTAAGGTCTCATCAAGAAATATGTTTTTTTAATAGGTGAAGTTCCTGAGCAATATGATACAAATGGATGTTTGCACCTTTTAATGAGATTGGATAGATCTTTGTCTTTTCAGTTTCTAATCCATTTTGATAGCTAGCAGCATCGCACAAAACCACTCTTTTTTTCGCACATAGACATTCATCAGGCAATTCTTCTAATGAACGAAATAAAATAGGATTTATTTCAGCGATGCCTTCTTCCGCATACAAATGAAATTGGGTTCGATAAAAAAATTGTTTGACTGAACTTTCTGAAACAACAAAAATTTCTATTTCCTGTCTCCCCGCTTGTTCACTGTTGATCAAAGAAAGACTTTTGACGAATTTTCGAATGAAATTTTCATTCCATCTTAGTTGGATTTGATTTTTCTTTTTCCACTCTTCCAATATTTCTACAATTTTTCCGTACAGAAGTTGTTCTTTTTCTGATAGAAGATAGATCCTTTCCGGTAAAAATACTTGTCCATCTGCCCACAACGTACGGACAAATTGTAAAAAGGATTGCTTGAAAATAAAATTTTCTGCATCGTCGATTTCAGCGATACTAATAATCTGTAAAATCAATTCATTCAGTGATAGGTCATTGAGAACAAAATTTTTATAAACAACTTCGAAATCTTTTCTTAACAGCTCCATGTTCTCATTGGTATAATTTCTACTGTTGAACAAAGAAAAAATATAATAGACATCTTCTTCTTGTAAGTCTAGAATTCCTTTTTGCTCTTCCAATCCTTGACAGACTAATTGAAATAACGGCTTCGTTTCTGCGCTTTTCTTATCTTCTTCTTTCAGTCCAAGGGGAAATGCCTTTCTTCCGATTGCGATCTCTATTCCTCGTATGATAAAGGACTTTTCATCTTCCGAATATCTTCTTTTAAAAAAATGAGTCTCTACATAATCAATCAACTCGTTACAAGCTTCTTCTACATACGGATTTTTATTTTCATAGCCTTCCCAATTGACATAACGTACTAAAGCTAGCAAGATGTTCCGCGAGTCAAATTCTGGGATAATGATTTCTTTATTTTTCAAATAATCATTTTCTTTAAAAAAATCCAATACGATTTTTTTGATTGTATATACTTTGCTCAAAGAAATAAATTCAAGATCAGCCAGTTCTGTACTCGTGAATATACCATTAAAATAATAACTTAAAAACTTTAAAAAATAAGATTGACCGTACAGAAACTGTGTGAGCTCAGAAAGAGCAATACCATGTTTGAATACGAGTTTATACTTATGCTTCTCTCTTACTTGTTCTTTTATACAATATTCTAGACACTCGGCTAGACTTTCTAGATCGTGAAGGATCGTTGGTGTAGTCACCCTTAGAGAAATAGCTGTTTGTTCGATGTCTATTTCTTGGAATTCAAATAATTGTTCACACAGATACACTTTTCTAAATATATTTCGCTCGATGTAATTTTCCAGCATTCCTGATACACGCCTCCAGTTTTTCTTATGATTTTATTTAATCATATCTGTAAATCGTATTTTTGTTTCCTTTTTATTTAGAAAAGCCCTTTCAAAAACCAATAAAAAAAGAAACTGGGACAAAAGTCAAACAAGCTCACAATTTCAGCCTCATTGTAGGTAGCTTTGAGCCGTTTGGACTTTTACCCCAGCCTCTTTCAAGAATGGTTATTCAAAGATGTCAGCGTCTAGTTCTTTGACTACATCTTTCAACAATTGGATACCAGCTGCGCTGTTACCAAATGGATCTAGTGCCGGGCTGAAGACACCTATGCCGTAACGATTTGGCACAGCTGCCATCAACCCGCCGCCTACACCGCTTTTTGCAGGTACACCAACATGGACGGAAAACTCTCCTGATTCATCATACAAACCAGCAGTTGTCATAATTGATTTGACGATTGTAGCACTTTCTTCAGTAATGATTTGTTTGCCATTCCAAGGAGCAATTCCTTTATTTGCCAGCACAGCAGCTAATTTTGCTATGCCTGTAGCGGTGACATTGAGGGAGCATTGTCTGAAATAAGCATCGAGTATCTCCGGTACGTCTCCTTCGATCATTTGATTACCTTTCATATAGTAAGCAAGAGAGCGATTGATATCACCTGTTCTTGATTCAGAATGATAGATTTCTTCATTCAATGTGATATTAGGATCATCACAGATCTCTTTCATAAATGACAAGATTCGCTCAAATTTTTCATCTGCATCTTTACCGGCAATCAACGAGGTTGTTGCAATCGCTCCTGCATTAACAAAAGGATTCATTGGATGTTTGCGATGATTGATTTCCATATTCATGATAGAATTGAAGGCAAAACCGGTTGGTTCCGTGTTGATTGTTTGAAAGACTTTTTCTATTCCGTTGTCTTTGATTGCTAATAACAATACGGGAACTTTTGACATGCTTTCGATGGCAAAGCGCACATCGGCGTCTCCTCCCTCAATCAGTTGTTTTGTATCCAAATCATAAATCGCCATACCTAATTGTTTGGGATCCACTTCAGCTAATGCTGGAATGTAATCCGCCACTTGTCCTGTTTGATAATAGTGGAAATTTTTTCCAATCAATTGTTCTAATTCTTTTACTTCCATTTGAATAACCAGCTTTCATTTTTTATTTTTCTGCATGCTGGAATTTATGACGGCATGCGTAGATCGTAAATGGAATAACTAAGACGATAAGATAAGAAACAATCAGAATCGTTTCATAAATCCCATGCTGTCCAGCTGCGATACTAGCAGGTGGAACAAATGAGATACAAAAAGCAAAAAGTGAAGTCAAAAGACCTAAACAAGCAACGATTACTTTTACAACTTTTCCGCCTGGAACCTGATAGGCTCTTTCAAGACTGTCATCTTTAAAAACCAGCTTCAAATAGCCCGCGAAAAACATAAAGTACAACATCAGGTAGATTACAACAGTCAATGACATCGCTGCAAGAAATGAAAGATTATTCCCCCCGCCGCTTAATGTAAAGACGGCTGCCCAGATTGTTGCAACGATCCCATTTGCGATCATCAAATGAGCAGGAACACCGTGTGTGTTTTCTTTTGCAAAATATTCAGGAAGTAATCCTTCTTCTGCTGCTACGTGAAGTGCTTTTGAAGGAGAGGTTACCCAAGAAGCAATTTCTCCGATGACACCTAAACAAACAAGAATCGCAAGAATTTTCGCAATCCATGCAAGATTTGGATCAATGTGTCTTAATAGGAATTCTAACGATTGAATCACCCCTGTATTAAGAGACAAACCATGTTGAGGTACTGTAGTAGCGACGGTCAATCCGCCAAAAGTATCTAAAATGATTGCCAGAATAACCAATACAAACATTGCTAATGGATAATCCTTTTTAGGGTTTTCCATTTCATTTGCATGACTGGCAGATGTTTCTACGCCCATATATGCTAAAATAAAGGAAACAAAAACAACCAGCGTAGGCAATTTCGAAAAATCAGGAATCAATGTTTTCATAGACAGTATCGTTTGTAGTGGAGCGCCTGAAGCGACATAATGGATCCCTAAGCCAAACAAGACTAATGCTGGCAACAAGATACCAGCTACAAAACCGATCCGAGCAATCAATGAAGTGTATTTGGTTCCTTTTAACTGTGAGAGTAAAATAGCCCAGAAAATAATCAATAGGATTGCCAATTTCAGATATTTATTGTTTTGTATAGCACCAATACCCGTTGCATAGGATAATGCACCAGTTAAGAAATACAGCATGGTCAAGTAGCCAACTGTTATCTCAAACCATTGGAAAAAGATTGCGGCAAAACCGAATCGTTTTCCCAATGTGCGACTGACCCAAGTATAGACACCGCCTTTTTCCCATCCTTTCACCGTTGCCATCTCTGCTGCGCACAATGCCACAGGGATAAACCATAGCAAACCGCCTAATAACAAGAAAAATACTAAGCTGAAGCCTGAGGTCGCGAATGTGGGATATTCATATAATGAAACGACCATTGAGATGGTCATAGCCAAAAAGCCAAAGAACGTTAATTTTTTTGCAGGAATTTTCGTTTTGCTTTGTTGCATGAATCTTCCTCTTTTCTATTTGAATTTGTTTCAATTGAGTTTGTTG
This sequence comes from Enterococcus sp. PLH-Efm8, assembly GCF_053011625.1. Lineage (NCBI taxonomy): Bacteria > Bacillati > Bacillota > Bacilli > Lactobacillales > Enterococcaceae > Enterococcus > Enterococcus sp. PLH-Efm8. The sequence continues at coordinate 1,435,567 of NZ_CP172568.1, forward strand.
CCAAAGAAGAAAAAGTCCAATCCTTCTTCTTGTTCTTCTTTTGTAGTAGTGATCGTTGTAAAGTGCATCGCCGATTTTAAAATCACTGTTGTCAGCACATAGGCATACACGGCAGTAATGATGACACCAATCACTTGAATCCCTAAGAAGTACCAGCTGCTTGGATTCGTTAGTAAATGGCTGTTAGATGCAAAGATCCCTATCAGAATCGTACCTGTGAATCCGCCCATGCCATGAACACCCCACACATCAAGTGCATCATCCCATTGTTTCTTTTTACGAAAATCAACAGCAGCATGACAGACGATACCCGCAATGATCCCAATCAGCATGGCACTTTTTGCTTCTACATAACCGGCACAAGGCGTAATGGCTGCCAATCCAGCAACGGATCCTGTTAGTACGTCGACAAAATCAAAGCCATTTCCTTTTACTTTTGCAATGATCAGCCAAGTAATCATCGCAAATGCAAGAGCGATGAATGTTGAACCAAATGCATTGACTGCTTGTTCATCTGCTCGAAGTGCACCACCGGAATTAAAACCGAACCAGCCAAACCAAAGCAGTCCTGTACCGATAGCAGCTGCCATAAGACTGCTATGCTGACTTCTTTCTCCTAAAGGAATCTTTCTTTGACCAAGTGTGAGGATACATGCTAAAGAGCCGAATCCAGCTGTCGTGTGGATGACTGCTCCACCAGCGAAATCTCTAAATCCCATCTGATCCAAAAATCCGCCACCCCATATCCAGTGGCAAACAGGGAAATAAATCAGCAGATTCCAAAAAATAACAAGTATAATATAGCCTTTTAAATTCAATCTCCCTGCAAAAGCTCCTGTCATCAAAGGAACGGTAATCACGATAAACATCAGTTGGTAAAGAAAGAACATTAAAAATGGAATCGTTGCACCATGAAACATGTTGGGGAAGCTTGTAACATGTCTCATCAAAAAGAAATCTGCCGGGTTTCCAATAACACCGCCGATATCCCGTCCAAAGGCCAATCCGAATCCACCAAATACCCACATAATCGTTGTTATCCCAACGGAGAGAAAAGATTGAGACATGATCGTTAGTATATTATTCTTCCGTGCTAATCCGCCGTAAAAAAAAGCTAGACCAGGAGTCATCAGGCAAACCATTGCTGTACATAAAATCATGAATGCTGTATCTCCTGTATTGATAGGTAATGTATTCATTTTTTTCGCCTCCTTTCTACGATTACGAGTATAAAAGAAGGTGTAGTTGTTTTTTTCTTCTGTTTTTTTGAATTAATACTTGCATTTATAAAAGACAGACAATTAATAAAAGCTTGATGTGTTGTGCTCTTTTTCGTTTTTCACACAAATAAAGACAAAAAATAAACGGTCTTCTTTTTATAGAAAACCGTTTATTTTCGTCTTTTTTTATTTTTAAAGATATTTTTTCATAAGGAATAAAGAATACTTCATATAAAATATATAAAAAAGAACCGCAGCGAGTGTCGCTACGGTTCTCAAATTTGTTCTTCATTTCAACATAAGTTTTTCTTCAATTTGCTTATAATTTACGTGCAAAGAATGAAACGACTAATACTAAAATGATTGCACCGATCAATGATGGAATGATAGCCATTCCTGCAATTGTTGGTCCCCAAGTTCCTAGTAAAGCTTGTCCAATTGCTGAACCTACTAAACCAGCAATGATGTTTGCGATGATCCCCATTGATGATCCTTTATTCGTGATTGCTCCTGCAATTGCTCCAATGATACCGCCGACGATTAATGCCCAAATAAATCCCATTTTAAATTCCTCCTAACTGACTTCTTACTTCTTATTGTACACGTGGTTCGTTATTTTCTTTGACTTTTTGTGCACCTTTGCCTACAGCAGATTTTGCTTTATCTGTTTGGCGTGAAGCAAATTGTCCTGTGGATTTTGCTGCTTCTGTTACTTTGTCTTGTACTGTTTCTTGATCTTTTTGGTATTCTTCTTGTGTTTTGATGTCTGCAACATTCACATTCACTTCGATAACATCTAAATGTGTCATATTGTTTACTTCAGTACTGATCAATTCTTTGATTTGGTTGTAAATATCTTCGATGTCTTTACCGTATTCTACGATCACATCTAGATCCACAGCTACTTGTTTCTTACCTACTTCTGTATTGATACCTGCTGTTACGTTATCTGTGTTGACTAATTTTTCAGCCATATTTGAGAAAAATCCGCCATCTAATGTCAATAGACCATCTACATCTTTCAATGCATAACCGATGATTTTTTGGATGACTTTGTCTTCATAAGTCAATTCACCATTCATCATGCGGTTTTCTCCTTTTTCATTTGCCAAAACTGATCCATTTGTTGTATTCATGTTTTTGTTTTCCATCTTTGTTTCCTCCTATGATTTAAAAAATTGATCAACTATTCCTGACTGTTTCAAATAAAAACCGATTCCTGCGCCAATTGCTGTCATGATTATGATCAACAATGTCTTGAAAAATCCAATCGTTAACCATAAAACAGCTAGCAGTAGTCCAAGACCCCCAAAGATAATAGGGAGCTTGTATGCTGAAAATAGTTCTTTCATTATTTGGCCCTCCTATTCCACTCGAGAGTGCTTGTAGTCTCTTGTATCTTCTTGTTCTTCATAACCGCTGTATGTGACTGCCACTTTGACCGTTTCTTTTGTTCCGAGTACTTTAGTTACTTCTTCTTCGATATCTTGCATCAATACACCTGTTTTCCCTACTAATGAAGAAGTTCGTTTCAAGTCTCCGTTGACATGGATATGGATTCGATTTTTCGTTGAACGTATCCGTACTTTAGGTGAATGAATGAACTCTTCTTCGTGTAAATGGGAACGTACCAACCCTTCGATCGCTTTTTTGTCGATTGTTAGTTTGCCATCTTCCCGTTTCATAACGAAAGTTCCTCTTGACTTTGGATAGAAAAGAACGACTAGCAAGATGATAATAGCAAGAACGGCAAATACTACAGCTGCCCAGAAAATATATTGTTGCATGTAGTAATTCGTTAAAGTAAAGAAGCGAAATCGTTCCAATTGTTCAGGCATAATATACGGCGCATTGATCAACGCAATCGCTAGAAATACTGAAAGTAGCAGTAAACTCATGATAACACCGATTATTTTTAACCCCTTATTCATTTTCCACCTCCTATAAACTTATTTTTACCCTGTAAATAACTCTACCGACAATCACAGTATAGATAGCGAACAGTTAGCATAGCATCAGTAAATAAAGCGCTACCAAACATTGCTGGATCATAACGGCGTTTTATTGCCAGTCTGATACTGAAATAACAATTGCTTACTTATTCTCTATTTACTTTTGATTGCTGGCTATACTTAAAGGATATTATTCAAGATTAAAAATTGCAAAGATTATGCTCAGTTATTATTACAAGATTCTATTTATTTAGTGAACTACTCACCACTTAGCTAAACCTGACGGTTCTTAACGCTTGAAGTGGGAGCTTCTTGGGAATAGAGCATACTTGATAGCGTATTTCTTTACTAACAGCGGTGTCTCTTATTTACCAAGCTATCCCCGTAGTTCCTACGGTTCTTGATGATTGGATCTAAGCCAATCCCATAGAATGTAGTCTTAGACCTTCGGTCAGAATATTGATACTAGCATTGATATCACGATCATGATGAGTATGACAAACAGGACAAGTCCATTCTCGAATTTCAAGAGATTTCTTGCCATCTTTATGTCCGCACTCTGAACAAATCTGACTAGACGGAAACCATTTATCTACTTTGATGATTTTTCGTCCATACCAGTCAGCCTTGTATTGTAATTTAGTCACAAACTTTGACCAAGAAACATCAGAAATACTTTTAGCTAATTTATGATTTCGCAACATACCTTTTGTGTTTAAGTCTTCAATACAGATAATATCGTGATTTTTGATCATTTCTGTACTCAACTTATTCAGAAAATCAGTACGTTGATTCATTACTTTTTCATGCAATCTAGCTACTTTGCGTTTTTGTTTTTGATAATTTTTAGCTTCAAATAGATTGGTACCTTTATTTTTAGCCAATAAAGCACGCCTAGACAATTTGCGTTGTTCACGCTTTAGTTTCTTTTCCATTTTGGACGTGAATTTATTATTATCAATTTTTTGTCCATCAGAAAGAATCGCAAAGTCCATAATACCTAAGTCAATACCAATTGTGGAATTAGTTTTAGGTAATTCGATAATTTCTTCTTTACACAACAAAGAAATATAGTATTTACCGCTAGAATGACGTGATATTGTAGCGGATTTGATAATCCCTTTTGGTTGTCTATGAAGCTTAATTCTTACTAATGACTTCAATTTAGGAACTTTGATGAATTTACTATCAATCAAAGCAACTGTACCATTTTGATTATTCGTTGTATAACTCTGAACAGGATTTTTCTTACTTTTGAAACGTGGAAATCCAACGGATTTATCCCGAAAAAAATTCTTGTATGCTTTATCTAAATTAAGTTGGGCATTGGCTAAAGCAAGGCTATCAATTTCTTTCAAAAACGGAAATTCTTTCTTGTATTTAGCTGGTGTCGGAAAAGTCATTTTTTTAGAAGAATCATTTTTAACTTCTTCATACGCCTTTTTTCGGTCATCAAGCATTAGATTGTAGACCTTACGGACACAACCAAAAGATTTGGCAAAGAAGATTTCTTGTTCCTCTGTTGGATAGATTCTGAATTTGTATGCTTTTAGTTGTTCCATAAAGTTCACCTACTTTCTATTTATGATTGTTTCCTTGATTTTGGATATACTTCTTAATCACATCAATTGGTGCGCCACCAGTTGTCAGAAGACAAAAACTTTTAGACCAGAACATTTCTTTCCAAAGAAATTGTTTGACTCTTGGAAAGTCACGTTTTATCAATCTTGAGCTGGCACTTTTATAGGCATTGATGAATTTTGTCAATTCTGTTTTAGGTTGAGCTTTGAACATAATATGAACGTGGTCTTTATCATGATTCCACTCCACTAAAGTAATGTGATACGATTCTGAAATTCTTTCAAAAGTAGTTTTGGCATAATCAGATATTTCATCATCAATCACTTGTCTACGATATTTCGTTACTAAAACAAGGTGGTAATAAAGAAGAAATACTGAATGATTATTTGTATCTAATTCCATGTTATATCAACTCATTTCTTGTATAGACTGATTGTAACATGGAACAAAATAAAAAGGCAATACGCCTTAGTTGTCGGTCTTCGAGTTACCAACGGTAACCCTCATACCGAACGGCATTCATCACCCACCTATAGAGGATGGGCGACTTCTGCCTAATTCTGTTAAATTTTTTCGGAGAATTAAAAAATACAATAAATAACTTTAGTTACTTTAATGCGTTCTTACTTTATTTTTATATTATCATTTTTCTTATTCACTTCTTTGGTTTATACTATTCTTATAAATAAAAACGAGGTATGTCCTATGATGAAAAGATTGTACTATTCATTGATCATAACGATTGGCTATTTGATTGTATCAAATCTAGGAAATATGGTATTTGGTATCAGTAAAGAATTCAGTTGGACTACTACATTATGGGAATCTCTATTCTTTTTCATCTTCGTATTTTTGTTACAAAATTATCGAAAAAAATAAACATGTGCCATCTATCTGTTGGCACATGTTTTAGGATTTATGGTACTTTTTATTCGGCAATCCATTTTATTTTTCTACTTCTTCTTAATACCTCTAACACTTTTGATTTATAAACTAATCCAATGCATCTACTTGCGCTTATTAAGCTATTTCAGCTAGATAGTACCACCCCATGCGTCAATGCTTGATTTTCCTTTTGTATAACATTGTATAAGCAATAAAGGACAAATAAGTGGTGATTACACCAAACCATTGAATAAGAAAAATTCTGATACGTAAATAAACATGAACTTGAAAAAATTAATGAATCGGTTAGCTACTACGTAGTTGTCTTTTTTCTCATACAGTTCTGTTAACTTACACTTCTCTTCGCTAGATAATAAAAAATCCTCCAACTGTATTGTCCAATATAATCCCAGGCATCTAAACTAGCATTATAGAAGAGACACACATAGAATCTAAAATAACTGGTTTTAAATGTTTCTTACAATCAAAAAAAGCTGTTAAATGCACTCCACACCTTCATACTCTATCATTTTTTATAAACGATATATTTTTATTGTTTTTCGATAAAAAATAGTTGTTTTACAATAATTATTCTGCTATATTTTAGCTATCAAAGATAAAAGAGGGATAAAAATGAAATTTAAAACATTGCTATTAAAATTTGTCGTTTTAGGTATAAGTGCCGTATTTATTTTGTTCGGCGTACTTTTTTATACTCAGATCGCTACAAGCGAAAAAGGATTCAATTTTGATTGGCAGACCACATTATTTGTTTCTGTCATTTACTTTGCCCTTCTCCTAGGGATCGTTATTGCTTATTTCTTATTGAAACTATTGAAAAAAATCGAAGATAACCAAGCTTTTTCCACTCAAAGCTTAAACATACTAAAAAAAATCGAACGAACCATTTTGTTTATTGGTTTCGCCTTTTTTGGCTTACTTCCTAAATTTATGAAAGTAGCGGATTTAGACGATGCTCCAGGTTTGATGTTGGTAGGAATCGCTGTCGTATTCATTCCTTTTGCAGTATACACATTAACAAGCGTGCTGGAAAAACTGCTTGAACATGCGATTTTACTTAAGACAGATCATGATTTGACAGTGTGAGGTGCGACATGGCAATTATCGTTAATTTAGATGTAGTATTAGCTCAAAAAAAAATGAGTGTGACTGAATTGAGTGAGAAAGTGGGCATTACGATGGCAAACATCTCTATTCTAAAAAATGGAAAAGCAAAAGCCATCCGTTTTTCCACTCTCGAAAAAATCTGCCAAGTTTTGGAGTGTCAACCAGGTGATTTGTTGACCTATAAAAATGACTCGAATACTATACCAGAAGAATAAAATAAAGTAGAACAAACAGTAAATAAAAAATAATCTGAATGATAGATGTGTGAGACTTTTAGAAGTTATTTACGTCTATTATTCAGATTTTTTATTTCGATTGAATACCGTTTTATCTATAAATAAGATATGTACTGACTCATACAAAGGGGGCCTTTTCTTCTCCATGTACTATCACTTTTCCTGATACAACTGGTTTCCTGTTACGTTGTAGTTGGATCTGCTTTTAGTATAATACTTTATTCATTCCACCAGACTGATAGCAGTTTGAGCAGTCTAAATAATCATGTAGTATTACAGGCCATTCTGTTTCATACCTTGAAGTGCTTAAAACTTCAGCTAATGGCCCATTGTGTTAACTCTTACTCCATTCTTTTTTAGTAAGCTCCCATATATACTGTAAAGCCTTCTATATATTATGTCATGTTGCTTTTTAACATTTACTATGTAGTTTTGATAAAATGATTTGAATAACAGTGATGGACAATTCTTTTTTATTTTTAACATTATTTTGATAATAATGATTATTTATTTAAAAATACATTAGATAACATTTGTTACGACACGAAAAAGCTTCACAAACAAATATCGTTATTTTAAAATGAGGGCGAACTCACACAATTAGGAGGAATAGTATGCCATTTATTGTTTACTTTTTTCTTTCATTACTCGTGATCTATATTCCATTACCAACATTTTTCCTGCTCGTCAATCGTCTAGCAGAGCAACATGATACGATTGCTGCTCTTACGAAACTTTGTTTACTTCTATTTGTTTGTCTAGATTACTTTACGAGCTATTATTGGCTAAAACAGACAAGAGTAAAAAAGAGATATTATTTCTTCCTTGTCTTTTTCAATCTCTTTGAGTTTCTGATCCATTGCTTTTTACTTCATCAGTATCATACGATCCATTTGTGGATCATCTGGGTTTTCAAAGTGGTCGTATTATTTTGTATGTTCACCTTTCCTATCTCAAGAAAATTTAGGGAGGCATTGTTTTATTAAAGAAGCTTCTCTGTATCAATAAAGACACATTTAAGGAAAAACTTTTAAAAATCTAATTGGGAATTTGCCCGCATAAATAAGAGGCTGTGACAAAAGTCTTGTCACAGCCTCTTATTCCGTATAAACAGTGTTCAAAAGCTTGCATCTTCGATAATATGCCCAACCAAATGAAAAATATGAGAAGCTATTTTTGTTTGGCTGTTCTTATTACTTGATGAAGAACAGCTTTTTCACGACCTCTTTTTAAAAGTCTTTTTACAGTTTTCGAGCAAAGAATGATACGATTAGTACTAAAATGATGGCACCAATCAATGATGGCACGATTGCCATTCCTGCAATACTTGGTCCCCAAGAACCTAATAATGCTTGACCAAGTGCTGATCCAACTAAACCTGCTACGACATTTGCAATAATCCCCATCGAAGAACCTTTATTCGTGATTGCTCCTGCAATTGCTCCGATAATTCCTCCGACGATAAGTGACCAAATAAATCCCATGTTTCGTTCCTCCTAATGTTTTACTTCCTTATTACTGAACCCGTGGTTCTGTATTTTCTTTTACTTTTTGTGCGCCGCTTCCAGCTGCTGATTTTACTTTATCTGTTTGATTCGAAGCAAATTCACCGGTTTTTTTCGCTGCGTCAGTTACTTTGTCTTGCACCGTTTCTTGATCTTTTTCAAATTCTTCTTTTGTTTTGATGTCCACTACGTTAGCGTTGACTTCGATCACTTCTAAATGTGTCATATTTTTTACTTCTTTGCCGATTACTTCTTGCATTTCTTCAAAGATTTTTTCGATATCTTTGCCATATTCCACAATGACATCCATATCAACTGCTACTTGTTTTTTACCGACTTCTGTTTCGATCCCAGCCGTTACATTATCTGTATTCACAAGTTTTCCTGCCACATTAGAGAAGAAACCACCGTTTGCAGATAATAAACCGTCTACTTGTTCAATTGCGATTCCGATGATTTTTTGCACAACTTTATCTTCATAATTCAGCTCACCGCGCATTGAATCTTCCTGTTCAGAATCATGCTTTCCTTGGTTATTTGTATGATCAGAACCAAGTTTTCCTTGTCCGTTTGTGTGGTCAGAACTAAGTTTTTCTTGTGCTTTCGCATGGTCAGAAGGATGTTTTTGCTCTTCCACAGGTTTAGAAGGATCGATTGCATCATGTTGTTCTGGAACTTTAGATTCTGGAGTTCCTGGATGATGAGGTGCATGCTTTTCTGCATCATGTTTCTTCTCTTCTACTCCTTGTTGAACGTTAGGGACTACTGGATCTGGATGTGCAGATACTGGTGCTGTTTTGTTCTTTTCATCGTTCACACCATTTGATTGGTTTGGTGTCGTTGGGTCTGGATGTGCAGACACTGGTTTTTGGTTGTTCATTTTATTGTTATTATTTTTGTTATTGTTATTCATGGATGTTTCCTCCTAAGATTTAAAATAGTGATCTAAGATTTTCGTTTGTTTCAGATAAAAACCGATAGCGACGCCGATCGCTGCCATGATCAAGATCAATAAGGTCTTGAAAAAGCCCACGGTGATCCATAAAACGGCTAATATCAATCCAAGTACCCCAAAGATGATAGGGAGCTTGTATGTCGAAAATAGTTCTTTCATTTTTGGTCCCCCCCTATTCTACTCGTTTGCGGTCATTGCTTCGTTTAGCTGGTTCTTCAAAGCCTGTGTATTTCACCGATACTTTCACTGGCTCTTTTGTTCCCAATATGTGTTGTACTTCATTTTCGATTTCTTTCATCAATGTTCCTGTTTTACCAATGAGTGCTGAAGTTCGTTTCAACTCCCCTTTTACATTGACGGCGATCTTGTTTTTCGTTGCTTTGACATTTACTTTTGGTGAATGGATGAATTCATCTTCATGCAAGTGAGAACGAACCATTCCTTCAATTGCTTTTTTATCCAACGTCAACTCCCCATCACCATGTTTCAGTAGAAAGTTTCCGATTGTTTTTGGATAAAACAGGAAAACAAGTAACGTGATAATTGTCAAAATAGCAAATGCAACGGCAAGCCAAAATACATATTGTTGCACGTATGAATTAGTGATGGAAAAGAATCGAAACTTCTCTAGCTGAAAAGGCAATGGATAGGTTGCACTTAATAGTATCGCAAACAAAAGCACAGATAGCAAAAGTAATGTTCCGATCACTCCGATCGTTTTTACACCTTTATTCATTTTCGCACCTCCTCATAGGGGTGAAACGATCAACTTCTTATAAGTTGATCGCTTCTCCACCAGTTACTCCGTAAATTTGGGCTGTAACATAACTTGCTTTATTCGATGCTAAGAAAACATAAACTGGTGCTAATTCTCCTGGCTGACCTGCACGTTCTAGTAAACTTTGCTGACCAAATTCAGGGATCGAATCAGAAGGTTGTCCTTCGTCTAGTTGTAATGGTGTCCAGATTGGACCAGGTGCTACACCATTTACACGGATTCCTTTAGGTGCAAGCTGTTTTGCTAAACCGATCGTAAAGTTAGCGATTGAAGCTTTTGTTGCTGCGTAATCTAATAAATGTTCGCTTGGATTGAATGCTTGAACAGAAGTTGTTGTTACGATTGCTCCTCCTGCTGGGATATGCGGAACAGCTTCTTTCACTAAAGCAAACATAGCGATGATGTTTATCATAAATGTGTCTTTGACTTGCTCAAGTGGTAACTCAGCAATAGACTGACAAGAAATTTGCTGTCCTGCGTTTAGTACCATCGTATCTAGCCCGCCAAGTTCACTCACGGCTTTATCTATGATTTCTTTAGGTGCTTGTTCGTCACGAAGATCAAAAGGTAGTAAGACAATCTTACGTCCTGCATCTTTCACGTATTTTGCTACTTCCTCTGCATCTTTTTCTTCTCCTGGGAAGAATTGAAGAGCGATATCTGCCCCTTCTCTAGCAAATGCAATCGCTGCTGCACGACCGATCCCTGAATCTCCACCAGTGATTAGTACACGGCGGTTTTCTAGTTGATTATTGCCTTCATAGGATTCTTCTCCACAATCAGGAACAGGAATCATATTCTGCTGTAAAGCTGGTGTATCCTGATCTTGTTTAGGAAATTTCTCCGTATGGTACAAGTTTCGCGGGTCGATTAATTTTGGTTCTGTCATTGCTGTATTCCTCCTAGTTTTTAAATTGTATTGCCAAAACAAATTTCTTTGTTTGATACCTGTTTTAAATAGATTCTTTAATTTGTATAATCTTTCCGGTATAAATGGTAACCTAAAACTACTGCTGCTATCAAAGAGCCAAAGACTACGAGTATAAAGCCTAGAGCAGAACTTTTACCCGGTAATCCTCCTGTATTCATTCCCCAAATCCCTGCGAACAACGCCGGAACGGAAATGATTAATGCAGCTGAATCTAGATATTTCATGATATGATTTAGATTATTGTCCATCATCCCGTTGAATAGATCACCAATACTCTCTAATAAATCTCGATAGATCTCGATCATTTTTTCTGTTTGTCGCTGTCTCAAATGGACATCATAGAGTAGCTGTTCATCGTCTAAACGTTTGATGAAAGTTTCAGAATTCCATAATTGATCCATTGTTTCCCGTTGATCTCTTAAGGTATGATCGATATATACGATGTCTCTTTCAAGATCTGCCTGTTTATACAGTTCTTCATTTTCCGTTGTTTTACGAGCTGCTTTATCCAAAGCGTCAATTCGCTTTTTCATCTCTCTTAGTTCTTTCACGTAATGGGTGTAAATATCTAATAATGTATACGTGATGATCTTTTCAAACGAGTTTAAATGATTTCCATGCTTTGTCAGCAGCCGATCCACAAATTCGGTTTTTCTATCGATACAAGTAATCAAGAGATTATCGGAAAGTACAAAAGATATTGGCGTTAATTTTTTTTCGATACGATTATCTGACTGATCTAGATTAATCACTACCAAAGAAAATGGATGCTCTAGTTTCGTCTCATAAAGGCGCTCCATCCGAGAAACTTCTTCCGGATATTCGGTTCCTACGAAAATATCATCAGGAAGCTCGAATTCTTCGATTGCTTGCTCAATCTCTTCGGGCTTTGCACTATCAAGTACGAGCCAATTATATTTTTTTTCATCTGTTTCTATTACATTCTTTTCTTCATCCACAAAGTAGTATCTCAATGTATACCTCCTTTTTGGACTTTCTCGAAACTATTAGCTGAAGAAGCAGTTCTTTAATTTGATATTATAATCGAGTACTGCGATTTCATTTTCTAATGAAAAGCTGTCAAGCTGTTTGTTGAAGTCCATGTTCAATCGTTTACCGAAATAATTTTGCTCTAATTTAGATGTATAGATGTCCAATAATGGATGCTCGATTTTAGTCGCATATTCTCCAAATTCCGAAACAAAAGGAATGATTTGAAAAAAGCTGCCTTTTGCAAAAGCACCTTTGTCCCTTAGAAATGGATCGGAATCATTGATAAGCGCGAGTGCGATTTTTGTATTTTCCCCAACCTTTTCAATTAACGTCTCTACTGCATTTTTAGACATTGTAATTTCCATTCCTACTCCCCCTCTTCAGTTGTTGTCTTCTATTATTTAACAACTACATCTGTTTTTGGTTGAACTTTTGCATATTTTGGATATTTAGGGAATTTAGCTACACAACGGAAAGCCGTCATCCCTGCATATTTTTCGTAATATTTCTTCGTTGGCCCTTCAAAATCCTTGCTCCACGGTTTCACATGTCCTGAAAAATGGATAATGTAAGGATTGTTGCGAGTTTCTTCGTATTCACGTTCACCTGCTGCTGTTGGATGTTTTTTTGCTTTTGCCATGATATAGCCTTGTGCATTCCAACGCGGATGAAGTGGTAACCAACGGTCATGTAAGATAGCATTTAATGCATCTTGGTCATGGAATCGTAATTTTTCTGGATTATGTTCGATGAAATCTAATACTTTTTGCGTAATATTTTCATCTAACCATTTTTTCACATTGATCAGCATCAAACCTGAGTTGAAATAACGCATTGATTTAGCTGAAATTTTCATTTTTTCCAGTCGTTGATGGAACCCAGCGTCTTCAACAGCTGCTACGATTGAATCACCGAAGTCAAGACGCCATAATTTAGAGATATCTTGTAAAGCGATCATGTCGCAATCCATATATAAGATACGTTCAACTTCTGTGCCGCGGAACAATTCCGGAATCGCAATACGATAATAAGCTGTTTCTGGAATACGATCGCTGATTACCACATTTGTAAAGAATTCTTTATTGATTTTCAAGAATTCCACATCTGAGTTCATTCGTGCGTTTTTCACTGAGAAGCGTAAAAGCTGTTTACTTTCAAAATCGATATCATCGTCAATCACATAGAACCGAACAAATTTAGACGGGTTGCAATTATCTAATACTGAGACAAATAATGCAGCTAAATGTGGTACGAATTTTGTGTTACAACTTGCGACTACTGCTATTTCTTTTTTATTCATTGATCTCGCCTACTTTCGTTAGAGTACTGTGTGCTAATTTTTTTAAGTATAAATTGGTATACGGATGATCTTTCAACGTATTCCAAGGTTTATCATGTCCTGTAAAGTGAACGATCGAAGGTTTTTCATTTCCTTCTTTATACTGACGTTCATATTTTTCATTTGGTGCTGGATGACGTTCAAAAATCAGCGAAGTCTGCATGTTCCATTTTGGATGAAGTTGTTCCCAATCTTCATAAAGTACAGCATTCAAAGCATCTTGGTCGTGATAGATGATTCGATCGCCATTTTCACTGAGGTAATGGATAGTTTTTTCTGTAATTTCTTTTTTATTCCATTGATCAATGTCAATCACCATCACTCCTGAATTGAAGTACAAGTCATCGGAATCGATTCCTAATCTTTCCAAAGCTTTCACTTGGCCTGGATCGATAATAGCGCCGATTGTTTTTCCATTTAACGGCTCATCATATAGTTTTACGATATCGTCTAGTACTAACACATCTGAATCTAAGTAAAGGACTTTCTTATAATCCTCTTTAGCTAATAAGTTTGGTAAAGAAATTCTTAAGTAAGCGGTAGTTGTGATATGGTCACTGACTAGGAAGTCTTCGTAGATATCTTTTTCCACTGTCAGGAATTGGATACTTGCATTACTTGAATATTTATTTACCGTTTCTTCCAATCCTTCTTTACTATATTCTGATAGACCATCGTCAATCACATAAAATTTTATGCGTCTTGTTTTATTGCAATTTTCTAATGCAGTTGCGATCATCACGCTCAAGTAAGGAGCATAATTTTCGTCTGAAGCAGTTACCACAGGAACTACGCCGTATCTCTTCTCCATCAAAATCACTCCTTTTTCTAATCTTTTTCTAACCTGTTCTACATCTAGAATATTCCTCATTTGGTTTTAAAGCAAAATATATGCTTTGTTTTCATTGAATATTTTAAAATTTTTTTATCACAAAACGCATCGGTAAGCGCTAACTATTCGTTTTTCATGGCTTTTTATTCAAAGGTATTGAGCAAAAACTACTATATATAGCCACCTTTTTCTTAAGAATGTTTTTTGAAAAAATTCATAATGACAAAGCAAGTTAGTTTCATTTTTTTAAATTCTCATTTAATCTTAAGGTAACAGGAAAATAGATATGTAAAAAGAAAGTAGGAAGATAAAATGAAACTAGCAGCGATTGATTTAGACGGTACCTTGCTTGATCGAAATGGAAAGATACCAGAAGAAAATATCCAAGCACTTCGGAAATTTGATGAAAATGGCGGAATCGTAACCGTCGCTACCGGAAGGAACAGCATTTCTGCTAAAGATATTTTTTCCGAATTAGGAATCGGTGGCTATTTGATTTCTTCCAATGGTTCACTGATTGCTGAAATGAAGGATGGAAAAATGGCGAAAGTTCTCAGACGTTCAAAAATAGATAGCGATACACTGAGAAAAGCCTTCTTCTATGCTCAAGAAGCGAAAATATCCATCATTGCTAGCCGAGAAACCCAAGATGATCAGCTGACATTCGATGAATCAAATCTAGTCAAAGATGACCCTTATTATGAACATTTCAATTTACAGAACCATTCTTTTGATCAAATTTTAAATATGTTGGAAGATCCTTCTCTTAGCTATCTTAAATTAGCATTAACAGATAAGAGTGAAGAAAAACTACAGAAGCTACAAAGAGATCTGCAAGCAGATGGTATCCAATCAGTATTCTCTGATCCGCATTTCTTAGAAATCACGCCTACAGGTATCACTAAAGCTCATTCACTTGTTTTTCTGGCGGATTACCTTGGAATCGAATCGAGTGACATCATGGCTTTTGGCGATCAAGAAAACGACATTGCTATGTTGAATTACAGCGGGTTGAGTATTGCGATGGGGAATGCACAGCGACAAGTAAAAGAAATTGCAAACCAAGTAACACTGACGAATGAAGAAGCTGGTGTTGCTTATATTTTAAAAAACTTCTATTAAAAAGAATAAAATGACGATATGAATGTAGGAGGAAAGAAAATGTTAGTTATTATTGATATGCAAAATCATATTCTTGATCCAAACAGCGAATTTTATATTCCAGAGTCAGATCAATTGGCAGAACGTATTGCTCAAAGATTAGCTAAAGCACGCCAAAATAATGAATATATTCTCTTCACACGGGATATACCAGTTGAACTGAAGGACAAAGAAGAAGAACGAGAAGATTTGCAATTGATCCCTCTTCTTTCTCCACAAGAAAATGAACGAGTGATTAAAAAGTATTACTTTACGATTCCACCTGAAACTTTAGCTGAAATCCAGGAAACTTTATTTGAAAGCAAAGAAGAACAAAAAGAGATCGAAGTAGTCGGGATTGAAACAAACTTGTGTGTACTCTCTAATCTGATAGGCCTGCAGAGTGCTTTTCCTGAAGCAGACTTTTTTGTTGATCCAATGTTAGTCTCCAGTAGAAAACACGGAGAATCCGCTTTAGAGCTGTTGAAAGATTTCAACGTCTCTATCGTCGAATCATAAAAATATCTATCTTCATTTACGATATTTAACACACAATAAAAAAAGCACGCAGAACTGTTTTAGTCCTACGTGCTTTTTCTATCAAAGTAGATTGGCTTTTTTATGACACAGAGTGAAACGGCAGGCTCACGACCTCTTTCTTAAATGGTGTTCAATCAGCTGACCCTCGGTATTAGCTTAACAAACGGCAAAATATGAGGAACTATTTTTCCGTTTGTTAAGCTAATACTCAGGTCAAAACGCTGATTTCACAACCTCTTCCTTAAACGGTATTCAAAAGCTTGCATCTGCAGTAATAAGAACAGCCAAGTAAAAACATAAGAAGCTGTTTTTACTTGGCTGTTCTTATTACTTGATGCAGGGCAGCTTTTTCACAACCTCTTATGTACCTTGTAGGACTCGAACCTACGACCGGACGGTTATGAGCCGTCTGCTCTAACCAACTGAGCTAAAGGTACATCATAAATAAAATTTATTTTTGTTACTTTTCAACTATAGCACGAATGACAAACTCTCACAAGTTTCAAAATATAAGTAAAATAATATTGTTATTCTTATTTCTTTTACTTGTGTCATAACTATTTTGTTACTTTAATTTTTATTTGCTTATTTTAGAAAAAATGTTATTCTTTTATTTATTCTCAATGTTAGGAGTGATTATTTTGCCATTTATTGCGATTTTATTCGATTTAGTTGCGGCAGCAGCTTATTTTCTCCAATTAAATTATCAAACCTCAGGAATTCTGTTTATTGGAATGATTTTTCAAGGTGTGATTACCCTTTTGCTTCTTGTCATGATGCTCAGCTATAAAGGAAAAAGATATGCCCGTATTCAAACAAAAGTATTTGTTAAATATGTTTCCATTCGCTATGGGATCATCATTCTTTCCTTTTTAGTGAATGCGATCGTCCTCTTTTTATATGTATTGAATTACTTAGATATCAATCCATTGATTTTTTCTCGATAGATAAGACACATTCAGCGGAACAGTTCCTGCTTATCAGCAGAAAACTGTTCTGCTTTTTCATTTTTCATTGATCTATTCTTCTTTTATTTTCCTAGCATTTCATTTGTGATGTATGCAATAACATGTTATCTTTTATTATATGAATCGTTGAGGAGTCCGTTACATGATTACGTTGGTGAGAGTTTTGTTTTGGGTGCCTGCGGTCGCACTGGTCGCAAGTATTGTTTATCTTATGAATTGGAACAAAGAACGGTTTTATTTAGCTATTTTGACTCTTCCGGCTATCTACTTTATGTGGAAAGTTTTTAATTACAACTACTTTGAACCCGATAGTGTTTTTATAGAAGAATTATCAGGACTGGTTTTGTCTTTATTGATCGTCATTCTTTATTTGATACGTTTAAATAAAAAACATTGAGTACTATTGATTGCATGTGTAGCTTTCTATAGTCATTATAACTATTCTACTATAATGAAAGGTGATTAAATGAGTATCGAAGAAGCTATTTTACTGGATACTTTACGTTGTCGTCTGAATTTCTTAAGAACTGGCCGATCTTTATCTCAAGTAGCTGTTTCTAGCGCGTTAAGTATTCCTTTATTCAAATATCGTAAGTACGAAGAAGGAGAAGAAATTCCAAGCATCATTGAATTAATCTATATCGCTGACTTTTACGATATTTCCGTTGATTACCTAATTGGTCGCTCAGAAACAGCAAGCAAACTGAAGTGATTTTTTCCAGCCTTGGTGCTGGTTTTTTCATTTAACGTCTAAGGTTAACAATCTATATATAAAGGAGACATTTCTATGCGATTATGGCATGAAAAATTGATTTCAAAGCTTCCTCGTCAACAGCTTTTAGGACAACATCGGGAATGCTGTGCATTAAGAGGAAATGGCTGGGGAAAGAAACATGCTACTGTGGATTATGTTTTTCACTATTCTCCTTATAGATTATTCCAATATCATCAGCTTGTCATGGATGAAATGGAAAAACGTGGTTACAGCCCAGCACCAGAGTGGAAAAATCCTATGTATCGTGGCAAATCATGCGAAGCATTTTTTGATTTACCTACTGTAGAGCGCAACGTGCCGATTTATCCGGAACACGATGAAGTTTATCTAGCAGAATGTTTAGCAAATTTGGAGCAAAAAGGAATTTATCTTACCTAATATAACTAGAAAAGCCTTCTATCTCCTCTTACTTCATTAAAAAGCTTTAACCATCTTAGATCAAGCTAAAATGTCGTAAGTTTTAGGGTTATCTTCATCCTCACGTGCAAAACTAAAAGCGTACTCTAGTTTTGGTTCATCGCCAACTTCCCTAGACATAAATGAACATCTCCTGACGTGGTTTAAAAGTACCGCATCTTCGACGTCTGTATACGATGCACAGCACAGATTGCTTCTTTTGATCTTTCTTTTGATTTTTCTGTTGCTTCTTCTACACCTTCTTCGATTACTACATCGATGCTTACAATTGCTTCTGCCTAATATTCCCATGCATCGTCGATTTAAGCCTCTGTAGTCACTGTGATCGTTTCCACATTTTAACTCCTCTGTCGTGGCTTCAGTTGATTTTGTGATCAGTTCAGTTGCTAAGCCAGAGTCAGAACAACCTGCCATTGCTAGCGTTAATATTGATAGTAAAAATAGTTTTTTTATCATAAGGTTCCCCCCCTGAAAATAGACTAAAATAATAACGCTTTCTTTTTTTGTTTTCAGACGAAAATTAATAATTTCTAAATATTCTTTAAAAAAGCTTATAACTATTATGCCTTTTTTAATATATAACACAGTTATTTTTAAAAATAAGAATGCTAAATCACTCTACAATAACGGCGAAAGCACAAAAAATAAAAAAATTATTACGTTATTAAAAAAACAGATGAAAGATCAGGTTTTATTAGATCTCATTCTTTCATCACTTGAAGGGATTTAATGAACTACTTTTTCCTCTTTGTCGTTTTTATATATTCGTATTCCTTCAAACAGTAGGATAGCCTCTTTCAATGCTTGATATTTGAACTGTCCGTTACTTAAAAATTTAGATGTGCCGCCCTCTTCCTAGAACATATTCTTTTTTACTTTTTCATTAATTGACAGACCAATCGAACGAAACTGTAAATTTCGATAGGATAATGATTGGTCAAACTCATTCATTTTCAAGACATCTCGATTCATATTCAAGATAGGAATCTTTTTATCAACATCACTTTATTCGTATTTTCCTCTACCATAAAAGCTTCACGCTCCACAAAATTGTTTTATACACTACTATTCAGCCCATTCAACGACCAATGAATTTTGGCTCTATAATTTATGGGACTGATGAATCAGAATTGATTCTTCAGCCCCATTTTCATTTTAGGTATTAAAAAACATATCGTTCTCTAGTATGATTAAATCACCACAAAATAAACAACTGAGAGGACGATACGCTATATGAATGATTCTATCAAAAAAATGCTGAGAATAACAGAGAAAGATTTGATGATTACAGAGGTCTCTTACGAGACCCTTCAGAAGAAAAAGACGTTGGTCGTCGATGCTGTTCTCTCGCCTACTCCTCGTGCTTGTAGAAGTTGTGGTTCTACTGTGGTAGATGGAAACGGGAAAGCAATTATAGTGAAAAATGGAAAAAAGGAAACGATTGTCCGTTTTGAACAATACAATCATATGCCTTTGGTTATGCGCCTAAAAAAGCAACGCTATACCTGTAAAAACTGTCGCACCCATTGGACGGCTCAAAGTTATTTTGTCCAACCCAGACATTCAATCGCAAATCATGTTAGATATAAAATTGCTTCTTTACTGACTGAAAAAGTATCTTTATCTTTTATTGCGAAAAGCTGTCAGGTATCTTTGACCACCGTTATTCGTACATTGAAAGAGTTTAAAAGCTATTTACCAAAGCAATCTAAGAAGATCCTCCCCAGAGTATTGATGGTTGACGAATTTCGTTCGCATGCTTCCATAGAAGATAAGATGAGCTTTATTTGCGCGGATGGCGAAACAGGAAAATTAATAGATGTTTTGCCTACGCGTAAATTACCTCGATTAACAAGCTATTTCTTAGGTTGTACCAATCCAGAAGAAGTAGAATTCTTGGTGACAGACATGAACGCCGCCTACTTCCAGCTCACCAAACGTGTTCTGCCAAATGCGAAAGTCGTGATTGATCGGTTTCATATTGTCAAACACATGAATCAAGCGTTCAATGAGTTGCGTATCCGTGAAATGAATGAACTTCGTAAAGCCGGACAGAAAAGCCAGGCAGAAAAACTGAAAAAGAACTGGCGCTTTTTGCTAAAAAATCGTGCAAACATCAACCATTATGAATACAAAACATGGAAAAGTTTCCGAGCACCAAAATACCCATTTCTTACTGAAGCAATGATGATTGATCGATTGCTTGAGTTTTCTCCGCCCCTAAAGGAGGCGTATCCCTTTTTTCATGAATTAGTTGAAGCCTTTCGAGACAAAGACCCTGACTTATTTTTCTCCTTATTGGCAGAACTTCCCGAAACGTTAGATGACAGCTTTCGGGAAAAGCTTCAAAACCTTCTGACCTATGAAGAAGGCATCACCAACGCAATGATCTATCCTTATTCCAATGGAAAAATAGAAGCGAAGAATACCCACATAAAGACAATGAAACGAGTATCCTACGGATTTAAATCATTTGAGAACATGAGAATTAGAATCTTTTTGATCAATCAATTAATCAATGTAAGATAACAAAAAATCTGAGCCAGAATGTGGTTCATTCTGACTCAGATTTGATTTTGCACAACTCATCAGTCCTTATTGACAAAGAGCCTGAATTTTTTCGTACAAAAAAACCGTCTTTTCTTTCGAAAAGACGGTTAAAAGTCAATTTTTATTAAGCTTTAACAATGTTTGTTGCTTGAGGGCCACGTTGACCATCTTCAACATCGTAAGACACTGCTTGGCCTTCTTCTAAAGTTTTGAAGCCGTCACCTTGGATAGCTGAAAAATGTGCAAATACATCATTTCCATCTTCACCAGTGATAAAGCCAAAACCTTTGTCTGCGTTGAACCATTTTACTGTACCGTTATTCATAAATAAATTCCTCCTGATACGTATCAATGTACGTTTTTTCGTTGCAATAAATATTTGATAGGCAAAAGGAGTTTTATCTATGTAGATATATCGCTCAAATTACGTTTCAAAATAGATTACTCATTTAATATATCATGCTTTTTCTAATAACACAAGGATAATGCAATGAAATATAAAATTCATTGTCTTCTATTGTCTTCGAATCGAAGAAAAAGTTGAATAACCGCGATTGATTCACTTTTTGTTTTCTTGTTTATTTGCTTTTATCTGCAACTTTTGACTTTAAAATTTCTTAACTATGAAAACCTTTCAATTGGTGGTATACTTATAAATGGAATTTCGTTATCAACGCGTTCGTTGCCTTTCAGCAAGTATTTAAAGAAAGGAGAATGGCTATGACATTCTATAACAAAGATATACAATATCGAGTAACCTTGGATACAGATTTGAATCTATTTGTCGTTTTTGACAAAGAAAATACCAATCATGTAGCGACAGGTGTTACGATCGAACAAGCAGTGCAAGAATTAAAAAAATCTGCATAAGGAGTGGAAACCCTCATATGGACGATTCTCGTTCTTCTCTTTAAACGCATCTACTGGTAGATAACAG
The DNA here is from genome assembly GCF_053011625.1 of Enterococcus sp. PLH-Efm8. Taxonomy (NCBI): domain Bacteria; kingdom Bacillati; phylum Bacillota; class Bacilli; order Lactobacillales; family Enterococcaceae; genus Enterococcus; species Enterococcus sp. PLH-Efm8. The sequence continues at coordinate 1,457,229 of NZ_CP172568.1, forward strand.
TAGATGCGTTTTGTGTTTGTTCTAAATTGTTCACTACAAATAAGGTAGATACTTCAAAATAAAAAATTACTTCTTTTTCATCTGTTCCCTCAGTCGTGCAGGACAATAAATAAAGAGGACTAGAAAATAGTCCTCTTTATTAGAGATACAACCCTTTACTTTCTAAAAATCGTTTTGCTTGATGCAGGTCATAAAATTCATAGTCTGCTTTATTGGATTCATATAAACTTACATCTACTTTCAACTTATGCTTCCCATTATGATCGGGCAACCCTATCAAATGATCTTTGATGAGAAAAGACAAAATGCCCGCTCGCCTTGCTGCTTCGATCCCTGCAATCGAGTCTTCAAATACAAGTGCTTCACTTGGAGGAATATTCATTTTTGAACAAGCTTTCAAAAAGATCTCTGGTTCCGGCTTTCCTTTTTTTACATCATCCCCTGAAATGATTTGATCAAACAAGGCATATAGATTTTCCATTTTTAAATACATTTCTACTTTTACCCGTGTATTAGACGAAGCCACGATTGTATGGATTCCTCTTTCTTTTGCAAAAGATAAAATTTCTTCTGCTCCTTTTTTCGTATATACTCTCTTATCTTCTTTCACGATTTTTTCTTTATATTGATTGATTGCTTCTCGCCATTTGATATATGGAACATCTTCTCCGTACAAAATGCCCATTTGTTCTCTTATCGCCATTTCTGTTTGGCCAGTTAGTAAATAATAGACTTCCTTACGCATTTCATAATCATACTTTTGTGCTGATTTTACATAAGCACGATAAGCTAAACGTCCAGTTTCTAATAAAAGGCCATCCATATCAAAGATGAAGAGCTTGATTTTATTCATAATGCTCTCCCAGTGGTTTTTCCTTACTTATCGCCTCATATAGACCTTGCATGTAAGTGAGTCCCATTGCACGATCATACAGGCCATATCCAGGCATAGCCACTTCACCCCACACGGTTCTACCATGATCAGGGCGTATAGGACCGTCGAACCCTTCTTGCACCAACGCTTTCATAATATGATACATATCAAGGGAGCCTTCTGTAGAGGGATGTGCCGTTTCTTTGAACTTTCTTTCTCCTAAAAACTCCACGTTTCTGAAGTGGACAAAATGGATGCGCGAACCTACCTCATGGATGATTTCAACTAAATCGTTTTCCGGATTTGCCCCTAAAGATCCTGTGCACAGCGTTAGTCCATTATATGGAGAATCTACTGCATTTAGAATTTTCTTCAAGTCGCCAAGATTTTTCGTCACTCTAGGAAAACCAAAAAGTTCCCATGGCGGATCATCTGGATGGATAGCCATTTTTACATCTGCTTTTTCGCACACTGGAATCACTTTTTCTAAAAAATAAGTCAGATTTTCAAATAATTCTTCTTCGGTCATTCCTTCATACAGTTTTTCCAGCTGAGCGAATTTTTTCAACCGTTCTTCTTCCCAACCCGGCAATTTGAATCCCTTTGACTGGCTGTGTATCAATTGATACATTTCTCCTGGCTCCATCTGATCGACGATTTTCTGATCGTATAAAAGAGAATAGCTTCCATCGTTGTTTTCATTAAACAAATCAGTTTTCGCCCATCCAAAAATTGGTTTGAAGCTATAACAAATCAATCGAACCCCACATCGAGACAAGTTTTTGATTGTTCGTATATAGTTATCAATATAGTAATCTCGTTCATCTGTCCCTGCCTTGATTGCATCGTGGATCGCTACACTTTCAATTCCAAGCAGTTCCAGTCCTTGGCTCTCAACAGATGCTTTCAACTCCTCAATTTCTGAAATCTCCCAAACATCTCCAGGCATTTTAGTCAGCAAAGTTCCAATTATCCCATTTATTCCCGGTATTTGGCGAACATATTTTAATGGGATCGAATCCCCTTTTTCACCATACCATCTAAATCCCCACTTCATCTTTTCAGCCTTCCTTCTAAAAATCGTCCTCATCTAATTTTTTTTCTTCCGCTGAAGCATGCCAAACAGTTAAATTATCTTTTCCTTGTTTGACAATTTGTTCCACCGCTTCTTCTATCGGTGTGTGAAGCATCTGATGATTGATTGCTTCTAACAACATTGGCAGATTCACGCCCCCTATGACATAAGTGGCTGCTTTCTTTTCTTCAGTCAGTTCATTGACTGCCAAGAGCGCTTGATTGTACGGACTTGCGCTAATTAGATCAACAAATACTAGCATGGGTTCTGCTGTGTTGATCATAGTTAATTTTTCTTTGACCTTCTCTCCGAATGTTTGGATGTCCTCCCCAGACTCTAAGCACATTGTTTCAATATGGCTCGATGTCCCGACAATTACTTCCGCCGCATCTTTCAGTCCTTCGCTCAACTTACCATGTGTAACGATCATGATTTCCAACATTAGTCTTCTCACTCCTTGTTTTGCACTTTTTACTTATCGAAAAAGAGCAATAATCTGATTGGCATTTTGCCAATTAAATGTTTTCCCTCGTAAATCTGTTTTGGTCAAATAGAAGAACTGCGCTTGCTTTTTTCTTGCACTAAAAATATAATTGACGTTTTTTTCTTTCAACTTATCAACTTGTTTCAGCCACTGTTCTTTATTTGAAAAATAATTTCCCGAAAACTGTAGCGGTGTATCTGCCCCAACAGAGTCTAGATAAAAAAGAATAGCCTCTTTTTTCATACCCGATCTCACGCTGTCTAAGCCCTTTTCTCCATAACAGCCTTCATCAACAAACGCATACGCTACACTCGGATCATCAATCGTACGGATCATTTCTAGCATCGTTAATATGGATGAAGTATTTCGAATAAAAGTTTGTCTGCTAGGCCATCCGCGAGCTGCTTTTCCCAATAAGAAAAAGTAGCTCCCAAATGCTAGTACAGTGATACCTGTTTATACGGATAGCAGATCGAATACGTGATGAGGATTTTTGTTATATATCATCATTCCCCACCAACCTAAACTGAACAACAAAATGAAGGACAATAATATAGAGTAGATTGTTTTTTTCCTTTGGTCTTTCCAATCAAACATGAAATAACTTCCTAATGCATGAACGGGTGTATCGTAATAAGTACAGATAACTTTCTCTGCTTTTTCGATATCTCCAACATAAATATTTTTTGATCGGTAGGCTAGCGTATCGTAAGCAATGACTGTCACATCTGTTCTCATACTGTAAATATCTGATACTAATGCTGAAAGAAAACGCTGTTTACTCTTTTTTGTACGGCGCTTACGGTAAATATAGCGATAACGAAATTCCCAATCACGAAACAGCTCGTTCTTCTTCATTTTTTCGCCCTCTTTATCTTTTTTCTAAGCATTTGTTTATGACAAATCAAACTTGTTCAATACATCTTTTAATCCTGTTTTAGGTGCAGATGGAGTGGCTTGAAAATAAATATTCTTTACGCCATATTGTTCATTCATTTCTTTCAATTTTTCAGCATCTGATTTATTTAAATAAACAGATTTCGTCACTAAAAGATCTGTATCAGGATTTTTTTGAGCAATCCCTCCAATATTCAATTCTTCCATGGGGATTCCGTGTTTTACTAAGTCGTAAATCGTTTGGACTGTTTTTGCGATCAAAATACAATTGTATTCTTTAAATTGATATTCATCCCAATAGAATTTAGCTTTCTCTGGTGTAATGACAATTGTTTTTTGTTCTGTACGGCTTCCTGCATTTTTGTAAAGATCTCTCATAAATTTATCTTTTGCTACAACTTCGTCTACAACAAAAATGGAATTCACTCCACTTTTTTGAGATAACGTTACCATTACTTGCCCATGGATCAAACGCTCATCCACACGCGCTAAATTGACTACACCCATCTTATTCACGTTCCCTTCTTTTTATAAAATACCGATTCCTGCTAGCACAATTAATATTCCAGTCAGCCATAATAATGCTTGTGTGACTTTCAATCCTTTTTTCGTATAGAACAAGTACACACCCATTACGACAGCTAAAGGTAATATCCCTGGCACGATTTGATCAAGAATTTCCTGGATAACAAACTCACGTCCGGATATCGCAAATTTCAATGAAGATTCTACTTTTACATAGTTTCCCGCAAGCACCCCCATCATAAACAACCCTAAAACTGATAGCATTTCAATCGCTGTCTGAACACCAGTGTTTTGCATTAGGCCTGTAGCATTACGGCCCATAGTGAAAGCTTGTCTTGCGAAAAATACCCCTAGTAAAACCTGATACAACCCAAAGCAGATAAAAGGAAAAAGTGCGCCTAAAGGACTTCCCTGTTGTGCCCAAGGTACCGCGATTGCGATAAAAATATATTGGACGGTTCCTGAATCGATTGCATCTCCGATTCCTGCTAGTGCCCCCATCAATCCCGCTTTCGTGTTATACATCAAGTCATCCTGCATCAAGATCTCTTTTTCTTCATACTCTTCTTCTGCTCTTTGCTGTTCCATAGAAGACATTAGGCCAGTAATCACACCGCCACCCCAGCTTAATTGAGTGTTGAAGAACAGTAACTGCCGTTTATATGCTGCTTTTAAAGAGTCTTCATCTTTATAAAGTTTTTTCAAGATTGGCATCATTCCGTATAGTAGTGATGGCGCCAAGTAACGTTCAAAAGAGTGAGGAATTTCGTTTGCAAAATGCCATCTCAGATAGGCTTTTGTTACATCTTTTTTCGTGATTTCTTCAGGAGCACCTGTTTGATTATCCATTATTTCAGCCATTTCCCATTCCTCCTAAATTAAAATCCGTCATCATAGTCATCTTCGTCATCAAAAGATGCTGAATTGTTATTGCTTGTGGCAGGCTGTACTTGTTTCCCTTTTTGCGACTGGACAAAGATCAAAGCGATAATAATCCCAAAAATGGCATAAGTAACCATCGTAATATCTAAAGATTTCAAAACAACACTCATAAAATAAGCAAGGAAGAAAAAGACCAGATAATCTTTTCGACCGATAACGTATACAGTTGTCGCGATACCGATTGCCGCTAACCCTCCACCTACTACTTCAAGAATGTGGATAACGACTGTTCCCTCTAAAGCTTTGATTACATCAGCGATCAATGGCGCCCCTAAATATAAAGCAATGAAAACAAGCGGAACGAATAATAAAAATGAGGCAACCGTTGGATAAAGAATAATTGATCGGGCCATAGCTTTTGTATTCAAATCTTCTACAGCTTTGTCTGTATATTTACCTAAAAAAGTATTGATGAAAAAACGAAACTGATACAAGTAACTTCCGAGCAATCCGACTGGCACCGCAACGGCAATCGCTGCTTCTGGCGACAGATCCCCTAATAATGCGACTGGTACTGCGATAGCTGCTGCAATAGATGGTTCAGCTGGCATTGATCCTCCTGGAGAAAAAACCCCCATATAAATCATTTGCAAAGCGGCTGTAACAATCATCGCTTGTGCAACTTCCCCCATGATCAACCCGACGACTAATCCAGTCATCAAAGGAGAAAAACGTAAGGTCAACGTGGCTCCTCCACCTAACCAGCGGGACATAACCGCGGCTACCCATAAAGCAATCAACAAACTTTGTACTACACTTAATGTTTCCATGTGTCCTCCTCCTTCAGATCTTTCTGATATAACCTTCCAGTTCCATCATTGACTGTATCAGTGATTTCTGTGTTACCTCTATAGGAATCAAATGCACTTTCTCTTTCGAATCAATAAATTCAGCCATTTTATCTATTATCTGTTTATCTTTCGGAAATAATCCCATTTGTTCTAGAGAAACCGGCAGTTCTAATTCCCGATACAAAGGATATAACTCGTCTATTTTTTCCCAGCGACCTTCTAGTGCCAGTTGATAGAAAATCCCATACGCTACTTTTTCTCCATGTAGAAAACGATGGCTTTCCGGAATATATTTACTGATAGCGTCATGCATAGCATGTGCTGCCGCATTTCTTGCGTATTTATCTCCTAATCCTCCAACTAAACCAGCAACAGCAAAGATAATCTCTGAAAGCTGTTTGAACTCCGATGTCAGTTTTCTTTGTGCCATATCTTGGATTGCTTTAGCAGAATGATTCAAAATCTCTTCTTTGCAGATCTTCGCAGTATCTTGTGCTAGCTTCAAAAATGATTCATCTTGCAAAAAATCTTGTTCTAAGATGAGCTCAGATTCATACCATTTTGCTAGTGTATCTGCTAACCCGGCAATGAAATATGGAACAGGGGAATCAATCACTAATTGGGGATCTGTTATAAAAAAAGCAGCTTGTCTGTAAAAGTGTTCTGTTTTCCCTTCTGCTTGTCCATTCTCCTTATACATGACAGCAAGAGGTGTCCATGGAGCACAATTACTAGCTAAAGTAGGGATGACTCCGAAATCGATTCTTGCAAGATTGGTACTATAACCCACTAGATCGGTCAGTTTTCCTCCGCCAACGCCAACTACGAAATCGATTTCATTTTTTTGATGATTGTAGCTATTCGTCTGGCTTCAGCATAACTACATTCTCCAGAATAACGATGATAAAAAAATTGAATCGTTTCGTCATTCAAAAATACTAATTTAGGTAGCGCCTTTTCCCATGATACCGTTCCGTGGGTGACCAGTACTCTTTTCGCGCCGTATGATTTCAAGAGATCAGAAACTTTTGAAATACCACCTTCTTCATATAAATAAAATTGAGGGCCTGTTTTCACTTTTAAACCGTTCACCATTTTCTTCATCATCCTTTTATATAGTTGCTCTTTGTCTGGACAGAACGTTCAGGAAGAAGGTGCTGACTGATCTGTTCGACATCTCTGACACATTTTTCACCCATTGCTTCTAAACATTCCCTTGTGTAGGCCGATATATGTGGCGTAATCACTACTTGTTCAAACGCTAAATACGGATGATCTTGACGTCCCGGTTCTTCTTCTAAAACATCTGTGGCATATCCTGCGATCTTTCCGCTTTTCAGACCATTAATCATCGCTTCTTCATCAACTAGAGCGCCTCTTGCACTATTAGATAGATAAACATTTTCTTTCATCTGATCGACTTCTTTATCAGAAATCATGTGATAGTTCTCTTCTGTCAAATTCGCACATAAACAAATGATATCTGATTGTTCCAGTAATTCTTGAAGTTCTACTTTTTTTGCACCAAAGCTTTCGATGTATAAATCTGATTTGTAAGGATCATAAGCTAGAACATCACAGCGAAAACCGTTACGCAAAATTTCGATTACTCCGCTTCCGGTATTTCCTGCACCAATCACACCAACTGTTTTGTTAAACAGCGTCCTACCGACGAACTCCGCCCGATCTTCCCATCGATCGTCCTTGACTCTTGCTTGTGCTTGTGTCGTGCGTCGAAGCATGGACAACAAATTAGTTATATTATTTTCTGCTACAGCATTTCGTTCAACTAAAGCAGGTATGATAGATACGATTGTCTGGTGTTCTTTTGCTGCTTTTAAATCAATATTGTTGTAACCAATACCATGTCGGGAAATCAATAGCAGTTCATCTTTGTTTTCAAAAAAATCTCGTCGAAAAAATGGCGTAACACTTGCAATAATGATATTGAATCCTTTAAGTAACTCCGCTAGTTCTTTTCCTGGAATCTCTTGATCAACAGTAAAGAAATGAACGTCTCCAACTGACTTTAATCTTTCCAAGTGGTGTGGAAAGACTCTTCCGAAACTGCTGGAATTAACGATTGCTATATGATAATCTGGCATTTTACTCACCCTTTTCAACTATTTCATGTCCGCCAAACCCATTTCTTAGTGCTGAAACTACTTTTGCTGAAAAACTATCTTCTTCCTGTGAAAGATTCCTCATGAACAAACTAGTTGCAATTACTGGAACTGGAACAGCCATTTCTAGCGCTGTTTCAACCGTCCATTTTGCTTCACCTGATGCAGAAACGATTCCCCGATAATTACTTAAATTGGGATGTTCGTTTAACTGATCTTCCATGATTTCCATCAGCCAGCCGCGAATCACCGAACCATGATTCCAAACACGTGCGACTTGTTCCAAGTCAAAAGCATACTCACTTTTTTGTACAAGTTGGAATCCTTCACCGATTGCTTGCATCATTCCATATTCGATTCCATTATGGATCATTTTCAAGAAGTGTCCGCTTCCGGATGCACCAGCATACAGATATCCTCTTTCAATTGCTACATCTTTGAATAATTGTTCCACGGATAGAAAAGTTTCTTTATCTCCTCCAATCATTAAGCAGGCTTGATGTCGTGCTCCTTCGATTCCTCCAGAAGTCCCACAATCCAAGTAACCGATTTCATTTTTCTGAAACTCTTCTGCTCGACGGATTGAATCTTTATAATAAGAGTTTCCGCCTTCAATAATAATGTCTCCTGGTCCGAGTTTTGGAAAAAGTTTTCTTAACATGTTTTCGGTTATCTCTCCAGCAGGAAGCATTAACCAGATGATTTTTTTCTGCTCAAAAGTAGCTAGAAATTCAGAGATCTCTTGATAAGCAGGAATGTCATTTTCTCTTGCCTGACTAACAGCTGTACTTGAAATGTCGAGTCCTTGTACTTTGTGATGGTGCTCTTTTAAGTTTAAAGCTAAATTCAATCCCATTTTTCCCAAACCAATTACACCAATTTCCATGATAGCGCCTCCATTTCTTATACCCTCATTATACAAAAAAATTTTTTTGTAAATAGATTTTACAAAAATATTTTTTGTTTGATTTTTTCCTACTCTCCTTGTATCTTTAACATTAATGAGAACGGAAAAAATGATAATCTTATTATGAAAATGAGGAATTCTCATGAGCGTCTCCATAAGACTACAAATCAAAACAATGTACAACGACTTCAGCCCAAAAGAACAGGCTATCGCCGATTATATTTTAGAAAATCCAAGCAAAGTAAGTCATAGTCCTATTAGCAATTTAGCAAGTGAACTGGGCATTGCTGACTCTACTTTTTTTCAATTTACAAAAAAACTTGGTTATAATGGATTTAAAGATTTTAAAATGGCCATGTTGATCCAAGAAAATGATCTATCTGCTATTTCTATCCACGAAAATATTCAGAAAACAGATACTGAGCTCACTATGGCGCAAAAGGTGTTCGAGTCTAGTATTTCAACTTTAAATGACACAAAAAAGTTGTTACAACAAAAGGATCTAAAAAAAGCGGCTACTATTATCAATGAATCTAAACGTGTCTATTTTTTCGGTGTTGGCGGTTCAGAGATTGTAGCAACTGACGCTTATCATAAATTTTTGCGTTCCCCTATCGCAACTTCTCACAGCACGGATTACCATATTCAATTGATGGAAGCTTCTTTATTGACGGAAAAAGACTGTGCTGTTTTGATTTCTCACACAGGGCAATCAAAAGAAACAATCCATATTGCTGAAACCGTAAGAAAAACTGGAGCAAAAACAATCGTTATTACTAGCCAAGCTAATTCTTCCCTTGCTAAACTTGGCGATGTCGTTTTTATTTCTATTTCTGAAGAAACAGAATTCCGATCTGAAGCTTTAGCTTCCCGTATTTCTCAACTAAGCATTTTGGACTCTCTATATGTGATTTTGATGTTTTACAACGAAAAAGAATCACGTCGTTCTATCGCTAAAGTTCGACATACTATTTCTGAAATCAAAGAATAGCACCATAACAGAAAAAGCGAAAAATCCATAAAACAAAAAAAGCCACTACCAAATATTTGGTAGTGGCTTTTTTGGTTCTGCAAGGGTGGTACAGAACATCAATAGTCGGTGGGTTAGAACGTATGTCATCGCATCTTTGGAGAAGGTTGTATTGGTATTATTCGAGTTACTTGTTAGATGCGATAACAAAGTTAGTATACAGTAGTAAAAAATTTATCTTTTCTTTTTTTTATTATTTTTGTTTCTTATTTTCTAAAAAATTAAAAAAAATTTTGGTGAATTAAGTATTTCCTTGATAACACTGGCTTTTGGCCTCATTTTAGGTTATCATTTGTAATTTTATTTCACAGTTGATATGATTGTTATGTAAAATAAAAAAGTTTAGGATACATCGAATTTTTGGGGAAATTCTTTTGGGGGTATCCTAAATCTTTTCTATTATATTCCCATATTTTCTATTATTGGTCTAGACGTATGATGGTAAACTTTGTACCTATCTGATTGCTGAATCATTAATTGCTTATCATTAGCCATCTTTGTTTCAAGTTCGCTAGATGATCATTTTATTCACATCCTAACAAACTTGTCACATTTATAGATTCTTAATCTATTTATCATACAATTATAAAAAAGGAGGTGCTGCTTATGAAAGCTATCCATATTTCTTTGCTTTTTTTCGCTAGTGCATTGATTTTATTTGCTATTCATCTTTGTTCCCAGCCTTATATCAATAACAACGGAATATTAGTGGAACCAGCATTCTTTTGCTTACCACTCGGCTTTTTGTCCCTTCTTGCCTCCGCAGGCTTCGGATTTGTTGCTTTTTTTAAACGATCAAAACAACAAATCTGACTTATAAAATTTACGTAAAAGAGATCGTGACAATAATCGTGTGATATTCCCAAATTTCGAATAAAAGGTGCCCCTTGCCATCTCTAACTCCTCAGTCACAAGTTACAATATTCATAAACCATGAAAAGCTTGTTTATTGAAATTGCTCCTTGTGACTTGGAGCTAAGTGACAGATTACAACCTCTTTTGCATCATAAGACTTTACTCCTTGAAAAACATTACTAACTTTTGATATGTTTCTTGCGCTTGTTTATTGCTGAAATCAAACTGATATTCATGGTTCAAAACAGCATTTTTCTCCGCATAATCTACTTTTGTGACTTTCACCCCCGCTTTCTCAAATACAGAAGTTACTTCTTCCATTTGTTTCGTAAACGTATTTGTATTTCCATCCGTTAAGAATGTGTTTTGCGTCCAACGATCCGCATGTCTGACCAAGGCTAAACTTTTGACCTTCTCTGATTGTTCAAAGTCCTTATTATCAAAGTAAGCCCATCCACATTTTTCATAAAGAAAGCTAGAGATTTTATCACTTACTTGAGTAAGTGCAGAAGGATCCAACAGACCAGACAAAGAAATAAACTTCGTAATCTGCTTGTTCTCCAAAGTCGGATCAAGATGATCAGCTTTTTTAATTTCTTCATTTTGAAGTGCTAACAAATATTCTCCACTAATTTGTGCACCTGCCGAATTTCCACCAATCGAAATATTCGACCAATCTGCTTGATCTTTTATCTCTTTTTTAGCTGCTTGAATGGCTTCGTTCAATTGGATAACTGGTGTAGGATGTTTTGCTTCCGGTGATCGTTCATAATCTATATTTACGATGATTTGCTGCGTGTCTGAACATAGATATTCCAAATAATCACGACAATCATTTTTATCCCCTCCTACATATGCGCCTCCATGCATCCAGAAAAGAATCGGTAATTTTTTCTTTTCCACTTTCGGTGTGTAGATATCCATATTATTATTTTTGTACTTTGAAGGATAGGATATTTCTTTTTTTATATCGATTTGTTCGATTTTTTGCTGGAAATCATCTGGTCGGGCATATACTTGTTCTTTTTCACTTGTGTCAAATTGTTTTCTAACAAGCAAGCTAATCGGCTTTGGTGTGATTTGATTAATCAAAAATACAGTGACTAAAATAACTACGATGATAACTGGTACTGCAATCACTATTCGCTTGAACCATTTCATTCATTTACCCTCTCTTTCTTCGCCAAATCCATGTGATAATCGTGCTAACAGATAAAAATCCACCTGAATAAATGAGAAGCGAATGTTTCTTTTCTCCAGTTTTCGGCAACATTCTTTTTTTGCATCTGTCTTTTTTTGTACTTTCACTGTCATCTGAATCGGTTGCGTATCATCACTTGATTGATCCTCTCGAGGTTCATTCTTTCCCTTATTGTCTGCATTCTCTGTCGGATCTTGCTTTTTTGGTGGAGCTACTGGGATTTTTTTGTAATCGCCGATTGTAAAATTAAGCTAGACAACTAAAAAAGTCATTTGTGCTACACTCAAAATAGTTCCGTCGAAAGAATTATAAGGAGTGAGTGCAAATGACCTATACCCATCTTACACCAACTGAACTCGTAATGATAGAAGCTTATTTCAATCAATCACACTCTGTTTCAAAAGTAGCCCATCTGGTACAACGTTCTCGACAAACCATTTATAATGTCTATCGTTTTCTTAAATCTGGTGGAAGCGCAATAAGCTACTATGAACAATATAAGAAAAACAAACGTAACTGCGGAAGACGTCCGATTGTGTTACCAGATGGGCAACAAGAATACATTCAAAAAAAGGTGGCTCAAGGGTGGACTCCAGATGTCCTTATTGGTCGAGCAGAGTTTCCTATTGCTTGTTCGGTACGTACACTATATCGGATGTTTAAAGATAAAACCTTTGACCCTCACGATTTACCAATGAAAGGGAAAAGAAAACCAAACGGACATAAAGAAAAAAGAGGAAAACAAGCTTTTCGCCGTTCGATTCAGGATAGAACAACTGATTATATACAGTTCAATCATGAGTTTGGTCACCTAGAAGGTGACACCATTGTCGGTGGAAAACATAAAAGTGCGGTGATCACGTTAGTTGAGCGATTATCTAAAGTGATCATCACCTTGAAACCCGCTGGTAGGCAAGCTATAGATATTGAGAATAGACTGAATCAATGGTTTCAATCTGTACCGAAACACTTGTTTAAATCCATCACATTTGATTGTGGAAAAGAGTTCTCGAATTGGAAAAAGATTAGTAATACCAATGATATTTCGATTTATTTCGCTGATCCAGGAACACCTTCTCAACGAGGACTAAATGAACATTCGAATGGCTTATTACGTAAAGATGGCTTATATAAAGCTATGGATTTTAATAAGGTATCCGAAACCTTTATCCAATCGGTGGCATCAAAACGAAATCATATTCCTAGAAAATCATTACACTATCGCACACCATTGGAAGTATTTTTGAGTTACGTAGGTAAAGATGATTTGTCTAGCTTAATTTGACAAACGAAAAATAGAAAATAATAGTTGGTATCGTCTCATTAAAAATCCCTTCAGTCGGTCCTTCAACATTTGCTAATTCGTATCCTTCGAATGTCTTTTGCTCTGTCATATAATTTTCTCCATAAGCTCCGTAAAGCTGGATTTCGTCCTGGTCTTTGAGTAGACTTTTATTGTTTTCATCCACATACTTTACGTTTATCTGATCATGGAACACTACTTTCAAAAAGTCCGTTACATGTTTCGTGTAGGCAGCATGGTCAACTTCCTGTGCCTTTCCATGCCCTGCTCCTTCTACTAATAAAAGATCTTTATACCCTCCTGATAACTCATATAATTTTTGCGCGTTAGACACAGGTACTACATCATCTGCTGTTCCATGGATAATCAATTTAGGCAATGAATCTGACATTCCAATCGTAGGTAGAGCAGCTTTTGTATCCAAATGCATCTCCTGATCAAAATAGTATTGTTTCAAAAGGCCCATAAATAAATCTTCATGCTCTTGATCCCCAATGATGTCTAACTGATTTTTTATGGCATCCGGTAGTGCGGGGGCTACTGTCTGGCTGTACGTAAAACGTAGTTGTTCATCAATTGATGCAAATCCGCAATTTTCAATAATTCCTTTGACATTGACAGGAATATCTTTCGCTAATACAGACATCATCGTAGCTGCTCCCATCGAACCACCATAAAGTAAAATCTTTTGAGATGGCCGCTCTCGAACTTCTTGATTTATCCAGTAAAGGACGTCATCTGACTCATATTGTCCATAGGTCACATAATCGCCTCCGCTATTACCAGTCGCTCTGGAATCAACAAATAATAAATTATACCCGGCCTTATAAAAATCATTGTATTCTTCTGTAACGATCCCGTTATTCCAATTCCCTCGAAATCCGCCATGGATCATGACTGTTTTATCTGAACCTTGATCGACATAATATGCATATACATCCATCATTTTGCCATCTTGTTTGTTTAGTACAGTTTGATGAAGTTGTTTTGTATTTGGATAGAAGCCTGTGTTTTCTGTAGGCGTTGTCCCATCATCTGTACCTCCAAGCATCGACATCAACACACTGTTTTTTGCAAAAGCGATATCGTACAATAGATAAGTAGCAATCAGATGTTTGATAATCTCTTTATCTACACCATAATCATTAACAGCAAGCTCAGTGACTAATAACTCTATTAATTTTGACTTGATGTCTTCTGTTGGTCCATTAAGTATTTCTGTCATCTGTTTACCGAAGTAATTCAAATATTCTTTACCATTGAAATTTTCACCTTTACCGATATCATCATTTTCTGTCCCATTCTCTTTGTCACTTACTTTAGCAGAAGAGGATTCGTCGTTTGACATTTTTGTAGCTGTTGCTTCTTCTGTTTGTTGGTTATCTGTGGTAGCGGTCGTTTCTTGATCTGTGCTAGTAACAGATGTCTCAACCGTTGTTTCAGTATTTGTTTCTGTTTGTGAAGTACTCGATTTCGTTTCATTTCCAGCATCAGTAGTTTCTGTGGTTTCTACCTCCCGAGATTCCGATTCGGAAGAAATGCTCTCTCCATATACTGTCCATTGCGGGACGCTTGTACTTACAGCAAATAAGATGACCAACGCTCCCTTTAATACTTGTTTTGTTCTCAAGCTATTCACTCCTTTTTATGTTTCTAGGAGAATTATATGTAAACGCAAACATTTTTTATACAAAAAATAAATGGTTTATCCCATAAAAATAGAACAGGATTATTTTCTCATTTTACGTAATAAAGCAGAATGGATAAACCAGTATCCATTCTGCTTTTTTTAAACGAAGAAACAACTTATTGCTCCAAAAATGTCAGAAATCGTTTATCCCAAATTTTCTCGTAAAAAGCGATTGTTTCCTTTGCTTTCATAAAAGGATTATCATAAGTTGTCGTTGCTCCTCTACACATCATAAGCTGGTATCCTAATCCATGAGCAAACTTCACAGTCGTATCTATACAATACTCTGCTTGTGCCCCACATAATTCGATCGAATGACAGTCCAATTCAGTTAATAAAACACTCAAATTAGTCTTATAAAATGAATTCGCATGGGTTTTTCTCACAAAATAACTGTGCTCAGGAATAGATAATTCCGACAATAGCTCCCATGGTTTTGTTTGTGGCACTAATTGAGCATCTTCGTGTTGAACGAAAATAACTGGTTTCCCAATCGTTTCGTATGTTTTGATTCTTTTATTCACTAATGCTGTCACTGTTTCTAATTCGTGTATCGGCGAAGAATCAAAACATACCCCTTTTTGTAAATCGATCACTACTATTGCGTCGGCTGTGTTTGACATACTTGTGCCTTCTTTCTTTTTTCTTGATTTAATAGTATTTCTTATCTAGCTAGTTCCATTATACGTGACAACATTTTCTTATTTTACACCTCTAAATGGCACTTTTCGACTATTTCTTCATGTTATTATTTCATAAATACTTAGCTATTGGAGGAATGTATGATGATTAAATTGTATACAGGTTCTGGCTGCTCGTCTTCAAGACGCGCAAAACGTTGGCTTATCGTCCATGATATACCGTTTATCGAACAGAACTTAATTCGTCAACCACTAACCAAAAATGAATTTATCCACTTACTAAAATTGACAAACAACGGCGTGACCGAAATGCTCTCTACTCATTCTATTAGTTATAAAAATCTTGTTCACAGAATAGATGAACTCAGTTTGAGTGAACTATATATTGAGATTCGTACATCCCCTTCTTTATTGAAAAAACCGATTATCTACGACCAATCTGCAAAACTTTTGACTGGATTTAGCGAAGATAAAATCAGGATGTTCCTTTCTAAAACTAAAAGAAAGCAAGAGCTCAACGAACTCTTGCTTTCTGGTCATCTTGTCGATTTTAAAGAAAATAATCTTTTTGCAATGTCTTAATTTTGGCATAAACAATCTGCTTTTCTTAATTAACGAAATCCAATTTTTCCAATATGGATCTATTTTTCTCATTCCTGATTTTTATGATTTCAGCTTTCAGACGCGCCCAATCATTTTTTGTAGGTTGTCCATTCCAGTAAAATATCTGTGTATTCGTTTGATCATATGCCTTTTTGTCGATAGGATAATCGCTAATGACAATATCAGGTAACTGATCAGCGGATGCACTATATTTTATTGGGCGTTCAGTCATAGATAATATCCTTTTCTTTGCCCATAATTCCTGTGTTTTACCATACTTTGATTGAATATAGAATATGACAGGTTGTTCGTGTTTTATAAAAATATCCCTGACTAACATACAGTATTGAAAAATCAACCGTCTGTTCTTTTCATAATAAGTATTAAGCTCTGGAATTCTGCGAGCTACCCCACTAAAAAACTGTTGCATGATTGGATACATCACTGGAAATATATGCTGAAAATCTCTGTCTTCTGCTGATTTTCCAAAAGCATCCACCTTCTTTTTTGTCCCAAAAACCCTTGAATACAAATGGATCATTGCCAAATTGACATATAGATAATTTTTTTCTGAAGTTGTAAAACAAATCTTGAAGTTTTTTTCAAAATTTTCTACAATAGACGATTCAATCCAGCCCCAACTTTCTTGTACTTTATCTGGAGTATCCAACAAATCTTCTTCCAAATAGGTGTTCATTACACCAAACATAAAATAAAGGTAAGCTTGCTCTGTTGGAGTGATGTGATTCATCGACCAGAAGTTTGCTTCAAAAAAAGGCTCTAGTATGTAATGCGTAAACTCTTCTTTTGTTATCAATGGATGCACAAATTTGTTCATCTCTTCTGGGACATACGTAATCGAGTGGCCTTGTTTCATTCGTTGCAACGAAATTCTTAGTAGGCTGATCCATTTCTTTCTATCTATACTACGCGTATATGGCGCATGTTTCGCAAATTTTTCTAATAGTTGACGTTTATTTTTTATACTTGATAATATATCAGAATGATTTTCGTCGAATGACTGCCAATACATCAAGTGAAAAAAGTATCGGATACGGTATTCTTCTCCTTCTATCGGATTACCTTTTTTCAAGCTGCAAGATAAATGATAGTTTTTCAAAATAGTATTAAGTTCTCTTAATTTTCTTTGAATCGTACGCAAACTTATATAATTTTTTGACTAAGATTTTCTAAGGATTGATAAGTACCTTTGTAAAGTGAATCCAGTAAAATATAACCAATCGTTCCCTCTAAAAGTATAGAATAAACTTTACTCAGTAAAAACTGAGAAGAAAACTCGACTTTTATCATCTTGTTTTCTGAAAGAAAAGATAATTTATATTCTGGATACCTTTCGCAAAACGATTCTGCTTGTTGAATCACCGAATTCATCTTAGCCAGGGTGTAGTTTAGATCTAAAGCGATATCCTTCACCACATATAATTTCTCGTCTCTTTCATAACAATAGTTCAAAAATTGATATACTTGCCTTTCATTGATATCAATAAATTCTTCAAACAAAGTACATACTCCTTTTTATCTATTATTTAGACTTATTCCGACAGCTACATGAATAACGTACAAATAGATTCGTTACTGATTTTTCAGAGATACTACCATGCGCAGTGTGCATTGTCAATTATTCTTGCTCTTATTTTCCATTTGTGTTCCTGTTATTTCCTGTTTCTCAAATATGTTAGTAAACAAAAATAGATCTGGCAAAGCTACAACTTCGCCAGGCAATACAGCACTCTCGAATGAAATATTCACTCAAAAATCTATCGTTTTATTCAATTTTAGATCTGTTGCTTTTATTCTTTATTTCACTCGATGGAAGAGAGAACGAAAATAGCTTGCTCCTACAATCAAAATGAGTAACACACCCATCCATGTAATTAGCTTGTTCAAGGTTCTACTACCAGTTTCTGGTAAATCGCTTTTTCTATTATCTGTTTCTTTCGCTTTTTCTTGATGATCAATTCCACGAGAAACAAAATCAGGCTGTTTTAGCACACTTTTTAGGTTGCTCCCTGCATTTCTCTTTTGTTCCTTAGTTGGTATGATAGGTACCAAATCAAGTTCATTATTTACTTTTCCTGTGCTGCTTTCGCTGCTCGTGCTTCCTGTGCTACTCTCACTACTCATGCTTCCTGTGCTACTTTCACTACTCGTACTCTCCGTACTGCTTTCGCTGCTCGTGCTTCCTGTGCTACTTTCACTACTCGTACTCTCCGTACTGCTTTCGCTGCTCGTGTTTTCTGTGCTACTTTCACTGCTCGTACTCTCTGTACTGCTTTCACCGCTCGTGTTTTCTGTACTGCTTTCACTACTTGTGCTATCCGTACTGCTTGGCGGTCCAACAACTGTCCAACTGCTTGGTTTCAAATTCTCCGTGATCGTCATCTGTCCATCATAAAAAACAATCAAATCAACTTTATCTTTACTCTTGATCTCATCAATCGATAGTTCTGCAGAAATCATTATTGTATACTCAATACCAGCGGTCCATTGTACGTCTTTTAAATAAACTTCCCCAATAACTTTTTCTGAACTTCCATTACCATCCCAACCATATGTTAGAACAGCATGTACATCACTAGCATTCACGCTTTTGTTTGGTTTGACTGGAATAGTAATGACTTGTTGTGTCATGTCATAAACAATCCGATCAGTTTTCACAGTAAATGAAAGATTCTCATTTGCCCGTTCATTTGCAGAAGTACTGATTCCAATCATTGCTGCAATTATACTCAGCCCAAGAATAACAAATAATACGGTCGCTGTTTTCTTCATTTCTATCACTCTCCATATAATTACCTTCTATTTGATAAAGGAATTATATAAAATGAAAATGATGAGAACACGACAGTCAGTTGTGAAAATCTAACAAAAGATGTCGTGTATTCGCTTGAATTTGTTTACTTTTTCGTTTAATCAATGACAGACTTAAAAAAGCAAGACCGATATCAGCCTTGCTTTCTTCATCTTTTATTGATAAACAGCAGTGTATTTCTTCATCCGCTTTGTTTTATATGCATAGAGTAACAAACCAACAATCAAGACTAACAAGAATAATGTAGTTGATATAGATGCTTCAGCCCCAAAGTTTCCCCCAGTAATTATTGTATTTTGCGATTGGATCAGAGTGGAGAAAAAACCTTGTTCTTGCGTTCCGCTGACTGGTATACCCAAAATAGCTCCTTGTGTCCAATTCCAAGTAATATGAGCACCAATAGCCGTAAATAAACTTCCTGTACTGTAGATAAGTGCGCTGAAAAAGCAACCTGCTAAAAAGATATTGAAAACTGCCAGAAATGTCATGTTAGGATTCAATCCGTGCAAAAGAGCAAATAATGCAGCAGATCCAATCATTGCTATTAACGGACCAAATCTAAGCATCTGATGCTGAAAAAAGCCACGGAATAAAAGCTCTTCTGATGCCCCCACTGCAATAAATAAAATAAAACTCGTTATCAGCGGCACAATGTTTGCGTTTCCTGAATCTAACCGATACGCCCCCGTCAAATATAATGGACTAGTAATAAGCAGAAACACTCCAATTCCAACAACGAGACCTCCCGCTAAATACCCCCAGTCTTTTCCTCGAACAGAAACACCATAATCTTCTATTCTTTTTCCTTCGACCTTACTAGCAAGAAATAAAGCTAGTAAAAAAACAGCTAAATGTCCGACCGTACCGGCAATTGCTCCAATCCATTCACTATTTCCAATAAACATATCCGCAAGTGCATTATTGACAAGAATTCCTAAAACAAAACCAACTAAGACTATTAAAACAGATCCAATCAACCGAATAATCCTGATCATCTTTCATCCCTCCTTTATATTAAGTTTAACAACCCTTTTCTTTCTTGTCTCGTGAAAACTATGTAAATGTTCTCCATCATAGAGAGAATAGATTTTTACGAACTAAGAATATCTACAGCAACCTTACGAAAATGAAAGACTGTCTCCCTAATTCTTCTGTTAGACTGTTTTTAATAAGGAAAGGATGGGAAATTTTTTGAAAAAACAACTACTAATTATGTGCCTTTCAGCATGTGCAATTTTACTATTCTCAGGTTGTAGCAAGTCCAATGAAACGATTGCAACGTTTAAAGGTGGAACACTTACAGTTCAGGATTTTTATGATAACCCAAAAGTTAAATCAAATAATCAAACACTATTAAAAAAAATGATTGTCTTCAAAGCATTTGATGATGTATACGGAAAAGAGATTTCTTCAAAGGAAGTAACAAAAGAATATAATGAACAAATCAAAAAACTCGGTCCAAACTACAAGGAACAATTAAAAGCAGTTGGCCAAACAGAAGAGACATATAAGAAACTCTTTAAACAGATGCTGGCTTTCCAATACGGTTTGAAAGCCAATGTAAAATTAACAGATAAAGATCTAGACACTGCTTGGAAAGAATTCTATCCAGAAGTTAGTACACAGATCATTCTATTTTCGACTAAAGAAGAAGCAGATAAAGCAAAAAAAGAAGCAAATGAAGGAGAAAATTTCTCCAAGCTTGTTCAAGCTTATGGAAAAAATAAAACATTAAAGGAAACTGATGGAAAAATGAATTTTGATTCAACCAATCCAGAGATTCCTACTGAAGTAAAAAAAGCAGCATTTAAACTAAAAAACGGGGAAGTTTCTGATATCATTCCTGTAACAGATCCAACGACTTATCAGCAAAGCTATTATCTAGTAAAAATGGTAAAAAAACAGGATAAAGGTTCTAATAAAGACAAATACAAATCTGAGCTAGAAAAAATTGCTACCGAAGCAAAAACTCTTGATACGGAATTCATGGATAAAACAATCCGTAAAGTGATGAAAAAAGACAATGTAACTATTAAAGATCCTTATGTAAAAAATATATTCAAATAAACAAATTTGACCCAATTGGGGATGTGGCAAAATTTGAGAAGTGATTTTTGGAAATTCCTTCTTATTTTTGAGGCAAACCACTTTTGCCACAACTTCATCGGGGCCTTTTTTTATTTGTACCAAAACAAATCACTGGATTTGTTACAATCATGAGGATATAATTTAAAAAAGTTTTTTATTTCTATCACATGAATCAATGCGCCATTAAGTAGATTCTTTCATGCTTCCCTATTTTTTCACTTGCCGTATCGCTTCAAAAACAACTATCATAAACTCAAACTCGACTGAAAAGTTATTTTAAAAAAGACTAAAAATATCCCTTCTGGACTTGTTCTTCTTATTCTGTTATACTAGAGAAACACGAAAGATATTTTTATGCGACACTTTTCATTTGTTTTTATGAAATTTATTCAAAACTGGCGTAACTTCAGAGTTACAAGGATGTATTAGAGGTTAGGGAATACATCGTTTAAATGAGAAATAAGTAATAGTTAGTAATAGTCACCCAAACTTTAAATTAATGAATATTGAATCGTCAGATAGCCTCCTCGAGTTTTCGAGAAGGCTATCGTTTATTTTATGGAGAAATTGATTCAGAAGTAATCAGCGACCTTTTTTAGTTCACCAATCGTTTCTGCTTGGAAAGTTTGCACCCAATCTTCTTGGAAGCCCCTCACTGCTTTATCAATCGAGGGCATCTCTAATACTTGATCTAGTAGCTCTTTACCTAACGTTATCGCATGAGCTCCAGATCGAATGGCTGTAGTGACTTGTTCACAATTTTTGAAACTAGCTGCTAATATTTTTGTTGGTCTTTGCGTACGTTCGATCTCAGTCCGCAACGAATCAATCACTTTCATAGCATCAATGCCTTGATTTTGCATCCTGTTATAATAAGGTGCAATATAATCTGCTCCATTATTAATAGCTAAATACCCTTGTAATTCTGTGTAAATAGCTGTACCGGTAATCAAATAACCTTCTTTTTTCAACTTTTTGATCGCTTGAAGGCCTGCTTGATTCACCGGCACCTTGATAAACGTATCTTTTCCCAGTTCTTCTATGATAACTCGAGCATCCTCTATCATTTCTTCTTCCGTTCTTCCTATTGTCTGAATATGGATAGGAATCTGTCCGATTATTTTTTTGATTTCTTTCATATGCGAGAAGAAGTTTGACGCTCCTTCTTTTTTCAGAATTGTAGGATTTGTTGTTACGCCTGTTAAATTCAAAAACTGTTGACAAGAATAAATACTTTTTGTATTTGCTGTATCAAGCATGATTTCCATATAGCTTTCCCCCATTCTGATCCTCTTGATCGATTTTAATGATTGTCCCCTTTCTTAAATGCGGCATTTCCTTATCTTCTACATACATTGTTCCTGGAAGTTCCGGCTCATGAGATCCATCAAATTTTATCGTGATATGTCCTAATTCATTCAAATTAGTTTGGACAACATCTCCTACTGCTGTGATTACATACATTTGTTTATCAAAACAGAGCTTCATATCACAAGTTATTTCTTTTCTTACCTGATTCAATTCAATCTTATAACAATAATCTGTTAATGTTTCCGGTGCTTCATCTCCAAATAAAATCATTATTTTTTCTTTCCTGAATACTTCTGCTTCTATACCAACATCTGTTACAACCGTTTCAAAGATCGTCATCTCTGTTCCTCCTCGTAAAATATCATTTGTCTAATAGTTTTTATTCAAAATGTTTCTAGATTATAAAATTTATTGAATAACACATTCCTAACGGAATTTGTTTCGATATTGTGTGATTTCTCAGAGTACAATGGATGTATGGAGAGGATCCAACGGGAATTTGCTATTTCCTCCTGTAGCGTTTGTCTACCCTGTTTAGTCTGTTACCCGAACCACTGTTATCACTACCAACTCATTAGCTGTTTCGATAATGGACTAGACTTTCAAATAGTAGTTTGGAAGGCAGCTTCTAGCTCTTTTATCACCGTATTCTATTAGGCGAGGTTGTGGCTATACAGTGAGTTTCTGGGAAATCCCACAGTATCGAAGCATTTTCCAAAATTTATATCGAAAGGAGGTCCTTCTTCCATGAAATTATTTGTCGGTATTGACGTTAGCTCTGAAAAACTAGATGTTTGTTTTTTAACAGACGACAATCAATTGTCTATCTTATCTGAAATCTCTGTTGCCAATGACATCGAAGGTGCTTCATTCATACGAGAAACAATTCTTGAATTCAATGACAGCTACCACTTTGATCAAATTGTGATTGGCATGGAGTCAACGTCCATGTACAGCTTCCATCCTTCCATGTTTTTTCATGAAGATGAGAAACTAAAGAAGCTCAACACACTTGTAACGATTGAAAATCCTTTTCGGGTGAAACAATTTAGTCGCATGTTTGATGAGAATAAAACTGATCGAAACGATGCATTAAGAATCGCTGATTTCTTGCGTATTCAACGATTCACAACTTCCCCTATCAAAGAAGAGAAATACATGGCCTTACAGCGTTTAACACGTACTCGCTATCAACTTATTAAGCAATTGATTCGTACAAAGCAACATTTTCTTGAAAATCTAACGTACAAATGTAATACGCTTGCTCGAGAAATGCGAGACGAATCGACGAGTCTTTTTAGTGCAACCCTCATTTCACTCATGACGGAAGATTTCACATTGGATGAACTTGCTGAGCTTCCTTTAGAAGCTTTCTGTGATTTACTTCAAGAAAAAGGAAAAGGCCGTTTCAAGCAACCAGAAAAAATCGCTAAAGCAATTCAACGTGCAATTACCATGAGTTACCGCCTAGGTGCTCTTGCACAAGAATCAATTAATGTTGTTTTAAGTGTTCTCGTACGAGAAATACGAGCACTTGAAAAAAATATCAAAGAATTAGATAAAGCCATCGAACAAGTAATTGTTGTCATTCCAGAATATCAATGCTTAACCAGTATTCCAGGCGTTGGTAAAGTCTATGCTGCCGGTTTAATCGCTGAAATTGGTCAAATCGAAAGATTTGAAGATCAGACAAAATTGGCAAAATACGCTGGATTAAGTTGGAAAGTGAACCAATCTGGAAACTATCAGTCGCAAAATACACCTCTGACAAAACAAGGAAATCGATATTTTAGATACTACTTAGTTGAAGCTGCCAACTCTGTAAAAAATTATCTTCCTGAATACAAAGCTTTTTATCAAAGTAAATATAAGGAGGTTCCAAAGCATCAACACAAACGTGCACTCGTCCTAACCGCAAGAAAATTTACGCGTCTGGTGGATACGCTACTACGTAAACACCAACTCTATACGCCACCAAGGAGTGTGATAGAGAAATAACAATCCGTTATTGACGCAAATCCTTGAATCAACCCGAAAAAAATTTGATTTTGATCGGGTCTAGTTTCGTGCGCTTCAAAACATATTACTCAATAAAGAAAATCTTAAATTTCATCTTGACTTATCACCATTAGACTAAACTCAGCTATATAATCCAAAACTTGCTACCCAAGCAATGATAACTCGTGGGATGCCGTTAAGAAATCTTGAATAAAGAACTGATGGTACACCTACTTCTACTGTCTCAGCTTTTGCTTCTTCCAAACCTAGACCGACTGGAATAAAATCACATGCATTTTGAGTATTGATAGCAAATAGTGCCGGTAATGCTAATTGGGGAGGAATATTTCCTTTCCCAATCTCTACACCGATCAATGTTCCAATCACTTGGCTAATAACTGCCCCTGGACCAAGCAAAGGAGATAAAAATGGCAGTGAACAAATAAAGCCAATGATTGTTAATCCAACTGCATTTCCTGCTAAAGGTGCCATAATGTTAGCAAATACATTACCGATCCCAGAACCTTGTATCACACCAATCAAAAGGGAAACGAAAGCCATAAAAGGGATCACTGTCCGGATCATCGTATCTACTGCTTCTCTTGCTGATTGATTGAATGTAGCAACTACTTTTCCCGCGCCCATTCCAATTTTTGCTATCCAGTTTTGCTGCTCTGCTTTTTGCTCGGTTATCTTTTTAGAAGTATCATATTTGTACTTTTTATCTGGAGATGCAGTATTTACTGTTTCTTTGTTATCATCAGTTTCCATTAGTGGCTGTATTTGTTCTAACCCTACTGCTGAAACATAAATATCTTCAGTGATATATTGTGCTAATGGGCCACTTTTTCCTGTGGAAACGATATTGATGGTTGGTATCCCTTTTTTAGGATAAATTCCACATCTAAGAGTCCCTCCACAGTCAACGATTGCAAGCGCGATTTCACTATCAGGTATTGATGTTTTGAACCCATTGATAGACTCCATACCTGTCAGTTCTTCTATTTTATCTACGATCATTGGCCTCTCACCTCCACCTGTGACATAGATGAACTTGTGTTTATCTTTTGTCGGCCTAATAATCAAAGGACCTCCATACCCGCCGTTTCCTCTTACGATCTTAATATCACCATACATTTAAAACTCTCCTTTCTCTAATCAACTGAAAGCTCTACTTTTTTGCTAAGAACGATTCCTTGCTGTCTGCATACAAATCCAGTAGTAAAATCAGTTATCCAACCACCAATAAAGTTCATCAGCAGTCCCACAAGCAAGTATCGGATAGCCAGCTCCATCGAATTTAGCCCTAAGGTTTCGATCCCTTGAGCAATCCCCATCCATACAAACAATTCTCCAGGATTAATATGGGGGAATACACCATTGCTCGTATGACAAAATTGAGCTTGAGCAGCATAATAGCTTGGTTTGTAGTATTCTGGAAGGAAACGAGCCATTGTAAATGACATAGGATTTCCCAACATAAAAGCAGATAAGAACGGTAACACAAGGTAACGAGTAAGCGGATTTTTCGCTGATAATTTGGCTACTTTCGTTACTCGGTCTTCACCTAAAAAAGCAATCAGCGTATTCATTGCAACCATCAGCATCAAGACAACTGGTACGATTCCTGTCATCCAGCTTATGAATGTTTCTGCACCTGTTTGGAACAGCCTCATAAATCCCTCAGCAAATTTTGTTATGATATCCATCGTTTGTCACTCCTTTTTTCTTTGATCGTACTTTTCCATATCCGAAAATTATTGAGCATAGCAATAAAAGGCAATGAAGGTTGTTCACTTTTTTCATTTCCTGCCTCTATTCGTAAGTATACTTCTCTGGCATTTTCTAAAGCTGCTTGTGTCAAACGATCTTCCGCTCGAACTGAGGGATGGTAACGATCGATGTAATGGATATCTTCACCCGCATAGACAGGTAATGAATGAAATTTTGCCAAAGATGTAACCCCTTGCATTTTTCTGACTTCTAAAACTTGATCATGATCGTCTATAGCTAGCATAACAATCGTGCCTGAACGGATTTTCCCAGGTCGTTTACCAATCGCTACTTTTCCTTTTCTTCGCAGTTCGCTATATGTTTGATTGAAATGCTTTAGTTGCTTCCAACTGATAACTGCTTGCAGCACATAAGCTGAAGCTGCGAAAACTATGAATAGATACATATCATTCATGAAGTCTCTCTCCTTTACTTTTGATTAGTTTTAAAAATGATTCTTGTGTCGGTGCTAATTCAATAAACTCATCTATTCCCATTTTTATGAGTTCAAATAGGATATCGTATAGCTCAAATAATTCATTCTCAACTTCAGCCGTCATTTCTTCAGGTATGGCAAATAAAAAAATAACTCCATTTCCTCCTGTTTCTGCTAAACCTTGATCAGTTATTAGCCCTACTGATAAAACAATGTGTTGAGATAGCTGGTTGGTTGTGTGAGGAAAAGCAAATTCTTTGTTAACAAATGTGCTTTGCTGATATTCTCTTTTCAAGATCCTTTTTTCAAATTCTTCATCCACATAATAGCCTCTGATCAAAGGAGCGACTAATTTGTTTAAATATTCTTGATACGTCTTTTTTTCTTTCCATATTTGATAGAAAAAAACAGTAGAATGAAACCCGGCTAATCGCTTTTTTTTTGCTTTTTGCCATTGTGCCCTTAACCAAGAGTCATCAAAAAGATTAGTCAAATGGATCACCGGTGTCTCTTCATTTACATTTTTTAACGGAATCGTTGTAAAAACAGCGAAATATTTGTTTAGATCTACTTTTTCATATTGTTCTTCTGAAACATGTGTTATTTGTATATCCCTCCCCAATATCCTTTTGATTTGTCTTTGGATCATTAATGCTGTTCCTTTTCCTGTCGTATGAACAATGGCTACTTTTTTAGAGGAAAAATGCTCTTTTTGATATCGAAATGCTAACTCCAAATACAACGTTAGGTAGCTGATCTCTACTTTAGAGATCTTATGTTGCAAGATAGCTTCTAATGCTTGTATGCATTCGCTAGCGATTTGGTAAGAAAAAGGATACTTTTTTTCTATCTCACCATAAAATAAATCAGTCAATCGATAACGAAAAATTACCCGATTTATCAATAAAGAGAGGTGCTGTTTCATCTCTTGATATAAGAAGGACTCATCCAGATCAATGAGATCTAATCGTCGAATACGCATCATCATGGGGTCGAAATATAAGCGCAAATCAGAGTTAGCTTTCCTTATCATCGTTATACTTGTGTTGATGATGTTCAAAGGAAAACTGATAAAATCTTTTTCATATTGGCTCAAAGTTAGTTCATAGATTTCTTCCAACTGATTGATCAGTTCATTGAATTCTTGGATATATTCAAAACACCCACTGTAACGATTGATGGGCTTCTTCAACAGATAGTTACTAGAGATTCTATTCAAAGAAATACCGATAACTTTCGTTAAAAGGGTGATTTCTTGTTTACTAGCATTCGTCTTCTTCTGAAAATGTTTGATTGCTTGTTTTTCTTCTAGAAACTGTTCTGTTTTCGTCTCTGAAAAGTAGGGAGAAACAAAATAAAATAAAAGTAGTCGTAATTCTAGCTCATCTCCTATTATTCTTAGTCCTTTATTTGGTGTGCCTGTAATCTTTACATCAAAATCATTGATCATCTCTTTTAATGTCTTTAGATCCTTGACCACTGTTCCTCTGCTGACACCGACTTCTTCAGACAAATCATCCATACGTAAGAAATCCTCTGTTTCGATCAGCCTATTTAGTAAATAAGCGATTCTTTTGGATGCCGAATTGAAATCACTGGCTGTTTTCAATTTTCCTTGCATGATCTCATCAAAAAAATCAAAATCATAAATTTCAAGTTCAAAATGTTTGTTTTTTTGGATGATTTTTGCAATACCGGCAATTTCTTCATTCAACTCCCCAATATCTTTTTTTATGGTTTGATTACTGGTTTTGATTTCTTTTTGCACTTCCTGGATTGAAACTTTCTTGTGAGTGACTAGTAATTTCAATAATTGGTACCATCTGTTTACTAGCGTCACGTGCGTCCCCCCTATCCTTTATCCTCTTGTTTTACCTCCTGAAATATTAGTCGTGACTCCAGTGATATAACTTGATCTTTCTGAAAGATAATAGCAGACTAGATCCGCCACTTCTTGCAGCTTACCACTCCTTCCTAGAGGGATCGTACTTGTTCGACTGTAACCGTTTCTCAGCTGTTCGACGCTTATACCTCTCGTATAAGAAAGAGCTTCTTCATATTCTTGTGTTCTCAAACCGGTTTCTTCCAGTATCCCTGGTGCAACACCTACCACACGAACATTCCTCTTTCCTAACTCTTTTGCCCAAGAACGAGTAAAACTGTTCATCGCTGCTTTTGTAGCAGCATAACAGCTCTGTCCTTCTGATCCTTCCAATCCTGATTCAGAAGAAAGATTCACGATCACTCCTGATCCCTTTTGCACCAAGATTCTTCCAACTGCTTGGCTCATCAAATATACACTTTTTTGATTGACAGCGATCATCTTATCAAAAACTTGTTCTGATAATTCATACTTGCTTTTTGGATGATTTCTATCTATTAGAAGAGAAGGAATATTTATTCCTGCATTATTGACTAGACCATCGATCGTCTTGAAATGTTTCATTACTTTATATATCCCTTCTTCTATGTCCGTTTTAGAAGACACATCGACTTTTAAAGATAGTAGGTTTTCATGCTGTATACGGCATTCAGTTACATCAAAATTCGCTACTTGTGCATTCTGCTTCAACAAATTTTCGACGATACTTCTTCCAATTCCTGAGGAACCTCCAGTTACAATTACTACTTTTCCTGCAATATCCAACCAATCCGACATATGTGATCCTCTCCTTCTTTTTTCTTACAAATCCAGTATAAAAGCTCACTAAAAAAAATTAAGACATGAAATTTACAGCTTCAGCTAAAAAATGTGTACTAATGGAAGAGCAAAAAAAATTTTCATCTTTTTGCATAGATTGCTAAAATTCCTGAGCGTTATATAAGCAATGTTTCTCTTTTTGATATATAATTGTTTTATCATTTAAGAAAGGAGAATTCTAATGAAAACTTTAGATGCTATTGCATTAACTTTATTGATTGTGGGAGGGTTGAACTGGCTGTTGGTAGGCTTGTTCGAACTTGATTTAGTAGCTATGATTGCTGGTGGTTCAACAACTATTTTTGCGAAGATCATTTATATCGTCGTAGGTATTTGTGCGATCTACTGCTTGAAATTTTTCCCAATGATTACTAGAAAAGTTGATGAAAGATATTAGAAAGCTATAATTATTAAAAAAGTTATTATCTTCATGAACCTTCCCTTTATTGGGAAGGTTTTTTCATTTTAAACCATCTGCTTTTCTTTGTTTAAGTGATATACTGAATAAAGATAATCTATTTTAGGAGGAGCTATCATGCATAAAGGGATTTACGCAGGCTTGTTGGGAACTGTAATACTTTTTTCTGCCTGTGGATATAAAACAAAGAATTCTGTTAAAGAATCTTCAGCAGCCATTTCAACAACTGAGGTTGGTTCAACTAAAAGTACTTCTACTACTTCCATTACTAATACTTCTACTGGTAATGTAGATTCGCAACATAGCCAATCAAGTATTCAGTCGTTTAGCATTTCTTCAACATCTGAAATGCAAGAAAGCACTGTACCTTCTCTTCCATTAGAAAACTCTGACAAAGCACTTCTATTTCTTATTGCCCACCGTTCCGAATTACAAAGTGACGATATTGTTATTAGCTTTTATCAAAAAATTGATCGAGATTATTTGTTCACAGCTTCCAGCAAACAAATCCGTTCCCAAGGAGGATCTGGAAGCGTTGGTTTTTATCGAGTGTCACCCGAAGGATCGATTACGATGACAGATGCAAATGGAACACCATTTTGATTAGATGATATTATACGGATTTACAGTACTAGCAAGTCATTATTGGTATCATTTTTTCTGAGAAAGTTATACGGAGTATAAATAAGCATTTGCATTAACCTAATAATTCGTTACAGCTATTTCTCTTATGAATATACTCACTTCTCTACTTGCTCTCTTGATAAATTTTTGGTATCTACTTCATTTTCGGTCAACTGAGTTAATGAAATTTATTGTCGGGCGGTTTTCTAGATTCAATTTTTCTATATTTGGATAGAAGAATTTACTTTTTTACCTTTTGACATATTTTCTTCTTATTATTTTAATGATCCCTTTTTCAAATTAGAAAGATAGCCTTTGTATCGTATTAGATGAAATATTCACAAAGCTAACCATTATACTTGCATTTTTTTCAAAATAGAGTTATTACGTAAATAGGGATAAATAAAAAATACTTATTGAAAGGATGATCAAAAATGGCAAATGTACCTAGCATTCGCGACATGTTCCCTGATTTCAATGACGTGTTTAGTCCAGCATTCAATGATTTTTTAGGTGTTTCAAGTTATCCAAAAGTAGATTTAGTCGAAAATGAAAAAGAATACAAACTAACTGCTGATATGCCTGGCTGTGACAAAGAAGACACGACAGTTGAATATTCAGATAATACTTTGACGATCTCCGCCAATCATGAGTCCCATACAGAAGATAAAGAAGATGGCAACTATGTACGGAAAGAAAGACATTCGGTCTCTTACAAACGTTCATTCTATCTTCCTAATGTTGATGAAGAAAAAATCACTGGAACCTTTAAAAACGGTGTGCTGAAATTGGTATTACCTAAAACAGCTTATCAGCCAAAAGAAACAAAAAAAATTGAGTTAAATTAGAACTTATCGCCTCTCGATGAATGAGGGGCGATTTTTATATATTTGGATAAGAACGAGTATGTTTAAATTTTCAAAATGAGCAAAAAAATATTTTGTTTTTACGATAAAGATGTTATGATCTCTCTTGGTAAAAAATATGGGAGTTGATCATTTGATTGTCTTAAGTAAACTTTTGTTTTGGATACCATTTATCATAATGACCAGTGCTTTCTTTTACTTATTCAAAAGGCCTAACAAATACTTACTCTTATCTGCTTGTCCGATGATCTATTTTATCCATAAGATTAGAGGATTTTATTATTACGACTCTGGTATCTCATTGTTTTGCTACGAAATCGGCTTATTAGCTTCGGCCATCTTTTTCATATTTGTGTTAGAATATTTCAGAAAAAAATAAACTTCCAGTCAGTTTTGGCTGGAAGTTTTTTATTTGGTGCAGATCTTTTCAGCTGTTATTCATACAAGTTGATCCATTTTTCTATTATTAAGTACATACCATTGTTACTCTTTGAATGTGGGGGAGAAAAAAATAAAAGGAGCTGGTATTTTGTTAGTTATGAGTAAAGCTTTGTTTTTACTTCCCTGCACGTTCATGTTTATTGTTTTATGTTATTTCAAAAGAAGAAAAAAATGGTGCTGGATCGATGTTCTACTATTCCTTCCCTTTTTCCCGCTTATTTATTTTCTTGAAGAAATATGGGATGATATGGCATGTGATTCTGCTTTTCTTTTTAGTCATTCATTGGGGCTTATGATCTCTCTTACGATCTTTGCCATTGTGCTATTTTTTTTGAATAAAAAATAATGTATTAAAATGTATTAACTCGTTTGTCCCAACTTCCAAAACATATTTTTGAAAGTTGGGTGTTATCTTTTTTGAAGTATAAAAAGATCTCAAATCAATCCACTTTACTTTCTTATTATGTTATTCATAGTAACAAAAGAGAGTATAAAATATTTTGTGTAAATGAAAAAATCCATACAAAAAAGGAAGTCCCTTCTGTAGAATAAAGTTAACGACAACCAATTCACAGAAAAGAGGACTTCCCTATGAATGATTTTACTACAGAAATTGTGCAAACTCTAGTCACTAAAGGCGATTTAAATGAATTATTCCGTTCGCACTTAGAAAAAGCGATAAACACACTCCTACGGACTGAATTAACGGCTTTTTTAGATTACGAAAAATATGATCGCACTGGTTTTAATTCAGGTAATTCGAGAAACGGTTCTTACTTTCGATCAATCAAAACCGAATATGGTGAATTAACATTGGAAATACCTAGAGATCGTAATGGTGAGTTTAAACAACAAACTTTACCAGCCTACAAAAGAACAAACGATACATTGGAAACCACTATTATCCATTTATTCGAAAAAGGTGTTACGATGTCTGAAATTGCTGATTTGATCGAAAAAATGTACGGTCATCACTATACTCCACAAACCATGTCCAACATGACTAAAGTTCTGACTGAAGAAGTAAATGCCTTTAAATCCAGAGCCTTAAATGATAAGTATGTCGCTATTTTTATGGACGCTACTTACATTCCACTAAAACGTCAAACCGTATCCAAAGAAGCGATTTATATTGCCATTGGTATACGAGAAGACGGCACTAAAGAAGTACTGAGTTATGCGATTGCTCCAACTGAATCAACATACGTTTGGAATGAGCTGCTACAGGATATTAACTCCAGAGGAGTTCAAGAAGTCTTGCTTTTTATTACGGACGGCTTAAAAGGCATGAAAGATACTATCCATCAAATTTATCCTAAAGCAAAATATCAGCATTGTTGTATCCATGTATCTCGTAATATCGCTCATAAAGTACGTGTCAAAGACCGAAAAGAAATCTGTGATGACTTTAAGGCTGTTTATCAAGCTAACTCAAAAGAAGAAGCGAATACCTTCTTATCCGGCATGATTGAGAAATGGAAGAAAAACTATCCTAAAGTGACGCAGTCACTCATAGAAAACCAAGACTTATTAACTTTTTATGATTTTCCACCTAGCATTCGTAGAACCATTTACTCAACCAATCTAATCGAGTCTTTCAATAAGCAAA
Organism: Enterococcus sp. PLH-Efm8; assembly: GCF_053011625.1. Taxonomy (NCBI): domain Bacteria; kingdom Bacillati; phylum Bacillota; class Bacilli; order Lactobacillales; family Enterococcaceae; genus Enterococcus; species Enterococcus sp. PLH-Efm8. Next base: position 1,490,268 of record NZ_CP172568.1, read on the forward strand.
TTAAAAGATACAGCCGTAGAAAAGAGCAGTTTCAAAATGAAGAATCACTAGAACGCTTTCTAGTCAGCATTTTTGATACATACAATCAAAAATTTCTAAACAGAAGCCATAAAGGTTTTCAACAGGTAACCGATACATTAGTTTCAATGTTTACTGAGTAACTAATTATTTTGCAGGAGGACAATTTATTTACACAAAATTATTGACGCTCCCTAACAAAATCCCACCTACTTTATCTTATAACTTGATTTTTTGCATAAAAACTAAATAAAGAGTGCGGCATTTCGCACTTTTTTATTATATATTATTTGTCAAATTAAGCGAGACAAAACTTTCCATTTACGTAACTCAAAAAAACTTCTAATGGTGTTTGGTAATTTAGTGATTTTCTAGGGATATGGTTTCTTTTGGACGCAACGGATGAGATGAATCCTTGATTGACTTGGTTGAATTCCATTTCTTTTGGTAGTCCATCTTTTCGGAGGAGTCCGTTTGAATGTTCATTTAATCCCCGTTGGGAAGGCGTTCCTGGGTCTGCGAAATAAATATCAATATCATTCGTATTACTAATACTTTTCCAATTAGAGAATTCTTTTCCACAATCAAAGGTAATTGATTTGAAAAGATTTTTGGGTACGGATTGAAGCCATTCATTAATCGAATTTTCAATATCAACTGCCTTACGGCCTTCTGGTTTCAAGGCGATAATGGCTTTTGAAAGTCGCTCAACGAGTGTGATGACGGCACTTTTATGGTGGATGCCGACAATCGTATCACCCTCTAAATGTCCAAATTCTTCTTCGAAAACGACATAATCTTTTTTACGTTCAGAAATATTTCTTTTGAATGCCTGTTTTCCACGTTTTTCCTTATAACCATTTGGTTTTCGTTTTCCTTGCATCGGTAAATGTAAAACATTGAATTCTCCCGTCTTAAACCGGCGATAGAGGGTACTTACTGAACAAGAGAAGGTTCGCTCTGCACGGCCAATAATGACGTCTGGGGTCCAACCTTCAGTTGATCTTTTTTCAATGTATTCTTTTTCCTCAGCAGGAAAAATGATTTCGGTTCTCCCACAACGTCGCTTATTTTCTTTGTATTGTTCAAAGTATTCAAGTGCTGTTCCACCACATTTGAGAAAGTTATAGACATTGTAAATTGTTTGGCGTCCACGTTTAAGCTGCTTCGCAACGATAGCAACCGGAGTTTCTTGATGAAAATATGCTTCTATCATTACAAGCTCGTTTGGTGTAAGATGGGTATAAGTCATTTATGTTCACTCTCCTTGTATGCTTTAGCGGGTATTACAATTGGAGTGTAACATAAATGGCTTTTTTATTTGTCTCGCTTAATTATACAAACGGCGAAGATATCAATGATGATGGCTCAAGAAAAAAAGTGGAGAAAGTTGGCGGAGACACCCGACCAGAGGCCGAAGCTGCTTTACGAAAAGTTTTATCAGATATTGACGAAACAGGACAATACTTTTTAGGTACGGATACTCGAGTAAAACAATACCTTGATTTTTGGATGGAGGAATACGTTAAACTAAATCTAAAATACAATACCTATGAAAACTACCGATTTACCATCAAAAATCATATAAACGGTTATTTAGGAAAGAAAAAACTTACGGATCTCTCCCCTGCTCTTTTACAAAATTTCATCAATGCTGAATTTAAAAAGGGTTACTCGAAGAAAACAATGACTATTACTCACTCTGTCCTTAAGAATGCGCTGAATATGGCGGTTTATCCTTGGGGATTAATCAAGCAAAATCCTATGCTGTATGTAAAAATACCAAAATATGAAGCACGACCAACGACTAAAAAAGATCTAAAAATCATTTCTCTTGAGGACTTTGATCATATGCTAGAAATTACTCCTGAAGGACATCCTTTCTATATTCCTTTGAATATTGGATTTTATACGGGAATGCGCGTTGGCGAAGTTTGTGGTCTGACGTGGGATGATGTCGATTTTTCAAATGGAACAATTACTGTAGAGAAACAAATGGTAAAGAATGACGGCGCATGGGTATATGGTACGCCAAAGACAAGCAGTTCCAATCGAACGATTTTTATTGGACAAACCTTGCTAGCAATTCTGAAAAAACATAAGAAACAACAATTAGAAAATCGAATGAAGTATGGAAAGCTCTACATTGATTCAAATGCAGTATGTACGAAGGAAGACGGTGAGCTAGTTACGCCAAGTGTAGTGAAATGGAATACTAGGAGGATATCGAATGCACTCTCCCTCTCTTTTAACTTCCATTCTCTCAGACATACTCATGCTACACTTCTTCTCGAAAATGGCGCAAAAATGAAAGAAATCTCTGAACGATTGGGCCACAGCAGAATTTCAATTACGATGGATACTTACTCGCATGTAACAGATAAGATGAGAAATGAAACGGTCGATATCATGGAAAATCTTAGAAAGAATTCTTGATTTTTGCCACCGAAAAAAACCACCGGTGGCAAACCGGTGGCAAATCCATGTAAACATGGTTTATTTTTTACACTGTTTTCAAACAAACCCTTGCTATTTCTTCGGTTCGTCCTCGTCCATTTTCAGAACGGCCATGAAGGCTTCTTGCGGAACTTCGACGGAGCCGATTTGTTTCATCCGCTTCTTCCCTTCTTTTTGTTTCTCTAAGAGTTTACGTTTACGAGAAACATCTCCACCATAACATTTAGCCAAGACGTTTTTACGCAAGGCTTTGATGTCTGAACGGGCAACGATTTTTTGTCCAATAGCTGCTTGGATTGGCACCTCAAATTGTTGGCGTGGGATTAGTTTTTTCAGTTTTTCAACGATTGCTTTTCCACGTTCATAGGCAAAGTCTCGGTGAACGATAAAGCTTAATGCATCGACTTTTTCTCCATTCAGCAAGATGTCCATCTTCACTAACTTGCTTTTTTGATAACCAGACATTTCATAATCCAATGAGGCATAGCCTTTCGTGCTTGATTTCAATTTGTCGAAAAAGTCAAAGACAATTTCAGAAAGCGGAATATTATAGACGACATTTACTCGGTAATCATCTAAATAATCCATCGTAATGAATTCTCCCCGTTTTCGTTGAGAAAGTTCCATTACTGCACCGACAAAATCATTTGGGACCATGATCTGTGCTTTGACGAATGGTTCTTCTACATCCTGAATCGTTACAGGTTCAGGAAAATCTGCCGGGTTATCTACTGTAGCAGTCGTACCATCCGTTTTATTAACATGGTAAATAACGGATGGTGCAGTCGTGATCAATTCTAGATTGAATTCCCGTTCCAAGCGTTCTTGGACGACATCCATATGAAGAAGTCCGAGGAATCCACAGCGGAACCCAAAACCTAATGCTTGAGAGGTTTCTGGTTCGAATTGTAAAGCAGCATCATTCAATTGCAGTTTTTCTAAAGCTTCCCGCAAATCGTTGTAACGAGAAGTATCAATTGGATAAAGACCACAATAAACCATCGGATTCATTTTTCGGTAACCTGGTAAAGCTTCAGCGGCAGGATTGTCTGCTAACGTTACTGTATCCCCTACTCGTGTATCTTGGACAGTTTTGATACTTGCTGTGATATAACCGACATCACCGACCATCAAAAAGTCTCTAGCAACTGCTTTTGGCGAGAAGACCCCGACCTCTGTAACATCAAATGTTTTGCCATTACTCATCAGTTTGATTTTGTCTCCGGGTTTGACCATACCGTCCGTGATCCGGACATTTAGAACAACACCGCGGTAACTATCATAAATAGAGTCAAAGATCAAAGCTTTTAGCGGTGCATCTAAGTCTCCACTTGGTGCAGGAACATATTCCACGATCTGCTCGAGAATATCTTCAATCCCAATCCCTGATTTGGCACTGGCTAATACAGCTTCACTAGCATCGATTCCGATTACGTCTTCGATTTCTTGACGGACACGTTCGGGATCTGCTGCGGGTAGGTCGATTTTATTGATGACTGGCAGGATCTCCAAATCATTGTCTAACGCTAAATAAACATTGGCCAATGTTTGTGCTTCGATTCCTTGTGCTGCATCGACCACTAAAACGGCACCCTCACAGGCAGCAAGGCTTCGAGAGACTTCATAGGTGAAGTCGACGTGCCCTGGGGTGTCAATCAAGTGAAAGATATATGTTTCTCCATTTTTCGCTGTGTAATTGAGTTCTACAGCATTTAATTTAATCGTGATTCCACGTTCACGTTCCAAATCCATCGAGTCTAACAGCTGATCTTGCATTTCGCGAGACGTCACAGTGTGCGTCATTTCTAAAATACGATCGGCCAATGTAGATTTCCCATGGTCGATATGAGCGATGATCGAAAAATTACGAATCTGCTCTTGGCGTTCTTTCATTTTCTTTATATCCATAGCGTCTCCTCTTTTCATATAATCAGCACTTTCCATTATACCAACGAAAAGCAGTAATTTAAAGAGTTTTTAATTAGTCAGCTATAGAAGTTTTTTTTGTAGAATTTTGCTATACTGTTATCAAGCTAATAAATGGAGATGAAAAAATGGATCAAAAAGATTTTAGAGAAAATCTTGAATTAAAACCGGTCACTCAAGAACATATCGATCAATTCAATGAATTGCTTTCCTATGTGTTCCAAGTGACTGAAGCAGACATCGAGGAAAGCGGGTTTGAGAATAAACGAGCTTTTATCCGTTCCAAAAAACCGATTTTGGAAGTATCGAAAGTGTTCGGATGGTTCCACGAAAATAAACTGATCTCTCAAATCGCTATCTATCCTTGTGAAGTCAATATTCACGGTGCACGTTATAAAATGGGTGGTGTGACTGGAGTTGGAACTTATCCAGAATATGCTAACCATGGATTGATGCAAGATCTAATTATCGTTGCATTGGATAATATGCGCAAGAATAAGCAATGGATCTCTTATTTGTATCCTTACAGTATCCCCTACTATCGGCGTAAAGGATGGGAAATCATGTCTGATAAACTTTCCTTTAAAATCAGAGATACACAGCTACCTAAACAAATCCCAGTAAGTGGTATGGTTGAGCGATTACCAGTTGATCATCCAGACGTATTTTCCGTTTATGACAAATTTGCCCAACAAAACCATGGTGCTTTATTCCGCAGTGATTTTCATTGGGAAGAGTATTGGCGTTTCGAAAATGAAGATGAGCGCACAGCCGCTGTCTACTACGATAGCAACCATGAACCAAGAGGTGTTCTGTTCTACTGGGTAGCTGAAGAAATATTTCACGTAAAAGAAATGTTCTATCTTGATCAAGAAGCTCGAAATGGCTTATGGAACTTTATTTCCGCACATTTTTCCATGATCTACTGGGTACATGGAGATATTTATAAAAATGAGCCTTTAGCATTTTTGATTGAAGATAGTCAGATCAAAGAGCAGATCGAACCATATTTTATGGCTCGGATCGTTGATGTAAAAGAATTCCTTCAACGGTTTCCGTTTGTTGGAACAGCTGATGCTTTTCATTTCATCATTGAAGATCCTGTCGCTCCTTGGAATAATGGTGTCTTCGCTTTAACATGGGATGAACAGGGACAAGTCCGTGTCTTAAATGAACCTATAGGAAAATCCGTTCGACTGGATATCCAAACATTGACTTGCTTGATGATGAATTATCGCCGTGCTTCTTATTTGGCAAGAATCGAACGGTTAGAAACAGATGAAGAAACACTGAAGTCACTAGAGCGTATCATTCCAAACATGGAAGCTTACTTTAGCGATTATTTTTGATAAAAAGGATGATGTTTAGATGAAAATTTATTTTGCCGCACCAATGTTTGCTAAAAGTGATTTGTTATATAACCAACAGTTAGTTAAAGAAATCAGAGAGCTCTCTTCTGAGCTTTCGATCTATCTTCCTCAAGAAAATGAAGCAATCAATGACAAAACTGCTTATGCAGACAGTCGAATGATTGCTCTTGCTGACACAGAAAAAGTGTTGGCTAGTGATTTAATGATTGCTTTACTAGATGGGCTGACGATCGATGCCGGGGTAGCATCGGAAATCGGTGTGGCTTATGCGAAAGGCATCCCAGTGATCGGCTTATATACTGATACTCGACAGCAAGGCGGAACCCACCCGAAAAAAATCGCTGCACTACAAGAAACAGCTGAAAATCAATTTCACTACCTGAACTTATATACAATAGGTTTGATCAAATTGAACGGAAAAGTGGTTTCTTCAGAAATTGAGTTGCTTTCAGAAGTAAAAAGATTTTTAGATGGAGGGACTTTCAGTGATTAAAGAAATCAAAAAGGTGCAAATAGCTTTACTTGCTTTTGGTGTATTCGTTGTCTGCTATAATTTTTATGAATTTATCACACAAAAATATTCGACTTCTCAAGGAATCACATTTATCGTGGAATCTTTATTAGGGATTGCATTGATTTTCATGCCACAAGTCATTTTGAAAGTTTTCAAACTTAAAATACCAGCAGCAATCGTTTTGTTTTACTGGTTTTTCTTGTTCATCTCTGTCTTTTTAGGCACAGGGATGCATTTGATCAGTATCATCTCTTTTTGGGACAAAATCTTACATGCGGTGAGTCCAATGGTCCTGACAGCTCTTGGCTATGGATTGATTGGTTACTTGATGAAAGATGCTGAGATATCAAAAACCAGTCCTTGGTTGTTCCTCTTATTCGGCTTTGCGTTTGCTGGACTTTGCGGCGTGTTTTGGGAGTTCTGGGAATTCTTATGCGACCAGTTCTTAGGCATGAATCTTCAACGTTTTGCTGCTTCTGATGGCACACTGTTTGTCGGACGAGCAGCATTGATGGATACGATGGGCGACTTGCTGACAAATACGATAGGTGCTGCCTTAATGGGATTGTTTGCATGGTCTCAAAGTAAAAAAGATGAGCGTTACTTTGAAAGTTATAAATTAGAAAAAGTGAAAAATACCTAATAAAAGAGGTTGTGACAGAAGCGGGCAGCTTCAAGAAATTTCGGCTTATTTTTCGAAGAAACTACTTCTGGAACACTGTTTATTTGAAAAAAGGAGGTCTGACACTAGTTGTGTCAGACCCCTTTTTTCTTTTATAGTCTCAATGGAAGATTAGACGATTTCTTCTAGCTCTTCTGTTTTGAAATGAAGTTGTCCATCAAGTAAAGTAATCGTTACTTTTGATTTAGGCATAACATGTCCTGCAACGATTTCTTTAGCTAGTGGTGTTTCTACTTCCTTAGTGATAAATCGTTTCAATGGTCTTGCACCATATGCTGGTTCATAAGCATTTTCAGCAATCCACGTTTTGGCTTCATCACTGATTGTCAGCAGGATTTCTTGATGTTCCAGACGTTGTGCCAATTGCGCCACCATTTTGTCAACGATTCCTTTCACGTTGTCTAGGCTCAATGGTGTAAATAAAATCGTGTCGTCGATTCGGTTCAAGAATTCTGGTTTGAAGTTTCCACGTAATAGCGTGTTGACTTGTTCAGCCACTGCTTCTGGAATCGTTCCATCAGCAGTCACGCCTTCCAGCAGTAACTGTGAACCGATATTGCTGGTCATGATCAGAACCGTATTTTTGAAATCTACTACTCGCCCTTTTGAATCAGTCAAGCGTCCGTCATCTAGGACTTGTAACAAGATATTGAAGACATCGGGATGCGCTTTTTCGATTTCATCCAACAAGACGATTGTATAAGGATTTCGTCTGACAGCTTCCGTTAATTGACCACCTTCTTCGTAACCTACATAGCCTGGAGGAGCTCCGACTAGACGAGACACAGCATGTTTTTCCATATATTCACTCATATCGATCCGTACCATATGATCTTCTGAGTCAAACAAGTTCTCAGCTAACGCTTTCGCTAATTCGGTTTTTCCGACACCAGTTGGTCCTAGGAAAAGGAAAGAACCTAGAGGACGATTTGGGTCTTGCAATCCAGCCCGTGAACGAATTACCGCGTCACTGACCGCATCAACTGCTTCATCTTGACCAATCACTCGTTTATGAAGTGTTTCATTCAATTTAATTAGTTTTTCTCGTTCACCTTCTACAAGTTTCGTTACGGGGATACCCGTTAATCTGCCAACGACTTGAGCAATCTCATTTTCGGTAACGGACTCTTGAACCATCTTAATCTCGCTGTCTTTTGCTTTAGCTTCTAATTCCTTCAATTCTTTTTCTAATTGAGGTATCGTACCATGACGCAATACAGCAGCGCGTTCTAAATCATAGTTATTTTCTGCATCTTCTAATTCGTGTTTTGCTTTATCGATTTCAGCACGTTTTGCTGAAACAGAATTGACTTCTTCTTTTTCTGTTTCCCACTGCATCTTCATCGCATTTGCTTCTTCACGAAGTTCAGCTAATTCTTCTTGCAAATTTTTCAAGCGTTTTTTACTTGCATCATCTGATTCTTTTTTCAGTGCAGCTTCTTCGATTTCCAACTGCATCAAACGTCTAGTAACTTGATCTAATTCCGTTGGCATAGAGTTCATTTCTACCCGAATCGTTGCACTGGCTTCATCGATCAAATCGATTGCTTTGTCCGGTAAGAACCGATCAGTAATATAACGGTCAGATAAAGTAGCTGCTGCTACTAATGCGTTGTCATGGATGTTAACACCATGGTGGATCTCAAAACGTTCTTTTAATCCACGCAGAATACTGATCGTATCTTCCACTGTTGGTTCTTTGACTAATACCTTTTGAAAGCGACGTTCCAACGCTTTGTCTTTTTCCATATATTGACGGTACTCATCTAAAGTTGTGGCACCGATCAAATGTAATTCACCGCGAGCAAGCATTGGTTTCAACAGATTTCCGGCATCCATACTTCCTTCTGTTTTTCCTGCCCCTACGATATTGTGGATTTCATCGATGAACAAGAGGATACGTCCATCACTTTTTTTGACTTCTTTCAAGACTGCTTTTAGTCTTTCTTCAAATTCACCACGGAATTTTGCTCCAGCGATCAATGCACCCATATCTAATGAAAAAATCGTTTTATCTTTTAAATTTTCAGGCACATCTTTGCGTACGATACGTTGAGCAAGCCCTTCAACGATTGCCGTTTTCCCTACACCGGGTTCTCCTATCAGAACAGGATTATTTTTTGTTTTTCGTGAAAGAATACGGATGACATCACGGATTTCTTCATCACGACCGATGATTGGATCCATTTTTCCGCTTTTGACTTGCTGTACTAAATCAACGCCGTATTTTTCTAATGCTTTGTATTGTTCTTCTTGGTTTTGTGAGGTCACTCTTTCTCCTCCTCTCATCTCTTCGATGTTTTTACGCAATTCTTTTTCAGATAATCCGTTTTTATTCAAATAAACAGTTAACGGATAATTTTTTAATTTCATCAACGCTAAAATAACGACTTCCGTTGAAAGAAACTCGTCGCCGAAGCTTTCACGTATTTGGTCTGCTTCATTCAATAATCGAAAGAAATTCTGGCTGAGGTTTTGTCCATATTGGACGTTTCCACCAGAAACAACTGGATACTCATCCAGTAGACGATCAATTTCATGTTCAAAAGATTCGACATCCAATCCGGCATCCGTATAGAAATTTCGACCAAAATGATTAGATTGTAAAAAGATTTTCCATACATGGGCAATGTCGATATCTTGATGTTTTCGAGTGACCGCAATCTGTTGAGCTTCAGCAATCGCTTCTTGAAGCGTCGTAGTCATTTTCTCAATATTCATACAGGTATACCCTCCTAATTAAAGGTAAGATCACTTATTTCTTTGATCTTTACAAAAACTATTATATCGCTTTGGTCAATTTTGGTCAAAATATACACATAGTTTTTTGACTTTTTTTCTCGACTTATATAAATCTTAAAAAAACAAAATTGATTGTATGTATATAAAAAAAGAGCCAAACAAACGTAAAATTATCTTATCCATAACGTTTTTCTTTGATTTGATAAAAAGGGTAGATCTTATAAAAGACCTACCCTTGATTTTCTTTATTCTCTTTTTTTACTTCTATTATTTCTTCTTTGATCACTCTTCGCCGTTCAGCAATCACATACACAAATCCATAGAGAAATGGCAAGATAAAGGAACTGAAACGATACAGTAAAAGCGAAGAAACTGCGTCAACTGTTCCAACAACTGGTCTGAATAATAACAAATAGACAAATTCAAAGGAACCAATACCAGCAGGCGTAGGAATAACCCCTGAAAGCACTACTGCAAAGCTGATAAACGAAATGGTCAGTAGAAAATCTATTTTAGGATGGTTTTCAATCAGAATCAAATAAGGAAGTACATACCAAAATACAAGTTTTAACATATTCCATAGATAAATCCGCAATAGCGCAGTCCTGTCTTGGATAATGGTTTGGACCGTTTCCCTTAAAGAGTAGATCTGCTGATTGCATGTATCCACCCATTTCCGCAAACGCTCACTTTTAAATAACTTATTCGATAAGCTGACAAAAAATATTTGAACATTCAAGCTGACGGACATCGCCAATAAAAAGGCAACAATCACGATCGTCAAAAGGATACCAGCGATGATAAACCAGATCATTGATGGACCATTAGAATAAAAAAGAGAGAATTGGATGACCAAGCCAGCTAATGCATAAGTGATCACTGCCAGTTTGTACATAATCATATGGAGTGCTGTCACCCCTGCTCCCTGGGATAGCTTCATTCCTTTTTTGTTATAAAAATAAATCTCCGAGATCAGCGTTCCTGTACCAAACGAAACGATTCGGTAAAACGCAATATAGCTAGAGGTCAAGAACCCATCTTTCGTTGTAAAATTCGGCGCGAAAGGTTCAGCAATTTCTTTGATTGAGCGCCCTTCAGCGATTTGGTAAACTGTCCCTAATATAACAGCCGCTGCCAAAACAACAACACTGGTAGACAGCAATTCGGCAAAGATATCTGCAAATGATTGATTGATTAAATAATAAATAATGGCAAAAATCACAATCAGCAAAAGCAGATTCAGAATGATTTTAGTTTTCGTTCCTTTAGACGACATCTCCTGCTCCTTAATGGAAAAAATAAATGAGAATCAAATCAACAAGTACACCTGCAGCGAATCCTATAGTAAACTTCTTTTTCCGAGTTTTATGATGGAAAACTTTTCGAGAGATCAATCCTCCCAAACCACCGCCTAACAGGCTGACAAATATCAAATTATTCTCAGGAACACGCCAGCCGCTAGTTCTAGCCTGATGTTTATCATACCCCATCAGACAAAATAAGTAAAAATTCACAATGAAAAGGTAAAACCACAAAGGATTGTGTAACAATACATCCATTACTCTTCTTCCAACTTTCTGTTAACTACTATTTCTAAGCTTTTTCTTCTTTCTTTGGTGAATAAACTGTTAATCCTTTTGATACAACAGATAATTCAACTGGAAGATCATCTGTCGTGTCTCCATCCGTTCGAGTGCCCACAGATTTTTCCTGCGCTTGGATTTTCATGCGTTTGGCTGTGAAATAAGTAATGCCGGGGATCGTATAGAATTTGCCTCTCATGATTCTAGGCAAATAAAAAATAAATCGGAAAATATCTAAGGAAGGTACGATCGTTACATGAAATTTTCCATCATCTAGGGTCGCTGAGTCGTCAAAATTTGTAAAACCGCCCACGGAGTTAGACATCGTGACTGTCAACAGTTGGGATTTTCCTTTCCAATGCTCCTCGTCTGTTTCTAAATCCAAATGATATTTTTTCTTCTTCAGCAATAACTTAAAAAACTTCTTGATAAAGATCCACGAGCCGTAACGCTGTTTTTCTTCTTGACTGATCCAAACTGCTGTATCTGCTAAGATTCCGATTGTCAGTGTAGAGATAATGACTTCATCATTGACTTGACCATAGTCTATTTTCCGTACATTGCCTTCCAGGATCACGTCAGCAGCTTCTTCTTTTTTGAGGGGAATCTCAAGAACACGTGCAAGGTTGTTGACAGTTCCACCTGGAAGTAATCCGACATGGTATTGAGATAATGTTTTTTGGAACGCTTGGACGATATGATGAATCGTGCCGTCTCCACCTATAATTACTAAAGTATCAGCTTCTATGGCTTCTGCTTTCTTGACTAATTCCGCATCATCAATCGATGGGCCAGTTTCAGCTAGTTCTACATATAATTCTGGCTGCTTTTCTTTTACATAATCTTGAAACCAGCGTGCTAATTTCTCACCCTCATCTTTCCCTGAACTTTTGTTATAAAAAACTAGCAGCTTTTCCATTCTTTACCTCCTATTTACTCTTCAAAAAAGAGGGCGGGACAACCAATTCCATTGTCCTGCCCTTTAGCCTTAGACAGATGACATTCCATCATTGGGACGAACGCCTTGTCATAAGCTGTTCTTTTTCGATTTTAACTCTTTGTGTTCAATTCTGCAATTTTTACAATCACGTCTGTTGCTTTTTCCATTACTTGTAAAGAAACAAATTCGAATCGTCCGTGCATATTTTCTCCTCCGGCAAATAGATTTGGCGTCGGAATACCCATGTAAGAGATTTTTGAACCATCTGTTCCTCCACGAACTGGTTCGATCACTGGAGAGATACCAAGCTCGATCATTGCTTGTTTCGCTAATTCCACGATGCTCATATCTTTTTCAATGATTTCTTTCATGTTGTAATATTGATCATACATATCTACTTTGATTCGTTCTTGATCAAATCGCTGATTCAACTCTTCTTGGATATGTGTGATTTGTGCTTTGCGTGCTTCGAATTTTTCACGATCATGATCGCGAATGATATAACTCATAGAAGCTTCTTCAGGATTCCCATCCAATGCCATCAAATGGAAGAAACCTTCGTATCCTTCCGTTTTTTCTGGAACTTCATCGGCTGGAAGCTGATTATGAAAATCGATTGCTAACTGTAGAGCATTGATCATTGTATCTTTTGCCGTCCCTGGATGTACATTTTTCCCTTGGATCGTAATATTTGCTTGAGCAGCACTAAACGTTTCATACTGCAACTCACCTAAAGGACCACCATCGACTGTATAAGCAAAATCTACATCGAATTGCTCAACATCGAATTTATCCGCTCCGACACCGATTTCTTCATCAGGACCAAAAGCCACTTTGATGGTACCGTGAGGGATAGAAGGATTATTGATCAAGATCTCCATTGCAGTCATGATTTCCGCAATCCCTGATTTGTCATCTGCTCCCAGTAATGTACTGCCATCTGTTGTGATCAATGTGTGGCCTTCATAATTTTTCAAATTTGGAAAATCTTTTGTATTCAATGTATAGCGTTCTTCCGCATCTAGTACGATCGTAGACTCGCCATCATAGTTTTCAATGATTTGTGGATTGACTCCTACTGCATTAAAATCTGCTGTATCCATGTGGGAAATAAATCCAATGGAACGCACTTCATGATCAACATTGCTTGGTAATGTTCCCATAACGAATCCGTTATCTTCATTATAGAAAACATCAGCTAAGCCTAACTCTTCTAATTCTTTTTTCAATTCTTGCGCAAAAGCAACTTGTGTCTGAGTCGATGGAGTCGTTTTGCTTGTTGCATCGGAGCGTGTTTCTGTTTTGACATATCGTAAAAAACGTGGCAAAAGATTTTCGTACATAGTATTCTCTCCTTTTAATTAAATTGAAATGGGTTTGTATTTGTTTCAGAAACGAAAAAGTTAATATCCCAATTTTCTTCTTGTTTCCAAGATTCAAATTTCTCGATAAATCGTTGCTTGCATAACGATTCAATATAATGACCGGGATCAATTGCAATCAACCCAGCGCTTTGCATATCATGAGCCGTATGATAATAGATATCTCCCGTGATATAGACATCTGCTCTTTGGGCGATTGCTTGCGGATAAAATTTTTCACCGCTTCCACCGCAAATCGCAATGCGCTTCACAGAGGATTTTGCATTTTTTGGCTGGACTATTCTCAGTCCATCTAGTTGGAACGCTTCTTTTACTTGTTCTACAAATGCCTCTATAGAAATTTCTTGCGGCAATTCACCTACTCGTCCTAACCCAAACATTTCGACTGGTTCATCTATAGCGAAAAGATCATAAGCAGGTTCCTCATAAGGATGAGCTGACCGCATGGCTTGAATCACTTGTTTTTCGATAGTTTCCGGCAAAATAACCTCAACTTTTGCCTCTTGAACTTGTTCTGTCTTCCCTACTTTCCCAATCGCTGGTTGTGCACCAGCTTCCGGAGTAAATCGACCGTGTCCAATCGAGGTAAAACTTGTACCGGTATAATCACCTTGTGTACCAGCACCAGCTGCAGCTAATACTTCACGCATTTTCTGTGCATGATCCACAGGTACATAAACGGCCAGTTTTTTATAATGAATCTCATGAGTCTTTACTAAATAACTCTCCACTTCAATACCGAGAAGTTCACAAAACCAGTCATTCAGTCCATCCCAAATAATATCCATGTTCGTGTGTGCTGCATAGACGGCAATATCATGTTTCAACAAATCTGCATACATTTTTTCTTGTGGCTGATCAGTAACCAGCCGTTTTACAGGACGAAAGATTGGAGGATGTTTAGCAATCAGCAAATCGATTTTTTTCTTGATTGCTTCTTCGACCACTTCTGGACGAACGTCTAATGTCATCATTACTCGTTGGATTGGCTTATCCAATGTTCCGATATGCAGTCCGACTGGGTCTCCTTCTTCAGCTAGCCACTGAGGACAATAGCTTTCAAACTTTTGGATGAAAGTGCGTCCGCTGATTGTCATGGCTTTAAAACCTCCTCAATCATTTGGATTTCCTGCTCGATTTGTTTTTGACGTGCCTCTTGATTAGCTGCTTGTTTGAGCTGTTCACGGATAGCTTTTCTTTGTTGAAGCTCTCTTGTCCATTTTGATTTGAAGATCTCACTTTTCTCTTCAAGCAGAAATGGCCCGAACATCAGCTCCATTTCATTGTAAGTAACTGGTTTTTGTTCTTTTTCGGCTACAATGATTTCATATATTTTTTTATTTTCTTCAAGTATTTTTTCTGATTGGATTTTATACTGATTTTCTTGCAGCCAAGATCGTAATGTACGCTCTCCGATGTTTGGCTGAAGGATCAAACGTTCTTGTCCGCTTAAGCGTTGATTCAACTTGCCAGCTTCTAGGATATCTCGGATCAGTGAACCTCCCATACCCGCAATCGTGACAGCTGTAATACCATCTTGTGGCTGGATAGCATCTAGACCATTTGCAAGGCGTACGGTGATACGGTCTTCTAATCCATCTTTTTTGACTTGCTTACGTGCTGATTCATAAGGACCTTGAACGACTTCACCAGCAACTGCATATTCGATTTTTCCTCTTAATATCAATGCAACGGGTAAGTAAGCGTGATCTGATCCAATGTCTGCTAAACGAGCGGATTCAGGGACAAAGTCACCCACTGCGGCTAAGCGCTGAGATAAATCTAAATGGTTCATAGCTTCACTCCTTCTAGATAATTATAGCATTTTCCAAATAAAATAAGGAGACTAGGAATAAAAAAATTCCCATATCTCCTTAAAAAATATACCTTTTCGTTCTATAAAACAACATTTTCTTATTTTTGAAAAAATGTTATTGGTTATTTGTTCAATGAAACATCAATAATCGAATCTCCAGGAACTTGCGGTGGGATAGACATCGTCATGATCGGCATCTCAACTAATGTAAATTGGACTTTGTCACCGATTTTCAATTCATTTATGTCCACGCTTATTTTTTCAGCAGTAGCATTTAAGATCACTCCGTCATTGCTGAATGACGTTCCCATATTCGCTGGATCTTCTTTGGCCATGACATCGACGAGTTTCAACTGAAGCGTTTCTTCTTCTGCTTCTACTTGAGTGATACTTTCAATCGTTCCGACAAATATGCTTTGTCTCTCCGTTTTCGTACTGCTTGTTTTTACTGTTTGACCCGCATCAATCGAATCAACAGAACCTGTGTTGCTATCTGCGCTACCGCAGCCTGCTAAAAGAAAAAATAGACCAACTACAGATATACTAGAAAAAATAGCCCTCATAAAAAATCCTCCGTTTAAGTTTCTGCATTACTTGTTGCGGTGATTGTCTCCGGTCATTTCTGTCCATATAATGATTCGCTGACCTGCTTTTACTACTAGGTCAAATGTCAGTTGGACTTGTCAACTGTTCAACCATTGCGTCGGTTGCGACCAGTCATTTCGATTTCTTTTGTCAAATAACGTATGCGTTCCATTATCCGTTTCGCTTTTAGCGGCTCTTCATCTCCACGTTGAGTGACGGACAAATGCTGTTCCAATTCATCCATTGTAAAATTCGATGAGAAGAAGGTTGGTAACTGTTCCTGCATCCGATATTGAAGGATAACACCGAATACTTCGTCTCGTATCCAACTACTCATCGCATCTGCACCAATGTCATCGATCATCAAAATAGGTGAACGTTTCACTGCATCTAACTTTTCTGCCACTTGATCTTTTCCGATTGCCTGTTTCATCTCAACGGCAAATGTCGGAAAATGGACTAGCGTCGTGGTGAATCCAGCAATCGCTAATTCTCTCGCTGTTGCTCCTAATAAATATGTTTTTCCAATACCAAAACTTCCTACTAGATACAGTCCTTTATGATACCCTTTTGGATCAGCAGTATATTTCTCTACAAAATCTAGGGCTTCTAAGCTCGCATATCCTCGTCCATCTGTACGTTCAAAGTTTTCAAAAGAAGCCGATTGAATATCTTTTGGCATATCCATTGCTTTTACTCGGCTTCTGATTTCTTCTTGTCTTTGCCGTGCTAACAATGCTTCCGTTGGTACATAAGTGACATCCACATAATGAAAATTCAACGTCAGCTTCGGCTCATAGCCGGGAGCGATCATCGTTGGATCGTTTTTTTGATATTTACGCTTTTCTTGCACGAATTCATACAATTTAGCGTAACTTTTTTCAATATCCGCTTGTGTCAATTCTTCTTGGTGTGCGCTTAGAAAAGCTTGAACATCCGCATCATTTAAGACTTCAGCGATCATTTCAGCATACTTTTCTTGATAATTGCGTTTGCTGATGATCCTCTTCAATTCTTTGCCTACGTCTTCCACTAGATATCACCCTCCTTTTTTGCCAGGTATTCTTTAAAACGGCGGTCAATCTCTGCTTTTTTCTCGCTGCTGATCTGTTTTTCATCTTTTGGCTGGTTGACCCAATCAGGAAGCTTTTCCCGTCGAACATTTCGCTTGCCAGTTTGATAATTTGTTTGCTTCTTTTGTTTTGATTGTTTTGCTTGATTACTTATTTGCCGAATGTGCTGGATCGCTTCTTCTGCTGTGGCGATTTTCTTTTGTGCCCATTCATTTGCCACTGTATTTACATAACTGGCATTTAAGCTAGCATTATTCTTGATCACTAGTACATAATTCAGCAAAACATTGATCACGCTACTGGAAAGACCTGATTGAGAAACAAGATCTTGCAGTAACCAGTTTTCTTGTTTAGAAACATATCCGCCTTTTTCTGACTTGATTGCTTCCAGATATTTCATCGGTGGAATGCTCTGTGCTTCTTTTATCAGCTGAAGCGCTGCGTTTGTCAAATGTTCGTTTGACGAGGGTTCATTACTGTTTTCAGAAACCGCAACTGTTTCTTTTGTTTGCTTCACCGGACGTCTCTGCATTGCCAAAATGGCTTTTTGCAGTTCTTTTTCAGATACTTTTTGTTCACTAAAGTCATAAGATTGACTGATCAGTTCGCCAAGTGTCAATTCATCGAAACCGTAAAGCTGATGATACATGTCGACTTGTTTGATGATTGGATCATCAAGACTTGCAATATGTTTTTTTGCCAGCCAATCATTCAAAAACTGCCAATCGAATGTCGAATCTGCTTCAAGTAATGCTACTGATTCAGATTCTTCAAAAGATTTATTCAGCGATTCGATGTTTTCTTGATTAGCAGCGTACACTGCTTCATTGAAGCGATAAACATCTAAAAATTTTTTTGTGATTTTTTGATATCCCTCTGCTGTATGCCTTTTAGGTTCAAAGAATTGGGTAAGCTTCTGGAATCGTCGTTCACCAACTTTTTCCAGAAGAAGAAAAGCCAGAACAGAGTCTTTGAAAAATGCTTTAGGAATGAGTGGTTCTAACAGCTCATAAATAAAACGAGGTCCCAGATCACTATCTTCTTTAAAATAAACATCCAGTAAGCCGATTCCTTCTAGCTTTTTTCTTGCATCATAAAATTGCGGGATACCGCAGCCTAGACTACTAAGCAGATCTGCATGCATCCCTTCAGGACCTTTGCCAGATTCTTGAGAGATTTCTGATAACAGGGTGAAATAGATACTCAAGGCTTCTCCGCCGATTAGTGGCTGATAAAGATACAGCAAGGCGTTCTTGCTGTCTTCTCTCAGCGGAGCCGCTTTTCTTCCTTGGTAAATATTTTTTGGTTGAAGCTCTTTCCAAGCATTTTCCAAGGAAATGCCTCCTTTTTGTTTCTTAATTGTTTTCTTTATTATTCTCTTTATTATTTTCTTTTGCTTTATCCACGATATCTTGCAACTCTTTTAAGAAAACAGACATATCTTTGAACTGGCGATAAACACTTGCAAAACGAATATAAGCGATTTCGTCTAAATCAACTAAATCTTCCATCACATATTCACCAATTAGATTCGTCGATACTTCGTTTTCTCCGAGACTGCGTACGCGGTTTTCGACATGGTTGACGATTTGTTCCATTTGTTCCATAGCTACAGGTCTTTTTTCTGCTGAACGGATGAGTCCTCTTAAAATTTTATCGCGATTGAACTCTTCGCGTTCCCCGTTTTTCTTGATTACTAATAACGGAGCAGCTTCAATTCGTTCAAATGTAGTGAATCGGAACGAACAATTCTCACATTCGCGACGGCGACGGATCGCACGTCCATCATCTGCTTGACGGCTGTCGATTACTCGTGAATTATTATGTTGACATCTGGGACATCTCATTTTGTCTCACCTCTTGCATCGCATTTTATATAAAGGATGTGTCTTTCTTTACAACTAGTTGTATTATAACACGAAACAAATCACAAACGCGACTGTCCTACCCAAAAAACACGGATATAAGAACAATTTTTTCTACTTTCATGCGTAATTGTGTCCCCTGTCCTTACTAAATTTCAATTTTCCAATACTGATCACCTTGATTACTGAGAAATAACTTACACAAAAGCTGATTTAGTCATCTAGCACAAAAAACTTGAAGCAGATGAACACCTTCTCATCTGCTTCAAGTCACATCTCGATTTTTTACTATTTTATAACTTCTCTTCGATTCCTGTATAGTGTTTCATTCGCTGTTCCTCGATTTTTTGCTCATCGGGAATGTGGTCACTTTCTGGGAGCGGTGTTTTACTACGATCAGGTGTCGGATTTTTTCGTTCTTGAGTCAAATCTTGCCGCTTCGCTTCTTCTTCTGCCTGCTGGTCTTCTATTTCATCGATTCTTGCTTGGTACTGCTTTTCTTTTTCTTCTGCTGTTTCTGATTGCGTACGACCTTCATCGATTAGATTTTCTTTATTGAGCATCTCGCCGATTTTTTCTTTTGCGTTACCTACGACTTTATCCTTTTGATTTTTTAATGATCCCATCGCTATCCCTCACTTTCTATATACTCAGGATAGCAAAATTGACACAGATACTCAAAGAAAGCGATTAGCAAAAAGCCAATTTTCGATTTGTCCCACAAGTATTTCTTTTGTTCCATTGTTGTCGAACAAAATATCCGCACGCTGCTTTTTTTCTTCGATTGGAAGTTGACTACTAATTCTCTGCTGCGCTTGTTCTAGCGTCAGTTGATTACGTTTCATCAAACGCTGAAGCTGAGTTTCTGGCGTAGTATAAACGACAGCTACTGCATCCATATAGTGGTCATAATGACCTTCGTAGAGCAATGGGATATCTACAATTACTAAAGGATGATTGGAACTTAGAGAGGCGATTTGATCTTTTATCGCTTTTCGGATAAACGGATCTAATAGCTGATCAAGTTTTTGCCGTTTTTCCTTTGATGGAAAAACAATCATCCCAAGTTTCCCTCGATCTAGTTGCCCATCAGGCTGCAATACCTCTTGGCCAAACACTGATACAATTTTCCTCAGAGCAAGCGTTCCAGGCTCAACAGTTTCTCTGGCAATCACATCGCCATCGATCAAAGGAAATCCATGAGACTGAAAGACTTTGGCTGCCGTACTTTTACCGGTAGCTATTCCACCCGTCAAACCTAAAACAAATCCTACTTTGCGATTTTTAGCCTTTGACAATTCGGACAATAGTGCGTCCCCCTTTGTGCCACTTTTGTTTTCACGATCGGCGTTCCACAACGTATACATGGTTTGCCAGTTTGCTGATAGACATGCAGTGCTACTTGAAATCCGCCTGATTCTCCTAATGCATTCAAATAACTGCGAATCGTGGTACCTCCGGCTTCTATTGCACGATCCAAAACATCAATGATCGATAGACGTAATTGTTCTACCTCTTTGGGGCGCAGTGTGTTCGCCGGTTGTTCTGGATGGATCTTCGCTTCCCATAATGCTTCATCTACATAAATATTACCTAGACCAGTCACTAGACGTTGGTCTAGCAGCAATGGCTTGATTGCTTTGTGGGACTTTTTCAGTCCATTTGCGAAATCTGCTAATAAGAAGCTATCTGGCAAAGGCTCAGGTCCCAATTTCATGATTCCTCGGTAAGTTGCACTTGCTCCTTTTTCGACGATTGTCATACGACCAAATTTTCGTACATCGTTGTAGCGAAGTTGGCTTCCATCCTCAAAAAAGAAAAGTACATGCGTATGTTTATCGATTGGTGTATTTTCTTTCGTAAATTGATATTTTCCTTCCATTCGCAAGTGTGAGATCAGTTCACAATGATCGAGATGAAAAATTAAAAACTTCCCTCTACGTCCAATGGATTGGATGGTTTCGCCAACAAGAGAAGCCTCAAAGATGGGTGTCTCTGGTTGCTCGATGATCTTGGGCCACAAGACCTGAACTTTTTGAATCGTTTTTCCTACTACTAACCGTTCCAATCCTTTACGAACGGTTTCTACTTCTGGTAATTCTGGCATTTTTTCTTTTCACCTTCATTATATTGCTCTGTCTTAAACAATGTTTATTTTGCTTCGTACCACGTTTTTCCCCAACTGCTGTCAGTGATCAGTGGTACATGAAGAGAAACAGCTTGTTCCATAACTTCCTTCACCAATTTATCTAATGATTCAAGTTCTTTTTCCGGTACCTCGAAGACAAGTTCATCATGAACTTGTAACAGCATCGTAGCTTGAAGACCTGTTTCTTTTAATCGTTTATCCAATTCGATCATCGCGATTTTCAAAATATCAGCAGCACTTCCTTGGATTGGTGTATTGATAGCTGTTCGTTCCGCAAAAGAACGGATATTGTAATTTCTTGAATTGATGTCTGGCAGATATCGACGGCGGTGATACAGCGTTTCGACGTAGCCTTGGTCTTTTGCTTCGCGTACGATTCTTTCCATATATTCTTTGACACCTGGGTATTTTTCAAAGTACGTATCGATGTATTGCTGTGCTGCTTTTCGGCTGATTCCTAGATTTTGTGAAAGTCCGTAATCAGAGATGCCATACACGATACCAAAATTCACTGCTTTTGCCTGCCTACGCATATTTGGTGTGACATCCTCTGCCTTTTCGATTCCAAATACACGCATCGCTGTGCTGGCATGGATATCTTGACCTTCTAGGAAGGCAGCTTTCAAATGTTCATCATTTGAGATATGCGCAAGTACGCGTAACTCGATTTGTGAATAGTCAGAAGAATAAATCAGCCAGTCTTTTTCTCTAGGAACAAATGCCTGACGTATCTTTCTCCCTTCATCTAATCGAATCGGGATGTTCTGCAAATTAGGATCAACAGAGCTTAATCGTCCTGTTTGGGTCAATGTCTGGACATAACGGGTATGCACTTTTCCATCTGATTGGATCACTTTCAGCAGTCCCTCGACATAGGTAGATTGAATTTTTGCAATTTGACGATAGGTGAGGATATCCTCTACGATTGGTGCTTGTTCACGAAGCTGTTCCAGTACATCTACGGCTGTGGAATATCCAGTTTTTGTTTTTTTGATAACGGGTAATCCCATTTTTTCAAATAAGATCACTCCTAATTGCTTTGGTGAATTCAAATTGAATTCTTCGCCGGCTTCTTCGTAGATTTTTTGTTCGATCTCTCTTAAGCGAGCAGAGAACTCGCCCTTCATTTCTTGTAAGCGAGTCGCATCTACTTTGATCCCGCTTATTTCCATCTCTGCCAAAATGATAGACAATGGCAGTTCCATTTTCCGGAAAAGATCTTCTTGGTTTTTTTCTGCCAGTTCTTGGCTCAATTTTGGTGTCAACGCATTGATTGCAGCTACTTTTCGCGCTAAATGAGCAAAAAAGAGTTCCTCTTCTTCTGGTAAACCTTTTTTCGCCCCTTTGCCGTATACAGCTTCATCTGATTGGATATCGTTGTATCCGTAATGAGCAGCTATTCCTTCGATATCTGTGCTTTTTTCATTCGTATCGAGAAGGTATGCACCTAGCAAGACATCAAAATCGATTCCTTTCGTTTTTCCAGTATAGCGGTTTAAAGCAACATAAGTTCGTTTCGCATCATATACTTTTTTCAGCCGAGTCGGATCAGTGATCCAAGAATGGAACGCTCGGTTTTCGAATACAGATAGATCGTTCGTGACATAAATTTTCTTTTCTGTCCCCCACGCTACTCCGACGATTTCCTCTGTATGATAATTGTCGCCCATCATTTCCACGTACAACGCCATATCCGTAGTAAACATTTCCTCTTTGAATTCATGAACGACTTCAAACAAAATATCATCCATTTTTACTTCTTCTTCTACGATATTCAATTTAGAAAGGAACTGATTGAAATCCATTTCTTTATAAAACGGAACGAGTTTATCGAGATTTTTCCCTTCATACTTCAATGAGTCGATAGAGACATCCACAGGCGCTGAAGTATTGATGGTCGCCAATTTTTTCGATAAGAAAGCCTGCTCTTTGTCATTTATCAGATTTTCTTTCATTTTGCTTTGCTTCATTTCATCGATATGTTCATAAATTCCTTCGACTGAGCCATATTGTTTCAATAGCTTGATAGCTGTTTTTTCACCGATTTTAGTCACACCGGGGATATTGTCAGAGGCATCTCCGGCTAGTCCCTTCATGTCAATAATCTGTTTTGGCGTCAACCCATCATATTTTTCCGCTACATGTTCTGGTGTATAGCTTTCGATATCGCTGACACCTTTTACAGTGATATCCACTTTTACTTCTTTACTAGCTAATTGAGTCAAATCCCGATCACCTGAAAGCACGACGACATCAAATTGATCTTTGTCTACTTTTTCTGCCAAAGTACCGATAATATCATCTGCTTCATAATTGGGCAATTCGTAATACTGTACCCCTAGTCCTGTCAACAAATCACGTATATATGGCATTTGTTCTTTGAATTCGCCAGGTGTTTTGGATCTTCCACCTTTGTACTCCGCATACATTTCTGTCCGAAAAGTCGTTTTTCCTGCATCGAACGCAACCAGAACATGAGTCGGTTGCTCTTTTTGCATAACATTTTCAAACATCGTATTGAATGCATAGATTGCATTTGTATGAAGACCGTTTCTATTTTTGAAACGTTCAAGAGAATTGTGAAGCGCAAAGAATGCGCGAAAAGCCACACTGTTCCCATCAACGAGTAATAATTTATTTTTTGTCATCTTCTTAACTCCTTACTGTAAAGTTCTTATTCATTCTAACAAAGAATCCTGCGGAATGCGAAAAGAAAAAGCGGGACCATACCAAATAATTCGGTATAGCCCCAACTGATGAATTTTTTTTTTTTTTAGTTGTTCCGTCCAAAGATTCTCAGAAACGCCAAGAACAAGTTGATAAAGTCCAAATACAGCTTCAATGCCATGAATACAGCAATTCCACTATGTGCTGTTCCGTTTGTCTGGACATAGATATTACGGATGCTTTGGTTATCATAAGCTGTAATCCCTGCAAAGATGACGACTAACAGTAGGGAGATGAACAGCTCAACTACGCTACTTCTCAAAATGAAGATGTTCAAGACTAGTGCAATGATCACTCCGATTAAAGCTGCCTGTCCTGCTCTTCCAACCCCGCTAAGATCTCTTTTTGTTGTTACTCCGACAACAGACATCCCCATGAACATCAAAGTAGCTGTCAAGAAAGCTTGCGTTACTGTTCCAATATCGTAGTATGCAAGAGTAACCGCTAATGTTATGCCATTCAAAAGAGAGTAGGCAATAAATCCACCGATTGCTAAGCTCGGATTCTTTTGTGCTTTTACGCCTAGAACCATTACTAAAATCAGTTCAACGATCCACAGACCCACAAAGCCTAGTGGAAAATTATTGATAAAAGTTGCTAATTGCAAAGGAAATACCCAAAGAGCCAAGTAAGAAGTGACTGCACTAAGGGCAAGTCCCATACCTAAAAATCCATAAACTTTTGCATAAAAACGATTGATACCTGACATTGATGTACTTGGATTATTCATTCAATTCACCTTCACTTTCGATTGCTATTTCCAATTCAGGAACTTGTGGCGGTTGGACCATAACGACAGCATCCAACACACGATCTTCGTTCGTATTCTCCGCTTCTACAGAAATCGTCACCACATCCTTCATCTTATCTACTTTTATGACCTCAAACTGAAAAGTCAGTGTTTCATAATGGAAAACCGGTTCAATAAAATTGACAGAAAAATTGACAACATGTGATCCTGGTCCAGGAAGATGCTTTGAAATTGCACTTGTGATGATCCCCATCAGCATCACTGATGGAACGATTGGCTGTTGATATTCTGTTTTTTGTGCAAAGTCATGTTGGATATACAAAGGATTTGCATCATTCGTCAATCCCAAATACAGCAAAAGCTGGTTATCTTCAATAGATTCTGTTAAGGATAACGAGTCGCCTTCCTCGATTTCATTTATTGTTTTTCCTAGTTTTCTCGGCTTACCTATGTTCAAGATAGAAACCCTCCAGTTTATTTTTAATCATACATTATTGTACCAAAAGTAGCGTAAAAGGCAAGTTCTGCTCCCTTGATTTAACAGATTCCTATAGTTTACAGAGGTCGTGAAAAAGCTGTCCTGCATCAAATAATAAGAACAGCCAAGAAAAAACAGCTTCTCATGTTTTTGATTTGATTGGGCTTATTACCGCAGATGCAAGCTTTTGAACACCGTTTATCATAAGTTGCAAAAAAGGGGGCTTGGCAAGATTTTTGCCACTCCCCCTCTTTCTATTTTTATAAGGACACTGCAGTAATTGTATTACAGTACATTTTTCGTCGTGCTGCTTAAAAGTTTTTCATACGCTTGTTCAAATTTTTGAACATCTCCAGCACCCATGAAGATTACTACTGCATCATGATAATCTAACAATGGAGATACATTATTTTCTTTGATGACTTCTCCACCTTTTTTGATTTTCGCTCCAAGGTCTTCAATCTTAACGTTTCCTTGTTCTTCCCGAGCCGAACCAAAAATATCGCATAAGTAAACTTTATCAGCTAAATCAAGTGCTTCTGCAAATTCATCCATCAATGCAATCGTACGCGTAAACGTATGGGGTTGGAAAACTGCAATTATTTCTTTATCTGGATATTTTTGGCGTGCGCCATCAATCGTTGCTTTGATCTCTGCAGGGTGATGCGCATAATCATCGACTACGGTCATGTCTGCTACGATCTTTTCACTGAATCGACGTTTTACTCCTGGGAAAGTCAGCATTTCTTCTGCAACTTCTTTCAGATCCAGTTTTTCGAAATAAGCTACTGCAATAACACCTAAAGCATTTAAGATATTGTGTTTACCGAATGCTGGTACAGTGAAGTGCCCAACAAATTCATCCCCATGATAGACATCAAAAGCAGAACCAGAAGTTGTGCGTTCGATGTTTCGTGCTTGGATATCATCGTTTTCTGTGACACCATAATAATAAATCGGCACATTTGCTTTTAATTTGCGTAAATAAGCATCGTCACCATACGCAAAAATAGCTTTTTTCACTTGTCCAGCCATTGTTTGGAAAGCTGTAAATACATCGTCGATACTTGTATAATAATCCGGATGATCAAAATCGATATTGGTCATGATTGCATAGTCTGGTGAATAGGCAAGGAAATGACGGCGATATTCACAGGCCTCAAATGAAAAGAATTCCGCTTGCGGATCACCATGTCCTGTTCCATCTCCAATTAGATAACTTGTTGGACGGACACCACTCAATACATGAGAGAGCAGTCCAGTCGTACTTGTTTTTCCGTGAGAGCCTGTTACAGCGATACTCGTATAATTTTGGATAAAATGACCAATAAAGTCGTGATAGCGAATCACTTCCAAACCTAATTCTTTTGCTCGCTGGATTTCTTCATGTGAATCAGGAAATGCATTTCCTGCAATGATCGTCATCCCTGGTTTTACATTATCTGCGTTAAATGGCAGAATCGTGATATTTGCTTTTTCTAAATCTCTTTGTGTAAAGAAATATTTTTCAATGTCTGATCCTTGGACATTTAGACCTTGTTCATGTAAAACAAGAGCCAAGGAGCTCATTCCTGAACCTTTGATACCAACAAAATGATACAATTTATTTTGATTTTCCATTTGAATCCTCTTCTCTTATCTAGCGTCCATTCTTTTAGCTATTACATTCAACACGCTCCTCATTATCTTATAAACGATTGAAAATTTCAACCAAATTTATTTGGAAAGGAGGATTCGCTTGCTAAAATGGTCAAGTACGAGAAAAATCCGTTTTTATTGACTCTTTAATTCTGGTGTAAGAAGACCAAACTTCCTCTGATATATCAATGTGAGGAATAAAATCTTTTCCTTTCGGACCATAGCCGTTCTCATCGTCATGGAGACGTTCCATTTCTCCTAATACTAGCGCATGGAAATATTCCTTAGGCCATTGATGATTCAGTTCTTTTGCTGTAAAGATGATCTCTTCAGAAAAGTGAAGGATTTCCGGCACAAATGGCACAGCATTCGCGAAAATAGTTTGTTCATTTTGCCATACTTTCTCAAAAGTTGCTCGAGTCCTGCGTTGCAGTGTCGGATCATTCATCAATAAGATTTTTTCTGGTACAGCTCCTAAGGAATGAAGAATCTCCAGTGAAAAAGTGGCGTTCTCTCCAGAATTTGTAGACTTCGATTCTATCAGAAAAGCCTTATCGGGCAAATCATAGACTTCTTTTAGATACTGACGACAGATTTCACTTTCACTCATGCCATCTTCAAAATGAAATCCTTGCTTTTCAAAATTCTCATAAAGGATTCTAGTCGCATGCCCCACCCCTCCGACCAAAAACAATTGATCTACTTGGCCATTTAAATACATTTGTGCTGCTTTATCAGCTAAGATAGGAAGACAGTTTCCAGCTAAAATAAGTGTAGGTGCCGTCAGTTCCTCAAAATTTCCCTCTTCAGGTGCGGCTAAAAAATTTAATAGCTGATTCCAGTCTTTTAGATTCCTCTGCTCACTTTTTTCCAAAGGCCTTCTATCCTTTCATCTGATTTTTTGTGCTTCATTAAAGTCTTCTCTTTTTGTCTCAATCCATTTGATTTCTCCATGACATCTTCCACAACGATATTTGCGTACATCGATTCTTCTCTTGCGGCAGATCGTGGCAGAACAATCTTGGCATCGATAATACTCCATCTTTATCTGTTTCTTCGTCAAGGCTGGTGCATAGCGCAACCCTCCTGTTTTTTTCAAAAGATACTTGAAATCCATATCTTTATGCTGATACCCTCTTCCAGCTAGATGAAGATGATAATGGCAAAGTTCATGTTTGATGATTCCTGCAATCGTCTCTTCGTCTGACTCTTCAAATAGCTTCGCATTAAAATCTAAATGATGATCGTTTAAATGATAGCGCCCGCCAGTTGTACGTAAGCGTGGATTGAACATTGCTTGGTGCTTGAAAGGAAGCTGGAAGCTTTTTAATGATATCTCTTCTACTAACTGCTGCAGTTCTTCTTGTGTCAATTTTTGTTACTCCTCATTGTTACTCTTCATAAGGGGAAAGCATCGTCAAACTGATTCTGCCTTTTTTCGTATCGACTTGTTCTATCCAAACTGTTACGATATCTCCTACTGACACGACATCTGTAGGATGCTTGACGAATTTTTTGCTGAGTTTCGATATATGGACAAGTCCGTCTTGCTTCACACCGATATCAACAAATGCGCCGAAGTCAATGACATTACGGACCGTTCCAGTCAATTCCATCCCTGGTTTCAAGTCTTCCATACTCAATACATCTGTACGTAATAAGGGCGCTGGCATCTCATCACGCATATCTCGTCCAGGTTGTGTCAGCCCAGCTAAAATATCGGCTAACGTTTCTTCTCCGACTGATAGGCTTTCAGCCAGTTTCTCTACGGATAATCGTGTCAATTTTTCTACTGCTTCTTCTGTACCAAGCTCTTTTTCTGAAAGTTGGACTGAAGTTAATATTTCTTTTGCAATAGAATAACTTTCGGGATGGATACCTGTGTTGTCCAAAATGTTTTTCCCACCAGGGACTCGCAAGAATCCGATTGCTTGTTCATATGCTTTTGGTCCTAAGCGTGGCACTTTTTTCAATTGAGTTCGTGCGGTGAATTCTCCGTTTTCTTCACGATAAATGACAATGTTTTGGGCAGTTGTTTTATTCAATCCTGATATATGCTGCAAGAGCTGCGGGCTTGCTGTATTCACATCCACACCTACTTGGTTAACCGCTGTTTCCACAACAAAATCCAATTGTTCAGCCAAACGTTTTTGAGAAACGTCATGTTGGTACTGGCCTACTCCGACAGCTTTAGGATCGATTTTGACTAATTCAGCTAAAGGATCTTGCAGGCGACGGGCAATAGAAACAGCACTTCTTTCTTCAACTTGTAGATGCGGAAATTCTTTTCGTGCAATTTCGCTAGCGGAGTAAACAGAAGCGCCTGCTTCGTTGACGATAGCGTAATAGGTTTTATGGTCGGCGGATTTCAACTGCTCAGCCACAAAAAGTTCAGATTCCCGACTGGCTGTACCATTTCCGATAGCTACCATATCTACTTGATATTTATTAATTAATTGGATAAAAGCTGGTCCAGCAGCTTCTCTTTTTGCTTGCGCTGCAGGTTTATGAGGATAAATAACTTCGATTGCTAAAACTTTCCCTGTCGCATCTACGACTGCTAGTTTACATCCAGTACGATAAGCCGGATCAAATCCCAGGACAACTTTACCTTTTAGTGGCGGTTGCAACAAAAGATTACGGAGGTTTTCGCCGAAAATAGCGATTGCTTGCTCATCTGCCTTTTCAGTCAATTCATTGCGCAGTTCTCGCTCGATTGCTGGCTGAATAAAGCGTTTATAACTATCCTGATAGGCTTCTCTGACGAATGAAGAAGAAGGAGAGGCAGGATTTTTGACTATTTGGCGATCCAAGTAAGCTAAAATTGCTGCTTCATCTACTTGAAAGAATACTTTCAGAATATCTTCTTTTTCTCCACGATTAGTAGCTAATATTCGATGAGAAACCATTTTATGGACGGGTTCTGCAAAGTCATAATACATTTCATATACGCCTTTTTCATCTGCTTGCTCATCCTTGACATTGCTGACATACATACCTTTGTTATACGTATAAGACCGAATCCAAGTCCGAAATTTTGCATTATCGCTGACTTGTTCAGCAATAATCTCATGAGCACCGTGCAACGCTTCTTCGGCAGAAGAGACTTCTTTTTCTTTGTCAATATATTTTTCTGCTTCAGATTGCACCTCTCCATCTGTAAGCTGCATCAGCCACTTCGCGAGTGGTTCAAGTCCTTTTTCTTTAGCAATCGTTGCTTTTGTCCGTCGTTTTTGTTTGTATGGACGATACAAATCTTCCACTTGTTGCATTTTCACGGCTTGGGTGATTTCTGCTTCTAACTCGGGAGTCAGTTTCCCTTGTTCATCGATTAGCCGAATCACTTCAGTTTTACGTTTTTCTAAGTTTTCAAGATAGGCATACCGCTCTTCGATTTCACGAATCTGGACTTCATCAAGACTTCCAGTCATTTCTTTTCGGTAACGCGCGATAAAAGGAACAGTGTTTCCTTCATTTAACAAATTAAGTACAGTAGTCAACTGCTTAGGACGATAGTCTGAAAGTTCTTTTTGTACAAGCTGAATGATCGTCTGGTTCAAATTTTCCGTCATTAAAATGCCTCTTTTCTGCTAAAAATTGCTTCTTTATTCTATCATACTTTTTATCCTGGGTTAAACTACTGAAAGAAACAATATTCTCTATAAAAATAAAAAGAGCCGCAACAAAGTCACAGCTCCTTCATTCTTTCCATTAGTCAGATTCCATGCCAAGGTCCTTCGTTGTTCTGATATTCAATATCTTGAAGAATACCTTCCTTGTCAAAAACAACCCCATGCAATGACCCTCCGAATACAGCCCCACCGTCCATTCCGATTTTATGATCCTGAATCCAGAGGTCTGTTGTCTGCATATCTCCATGGAGCATTGGTGTAATCGTATGTCCAAATACAATTGTCTTACCTGTATTGTTTTTCCCTTCATGAAATGGTTCCCTTATCCAAATAAAGTCTCTTAGACTTGTCTTACGCCAGTCTTTCTTTGTCAAATCCACACCGGCATGGACAAAAAGATAATTTTCCCATTCATAATACAAGGGGCGCTGGACTAAAAATTTAATCAGTTCTGAATATCTCGATTGGATCATCATCGAGATTTCAGTTGGGGAGTATTCCTCCGATGCCCCTGGGTGAATCAGGCTTTCAAACGTTTCTTTTCCACCATTTCTCATATAAGGCGCATACCAGTCCTCCGGTGATTGCAGAAATTGCAAAAAATATTCTTCATGGTTTCCCCGGAGGTAAATGGCTCCTGTTTCTTCGACTAATTGCTTTCCTAATAAAAAACATTCTTTTGTACGAGGACCTCGATCATTGAGATCCCCTAATAAAACAAGCTGATGGATCTTTGGATCATAATAGTGAATAAGTTTTTCAAAAAGCTCATGTTTGCCATGGACATCCCCAATAGCATAAATCAATGATTTCATGTGGATCACCATCCTCAACGCTAGTATAGCGCATATTGGAAATGGTCGACAATCAAAACTATTGTTTTCTATTTAATTAAAGCTGTAAACCGCAGTTCTGCTTCTTCTGGAGAGATTCCATGGTCTTGAACATAGCGATTGCGCGGATGTTTCGCACACTCTATGCTACATGCTCCTAAATGTTTTTCTTCATTTTCAATGGAAGCAAGAATCTGACGATTGCACTCAGGATTGCTACAATTGATATATCGTTCACATGGTGTTCCGTCAAACCAGTCGCGACCGACGATTTGTTTATCTACTTGGTTGATATCGACAGCGATCCGTTCATCAAACACATACATCTTGCCGTCCCATAATTCTCCTTGGACTTCAGGATCCTTACCATAAGTAGCAATACCGCCATGCAGCTGTCCGACATCTTTGAATCCTTCACGGACAAGCCAACCAGAAAACTTCTCGCAACGAATGCCACCAGTACAGTAGGTCACTACCCGTTTTTCCATAAATTCTTCTTTGTGCTCGCGGATCCAGTCTGGAAGCTCTCGAAAACTGCGTATATCTGGGCGTACAGCCCCTCGAAAATGTCCCAAGTCATATTCATAATCATTCCGTGCATCAATCACCACTGTCTGTTCATCTAAAATAGCTTCTTTAAATTCTTGCGGTGAAAGATAGGCACCTGTCACTTGGTTTGGATCAATGTCCTCTTCTAGCTTTAAACTTACAAGCTCTGGACGGTATCTTACAAACATCTTCTTAAAGGCATGTCCTTCGCTTGGATCGATCTTGAACATCGTATCAGCAAATCGAGGATCAGCTTTCATTGCTTTCATATAGGCAGTCGTGTTTTCAACGGTTCCAGACACAGTACCATTTATTCCTTCTTCAGCTACTAGAATACGACCTTTAAGATCCAAAGATTTGCAAAAGGCTAAATGATTTTTGGCAAATTCCTCTGGTTCTTCGATTTTTGTATAATTGTAATAAAGCAGTACTTGATAATCCATGTATTTCTTCCTTCCTTCTTTTCGTTCCTAAACAGTATAAAGAAGGCGTTCGCATTTGACGATTTATTTGCTTGTGTATAATTACGCATGGAAAGTTTTTTGTTTACATAATATTATTATTTGAATTAAAAAGACTTCGCTTTCCTGTTTCGCACAGAAAAACAAAGTCTTTATTTCTATTATTTACCTGTAACCGCAAAGTAGTTGCCATCGGGATCAGCAAAGTTAAAGACATATTCTTCTCCAAGCTGTACCATATCACCTAATGTGACTGATTGCGTCTGCATTTTTTTATATAGTCCAAAGATATCTTTACTGTAAAACATCAAAGATGGGGCACTAGTAGCTGTGCCAGGTGAATGGGACTCAACAAATGCTCGATCATATAACAGAAATGAGGTTTGACTGTCCTCAACTCCTACTTCAATTATAAGCGTCCCATCCATTTCTTGACGATCTTTTTCCGCAAAGCCAACTGCTCTCCAAAACGTTGCATTTTTTTCTACATCGTCCACATAAAGCATGATTTTTATTTCATTCGTAAACATCTGTTTCCTCCTAAACGATCTGTTCTAACATTCTCAACTTTGTCAGTTTACCATAGGAAAATGGGAAAATCTACGAAAGCTCTCAACAGAATCGTCCTACTTAAATACGCTTTTCTTTAATAATAAATAAGTTGGTTGTTTTTGTTATTTGCGCTTTCACTTTTCGGAATAAATAATGTGTATTTATATGGAATAAATAAAAAAAGAGGTCGTGACTAAAAACAAGTCACAACCTCTGGTAAACGGTGTTCTCCTGACAACTCCTCGGTCACAAGACACAATATTCAACAAACATGAGAAGCTATTTTTTGAAATTGCTCTTTGTGACTCAGAGTGAAACGGCAGGCTCACGACCTCTTTCTTAAACGGTGTTCAAAAGCTTGCATCTGCGGTAATAAGCTCAACCAAACGTAAAATATGAGGAACTATTTTTGTTTGGCTGTTCTTATTACTTGATGCAGGGCAGCTTTTTCACAACCTCTTATTCACGGTGTTTCAGAAGTAGCTTCTCGGAAATAAGCCGAAATTTCACAAAAATTTGAGAAACTATTTTTAGGAAACTTCTTCTTATTTCTTAAAGCTGACCACTTCTATCACAACCTCTTTTTGACTATGCATTCACATCGATCACTTTAGAATCATCATTGATGACATCGCGATCTAAATCTTTGATGCGTGCACTTGTCACGATACCAGCTACCATGCTACCGCTGACGTTTACTGCTGTACGTGCCATATCGATTAATGGTTCAACAGAGATAACTAACCCAACGATTGCTACTGGCAAGTTCATTGCCCCTAAAACGATCAGTGAAGCAAATGTTGCGCCCCCACCGACTCCAGCTACACCAAAAGAACTGATTGTTACAATTGCCACAAGCATCAAAATAAATTCCAAACTAAAGACATTCACTCCAGCTGCTGGTGCGACGATCGTTGCCAACATAGCTGGATAAACGCCAGCACAGCCGTTTTGTCCAATAGACAAACCAAAACTTGCTGAGAAATTAGCTGTTGCATCATCTACTCCTAAAGCTTTTGTCTGAGTCTCGATATTCAATGGCAAAGCTCCAGCACTTGAACGTGAAGTAAACGCAAAGCTCAATACCGGAAAGGCTTTTTTGAAATAGTTGATTGGATTGACTTTTGCACCAATCAAAATCAGTGAGTGGACAATCAAAACAGCAAGCAATGCTACGTAAGAAGCAACGACAAATTTACCTAAATTGACGATAGCTGCAAAATCACTTGTTGCCAAAACGTTTGTCATCAAAGCAAATACTCCATAAGGTGTCAAACGCAAAACAAGCGTCACGATCCGCATAATGATTTTATACAGACTGTCGACTAAATCTGAAAAGAATGCTGCTTCTTTTGGCGCTTTTCTTTTCACGCCTAGATAAGCGATTCCGACAAATGCCGCGAAAA
Organism: Enterococcus sp. PLH-Efm8; assembly: GCF_053011625.1. Lineage (NCBI taxonomy): Bacteria > Bacillati > Bacillota > Bacilli > Lactobacillales > Enterococcaceae > Enterococcus > Enterococcus sp. PLH-Efm8. Next base: position 1,524,397 of record NZ_CP172568.1, read on the forward strand.
TAACGACTCCAATCGTACTTGTTGCACGACTACCTGCTAAATCAGCAAAAACGTTTTTAGGGATAAAGGATAAAATCTGCTGTGGAATCGATAAGTTTTCAACTGTTTCCTGACGTGTTGCCAGTTCAGAGATTCGTGCTGTTTCTGCAGCTCCTTGTGTGAATTTAGCTCCTTGGAGTCCGAACAGCATTGTTGAACCAATTCCGATCAATGCTGCAATAGCTGTTGTTCCAAGTAAAGAAGTCAATACAGTCGCACTAATTTTCCCTAGCTTTTCAGAAACTTTCATTTTTGTGAATGCACCAATGATCGAAATAAACACTAAAGGCATAACTAGCATTTGCAAGAATGATACATATCCTTGACCTACAATCCCGATCCATTCCATTGATTGAGTAACGACTTTGTCGTCTACACCAAAGATCAATTGAAGCAGACCGCCAAAGACGATACCAACTCCTAATGCTGTAAAGACGCGTGTTGAAAATTTTGTATGGCGCTTTTGCATACGATAGAACACATATAATAATGCCGCAAAAACTAGAACCACTAAAACTGTGATGAGTGTTGTCATTTTTCTCCTCCTCATATTATTAATGACAAGTCCATCGAAGGAAGTAAAGGTTCCCGAGAATGATTCTTCAACCATCCTCCTGAAAAAATTTTTTTCAGTGACTTTTATATTTTAGACGATTTTTATCGAAATGACATTCTTTTTGCTTACAATTAGTAATAAAAAAACATACCTGTGATAGCTTTAATCTATCGCAGGTATGTTTTTACTGTCTATTCTTGTTTTTCTGATTGAAAATTCAATTTTACCCCAGGCTGATCTAAGGCGATCTCTGTCACCTCATAAGACATTCGGCGTACGATATCGAATAACGGTGCTACTAGCTCGTCCACTTCTTCTTGTGTGACATCATTTTGACCTTCAATTTTCCGATTGAGGATATGATTGATCTGACTCACACTTCCAGATAAAACATATGTATCAAACACTAAACGGAACTCTAAGCGTGCTCCTACGATGCTATGTTCTTTCGGATAGTTTTCGATCGTTTCTTTTAAAGGCGAGAAGCCTACTTTCAAATCTGTTTCTACTTCTTGGTTCGGCAATCTCATATCATAATGAAATGCTTCTACAACTTCTTTTTGTCTTCTGATTTCCATATAATTTTATCACTCCTTTATGAAAATTATAACATATCTCCTTTGAAAGGGGATACTACTTTTTAATGATGCTCTGCAAGGTAAGGATTTCATTCAGATTTCCTACCACATAATCTGCCGGGATCTCACCCAGAAAATGATCGATGTCGTAAAGACAAGTAGCGACTCCTGCATTTTTCCCTGCTTCGATATCTAAACGACGATCGCCGATCATCATCGTGTCTGTTCTTTCTAAATGAAAAGTATCGATCAAATAATTTAAAGATGCTGGATCAGGTTTACGAGGAAAGTCCTGATCGATCCCTACTACTTCCTCAATCAGATGTGCCAATCGATGTTCTTTTAACAGGCCCCATGTTGATTCTGTCAAACGGTGGGTCAGGATGAAATGACGACCGCCGTTGTCTTTTAGCATTTCCAGTACTTGTTTCGTTTCTGGAAATGGACGGGAAACTTCCGTACTTTCTTTTTCATATCGGTGAAATAATTCATTAAACTCTCTGGCATTCAAGTTTGATTCATTGATCAAATAACTAGTAGAATACTTTTTCATTTTGAAGTAGATTTCTTTTTTGTCCATACTGATACCAAAATCTTTTAGTGCTTGCCATGCACCATCTACCATTGCGGGATACGTATCAAACAATGTACCATCAAAGTCCCATATATAATTTTTCATGTTCCTTTTGTTCCATTCCTTTGCTTCTTTTTTCTATCTCTCACTTTTAGATAAAGGTGTTCTTTAAAGTATTTTTTTGTCCAGAATTGTCAAATCATCTGCTAATGTATACTGGATTGGTTGTGCATTTGGGATATCGATCGTATCCATTTGATCTTCAGGAACATCTTCTAAATATTTTGTCAGTGCTCGGATGCTATTACCATGACCCACAACTAGTAAATCTTGCCGATCTTTTAGTTTTGGTGCTAGATGATCTTGCCATAAGGGAATGATCCGATTCACTGTCATTTCCAGACTTTCTCCGTATGGGATCAAATGCGGATCCAAGTGATCATATCTGCGGTCAAATCTATTTTCTGCGGTTAACGGCGGAACTTCCGTATATCCTCTGCGCCATGTTTTTACTTGATCTTTTCCGTATATTTCTTTCATCTTATCTTTGTTTTTACCCACAAGATCCCCATAATGCCGTTCATTTAGACGCCATGTTTTTATTATAGGAAGCCATAACTGACCCATTTCTTCTAGTGCGACTTGTCCGGTAAGAATCGCACGTTTCAAAACAGAGGTATAAACGGCATCGAATTGAAGTCCGGCTTCAAGCATTTTTTGACCGGCAACTGCTGCTTGTTCTTTTCCTTTTTCTGTTAAGGCGACATCTAGCCATCCTGTCCAGTAATTTTCAAAATTTGCTTCGCTTTCGCCATGACGTAATAATACTAATTTCATTCTTTTCTCCCTTAAACATTCGTTTCGAATTTTATACCACATGTTTTGCATGTCACACGTATTCGTCCTTTTCCTTTAGGTGCACGCTGCTTTTGATGACAATTCGGGCACTCAAAAAAAGTATAACTTTTTCGATCCATTTTGACTTGCTTTTTGTTTTTTATCTGATGATATTTTTCTTTGACTCTATCAAGATATTTCAAATAACGTTGATTCTCATTTAGTCTGGGGTAGATTTTTTTTGATAGGAAACGAAATATCATCCATCCGAAAAAGACGATGAACAACAATTGTCCGATTCTATAGGGCAACCAACGACTTAGCAAACTAAAGACAAGCGCAGCGATCAATAGACCGCGATTCAACTGATCAAATTTCGCATATCTTCCCTGCATAAGTTTGTGATAGTTCTGCTGAAATCGTATTAGCCTTTCTAACCATGTTTGCATCATATTATCTCCTCCATCATCTAATATTTATTATGACAAAAAAATCCAAAAAGAAAAAGCCTTAATTGGCCTTTTCCATTGCAACTTGGTGAAGGACATTCCGATTTCTGGTAAAGTCAATCACAATCACTTTCTTTTTATCTTCTCTGTTGACTACTCGAAATGTGTCCGTCAATGGAAGAAACAGCTTCTTAGATGGTAGCTGTTGCATACGTATAAAACGATGGATCATCGTAATCAATTGAGGAAATTGAATAGACGTGTGAAGCAGACCTGGATATTTTTTCAACAGCTGTGTCGTTTTGATCAGATTCCGTTTTTTACTGATCACTTTTAAAAAGCTTTTTAGAATCTTTTGCTGACGTCTAAAAATAGAAAAAGAATTTTCGTCATCTATTTGATAACGCATTTGTTTTTGCAGTTCTGCTGCAGTCAGATGGATCTTCCCATCGTTTGTATCGATCATTAAACCTTCTGGAAACAGTTCAACCACTGCTCGATCCCAAGATTCAAGAGAAAGCTCGATATAATCTTTTACTGGTAATTCCAATTCTACCTTAAAAAAGTGCAAAACAGCCGACAGCCCTTCTGCTTGATAGATTTCTCCTAATGTTAGCCCCTCTAGATGGAACTCTGGTGAAAAATGCAGCAATGTTTTATTTTCCTGCAATTGAACATATAGAAATGTAGATCGCTCAATCAGAGTATCTTTTAAAACAACTAAAAAATTCATTTTTCTCCCCCTTTTTTCATCATTTGTGAACTACTCACCACTTAGCTAAACCTGACGGTTCTTAACGCTTGAAGTGGGAGCTTCTTGGGAATAGAGCATACTTGATAGCGTATTTCTTTACTAACAGCGGTGTCTCTTATTTACCAAGCTATCCCCGTAGTTCCTACGGTTCTTGATGATTGGATCTAAGCCAATCCCATAGAATGTAGTCTTAGACCTTCGGTCAGAATATTGATACTAGCATTGATATCACGATCATGATGAGTATGACGAACAGGACAAGTCCATTCTCGAATTTCAAGAGATTTCTTGCCATCTTTATGTCCGCACTCTGAACAAATCTGACTAGACGGAAACCATTTATCTACTTTGATGATTTTTCGTCCATACCAGTCAGCCTTGTATTGTAATTTAGTCACAAACTTTGACCAAGAAACATCAGAAATACTTTTAGCTAATTTATGATTTCGCAACATACCTTTTGTGTTTAAGTCTTCAATACAGATAATATCGTGATTTTTGATCATTTCTGTACTCAACTTATTCAGAAAATCAGTACGTTGATTCATTACTTTTTCATGCAATCTAGCTACTTTGCGTTTTTGTTTTTGATAATTTTTAGCTTCAAATAGATTGGTACCTTTATTTTTAGCCAATAAAGCACGCCTAGACAATTTGCGTTGTTCACGCTTTAGTTTCTTTTCCATTTTGGACGTGAATTTATTATTATCAATTTTTTGTCCATCAGAAAGAATCGCAAAGTCCATAATACCTAAGTCAATACCAATTGTGGAATTAGTTTTAGGTAATTCGATAATTTCTTCTTTACACAACAAAGAAATATAGTATTTACCGCTAGAATGACGTGATATTGTAGCGGATTTGATAATCCCTTTTGGTTGTCTATGAAGCTTAATTCTTACTAATGACTTCAATTTAGGAACTTTGATGAATTTACTATCAATCAAAGCAACTGTACCATTTTGATTATTCGTTGTATAACTCTGAACAGGATTTTTCTTACTTTTGAAACGTGGAAATCCAACGGATTTATCCCGAAAAAAATTCTTGTATGCTTTATCTAAATTAAGTTGGGCATTGGCTAAAGCAAGGCTATCAATTTCTTTCAAAAACGGAAATTCTTTCTTGTATTTAGCTGGTGTCGGAAAAGTCATTTTTTTAGAAGAATCATTTTTAACTTCTTCATACGCCTTTTTTCGGTCATCAAGCATTAGATTGTAGACCTTACGGACACAACCAAAAGATTTGGCAAAGAAGATTTCTTGTTCCTCTGTTGGATAGATTCTGAATTTGTATGCTTTTAGTTGTTCCATAAAGTTCACCTACTTTCTATTTATGATTGTTTCCTTGATTTTGGATATACTTCTTAATCACATCAATTGGTGCGCCACCAGTTGTCAGAAGACAAAAACTTTTAGACCAGAACATTTCTTTCCAAAGAAATTGTTTGACTCTTGGAAAGTCACGTTTTATCAATCTTGAGCTGGCACTTTTATAGGCATTGATGAATTTTGTCAATTCTGTTTTAGGTTGAGCTTTGAACATAATATGAACGTGGTCTTTATCATGATTCCACTCCACTAAAGTAATGTGATACGATTCTGAAATTCTTTCAAAAGTAGTTTTGGCATAATCAGATATTTCATCATCAATCACTTGTCTACGATATTTCGTTACTAAAACAAGGTGGTAATAAAGAAGAAATACTGAATGATTATTTGTATCTAATTCCATGTTATATCAACTCATTTCTTGTATAGACTGATTGTAACATGGAACAAAATAAAAAGGCAATACGCCTTAGTTGTCGGTCTTCGAGTTACCAACGGTAACCCTCATACCGAACGGCATTCATCACCCACCTATAGAGGATGGGCGACTTCTGCCTAATTCTGTTAAAATAGCATATTTTGAAAAGAAAGTCTGATGCTTAGAGTAGAATTTCATAAAAATTTACTATTTCATAAGTATTCACGAGAAAAATACAAACAAAAAAGCGGAAATAACGCTCATCCGCCTTCTTGTTTGTGTTTATTTCCTCTTCAAACGCTTGTCTATGATTCAGACTTTTCTCTATCGTTATTTTCATCTAAAAGTTCTTGCATTCCGATAATTTCTCGATATTGATGAATCTTAGTGATACCAATGACTTTGTCTACATCAATACTAAAACAAATACCATTACCTGGAATATCGATGTTGATGCCTTGACCAATCGCATCCATTACTTTATTCGTCAAACTATCGGGTACTAATGTCAACACAATATCTTTTTCTGGCGAAATGTCCAAACCTAAAAATTTCCCTGAATCATGTACACCAGAACCTCTTCCATGTAAGATCGTTCCGCCTGCTGCACCTGCTTCTTTTGAAAAGTCGATAACATCTTCGCCCATTCCTCCGTCAACGATCGTCACAATCATGTGAAGATTCAATGCTACAAGATCTTTCATTTGCTTTCCCCCAATTTTTGCAATCTTTCTTTTTCGATTCTGTCTTTTTCATCTTTTCGTTTATAAATATATCCTAGTACTAAAGTGGATAATATTGGTGTCAATGCAATCATTGCAACCACACCAAACCCGTCAATGATCGGATCTCTTCCTTCAATTTGTGCAGCGATTGCCACGCTCATTGATAAAATAAATGTCGAACACATCGGGCCCGTTGCTACTCCACCGTTATCAAAAGCCATTGCTAAAAAGATCTTGTCCACTTTTCGTCCTAAAATAAATGCTAGCCCGTATCCTGGGATCAAGAAATAATAAAGAGAGAATCCGACGAGCAAACGCCACATAGACAATCCTACTGCTGCGCCGATCCCAATTGAAATTACCATCAGCATGATTTTCGATCGGATTCTCCCCTCGCTCAATTCTTCAACCTGTTTGATCATTACATGAATCGCCGGCTCAGCAAACCCTACTAAGAACCCCATTAAAAAGCCAAGGGGAACCAGTATATAATTGTAAGGCAATCCCGCAATAGCACTGCCTAAATGCTGTCCTACCGGTACATAAGCCATATTGACTCCGTGCAGGAAAAGGATCAACCCAATAGTCGTTATCAAGAAACCTTTCATAATGTCAAAGAAACGCTTTTTGCGCATACGAAAACTAATGATATTCATTAAAACAAATAGGATTACGATAGGTGCCACTGCCAAAATGACTTCCATGGTAACGATTTCGATTCCATCTATCACTTGCTGCCAGAAACTCATTGGAAGATCACCCCCAAAATCATCACGGCAAGAATCGGCCCTAACGAAGCAATACCGACCATTCCAAAACTGTCATTTTCATTTTTCTTTTGTTTGATCATACTAGTCATCCCTCCGGCAAGGGCCAAGATAAATGGAACAGTTACTGGACCAGTAGTCACTCCCCCCGAATCAAAAGCAATCGGCATAAATTCGGAACTGGTGAAAAATGAGGCGATCAAAACGCCTATGTAGCCTATAGCCATCAATTGATAATAGGATAGCTTGAATACGACCCGAAGCAGCGCAAAGGCTAGAAATACTCCAGTGCCGACGCTGACGATCCCAATCAGCAACACTCTGCCAATCTCTCCGTCAGATATATCATATACTTGTTGTCCCAAAACTTGCACGGAAGGTTCAGCAATCGTGATCACGATCCCGATAGCAAATCCCAAACTGACCAAAACGGTCAAACTTTTCTTTTTGATCATATATTTCCCTACTAGATCTCCGACTTCCATCATAGAATAATCTGCTCCAAACAAAAAGAGCGTCATTCCGATCATCATGATTGCCGCACCAACCAGAAATGAAGCGAGGTCTTCTCCTTCTAACGGTGCAAAAACAAACGTTAAAATGACAATCAGGACAGTCATCGGCAATATAGCAGCAATCACTTCTTTAAAATTTTTTAGCATGTATCCTCCTCCTTTACTCTTTAAGTTTACCTTAAAATGAAAGAGTTTTCGAGCACAAACTTAAAACGTTATCATTTAATTTTTCTCAACATAAAATAACACACGTCCCAAAAGTATCTTTTTACTTGGAAAAATGACTTTGAAGGAACGCGCTTATTGTGTTTTTTTATTTTACAGAGCCGATCATTCCTTGAACGAATTGCTTTTGCAAAACAAAAAATACGATGGCAGTTGGTAAAGTAGCGATGACTAATCCAGCCATGATCATTCCATAGTCTGGTGTATAGGAAGCACCCATAGCAGATAAAACAAGCGGAACCGTCCGTTTATCAGGAGATTGCAAAGCTACTAAGGGCCATAAATAATTGTTCCAGCTACTCATGAATGTGATGATTGCAGCCGCGGCATAGGTATTTTTAGCCGTCGGCATATACACTCTAAAAAAAATACTTAGTTCTTTTAGACCGTCTAATCGAGCGGCTTCTACTAGATCTTTTGGAAAAGATTTAACATTTTGTCGAAAGAAGAAGATCAAAAAAGCAGTGCTAACAGATGGCAGGATGACAACCAAGAAACTGTTGATTCCCAAAACCGTTCCGTTCAATTGTGAAAACATTCGATATAAAGGGATCATCAATGCCGCAAAAGGAACCATCATCGATAGCAGTAGAATATTGAAAATTAGGTCTTTTCGTTTACTTTGATAAATCTCAAATCCATATCCTGCCATTGACGAAATCAGCAATGCAAACACAGTGGTCACCAAAGCGATCATCGCTGAATTCCAAAGGGAACGAGTAAAATTCAGCTCATTGGAAAACAAATTTTGAAAATTGATGATCAAGTTACTGCCAATCTTTATTTTTCCCGATGTGATATCCACGGGTGTATTCGTCATTCCCAAAACCATCCAGACAAAAGGGAAAATGGAAATAAATGATAGGATGCTTAATGCTGTATACTTTAATACTGACCCAATTGTCGAACGAAGTTCTAATGCTTGTTTTTTGACGTTGGGGCGTTCGATTGTTTCTTTTTCTACCATATTTTTCATCGACTTTCTCCTCCTACTTTCGTTTGGATTATCGACAATATCACAATAAAGGAAACAATAACAAAGGAAACTGCTGCCGCATATCCAAAATTAGGCGTGAATTTATAACTCAAATTATAGATGTATTGAGATAGGGTGGTCGTTGCATTTGCTGGTCCCCCGCCAGTAATATTTTGTACTTCATCAAAAAGCTGCAATGTCCCGATCGTCGAAGTAATGGAAGTAAACAAAATGATTGGTTTTAAATTTGGGATCGTCACTTTGATAAACTGCTGCCATTTAGAAGCACCGTCAATAGATGCTGCTTCATAAATCTCCGAATCAATATTTTGCATGCCTGAAAGGAAAAAAATCATATTGTATCCAGTCCAACGCCAAGTGATCGAAAGAATGATCAGAACTCTCGCCCAAATTGGATGAGTCAACCAGCCAATCGGTGTGTCAATCATACCAATGCCCAACAACAAGTTGTTTACAAGGCCAGATTGAGAAAATAGACTTTTCATGATCAGAGAATAACTGACCATCGAAGTGATACATGGAAGAAAGATAGCGGTTCGAAACAACCCTTTATATTTCAACTTTTTATCATTTAAAAGGTTGGAAATAAAAAGTGCTAGAAACAACATGATCGGTACTTGTACAAGTAAATACAGGAATGTATTAAAAAAAGCTTTTTTAAAAGTTGCATCTGTCAACATCCGCTGATAATTACCTAACCCGTTAAATGTCATATTGACAGGGGGACCACTTTGAAAAGACGTGATCAAAGCCAAAACCATCGGAATAAAAACCATGATTGATATCAAAATGACTGGCAAGATTAAAAAAGCATGCCCGTTTTTGAATAAATCTTTCTGCTTCATTCTTTTCCCTCCAATTCTATCATTGATTATCTACATGAAAAGACAAGAAAGACAATATCTGTAAGGCAGACGTGATCTTTTTTGTCTTTTCGTTTGTCTGATGAAAAAGCGAAGAAATTCACTTTTTTACCACCGATCAATTAGCCAATTGTGCTTCTACTTGTTTTTGTGTATCTGCTAGTACCTTGTCTGTCTCTTCTCCATTGATGATTCGATGAAGAGCTTCAGCTACGACTGCTTCAATTGCATAGGTCTCATGTCCGTAATTCACTTCTGGTATTTCAGATGTCCATGTTGAAAAATCGTCAAAGATCTTTTGACCACTGTAAAATTCAGAAGCTTCTTGATAAGCTTCTTGTTCATTCGCGCTAAGCATCGTAGATACTAGTCCGATTTCTTTCGCAAGAGTGCCCATCAGTTCTTCATTCGAAGCAAACGTTGCTTCTAGGAAATCTTTCGCTGAATCTTCTCCAGCTACTCCTTTGATCACATACCAGCCAGCGCCGCCAAGGTTAGAAGCTTGCGCTTTTTGCAGATTTTCTGGAAGTGCAGGTATTGGTGCAATCTTCCATTTTCCAGATTGGTTTTCTGCTCCTTGGATCGTTGAAGAATACCAAGCGCCAGTTGGGCTAGAAGCTACTGCTCCTGATTGTATCGCAGTTACTCCAGCATTCCAGTCAGAGGTTTGTTCGACTAGATCTTCTTTCAAAAGAGTGGCAAACAATTCAAGACCATACTTTAAAGATGCATTGTCTTGGATCGTGACTGTCTCCCCATCTTCAGATGTATACCATTCTCCTGCCTGTTGCATAATCATCCTTACTCGACCAAGGTCAGAAGGATTGACTTCAGCGATTTTCTTTCCCGTCTTTTCTTTGACATCTCGCGCTACTTGAATATACTCGTCCCACTTCAGATTCTCCATATCCTCTTCTGTATAACCTGCTTCTGCCATCAGATCCGTACGATAGAAGTTTGCTGTTACGCCCGAATCGAAAGGAACACCGTATATTTTATCTCCTACTTTGTTTACCGCAAATTTATACGGTGCAAAATGATCTTCCTTTACAATAGCAGACAAATTAGCGAATGCATCTGGATAAGAAGTCAAATAGCCTTGTATCCTATAATCTTCAATCAAGACGATATTGGGCAATCCTTCTGTATTCCCGCTCGCTAAAGCGGTGTTCAGTTTCTGAACGATATCATCCTGAGACATCGTAACAACTTCTATCTCTGTTTCTTCGTTCTCATAAACTTTTTTTGCTTCATTCACTGCTTTGATATTGAATGTCTCATCCCACGCCCAGACAGTGACTTTTTCTTCTTTGTCTGCTGTACTACTAGCACTTCCGCATCCTGTTAAGAAACCTGATGCTGCCGCTAAACAAACGACTCCAGCAATTAACTTTCTGATGTTCATTTTTATCCGCTCCTTTTCCATCCATTAGTTGTTTACGTTTGCTACATTCATCATACCAAAATTTGAAAACGGTTTCTTTATTATTCAGATACTTCAAAAATTTCTCCTAAAATAATAAAAAAATACAAATCAACTATGACAAAAGGAATAATCTTAGCATCTAGACCAAAGATCGAAATGGTGAGGTTTCTTTAAAATAAAAATATCCTTGCATTTTCTCCTAGAAATAAGTATTTTTAAATTACAAGACTATTCTTAAGGCGGGTAAAAAAATGCCAATACGCGTAATTCTTATCGATGATGAACAGACGATTTTAGATGGAATGAAACAGTTGATCAATTGGTCTGAGCACGGGTTTCAATTAATAGGGACTTTTTCCAGTCCGCTGAAAGCGCTTGATTTTTCTTTGGTACATGCAATCGATATCGTGGTCACAGATGTAATGATGCCTGAATTAAATGGAATCGAATTATCGCGGCTATTAAAACAGCAACAACCTGAAACACAGATCCTTATCCTCTCTAGCTATGATGAATTTGATATGGTTAAAGATTCTTTTAAAGAAGGCGTCGCTGATTATCTTTTAAAGCCTCGATTGAGTCCTGATTTTTTTCTAAATTCCTTAACTGCCGTTTCACAAAAAATCAAAAAAAAGCCCAACAAAAGCCCAATCACCAATCGTTATGAGCAGATCTGCGAGAATCTTTCACAGCAGATTGCTGGACAAACTCGTCCATTGCTTGACCCTCTTCTTTTTGAACACACCTTGTTTTTCTGTTATATACCGAAAAACGGCCATTCAGTTCAAAACAAGGCTCTAAACAAAAACAGTCGATCACCCATTCATTGATGGATAGCGACGATTCGTTTACTATTTATCCTGTTTCTACCTTTTCGGAAGAATCCGGCTATGTAATCAATACTGATTCCAAAGATACACTTAGGAAGTTTGTTCAAAAGTTTCGTCAAGAAGTTTTTCCAGGTGATTTTTTTGTTGTTTCTGATTCTTTTGCAATCCAAGATATCAATGAAATATTCCAAGAGATCAGAAATTGCACCAAAGGACAACGTTTCTATCATAAGGGAAAGAACCTTGCTTATCAGCATGAACTTCTTCCGTTATTAACCAACCACGAGCAGCAAGCAAGTAGTTATTTAACAAAAATCGTTCATAAAGACTACGCTTTAGCTGTCAAAGAACTTGAGAATTTCTTCACGACGATATTGGAACAGCCTATTGATCCAGCTTATTTGAAACATGAGGCAATCAATCGTTTCTATGCATTACTCAACGCTTTGGCTGACGAGCATGTTGGGAATGAAGAACTTTCTTTGCTCAAGATCGCCCTTCCTTCTTTATTAGCCGATGCTGAGTATTTCGAAGATTTTTCTATTCTTGTCAAAGAAACACTTGAGAAACTCACCCACTTTTCTGCAAATGCAAAAAAAGACAATTTCGATATCTTGACTTTGATCTACGAGTTCGTCCAGGAAAATTATGAGAAAGAAATCAATTTACAACTTTTATCCGAAAAATATCATTTTTCATATAGCTATCTCTCAGCCATCTTTACTGAAAAATTTGGTATCAACTTTTCAAAATATCTAAAAAAAGTCCGTATCAGTAAAGCCAAGCTCTTTTTGACGGAAACACGGCTTACTTTGACGGAAATCTGTGAGAAAGTCGGCTATACCGAACTGGGTTATTTCTCCAGAGTTTTTAAAGAAGAGACAGGAATGACACCTTCTCAATACCGTAAAGGAACTTTTGTAAAATGAGAAAAAAAATCAAAGAGCATGAACTCTTTGCCAAACTTCTGTTCATTTTGTTCATCGGTCTTTTTCTGCAAGCCATCGTCATTTCTTTGTTTATTTATCATCGATCAAGGGATGCCTATATCCAGCTGTTCAATCAATCGAATGATGTGGTACTAAAAAAGATTCAATCTGAATTTGAAAGTTTGAATGATACAATCGAGAATACATTAGCCGCTTTTGATTCTAATCCAGCTGTCAAAAGCTATTTTTCCAATGATCCAGCCCAACATATGGAACAGCTTCAGCAACTAAGAACAATCCAAAAAATGAATGACTCTCTTTCAAAAATCCATCCAATGATCGATTACGATGTATTGATCTTTGGAGAAAATGGAAGAACTTTTGTCGGAAACGACATGCTCACTGCCGTATCTGCCGATTCTTTTTTTCAATCTGCGATTGCTCAGAGAGTGAATGAACGTGCTGCTGATACACAAATGCTTTTTGCACACCACGGATTGACTCTTCGCGATAAGAAAGCACCCAGCGTCTTCTTTGTCAAAAAACTGAAAAATACATTGAATCACGTTTACGGATATGCTGTTTTATCGATCTCATCCAAGCAACTAGCGAATCTTTTTCAATCTGTAGTAAATCCTGAGATATCGAAGATCTCCTTCATGAACGAAGAACAGACGATCATCGCATCAAATGAAGAAAATACAATTGGGAGCCGATCAATGATTTTCAAAAAACTAACAGTAGGTGAAACAACGATTTCAAATGGACAGCAGTTGACCCGTCTTCCTCTGTACCGCCAGGATTGTACATTACTCAGTCAAGTCGATCTTCATTCTTTATCTAACCAAATGGGCGTGATTTTTCCGATTATTTTGTATAATATCGTGACACTTGCTTTTGCTGGCTCATTGGTATTTATGTATTTGGATCGACACACAAAATCGATCTACCGCTTGATTGATTCGCTAAAACGGCTAGAGGAAGATGGCTTAAAAGCTACTGTTCCTGTACAAGGAAGCCATGAAGTCCAATTGCTAGGGAATACGATCAATCAATTGCTAAGTAATGCTCAGCATCATTATGAACAGACGATCCAAGACGAAAAGAAGAAACGTTCGCTTGAAATCCAAACTATGCAAGCACAGATACAGCCCCATTTTATTTATAATACGCTGACTAGCTTGAAATTTTTGATTTGGCAGAAAAAAACAGATGAAGCAGTTCAAGGAATCGACAGTTTCATTACTTTACTAAGAAGTACGATTGGGAAAAAAGAAGAAGTGATTCCAGTCAAGGAAGAAATCAAAAGCGTACAAAGTTACATCGATCTTTTGAGTATGCGATATGGCGAAAGAATCTCGGCTAAAATAATGATTCCTGATGAACTGCAGTCATTATCTATGCCGAATATGATCCTTCAACCAATTATCGAAAACGCCTATCTTCATGCTTTTCACAATAAAACGCAAGGATTCATCACGGTGTACGGCAAAACAAAAAATCAGCTTCTTTTATTCGAAGTGATTGATAACGGCGATGGCTTCGATACTGAAAATACCAAACAAAAAAATGATCATTTTTCAGGAATCGGCATCAGCCATGTAGATGAGCGGATACGCCTAATGTATGGCGATGCATATGGCTTAACGATCCAATCAGTGATTGGGACAGGAACGACTGTAACGATTTGTCTACCGCTTCTTCCTAAAAATCAATCAGAATATCAAAAATAAAGAATAGCCAAGCGCTGATTTTTTTATTTTATTTCGTTTGTCAAATTAAGCTAGACAAATCATCTTTACCTACGTAACTCAAAAATACTTCCAATGGTGTGCGATAGTGTAATGATTTTCTAGGAATATGATTTCGTTTTGATGCCACCGATTGGATAAAGGTTTCGGATACCTTATTAAAATCCATAGCTTTATATAAGCCATCTTTACGTAATAAGCCATTCGAATGTTCATTTAGTCCTCGTTGAGAAGGTGTTCCTGGATCAGCGAAATAAATCGAAATATCATTGGTATTACTAATCTTTTTCCAATTCGAGAACTCTTTTCCACAATCAAATGTGATGGATTTAAACAAGTGTTTCGGTACAGATTGAAACCATTGATTCAGTCTATTCTCAATATCTATAGCTTGCCTACCAGCGGGTTTCAAGGTGATGATCACTTTAGATAATCGCTCAACTAACGTGATCACCGCACTTTTATGTTTTCCACCGACAATGGTGTCACCTTCTAGGTGACCAAACTCATGATTGAACTGTATATAATCAGTTGTTCTATCCTGAATCGAACGGCGAAAAGCTTGTTTTCCTCTTTTTTCTTTATGTCCGTTTGGTTTTCTTTTCCCTTTCATTGGTAAATCGTGAGGGTCAAAGGTTTTATCTTTAAACATCCGATATAGTGTACGTACCGAACAAGCAATAGGAAACTCTGCTCGACCAATAAGGACATCTGGAGTCCACCCTTGAGCCACCTTTTTTTGAATGTATTCTTGTTGCCCATCTGGTAACACAATCGGACGTCTTCCGCAGTTACGTTTGTTTTTCTTATATTGTTCATAGTAGCTTATTGCGCTTCCACCAGATTTAAGAAAACGATAGACATTATAAATGGTTTGTCGAGAACGTTGTACCAGATGGGCTACTTTTGAAACAGAGTGTGATTGATTGAAATAAGCTTCTATCATTACGAGTTCAGTTGGTGTAAGATGGGTATAGGTCATTTGCACTCACTCCTTATAATTCTTTCGACGGAACTATTTTGAGTGTAGCACAAATGACTTTTTTAGTTGTCTAGCTTAATTTTACAATCGGCGTTAAGTTAAATAAATCAATCAGTATTCTTGACTTTCATCTACGCGTCTCTTCTACTGTCAGCACTGGATAACAGCCCAATATTTGACTTTCTCCTCCGAGCATCTTGATTTCTTGGAGCGCATTCTCTACTAATGTCATTGGACGGTCCAACAACAAATCGATCACGAAAAAATATTCTCCCAAGCTAGTTTTCAATGGTCGGGATTCAATCTTACTTAAGTTGATTTCCCGCCAGCCAAAAGCTGCCAGCATTTTATGAAGCATCCCTGGCCGATTAGCAGGTAGTGTCAAGATGACACTCATTTTTACTGGAGCTGACTGCTGGCTGGTCATCTTTCGGTCACCGACGATCCAAAAACGTGTCTGGTTCAACTCATTATCTTGGATATTCTCAGCTAAGATCTCCAATCCAACATGCTGTGCTGTTTCTAATGAAGCAATCGCTGCTGCGTCTTCTTTCGGATGTTCTGCTACATACATTGCTGCAGCAGTTGTTGATTCTGTTGCTACTAAAGGAACATTAGGATAATGCGTTTCTAAAAACTGTTGTGATTGTGCTAGTGCTTGTGGATGTGAAAGGATTTTTGTAATCTTTGTTGCTGGATTGCCTAAAAGCTGCTGCTTGATAGGAAGAACGATTTCACTTTTAACTTCGACTTCTGGATGTTTGGAAAGAAGATCGATTGTGTGATGAACAGCTCCTTCCAATGAATTCTCTACAGGAACGACAGCCAGATCGACTTGTTTGCGAAACAAAGCGCGCAAACAAACAGGGATGGAAGCATACGCAGTCAATTGTTCTGTAGGAAATAGCTGACAAGCCGCCTGATAAGTGAATGAACTTTCTGGCCCTAGATAGCTGACGTTCATATGCTTTTGATCCTTTCTATAATGGTATCGATGATCTTTTCTGGTGTTTGATTGGTCGTGTTGATTCGATGTGTCGCACTTTCTTCATACCAAGAAAGTCGTTGTGCCAATAATGCTTTTATTTCTTCTCTTGTTTTTCCAAGAGCTAAAGGTCGAATAGACGTTTCATCTTGTTGGATACGATCAACTAGACAGTCCGCTTCTGCCTCTAAGTAAAGAACAATCGGCTGTGTTTTTAAAAAACGCCGATTTTCTGCACTTTGGACAATCCCTCCACCAGTCGCGATAATTTTGTCTTCATTTGACAGCTTTCTTAAAATATCTGACTCCACTTTTCGAAAGCTTTTTTCACCGTAATAGTGAAAATATTCGGCAATCGACAATTGGATATGTTCCTCAATCTTTGTATCTAAATCTACATACTCTTTTTGTAAACATTGAGCTAACCCTTTACCGATTGTTGTTTTTCCAGCGCCCATGAAACCAATCAGCAAAATGCTAGCCATGAGCTTCTCCTCCTGACACAAGTTCTGCTAAATCGTCAAAAAATGCCGGATAAGAGATTGAAACAGCTTCAGCTCCTTCTAGTTCGCAAGGTCCATCAGCTATCAAAGCAGCTACTTGCAGCATCATACCGATTCGATGATCGCCTCTGCTGGACACTTTTGCGCCATGCAGAGGTGTCGGCCCATGGATGATCAGACCGTCTGCTGTCGCTTTTATCTTTGCTCCCATTTTCTGTAATTCTTCTGCCACCGCATCAATTCTGTTGGTTTCTTTTACTTTTAATTCTTCTGCGTCTTTGATGATCGTGATTCCTTCTGCTTGAGTAGCCACTAAAGCTAGAATGGGCAATTCATCAATCAGACGCGGAATGATTTCTCCACCAATCGTTGCTTTCTTCAAATGACTCGTCTTGACACTTAAATCAGCCGATTGGTTCTGTTCATTGTGATTCGTCTGGGTAATCGCTGCGCCCATCTCCTCCAACACATCTAAGATACCAGTTCTTGTTGGATTGACCCCGACATTTTTTAACAACAGTTGGCTTTCCGGAACAAGAAGTCCTGCTGCTAGAAAGAAAGCAGCTGATGAAATATCACCTGGAACAGTTATCTGTTGACCAGTTAATTTTTGCGGTCCGGTCACTATGATCGTTTTATCTTCCACTGTGATCCTTCCGCCAAATTGACGAATCATTTCTTCCGTATGGTTACGGGAACGTTCTTTTTCAACGATTACGGATGTGCCTTCTGCTTGTAATGCCGCAAACAGCAAAGCAGATTTGACTTGCGCACTGGCTACAGGCATATTGTATCGGATAGGTGATAAAGAGCGGGTTCCTGTCACAGTGATTGGTAGATACTGGTCATTTTCTTCTCCTTGCAAGTCAGCGCCGATCTCGCGTAAAGGTTCCATCACTCGCCCCATTGGACGTTTAGACAACGAAGCATCCCCGAACAGAGTAGTCGTAAAAGGCTGTCCAGCCAAAATACCCATCAATAAACGTATGGTCGTACCGGAGTTTCCCATGTCAATTGATTCGGTTGGTTGGACAAATGAGTGGCTACCGCGACCATGAATCTTGATCACCTCTTCCTCTTCTTCGATCTCGACACCTAATTGTTGGAAGGCATGTAAAGTACTCAGACAATCTTCTGCGCGCAAAAAATTTTGTATAGTCGTCGTTCCTTCAGCAATTGCTCCAAACATGATGCTGCGATGGGAAATTGATTTATCTGCTGGTATCCTAACAGTCCCTCTTAATCCATGTATTTGTTGTAATAATTGCATTTATCCAGCCTCCTATTTGATCCAGCAATGATAACTGGTATTAGACATAATGATTCTTTTTGCTTGTAACAAATCCTGTTGGTTTTTAAAACTGATTTGCAGTATTCCTAAAATATCTTCCCTGGTCTCTTGGATCTTCAAATTAATCAAAGAAACTCCCGCTTTTCCGATCAGTCCAGTTACTTCTGCAATAACGCCAGGTTCATCTGGCACATCGATAAATAAATCAAAAAAGGCAGGAATCGCGCCTTGCTTATGGACAGGCAACTGGTCTCGACTTTCTTTTGCCCGATTGAAAAAAGAAAAGATTTCCGATTGGTTCTCAGTCATGATCCATTCTGCTATTTGTGTCATTTCTTGTTGCCAATCTGCCAATCGTTCCAATAATATCTGCTTATTGCTCAACAAAATATCTGTCCACATGACAGGATCTGAGGAAGCGATCCTAGTGATATCTCGAAAGCCTCCTGCTGCCAGTTGTTTGGCTCGCGGATACTCTTGATTGAATTGTTCTGCCTGATTGACTAAGCCAGCTGCCAGAATATGTGGAAAATGACTTAGCATTCCTGTTATACGGTCATGTTCTCTTGCTGTAAGAGTTACATATTTTGCTTTGGTTCCGCAAAATAGTTCTTGCAGTTTTTCAACATCTTTTTTCGTCTTTTCCAAAGGTGTAAAGATGTAATAGGCATTTTCAAATAGTTTAGCATCTGCTGCCTGTAT
Organism: Enterococcus sp. PLH-Efm8; assembly: GCF_053011625.1. Taxonomy (NCBI): domain Bacteria; kingdom Bacillati; phylum Bacillota; class Bacilli; order Lactobacillales; family Enterococcaceae; genus Enterococcus; species Enterococcus sp. PLH-Efm8. The sequence continues at coordinate 1,543,424 of NZ_CP172568.1, forward strand.
ACCTGATTTATGAGAACCAGCCATTGGATGTCCACCGACAAACCGAAGATTTTTCTGCTCAGCGGATGTCACGACTTGCTGCTTCGTACTGCTGACATCCGTAATGATGACGTGATCAGACAAGTTGATTCTTTCAAGGACATCAAGATAAGCTAAGGTTGTACGGACGGGAACGGCTAATAAGATAACGTCTGCTTGTTCTGCACCTGTTTCAAAATCACTTGCAACGTAATCAACGATCTGCTGTTCTACTGCTTGCTCACGGGTTTTTGACTGACTATCCCAACCAACTACTATCAGTTCTGGATTGGTCTGACGAATACAAAGTGCCATAGAAGCACCAATCAGTCCAAGCCCCACGATAAAAACATGTTGTGCCATCTTATTTGCCCCCTTTTTAGTAATGTTTCAAGTAGTCACGGTACTCCTTCACTGCAGCTTTCAACTCAACAAGCGAATCACTTGGGAATTTTGACAATAGCTCTGTCGCTACCACAGTGGCTACAACATTTTCCGCAACGACGCTAGCTGCAGGAACTGCTGTACTATCCGAACGTTCTACACTTGCTTTGTAAGGTTCTTTTGTATCGATATCAACACTTTGAAGTGGCTTGTACAATGTAGGAATGGGTTTCATGACCCCGCGAATGACAAGTGGTTCGCCATTGGTCATTCCGCCTTCGAAGCCGCCTAGATTATTGGTACGTCGGAAATAGCCTCTTTCTTCTTCCCATAGGATCTCATCCATCACTTCTGAGCCTGGTAATGAACCAGAAGTGAATCCGACCCCAAATTCTACGCCTTTAAAGGCATTGATACTAACCACAGCTTGTGCGATTTTGGCATCTAGCTTCGTGTCCCATTGTACGTAGCTTCCTAATCCAGCTGGAACGCCTCCAACGAGCACTTCTACAATTCCTCCGATCGTATCTCCATTTTTCTTTGTCTGATCGATCAAATCTTTTATTCTTTGCTCAACTGCTGGATCAACAACTCGTACTTCTGACGCTTCAGAAATTTCTTTGATTTCTTGAATCGAGATATTTCCAGGTATTTCTGCTTGGATTCCACCAAGACAAATCACGTGTCCTGCTACGATGATGTCAAGTTCTTCCAGAATTTTCTTGGCAATTGCGCCGATTGCTACACGCATGGTCGTCTCTCTTGCAGAGGACCGTTCAAGCACATTCCGAAGATCTCGATGATGGTATTTCATACCGCCTACCAAATCCGCGTGTCCTGGACGCGGACGTGCAACTCGCCGCAGTGATTGGTCTTTTTCAGGCACTTCTGCTACAGACATGACAGTTGTCCAATTTTTCCAATCTTTATTTTCTACCACTAAAGTGACAGGTGAACCAATTGTTTTGCCGTGACGGATGCCAGACGTGATCCGAACACGATCTTTTTCGATCTTCATCCTTCCTCCTCTGCCGTAACCAGCTTGTCTGCGAGCGAGTTCGTGATTGATTTCTTCTTCTGACAGAGGTAATCCTGCTGGTAGTCCTTCAATAATGGCTGTTAATTCTGGTCCATGGGATTCTCCCGCAGTCATATAACGCATCTTACAGTCCTCCTAAGTAATCTTTGAATGTCTCTGTGGGAACAGGAACGATTTTTGCTTGCCCAATCTTTTCTAGCAAGATGATATTCAATTGGCTTCCTCTTGCTTTCTTATCATGGGTTATCGCGTGGAATAATTCATCTGGATGACTTAGATCGTACGTAATCGGCAGATGGAATTTTTGAAGTATCCTTTCTAAAGCAGCTGTCGATCCAGTTGGAGACAAGCCGATTTTTTCTGCATGAGAAGTGATGGCTACCATTCCAATAGCTACTCCTTCTCCATGACTGACTACCCCATATCCTGCTGTATTTTCAATTGCATGGCCAATTGTATGACCAAAATTTAAAATAAGTCGATTTCCTTGGTCAAAGACATCTTCTTCCACTACTTTTCGTTTGATTTCCAACGTAGCAGTAATGATTGGAACAGCATGTTCCAGAAGATCTTTTTCGTCTTTCAGCTCGTTCAGCTGTTTCCAAAGCGTTGCATCTGCTATAGCTGCTGATTTGATGATTTCAGCGATTCCTTCTCGTAAACGACGTACCGGCAAAGTTTTTAGAACCTCAGGATCAATCAATACACCAGCTGGCTGGCTAAATGTTCCGACAAGGTTTTTCGCTTTGTTTGTATTGACTGCTGTCTTCCCGCCAATACTAGAATCTACTTGTGCAAGTAGCGTAGTCGGAATTTGAACGAAATGGATCCCACGCATGAACGTCGAGGCCACGAATGCTGCTAGATCACCCACCATTCCTCCACCAAGTGCAAGTATCCCATCGCTGCGGGTAAAATCATTATCTGCTAAAAAATCGTATAACTCAGCTGCTTGTTCTAAAGATTTACTGGTCTCACCCGCCGGTACGATTGAAAGGACTGGTTCAAAATTAGCTTGTCTCAATTGGAACATGATTTTTTCTGCATATAGTGGAGCAACGTTTGTATCAGTGATCACAGCTACTTTTTGAGGTCTCCAAATCGTTTGAAGCCATGATCCAGCCTGTTCTAGTGCGCCTTTTTCAATATGAATATCGTATTTTTGGTTATCAACATGTACAGTAAGCATTCGTTTCACTTCTTTCTTTTAAAAAGCTGGAATTAATCGAGTGTCTGAATCTTTTCCATTGCTTCTTTCATGATCGCAACTTCTTTCATCATGCGTGAGTAAGTCTTTTCATTCAACGATTGGGGACCGTCTGACCAAGCATTTGCAGGATCAGGATGGATCTCTACGATCATGCCATCTGCTCCGCTTGCCACACCCGCACGAGCCATTGGTGGTACAAGTTCCCAAATTCCTGTACCATGACTTGGATCAACAATCACAGGGAAATGAGTTAATTTTTTCATCAATGGGACAGCACTTAAATCAAACGTATTACGTGTCGCTGTTTCGTAAGTCCGAATCCCACGTTCGATAAAAATGACAGGAGATTTGTCTTCGACTGCAATGTATTCTGCAGCATTAAGCCATTCATTGATCGTACCGGAAATTCCACGTTTCAATCCAACAGGTTTACCTGTTTTACCGACAGCAGATAGCAGTTTAAAATTTTGCATATTACGTGCGCCAATCTGTAGGATATCGCTGTACTCAGCCACCATATCGATATGCCCTTCATCCATCACTTCAGTAATCACTTTCATTCCAAATTCATCAGCCGCTTGACGGATGTATTTCAATCCTTCTTCTTCTAAACCTTGGAAAGCATATGGAGAAGTACGTGGTTTGAAGGCACCACCTCGCAGAATTTTTGCGCCCCCGGCTTTGGCCATTCGCGCACATTCTCTGATTTGGTCTAATCCTTCGATAGAACAAGGACCAGCCATCGTCACGAAACTGCCGTCACCAATTTTTACTCCGTCTACATCCACGACTGTATTGCCAGGATGGAATTCTCGAGAAGTCAATTTGTATGTGTTTAAAATACGCACAGCATTTTCTACTCCTTCATAGCGTGTAAATGCTCCTTCTTGTAAACTTCGCGTATCACCTTTTAGTCCAATCACTACTCGTTCTGTTCCTTGATCGATTGAGACTTTGAATCCTTCTTTTTCGATATGATCGACGACTTTTTTTATTTGTTCTTCCGTTGCTTCTTTTTTCATAATTACTATCATTGTTTTTCCCGCTTTCTTTTGTTTACTTATCTATCTTGGCTGATTTTCTCTACTTTTTCAAGGTGGTTTTACATTAATTCCTACTAAATGACCGTGTCCTGTTGTTCTCATTTTCGCTCCTTCTTTCCTACTTATGACCCAGATAATCAACAAAAAAAGATGTCCCTGTAGGAAATTGCCTCTACAGTGAACATCTTCAACGAGCCTTAAAAAGCGCTGCAAAAATATAAAATAGCCACTATAGATGAATTTCTCTACGTGGCTGTAAGTCGTGTTTAAAAATCTTTAGCCATCATAGATACAAACCTGGTTTGTTTGTACCCACGAAGTCATGAATACAAACCTATCTAAAATAGCTAAAGTAATACGTATTCAGTTTTGTAAGTTTTCTAGATTTCATAAAAAATCGCTCCAAACTGATGTAAGAATTGTACCTAGTATAGACATAAAAAAATCGACTGTCAATCATTTTTATGAAACTTTTTTTAATTTTCTGATAGTTAACTTTGTTTTTCAGAAAAATAACAATTGGTTTTATTGAAGAAAATAGTCATGAACAAAAGTATCTGAGAACTTTTTTACTCTCTTGTTCATGACATATAGAATAAAGCAGCTTTGTCTTGTAAACTCCGTTTTTCAAATAATAATCTAAAGATTGCTACTGAATAATAAAGCCGATTTCATGGTCCTCTTCGCTGCTGATTCGGTAAGGTGACTCAACATCCGCTCCCCAGCTATTGATACCCCCGACTCCTCTTACTTTTGCAAAAATCGTAAGAACCGTTCGTCTTTCTGGCGGTAGTTCTTCTATATGTGTTGCCTGTTCCAGTTCTTCTGCTTTGAATGGTAAAGCGGAAAAAGCAAATGGCGTATCCTGCTGTTCAAATCGCAACGAAAAATCTTCTTGATCTTTATCCGTATTATCCAACGTTTGATTTCTTGTTAGTTCTACCCATTTCGTTTCCATATGCATGCCGCATTCTTGGGGAACAAGGTATGGGGAAACGGGGAGTCCTGCCACTTTATAAATACCTTCGACACCACCAGCCATCCGATCCGGATATGTTTCCCCTGATAGGCCTTCATACTCAAAAAATTTTGCTTTCGTTGGCATAATGAACCTTAAACCCAATGCGGGTAATTCCGGTAATCCTTTTTGTCCATAATAATGCATATTGACAAGCATTTTACCCTCTCCAGCGATTTGGTAGGAAATTGTCACTTGGGTTTTTGGTACTGTGTTGATTTCCAGTGTAAAAATGATTTCAACCGTTTCAGCGTATTCATTACTTGAATATTGATTATTTACTGGAGCAATCGGCAAATCGATCTTTTTATTGTCCACCAGTACTTCTATTTCTTTGACTTTTGGATACAATCCGGCTCCTAACCACATACCGGATTTAAATCCAAATCCGCTACCTCTGTCATTATCGGTCGTTGCTCGCCAAAAAACTGGAAGTGTTTCCCGGTATAGCCATTCTTTTCCGTTTTTATTGAGCGATTCCAGTCCGCCTCTTGTATAAGAAAAAATATAATGCGTATTCCCCGATTTGACACCTAATGTACAGTCGCCGAAGACGATTGCAACTTTTTCCGTATCCATATGACTTTTATTTACTGTATTTTTCATAATAATATCTTACCTCCTGCATGGCGGGTTTTTCTTGTCCATCTGCAAAAACGATCCCATTCCCTGAGAATTCATAGTCACTTGGTTTATCGTCAAAGTCACCGCCATAGCGCATCACTTCTCTGCCTGTGATTGGATCAGTCACTTGGATCGCCTGATCTTTAAAATCCCATATATAGCCTCCTTGGTACATTTCATAACGATCAAGCAACGTCATGTAAGAATCCATTCCACCTAACGAATTCCCCATGTCATGCATATATTCACATAAGATGAACGGTTTTTCCGCTTTATTTTCAAGGTAGTCAATGATCTCTTCTGGTGGCGCATACATGCAGCTTTTTACATCTGAAATCGAATCTTCGAATGCTGGATTTGGAAAATTCCCTTCATAATGGACAAGTCGATCGGGGTCTACTTTTTTGAAGTAATCGTTCATTTGTCGAATGTTTTCTTCCGCATAAGATTCATTTCCAAGAGACCAAAAAAGAATACTTGGATGGTTTTTTAATGTTTCGAAATTCGTTTTTGCTCGATCAAGAACAGCCGCCTGCCACTGAGGTACTGCACCTGGTACGTTGTAAGAAGGCTCAAATGCGCCCATTTTTTGCCATGAGCCATGGGATTCGAGGTTCGTTTCCGCCATCACATGGATTCCTGCTTGGTCGCATAAATAATACCAAGTGATCTGGTTGGGGTAATGAGATGTCCGTACGCCGTTGATCTTTGCATTTTTTATGATAGCCAAATCTTTTTCCATATCTTCTATAGTGATGGCGCGTCCTTTTTTCGGATGCCACTCATGTCGATTTACCCCGTTGATAATCATCCGTTTTCCATTGAAGTAGATGATTTTATCTTTGATTTCGATTTTACGAAAACCGAAGGAATAGTCAATATACTCCGTTACTCTTTTTTCTTCGTCTATCGTCTCCAATTCAAGCTTATATAAATTGGGCTGAAAATGCCCCCACAGTGCCACATTTTCAAATCCATCGATGCGAATCGTCATTTGCTCTTTTAACGGATATTGCTGTTGATAGATTTCCTTCCCATCAGGATCTAGTATCGCTACATTCAGCTGACTGTTTTTGGCTACTTGCTCAAAAGACAAATCTACTTCAAGTTTGCCATTTTGACATTTGTCATCTAAGCGAGGTTTGATCCAAAGATCTTCTAAATGGTTTTGTCCTCGAGCAACTAAGAAGACATCTCTGAAGATCCCAAAAAATCGGAAAAAGTCCTGATCTTCCAAGAATGCAGCTGTACTTCTTTTGTAAACCTCCACAGCTAGAATATTTTCTTCTTCCAAATAAGGTGTTAAATCAAATTCAGACGGAGTGAACGAATCTTCGGCATACCCGATAAAATGACCATTCAACCAAATAAACATTGCTTGTTCTACACCAGCAAAATGAATCGAGATTTGTTTTCCCTTTAGACCTTCTTCTAATCGAAAAGTCGTCAAATACGAACCAACCGGATTGTCTTTAGCAGCTGAAAAGATCCCTTCCGCCTCTTTCTCAGGGCTTGTCGTGAAAGGGGGACGGCGAAATACATGTCCCTCCCACGGATACATCGTATTGATGTAATGGATCTTGTCATAATTTGCTAATTCAATATGACTAGGAACAGTGATTTCATCAAAAGAACAGGCATCAAAATCTTTTTTATAAAATGTTTTTGGTCGTACCGAAGGATTTGGCGAATAACAAAAACGCCATGATCCATTTAAAGACTGTTTAAGGGAGGATGTGGTTTCTACTTCTTCCCTTGTTGCATAACAAACATGATCGCTATGTGCATTTGATTGGTTCACTCTAAAAACTTGTGGATCATCTAACCATTTTATATTTGCTTTCATACTTTTTTCCTTCTCTCTCATAACTTTTTGAAATGAAGCAGTTCTGTTTGGAAATCACCTTGAAAATCGGGGAAGTAAAGTCCAACTGTCATCAATTCGGCCCCCGAAAATATCCGCTTCGAGGTCTGTTCCTGATAAAGTGCCTCATCATCTAACCCCATCAGATATACTTCATGGAACGCTGGTTGAGCTGAAGCTAGTATCCTCCCTAAAAACACAATAGCTTCATCTTGTTTAGGAGACACAAACATCCATGCGGCAATATTTTCTTCAAAAGGACTCGCCAAACGATAATAATGGCCATACTGGATCACCGGACGAATCGTTTGATAGGATATAATTTGGTCTTTTACTTGCTTTTCTTCTTCAGGAGACAGCTTTGTCAAATCCAGTTCATAACCAAAAACAGCGCTCATAGCTGTTTCTCCTCTTGTTTTCAACGAAGTAGATCTGTCGGTCTGATGATTTGGTACAGCTGATACATGAGCTGTGATGGACGAAATCGGATAAGCAAGGCTTGTTCCATATTGGATTTTCATACGCTCCACTGCATCCGTGTTATCACTTGTCCATGACTGCGGCATATAATAAATAAACCCGGCATCAAACCGTCCACCTCCACCAGAACAGCCTTCCCATAAGATTTCCGGATAATCAGTTGTCAAATGTTCAAGTAGTTCATAAAGCCCGAGCATATAACGATGCGCTACTTCTCCTTGTCTCTGTGGGTCAAGGGTAATCGAATAGACATCTGAAAGCGAACGGTTCATATCCCATTTGATGTAGTCAAGAGGAATCGTATCTAAAATCTTTCTCATTTGTTTCTCAATCGTCTGCCGAACATCTAACCTTGTAAAATCCAGTACATGTTGTGATCTGGAAGCAGAAGGCATTCTACCTGGCTCCTGCATAAGAAAATCAGGATGTGTTCGATACAGTTCAGAATCAACCGAGATCATTTCAGGTTCAAACCATAAACCAAATTTCAATCCTTTGCTATGAGCATAATCTGCTATTTCACGTAATCCATTTGTCAACTTGCCTTCATACTCGAACCAGTCTCCTAATGAAGAATTGTCCGCATCTCTTTTTCCAAACCAGCCATCATCTAATACGAACATTTCGATGCCTAGCTCCTTTGCTTCATCAATGATCGCCTTGATTTTTTCACTATTGAAGTCAAAGTAAGTGGCTTCCCAGTTATTGACCAGAATCGGCCGTTCAGCAAATTGATGACGACCTCTTGCGATTCTTTCACGTAGCAACTCATGGTGGATCTGACTCATTTTGTTCAATCCCTGACTTGAGTAAGAAAGGATCATTTCAGGTGTTTGAAAAGACTGGCCTGCATTCAATTCCCACGAAAAACGATGGCTGTTGATCCCACCGACGACTCTCAATTGATTGATCTGATCTTTTTCAAGTTCGAAAGAATGGTTGCCGGAATAAACAAATTGAAGTCCGATCGCTTCTCCAGTATTTTCTGTCGTATGATGATGAACTAAAGCAATAAAGTTATTCATATGGTGACTGCTCGTTCCTCGACGGCTTTCAAATACTTTTGTTCCAGATAAAACAGATTGCCGTGAAATCTGTCTTTCATTGACATGTGCTCCTGGCAAAGCAATGACTTCATCAAATCGCCTAGTATGGGCAAAGTCTAGCTGGAAACTAGCCGCTTTTTCTAGTTTGATTGTTTCTCCGGTTTCATTTCTTATCTTTACAGATCGTGTGATCACTGCTCTATCAGTAAATATGGTATAGAACAAATCGAAATAAATCGCTGTTTCTCTATCCTTAAGTGAAATCACCAACGTTTGTGCCTCTGACTTGTCCATCACATAAGTTTGAGGCAAGCCTTCGATCTCTGGCTTCCCATCTGTAATATAATGGCTGTCATATCTCAGATCCAGTAAGTCTGATCCATTCTTGCGCTGAATGATCGATGCGGGCGTTCGAAAGTCCATGCTGCCATGAGAAGAGTATTCTTGCGGTAGTGTATCTTTCGACAGAGACCGGTCAGGATTTAAGGGAACATTTCCTGAAAATCCACGATCTCTTCGGGGATAATTTTTATTGTCTTTGTACTGCTTGACTGGTTTGCCAAAATAAATATGCGCCAATACATTGCTTTCTTCTATCTTTATCAGATAAGAAAGAAATGTATTTCGTAAATGGAAGACTCGGCTCTTTTCATCAAATAAGATGAAATTTTTATCTGTTTTTCTATGCGTAATATCCATCATTTCACTCCCAACAAAACGGAAACCGTTTACTTTTTTTTATAATTCCTGTATACTGTTTACTAAACAATTTTGTCAATAAAAATTTTTTATTTTTTTGAGGAGTGTGTAAAAATGGTTGGAATTAGAGATGTCGCACGAAAGGCAAATGTCTCTCCTGCTACAGTTTCCCGTGTGTTGAATAACGATCAGACGATCCATGTGGCTCAGACTACTCGGCAACGGATAGTAGAGGCAGCTGCTGCGTTGGATTATGACATCAGTACTCGTAAATATATCAAAAAGAGAATGCCTTCGATTGGTGTGATCTCTACGATCGGCAAAGCGAGCGAAGAACAGGATATCTATTACAAACATTTGCGAGTAGGGATGGAAGAAGAAGCTCGACGTCTGCATTTAGGGATGAATCGAATCTATAATCTATCTGATAATCCTAAACAATGGGAAGATCTAGATCAGTTAGGTGCGGTGATCGTTGTTGGGACTGTTACGAAAGAATCGATTACCGCCTTGTTAAAACAAAACATGCAAATAGTCGTCGTGGATAACCCTGACATCCAGCAAGAGGTCGATATGGTGTATGCAGATCTTGAACGGATGACTAAAACCGTACTGGAATTGTTCTTAGAAAATGGTCATAAAAGAATAGCCTATATCGGGGGATATAAAGTCGATATGGATGAATTCGGTGGGAAGCAGATTTCTATAAATGAAAAGAGGATGCGTGCCTATCAGCATTTTATGATCGATCATCACTTAGAAAAATATATGTCTTATCATCTAGGTGGCTGGACAGAAAAACAAGGTGAGGTACTTGCGACTAATCTATTAGAAAATGAATCCCCTCTTCCTACTGCCATTCTTGTCGGGAGCGATCCAATGGCAATTGGTGTCTATCGGGCATTGAAACAAAAAAATATCCAAATTGGAGAAGAGATTGTTGTAGCAAGCTTTGATAATATCGAGACAATCGCAAACCTCTCCCCTGGCTTGACCAGTGTTCAAATCAATGCGAAATCAATTGGGCAAGCAGCTGTTCGAATGGCATTGGAGCGAATTGACGGTATACGGGACGAACCAATCATTTTGACTTATCCTGCACGATTGATTGTTAGGGAAAGTTTTATCCCAAGAACAAAAAGGTATTGAAAGAGAGGTTGTGAAAAGCCGCTTCGTTTCTTCATACTCAAAACGAAACGGCTTTTTCACAACCTCTTACTTATACTTATTCACAAAATCCAATGTCTGCTGGTAACAATTTTGCGATTCTTTTAGCGTGTAATCAAATTGGTATTCATGGGTAATCTCTTTTTTTGTATCTGTATAAAACAAGGATTGCACGGGTACCTTTAATTCTGTCAACCGATTTTCTAATGCTTGACCTTGCTCCTGGAATGAGTATGCATTTCCGTCAGTTATATACGTTGGCGGAAATTCCTTAGAAACATGGTCAGCCACACTAGCTTCTTTCAATTGCTCACTCGTTTTCCAATCTTTTGTTCCAATCAACGACCACGCAACGGTTTTGACGAAAAACTTCATAAATCGATCATCCGAATGCTGCTGTGCTGTTAGCTTCAAATCAACAGGTCCGCAATAAGAAATGGTTCCTTTCAGACTATCTTTTGGAAGTAGATGTTTGATTTTCATTTGTTTAGCATACGCATCATTCGTTTGTATAGCTGCATATTGCAATGCGATTTGTGAACCTGCACTATCTCCACCAAAAAATAATTGTTCCATGTCTAGCAATTTGTCGTCTTTTTCTTCAGCTAATAAATCTTTGATCAGTTCATTCACTTGAAGAACTTGATTAGGGTATTCTGAATCAGGCGCTAATTCATAATTCATCGCAACCACTGCGATGTTGGCGTCTGAAACTAATTTTGTCGCAAATTCTTTGACACCCGATTTATCTCCGCCGACGAATCCTCCACCATGTACCCAAAATAGAACAGGAACAGGCCCCTTGCTGTTTTTTGGATAGTAGATGTCATAAGTATTCTCTTTATACTTGGACTCATACGTCAAATCTGTTTTTTTCGCCACGTTTTTTTCTGCTTGATCGAACGTTTTTTTATCAGTGATTTGAACAGTATTTGAAAACATATGGTTGATCAAGAATGCTCCAGGTCTGGGGGAAAGCTGGAAGGCAAGAAAGATTGCAAACGCGATCCCAAGAATGATTCCGAAGAACCATCCGATAAATTTAAGAATTTTCTTTTTCATAAGGCTCCCTCAGTAGTTAGTATTAAGCATTCTGATTATACCATAGTGTTATTTCCTATCAAGCTCTCCTAGATGATTTAATGATTTTCCCCAAACTTCTTCTGCAATGCTTTTGACAAAAGAAATTTTTTCCATTGTTCTTCAAACAAAACATTTTCTTCTTCTGTTGAAGCAAATCCACATTGAGGACTTAAGCACAAACGATCCAAAGGCAGATATCGTGTCGCTTCGTAGATCCGGTCAATCACTTGCTGGTGCTCTTCCATTTCGCCATTTTTCGTTACAGTCAAAATCTAAGACAACTAATTTATCTTCAGAGACTTTCTCTAAAAGAACAAAACTCCCAGCACGTTCACTATCGTATTCTAAATAATAGGCACGGACATTTTCTTGAGTAAAATAATGGGTCTGCTACGTCGTCATCCCCCCTGATGCCGCCAAAATCGAATAATAATTTCCGCGTCAAACATGTATATTTAGTGTTGAATCATTTGAGAATATGAAAATAAAAATCTTTTTGATCAATCAGTTAATCAAATTGAAATAACGAAAAATCTGAGACAGAATGACGTTCATTCTGACCCAGATTTGATTTTGCACAACTCAACAGTCCTTATTGGCAAATCGCCAAAATAATGTAGACTAACTAAAAAGACTAAGAAACAATAACAAAAGTTAACACTTCTTAGTCTTTCTTTAGCACGTCTATTTATTAAAGATTTTAGGGCCTTTTCTCATGTTTTTACGATCATTCTTAGGTGTTTCCATTTGTTTGGATCGGCCTCCACCTTGTTTCTTTTTGATCAATTCTTTCATTTTTTCTTTTTGGTCCATTTTTATTCTCCTTTAACGAATGAAGCGACTAATTCGATATGATGGGTTTGCGGGAAAAGATCTACAGGCTGAACTTTCTTCACGGCATAACCTGCTTCTGCAAATAACTTAGCATCTCTTGCAAAAGTTGCCGGATTACATGAGATATAGACGATTCGTTCTGGTGACATTTCGATTGCTGATTCAATAAAATGATGATCTAATCCTTTTCGTGGAGGGTCAACTACGATCACAGATGGTTTGATCCCTTTTTCTTGCCATTTTTTCATAACTTTTTCTGCTTTTCCGACTTCATAATGAACATTTTCGATTTTATTATTTAAAGCATTGAACTGTGCATCTTCAATTGCTTCTGGAATAACTTCCATCCCATACACCTTATCCACTCTGTCTGCTAAAGACAAGCCAATCGTACCTATTCCTGAATAAGCGTCGATCACAATGTCTTTTTTATCTAACTCGGCAAACTCGATGGCTGTTTGGTACAGATACTCTGCTTGTTGAGTATTTACTTGATAAAATGACTTTGCTGAGATTCGATAGGTTTTTCCTAATAGCTGATCTTCGATATAGTCTCTGCCATATAAAACTTTTTCTTTGTCTCCTAAAATCACATTTGTTTTTTCTTCATTGATATTTTGGATGACCGAAACCACTTCTGGCAATTCTTCATGAATAGCTTCAGCAATTTCCTTGGATTTAAAGAATTTTTCTTTACGAGTAACTAAAACGACCATCATTTCATGGGAATAATGACCACGACGGATAATGATGTGACGAAGCTGTCCTTCATTTTTTTCTTCATTATATCCTCGTACTTGGAACCGTTGCAAGATATCTCTGACTACTTTGATTGCTTGATCGATGACAGGATCTTGGATATAAAAATCTTCGATAGGGACTAGATCATGGCTATTCTTTTTGTAAAAACCGGTGGCTAACTGTCCATCGATACGGCGAACAGGGATCTGTGCTTTATTACGGTAGCCGAATGGTTCTGCCATTCCGACCGTTGGAAGTACAGGAACTTCTGGCATCTTAGCAATCTTCGCCATTACATGCTCTACTTGTTTTTGTTTGAAGACAAGCTGTTGTTCATACTTCAAATGGGCTAAAGGTGCGATACCTATGCGAAGTAATGCATTGTTTTCTACAGGCTGACGATCAGGTGATTGTGTAATAAATGTTTCGACTTTTCCATATCCAAACTTATTGCCTGCTTTTACTACTAGTATTTCTACTTCTTCTCCAGGGAGTGCATTTTCGATAAATAATGGATAACCATCGATTTTTGCTACCCCCATTCCTTCATAACTCAAGTCGACGATTTCGACTGTATATCGTTCGTTTTTCTTTACTATTTGCTGTTCTGTCATATTTTGCTCCTTTAAGCCTATTTTTCAATCCTACTGAACTCTACTATAAATCAGCTAATTACACAACTAAAACCGGCACTGACCTTACTACGTTCAGCACCGGCTTTTGATTAATTCTTTTGATTAGGTGTTTCGTCTGCTATTTTTCCGTCACCGTCGATATCTTCATCCGTTAAACGTTCGACTTCTTTTACGAATTCTTTGCTGACAACCTCTAATTCTTCTTCATCTGTACCTGTGATTGCTTCATCAGGAATCTGATCGGTATTGGCAAAGAACTCAATGTGTTGATGAAGATTTTGGAAATGCATCGGTGCTTCCCCGCCGTATTCACCATCTAAGTTGATCATTACTGGTCGATTGATATCATCTTCTGTTTCAACGAACAAACTGCTTGTTTTGGTATAGATTATTCTTGGATCATCGGCATGTCGACCGCCATTCAGCATGAGTGCTGCAATATGCAAGATCTCAAAGATATTTGCTGTCTTCACAATGATTAAAGAAAACTTCCCATCATCCAATTTGGCATCTGGCGCGATCTGTTCGAATCCTCCAACAGAGTTCGTCAGCCCTAGGAAAAACATCGAAGCATTTCCGATATATTCCCCTTCATCATACTTCAAGCGCATTTTGATTGGCTTTACTCGAGGGAGCATCTCTGCTCCTTTCGCAAGATAAGCAAGATAACCAAAAATACTCTTTAGTTCTGATGGAACTTCATAAGTCAATTCTGTCAAATAGCCACCTGCAGCGATATTGATGAAGTAACTGTTATCAGAAAGGCCGATGTCCATTTTTACGGTTTGGTGTTTTTTTATCACTTCTGCTGCTGCTTTAATATTATCTCTAGGAATTTTTAATGCTCGAGCATAGTCGTTCGTTGTACCAGCTGGGATGATGGCCATTTTAGGACGGTGTTCAAGCGGAGCGATTCCATTAACCACTTCGTTGATTGTGCCATCGCCACCAGCTGCCACTACTAGATCAAAACCTAGTTCTGCGACTCTACATGCTTCATTCTTGGCTGAATCTGGTTCTGGTGTAGTTGCATAGGCGCTGGCTTCAAATCCTGCTTCTTCTAATGCCTGTAGGATATCCGCCAAATTTTTTTTCAATAATTCTTTTCCCGAGGTGGGGTTATAAATTACGCGTGCTTTTTTCATTTTCAGCCTCTATCGTTTCGCTAATTCATCTTTAAGTAGCTTATTCACGACACCAGGATTTGCTTGTCCTTTAGTTGCTTTCATGATTTGACCGACTAGGAAGCCAACCGCACGATCTTTTCCATTTTTGAAATCATCGACAGATTGTTGGTTGTTATCCAAAATTTCATTAATGATTGGCAGTAGTTTGTTCGGATCAGATAATTGCACCCAACCATTTTTTTCAACTACTTCTTGGGCTTCTCCGCCATTTGTGATCAATTCACGGAAGACTTTTTTGGCGATTTTTGAGCTGATCGTTCCATCGGCGATCAAACGAATCATTCCTGCTAAGTTCTCAGGTGTCAATTTTGTCTCAGCTAATTCCAGTTTCTCACTGTTCAAGTAAGCAGAAACTTCACCCATCAACCAGTTAGATGCTTGCTTGGCATCTGCACCATTTTCCAAAACAGCTTCAAAAAAATCAGACATTTCTTTTGTAAGTGTCAATACCATTGCGTCATACTCTGGAAGTCCAAACTCACGGATATAGCGTTCGCGACGAGAAGCTGGCATCTCAGGCAAACTAGCTTTTACTTTTTGAATCCATTCGTCATCGATCACGAATTTCGGGATATCAGGCTCTGGGAAGTAACGATAATCACTAGACCCTTCTTTGACACGCATCAAAACTGTTTTATTCGTTGTTTCGTCAAAACGGCGTGTTTCTTGTTGGATTTCTCCTCCTGAAAGAAGAACTTTTGCTTGACGTTTTTCTTCAAAAGCTAAACCTTTTTTCACGAAAGATAAAGAGTTCAAGTTTTTCAATTCTGCTTTCGTACCGAACTCTTCTTGTCCATAAGGGCGAAGAGAAATATTGGCATCACAGCGCATAGAGCCTTCTTCCATTTTCACATCGCTGACTTCTGTAAATTGGATAATTGATCGCAATGCTTCTAGATAAGCGTATGCTTCTTCTGGTGAACGCATATCAGCTTCAGAAACGATTTCGATCAAAGGCGTGCCTTGTCGGTTCAAATCAACGTAAGAATAACCGCCAATACCATGCATGTTTTTTCCAGCATCTTCTTCTAAATGGACACGTTCGATCCGGATTTTTTTCTTTTTACCTTCTACTTCGATTTCGATCCATCCGTCATGACCGATTGGTTGATCAAATTGGGAAATTTGATATGCTTTTGGATTATCTGGGTAAAAGTAATTTTTCCGGTCAAAATGAGTATCTTTAGAGATTTCACAGTTTAATGCCAAAGCTGCTTTCATCCCGAATTCCAGCGCAGCTTTATTCATTACTGGCAGCACGCCTGGATAACCCCAGTCGATCACGTTTGTATTGCTGTTTGGTTCTGCACCAAAATGAGCTGGCGCTGGAGAGAAAATTTTTGAGTTGGTTTTTAACTCGACGTGGACTTCTAGTCCAATGACTGTTTCAAAATTCATTCGTCTTTCCCTCCTAAAATAGCTGGTTGTTGTTTATGGAATTCTGTTGCTTGTTCAAACGCATATGCCGCTTGATACATCGTTTTTTCATCAAAATAATTACCGATGATCTGCAATCCAACTGGTAATCCTTCTGATAAACCTGCCGGTACAGACATACCTGGAAGTCCAGCCAAGTTGACAGGGATCGTTAAGATGTCACTCATGTACATTGTGATTGGATCGTTAATGTTCTCACCGATTCCGAATGCAACTGTTGGTGAAGATGGCCCGATGATCAAGTCATAATCTGCAAAGACTTTTTCAAAATCTCGTTTGATCAATGTACGGACTTGTCCTGCTTTTTTGAAGTAAGCGTCATAATAACCCGCGCTTAAGGAGAATGTACCTAACATGATACGGCGTTTTACTTCTTCACCGAATCCTTCTGAACGTGAGTTGACATATACATCATCTAATGATTTCACATTTTCAGAGCGATAACCGTAGCGGATACCATCGAATCGTTGCAAATTGGAACTTGCTTCTGATGAGGCAATGATATAATAAACAGCCACACCGTATTTTGAATGAGGCAAGCTGACTTCTTCCACAACAGCACCTAATGAACGGAATGTTTCTGCTGCTTTCAATACAGCTTCTTTTACGCCAGGGGCCACACCTTCGCCTAAGTATTCTTTAGGTAAAGCAATCTTCATTCCTTTGATGTCGCCTGTCAGTCCCTCTGCAAAATCAGGAACTGAAACGCCTGAAGAAGTACCGTCTTTTTCGTCATAACCGCTGATAGCTGTCAATGCTAATGCATTATCTTTCACCGTACGGGTCATTGGTCCGATTTGGTCAAGAGATGAAGCAAAGGCAATCAAACCAAAACGTGAGACACGGCCATAAGTAGGTTTCATCCCTACGATGCCGTTAAAAGCTGCTGGTTGGCGGATACTTCCCCCAGTATCACTACCTAAAGAAACTGGAATTTGTCCAGCTGCAACTGCTGCTGCAGAACCACCAGAAGAGCCACCAGGTACTTTTGTTGGGTCCCAAGCATTTTTTGTTTTCTTGAAATAAGAAGTTTCTGTACTTCCACCCATAGCAAATTCATCCATGTTTAGCTTACCAACAGGGATCATATCTGCTTGATAGATTTTATCCATGACCGTTGCATCATAAATTGGTTCAAAATTGTAAAGGATCTTAGATGCAGCGGTTGTCAAGATATCTTTTGTTACGATATTATCCTTGATACCAATTGGAATACCAGCAAGGACGTTGCTTTCATCAATCCCTTTTTCATCTAAAGCTTTTGCCTGTTCCAATGCTTTTTCTTCGTTCAATGTAATGAATGCCTCGACCTCAGGCTCTGTTTCTTTGATTCGTTCAAATGTTGTTTTTGTCAAATCTTGTACAGTGATTTCTTTCGATACAAGCATATGATGCAGTTCTTCTAGAGAACGATTGTGTAATTCTGTCATTATGCGCCAGCCTCCCCATTATCGATGATTGCGGGTACTTTGATAAAGCCGTCTTCTGTTTCCGGCACATTTTTCAATAATTCATCGCGGTTCCATCCAGCTTGCGCCCGATCTTGTCGCATCACGTTTACTGTTTCAACCACATTCGACGTAAATGGAACACCTTCCGTATCTACTTCTTCCAGCATTTCAACCATATCGATGATTTTACCTAATTGGTCGGTAAAACTTGCAAGTTCTTCATCTGCGAACGCAAGTTTTGCTAATTTGGCAACGTGTTTCACTTGTTCTTCACTAATCGCCATACTACCCCTTCTTTCTAAACGAGTTAAAAACTTTGCTCTCTATTTTAACACAAGAGTGCCGTGTCTGAAATTGTTTATTGAAATTTGTCTGAAAAAACTCATTTTTCATTCTTCTACTGAGCGACTTTTAGCCAATGCATCTGCCATTTGATCTTCTGTCCAAACTTCGATTCCTAATTCTTGTGCTTTGGTCAGCTTGCTGCCAGCATCTTCTCCTGCTACCACGATATCCGTTTTTTTCGATACGCTACCAGTCACTTTCCCGCCAAGATTTTCGATCGTCTCTTTTGCTTCTTCACGAGTAAATCGTGTTAGTTTACCAGTAAGGACTACTGTTTTTTCTTTAAAAGGAGACTCGACTTCTTGCAATTGGGCATTTCGAAGCCCTTTGTATTCGAAATTGACGCCTGCTTGTTTTAATTCATTCATCAATTCATGGACTTCTTCGTTACTGAAATAAGTGACTACACTGTCGGCAATGATATCACCGATCGTATCAAGCGCAATAATCGACTCATAGTCACTTTTACTCAATGTTTCTAGATCACCGAAATGTTCTGCTAAAATTTTTGCTGCTTTCGCTCCGACATGTCGGATTCCTAACCCGAAAATCAACCGCTCGACCGAATTATCTTTGCTGTTGTCGATTGCTGTCAAAATATTATTTGCTGATTTTTCTTTTATTTTGTCCAACGTCAATAACTCTTCTTCTGTCAATTTGTAAAGATCAGCAACATCTGCTACTAGTTTTTTATCATACATCTGTTCTAGTACGCGCGGCCCCAACCCATCGATATTCATCGCATTTCTTGAAACAAAGTGGTTCAAACCTTCTTTCATTTGAGCAGGGCATTTAGGATTGATGCACCGTAAGGCTACTTCTTCATCCAAATGGACAAGTTCACTTCCACAAACTGGACAATGTGTAGGCAATTGGTATTCTTCGCTGTCTTTAGGTCGTTTATCTAACACGACTTGCGAAACTTCTGGGATGATGTCTCCCGCTTTATAAATCAGAACTGTATCTTTCAAGCGGATATCCTTCAACTTAATATAATCACCGTTATGCAGGCTGGCACGGCTTACTGTCGTTCCTGCTACTCGGACTGGTGTCATGATAGCTGTTGGCGTTACTACCCCTGTTCGACCGACTGTCCATTCGATGTTTTCGATTAGCGTTTCAACTTCTTCTGGCGGAAACTTGTAAGCTGCTGCCCATCTCGGTGCTTTGATAGTAAAACCAAGTTGATCTTGTAGCGAGAATTCATTCACTTTGATGACGATTCCATCGATTTCATAGGGCAAATCCACACGTTTGTCATGATATTCTTCAATGTATGACCACACTTCATCAATCGAATGACATAGACGTTTTTCCCGATTCGTGTGGAATCCAATTTTTTCTAGCTCTTCTAGCGCATCATACTGGGTTTTTGCTTGCATAGGACCGAAATCAGCTACTGTGTATAAAAAAGTGTCCAGATTTCTTTTCGCTGTGATTTTAGAATCTAACTGACGCAAAGAACCAGCTGCGGCGTTCCGAGGATTCGCAAAGATATCTTTTCCCTCTGCTTCTCTGTCTTGGTTCAATTGGACAAATGACCGTTTTGGCATGAAACATTCGCCTCTTACTTCGATGTTCATTGGTTCTTTTAATTTGATTGGGACCGACCGGACAGTTTTTAGGTTTTCAGTGATGTTTTCTCCTACAGTTCCATCCCCGCGAGTCGCACCTCTCACGAAATTTCCATCTTCATAACGCAAAGAAACGGAAAGTCCATCTATTTTTAGTTCACAGCAATAGTCAACTACACGTCCCACTGCTTTTTGTACACGTTGATCAAAAGCTATCAGCTCTTCTTTGCTGAAAACGTCGTTCAAACTGTAAAGCGGAATATCATGAGTGACTTTTTCAAAACCTTCTAATACTTTTCCGCCTACTCGTTGAGTGGGAGAATCAGACGTGATCAAATCAGGATATTGTTCCTCGATTGCTACTAATTCTGCGTATTCTTTATCATAAACATAGTCTTCCACTGTTGGTTTATCTTCTACGTAGTATTCGCGAGACCATTGGTTCAGTCTTGTACGAAGTTCTTCTGCTCGTTTAGCAGCTTCGTCAATCGTCATTTCATGTTCCATCATTTACCCTCCACTACTAAGCTTTTTCAATTGGCGCAAAGGCAGCCAAAAGACGTTTTACTCCTTGACTTGGGAAAGCCACATCTAGTTCTAGATCCTTCGACGTCCCGCTTACTCGGACGACTGTTCCTAGACCCCATTTTTTGTGTTTGACTTTATCTCCAGGTTTCCAGCTGTTATTTTCCCCTCCAGTAGCACTTTTAGAGGGAACAACCGCTGTCTCTGGCTGTTTATAGCTATATGCTGTTTTTTTAGCGAATACAGGCGTTTTTTTAGGCGTAGGACGCATGCCTTCGATTTCCAGTAACTCCTGATCGATTTCTTCTACAAAACGAGAAGGTCGGTTATATTGCGTCCGTCCATATAATGTTCTGGAGAAAGCATTTGTTAAATACAACGCTTCTTCTGCTCGCGTGATCCCCACATATGCGAGACGGCGTTCTTCCTCCAGTTCGCTTTCTTCCATCAATGCTCGAGATAAAGGAAAAACCCCCTCTTCTAGACCAATCAGGAATACAACTGGAAATTCTAATCCTTTGGCTGCATGCAAAGTCATCAATGTCACTTGGGAAGCATCTTCTTCTAAATTGTCAATGTCGGAAACAAGTGCCAGATCATTTAAGAAGACCGTTAGTTTTTCTTCTGGTGCATCAGCGTCTTCTTCATTTTGCTGTTCGAATTGTTTGTCGAATTCTTGTGTGACCGTTAAAAATTCCTCCAAGTTTTCGATGCGTGCTTGTGCTTCTAATGTATTTTGGATTTTTAAGTCTTCTAGATATCCGCTACGATCCAAAACCTCTTTCGTCAATTCTGTCACTGTCAAGTATGGGATCATCTGAGTGACTTCTTGGATCATCTCTCCAAATGCACCTAATTGCTGTCCTGCTTTTCCACCGATATTTGCCAGATCCACATTTTGCGCTGCTTCAAGCAGTGGCCATTCATGAAGAGAAGCAAAACTGCGTAGTTTTTCGATAGATCCTGGTCCGATGCCTCGTTTGGGCGAATTAACGATACGCTCAAAACTGATTGAATCTTGAGGATTTACCAGCACATTCAAATACGCTAAAATATCTTTGATTTCTTTACGATCGTAGAACTTGTGCCCTCCAACCATTTTATAAGGAATATTTGCTTTCAACAGAGTTTCTTCCATTACACGAGATTGTGCGTTCGTCCGGTACAAGATGGCAAAGTCGCCGTAATTCCGATGATTGCTTCGAATCTCTTCTTGCATCCGGTCTACGATAAAACGGGTTTCGTCTCGTTCATTATCTGCACGGTAGTAAGTGATCTTGTTTCCTTCTTTGTTTTCTGTCCACAAGTTTTTTGGTTTTCGATTGCTATTGTTTTCAATGACTTGGTTTGCTGCGCTAAGGATGTTTTTCGTGGAGCGATAGTTTTGTTCTAGCAAAATTACTGCAGCATCTGGATAATCTTTTTCAAAATCCAAGATGTTCTGCATATCTGCACCGCGCCAGCCGTAAATACTTTGATCTGCATCTCCCACGACGCACAGGTTCCTAAATCTACCTGCCAATAAATTGACTAGCGTATACTGTGCGTGATTTGTATCTTGGTACTCATCTACATGAATATAATGGAATTTGTTTTGATAATACGTGAGTGAATCAGGATGTTCTTCAAATAATCGAATCGTATTCATGATCAGGTCGTCAAAGTCCATACATTGATTATATTGAAGCTCTTTTTGGTAAGCAGCATAACATTTTGCCGCAATCTCTTCGTAATAACTGCCTTGCATTTTTGCAAAATCCTGAGGGGTCTGCAGGCTGTTTTTTGCTTGAGAGATTGTTCCTAATATACTTCGAGGATCATATTTTTTCGGATCAATGTTCAGTTCTTTTAGTATCCGTTTCATCAAGGTCAGCTGTTCAGAAGAATCGATGATTGTAAAGTTCCGGTTATACCCGATAAAATCAACATCTCTTCTTAAAATACGCACACACATCGAGTGAAAAGTCGATACCCAGACATCTTCGCCTCCAGATGCGAGAATCGCATTGACACGTTCTTTCATTTCTTTTGCAGCCTTATTGGTAAAAGTAATCGCTAGGATGTTCCAAGGATTGACTTCTTTTTCCTCAATCAAATAGGCAATGCGGTGTGTCAGCACTCTCGTCTTTCCACTTCCTGCACCTGCCATTAGCAGTAATGGTCCGTCAGTGTGAAGAACAGCTTCTTTCTGACGGGGGTTCATCCCGTTTAATAATTCAGCTTTGGATGACATTAACAACATCCTTTCTTTTATCAATCTTGTTAATTATAGCATTTTCTTGGCTTTCATTAAACTAGCTAGTTCAAAATCATTTGTTTCTTTTTATGGATTTTTCCTTGTCAATTCGTTGATTTCGCGCTAAATTAAAAGAAAGCGAGGCGTTTGAATGGAAAAAAAAGGAAAAATCAAGAAATTAGATAAGACTCAGATATATTTTATTCTAAAAGGAATATTTGTTGGACTGCTGACAGGAATCGTCGTTAGCCTGTTTCGATTATCTATCGAAAAGCTAAGCGATTTAGTTCGAAGTATCTATGAAATGAGTCGGGAACAGCCGATTTACTTAATTGGCCTAGCTATTTGCTGCATCCTTGCAGCATTTTTCGTGGGTTATCTGGTCAAAAATGAACCGGATATCAAGGGAAGCGGGATTCCACAAGTAGAGGGACAGCTTCGCGGGGAATTATCAATGAACTGGTTCTCTGTTTTATGGAAAAAGTTCATTGGCGGTGTACTTTCAGTTGGTGCGGGCCTTTTTCTAGGTAGAGAAGGACCTTCTATACAGCTTGGCGCATCCATTGGACAAGGAGCTGGACAATTGTTTCGGAGTCCATCTTCAGAAGAAAAGATTTTAATTTCTAGCGGTGCAAGTAGCGGACTTGCAGCAGCATTCAATGCTCCTATCGCAGGATTACTCTTTGTTTTAGAAGAAATCCATCACTCCTTTTCTCCACTTGTTTGGCTGACATCATTTGCTTCAGCAATCACTGCTAACTTCGTCTCTCTTTACTTTTTCGGCTTGAGACCTGTTTTATATCTAGGTGACCTTCCTTCTTTGCCGTTGAAATATTATGGTTCCTTAGTGATCTTAGGAGTACTTCTAGGCATCTTAGGTTTTATTTATCAGAATGTCTTGCTGGCTTTGCCAAAATTTTACAACCGATTGCCTTTACCAGCTTATTTTCACGGGTTCGTTCCTTTCTTGCTGATTTTGCCAATTGGTTATTTATGGCCTAGTACTCTAGGCGGAGGCAATCAAATCGTTTTAGCTTTTGGACATGCTTCCTTGCCAATCATTATGATTATCGGTTTGTTTGTTCTTCGATTCGTTTTTTCCATGATTTCTTACGGTGGGGGTCTTCCAGGGGGGATTTTCCTTCCGATATTGACATTGGGGGCTTTAATCGGTAGCTTTTATGGAAACATTATGGTTGATTTCGGGATGGATCCAATCTACATCAAGGATTTTGTCGTTATTGCCATGGCTGGTTATTTCACAGCGATTGGAAAAGCACCGCTGACAGCAATTATTTTAGTGACAGAAATGGTTGGCTCTCTTAATCATCTGATGCCTTTAGGATTGGCTGCTCTTGTTGCTTATATCGTCAATGACCTTCTCGGCGGTAATCCAATTTACGAATCATTATTGGAACGTCTACTTGGAAATACTCAGACCGCCTCACTAAAAGGTGCAAGGACAACTTTTGATTTTCCAGTAACGGCAGAGAGTTCTTTAGACGGATTAATGGTACGAGACTTCAATTGGCCTAAAAATATGCTGCTAATCTCTATACGCAGAGGAAATCAGGAAATCTTGACTCACGGTGATACGATCATGAATGTAGGAGATATTTTGGTTATCTTGACTGATGAAGCAAACTTGCCAAGAATCAAGCAGGAAATCGAGGCTAAATCTTCTATCACAAATTTGAAGCAATCATTTTAACGAACATGGAAAAACTATTTTACAACAACTATTCATCTACACTACTTGATTCTATATGATTCTATAAAAAAGAAGAGGCTGGGAAAACCCAGCCTCTTCTTTTTTATTTCTATGCTTCTGCTACTGCAGGAGCTTTTCTCAATAAACCATAAATCACACCAGATACGACTGCTCCGATAGCAATAAACACCAAATACATGACCGGGTGACTCAGTAAGAATACAACGAAAATCCCGCCGTGAGGAGCCAGTAATTTGATTCCGAAAGCTCCGACTAATCCGCCAGTTAAAGCAGAACCAATAATAAAACTTGGAATGGCACGAATCGGGTCAGCTGCTGCAAATGGAATCGATCCTTCCGTGACAAACGATAGTCCCATCACGATGTTCGTCAAACCAGCATCTTGATCTGTTTTGCTGAATTTATTCTTAAACAAACGTGTAGCAACGAAAATTGCCAATGGAGGTACCATTCCTCCAGCCATAACAGAAGCCATCACGACACTTCCGCCAGTTGCAACAGTCGTAGCTAAAGTTGCTGTACCAAACACATAAGCGGCTTTGTTGATTGGACCGCCTAAATCTGCCGCCATCATTCCAGCTAATAATGCACCAAGTAAAGCAGCATTCGAACCACTCATACTTGTCAAGAAACCGTTCAATGCATCATTGATTGCTTTCATAGGGACATTGACCAGCAACATCAAGAAACCAGTAATCAGTAAGCCAAACACTGGATAAAAGAGGATCGTTTTAATTCCATCCAATGATTTTGGTAAGTTCTTGAATAATTTACGTAAAAATACGATGACATAACCAGCTAAGAATCCACCAATCAGTGCACCTAAGAATCCTGCACCGCCTGTATTAGCTAATGCACCAGCAGCAAATCCAACGATCAAACCAGGGCGGTCACCGATACTTGAAGCAATAAATCCTGCTAATACCGGCAGCATGAAACCAAATGCAGCTTGTCCGATTTGGTTGAACCAGCTAGCAGCTTGATTGTAATTCCCTAGATTTGATAATTGATCATGTGGCACGCCAATAAATTGGTCGATCATGAAAGAAAGCGCAATAGCGATTCCTCCACCAATAACGAAAGGTAACATGTGTGATACGCCGTTCATCAAATCTTTGTAAATTCTTTGTCCGATAGTACCATCCGCATTTCCTTCTTCTGAACTGCTTTCTTTTCCATCACCATGGAATACTGGTGCAGTACCACTAAGGGCTAGATTGATCAACTCTTCTGGTTTACGGATACCATCACTGACAGGACGATTGATCAGTTCTTTTCCGTCAAAGCGATTCATCTCTACTTTTTTGTCTGCTGCAACGATTACACCTTCTGCACGGGCGATGTCTTCAGCAGTCAATCGGTTTTTGATTCCTTCTGAACCGTTCGTTTCGACTTTGATCTCCACACCCATTTCTTTCGCTTTTTTCTTCAAAGCATCTTCTGCCATGTAAGTGTGAGCGATCCCTGTTGGACAAGCTGTAACGGCAACAACGAATTTTCTTTCTGGATGAGCAGAAGCTTCTGCAGCTTGTGTTTCTTGTTCTGCTTTTTCTTCTGCTTCTTTTTGCTCTTCAGCTGTTTGGAACAAGTCTTGGACTTCTTCTGGTGTATTTGCTTCTTTTAATTTTCCTACGAAATCTGCATCAATCAGCAATCGAGATAGTGCTGCTAATGCTTGCAAATGTGTGTCGTTTGCGCCTTCTGGAGCTGCGATCATGAAAAACAGATAAGTTGGCTGTCCGTCTAAGGCTTCATAATCTACTCCTTTTTGGCTTTTTGCGAATAAAACTGTTGCTTCTTTAACTGCACTGTTTTTCGCGTGAGGCATGGCGATTCCATCACCAAGACCTGTAGAAGTTTGTGCTTCGCGGGCTAGAATTCCTTCTTTATATGTTTCGATATCGGAAATCCGGCCGGCATCAAACATTTTTTGGACCATTTCATCGATTGCGCCTTTTTTATCAGTCGCTTGCAAATCCATGATCATCGCTTCTTTGACCATTAAATCCTTGATATTCATGATTATCCTCCTTGAAACTAATCAATTTTTGTGATTTCAACTTCTGGCAGCAACTCATCAATCAATTCGCGAGCTGCCAAGTCATCAGAAAAAGCTGTTGCGCTTCCGCAAGCAACTCCCCATTTAAAGGCTTCGATTGGATCTTTCGTACGGCTGTAAGCCCCAATAAAGCCAGCAATCATTGAATCCCCTGCACCTACTGAATTTTTCAATGGGCGAACTAATACATTCGTTTTATAAGTTCCTTGTTCCGTGAAGAGCAAAGCACCGTCTCCAGCCATTGAGATCAGCACATTCTGTGCCCCTTCAGCTAGTAATTTTTTCCCATACGGAATGATTTCTTCTACAGATT
Organism: Enterococcus sp. PLH-Efm8; assembly: GCF_053011625.1. NCBI lineage: Bacteria > Bacillati > Bacillota > Bacilli > Lactobacillales > Enterococcaceae > Enterococcus > Enterococcus sp. PLH-Efm8. The sequence continues at coordinate 1,570,168 of NZ_CP172568.1, forward strand.
GGAAGGTTGTGTTGTAAAGCTCAGCTAATTCGTGATTGTTTGGTTTGATCAACAACGGTTTCTTAACAAGTGCATTTTTTAGGTCATCACCTGTTGTATCAATCACGAAATCTGCACCTTTTTCTCGAATGATATCAATCAGTTCTTGATAAAATCCTTTTCGCAGGCTAGCTGGCGCGCTTCCTGACAATACGACGATATCTCCTTGTCCTACTGTTCCTAATGCTTGCTTCAACTCATCGATTTCTTCATCTGAAATAGATGGGCCTAAGCCATTGATCTCAGTTTCAGTGTCTGATTTTAGTTTGATATTGATTCTTGTATCTTCTTTTACGGTTGTGAACAAAGACTGGATTTGTTCTTTTTCAAGCCACTTCGAAATAAATTCGCCAGTGAACCCTCCTAAAAACCCTAGTGCTGTAGATTGAGAATCGATCCGTTTCAAAATACGGGAAACATTGATCCCTTTTCCTCCAGGTAACTTGAAGTCTTCCTTCATTCGGTTCAAATCGCCTAGTTTTAACCCATCTACGCGTACGATATAATCAATTGATGGATTAAGTGTTACTGTGTAAATCATTGTATTGCCTCCTTAATTGTTGTCTTTTCACGGAATTCATTAACGAATTCTAATGGACAACGCTCGGTTATGATCGTGGCTGCTTCCAAAGGTGCAACAGAGGTGAAGGACAACTGGTTGAATTTGGTATGATCAATCAATACAAATGTCTCTTCGGAATTTTTCATGGCTAAACGTTTAACAGCTGCCTCTTCTGGATCCGGAGTCGTGAATCCTTGTTCAAGATGGGCACCGTTCATTCCCATAAATGCTTTATTAAAATGAAAATTTTTTAGTTGTTCTATCGCATTAGATCCTAAAACAGCATTAGTTGCCAGCTTTATCGTTCCACCTAAAATAATGGTAGCAAGCTCCAAATCAACTAAATTTGCCGCATGTTGAACGGAATTTGTCACTACTGTGATCTGTTTTCCTTGCAGAAAAGGAATCATTTCTAACGTAGTAGAGCCAGCGTCTAAATAAATGACATCTTCGTCATTAATGGTTTCAGCTGCCGATTTGGCGATTTGCTGTTTTTCGTGAACGTTTTTGAGTGATTTTTCACTCATATTCTGCTCAAAATTCAATAATTGCTCTTTCTTAGCTCCGCCATGAACTCTTTCTAGAAACCCACTATTCTCCAGCTCTTGTAAATCACGTCTTATCGTTGATTCAGAAGCATTCAAAAGGTTTACAAGATCTTGTGATTTCACGATTTTCTGCTGTTCAAGCAAGTCTAGGATTTTTTGTCTGCGTTCCTCTGTAAGCATTTTCACGATCACCTCAATACAAATAATAGCATATTTTTTTTCTACTAGCAATATAAATCAGTCAAAAACGTTCATAAAAGTTATAAATCAGTCAAAAAAAAAAATAAAAAACCAGTCAGAAAGACTGGTTTTTTATTTTTTTGTCTATCATCAAGCCGTTTTATCGTTTTTTATTTTCGCTTCTTGTTTTTTTCATATAAACAGAAGCAGGTTTTCTTTCCTTATGAAGAAGATAATAATAAAGTCCCATCCCGCCAAACATGACCAAAAAACCGATGACTGATCGAATAGGAAAATTAGGAACAAAAAAGAGACAGACGGATAATAATGATGCCGGAACCATTATTCGATAATAGAGTTGTTTATCCATTTTCTTCACCTCATATTTTTTGTAAAGTAATCAATTGTTCTAATTCTCGGTAATCTAAAAATTGCACACGCAGATGCTGCTCACCTTTCTTGACATCGAATTGGATACTTCGCCGCTTTTTCTTTATTCGTTTGAAGGTAACATCAGAGAGTCTATGTTTGATTTCCTTTAACGGTAATTCTGACAGGGATTCTGAAGGAACATAGATTCTTAAGGATAAAAGATACTCTTGATATTTTTCATCTGTTACCTCTACTTCTAGATATTCCCTAATATAATAACAATAAGCTTCGATTCCATTATCCAAAGCAACAGTCGGATCGATAACTTTATAGCACATCATGCGTGATCGATTCTCGTCAACCCAAGGAAAATACGCCTGAGCATTTAGTGTTCCGCGAACACGCCTTTCTTTATAATCTCCTTGTTGGATATCATAACTTTTTGTTACAAAAAATGAAGCATTCTTTTTAGGAACAGGTTGCATTTGTGCATTCTGATACTGGACAGATTGGATCGTATGGTCAGTGTAAATGTATTCAACGAATGGCGGTTTCAATAAACCGACACCATTGTCCCAAGCAAGATGATCAAACCCAAGCTGGTCCCTAAAATAGGATTGAAACATTTGATTGTTTGGCTTTTGCCAGTTAAAGGGGTCTCGATAAAGCTGGATACATATGACTTCGTTTTCTAATTCCTTCACTTTTTCTACTTGTTGGATGTCGAGAAAAATCGGTTTAGGGATGATTTGATGATAATAGCGACTATAATACATTTCCCAACACGAAGTGAAACATAAACCTTGGTAAAAAAGATCGTATCCTGGAAATTGGTTGCAATCGACTACTACTTCCCCGTTTTGTTGTTTCATTTTAGGTAAATGTTCGATTTCATCCTTTTTCTCAAACAATAGCCGTTGAGAGATCTGTTTTGTATTGTGATAGATAAACTCGCTATAAGCTCGCATATAGGCGAACACCCCATGAGCAATCATTTTTTTCTGAATGAAGTCTCGAATCAAAAATTGCTTTTCTTTGAAAACAGAGATAGACAATACATTTTTTATCAATAATTGATTATCTTCCAAGCGAAAACTACATTCGTTCTCGTCATTTCCTACAACTAACCAACTTTCGTCTCTTACCGATGCTAGCATTATTTTTTCTTGAAGCTTTCGAAGATCATACGGATCCGCTTGTTGTGTGAAAGAGCGGATAAATGTTGGCTGGATCAACAGACGTGTCAAAATAGCCCAATCGCTTATTTCCTGTTTTTTTTCTTCTTCATTTAAGTCTGTGAGCTGGATAGTCATCAATAATTTATCTTCGCCAATCATTTTCTCACCTCTTTCAAATCTTTTTATAATTTAATTATAACCAATGATAAAGAAAAACTAAAACTTTATGTCTTAGAAACCAATTTGGACGATTACATGATAGACTAAGTAAAAAGAAACAAAGAGGTGTTTACAATGGGGTTGAAATTTGAACGTACAGATAATTTAGATAAACTTTTCGAATCATTTGCTGTCGATCCGGAAAAAACAGTTGCACCAAAAGAAGAGATCGATCGATTTCTAAAACCACAGCCACAAAATGAAAAGAAAAAAGACAAGAAACAAAAGTAAGTTAAGCTCAAAAAAAGACTTACCAGCCAAACTTTTATGAAAGAGTTTGACTGGTAAGTCTTTTTTATTCTTTTTATGATTCAATTGCTTGTTCGATTGCTGCCCACGCTTCTTCTTTTCCCTGTTTTGTAACGGAAGAAAAGAGAATAAACGTGTCATTGCGATCAAAATCCAACGCTTTTTTGATTTCGCTCTCATGCTTGTTCCATTTACCACGAGGGATCTTATCTGCCTTAGTGGCAACAACAATTACAGGGATATCATAATACTTCAAAAATTGATACATCTGGATATCTTCTTGAGAAGGCTTATGACGCAAATCTACTAAAGAAACGACCGCACGTAGCTGGTCTCTAGTCGTTAAATATGTCTCGATCATCTTTCCCCATTTTGCTCGCTCAGTTTTGGATACTTTTGCATACCCATATCCCGGAACATCGACAAAATGTAATGCGTTCTCGATCAAATAAAAATTCAATGTCTGGGTCTTTCCTGGCTTACCGGAAGTACGGGCTAAATTCTTTCGATCAATCAATGTGTTGATAAAAGAAGATTTCCCTACATTTGATCGTCCTGCCAGAGCTATTTCTGGCAATTGTGTATCTGGATATTGTTTTGGTGCCACTGCACTTATGATAATTTCAGCTTGATGGACTTTCATGGTCTCTCTCCTTAACAAGGTGATGAATAAAGCAAGCGGCTGTCGCAAAAGCCAAAATGACTTTTACGGCAGCCTCTTTTCATCAACCCGCTTTTTTCTCTGAATCTTTATAGATTACTGTTGGCTCACCAGACAATTCAGCTGCTTCTTTTGTGATAATCACTTTTTCGATGTTTTCATTTGAAGGGATATCAAACATCACATCCATCATGATTTCTTCAATGATGGAACGAAGTCCTCGAGCACCGGTATTGCGTTCGATTGCTTTTTTCGCAATGGCTCTCAACGCTTCAGGTTCGAATTCAAGTTCGGTATTATCTAGAGAAAGAAGTTTTTGATATTGTTTGACTAGCGCATTTTTCGGCTCAGTCAAGATCCGTACCAGATCATCTGTTGTCAATTTCTCTAAAGCTGCCATAACAGGTAATCGTCCGATAAACTCAGGGATCAATCCGAATTTTAGTAAATCTTCAGGAATGATATGCTGCATGACACTTTCGTCTTCAGAAAGTTTTTGGTTTTGTGTACCAAATCCAATCGTCTTTTCGCCCATACGATTCTTCACAATCGTTTCGATGCCATCAAATGCACCACCTACGATGAACAATATGTTCGTCGTATCAATCTGAATAAATTCTTGATGTGGATGTTTACGTCCGCCCTGAGGTGGCACACTTGCAACAGTTCCTTCTAGAATTTTCAGCAAGGCTTGTTGGACACCTTCGCCGGAAACGTCACGAGTAATAGATACATTTTCGCTTTTACGCGCAATTTTATCGATCTCATCAATATAGATGATCCCTTTTTCTGCAAGTTCCACATTGTAATCAGCAGATTGAAGCAATTTAAGCAAAATGTTTTCTACATCTTCCCCCACATAACCAGCTTCTGTCAAACTTGTCGCATCTGCGATTGCAAAAGGTACATTCAATGTTTTTGCTAATGTTTGTGCTAAAAATGTTTTACCAGACCCTGTAGGTCCGATCAAGCAGATATTGCTTTTTTGCAGTTCAACATCATCTGTGTTTTCTTGTGCTTGCTGATTGACACGTTTATAGTGATTGTATACGGCAACAGCTAACGAGCGTTTTGCGCGATCTTGTCCAATCACGTAGTTATTCAATACTTCAAGAATTTCTAGTGGTTTAGGGACTTCAGTGAATTCGCGTACAGCTTCTTCATAAAATTCTTCATCAATGATTTCTTTACATAGGTCGATACATTCATTACAGATGTAGACCCCTGGACCAGCTACGATCTTTTTCACTTCTTCTTGGGTTTTCCCGCAAAAAGAACAGCGTACGGTCTCATTGCTACTTGGATTGTCATACATGGTCTTCACCCCTTAACTTGCAAAAAGTATGCAAGAAACTATCAAAGACTTTACAGTCTTTTACTATCATAACATAGTTTAGTAAAAAGAAAAAGTGTTTAACAAAGGATCAACTGACCTATACCTTTGCATTTTTTACTCTTAACAAAAAATAAGGAACTGTGACAAAATCGTGTCACAGTCCCTTATTTCGAATAAACAATTTTCTAGAAGTAGCTTCTTCAGAAATGATTTATTACTTGATTTCTATTCTTTCGCTTCTGTCGCTGTACCTGTGATCAATTCGATTGCTTTTTTCATTGTCACATCATGTTCCAGCATATCTTCTGTCAACACGCGTTTGATTTGTTCGATTGGCATGTTGTATGTTTCTGATAATTCTTGGATTTCTGCATTGATTTCTTCTTCTGTTGCTTGAAGATTTTCAGCAGCTGCAATTGCTTCGATCACAAGATTTGTTCTTGTGCGCATTTCTGCTTCACCTTCGAATTGTTTATGCAAGTCTTCTTCTGTAGAACCAGTTAATTGATAGTACATTTCAGGAGAGATACCTTGACGTTGCATGTTGTTCAAGAATTCGTCCATTGAACGATGTACTTCATCATGAACCATCACGTGTGGCAATTCAACGATTTCTGCGTTTTCAACAGCCATACGGATCGCTGCTTCATCTTTTGCATCGTCCGCTGCTTTTTCTTTTGTTTCTACTAATTCTTTGCGATATTTTTCTTTCAATTCGTCTAATGTTGATACTTCGTCATCAACATCTTTTGCGAATTCGTCATCTAATTCAGGCACTTCTTTTGCTTTTACTTCATGGATTGTCACTTTGAAGACTGCTTCTTTTCCAGCAAGATCTTCTGCTTGATAATCTTCTGGGAAAGTTACATTTACATCTAGACTTTCACCTGATTTATGACCAACTAATTGATCTTCAAAACCTGGAATGAATGAGCCTGAACCTAATTCAAGTGAGTAATTTTCGCCTTTTCCGCCATCAAACGCTTCGCCATCTACAAAGCCTTCGAAGTCGATTACTACTGTATCGCCATTTTCAGCTGCAGCATCTTCTTTGATAACTAATTCAGCTTGTGCTTCTTGTTCACGTTTGATACGTGCATCCACGTCAGCATCTGTTACTTCACGGTCTTGTTTTTCAACAACTAGATCTTTATATTGTCCTAATTTTACTTCTGGTTTCACTGTTACTTCAGCAGTGATTACCCAGTCTTGACCTTTTTCCATGCTTTCAACATCGATTTTTGGTTGAGAAACAGGATCGATGCCAGCTTCTTTGACAGCAGCTTCATAAGCTTCTGGTAATACAGCATTCAATGCATCTTCATATAAAGCTTCTTCACCGTACATACGGTTGAATACTTGACGAGAAACTTTCCCTTTACGGAATCCAGGTACGTTCAAGCTTTTTTTCACTTTATTAAACGCAGTTGTTAATCCTTTTTGGATTTCGTCTTGCGCAATCGTAAATTTTAAAACACCATCATTCGTGCCTTTTTTTTCAAATGTTGCAGTCATTTAATTCCCTCCGAGTTTAGAAATTCATTTTATACATCAAAAACGTTTCATGCATACCTTTAAATAGTACACTAACCCTTTCAAATTGTAAACATATTGAATGGATAGAATCCTTGTTTTTCATAACATTTTTATCTTTTTCACTGATAAAATCTAATGGAAGAAGATCATTTGCTGCAAAATTTTTTCTCTTTTTTTTAAAAAATCTTGTTTTTCATCTTCTGTACCTTCATACATCGTTTTTCCTGTACACGCCTCTACAGTCAGTTGAAACCAGCGCTTCGGGTCTTCGATGTATGTATCATAGACAGGATAAACAATTGCAGATTGCAACGTGAATTCTTCTTTTAACACGGAACTAAGCAGCGCATCTTCATTCCCGTAACGATCTGAAAATACACATAATTGCTGGTAACTTGCCTGCTGCTGCGGCTTTGGCAGATCTTTTGGTATGACTTTGACTAACTTTTCTTCAATCGTCAAATAGAAAACAGGATGGCATTCGTTCAATTGCCTAAGTGTCTCCAGTAATTTTGCCCTTGCTAAAATATGGACCTCTGGCGATACAATAAGTTTACTCGCTGTTTGGATAAACTCATGATAAGGAAGCTGTTCGATCTCATCAATAGACGCAAGCTGACGTGCAGGTTCCAACGAAGGAAGTTCCTCCGATTTATTGTGGAGTGCCTTGATCTTCTGCCTCTCCATTTGTCCGGATAATTCTTCTGCAAATTGGATTTTTTCAATGACCCGCTGCTCGAAAGCTTCATAAAAATCTGTACTTGCTATCAATTTTCTAGCATATAAAAAATCTTGTGTACTGATTAACAAGTCAAAATAAAATTCAGCAAACTCCTCATTTTGAAGATACTGTTTTTCATGCAAGAGTGCTTGCTTCAATGCTTCTTTTTTCTCGTCCAACTCGTAAAGACAAAAAACAAGCAGGCTATTAGCCTCAAAGCTTTCTTTCAACTCGTAAGCTCGTTGAAATAATTCTTTTGCCTGCTGATATTGCTGGTTTGCTAGTGCTTGTTGTGCCACTCGCATTAAATTCTCATATTTTTCTGGAAAATCAATCGGCTTCACGCAGTGTCCTCCTCTTGCTCATATTCAGCTCATGTTCAATAGTAGCAAAACAAAAAAAGCATGACAATTAAAAATAACTGAAGCACCCTCTAAAAGCTAGATTTTAGATCTGACTTTTAGAAGGTGCTTTCAACTGTTACTGCTTTTTATTGCTCATCAGCTGTTGACTTCCTGGTTGAACGCTTTGATCAGATTGATCGTAACAACACTTGTATTAGTGAAAAAATCGCCCAGATGTTGCTTTTTCTGATTAAAGACTGCTGGAAGATACCCTAACATCAGCAAAGGAAATTTTAGAATGAACCGGCAAGCACCTTCTCTAACTAAAACGGTTGACCAGCTAAGTTCTTCTTCATCAAAGCTGATGACTCGAATACCAAAGATCATTTTCCCAATCGTTTGGCCATGATTGAATTTCGTCAATAAAATAAAATACGCTAGATAAATAAGTAAGGCTGTGAATCCGTAGAGACTCAGATAAGAATCTGAAAAATTAAGCCAACCTAGATTTTTGGCAATACCAAGTGTTAAACGCGTAATAGCTCCGATACACAAAAGATCGACCAAGAAGGCAAACATTCGGATAAAAAAACCTGCATAGAAATACTTAGGAAAATCATTTGCTTTTGGCGGTTCATTTCTTGTGTCCGTATACTTTTTCCATTTACGTTGTTTCTTTTTGATTTCTTCGGGCGTCAAAGGCTCTCTTTCAAAAGAGCTCAGTACCTTTTGGGAAAAGTTGGAGTCAGGTCCTACAGCAGGCTGCTGTTGCTTATCTTTTTCTTGTTCCTTATTTTCATTTGAAAGCTCTGACATGCTTACTCACCTCCGTAATAATACATTGCTTTTGGTGATTCCGCTGTCCCTAGATTCTCAAGAACGGATAAGATCTGACTAGTCTCAGAAGGCTTCAATCCCTGGAATTCTGCTAGTTTACTTCCTAACCATGTACTAGCAAACCCAGATGGCGTGGAAGAATATTCTACTAGTTCCGCATCTTCAAGCTGTTGTTCCTTTCGTATAGCTTTTAAAGCATCTTCAGGAAATCCCAATTCATCGACTAAACCTACTTCTTTTGCTTGGACACCATCATAAATCCTTCCATCAGCAATTTTTTTGACTTCTTCTTCAGATTTATTCCGTCCCTCGCTGACGATTGCTACAAAACGACTATATGCGCTGTCGATATATGCTTGAAGCACCGCTTCTTCTTCTTTTGTCTCTGGTCGCGTTCCTGAACCCATATCTTTCAACGCTCCGCTTTTAACTGTTGTATCTTCCACACCCAGTTTTTCTAGAAGTCCTGAATAATTCAATCCTGACATGATCACACCAATTGAGCCGGTCACTGTTTCTTCTGTTGCAAAGATTTTATCTGCTTGAGCAGAAATATAGTAGCCACCGCTAGCTGCCATGTTTTTCATGCTGACATACATTGGGATATCATGTTCTTTACGAATCGTATCCAATTTCTTAGCGATTTCCGCACTTTCGTAGACACCGCCACCAGGAGAATTTACTTCTAAAAAGATACCTTTGACTGTTGGATCTTCTTCAATCGCCTTCAGTTGTTCCATAAAATTTTTATGATTGTAACCTTCAGAAGCAAATAAACCTGAAGACCCTCCCGCAGCAATCGTTCCATCTACTGATAATTTTACGATTTTTTGCGTACTGTCTCCCTCTTCCAACACATTTGGAGCTAGTTCTTCATCCCCATATAACCAACTGTTCAATCCCTCAATTTGATCGTTTTCCTGAGGCTTAGTCAAACTAGCTGAAACTAACGAAACCACAAATAATCCTGCAGCAATCAGAACTGCTGCCCAACGTCTTTTATTCATTCTTTCTCCTTTCTAATACAAGTTTTTTATGACGATCACAGTTTCTGACTGCTCAGAAGTGTCGAACCGCTCTGCTTTTTCTTCCCGCGCATACCCGGAAAACGACTCTTTTGTTAATTCATCTTCTACCGTAAACTCACGAGCTTGAGCAACTTCCAAGGCATCAGGTGCGATTTCTTGGATGCTATCCCAGCCAGTATCTAAAAATATTTTCGTATCATCTGATACACCAGCTGATGCTTCGAATTTGGACAATTGTTTTTTTAACATTCCCAGTGTCATGATCTCAATTTTTGAATCCATTTTTACTCCTCCTCTATCCGATTACTTTCTATTGTACCGAACTCCTGAAAAAGATGATAGATAAAAACCCATTATTTTTTGACATAAAAAGGACATTTGACAAAGAATTTGATATATACCAATTTATTTTTTATTCTTTTTTTGTTGACAAGAACATTCGCAAAAGGTTATGATTTTAAATGTTTCCAGATAAAAAACAAAAAGGAGGATAGTTATACCTTTTAGGATAGCGCCAGGTCTGTGTAAACAGATGACGAGGAGAGGGTTTATCGAAAGATTCGGCGGATGGCCCTAGGGACTGCACTCTACAGAAAATCCACAAAAAATGTCTGCAAAGATAAAACAAAAGGATTTTCCTGCAGCTGGAAGCATTCATACGAATTCATTATAGAAAGTAGGATGTTTTTTATGTGCGGAATTGTTGGAATGATTGGATTAAAAAATGTAACACCAGGATTGATTGACGGTCTAGAAAAATTAGAATACCGTGGTTATGATTCAGCTGGTATCTTTGTCTCAGATGGCACAACTGATTATCTGGTCAAAGCACAAGGCAGAATTCAAAATTTGAAAAACAAAATAAATATTGATACTACAGGAAATATAGGTATTGGTCATACACGATGGGCAACTCACGGGCAACCTTCTGAAGAAAACGCCCATCCACATACTTCCCAAAGTGGACGCTTCGTGCTCGTTCACAACGGCGTAATCGAAAACTTTGAAGAACTTAAAATTGCTTATTTAGCAAATGACCACTTTATTGGTGAGACCGATACTGAGATTATCGCTCATCTAATTGAAACTTTCGCGAAGGATACTACAACGCAAGAGGCGTTTTTAAAAGCTTTGCGGGTCATCAAAGGTTCTTACGCTTTCGCTTTGATTGATCGGACAGCACCTGATGTTATTTACGTCGCTAAAAATAAAAGTCCACTATTAATCGGACTCGGCGATGGATTCAATGTGATTGCCAGCGATGCAATGGCTATGCTTGCTCATACGAAGGAATTCGTTGAGATTGAAGATGAAGAGATGGTTACCGTCACATCAGAAAAAGTTATTATTCAAAATTTTGCAGGTGACATCGTAGAACGTTCTTCATTCGAAGCACAAGTAGATGCTTCAGATATCGAGAAAGGTACCTATCCTTTTTATATGCTGAAAGAAATCGACGAACAGCCTATTATCATGCGTCGTATCGCTCAAAAATACGTAACAGAAGACAATCGTGTCTCTCTTGATCAAAAGCTGGTCGATACATTGTCTGATAGCGATCGAATCTATATCGTTGCTTGCGGAACTAGTTACCATGCGGGGTTAGCAGGTAAACAGACTTTGGAAAAATTGACACAGATTCCTGTTGAGGTTCATTTAGCCAGTGAATTTGGCTATAACACACCTCTTCTTTCAAAAAAACCATTCTTTATTTTCTTGAGTCAAAGTGGCGAAACAGCAGACAGCCGCCAAGTGCTGGTAAAAATCAACCGTCTCGGCTACCCTTCACTTACGATTACAAATGTTGCTGGTTCTACTCTTTCGCGGGAAGCATCCTTTACACTGCTATTGCATGCTGGACCCGAAATCGCAGTAGCATCAACGAAAGCTTATACTGCACAAATAGCTGTACTAACTTTATTAGCCAAAGCTATCGGTGATAAAAAAGAATTTGAAACTTCTCTTGTATTCGATATCACTCATGAATTGAGTTTAGTTGCTAATGCGATGGAATCGGTCATCGCCCAAAAAGATTATTTAGAAGAGTTGGCAGAAGTATATCTCAGCGATACAAGAAATGCCTTTTACATTGGACGTGGTGCTGACTACAACGTTTCTCTTGAAGCTGCTTTGAAATTGAAAGAAATCAGTTATATCCAGGCAGAAGGTTTTGCCGCTGGCGAATTGAAACATGGAACGATTGCTTTGATCGAAGAAGGAACACCAGTGATCGGAATCATCAGTGAAGAAGTGACTGGTGCGCATACTCGAGGAAACCTGAAAGAAGTCGAAAGCCGTGGCGCTAAAACACTAGTTATTGTCTCAGAGGGATTAGAAAAGGAAAGTGACCAGCTGGTGCTACCAACTGTCCACCCTTATCTAACTACTCTAACCACAGTCGTACCGACTCAATTACTTGCATATTACGCAACGCTATTACGGGGATTCGACGTTGACAAACCACGTAATTTAGCGAAATCAGTGACAGTAGAATAATAAAAGAACAAGGACCAGTGTCAGACATCTGACACTGGTCCTTGTTCTTTTATTTTTTATGAAAATATCTCTTAATCCAGTCCGATTTCTTCTTTGACTACTGCCGCGATTTTATCGACATAGTAATTAACTTTCTCATCAGTAGGCGCTTCTGCCATCACTCGAAGTAATGGTTCTGTACCGGAAGGACGAACTAGGATTCTTCCTTCTGATCCCATTTCAGCTTCTGCCTCTTCAATCACTTTTTTGATTGCCGGAACATCCATCGCACCGTTTTTATCACTTACGCGGATATTCACTAATTTTTGCGGATAGATTGTTACCTCTGCTGCAAGCTCTGATAATTTCTTACCTGTCTGTTTCATGATATTCAGTAACTGAATTCCTGAAAGCATCCCATCTCCAGTTGTGTTAAAATCTAAGAAAATCATGTGCCCAGACTGCTCGCCGCCAAAGTTATAATCGTTTTTGCGCATTTCTTCTACAACGTAACGATCACCAACTTGTGTAACGACATCTTTCAAACCGATTCCTTCCACCGCTTTGTGGAATCCTAAGTTACTCATGACAGTCGTAACGATCGTATCTTTTTTCAATCGATTTTTTTCTGCCAAGTATTTAGCACAGATAAACATGATTTTATCACCGTCGACAATGTTTCCAAGTTCATCCACCGCAATAATACGATCGCCATCGCCATCGAAAGCTAGTCCAGCATCTGCTCCTTTTTCAACGACCATCTCAGCTAAACGTTCTGGATGGGTAGAGCCTACGCCGTCATTGATATTTAACCCGTCTGGATTTGTGCCCATTGTATAAAAATCTGTTTCAAGATCGGCAAACAAACGATTAACACTTGTTGAAGTTGCTCCGTTTGCTGCATCGACACAAATGGTCAAACCGGAAAGGTCACCGTTGATCGTTTGTACAAGGAATTGAGAATATTTCAATAAGCCTTCTGGAAATTCTTCTACAGTTCCCAATCCTTCAGCTGATGGACGAGGCAATTCATCCACTTCAGCATCTAATAATGCTTCAATTTCTAGCTCTTGGTCATCTACTAGTTTAAAACCATCTGCACCGAAAAATTTGATTCCATTATCTTGTGCTGGATTATGAGAAGCAGAAATCATGACCCCTGCGCTTGCTTTTTGCAAACGTGTCAGATAAGCAACACCTGGTGTAGAGATCACACCTAGCTGGAACACTTCGATACCCACCGATAAAAGTCCTGAAATCAGCGCTTCTTCTAACATTTGACCTGAGATTCTTGTATCCCGCCCTACTAACACGCGTGGGCGTTTTCCTTCTTCTTCATGCTGGCTTAGGACATAACCTCCGCACCGTCCCAGCTTAAATGCAAGTTCTGGCGTAAGTTCCTTGTTGGCTTCACCGCGTACGCCGTCTGTTCCAAAATATTTACCCATAGTTGTAAAATTACTCCTTTAACTTAATTTTCTGAGGAATTTGTTCTGCTCATTTGTGTTGATTCGCTTGTTTCTGATGTTTCTTCTGTACTTGTGGTCGAGCTGCTTGTCCCAGATTCCGAACTGGAAGAAATGGTTGTTGTCGATGGTTCCGTTCCTGAATCAGCAGATGAAATACTTCTACTCGTACTTGTATTTTCTTGTGTCCGACTGCTCGTCGAAGCAGAGCTACTGCTTGACGTTTGCAACACGGGTGTAATCTCCACACTAACTGATTCGGGCTTGATACTTAACCCCTCTTCTACTGGTATTTCAATTTTACGAGTTGTTCGATGATTGATACCTGAGACATTGATCGGTACAGCAATACTGTCACCGATCGATGCAAGCAAATCGCTAGAGCCGCTTACTTCTGCTTCCAGTTTTGAAAAACTGAAATCATAGCTTTCTACCCCGGCAGCTGGTGTTCCTTGCTGTATCCCATAAAGTCGTACCGACTTGCTTGGCTTGATCGAATCAGCTCTCACTGTTACTTGCACTGGATCAGAGACGATACTTAATACTTCCCCTGCTGCATTCAGCGCCTGTATTGGGACCTCACTATTAATCCCATCATCTGTGACCATCGAAGCGTCCACATCAGCTACTACTCGTTTGATTTCTGCCAATGTTTTGTCACCTGTAGTGATAGAGACTTTTTTAGGACTAACGGAAGTATCATCAAGTTCATATCCAGATGGTGTGAACGTTGAAGGAATCAACGTTTCCACATCGAAATCTTTTATTACCTTTTTCTCAACCGTTACTGTAATAGTCGATGGTTCGATCTTTGCTGTGACAGCACTGCTCAAATTTTGAATTTTTAGCGGAACTTCATGTGTTCCTTCGCCCAGCTTAGTGATATCTGCTGTGACGCGGAACATCCGTGTATCTTCGTTTGCCTCTGCATTCAACTGAACTCGGTTTGCACTGGAAAGTTTGACAGTCACTGCATTTTCATATCCATGGATATAGTAGCGCTTTGAATCATAAGAAATCTTGATCGGCACCCCCGTAACTGTTTGATTATACGCTTCATTTCCAGAAAGCGTATTTGGAACGGACTGGCCATTTGCATTGAAGTACAGCGCAATACTGAACAGCAATGCAATAAAACTGTAAAGAATGCTTGTCCGTTTCTCTTTTGAGATCATTTGCGATCCCCTCCCTTAGTCATACCGTCTAGGAAAGATTGAATCACGTTTTTCTTGTTTTTTGTTTTCTCTTCAGCAATTAGTTCTCTACGCAAGATTGCCAAATATTCTTGCTGGGATAAGCCAGCCATCAGTTCATTATCTAACGTGATGCTGACGTCCCCGGTTTCTTCAGAGACAACGATGGTAATCGCGTCACTGACTTCGCTTATACCGACAGCTGCCCGGTGTCGAGTCCCGAATTCTTTAGGGATCAACATACTTTCTGATAGAGGAAGATAGGCGCTTGCTACTGCGATCTTTCCTTCTTTTACAATAACTGCACCGTCATGCAGCGGTGTATTAGGAATAAAGATATTGATCAGCAGCTCCCCAGTGATATCTGCATCTAAAGCAATCCCTGTCTCAATATACTCATCTAATCCAGTATGACGTTCGATAGTGATCAACGCACCGATTTTTCGCTTGGACATATATTGGATGGCTTTGTCAAAAGACAAGATCATCTTCTCATCTTCCTGCTGTTCGCTTTTTGATTGTTTGAAAAGCGAACTGCGTCCAAGATGTTCCAGTCCTCTCCGGATTTCCGGCTGAAAAATCACGATAGCAGCTATCACCCCGTACGTAATGACTTGGTTCATCAGCCAAGACAAGGTGTGCAGACCAATGATTTCCGCTACGATTCGGATAACAATAAAAATAGCTACACCTTTCAGAAGCTGAATCGCTTTTGTGCCTCGCAGCAGTTGGATCAGTTTGTATACAAGATACCAGACAACCAGAATATCAAGTATGTTCACCAAAAAATTCAGAGAGAACAAGTCACCGGAAAACATTTGCTGCCAATAGTCCAAATTAAAAAGTTCCCCGATTTGAAATGACATAAAAAGCCTCTCTTCTCTTTTGAGATTTCCTCTCTAGTATATCATATGTTTTAATTTTAGAGGCTGATATGCTCGTATTTTTCTTGAGAAAAACGCATAATTTTCAAGAAAATTGCAAGTATGCGTTTTATTTTTCTCTGCAATAAATATTTTTAAACTTCAGAGAATTATTCATTATATTTTTTCTGTTATTTTTCCTTTTTTTCTTTTGTAGCTTGTTCCATTTTTTTACGTCGTTCTGCTCTGGCAGCTCTTCTAGCAGCTCTTCTTTCTTCTGCTTCAAGGTCCGTCGTTTTTTCTTTTCTAGTCTTAACGGGTACATCGATAGATTCCTCTGGTTCAAGTCGTTTCTTGATTTTTTCTAATTCTCCCGTCAGTGCAGCATAGTTGTAAAAACGTGTTTTAGCGTCGTGGACAGTCTTTTCAAATAAAGCTTTTGCAAGATTTGGATTTGCGTTATCTAGCGAGGAAAAGCGAACTTGTTTCCTCATGAAATCAGGCATAGCAGAGAAATCAGGTTTTTTGTAGTCCAAAGTCATTGGGTTCTTGTTTTTTTCGACCATTGTAGGGTTATATCGATATAATGACCAATAACCAGAAGAAACAGCTTCTTTTGCTTCTTTAAGCGATTCTTTCATTCCGCCAAGCAAGCCATGTGTGATACAAGGCGTATAGGCAATAATCAGAGAAGGACCAGGATACTTTTCTGCTTCTTCAAATGCCTTGATCGTTTGCATTTGATTGGCACCTGAAGCAATTTGCGCCACATAAACATTTCCATATGTCATCGCCATCATTCCTAGATCTTTCTTTGAAGCATACTTTCCACTAGCCGAAAATTTAGCGATTGCCGAAGCTGGTGTTGCTTTTGAGGTTTGACCGCCAGTATTGGAATAGACTTCGTTATCCAAAACAAGGATATTCACGTCTGCTCCGCTGGCAAGTACATGATCGATCCCGCCAAAACCAATGTCGTAAGCCCATCCGTCTCCACCAATCATCCATTGGCTGTTTTTTACGAATAGATCCTTTCTCTTGTATATATCCTCCAGTTCAGGGAAAATTGATCGTTCGCTTTCGATCGCAGCTTGCAGTTTTGCTGCTCTTTGCTGCGTTCCTTCACTCTCAAACATGTGTACTAACCAGTCTTCCATCAATTCTCGTAGTTCTTCTGATACTTTTGGCAATACTTCTTTGATTGAACTTGCCAAAGCCTCGCGACGAGTCTGTGCCGCTAGAAGCATACCATAACCAAATTCAGCATTATCTTCCAATAAAGAATTTGACCATGCAGGCCCTTGACCACATTCATTGGTCGTATAAGGAGAAGCAGGAGAAGCACCGCCCCAAATAGAAGAACAGCCTGTCGCATTCGCGATCATCATTCGATCACCGAACATTTGTGTCAATAATTTTACATAAGGTGTTTCGCCACAGCCTGAGCAAGCGCCCGAGAATTCAAGAAGCGGTTGATTGAATTGTGTAGACAAGACAGTATTCTTTCCTTTGACTGGATTTGCTTTTTGTCTTAATGTCATTGCAAAAGCCCAATTCACAGCTTGTTCTTTCTGTTCTTCATAAGGCTTCATCACTAAAGCTTTTTCTTTTGCGGGACAAGCCTCTACACACAGACCACAACCTGTACAGTCTTCCACTGAAACTTGGATACGGTATTTTACGCCGTCTGCGCCTCGCATTTCTCTCACGATAAATCCTTCTGGCGCTTCTTCCATTTCCTCTTCATCTGCTAAAAATGGACGGATGGCAGCATGAGGACAAACAAAGGCACATTCATTACACATCGTACAGCGATCACTAATCCACTCAGGTACTTCTAAAGCGACGCCCCGCTTTTCCATAGAAGCCGTTCCTAAAGGCATTTCGCCAGTTGTCATTCCATTTGCTACAAGTGTACCAACAGAGAGTTGATTTCCTTCCTGTGCATTCACTGGTTCAAGTATTTCTTGTATATAACCAGTGTTCCTTTTATTGATTTTTTCAGGCATCTCCAACGTTCTCCAATGGTCTGGGATCGCGACTTGATGAAGCAGTTCGGTCGTCCGATCGATTGCTTGTATGTTTTTTTCTACGATAGCCATTGATTTATGTCCATAGCTTTTCAGGGCTTCTTCTTTTAGCAGCGGAAGCACCTCATCAAAAGGAATGATGTCAGCTAATTTAAAAAAAGCCGTTTCCATTGCCGTATTGATCCGGCGTCCCAAACCGACTTCTTGGGCCAATCTCATGGCATTGATCGTATAGAATCTAATGTTATTTTCAGCCAAGTAACGTTTTAATTTTAAGGGCAGATGCGTTTCTAATTGTTCGTCGCTCCAAAGAGTATTCAATAAAAAAATGCCACCTGGCTTCAATCCTTTGACCAAGTCATAGCTATGCAGGTAAGCTGGTGTGTGACAGGCAACAAGGTCCGCATGCTCGACAAGATACGCTGAACGTATCGGCGTATCTCCAAAACGAAGATGAGAGACAGTCAGACCGCCAGATTTTTTCGAATCATAATAAAAATAGCCTTGCGCATATTTATCGGTGTGATCTCCAATAATCTTGATAGCTGATTTATTTGCTCCAACTGTTCCGTCAGATCCAAATCCCCAAAACTTGGCCTGGAATGTTTGCGGTTCTGTCAAATTCAGACTTTCCTTTGGTTCCAAAGATTGATAAGTCACATCATCCACGATCCCTATGGTAAACCGTTTTTTGCGTATGCTTGGGTCTTTTTTCAATTCATCAAAAACTGCTGAGATTTGGTCGGGAGTCACATCTTTAGACCCCAATCCGTAGCGACCACCAATAACAGCCGGGCGAAGTTCAGAATCATATAACGCACTTTGAACGTCTAATAAGAGAGGTTCTCCACCTGCCCCTGGTTCTTTACTTCGATCAAGAACAGCAATTGTTTTTACTGTATGATGCAACTTTTGCACGAATGTTTCCACTGGAAAAGGACGATAAAGATGGATATTCAAAAAACCTGTTTTCCGTCCGTTTGCATTCAAGTAATCAATCGTTTGTTCAATCGTCTGTGCAACTGATCCCATAGAAACAATGACTTCTTCCGCATCGTCTGCTCCGTAATAAGTCACCAAGTCATAAGAAGTTCCTCGTAATCGGTTGATCTCTTTCATATATTTTTGAACGATTTCAGGTAATTTATCATAATAGGGGTTGATCGTTTCCCGTTGTTGAAAATGGATGTCTGGATTCTGGTTCGTACCACTAACAGTCGGATGATTGGGATTCATCCCTCGTTTACGAAATGAAGCTAATTTCTCCTGATTGATCAGAGGAGCTAATTCTTCATATTCCAAAACTTCGATTTTTTGAATCTCGTGACTCGTACGGAATCCATCAAAGAAATTCAAAAAAGGGACTTCTCCTTCAATAGAAGCAAGATGGGCAACAGGTGCTAAATCCATCACTTCTTGTACACTGCTTTCAGCTAACATAGCAAATCCTGTTTGTCTTGCAGCCATCACGTCTCCGTGATCTCCGAAAATATTCAACGCATTTGTCGTCACTGCCCGACTAGCAACGTGGAAAACACTTGGCAGTAGTTCCCCAGCAATCTTGTACATATTCGGTATCATCAAAAGCAGCCCTTGTGAAGCGGTATATGTAGTTGTCAGTGCACCAGTTTTCAATGATCCATGGACCACACCAGCTGCTCCTGCTTCGGATTGCATTTCTACTACTTTTACTGGTTGACCGAATACGTTTTCTTTTCCTGCTGCTGACCATTGATCTACTAATTCAGCCATGGTCGAACTGGGTGTTATTGGATATATTGCAGCAATCTCGGTAAATGCATAAGAAATATATGCGGCTGCCGTATTGCCATCCATTGTTTTCATTTTTCGCATGATTCATCATCCTTGTTCATATTCTCTCTTATTATCTGTTCCATTATAACGTAAAACATGCCATTTTTTTCTTTTATTTATAAAAATATTTTACATGTATCTATTTGAATTGGTCATCTAATTTTTAGACAAACAGTCTAAATCGTTGCCTTTTTTTGTCAGACATGTATAAACTATAAGCGAAAGAGGTGTTTTAACATGGATATATCAGTGATTGATGCAACGAAAACAAATACACAAAAAGGAATCCTTTATGGTTCATCGAATGCTCCTAAAAAAATGGTCGAATTCATCAACTTAGCTTGTCCGTATTGCCGACAATGGTTTGAAGAATCTTATGAGCTATTAGAAGAAGCAGTCCAAAGCGGGCAATTGCAGCGAGTGATCAAATTGTTCGATAAAGAAAAAGAAATCTTACAGCGAGGGAACGTGATGCACCGGTATCTCACAATCAGCGATGGCCAAAAAGCGATCAAAGAGATCAAACAAATATTCGATACTCAAGACGAGTGGAAACATCTTTCTCTCCAAGAAGTAGCGGATTTTGCAGTAGATAAACTAAAGCTGACAGAACAAAAAGACGAACAGCTGAGCCAAGCTGTCATCAACGAAGCTGAGCAAGCACATATTCGATTTGTTCCAACTGTCATCTTGGGTAAAGAAATCTTTGATGAATCTATTTCAATAGAGGAATTAAAAGAATTGATCCAAACAAAATAAAAAAATAAGGAGCGTGGGACAAAAGTAAAGAACACTTTTGTCTCACGCTCTAAACACGTATAAACGGCGGAAGCAGAAGCAACTCCTTCTTATTTCTTGGAGTTAAACGCTTCTGTCCCAGCCTCCTTATTCCGAATAAATGGTGTCCAAAAGCTTGCATCTGCCAGATTATCTCATTTCTTATGACAAGCTAAGCAAATTATCTCCACCAAATAATTTATTCATATTTTTGACTTGCGCATACTAACTAATTCTTAAATTTTCATACAAAATTTCTCAATTTCCCTTAACGAGTAATATTTATGTACGGTGATTCTCACTAGTATCCCAATCACTTTTTAAGTTATCCCGATTTCAATTCTACTTCAAAAATAGTTGCTTTTATGTATGCTGTTAGTTGATTAGATGGTCATTTGTTGAGCTAGGTCGTTTATTTTAAACAAGTTGTTTCTTTAGCTTATACCTATCTCGTCTACCAAACGCAAGATGGCAAACACAAATGCATACGCATCTGTATTTGCCACTTTGATTCGTATAAAGCTAACAACTATTAACTCCTCTCAGCTAATAGTTGCTCTCTTTTTTATTCAGATTCATTTTTGCTGATCACAGCCTAGTATTTCAATGGTTTTGAACACTAAACCAAATTGTTCCATTACAACATTCACTGGCTGATGAAATGGATTAGTAGATTTCGATTATTCAAAGCGATTTTCTATTGGTGGATCGTGTTCCCAACTAATAAGACGGATTCCAAACCTATCGTACAGATCTTCTAAACCACTTATAAATTTTGCACCTATTTCAGGTGTTTTATTGCGTGGATATTCTATTGTTACGCCATTAAATGGATACCAATTAGGATTAGGCTCTCTTTTTTTCTGTACATCTCCCATAGAATAGTTAGCACTTTCTGGGACATAATATATTCTTCGACCATCCTCTAATTCATCTAATAAGATATTTCGTGATCGTCTATCACTTGCTAAATGTAGACGCCACGTGCGATACCATGCCATGCTACCTGCATCTGCAGAAAATCCATCAAATAATGCAACAATTGTATCTTCTATCACAATCCTTTCCCCATCTACTTCATATTCTAATCTAAAATCAAACTCCCCTCGGGTAATTTCTGGTCTTGGTGGCTTAGGACCCAATATTATTCTACTTAAAACCGCATTCGTTCCCAGATGAAACACAGCTATAACAACAATAATGATTAATATTTTGTTTCTATTTGATAAATTTCTCATTATTCGCACATCACCTCTACATTCTCACATATTAGTTCGTAATACTCCTTTAATATCAAAATATCTACTGGTCGTAATAATATTCGCTATGAATTCCTACTACTCGTATAAGAAAGGCCAAATCATCAGCTTTTACTTGCTGATGATTTGGCTTGTTTCTATTTATCGTAATTGTTTTCTAATCACCAAAATTGTTAACAATCGGTTCAGATATTTCCCAGTTGATTAAGGTAATTCCGTATTGTGTCAAAACTTCTTGCGCTTCTCCGAAATTAAGTACAGTTCTTATGTATCCACTTTCTCCTAATATAAAGTCTACCTCTCTTTTAAAACCTTCCTCGAGATTTCTAAGGGCTATATGTGGTTTTAATGACATTGATTGTACATTTTCCCCCATATAATATTGCGCACTTCCTCGACTAAAATAGATTCCTAGATCGTGGATTTGAGTCAATATCTTGGACACATTTTAGTAGAGACGGTTAAGCCATTTTTTCTTTTGCTAATTCTTCAAATTCCTGTGGGGTTAGATAGTGAATCGAGCTATGGATTCGATTTCGGTTATAAAATCCTTCAATGTAGCTAAATAGCGCTCGATTTGCTTCTTCAAAATCTGAGTAGCTAGTCGTGTAGACTTCTTCTTTTTTCAATGAGGCATGGAAAGATTCGATTCCAGCATTATCATAAGGTGTTCCTTTTCTACTATAAGAATGCCTTATTTTGTTGGTTTTAAGCCATTGTTCCACTTCTCTTGCTGTGTATTGGCTGCCCAAGTCAGTGTGTAGAATCATTCCTTCTGGAATGTGATAATGTATTTTTGCTTTATTCAATGTTTGAATGACACAATCCACAGTCATTCGTTTTGAAAATGTATAACTAATAATTTTTTTCGTGTGTAAATCCATGATTGAAGATAAGTAACACCAACCATTTTTCTTAGTAGGAATGTACGTAATGTCAGCTGCCCATTTCTCACAGATCGTTTCAGTAGAAAAGTCCTGATTTAAGAGATTCTCTTTTGAAATGATCGGTTTATTAGACCTTTGAGGTCTATATTTTTTAACTACAATCGACCTTAAATTTAATTGTTTCATTAGCTTTTGGACATGTTTAAGAGATACTGAAATCCCTTCTTTTAATAAAACTTGATGGATCTTTGTGGCACCATAGCGTTGTTTATTCGTAAAAAAAATTGTTGAAATCTTCTTTTTCAACTTATTATTTCTGATTTCTGTAGCTGTCAACGGTTTATTCTTATAAAAATAATAGACACTTCTAGGGATTTCTAATAACCGACACAACAAAGAAACAGTGTAATCCTTACACCATTTTTCAATAAATTGAACAAGCGAATTTAGGTTTTCCGAGAGAATATGGCTGCGGCTTTTTTTAAGATTTCAAGTTCCTCATTTAAACGAGCATTTTCTTTTCTCAGTTCAGCTACTTCTTTTCCAGTCAGTCCTGTGGACTGATCAGGTAAATATAAATTCTTCCATTTGTAAATCGTTGCTTCAGATAAGCCATATTCTTTCGCTAACCCTCGAACAGAACGTCCAGTTTGATTCAGTTCAACAATCATTTGTTTAAAATTTTCTTCATATCGGGTCATAAAAATTCATCCTCTCGTAGATAAGTTTAATTTATTCTTGTCTCTACGAAAAGCTGTCTAAGATTTGATACTAACACCAATCGTCCCCAAAAGGTAGATCTTCTCTACCACTAGCTAATCTACTTCTCCATCTTCGTTCTCTTTTCATAGAACCTGCGCTGAACTCACACCCGTTAAACTCAGCTATGACAGTATCTTCAATTATGTTAATCTGTCCATCTAGTTCGTATTCAATCCTAAATGGAAATTCTCCATAGGTGATTTCCGGTTCGGGTATTTTAGGTGAGATTAATGCAAAGAAAGGAAATATTAAGCTTGGCAACATCAAAAAAACTCCTCCTATGATCACAATTCCCGATGTAATCCAAAATATAATTTGTACAATTCTCATTGATCCATTGTATTCCATTTTATTCCCCCTATTACTATTCATATCCGCCTATCTATATCGATCTTCCAATGCAGAGATAATTGCTTCCATACCTTGATTTTTTACTGAGTTACCTATGCGAGATATCATTCTCCACTAAGGTGCATCATATTGTCTATCTAACATGATTAATTCTCCAATAGGTGTATACTCCTCCAAAAACAACATTTAATGCATCTCCCTCGACAACATAAGCTACCATGTTTGCTGTATATGTGTTTGAGTCTAATTCATAAGCAGATAAATTTACTGTCGCTGGATTAAATATAATCGCATTCGTATTTATAGCTACTGAATTTGCTGCTTCAGCACCACCTTTTGAATGTCCGATCATTGTGATTTCAATAGTAGGATTTACGTGGACAGCCCTCACCGTTTACCCTGACCATTATAGAAATCGCTTACTTTTTTGAACTACGCAACAAAGGATACAATGCTCCTAACTTCACTGTCTCCATTTTTGTCCACTAAGGAATATAAAAAATAGGCATTAATTCATTTAATTCGGTCACAACACGTTACCTTTTAAATCATTATACTGTATCTCATACATTATTATCAATAAACTATTATAAAAATGCAAAAAATGCTTTATCAATCTATTTTGTAATTGGTCATAATATCATTGAAATCATACCCTGTATCGATTTTTCCTATGAATCTCGTCTATTTGTGATTGACGAAAAAGAGGCAAGACAGACACTGGAATGGTAATTTTACCCACTATTTTGCTCCAACTATTTGTAATCGTACCCACTTTTGAAATACCGAGATGATCATTTTAATTGATATGCTGATTCCCAAGCAAAACCCCAAGAAATTAAATGCTCTATCGCATCTAGCTTCTTGGGTTTTGCTTATATAAATTCCAACATTTAAATTTTTTATGCTGTTCGGTCTCAGAAATGCCGTTTTTGCTTATATCACAATATCAAGATGTCAAATTATTCGTGTTGCCGATGACTTTGATTAATTTTTTTCAAATTGTTTATTAAGACTAATGCTGTCTTTTTGCAGATACCAATGTTCGAACTTTTTAACATTATCATATGATCCTGCAAGTTTTAACTTCTTACCATTAGATGTTATCAAAGTTATAATTAACCTTGCCTTTTTCCCATTAGGATCTTTTATTTTATGAATTTTCTGCAGGTAATCTCTCCTAATGGCAGCTATTTTTACCTCATCAGTGCTGATAAACCATTGATCATCCACATACATACTGCCTGTTATGTTGTGTTTTTCCATTTCTTCCGAGAACGAAAAGTTTAAGGCTCGTTCTTACTTCCAAAGTTGAATGAGTCCATGGATTGGACTTAGTGTGAGAATTGAGAACAACAATAAGAATCCATATCCTCCCGCAAACATCCCTAAGGCTATACTGTCTCTCCATCCATAAGTAGGATTAGAAGAGAAAAGAGTCACCGTTTGTAATAATATGAAAAGGAATAATCCAGCACAAACACCAAAGATAACAACTCCAAACATTGAATTTTTATACAATGACCATTTATTTATAGGCTTTTCTTTCATTTTACTTCCCCCTACTGTTCTGTTCACACGGAATGAATTCAAAGTTCATAAGCCCTCCTCTTTGAACATATGAATACGACTTGCTAACTATACTTTAAAAAAGCTTGTTTTAAGCGGTTATAGGCGAGTTGTAATCTCTATTCATCTCATTAGCAAATAACTTGCCGAAAAGTCTACTGAAATTAAAGCAGATAGTGGAAGAATTATTTAGCCAGGATAGACACTATTTGTGAAACACATGTCTTTACTTTTGAAATTCTATGATGAAAAGCCTTGGAATACAGTAGCTCTTAATTGGTAATACTTTTTCCATTATAAATAACCTCTTTTCATTTTATATTTATCCCCTCTAAAAATAATATCTAATCTAATATTTTAAACTTATATTTCCCTCGCTGTGCTAATAGAGCATTACTAAATAAATAGAAACTAGAAAAAAGCATTACGCCTGCCAGAATAAACCAATTATTTGTATCCGCCGTTTGTATAATTAAGCGAGACAAATAAAAAAGCCATTTATGTTACACTCAAATTGTAATACCCGCTAAAGCATACAAGGAGAGTGAACATAAATGACTTATACCCATCTTACACCAAACGAGCTTGTAATGATAGAAGCATATTTTCATCAAGAAACTCCGGTTGCTATCGTTGCGAAGCAGCTTAAACGTGGACGCCAAACAATTTACAATGTCTATAACTTTCTCAAATGTGGTGGAACAGCACTTGAATACTTTGAACAATACAAAGAAAATAAGCGACGTTGTGGGAGAACCGAAATCATTTTTCCTGCTGAGGAAAAAGAATACATTGAAAAAAGATCAACTGAAGGTTGGACCCCAGACGTCATTATTGGCCGTGCAGAGCGAACCTTCTCTTGTTCAGTAAGTACCCTCTATCGCCGGTTTAAGACGGGAGAATTCAATGTTTTACATTTACCGATGCAAGGAAAACGAAAACCAAATGGTTATAAGGAAAAACGTGGAAAACAGGCATTCAAAAGAAATATTTCTGAACGTAAAAAAGATTATGTCGTTTTCGAAGAAGAATTTGGACATTTAGAGGGTGATACGATTGTCGGCATCCACCATAAAAGTGCCGTCATCACACTCGTTGAGCGACTTTCAAAAGCCATTATCGCCTTGAAACCAGAAGGCCGTAAGGCAGTTGATATTGAAAATTCGATTAATGAATGGCTTCAATCCGTACCCAAAAATCTTTTCAAATCAATTACCTTTGATTGTGGAAAAGAATTCTCTAATTGGAAAAGTATTAGTAATACGAATGATATTGATATTTATTTCGCAGACCCAGGAACGCCTTCCCAACGGGGATTAAATGAACATTCAAACGGACTCCTCCGAAAAGATGGACTACCAAAAGAAATGGACTTCAACCAAGTCAATCAAGGATTCATCTCATCCGTTGCGTCCAAAAGAAACCATATCCCTAGAAAATCACTAAATTACCAAACACCATTAGAAGTTTTTTTGAGTTACGTAAATGGAAAGTTTTGTCTCGCTTAATTTGACAAATAATAATCTATAAACATCACCCCAAATAAAACAGAAAACAGTATAAGCATTATAAAAATTATCAACAACCTTGATCCTTCTTTTATAGATTCAGGAAACAGTATAATTTTAGTACTAGATAAATTGTTTACACCGATTAGTGTTAAAATATCTTTATTCTTCTTGCTAACATAACCCTTTATGCACAAAAGAACAGCTATACTTAAAGTAACAAATAAATAACGTATTCCAATAGAAAAATCACTATAAATACTCTCTAGCATAGGACCGACAATTGAAGAAGTCACTACTGCAAATGCTGGACCTATCCAAGCAACATTAGAATGTTCTTTCTCTCTTTTCCTTTGTAAATCTTTGTTGAGTATTAATCTATTTATTTCTTCTGCAGGCAAGTTAATTTTCATAACCTTATGGGGGATTATCCAATTAAAAATCGGAAAAAGGTAGCCTCCCCAAAAAGTATAGTGATCTGTGTCAATCAGATAATAACCTGATTTTGATTCCAGAATAACATATCTCAAAGCCGAACGAAAATTTTTCATGAATATCCATAATCTCACTGTTTCCACACCTAATTCCTCCAATTCCAATTAAATGGATTTATAGCATCACCAATTATGTTAACTGCCTGACCAACCTCATTGATAAAATTGGCACCACTATCCCATGCTTCAACAATGCTATATATCTATCAAACAAAAAATGGAAAACTAAATACTCGCGCACATAAATTTTACATTCTGTTTTTTATAAGACTAATAATAATCATTGAAAAAATTTCTTATCGGTGGCGCATATTCCCAATTGATTAATGTGATCCCATATTCTGCAAGTATTTTACGAGCTTCTTCTAAGTCATAGTGAGAAAAATGCATAAAACCTGCAATACGATCACGGACTGTGAGCTGTGGCTTGCTTCCACCATCATTCATAAAATATCCAGCAGAGCCACTACTTAAAGTGATTGTTACATCTTCACTTTCT
The DNA here is from genome assembly GCF_053011625.1 of Enterococcus sp. PLH-Efm8. NCBI lineage: Bacteria > Bacillati > Bacillota > Bacilli > Lactobacillales > Enterococcaceae > Enterococcus > Enterococcus sp. PLH-Efm8. Next base: position 1,597,926 of record NZ_CP172568.1, read on the forward strand.
ATTATTAAGAATTCATAATGAAATGCTTTCAACTCTCCACTATTATTTAAAAGTTTTATACTCCAACTTCGTCTAGGTTGAGTTGTCACATTCCCTCTAAAACTTCCTATAAATTCTGCAATCACCGTATCTTCAATCAAAATTCTTTCCTCATCTATTTCATATTCAAGACTAAACGGAAATTCTCCATATGTAATCTCTGGCAATGGTGGTGCTGTAGTTCTCCAAATAAATACAATAACTGTGAATAGAAAAAATCCAACGATCGATATAAATGTTATGAGACCTGCTCGAAGTAAAACCCGATATAATAAAAATGCTGTATTTCGCTTTGCTATATCTAGAAAAATAAAAAGTACTGCAATCATAATGATAGTAAAAGTTGTAAAAAAGCACATTTTTTGCCCTCCCTTTATAAACATCGATTCTCAAATTCTAAACCAAATCTTGATAGTTCAAGTTCAGGTATAACGTATACCAACCATACATCCCAATTACTATTTATGAACTTATGATTATCACTGAATAAATCACTCCATCCCCTTGTTAAAACTTCTACATTAATTACACCTGGTTGTTTTCGACTAGCTAATCCAATGAACTTATCAACCATCCTTATCCACCAACCACGAGAATCTTGACCAGAAGTAAGAAAAACAGTTCTCAAGGTTGATCGAGCAGTTCCTTCCAGTTTTTAATTAATCTCCAGTTATAGATAAATACTTGATCCTATCTATATCAGGACTTCTATATTAAGCAAAAGTTTATGTATAAAACTAAAATCTTCATTCAGTTGTCTCCCCGCTTTTTATACGATTGTATTAAAAAACAATAGAAGCCTTTCAACATTATGTTACTCCAGTAAAGTTGGAATTATAGTTTGACGGAAGAAAAGCAAGTATAGCTTTTAAAAAAAACTGATACATTCGCATCTCCTGCTTCATGTATCAGTTTTTTCTTTGGATTAAACTGCTTCTTCACGCAGTTTTTCCGCAAATTCATTTATTTTGCGAATTCGGTGATTAATTCCCGATTTTGATATTGCACCTGAGGGAATCATTTCCCCTAATTCTTTCAAGCTGACCTCTGGATGTTGAAGCCGAAGTTCTGCGATTTCCTGAAGTTTTTCAGGAAGGGCATGTAGACCGACCTTTGCTTCGATCAATTCGATGTTTTCGATTTGTTTAGAAGCCGCATCAATCGTCTTGTTCAGATTTGCTGTCTCACAATTGACTAGACGATTGACCGAATTTCTCATATCCCGTACGATTCGAACATCTTCAAATCGGAGCATTGAGTTGGTTGCACCAATCAATGTTAAGAAATCAGCAATTTTTTCTGCTCCTTTTAAATACGAAATATAGCCATTGCGCCGTTCAAGCGTTCGAGCATGTAGACCGTAATAATTTAACATATCGCAAATGTCTTGGTTATGCTGTTCATAAATAGAAAATATTTCCAAATGATAACGACTCGTTTCCGGATTATTGACTGAACCTGAGGCCATAAAAGCACCACGTAAGTAAGAACGCATTTTTTGCGAATTTCCCATAATCTCGTCCGAAACGTGTCCATTGAACATCATACCATCCATGATATCAAGATCCATCAACACATCTTTTGTGCCTTGCTTCAACCGGACGATATAGACATTGTTCTTTTTTAATTTCATTTTTTTACGAACGAGTAGCTCACTTCGTACCTGATAATGATCTTTCAAAAGAGAATAGATACGTCTGGCAATTGCAGCATTTTCTGTTTGGACGTTCAAAATAAACTGCTGGTTCACAATACCTAAAGAGCCGTTCATTCGCAGCAAAGCAGCTAATTCCGCTTTCGCATGTTCTCGATGAACTTCCAAACCAGTTAGTTCTTTCTTCACATCTGCAGCAAATGACATCCTATTCTCCTCCTTTCTCCAACAATAAATTGCTTAATATTTTGAACCGAAAACTAAACGGAACAATTCTTCTACTACTTTGTCTCCATCGTGGAAGACACCACCATCTTTCAATTCTAAAAAGTCGGTGGAAATCACTCGACATCCTTCATTTCTCAATCCGTTGAAGTCGTGTGCGACTTGTACTAGATACTCATCATAGATCTCTGGGTCCATATAATCTTCAGGCACTTTTTCCGTATTGACCAATACTGTATCGATAAAAGGCTGATTCAAATGCTTGTGTAAAACACGTATATGATCGGCATCTGTGAAATGTTCCGTTTCCCCTTTTTGGGTCATGATATTACAGATATAGACGGTTTCAGCAGTTGTCTTGAGCATTGCTTCGCCGATTTCTGGTATCACTAAATTTGGAAGGATACTGGTGAATAAACTTCCGGGTCCCAAAACGACCATGTCGGCGTCCATAATTGCTGAAACGACTTTTCGAGCCGCTTTGGCTTCACTTTTATCATTTGTGTTGCAGACATACACACGGTCAATGGTTTTACGGTTGATCGCGATTTTAGATTCTCCTACTGCAGTCGTTCCGTCTTTAAAAACAGCATGCAAGGTCAAAGGAGTTTCTGAAGAAGGATAAACATGTCCATCTACATGCATCATTTTTGCTAATAATTGAATCGCCTCATAAGTGCTTCCCCGCATCTCGGAAACTGCGGCAATGATCAGATTACCGATCGTATGATTGGCTAAAAACTGATCTTCCTTTTTGAAACGGTATTGGAAAATATCTTCATAGAATTGTGGCATATCCGATAACGCCACTAAGACATTTCTCAAGTCACCAGGAGGAGCCATAGCGATCGATTCTCTGATTGCACCGCTGCTTCCACCATCATCTGCAACAGTCACTACTGCTGTGATATCTGCTCCTTGATTTCGTAAACTTTTCAGGATAACTGGCAGACCAGTGCCACCGCCGACCACTACGATCTTTGGTTTTCTTATCCGGTAGGTTTTCATTTTCACGACCGGTTCACCGTCTCTTTCCTTTTATCCTTGTCCCGATGTGTCACATTGACTTTATAGTTTTTCCCTAAAGCATTTGCCAAACGTTCAGTCAATGCCACAGAACGGTGTTGACCGCCTGTACAGCCGATTGCAACTGTCAAGCTGCTTTTTCCTTCTTTAATGTATCCAGGCAATACAGTTTCCAGAAGATCCAAAAATTTATGGTAGAATGATTGCGTTTCATCAAAGGACATCACATAATCATAGACTGGCTGATCTTTTCCGGTCAATGGTCTTAGTTCCGGGATATAATGAGGGTTGGGCAAAAAACGCACATCCATCACAATATCCGAATCGATCGGCAACCCGTATTTAAAACCAAATGATACAAATTCGATCCGAAATCCTTGGTCTCCCTTTGATTTGAATGACTCATTGATTTTTTCACGTAATTGTCGTGGTGTCAATGTTGTCGTATCAATGATCACGGAAGCTTGGGCTTTCAAGTCGTCTAGTATCGCCCGTTCTTTACGTATCCCTTCAGTGATCAAACCGTCCATCGCCATTGGATGTGCTCGTCTTGTTTCTTTGTAGCGAGCCACTAGTTCTTCGTCTGAAGCATCTAAAAATAAGATAGAAGTGTCGATGAAGTTCGTATTTTCGATTTCGATCAGCATGTTTTGGATTTCTTCAAAGAAGGAACGAGAACGCAAATCCACTCCTAAAGCCATTTTTGTGACTTTACCTGATTCTTTGATCAATTCCCAGAATTTTGGAATCAATCGAGGCGGCATATTATCGATACAAAAATAGCCCATATCTTCAAAACTTTGGATAGCTACTGTTTTCCCTGCACCACTCATACCTGTTATGATGACTAATTGCAAATTATCTGTCATATTTACGAACCCCTCTCACATTGTGCATAATAAAATTATATCATCCCGGGCGTATCATTACCAGTTTTCTTTTTCTTTTACAAAAAGATTTGGACCAAATATCTTTTAGGATATTTGCCCCAAATCCAATTTTTTTACTTTTCCGATGCTGTATCCAATGCCTCGCTTCTTTCAGCTAATGCACGTTCGATCGTTCGATCCGCTAAAATAGATTGAGCATCGATCACTGGGTAATGATTATCTTCAGCAAATTCATGCATCAAAGATAATTCTGTGCAACCTAGGATGACTTTTTCACAGTTTAGGCGCTCTACCGCTTCCTCTAAGATTTCGTAATAGAGCTCTTGATTCAAATAATCCGATTCCTTGATCTCATGATAGATCAGGTAATTGATTTTTTCTTGAAGCGCAGTATCAGGAATCACTGTTTCGAAACCAAGATTTTTGACTTCGCGTTCATAGATTCCAGCTTTCATACTTCCTTCTGTTCCTAGAATCGCTACTCTCCCTGTCGTATGCTGACGGACAAGTTCATTTGCTGCTTCTCTTGGCATATGCAAGATAGGAATATCCGTTGCCGCTTGTAACTCTTCAAAAAAGTAGTGTGCGGTGTTACAAGTCAACACAATGAAGTTTGGTCGCAATAAATTTTGTTTCTCAATATCATCCAGCAGAAACGGCATTGGATTTTCTTCTGATCGATCTAAAATATAAGCTGTACGATCAGGAACTGTTGCATGATTGAATAAGACATAATTCAAATATTCTTGATCTTTTGTAGCTTTCGTTCGGTGGTTGATCAAGCGAACAAAACTTTCTGTCGCCATCGTGCCCATTCCGCCTAAAATACTGAAAAAATTCTCCATGAACTAGCCTTCTTTCACATGAAAATACTTTTTGAATCTTGGAATATAGTTATGGAACATATATTTCATCAACAACCAGCGCTTGATTGATCGGTCTTTTTCATAAAATACAGTAGTACCGTAACGATTTTCTTTGATCATTTGCTCAGCTAGTTTTTTGTCTTCATTTTCCCGAGCATATTCTAAAAAGATTTTTTTGGGCACACCCATCCATAATCTTGCTTTATCTGATTGATTCGTTCCATAGGTCGTTTCAACAAAGGGTTTGTTGAACACTCGATCTTCTGTGACAAAACGAGCCAGATTCAAGCCGTTCAATGTCACAAAGAAACTGCTACGACCTTGTCTCAAATTGATTTCAAATAATTTATATTCTCCATCTCTAGGATCATACTTCATATCGAAATTGGCAAAGCCTGTATATTCGATTTTTTCCAAAAATGCCTTAATGGTTTGATAGATTTTTTCGTTATAATCTGGCATGATCACAACGTAATTACCAATCGATGCTGGTGTAGGATCTTCTAATAGTGGATGACCAAGGCACATCATCCGAACTTGATGATCTTCATCTACATACGCATTTAGCACACGCATATTACTATCATCACCCGGGATAAAATCTTGTACAATCATTTCACTTTTATAACCGGCTTCGTATATCCGGCCTAAAATTAAATCGAACTCTTCTCTAGTCTCTAAAATAAAAGCTTTTTTTCTTCCTTCAAATTGGACAGAAAGATACTCCACACTGTTTGCAGGTTTCAAAGCAACTGGGAATTCAAAAGGCAATTCCTGTTCCAAATGTCCATTTACTAACATTTCTTCTCTGACGATCAATGTTTTAGGATACGGAAGATCATATTCTTCACAAACTTCATAAAAGCTTACTTTATTGATCAGCCTTTCAAATAAAGAATAATCAATATATGGACAGATAAAATATTCTGACAGCTCTTGTTTATGTTGGGAGATCAATTCTGCATATCCATCACCACAAGCAATCAAAAGATATTTTTTACTCTTATCAGAATATCTTTCTTTTGCCAAACGAAGCATCGTCTCGATAAATACAGGGTCTTTATCAAATCCTGGAATAACTTCTACATTGACAATTTTACTGTAGCGGGTAGGGGCTAACTGATCCGAAGCATATGCTTGGCAGATTTTGCCGTATGCTTCATTAAAAGAACGTGCCATACCATAAACGTTCATGTCGCTTCCTAATAATATAGGGATAAATTCTTCATTTTCAATACTGTTCATCATTATCTCTCACTTACTCATAATCTCTTGTTTTTCTTTTCCAACTACACAAGGAATATCATACCATAAAGAAAAAAGCAATCAAAGGAAAGTCCTCCGATTGCTCAATTCTTTTTTGAACGGATTGAACTTATAGGAAGTTTTTATCTATACCAATCAGTGTAGAAAGAACTACCATGTAATGATTCTAGAACACTGATATTAATAAAACAAGCAAAAATTCATTTTTTTATGTTTTTTTAACTATCTCAGCTATCTATCCTCTTTATACCATTATTTTTTTCAAATAGTGACCTGTATAACTTTCTTTTACGTTAATGATTTCTTCTGGTGTTCCAGTCGCAAGGATCGTTCCTCCACCTTCTCCACCTTCTGGTCCTAAATCAATGATATAATCTGCTGTTTTGATTACATCTAGATTGTGTTCAATCACTAAAACTGTGTTACCAGCATCTACTAATCTTTGTAATACATGCAACAAGCGGGCGATGTCATCGCTATGAAGTCCTGTCGTTGGTTCATCTAGTATATAGAAATTCTTTCCATTAGAGATTTTGTGCAATTCACTGGCAAGTTTCATCCGTTGTGCCTCACCACCGGACAATGTCGTTGCTGGTTGCCCCATCGTCACATAACCTAAGCCAACATCAACAATCGTTTGCAGTTTGCGATGAATCTTTGGAATGTGCTTGAAGAATTCTACAGCATCCTCTACTGTCATTTCCAAAATATCAGCAATGCTTTTTCCTTTGTAATGCACTTCTAATGTTTCAGAATTATATCGTTTACCATGACATACTTCACAAGGAACATAGACATCAGGCAAAAAGTGCATTTCGATCTTAATAATTCCATCCCCGCGACAAGCTTCACAACGACCGCCTTTTACGTTGAAACTAAAACGCCCTTTCTTATAACCCCGCATTTTTGCCTCGTTCGTTTGAGCAAATAACCCACGGATATCATCAAATACACTTGTATAAGTCGCTGGATTACTTCTCGGCGTCCGGCCGATTGGGCTTTGATCGATATCGATGATCTTTTCGATACTTTCGTAGCCGGAAATTGTCTTGAATTTACCTGGCTTAGCAGAATTCTTATTTAATTTTTGCGCTAACGATTTCTTTAAGATACTATTGACCAATGTACTCTTTCCAGAACCAGACACACCTGTGACTGCTACAAATTCTCCTAATGGAAATTCAACACTAATATTTTTCAGATTGTTTTCTGAAGCACCAGTGATCTTGATTGCTTTCCCATTACCTTTACGGCGTTCTTTTGGTACAGGGATTGATTTTTTCCCTGAAAGATATTTCCCTGTCAAAGAATTTTCATCATTAGCTACTTCTTCAGGAGTGCCTGCAGCCACGATTTGTCCGCCTTGTTCTCCGGCCCCAGGTCCGACGTCAATCAAATAATCTGCTGCCCACATCGTATCTTCATCATGTTCGACTACAACGAGGGTGTTGCCAAGATCACGCATTTTCTTTAATGAGCCAATCAGTCGATCGTTGTCGCGTTGATGCAATCCGATCGATGGTTCATCTAAAATATACAAAACTCCAGAAAGATTCGATCCAATTTGTGTAGCCAATCTGATTCGCTGCGCTTCTCCCCCAGATAATGTTCCGGAAGCGCGACTCAAAGTTAGATAGTCTAGTCCCACATTTTCCAAGAATGAAAGTCTGTCATTTACTTCTTTTAAAATCGGTTTGGCAATTACTTTCTCTTGTTCAGATAACGTTAAGTTTGAGAAGAAATCTACTGCTTTTTGAATAGACAACTCATTTGTTTGCCCGATATTCGTTCCATTGATTTGAACAGATAGAGCTTGGGGATTCAATCGATAACCTTTACATGTCTGACAAGTTAATTCTGTCATATAAAGACGCATTTGCTCACGCGTGAAATCACTGTTCGTATCATGATAACGACGCTCGATATTCTTCAATACCCCTTCGAAAGTCGTTTCTACATCGCGAACGCCACCAAAATCATTTTCATAATGGAAATGGAAAAGATCATCTGTCCCATTCAAGATGATCTCCTGATGCTCTTCCGGTAATTCTTCGAATGGTGTATCTAAATCGATACCGAAACTTTCACAAGCCTGCGCTAACATTTGAGGATAATACTGAGAGCTGATTGGATTCCATGGAACGATAGCACCTTGACTAAGTGTCTTCGTTCTATCTGGAATCACTAAATCTTGATCGACTTCTAATTTGACACCTAAACCATCACAGTCTGGACAAGCTCCAAAAGGCGCATTGAATGAGAACAGTCTTGGTTCTAGTTCGCCAACAGTAAATCCGCAATAAGGACAGGCATAGTGTTCGCTAAACAACATTTCTTCTTCACCGATCACGTCAACCAGAGCATAGCCGTCTGCTAATCGCAGGGCCGCCTCTAAAGAATCAAATAGGCGAGAACGAATCCCTTCTTTCACAATGATCCGGTCGATGACGATCGCGATATCATGTTTTTTGTTTTTCTCCAGCTCAGGCACTTCACTTAAATCATAGATCTCACCATCGACTCGAACGCGGACGTATCCCTCTTTTTGGATTCGTTCGAATATTTTTTTATGTTGTCCTTTTTTCTTTACCACGATCGGTGCCAACACTTGGATCTTTGTGCGCTCAGGCAAAGCCATTACTTGATCTGCCATTTGATCTACTGATTGACTGGTAATCTCGATATGATCGTTGGGACAAATCGGATGTCCTACACGTGCAAACAACAAGCGTAAATAGTCATTGATTTCCGTCACAGTACCTACTGTCGACCGAGGATTTTTACTTGTTGTTTTCTGATCAATAGAAATCGCCGGACTCAATCCGTCGATGCTATCTACGTCCGGCTTATCCATTTGTCCTAAAAACTGACGAGCATAAGCAGAAAGGCTCTCTACGTATCTCCGCTGCCCTTCAGCGTACAGCGTATCAAATGCTAGGGAACTTTTTCCAGAACCGGACAAACCTGTAACGACCACGAATTTATCTCGTGGAATCGTTACATCTATATTTTTCAAGTTATGGGCACGTGCACCATGAATCGTAATTTTATCGTTAGCCATGTTGTCCTCCTACTTTGAAGCTTTTAATTCTAAAATCATATCTCGCACATTCGCGGCTGTTTCAAAATCCAAAGCTTTTGCCGCATCTTTCATTTCTTTTTCTAATTTCATCAATAACGTGTCTTTTTCTTCCTTCGTCATTTCTTCGTACGAGACTTGTACCGCTTCTTTTGTATCATCTTCCGATTCTTTCGTAATAGAAATCAAATCTCGGATTTCTTTAATGATCGTTTTTGGAACGATCCCATGTTCTTCATTGTACTTCTGCTGAATCGTACGACGTCTTGACGTTTCATCCATCGCTAGACGCATAGAATCTGTTACTTTGTCTGCGTACATGATTACTTTACCTTCTTCATTCCGAGCAGCTCGTCCAATCGTTTGGACTAAGGAACGTTCACTACGTAAAAAGCCTTCTTTATCCGCATCCAAGATAGCAACAAGGGAAACTTCAGGTACGTCTAATCCTTCACGAAGCAAATTGATTCCAACTAACACATCAAATTCACCTAATCGAAGATCTCGAATGATTTCTGTTCGTTCCAGCGTTTTGATATCACTATGCAAATATTTGACTTTGATCCCTAATTCTTTGAAATAATCTGTGAGGTCTTCTGCCATTTTTTTCGTCAATGTCGTTACAAACACCCGCTGGTCTTTTTCGACTCGTTCATTTATTTCGCCTACTAGATCATCGATTTGTCCCATGATTGGACGAACTTCGATCACTGGGTCAAGCAGCCCTGTCGGACGGATGATTTGTTGGATAACGGTATCTGTTTGTTCATGTTCATATGGTCCTGGCGTCGCAGAGACATAAATGATCTGATTGACATGTTTTTCAAACTCTTCTAACCGAAGTGGCCGATTGTCTAAAGCAGATGGCAAACGGAAACCGTAATCTACTAGCATCTGTTTTCTCGCTCGGTCACCATTATACATTCCTCTGATTTGAGGCATGGTTACGTGCGATTCGTCCGCCACGATCAAAAAATCTTCAGGAAAGAAATCCAATAGCGTATAAGGCGGTTCACCTTCTTTACGTCCGTCCATATGCCGAGAATAATTTTCAATTCCCGACGTGTAGCCCATTTCTAACATCATTTCAATATCGTAATTGGTTCGCTGTTCTAAACGTTGAGCTTCCAGAAGTTTGTTTTCATTTCGCAAGACAGTTAAACGCTGTTCTAATTCCGCTTTGATATTCGCTACGGCATGCTCCATATGTTCATCATTCGTCACAAAGTGAGTCGCCGGGAAGATTGCTACGTGTTCCGTTTCTCCTAAAACTTCACCTGTCAGTGCATTGACTTCTCGGATACGTTCGACCTCATCTCCAAAAAACTCCACACGTAAGGCACGTTCATCTCTTGAAGCCGGAAAAATCTCCACGACATCACCGCGCACTCGAAAACGACCGCGCTGAAAATCTATATCATTTCTTTCGAATTGGATACTGACTAAGTCACGAATCAACTGATTGCGATCTAGTTCTGCTCCCTGTCGAATCGAAACTACTTGTTTTTGGTACTCAAAAGGCGAGCCTAATCCAAAAATACATGAAACGGATGCAATGACGATCACATCATTTCTTTCTAATAATGAACTAGTAGCCGAATGTCGTAATTTGTCGATCTCATCATTTACACTTGAATCTTTTTCGATATACGTATCGCTTGAAGGCACATAAGCTTCAGGCTGATAATAATCATAATAAGAAACAAAATATTCAACAGCATTGTTAGGGAAAAATTCCTTGAATTCCCCGTACAGCTGACCAGCCAATGTTTTGTTATGGGCAATAATCAGTGTTGGTTTATTCACTTTCTCAATAAGATTGGAAATCGTATATGTTTTCCCTGTTCCAGTCGCACCTAATAAGATTTGTGCTTTTTTCCCGCCGACTACGCCATCCACTAATTGGTTAATCGCTTCAGGCTGATCACCAGCCGGTTGGTATTTCGAGACAAGCTCAAAGTGTCGGGAGGTATCTCTCTCAATCATTCTTCGTCCTCCTTTTCATTCATTCCTTTTCATTTTACGACCAATAAAAAGAAAAGGAAAGCAAAGGCATTCCTTACTAAAAAATTATACCACACCGAACATACTTTCGCCACTTTTTTATCTTATTATACATGTTATGTTTTATAACATAAAATGTTAGAAACTCGCATTTTTTTCATTTTTTCGAGCTTACAGTCTTGTCTGATTCAGCACTTTTCGCCTATAATAATAAAATATTGGAAATTTAGGAGGTTGATTATGAAAAGAAAGCATTTATTTCACTCATTTGTTTTCTTAATGACAGGACTTGTGACACTTGCGTTTGGTCATGTTGCACAAGCTGACAACACTACAACGGCAGAGTCAAGCACAAGCGAGACAATGCAAAAAATAGAGCCCAAAAAAGACGTATACGTAATTGCCAGTGACTCTGCTTTTGCTCCATTTGAATTTCAAAACGCAAAGGGCGAGTACGAAGGCATCGATGTAAAATTGATGGAAAACATCGCCAAACTGCAAGGATTTAACATCCGAATGGACTACCGTGGTTTCTCTGCTGCTTTGCAAGCTTTGGAATCAGGACAAGCAGACGGAATGATTGCCGGAATGACTGTAACAGATGAACGAAAGAAAAGCTATGATTTTTCTGATTCTTACTTTGATAGCGGGATCCAATTAGCTGTCAAAAAAGGAGATACTTCGATCAAGTCTTATGAAGATTTGAAAGGAAAAACAGTCGGAGCAAAAGTTGGTACCGAAAGTGCTGAATTTTTAAGCGACCATGAATCTGAATATGGCTATTCTATCAAATATTTTGATGCTGCTGATCAATTGTACGACGGGTTAAAAGTTGGCGCAATCGATGCAATGATGGATGATTATCCGGTAATCGGTTATGCGATCAAACAAGGACAAGAATTGGAAACACCGATCAAAAAAGAATCTGGCGGAAAATATGCATTTGCCGTTAAAAAAGGACAAAATCCTGAGCTTCTTAATATGTTCAATGAAGGATTGAAAGAATTAAAAAGAACAGGCGAATACGATAAGATTATTAAAGAATATGTAGCGGATGGTTCAGAAACTTCCAGTGAGTCTTCCACTGCTGATGAATCAACATTTCTTGGACTTATCCAAAACAACTATCAAGCATTGTTGAAAGGACTTTGGAGAACAATTCTCCTAACTTTGATCTCCTTTGCTTTGGCTATAGTAATCGGTGTGATTTTTGGATTATTCAGTGTAGCACCAATACGCGCTCTTCGCACAATTGCTAGTATTTATGTCGATATCATCCGAGGAATTCCAATGATGGTTCTTGCGTTCTTTATTTTCTTTGGGTTGCCTGGTATCGTTGGATTTACGATTCCTGACTTCCTTGCTGGTGTTATCACCTTGACTCTTAACGCAAGTGCTTATATCGCAGAGATTGTTCGAGGCGGGATCAACGCCGTTCCTGTCGGACAAATGGAAGCTTCCAGAAGTTTAGGTCTTTCTTATAATCGGACAATGCAAAAAATCATTTTGCCGCAAGCGATACGCATCATGATCCCATCATTCGTCAATCAGTTCGTTATCTCATTAAAAGACACAACGATCATTTCCGCAATCGGTGTAGTCGAATTGCTGCAAACTGGTAAGATCATTGTTGCACGTACAACACAAAGTACGTATGTTTACTTGATCATTGCGATCATGTACTTGATTTTGATCACAGCATTGACAAAATTAGCAAAAGTTTTAGAAAAGAAGGTGAAGTAAGATGGCAGAAAAAATCTTAGTTGAGCATTTAGTCAAAAAATACGGCGATAACACAGTATTAAACGACATCAATGTATCCATCAACGAAGGAGATGTCGTCTGTATCATTGGCCCTTCAGGTTCAGGAAAAAGTACATTCTTGCGTTGCTTGAATCGTTTAGAAGAACCTTCTGACGGTGAAATTATTATTGACGGCGCCCACTTGATGGATAAAAGCACAGATATCAACTTGGTGAGACAACATATCGGAATGGTATTCCAACACTTTAACCTATTCCCTCATCTTTCTATTTTGGAAAACATCATTTTAGCACCGATGGACCTGAAGAAAGAATCTAGAGAAGAAGCAGAGAAAAAAGCAATCAAATTACTGCAGACAGTTGGTCTAGAAGATAAAAAAGATATGTATCCTGAAATGCTTTCTGGTGGACAAAAACAGCGTGTGGCTATTGCTCGTGCTCTAGCGATGAACCCTGACATCATGCTTTTTGATGAGCCTACTTCTGCACTCGATCCTGAAATGGTCGGTGATGTCTTGAACGTCATGAAAAAGTTAGCAGAACAAGGTATGACGATGGTTATCGTTACGCACGAAATGGGGTTCGCTAAAGAAGTGGCCAATCGCGTCATGTTCATTGACGACGGAAACTTTTTAGAAGATGGAACGCCTCAACAAATCTTTGAAAATCCGCAAAATGAACGGACAAAAGATTTCTTGAATAAAGTATTAAATATTTAATAAAAACCAAAAATGCACGGTCGCCATGAAGGGACCGTGTATTTTTATCTTCTTATTTTCTCACCTAATCGTATCAGCCGCATCGCTTGTTTTCCTGCACAAACAAGCAATCGCTCTACCTGTTCCATCGCATAAGAAAGTACCATCGGTTCATTGATGATATCAAGTACATAGTCGATACCACCCTCACTTAATTGAGCTTGATTTTTCTTCTCCATATTATGTAGTTGTGGGACAACTTTCTGACAATCAGCAATTGTGTCAAGAACGGATCAATCCTTTATTGGAGTTGCTCGAAAGGGTCTTCTCTTATTACGGACAGGCTTTGCTCACTGTACATAGACAACAAATCATTATCCTAGTCAATCGGATTTCCAGAGCCTCATTGCTATCATTGCTTGATAAAATCCAGACAAAGTTTAATAAAATGTATCAGTTACAGCTAAACTTTGGAATTGGGTCGCTTTGTTATACAGAGCAAGAGACACCGCAATCTTTCCTTCATGCCAAACAAGTTTGCGAATGGATAGCTTTCCATCAATCTGTGAACGAGATCCGCTTTTTTGAAGATTTAGACCTCGGGATCGTTTTACCAGCAATCCCGTCAGATCAACGAACATTATATGTAAAACGTATTTTGAAAAGCCTGACAGAAGAAGAAGTACATTTGTTCAAGAAGACTTTGGCATGCTTCAGTAAAAATAACGGAAGCATCAAAAATTGCTCAGAAGAATTATTTATTCATAAAAACACCTTGCAATATCGATTGAACAAGTTCCATTCTCTCACTGGTTATACCCCTAGAAACTATGACGATTATCATATTCTAAAGCTGGCTTTTTTGTTGGTACAAACATGACAACTACAAAAAAACCAGGCGAACATATGATTGTTCGTCTGGTTTTTAATTATTAATGACTTAGCGTTTTTACTAGAAAAACTACTTCCGCTTTTTCCCGCCAAAAGCATCTTTAAACTTATCGAAGAAACCGTCTTCTTGCTGTTCTTCAACTTTGATGCCGCCAGCTTCAGCGAATGCACGTAATGCTTCTCTTTGTTGTTCATTTAGATTTTTCGGTGTGATCAGTTTTACTTTGACATGTTGGTCGCCTGTTGCACCACCACGTAACTTCGGAGCGCCTTTTCCACGTAAACGGAAGTTCGTACCTGTCTGTGTTCCAGCAGGGATCTTCAATTTCACATCTCCATGGACAGTTGGTACTTGGACTTCATCCCCCAAAGCTGCTTGTACAAAACTTAAAGGCAATTCATAGTAAATTTCAGAACCTTCACGATCAAAGATATCACTTTCTTCTACACGGAAGACCACATACAAATCACCAAATGGTCCGCCGTTTTCTCCAGCTTCTCCTTGACCAGCTAAACGCATTTGTTGTCCTTCTTCTACACCAGCTGGTACATTCACTTTAACTGAATGTGCTTTCTTCTCATGTCCTGAGCCATGACAGGTTGGACAAGGTTCTTTGATTTCTTTCCCTGTCCCATGACAAACATCACAAGTTTGACGGCTCATCACTCGTCCAAGTGGTGTTTGGCGTTCTACATTAATCGTACCTGCACCATGACATTTATGACAAGTAGTTGGTTGTGTGCCTGGTTTTGCACCGTTCCCACCACAAGTATGACAGATTTCTTCCCGATTATACTTGATTTCTTTTTCTACACCAAAAATCGCTTCTTCAAAAGACAAGTCGACCGTATATTGCAAATCAGCACCTTGACGAGGCGCATTTGGATCGACTGACCGACCGCCTCCTCCAAAGAAAGAGTCGAAGATATCTTCAAAACCACCGAAGCCGCCACCAGAGAAGCCG
This sequence comes from Enterococcus sp. PLH-Efm8, assembly GCF_053011625.1. NCBI lineage: Bacteria > Bacillati > Bacillota > Bacilli > Lactobacillales > Enterococcaceae > Enterococcus > Enterococcus sp. PLH-Efm8. Next base: position 1,613,292 of record NZ_CP172568.1, read on the forward strand.
CCGAATCCACCAAATCCGCCACCAGCTCCACCAGCACCGTAATTTGGATCTGTGCCTGCATGCCCGTATTGGTCATATGCAGCGCGTTTTTGCGGGTCACTTAAAATCTCATATGCTTCTGATACTTCTTTGAATTTTTCTTCCGCATCAGGTTCTTTATTGATGTCAGGATGGTATTTTTTCGAAAGCTTACGATAAGCTTTCTTTATTTCATCTTCTGATGCTCCTTTTGAGAGCCCTAAGACTTCATAATAATCACGTTTTGTTGCCATAGGCTTTCCTCCTATTGGTTCTCATCATTTTCACGTCGCTTGTTATCATATCATATTTTGTTTGAAACAAAAACCGATACTTCAAACTATTTTTCAAAAGAAAAAGCCAAAGTAGCAACTTTGGCCTTCTCTCGAAATTCAGTGAACTGATTATTTATCGTCGCCATCGACTTCTTCAAAATCAGCATCAACGACATCATCTGCTCCGCCTTGAGCTGCTTCTGGGTTTTCTTGAGCTTGTTGTTGTGCCGCTTGTTCGTATAGTTTAACAGTCAAGTTTTGAACGATTTCGTTCAATGCATCGCGTTTAGTTTTCATTTCTTCGATGTTGTTTGCTTCAACAGCGGCTTTCAATTCATCGCGAGCTGTTTCTGCTTTTTTCACTTCTTCTTCGTCCACTTTGCCTTCTAATTCTTTCAATGTTTTGTCCACAGAGAATAGCAATGCATCTACATCATTACGTAGGTCAACTTCCTCTTTACGAGCTTTATCTGCTTCTGCATTTGCTTCTGCATCTTTTACCATACGTTCGATTTCTTCGTCTGTTAGACCTGAAGAAGATTTGATCGTGATTTTTTGTTCTTTTTGTGTACCTAGATCTTTCGCAGATACATTTACAATCCCGTTTTTATCAATATCGAATGTTACTTCGATTTGTGGAATACCACGAGGAGCTGCTGGAATATCTGTCAATTGGAATCTTCCTAGAGTTTTGTTGTCAGCAGCCATTGGGCGTTCACCTTGTAATACATGGATGTCTACTGCTGGTTGATTATCTGCCGCAGTTGAGAATACTTGTGATTTACTTGTTGGAATCGTTGTATTGCGGTCAATCAATTTAGTGAACACTCCACCCATTGTTTCGATACCTAATGACAATGGTGTAACGTCAAGTAAAACAACATCTTTCACATCACCAGTGATCACGCCACCTTGGATAGCAGCACCCATAGCAACTACTTCATCAGGGTTAACTGATTTGTTTGGTTCTTTTCCTGTTTCTTTACGTACTGCTTCTACAACTGCAGGGATACGAGTAGATCCACCGACTAAAATAACTTCGTCGATTTCTGATTGTGATAAACCTGCATCTTTTAGCGCTTGACGTACTGGTACTTTTGTACGTTCTACTAAGTCAGCTGTTAATTCATCAAATTTTGCACGTGTCAATGTCATTTCCAAATGCAATGGTCCAGATTCTCCTGCTGTGATAAATGGCAAGCTGATTTGTGTGCTTGATACGCCAGATAAATCTTTTTTCGCTTTTTCAGCAGCGTCTTTCAAGCGTTGTAAAGCCATTTTGTCTTGAGACAAGTCAATGCTGTTTTCTTTTTTGAATTCTGCTACCATGTAGTCGATGATTTTGTTATCAAAGTCGTCCCCACCTAGATGGTTGTCGCCAGCTGTTGACAATACATCAAAGACACCGTCTCCTAGTTCAAGGATAGATACGTCAAAAGTACCGCCACCAAGGTCGAATACTAAGATTTTTTCGTCGCGATCTGTTTTATCTAAACCATAGGCAAGAGCAGCTGCAGTTGGTTCATTGACGATACGTTCTACTTCTAGACCAGCGATCTTACCAGCATCTTTTGTTGCTTGACGTTGTGCATCATTAAAGTAAGCTGGCACAGTGATAACTGCTTTTTCGACTTTTTCACCTAAATAGTCTTCTGCGAATCCTTTGATATATTGAAGGATCATTGCTGAGATTTCTTGTGGTGTATATGATTTACCTTCTACATCTACTTTGTAACCTGCTTCACCGATATGGCGTTTGATTGATGAAATCGTATTTGGGTTTGTCACAGCTTGACGTTTTGCAACTTCCCCTACTTGGATTTCTCCATTTTTGAATGATACAACAGAAGGTGTTGTACGGTTTCCTTCTGGGTTAGCGATGATTTTTGCTTCGTTTCCTTCCAATACTGCTACTGCAGAGTTAGTCGTACCTAAGTCAATACCGATAATTTTACTCATAATTAACGTCTCCTTCTTTAATTGAAAGTGTAAGTTTTATATCCGCACAATTATTGTGCAACAATGACCATGGTTGGTCTTAACACGCGATCATGTAATTTGTAGCCTTCTTGTAGTACTTCTACAATCGTATCGGCTGGTGTATCTTCAGTCGCTGGAACAGTTTGTACTGCTTGATGAAGATTAGGATCAAAGGCTTCTCCTTTAGCAGGGATTTTTTCAATTCCTTCTTCTTCCAGTGCGTTACGCAAACTTTCCAAGACCATTTCCACGCCTTTTTTCAAACCTGCCCCTTGATCATCTGACACTTCTGTGGCTAATGCACGTTCCAGGTTGTCAATTGATGGAAGTAATTTTTTGGCTAAATCTTGTGAACGGTATTTTTGTAATTGCTCACGCTCATTTTTTCCTCGATTTGCCATATTTGCGATTTCAGCACGAGCCCGCAAGTATTTATCTTCCATTTCTTCTAACTCAGCTTTTAATTTCGCTGTTTCGAATTCTTCCGCTTCAGCTTCTGAAATACCCGAATCTTCTGCAGCTTCGACATCGATTTCCGGTTCTGGCTGAGCATCTGTCATTTCTTTATCTAGTTCTTCTTGATTTTCTTTCACGATACAGTCTTCCTTTCATTATTCAGTCAGCTGTTTGATTGCTCTTACTAAGAAAGAGAGAACGATCAGCTGCAAATAGCTTCGTTATTCACATTACGAGTTTGACAAGTCAAGCGAACGGTAGTAATCAGCAAGTTTAGCTGCTAGTTCTCTTCGATAAACATCGACTAGACCGAACATCCGAGAATAAGGCATACTAGTAGGCCCTAACAAGGCTATTGTACCTCTTCCATGACCATCTATCTCGTAACTTGCTTGAATCATACTCATATTCTGCAATAAATCATTGCCTAATTCAGCACCAATCTTGATATGAATATTGCTATCCATCGGAGTGATCATTTGTGTAAGTCCGTCTGAGTCTTTCATAAAAGAAAACATCGATTTGAACTGATCAAGATCTTGACGGGGCTCATAATCCAAGAGATTCATTTGTCCACTGACATAAACCTTATCTTCAAAAACATGACCAAGAACGGTGTCAAATAACTGAGACATCCCTTCTGTCGTTTGGAAATATTTATGAAGAATCATCGGAATCTCCGTACGAAGTTTATGGTACACCGTCATCAGAGGATCTCCGACTAGACGGTCGTTTACAATCTGTACCATTTTTTCTAGTTCCTGACTTCCCATATATTCGGGAAGAGTGAACACTTGGCTTTCTACATTCCCCATATCTGTTACGACGATAGCAATAATCTGTCGATTATTCAAGGGTACGATACGAAAGCCAGTCAGTCGGCGGTCTTTTATTTCAGGTCCCAATGAAAAAGTCGTATAGCTTGTCAGCTCAGATAATATCTCAGCAGATTGCTTAATAATCTCATTGATTTCATGAAATTCTCTGCCTAGAGACTGACGAATCAGCAGCAAATCATCTTCTGCTACGCGAGCAGGTTTTAACAAATGATCCACGTAATAACGATAGCCTAAAGCAGATGGAATCCGCCCAGAAGAAGAGTGAGTCTTCAACAGCAATCCTTCATCTTCTAATGCTTTCATATCATTGCGAATCGTTGCTGAGCTGGCCTTGACTCCCTCAGACATCAATGTTTTGGAACCAACGGGCACGCCACTACTCGTATAGTGTTGGATGATCAGACGTAAAATGTCGTTTTGTCGCTTTGTTAACATCTTCCTCACCTCTCATTAGCACTCATATATTCTAAGTGCTAATCCACTTATAAATATAGCAAGAAGCCCTTCTCCTGTCAAGAGAAAGACTCCATTTTTTAGCACTCTAAACACAAGAGTGCTAATTCTAAATAATTGATGTAAATCCAGTTATATCAACGTTTCAATAGTCCTTTATTGTATTTTTGAACTTTTTTTATTTAAATTCAGATAAAAAACAAATATTCTTTAAACTATTTTTCAAACAAAAAGCGCTCAAACACATTGTTCCCCAAAAAGGTCCCTCTTGGTGTCAAATAAACACGGTCTTCTTCATTAACAAGTAACCCTTCTTGCTCTAATTCCCTTAGCACATCACCGTACACCGATTCAATTGTTTTTTGATAGCGATCATAGAAATGTTTTTTAGTAATCCCTGTTTTTTTTCTTAGTCCTAAGAACATTTCTTCTTCTATTTGATTTTTTCGTGTCAATTTTTCTTCTTCCAATACCGGGCGTTCATTTGCTCGTAATGGGCGTAAATAGTGTTGGATTGGTCCTTTGTTGCGGTAACGAATATCTCCAAGATAACCGCTAGCACCAGCTCCAAACCCAAAATAGTGGTCATTGTTCCAGTACATGAGGTTATGTTGAGATTCATGTCCGGAGAGCCCAAAGTTACTTATTTCATATTGGTGACGTCCATGCTTTTCCATTGCTTCAATCGTCTCTTCAAACATTCTGGTTTCCGTTTCCTGATCAGGCAGTTCGAGTCTTCCTTGTCGTACCCAGTTCATGAACATTGTTTTGTTTTCGAGGATCAATGAGTACAAAGAATAGTGAGGCAGATCCAAAGCCAAAGCTTTTTCCAAAGTATCCAGATATCCTTCTAGTGTTTGTCCCGGTAATGCATAAATCAAATCGATGCTTACATTGGTAAAATTTTCTGCTTCTAAAAATTGCATAGTTTGATACACATCTTCTGCGGTGTGTTTACGTCCAATTTTTTTCAATAAGCGATTATCAAATGTCTGCACTCCCATGGATAAACGATTGACGCCATAGTTTTTCATTACTTGAAGTTTTTCACGGGTCAAATCACCTGGATTCGCTTCTACAGTAAACTCATTACCATTTTGAAAAGGCAGGATCTCTCTAGCACCTGATAACAGTCGATCAAGTTGTTTAGCAGATAAAGAAGTTGGTGTCCCGCCCCCTACGTAAAGTGTTTCTAAATTCGCTGTCGGATGACTTTCTAGCATTATTTTCATTTCATTCAGCAGCATTTCCACATACTCATCTACTGGCTGCCCTTCTAAAAAAACTTTATTAAAATCACAGTAATAGCAGATATGCTCGCAAAATGGGATATGAATGTACGCAGAAACCTTGTTTTCTGCGGGATTTATTGTTTCTATCATTGAAATTCTTTCTCCTTACGTCGAAAAGTCGTGCCTGTTTTCGACCTTCTTAAAATCGCGTTCAAGCACCAACTCATTGAAATAAGCCGCATATTTAGAATCAAGGAAACCTAGCTCTAAAAATGCTTGCTTATTGTCATCGGAGCTACACGGTGCTTTTACAGCCTCTCGATAAACGGTAATCGCAAAGCTGACCTTCGGCATTAAGTCAAAATCTGCAAAAATATGAAAAGCTATTTTCACAGATTCCTCCTTAAGTGCTCAGACCACAACGCTTTGCTTACAACCTCTCATATACGCATACTAAACGTATTTGGCGAACAAATCCACTAAAAAATCCAAGAATCGACTTCTTGGATGATTTTTTCTTTCATTAAACTGGTTACCTAGTTATATATCTCTAGGGTTGTTTTCATGTCTGAGTGCCCGATATGATTTATTTTTCGTTTCTATAATTACTTTTTGCCTTCCAGTTTCTTTTAATATTGTACTCAAGCAAGTGGGAATTGGTTCTTTTGTCATCCATGTATGCAAAATGTTATAATGCTGGTAAACAAAAATGATTACCTGTCATTTTTATTTAGTTCGTATTTAATTAAGTTGACTATCTGTATACTCTGTCTAAAACTTAAGAATTGTTGTTTTCGCTGTCGCTACCCAATTTTAATGAATGTCTGTAGGTTAAAACTGTTGTCCTTGTTATAGATAGTAAAGGAGAGCTTGAAAATGAAAACTGCGATTACGTTTCTATTAGAGGAATATGCCGATTGGGAAGGTGCTTATATTACTAGCACACTAAACCAAAATGAGAAATGGCAAAACAAAACTGCTTCTATCCAATCAGAGGTCACTTCCATTGGAGGATTAAAAACAAAAATCGATTACTTAATCGAACAAATACCTGAAAAAGTTGACCTTTTTATTATGATCGGTGGCAATTCATGGGACATAAAAAATCATCATTTATATCAAATAATCGATAAATTGTTAAAAACAGACGTACCAGTAGCTGCTATTTGTGGGGCAGTTGATTATTTAGCTCAGAGCGGATTATTGCAAGGTTACAAACACACCGGAAATGCGCAATTTCCTTGGTTAGAATCGGAAAATTATCAGAATAAAGAAGATTTTATAGAACAACAAGCTGTGAAAGATCGTAATTTGATTACTGCGAATGGAACAGCTCCTATAGAATTCACAGACTTGATTCTTCAAGCAGTCCATTTTGAAACAGAAGAAATAAGAGAAAAAACGATTCGTCTATACAAACTTGGATTCTATGATTACTATAAAAAGTACGGAGATCCTTTCTCCTAATCATTCTCTTCAATTAAATACTCCTTATCAATAGTGTGACAAGTAATTTTACTGATGATTATTTGTCACACTTTTTCTGACATTTATCAAAGAAGATACACTCTATTTATATTCATAGACAAGGTTTTACGGATTCAAAAATTCAGGATTATGCTATACTGGTATTAAAAAAATAATGAGGTATTTTATATGAAAAAGTTAGGTTTTATTTTATTGTTGGTCTCTTTATTCCTTGTAGGATGTACGTCTCCTAGTAAAGAAAATAGTGATCCATCTGCGACCACAGACAAAAGTTCAATCAGACAAACCAGTTCAGCTGAAAAATCAAGTACTCAGAAATCAGCTTCTACTGAAACGAATACATCTTCAACAAGCAGTAAAGTCTCAGAGCCCAATACTTCTTCTACATCTAGTAGTACAGTTGAGACAAATATTTCTTCTTCAACAATAGACACAACCTCCTCACAGTCTTCTCAGTCAATAGATCCGTTAGCAGGATATTCTGATCTACAAATTGAGTACGCACGTGTTTGGCTAGCTATTAGAGGTAATACTTTTAGAGATACATCGGGTGATTTCGAATTACATGTTATTCATTATCCTGCAGGAACACCTATCGCCCCTTATGATGCAGGGAGTGCAGTCTATCCGAAAGATGTGGTTATGCTCACTGGGAAATACAGTTACCAGGGAGTTTTAGTGTATTCAAGTAACCATGACGGGACAATCACTAGTTATCCAGTTCCTTCACATTGGCAAATGCCTGCAGATCAAACATCTTATCCAGCGTTCATTAGAGAAACAACTCAAGAAATCATTGATAATGCATCTGTAGTAGCTATTCCTACAGGAAATCCCAATGACGTGAAACAGTTAATCGATGTGACAGTTATAGATAATTAGACTTTCTAATATGTTATACAAAAAGAAGCTGACAGCATTTTGTCAGCTTCTTTCACTTTCTTTTCTATTTAGATTTATTGGTCTTTGATAGACTCCAAGGCAGGAAAAAATTTTTTAAATAAACGTTTGCAAAACAGTCGCTTTTCTATCTTCTACCGCTACTTCTGCATAGGCACCATTAATCAATGTCAGTTGTGGCGGTACATGACCACAATCAATATCATACAAGATCGGTAGTTTTAATTCCTTTGACAGATCTTCGTATACATCCTTCATTTTATAATCTAACAAATCCTCTGCCGCACTTCTACCGAACATGATCCCCGAGCTGCCATCAAACCAGCCTGCCAGTTTCATCTGAACAAGTGATCTTCTTAAATCAACTGACGATAGCTCACAGTTTTCTAGAAACCACAAGATCGGCTTTCCATCATTATACTTTCTTTTAAAAGATTGGACATCTCCATAAGGAGTACCGATTAAATGCCTGATCGTATCAATACAACCACCTAATAATCGTCCCTTCATCCTTACTGCATCTCCGCTGACTGATTGCCAATTTGTTGGTTCAGTGAGATGGAAAACAGAAGATGATGAATGCTCATGGGGCCACACTTTTTGATACTTTTCAGAAGATTGCTGTAGAATCGATTCTCCTTCTCTTGTTTTCAGTACACTTTCCCACATTGCTGTCGTTTCATCCAAGTACTCTCCTCTTAAATCAATAAGGTTAGTTCCATGTGCAGTGGCTATCCCTGTTTTTAATGTGACAGCAAGTAGCAACGTACTAATATCTGAATAACCTACTATCCATTTTGGTTGTAGAGCATCAAAATCGACAAAATCGAGAATCTCAATCAATAATTCTCCTCCCCAAGTCGGAAAGATCATTTGGATATTTTCATCTTGCATCATTTGATTGAATTCATCTGCTCGTTTTCTTGCTGGACCTGATTTTTCCTTATCTTGCGTCCAAAGCGTCTTTCCAGTAACTACTTGGAAAGATTTTTCTTCCATTCTCTTTAAAGCTGATTCGAGTAACGAATGGTGTTCCTCTGATACGCCTGAGGATGGTGCAGTAACCCCAATCGTTGCATTTCTTTCTAATAATGGATAACTTATCATGTTGCTTCACCTCCAAGTATGCACTATTTTACTTGGTTAATTGTTTTTTTCGTTTGCCGGCATCAAAAATATCGGCATCTCAAGTAGCTGGATGATTTTGTTTAAGTCAACCGTTTGGATGACCATCGTTTGATCTGGTCTACCTGGTGCAAAAACAAGTTTTTCATTTGATAAGAGCTCTTCATCAATAATAATCGGAATCTGTTTTTCATAACCAAACGGAGAAACAGCGCCCTGCTTTTGTCCCGTTTGTTCTTCCATGCGTTCTGATGAAACAATAGAAAGCCTTTTACCGACGATCTTCCCTAATGCTTTGAAATCCGTTTGTTTCGTAGTAAAAGTCAGATATACGTAGTTATTATCTTTTTTATCTTTTAAGAATAAGCTTTTGGTCTCTGTACCTGTAAATCCTTGTTCTTTCTTTATTACCAAAGCATCTTCATTTGTATAAATGGCTCGATGATGATACAACTCAAAATATATATTTTCGTGTAAGAATTTCTTTGCCAAGTCAATCATTTTTATGTCTCTTTTCTATTTTATTATTTGAGACATCTTATCATATAAATATAGCGGTTACAACATTACTTGTGTTTTGTTCGTTTTTTATACATAACTATTGTTTTTCTGGTAAAATAAATCAAACCACTTAATGGAGGCGTTTTAGAATGGAAAAATTTCAGCCGATCATCAATCAAATCAAAGAAAAAGAACATCAACAAAAGATCAAAGACCTTTTTGCTAAGATAACAGAAACGTATCCCCAGCTAGACACAACTGTAAAATGGAACCAACCTATGTTTACTGACCATGGTACCTTTATTATTGCATTTAGTTTTGCTAAAAATCATTTTTCTATCGCACCGGAAAAAGCAGCGATTCGTGCCCTTGAAAAAAATATCCAAGAAGCAGGCTACGTATATACGGATAACGTCATCAAAGTTCCTTGGAAAAGTGTAATCAACTGGGAATTGATTGAACAATTGATTTCATTTAATATTGAAGATAAAAAAGGTCATGATAAATTTTGGCGATAAAGCTTTATACGAATAAACCTTTTACTGGCGAGGAAACTATTCATCACCTTATACAGGTTTTGTTCAATCCTATCCTTTTTATCATCCCTGGTTAAACACTTAATTGACAAAGTATCTGCTATTTTTATAAGGAGTCTTTCTTGTGCTGAAAAAAATCACTGATTGAATGGCTTTGAATTTTCTACTTAGTAAAATTATTTTTTCAGCAATTTTCCTGCAAAACTTTTGAATAAGGAAAAAATACGAGAAAATATCAGTGATCTTTCATAATACTGCCCATTATTTTCAGGTATATTTAAATATAATATCACTTTAGGAGAGAACGAATTTCTTTAGAGAAATAAAAGTTAGAATTTTCTGACTTGATTTTTACAATGACCTTAATTAAAATCGTTCTTTCTACATTTCGTGATTAAGCAAATATCAACTAAGTCAGTAGAACCATTCACATAGGAGGGTGAACATTGAAAGATTTTTACTCAGTAAATGAATTAGCCGAACAATTAGGTGTTACTACACGTTCTATCAGAAATTATCTTCATGAAGGAAAACTAAAAGGAACAAAGGTTGGCGGGCAATGGAAATTTTCTGAACGTAATCTTTTTGAGTTCCTATACGGAGATCAAGCAGAGGAAGCAGCAAAAGAAATGCAGCGATTCATGCTAAATGCACCAATCACGATGCGTTTCAACCTTCAATATCGTGATTTTACAGCAATCAATCAATTCCGAGAACAATTAGTCCAGTACCATAACGATGTTTACGCAAATAAAAAAGACCGTCTTTTACAATACGATCTTTATAAAGACAATCATGCGGAGATACTAATCGGTGGTAACTTCAATTATGTCGTAAACTTTAGTCAATGGATCAATGAAAAATTATTGATCCAGACAGATATTTCCCTTGTATCTTAAACAATTAAAAAGCGCTAGAAATTCCAGAGATGTTGGAAATTCTAGCGCTATTTTTTTAGGCTCTTTGTCAAATGATGTTGGTAAAGAGAAATCTTAGAATAATTTGGACAGAACAGAAAGAAGAAAACCTCTTTCTGTTCTGTTTATTTGGTTAAAAATGTTTTGCCATGACGAATCATAATTCGTAGTTTGAAATTGTAAAAGTTGCGAAAGCCGTACGCATTGCGTTTTAATACTTTGATGTGGTTGTTTAAGCATTCCAATGGTCCGTTTGAATAGCTGTAGTGAAGCGCATTTTGGATCTGTGGCAGAAACTTTTTAAACGTTCGTAAAGTGGTTGTATAGGTTTCTGGCAGACCGCTAATGTCTCTAGTTAAACAATCCTCAAATAGTGACTGATCTCTTTTCTTTACCGCATAAAGAATGTCTTGGTATAACTGATAGCCTTGGCGTAAGTTGGGACAAGCAGCTAACAGTCGATCGGCAATCTCACTTTCAGTCAAATAATCTTTAAAACTGGCACGCCAAACCCGTTTTTCATAGTTTAACTTTGCTTCTTCTTTTTGTAGGAGTTTCCAATAGCGCTTCAATTTTTTCCCTAACCCTCGTTGAGAGTGGGAATTTCCTTTAAGTCGTACCGTGGTTTCTTTCACTCGATGATTCAAGAAAGTTCTGCCAATATGTTGGACGATGTGGAAACGATCGATGATCAACTGAGCATTCGGGAAAAGCTTTTTCACCAACGAAACATAAGGCGCATACATATCAATAACAATCAATTGAACGGCTTCACGAGTCGCTAATGAAAACCGAGAAAAATAGCGTTCTAAATAAGGCAAGCGTCGATTTTCGACAATATCCAATAATGCATGGCTTTGTCCGTCCATCATGATAAAACTCATTGCACTGGCAACACTTCGAACCGATTTGAATTCATCAAAGCATAAGACCTTTGGCAAAGTCTGTTTGAAAGGATTCAATGGGCGGTAGAATCGCTTCATGACACGATAGACCGAAGAAGTGGAAATATTTTTCTGACGAGCGATTTCCGTCATGGAAGTATTCTCTTTTAAGCGAGCAATGACAGACCAACGAACTTTTTGACTAATGAAACAGTGTTTTTCAGCAACAGAGGTATCCGCTACGAATGTTCTTTGGCAAGACTTACATTTAAATCGTTGTTTCTTCAGCTCCAGATAAGTGCGATACTCAGACACATCATTCAGTAACAACCGAACGGTTGTCGTCCCCCAACGAATGATCCTAGAGGGGACGACACAAAGACAATGGGAACACTCTTCTGGCTTGTACAGAAGAGTTCCTTTGTAAATCAAGCAAATTTGCCCTTTGTATTTTTCTTTAGTTAAACAATTTTCCTCGAAATAGATATTTAGGTCTAGAATATTTAGGGTATCTTTGATAAGCTGAGTATGAGACATCTTGAATCCTCCTATGAATTGGTAGCCAAATTAATTCTAAAGGATTTCAGGGTGTCTTTTCTATATTTTTTTATACAAAAAAGATGTTGGTGAAGTTCACCAACATCAAAAAGTATAGAGCCTTTTTTTATAAGTACTTACTGTTTGGTTCAAACAAATATTTTTTTAATAAATGAAATTTTACCATCTTTATCCTCAAATAAAGACCGTGACCATGCTTCCTACTACGATCAGCAATAATCCGATAATCGTTAATTTTTTTTCTTTTGGTGTCTTATTTTCATGCAGGATGTACATACCGCCTAATGTAGAGATAACTACGTTTAGCTGTGTAATGATATATGCAGTAGCAACCCCATTTTCATTTGCTGAAAAAATATAAGCCAATGCTGACACACTAAAGATGGCTCCAACGATCGTTGCTTTCCAACTCTTGTCTTCAGAAAATGCGGTTGGTTTACGGAAAATCACATAAATCACTGCCCCTAAAAAGACACCGATCATTTGCGGAAAGAAAATGGAAAGTCCGCTTGCATCAACTAGTTTAGGCAATGCACTGTATACCCAATAACCAATACTTGTTGATGCTAATAGACTAATTCCTTTTGTGATACCGCCTTTTTTTCCAGGATCATCACTGATTGCCGTTAAAGCAGAACCAAATACAAGAAGAATGATTGCTGCTGCTCCAATGATTTTCCCCATACTTCCAGACCATTCTCCAAAAGCGAAGACACCAATCAACGAGGTTCCGACTAACTGTAATGCAGTCGAAATTGGCATCGTTTTAGAAACACCAATCAAGTTGAAAGATGTATACTGTCCTGTTTGTCCAATAACCCAAAATGCACCAGAAAGTAAACTAATCAAAAATGTAGTCACTGAAATACCAGCTGGAGAAGCGAATAATTGAACGAGTAAGCCGACAAGCACCGCTCCAATACCAGTTCCTAATATCTCATTTGTTGGTCTGCCACCAATCTTTTTCAAAATCAGTGGCTGGATCCCCCAGCCAACTGCCGGGATCAATGCAATCAATAAACCCATTTTTATTCACCCTTATCCTTTTCCACCTTGGAAAGAAGGATATAAAGTCATCCCACCATCTGCAAATAGTGTAATACCTGTAACATAACTGGATTCGTCTGAAGCCAACCATGCAGCTGTCGCCGCTATTTCTTTTGGTTCACCTACGCGTCCTAGTGGGATCATACTTTCCAAGAGTTCTTTTTGTTCAGGATCATCAAATTTTGCCGCATTAATAGGTGTACGGATAGCACCAGGGCCTATACTATTGATTCTGATTCCCTTCGGTGCATACTCCATTGCTACCGTTTCGGTAAATAATTTTACCCCGCCTTTTGAAGCAGCGTAATGAGCAAACGTTGGCCATGGGATCTGTTCATGAACAGAAGACATATTGATGATATTTCCTTTTTTATTATTCTCTGTAAAGTAATTTAAAGCCGCTTTCGTTCCGATAAAAACGCCAGTCAAATTGACTTTTAACACTCTTTCCCAATCTTCAAGGCTAAGTTCATGGGTTGGATGCTGATTTTCCATCCCAGCATTATTAACCCAAACGTCCAGTGTCCCAAAATTTTCTAAAGCCGTATCAAGTAAACGCTGTATTCCTTCTTCAGAACTGACATCTGCTTGTACAGAGACTGCTTTTCCGCCTGCCTCTTCGATTGCTTTGACTGCTTTTTCTGCTCCTTCTTTATCCGAGTTATAGTTGACAACTACATTCATTTTTTCTTTCCCGAATCGTTGAGCAATCGCTGTTCCAATCCCCTTTGAGCCACCAGTTACTACTGCGACTTTGTTTTCTAATTCCTTGTACATAGTACCCACTCCTTTTTCATACCTAAACCTGTTATTACGGATAACTTTTATTTCCGCCTTAAAGTGAGTGTACACCAAGATATATAGTCTAAAGCAAATGATACGCTCTAGCAATCGTTTTCATGAATTGCTAGTGTCCTTTTATTTCTATAAAGAAAGAGGTTGTGACAGAAGTGGTCAGCTTCAAGAAATTTCGGCTTATTTCCGAAGAAGCTACTTCTGAAAAACCATTTATTTGGAAAAAAAGGCTGTGACAAGACTTTTGTCACAGCCCCTTTCCTGGGCTTATTTATCACCCATTTTATTGTAATTGCTAGTTATACATAAACAAGAGATTTTATGCATAATGTTTTATTGCTGAGAAAAATATTCAGCTGTTGCTTGTTCATCCTCCTTGAGTTGTTCAATCAATTCCTCTACACTAGAAAATTTCACTTGATCTCTTAAAAATTGATTCCAGCGTACCGCGACATGTTCACCATAGATATCTTGATTAAAGTCCAAAATATACAACTCTACAGTCAGCTCCCGTCCTTCACCGAATGTATCATTATGTCCAATTGAACCCATGGCTGGATACCATGTTTCCCCAATTTTTATTTCCGACACATAAACACCTTCTTTAGGCAAATGAACCGTGCTCTTTACTTTGACATTTGCTGTAGGGAATCCTAGTAGTCTGCCTCGTGCATCGCCATGGACAACTACCCCTTCTACCTCATATGTGCAACCTAATAGTTTTGCTGCTTCTTTTACTTGTCCGCTGTCTAGTAATCCACGAATACGGGTAGAGCTGATTTTTTCACCTTGTTCTTCTTCTTTAGAAACTGTGACGATTTTGAATCTTCCTTTGGCATATTCAGGAAAATGAGCGACATCTGCAATGTCTTTTGGTCCATACGTATAATCAAAACCGGAAACAGCATATTTTGCATGTAACCCTACGATGTATTGATCAACAAATTCCTGCGGTGCTAAATGAGCAAAAGAAGAAGTAAAATCAACTTCATATAAATAATCTATACCCAAAGCGGCCATTTTTTCTTCTTTTTGCTTAAGGCTAGTCAAATATTTCACGCTGCTAGGATCGATCTTTTTAAAGACAATAGATGGATGCTGATTGAAAGTCATCAATGCTAATTTCAATCCTTCTTTTTGTGCAATTTCCATACCTGTCTTTATGACTTTCTGGTGTCCGATATGCACGCCGTCGAAAAATCCCAGCACTAAAACGACATCGTCTTCTGGAATTTGTTCTGATTGGTAAGGATGTCTGATCTTGATGATATTCATTCGTTATTCCTCATTTCTCAATACTTTACTAGGTTTTAATTTGTTTTTTTCTTTCGGGTTTGGCTGATAAATACTGACAACTTTTCCTTTATAAAACAAAGCAATTTCTTCTGACGGCATTTCTGGGAGCGCAAATACAGTATAATCAAGTCTCATACCGTTTTTTACTTTCTGCCATACTTCATCAGTAATATCTACTCGTTTGAACCGTTCCACTCCTTTTTCTATTGGCAGCAAACAATCATCGATTGTCCCATTTTTCACAGCTTGAGCTACTTCTTCTAATGTCAGAGCATCCTTCTGGGACATACCGGCACTTGCTGTTCGGGTCAGATCAGACATGTGCGCAGGGTAACCAAGTTTCTTGCCTGTATCTACAGCTAATGTGCGGACATAGGTTCCTTTCCCGCATTCTACTTCGAAGCGCCAAGAAATGGTTCCTGTCACTTCGTCTCTTGTCAATTCACTTGTCCGGATAAAACGGTAAATCTGAGCCTTTCTAACAGGACGCTCCACTGTTTCATTATTGCGGGCATATTCATATAACCGCTTACCGTTGACTTTTACCGCTGAGTACATTGGTGGTATCTGGGTGATCTCACCAATAAATGAAGCCATCACTTCATCTATTTTTTTTTCAGATAAAGACATATCTACTGGTTTTGTTTCTACCCGTTCTCCGGATCGATCTTCCGTCGTTGTACTGAAACCTAGAGTTATCTCGCCTACATAGATTTTCCCAGAATCTGTCAAATATTCGATAACTTTTGTGGCTTTTCCAATACAAATGGGCAACACACCGTCTACGTCTGGGTCAAGCGTACCCCCATGTCCGATTTTTTTCGTATGTAAGATTTTTCTTAATTTGAATACGCAATCATGACTTGTCATTCCGCGTTCTTTCCATAAAGGTAATAACCCGTCCATGTCTTTTCTCCATTTCATTTTTGATTTAACTGAATTATTATAACACATTGCATCAATTACTGACGAATTTGACATCATAATGAACGGTTTTTATTTTTCGGCAATAAAAACGTAACAAAATTCATGCTCACGTAAATAGAAATCATGTTATGCTTTTTTAAAGGAGGGAATAGAATGGAAGATTTTTTCTTTGCACCATTTGATTGGATTTATGGGTGGCTTACAGGTAAATAGTTTGGTTTTCACTTCCCAAAAACGAAAAAAAAGACTGGCCATTCTTCCAGTCTTTTTTCCGTTTTTTTTATTTCGCCGATTGTAAAATTAAGCTAGACAACTAAAAAAAGTCATTTGTGCTACACTCAAAATAGTTCCGACGAAAGAATTATAAGGAGTGAGTACAAATGACCTATAACCATCTTACACCAACTGAACTCGTAATGATAGAAGCTTATTTCAATCAATCACAACCTGTTTCAAAAGTAGCCAATCTGTTACAACGTTCTCGACAAACTATTTATAAGGTCTATCGTTTTCTTAAATCTGGTGGAAGCGCAATGAGCTACTATAAACAATATAAGAAAAACAAACGTAACTGCGGAAGACATCCGATTGTTTTACCTGATGAGCAACAGGAATACATTCAAAAAAAGGTTGTTCAAGGGTGGGCTCCTGATGTCCTTATTGGTCGAGCAGAGTTTCCTATTGCTTGTTCGGTACGCACACTGTATCGAATGTTTAAAGATAAAACCTTTGACACTCACGATTTACCAATGAAGGGAAAAAGAAAACCAAACGGTCATAAAGAAAAAAGAGGAAAACAAGGGTTTCGCCGGTCAATCCGAGACAGAAAGACAGACTATACCCAGTTTGATCATGAATTTGGTCACCTGGAAGGTGACACTATCGTGGGTGGAAAACATAAAAGCGCGGTCATCACATTAGTTGAACGGCTATCTAAAGTCATCATTACCTTGAAACCCGAAGGCAGACAGGCTAAAGACATTGAAAATAGGCTGAATCAATGGTTTCGTTGTGTCCCAAAAAACTTATTTAAATCCATCACATTTGATTGTGGAAAAGAATTCTCAAATTGGAAAAAGATTAGTAATACCAACGATATTTCAATTTATTTTGCGGATCCAGGAACACCTTCTCAACGAGGATTGAATGAACATTCAAATGGCTTATTACGTAAAGATGGTTTGTATAAAGCTATGGATTTTAATGGTGTATCTGAAACCTTTATCCAATCGGTGGCATCGAAACGAAATCATATTCCTAGAAAATCATTACACTATCGGACACCAATGGAAGTATTTTTGAGTTACGTCACAAAAGATGATTTGTCTAACTTAATTTGACAAACGAAATTTATTTTTTCAGTTTCTTAATCAATGTAAAAAATTCTATTTTGCGGGATCGATTTTATCATTTTATTGGTCAAGATTTTTCCATTTCCAATCCAATACTTCTGGCAGATCAATACCATTTTCACGAATATAGTTTTGATGTTCTTGTAATTTCTGATCCATTTTTTTCGCAAAATCTTCTGCTTGACTTCCTTTGATTTTTAAAGCTGCGTCTTTTGCCAAATGATAACGATCAAGTTCATTTACTACACGCATGTCAAATGGTGTCGTGATATCTCCATTTTCTTTGTAGCCATGAATCATTAAATGATGGTTATGACGATCAAAGAAAATCGTGCGGACCAATGTTTCATAACCGTGGAAAGCAAATAAGATCGGTTTGTCTTTTGTAAAATATTGATCAAATTCTTCATCGCTCAACCCACGCGGATCTTGACTTGGATGACGTAATTTCAATAAATCTACGACATTGATGAACCGAATTTTTAGTTTTGGGAATTCTTCCAGCAGCAAAGTTACAGCTGCTAATGCTTCTAAGTTAGATTCCGTTCCTGCAGCAGCAATGACCAATTCAGGTTCCTCCTCTTTTGCTGTCGAAGCCCAATCAATGATTTTCAAGCCTTCATTCACTAAGACGGCTGCTTCTTCTGCTGAGTAAAATTGAGCACGCGGATGTTTGGAAGAGATGATCAAATTGATTTTTTCTGACGAGCGGAATGCTTTATCCATGACTGCGAGCAATGTATTTGCATCCGCAGGCAGATATTCACGGATGAACTCCGCCTTCTTTTCTGCCAAATGTGTCAATATTCCTGGATCTTGGTGGCTATATCCATTGTGATCTTGCTGGAAGACTGTTGAGCTTGCAATGAGATTTAGCGAAGGATAATCATTTCGCCAAGAAAGGTCATGTGATTTCCGCATCCATTTGAAGTGCTGAGTCAACATAGAGTCAACCACTCGCAAGAATGATTCGTAACTTGCAAAAAACCATGCCGTCCAGTCAGAACGTACCCTTCTAAGAACCCTTCATCTTGGTGTTCCGATAATTGACTGTCGATGACGCGACCAGATGGCGAAAGCCATTCATCATTTTCTGGTTCGATTTTTTCCATCCATTGGCGATTTGTCGTTTTGAAAACTTGATTCAATCGGTTTGATTTTGTTTCATCTGGTCCAAATATACGGAAATTTTCTGGATTTTTCTCAATGATCTCGCGAACGAATTTACCAAGTTCGGTCATATCTTCTGCTTTAACGGAGCCTGGTTTTTCAAATTGCAAAGTATATTTTTTCCAATCTGGCATAATAAGCGGTCTTGGATCGATTCCACCATTGGTGATAGGATTTTTTGCCATTCTTTGGTCACCAGTAGGCGCGATTTCTCTGATTTCTTCTAAAATACGTCCTTGTGCATCAAATAATTTTTCTGGTTCATAGGATTTCAGCCAACGGAGTAAAGCATCTGCATGATCCATATGTTCTTGATCTACAGGAATCGGTACTTGGTGTGCTCGGAAGGTTCCTTCAATTGGTTCCCCGTCCCATTCTTTTGGACCGGTCCATCCTTTTGGTGTGCGTACGATCAATACTGGCCATTTTGGCATCACGACATCTGTTGCTGTCTTCAGGCGAGCTTCTTTTTGGATGGATTTAATTTTCTCGATTGCTTGATCCATTTTTTCAGCCATAACAGGATTTAATTTTTCTGAATCATTTCCTTCAATAAAGAAAGGTTCCCAGCCAAGTCCGTTAAAGTAATTTGCTAATTCTCCATCTGATTTACGTGCCAAGATCGTTGGGTTGGCTATTTTTGCACCATTTAAATGAAGGATCGGTAAAACAGCTCCATCTATCACTGGATTGATAAAGACATTTGAGAACCAGCTTCCAGCTAAAGGACCGGTTTCCGCTTCACCATCACCAATCACGACAGCAGAGATTACTTCAGGATTGTCTAATACAGCTCCGACTGCATGTGAAAGAGAGTATCCAAGCTCTCCGCCTTCATGGATAGAACCTGGTGTTTCTGGTGCTGCATGAGAAGCAATGCCTCCAGGAAATGAAAATCGTTTGAATAATTTTTGCATTCCTGTCTCATCTTCCGTTACTTCTGGATAGATCTCTGTGTAACTTCCATCTAAATAAGCATTCGATACCATGACTTGTCCGCCGTGTCCTGGCCCTTCAATATAAAACATGTTCAAATCATATTTATTGATGACTCGGTTCAAATGGACATAAATAAAATTTTGGCCAGGAATCGTTCCCCAATGACCGATTGGATGTTTTTTGACATCTTCGGGTTTCAGTGTACGTCTCAGTAAGGGGTTATCTTTAAGATAAAGTTGCCCAACAGAAAGATAATTAGCAGCACGCCACCAAGCCGTCATTTTATCAAAGTATTCTTTACTAGAATAATCCATACATAACACTCCTTTTCATTATTACTCTTATTCTAGCGCAGATACTCCCAATTGAAACCTAATAAGCACTTCTGTTCATTTGTTTGGATTTTATATCTAGCCAAATGAACAGGTATAAAAAACCACGAAATTTTTCCTTTCGCTGACGTTTTTTACATTGATCCAAAAAACTTGTCGTTATCACAATGGCTGTTCCGCAGTTCATTTCGCTCCTCATCATGCATAATTTGCTGAATGACGCTGGGCCAGTTAACACATTGCTGGAAAACTGGGGCTGGATCGAGCAATTCCTTTCCTGATTGATCCGTTTTATGTAAAAGTCTCTGTTATCTTTGTCAATATGTGAATTGGTATCCCAGCTACTATGCTAATTTCTACAGGGATTATCCAAAATTTGGATCGTGACCAAATCGAAGCGGCGTAATCGGAAATATCAATAACTTCAACGTGATTTTTCTTTTAACTGTCAACGGACCGACAAACTCAAACTTTTATGGTGCAGGTTCCACTGATCTTCTAGTTACTTGGCTATACCTGACTGTCACTAAAATAGATTACAATCTAGCTTCCGTTATCGGTATCTTGATCTTTATCTATATGCAAAAATTTATATACTACTAGAAAAAAGAAAGTCGAATTTTTTACTTTTCTTTTTCTCTTTTTTGGTTAGCTGACACGCCGCAAGACTAAAGTCATGGAACTCTTAGGTAATACGTCTTAATGAAAACAAAAAAATCCCGCAACCCCTGATTTCACAGGATTTGCGGGAGTTTTTGATTAGTCTTTGTTCAAGTCGCGAAGCAATTCATCGATATGGTTGCCATAGACAACTGATTCATCAAGTTCAAAGAACAATTCAGGTGTCTTATAAATACTTAGATTGTGCCCTAACTCTCGACGAATCAATCCTGATGCTTTATTCAATCCATCTTGTGCTGTTTTCTTATCTGATGCTAAGTCAGATAAAATGCTGTAATAGATCGTTGCTTGCTGTAAGTCCCCCGTAACTTTCACATCTGTGATCGTTACGTTCTCCACACGAGGGTCACGGACCTTTTTGCGCAAAATATCATTGACTTCTTTTAAGATTTCTTGACCGACTCGGCGGTCACGGTAGTTAGCCATAATGATTGGCCTCCTTTTATCAGTTTTTAGTCATTTTTGACTTCTTCCATGATAAATCCTTCAATTACGTCATCTACTTTGATGTCATTGAATTTTTCAATCATTGCACCACATTCATAACCCATTTTGACTTCTTTCACGTCATCTTTGAATCGTTTCAGACTTGCAAGTTGGCCTTCATAGATTACGATTCCGTCACGGATTACACGGACACCGCTATCTCTACGAATATATCCTTCTGTTACATAGGCACCTGCAATCGTACCAACTTTAGAAACTTTGAAGGTTTCACGAACGATCATTTGACCGGTGATTTTTTCTTCAAATTCAGGGTCTAGCATCCCTTTCATCGCAGTTTCGATTTCTTCGATGGCTTTATAGATGATACGGTGAAGACGAATATCGACTTCTTCAGTATCAGCTTGCACTTTTGCCTGCGGTGTAGGACGAACGTTGAAACCGATGATAATAGCGTTGCTGGCTGCTGCTAAGGTTACATCACTTTCATTGATTGCTCCGACAGCTGAATGGACGATTTTTACACGGACACCTTCCACATCAATCTTCTTCAATGATGCAGCCAGTGCTTCTGCTGAACCTTGTACATCTGCTTTGATGATTACGTTAACTTCTTTCAATTCGCCTTCTTTCAGGCTTTCAAATAAGTTATCCAAAGTCACACGGCTTGTGGCAGCACGGTTTTCTAATAATGCACGTTTCGCGCGTTCTTCACCCGCTGCACGTGCTGTCTTTTCGTCTTCGAAGACTACGAAACGGTCACCTGCTTGAGGTACATCATTCAAGCCAGTGATTTCTACTGGCGTTGCAGGTCCTGCTTCTTTATCGCGACGGCCAAGATCGTTTGTCATTACACGGACACGTCCGTAAGTATTACCGACAACGATTGGGTCACCAACATGAAGTGTTCCTTCTTGGACAAGTAAGGTTGACACAGGACCTTTACCTTTATCAAGACGTGCTTCGATCACTGTTCCGATTGCGCGTTGTGTTGGATCTGCTTTTAAATCTTCTACTTCTGCGACTAACAGGATCATTTCCAGCAATTCTTCGATGTTTTGGCCGAATTTCGCTGAGATCTCAACAAAGATCGTTTCTCCACCCCATGCTTCAGGAATTAACTCATACTCACTTAATTCTTGCATAACATGTTGAGGGTTTGCACCTGGTTTATCAATTTTATTTACAGCGACGATGATTGGAACGCCTGCAGCTTTGGCATGGTTGATTGCTTCAACTGTTTGTGGCATGACGCCATCATCTGCAGCAACAACTAAGATCGTGATATCTGTGATACTTGCTCCACGTGCACGCATACTTGTAAAGGCCGCATGTCCTGGTGTATCCAAGAAAGTGATTGGTTTACCATCAATATCGATCTGGTAGGCACCGATATGCTGTGTGATTCCGCCGGCTTCGCCGCTTGTTACACGTGAATGGCGTAATGTATCCAATAAAGTTGTTTTCCCATGGTCTACGTGTCCCATAATCGTTACGACTGGCGGACGTGAGACTAATTTATCTGGATCGACTTCTTCTGCCTCGAAGAATTTATCGATATCAGCAATGTCAACTTGGACTTTTTCTTGTGGTTCCATGCCATAGTCCGTCGCTAACAGTTCAATCGTATCTTTATCCAGTGCTTGGTTTTGATTGACCATGACACCAAGCATAAATAATTTTTTAATGATTTCTGCTGGCTCACGATGAATTTTTTTCGCAATATCTGCTACGTTCATACCTTCAGTATACTCTAATACATCTGGCAATTCACGGAATTTGCGTGGTGGTACAGCTGGTTTAGTTGATTGTTGCTGTTTGCCTTTTTTACCTTTTTTATTATAACGATTACGGTTATTATTATTAAATTTGCCGCGATTGTTATTGTTTGGTTTGTTGTTATTGTTAGTACGGTTTTGATTGCCGCCTTGGCTCGTTCCTTGACGATTTTGGCTGCTGGTATTTCCCGTATTATTTGGGTTTGTTGTTGGTTTTTTTCCTTGATTCACTTGACCGCTCCCTTGACCGCGATCTTGATAACTGCGGTTATTTTTATTTTTTTGTTGATTGTTCGTTGTTTCTTTTTTACGTTGATCGTTCGGCTGTTGATTGGCTGGTTTTCTGCTTGCTTGTTGTGCAGCTTGTTGTTTCGTGCTTGGGTTTTTGAACGCTTGTTGCAATTTCTTCTCATCATTGCTAGTAATCGCACCCATATGGTTTTTCACATCGATGCCAAGTTGTTGTGCTTTTTCCACGACGTCTTTACTAGATTTTTTGAGTTCTTTTGCTAATTCATAGATTCTTTTGTTGCCCATGCAATCACCTTCCTAACCTTCAATTAGCTCCTTGGTCTTCTTCGCAAATCCGGCATCCATTATTCCGAATACCTTGCGAGGTTTTCCGATCATCTGCGTGATTTCTGCTTCAGAAAATAGCTCAAAGCAAGGAACTTCATAATATGAACTCTTATCTTTTATCTTTTTTCTTGTATTCTCGCTTGCATCGGTTGCCACAAACACCAATTTTGCTTTTTGTTTGCGGATTTCAGCAATGGTCAGTTCTTCACCCGTGATTAGTTTTCCCGCGCGCATCGCTAGACCGATGAGATTCATGGCTTCTTGCCGATTAACTGTATTCATTTTCCAAATAACTCTTTACGTGCTTTTTGGTGAGTGACATAGTCAAGAAGTTCTTGATAAAACTCATCTGTTAATGTTGTTTCGAGTACTCGATCGAGAATTTTTTTATCCCAAGCTTGTTGTACTTCTTCCGGCTCAAGTGAGACATACGCTCCTCGTCCAGGCATTTTTCCAGTTGGATCGATCGATACTTCCCCTTCTTTTGAACGGGTGATTCGGACCATCTCTTTTTTAGGTTTCATTTCACCTGAAACCACGGATTTGCGTAAAGGAATTTTCCTTTGTTTCATCTCTTTGCCTCCTTACTAAAGTTAAGCTTCTGGTTTTTCTTCGACCGTTTCATTGTTGAATGCAATTGTTTCATATTCATCGTCTGTTAAATCTGACTGAACGATTGCTTCATCATGCAGTTCTTCTGTTTCTTTTTGTTGTTCTTGATTTTCATAAAATTCCGTCATGTCAGATTCTGATTTGATATCGATTTTATGGTTAGTCAATTTAGCAGCTAAACGTGCGTTTTGTCCGCGTTTACCGATTGCTAGCGATAATTGGTAGTCTGGAACGACAACTGTGCAGGCCTTTGGATTTGTCTCATCGAAGATCACATCCATGACTTGTGCAGGATTCAATGCATTTGCAATGAATACAGCTGGATCTTCATTCCATTCGACGATATCCATGTTTTCGCCTTTTAATTCATTGACGATTGCTTGAACTCGTTGTCCCTTTGGCCCGACACATGTACCGACTGCATCGATATTTGGATCATTTGAGCGAACTGCCACTTTTGAACGATCGCCAGCTTCACGGGCGATGCTGACAATTTCAACGATTCCATCATAGACTTCTGGTACTTCTTGCTCAAATAAGCGGCGCAATAGGTCTGGATGGCTGCGGCTAACAAATACTTGCGGACCTTTAGACGTATTTTCTACTCGGGAAACATAAACTTTGATTCGATCATGTGGTTGATAAAATTCATTTGGCATTTGATCTTGTTTAGAAAGAACTGCCTCAATTTTACCAAGATTGACATAAATATAACGTTTATCCTGGCGTTCGACGATTCCTT
Source organism: Enterococcus sp. PLH-Efm8 (assembly GCF_053011625.1). NCBI lineage: Bacteria > Bacillati > Bacillota > Bacilli > Lactobacillales > Enterococcaceae > Enterococcus > Enterococcus sp. PLH-Efm8. The sequence continues at coordinate 1,638,148 of NZ_CP172568.1, forward strand.
GCATGATGTCTTTTTCATAAGCACTGAATTCGTTATAAATAATCGTTCTTTCTGCTTCACGTACACGCTGTAAAATAACTTGTTTAGCCGTTTGCGCAGCGATCCGCCCAAAATCTTTTGGTGTTACTTCAAAACGGATCGTATCACCGATCTCATATGCTGGATTGATTAAAAGTGCATCTTTCAATGAGACTTCCAACTGTGAATCCATCACTTCTTCCGTTACTTCTTTTACCGCATAGACATGGATCTTTCCTTTTTTCTGATCAAATTCCACTTCGACGTTTTGTGCTTGGCCATAGTGACGTTTGTATGCAGAAACCAATGCTGCTTCTAAAGCATCGATCACGATTTCTTTTGAGATCCCTTTTTCAGCTTCTAAAGCGTCTAACGCATTTAACATTTCTTTACTCATTTTTTCTGATTCCTCTCCGTGATTAAAATTGGATAGCTAAGCGAGCTTTTGCAATATTTTTTCGGTCAAAAGTCAATTCTTTTTCTCGTGTTTTTATGCGTATTTTCAATGTAAGCTGTTCAGCATCAAATGATTGAAGAAATCCTTCATATTGTTTTTCGCCATCTACTGGTTGGTATAAGGAGACATGGACATAATCACCAAGTGCCTTTTCATAGTCGCTTTCTTTTTTCAATGGCCGCTCTGCTCCCGGGGAGGATACCTCCAGGAAATAGGCTTGAGGAATCGGATCTGGATCTGCTGCATCAAGTTTTTCACTCAGTTTCTCACTGACAAAGGCGCATTCTTCGATATCGATACCGCCTTCTTTGTCAATAAATACTCGTAAGAACCAGCTTTTTCCTTCTTTTACAAATTCGACTTCGACAAGTTCAAAATTTTGTTCATCTAAAATCGGTGTCACCATTTCTGTGACTGTTTCAACGACGCTACTCAAAAGTTTCGCCTCCTTAAAAAATTAAGTGCGTAATTCCATTAAAAAGAGTGAGCGAAAAATCCGCTCACTCACAGTTAGTATCATTACCTATAAGAACTATACCATACTCTGCTTAAAATTACAAGCAGACAGGAAAACAGATGCTTATAGCATATCGAATAACGATAATTGATTTTCATCTGGTAGATCTTTCAATACGCCATTGTCGTTCATATATTCGATCAATGTTTTTGAAACTTTACCGCGGGTGGCAAGATCTTCTTTGGATAAAAATGGACCGTCTTTTCTTGCTTCAACGATTTGTTTTGCCACGTTGGTTCCCAAACTTGGGACAGCTCTAAATGGTGCGATCAACGTATCACCTTCAATAACAAAGTTAACGGCATCCGATTTATACAAATCAATCATTCCAAATTTGAATCCTCGTTCCAGCATTTCATTGGCTAACTCCAGCACTGTCAGTTGATTCTTTTCTTTTACGGAAGCATCTAATCCTTTGTCCGTGATTTCTTTCATTGCTTGTTTCACAGCATCTTTTCCTTTGCACATGGAGACTAGATCAAAGTCGTCTGCACGTACAGAAAAGTATGCACAGTAATACAAAATAGGGAAATAAACCTTGAAATAAGCGACACGAAGAGCCATCAATACGTAAGCTGCAGCATGGGCTTTCGGAAACATATATTTGATTTTTGAACAAGAATCGATATACCAGTCGGGCACATTATTTTCTTTCATCGCCGATAGATAGGTTTCTCGCAATTCATCAGGGATCTTGTTCCATTGTCCTTTACGAACAGTTTCCATGATTTTAAATGCCATCCCGCTATCTAATCCAGCATGGATCAAATAAACCATAATATCATCACGACAGCCGATTACTTCCGCCAGTGTCGCATCTCCTCGTCGAATCAATTCTTCCGCATTTCCTAACCATACGTCTGTACCATGAGATAGTCCGGAAATTTGCAGTAGTTCTGCAAAAGTTGTAGGATGCGTTTCTTCTAGCATCCCTCGAACAAAACGAGTGCCGAATTCTGGAATACCTAATGTCCCTGTTTTGGAATAAATTTGTTCCTGACTTACTCCAAGTACTTCAGGACCGGCAAATATCCGCATCACTTCCGGGTCATCCGTAGGGATCGTTTGTGGATCGATCCCTGATAAATCTTGAAGCATCCGAATAACAGTTGGGTCATCATGCCCTAGAATATCTAATTTCAATACATTATCGTGAATCGAGTGAAAATCAAAATGAGTCGTTTTCCATTCCGAATTTTGATCGTCTGCTGGATATTGGATCGGCGTAAAATCATAGACATCCATATAATCGGGAATAACGATGATCCCCCCTGGATGCTGGCCGGTTGTCCGTTTGACTCCAGTAGCGCCTTTTGCTAATCTGTCGACTTCTGCACTTCGAAACTGCAGATTATTGTCCCTTTCGTATCCTTTTACATAGCCATATGCTGTTTTGTCGGCGACTGTACCAATCGTTCCGGCACGGTAAACATAGTCTTCGCCAAACAATACTTTCGTATAGTTATGGGCTTCTGCTTGATAATCACCTGAGAAGTTCAAATCAATATCGGGCACTTTGTCTCCATGGAATCCTAAAAATGTCTCAAATGGAATATCATGACCGTCTTTGTTTAAGCGTGCACCACATTTTGGACATTGTTTTTCTGGCATGTCAAATCCAGAACCATACGTACCATCTTCAAAAAACTCGGAATATTGGCACTCTGGACAATAATAATGAGGGGCTAACGGATTAACTTCAGTGATTCCTGTCATCGTCGCAACAAAGCTAGAGCCAACAGAGCCACGTGAACCTACTAGATAGCCATCTTCATTACTTTTATGCACTAGTTTTTGGGCGATCAGATAAATAACCGAGAAGCCATTACCATTAATAGAATTCAACTCTTTTTTTAATCGTTTTTGAATGATCTCAGGTAACGGATCTCCGTACATTTGTTTTGCTTTTGTGTAACTCAATTCTGATATTTCATCTTCTGAACCTGGAATCTTCGGTGTATAAAGTTCATCTTTGACTGGAATCACTTCTTCGCAGATATCTGCGATTTTATTCGTATTTTCTACTACGATCTCTTTCGCTGTTTCTTCCCCTAAAAAGTGAAATGCAGTTAGCATCTCATCGGTTGTTCGGAAATGGACATCCGGCAAACTATGACGATTCAACGGATTCGCTCCGCCCATAGAATTGATCAAAATTTTTCGGTAAATGGCATCTTCTTCGTTCAGATAATGTACATTACCTGTTGCAACAACGATTTTATCCAAACTTTTTCCGATTTCTACCAAATTTTGGATAATTTCTTCCAAATCATGTTCATTTTTTACCAATTCTTGCTCGATCAAAGGCGCATAGACCGCTTTTGGCATAACTTCAATATAATCGTAGAATTTTGCTCGGTTTCTTGCCTCTTCTACCCCTTTTTGCATCATGGCTTCGAATATTTCTCCCTTATCACAAGCTGAGCCGATCAATAGATTTTCACGCATCTTTTTCAATTGGGAGCGTGGTATTCGTGGGACGCGTTCGAAGTATTCGACATTCGACATTGAAATCAGTTTGAACAAATCTTTCAGTCCTGCCTGATTTTTTGCTAAAATCGTTACATGGAAAGGTCGAGCCCTTTTGTAAGAATCTCCTTCTCCGATATGCTCATTTAGCTGATCATGATAAAGCATGTTATGATTGTCCATTGCCTCTTTCACAAAGATCCATGCTAAGTGACCAGTTGCTTCAGCATCATAGATTGCTCGGTGATGCTGTTCCAAGCTGACACCAAATTTTTTAGATAACACACCTAATCCGAAACGTTTGAATTGAGGATACAGATATCTAGCTAATTCCAACGTATCAATGACTGGATTGGCCGCTTCAGGAATACCATACCTTGCGTAGCTAGTATTCAAGAACCCCATATCAAAAGCCGCGTTGTGGGCTACCAAAATTGTATCTTTTGAAAATTCAAGGAACATCCGCAATACTTCTTCTTCCGACTTTGATCCTCGAACCATTCCATCCGTGATACCAGTCAGATCTACCGTTGTTCGTGACAAAGGATGTCCTGGATCGATAAATTCATCAAAGCTTTCGATCACATTTCCTTTATACATTTTGACTGCGGCTAGCTCGATGATCGTGTCATATACTGCAGACAATCCTGTCGTTTCCACGTCAAATACGACATATGTGGCTTCACTCAATGCTTCATGTGCATCATTATAAGCAATTGGGACACCATCATCTACGACATTCGCTTCCACGCCGTATAAGATTTTCACACCTGCTTTTTTTCCAGCACTATGTGCTTCCGGAAAGGCTTGCGCACCACCGTGGTCTGTAATGGCGATAGCTCGGTGTCCCCATTTCCCTGCTTGTGCCACAAGATCAGAGATGCTGTTTGTTGCATCCATCGTACTCATATTGCTATGAACATGAAGCTCTACTCGTTTTTCCCCTTCAGGAGCATAATCTTTGCGAGGTGTATGTTTGACTTCTATGATATCTTGCGCATTCATGACCAAATCACGGACAAACGTATCTTCTTGAATACTTCCTCGTACCTTTAACCAGCTACCGACACTGATCGCATCAAATACTTGTTCATCTTTTTCGCCGTTCGAGAATTTTTTGACGATAAATGATGAAGTATAATCTGTGATTTTCAAAGTCAAGATCTTGCGTTTTGAACGTAGTTCTCTGACTTCTTTGTCGAATACGTACCCCTCAAGTGTGACTCTTCGTTCTTCTTCAACGATACTGATCATTGGTGTCGTTGGTTCATCGGCTGGAATATTTCGTCCTAGCTGGATGTGGATGGGTCCTTCAAGAGCTGGCGATTGCTCTTTTCTTTCCTTTTTCTTTTGTTCGTGGACAACTAGACTTTCAGCTGCTTGCTTCATAAAGGCTTCTGCCTGTTCTTGTTTGCGTTCTTCAAAAAGTTTCAATACTCGTTCCGCTTGCTGCTCATCCACTTCTGGTTCGATACGAAATTTTGGGAATCCGTAACTGACGAACAACTCTTCTACTAATGGCAAGTATTGTTGCTTCAAATAAGAAATAGCTCCTGTACTGTCGATTGGCAAGATGACTTTACGATCTTTTATCACAGGTACCTGCGTTTTCAATACTTGCTGTGCTAGTGGTGTATCGCATTGCTGATTTTCCAAAGCTTGGGCCCAGTAATCTTGCAAGAGCTGTTCATCGAATGTCTGGTCATCTGCTAAGATATTCAGTTTGACTTGTGCAATATCTTTAAAAGCGATAGTCAGATGCTGAGTCAATGACCGATATAGCATAATAGGCAAAATTTTGGAAAAATGCAGCGTAAATTCCCATAAACGCGATTTACGATGGACCACTACACTATCCATTTCACCAGCAGTAAGCAGTGGATGATTTTTTTCTGCTTCCTCTAGTTGGATTTGTTCCAACAGTTTTTCAAATAAATCTCGTTTTTCTGACAAAGATATACGCCCTTTCTGATGAGAAACAATGCAATTGATCGCATCTTATCCTCTTCTTTTTCAGTACCTTTTAGTATACTCGTTTTTTCTGAGTTTTACATTAAAAAATTGGAACTGCGATTCAAATCGCAGTTCCAATTTTAAAAGCGAATCATCAGATTGTCAAAAACAGCTGATTCAGCTATTTTTATTTTCTGTGTTTTAACGCTTATTATTCGCCTTGGTTCAAGAGGATTGGTAAAGTATTCACCAATTCTTCTTTACGTACTTCAACCATTTCGCCAGTTTTCTTGATTTTCACTTCTACGATTCCATCCACTGCTTTTTTACCGACAGTGATTCTGATTGGACAGCCAATCAAATCAGAATCCGCGAATTTCACTCCTGCGCGTTCATTTCTGTCATCAACCAGTACTTCATAGCCAGCTTTTGTCATCGCTTCTTCTAGTTCATTCGTCAGGTTTGTTTGGTATTCGTCTTTTAGATTCATTTGGACGATATGCAAATCAAATGGCGCAATTCCTTTTGGCCAGTTGATTCCTTGTTCATCTGAATGTTGTTCTACGATTGCTGATAATAAACGACTTACACCGATACCATAACAGCCCATAATCACAAATTTTTCTCGTCCATTTTCGTCTAGTACAGTTGCTCCCATAGATTCACTGTAACGAGTGCCGATTTTGAAGATATGTCCGATTTCGATTCCTCGAGTAAAGGCAAGAACACCATTGTTGTCTGGTGAAGGATCTCCTTCTTGTACAAAACGAAGATCTTCATAAGAAAGTACAGTGAAATCGCGTTCTGGATTCACATTTTTATAGTGGAATCCTGTTTCGTTCGCTCCAGTAATGGCATTCGCTAAATCTTGGACATAACGGTCTGCATATACTTTTACGTCATCTGAAACACCGACTGGTCCGACAGAACCAAACTCAGCACCTAGATATTTTTGTGCTTCTTCTTCTGTTGCTTCTTCTAAAAAGTCAGCAGATAAAAAGTTTTTCAGTTTTACGTCATTGACTTCATGGTCTCCGCGTACCAAAACAAGGACAGGTTGTTCATCCGCAATGAACAATACAGACTTGATGATTTTTTGAGGTTCAACAGAAAAGAAATCTGCTACTTCGTCAATTGATTTTACGTTAGGTGTAGCTACTTTCTCCAATTCAAGCTGTGTTTCATGCGATTTTTTTGATACATAGTAGCTTGTAGCCATCTCCAAGTTTGCAGCATAATCACTTTCAGTCGAATAACAGATCGTATCCTCCCCGATTTCTGAGATCGCCATGAATTCTTTTGAGTCTTTCCCGCCCATTGCGCCACCGTCTCCGATAATCGAGCGAAATTCTAAGCCACAACGCTTGAATACTTCGGTGTAGGCTTTTTCGTAATCTTTATATGTCTCGTCCAAACTTTCTTCCGTTGCATGGAAAGAATACGCATCTTTCATGATAAACTCTCTTCCGCGAAGCAAACCGAAGCGAGGTCGTTTTTCGTCACGATATTTAGGTTGGATTTGATAAAGATTTAAAGGTAATTTCTTATATGAATTGATTTCATTACGCATCAAATCAGTAAAAGTTTCTTCGTGAGTTGGTCCAAGGATCATTTTTCGATCATTGCGGTCTTTGAAACGATACAAGTTTGGTCCATATGTTTCGTAACGCCCGGATTCTTCCCAAAGTTCTGCTGGCAAGATGGCAGGCATCAGCATTTCTACCGCTCCGATTTTTTCAAATTCTTCCCGCATAATGCGTTTCAGTTTTTCCAATACACGATTTGCTAATGGCAGATATGAATAAATACCCGCTGATACTTGGCGGATATATCCAGCTCTTAGCAAGATTTGATGGCTTAATACTTCTGCATCATTTGGAACTTCGCGTAATGTTGGAATCAACATTTTTGATTGTCTCATTCTATATACTCCTTTATTTCCTCAAAATAGTTATCGTTTGTTATTATACCCTATTTGTCAACTTTTTCTAGAAAAAGAATCGTTGAATATCGTTCCATGTAACTAGCACCATCAACAACATTAAAAATCCAAAGCCAGCTAATGTCAATATTCCTTCTTTTTCTTGACTTAATGGTTTCCCGCGAATCCCTTCAAAAATATTCAAGACTAATTTCCCGCCATCTAAGGCAGGAATCGGAAGCAGATTGACGATTCCGAGATTCATTGAAAGAAGCGCCATCAAACTAATAACAGTTGTTACACCTTGATTTGCTGCTTCTGAAGACAATTGGTACATCATGACAGGTCCGCCTAATTTATCTAAACTGAAACCTGTAAATAGTGATCCTAAGGCTTTGAAAATTTCCAATGAACCGCTGAAAGCTTGACGCGTCCCTCCAATGATCTTATCCATAAAACCTGTATTCATTGGGGCTTTTATACCAAGTTGGCCAACTTTTTCGCCATTTGACTCTACAGATTTCGGTGTCACGTCGACAGATTGCACCTGACCTTCTCGTTCGATCTTAAAGTCTAATGTTTTATCCGGATTTTTCGTAATGACTGTTGTCAGATCATTCCATGAATGGATTTCTTTTCCGTCCACACTGACTACCTCATCATTTTCTTTTAAGCCTGCTTCTGCCGCAGCTCCATTAGGCATGATCTCTCCTACGCGATTAGTGTTCGTCACTTGAACACCACCTTGCATAAATGCCAGAATGATGAATAACAGGATTGCCAAAATAAAGTTATTCATGGGTCCAGCAAAGTTGGTCAGCATACGCTGCCACAATTTAGCCGATTGGAACTGTACGTCTTTTGGCGCAATTCTGATTTCTGTTCCGTCGTTTTCAATAATCGTCGCATCATGATCAACAGGGTAGGTTACTACTTCTGTTTCGTCTCCATTCACATAACCAGTGATAGTCAGCTCATCTTCTAAATCATAACGGCTCAATTCCATCGGGATAGCATTTGTCAATTGGATTTTCTTACTTAAATTTATCTTCTCTACGATGCCGTCAGAATTTAGTAAAAGAGAAAGAGGCATTCCTGGTGCCATTTCTGTTTCATCATCCCCATTGCCTGCCATTCGAACATAACCGCCAATAGGTAATAGGCGAAGCGTATATGTTGTCCCGTCTTTTGCTTGATGCCCATAAATTTTCGGACCCATACCGATAGCAAATTCGCGAACGAGGATTCCTGATCGTTTCGCAAAGAAGAAATGACCAAACTCATGAACAATCACTAATATACCAAAAACGATGATAAATGTCAGAATCGTTTTCATAGCTTTTTTCTCCTTTACTTGTTTTTTGTGTTTTTTATAAAACAACGATAAAACACTATAATTTTACCATAGTATACCAAAGACACCAATAGTATCAATATAATGAAAAATAAAAACCTGCGTCTTTTATGAAATTCACAAAGAAACGCAGGTATACTTACTAAATAATGCCAAATAAATGCATGATAGGAAATACAAACAGCAAACTGTCGAAACGGTCTAAGATTCCACCATGGCCTGGTAAGATATTTCCCGAGTCTTTCACATCATAATGACGTTTGATTGCAGATTCGACCAAATCACCAAATTGTCCGACTGCTGAAAAAATAATCGTCATCAGAAGCATGACAAACATACCATGATTAAATAGTTCTTTTGCTGGGTATAGCAATAAATAAAGAAATGCGACTACAACAGCACTACCAATACCACCGAGCGCACCTTCAATCGTTTTGTTGGGCGAAATATCAGGACTTAACTTATGCTGACCATAACGTCGACCAACCATATATGCTCCGATATCAGTTGCCCAAACAATAAATAGACCAAATATCAAAACAGCCAAGCTTTCTGTTCGTGCATTGACAAAATTCTGGAAACCTATTCCCACATACAAGCTGACAAGCACAGGAAAACCTGCTTCATCAATCGTATACGTATTTTTAGAAATAACTGATGTTCCTAAAAGAATCATAACTATAAGATAAAATAACATAAATGTACTTACATTCTCTGGAAGAAAGAAAAACCATCTTTCTTTTGGCAAAACAAGTAACACTGCACCAACGGCGGATAAAACTCCTTCAAAACTTAAGAGTGTCAATCCTTTCATCCGAAACAGCTCGTAAACTCCTATTACTGCTAAGATTGCTGCTGTAAGCTCAACCGCTATGCCTCCGATCCATATAATCGGAATAAACAAGACTAGCGCCACGGCTGCTGTGACCACACGTTGTTTCATGACTGATCCCCTTTCTCATCTTCTGTTTTTTTTACACCGCCGAATCGACGGTCTCGATTTTGATAAGAGGCGATTGCTTCTTCAAGATGCGCACCATCAAAATCAGGCCAAAGCGCTTTTGTAAAATACAGCTCACTATATGCGATCTGCCATAACAGAAAATTACTAATTCGCTCTTCTCCACTTGTACGGATCATCAGCTCAGGATCTTGTAACTCTTTAGGCAAGAAACCTGTCATTAAATGCTTAGCAATCAATTCATCATCGATTTCTTCTGCGTGTATTTCTCCTTTTGCTACTTCTTCGGCAATTTCTTGGACAGCAGTCACGATCTCTGCTCTGCTTCCATAATTCAAAGCAAAATTCAATACCATTCCAGTATTGTTTTTTGTTTGCTCAATTGCACGTCTTACAGCATCTTGCGTATGTTCTGGCAATACGTTTTCATAACCCATGACATGAACTTTGACATTTTCTTTAATCAATTCTGGTACGAACGTATCAAAGAAGTCGACAGGTAGTTGCATGAGAAAACTTACTTCATCTTTTGGTCGCTTCCAGTTTTCAGTCGAAAAGGCATAAAGCGTCAACACTTTCACTCCAAGCCTTGATGCTTTTTTTGTGACTTTCTTTACTGTTTCCATGCCTTCTTTATGGCCAGCAACTCGTGGCAAACGACGGTTTTGCGCCCAACGACCATTGCCGTCCATGATGATGGCAATGTGCTGAGGAATTGGTCCATCGGTATTAAATTGAAATTCGCTTTTTTCTTGAATATATTTGTTTTTTTGCGGAAAAAAACGTAACATTCTTTTTCCTCCTCGTAAAATATCATTTGTCTAATAGTTTTTATTCAAAATGTTTCTAGATTATAAAATTTATTGAATAACACATTCCTAACGGAATTTGTTTCGATATTGTGTGATTTCTCAGAGTACAATGGATGTATGGAAAGGATCCAACGGGAATTTGCTATTTCCTCCTGTAGCGTTTGTCTACCCTGTTTAGTCTGTTACCCGAACCACTGTTATCACTACCAACTCATTAGCTGTTTCGATAATGGACTAGACTTTCAAATAGTAGTTTGGAAGGCAGCTTCTAGCTCTTTTATCACCGTATTCTATTAGGCGAGGTTGTGGCTATACAGTGAGTTTCTGGGAAATCCCACAGTATCGAAGCATTTTCCAAAATTTATATCGAAAGGAGGTCCTTCTTCCATGAAATTATTTGTCGGTATTGACGTTAGCTCTGAAAAACTAGATGTTTGTTTTTTAACAGACGACAATCAATTGTCTATCTTATCTGAAATCTCTGTTGCCAATGACATCGAAGGTGCTTCATTCATACGAGAAACAATTCTTGAATTCAATGACAGCTACCACTTTGATCAAATTGTGATTGGCATGGAGTCAACGTCCATGTACAGCTTCCATCCTTCCATGTTTTTTCATGAAGATGAGAAACTAAAGAAGCTCAACACACTTGTAACGATTGAAAATCCTTTTCGGGTGAAACAATTTAGTCGCATGTTTGATGAGAATAAAACTGATCGAAACGATGCATTAAGAATCGCTGATTTCTTGCGTATTCAACGATTCACAACTTCCCCTATCAAAGAAGAGAAATACATGGCCTTACAGCGTTTAACACGTACTCGCTATCAACTTATTAAGCAATTGATTCGTACAAAGCAACATTTTCTTGAAAATCTAACGTACAAATGTAATACGCTTGCTCGAGAAATGCGAGACGAATCGACGAGTCTTTTTAGTGCAACCCTCATTTCACTCATGACGGAAGATTTCACATTGGATGAACTTGCTGAGCTTCCTTTAGAAGCTTTCTGTGATTTACTTCAAGAAAAAGGAAAAGGCCGTTTCAAGCAACCAGAAAAAATCGCTAAAGCAATTCAACGTGCAATTACCATGAGTTACCGCCTAGGTGCTCTTGCACAAGAATCAATTAATGTTGTTTTAAGTGTTCTCGTACGAGAAATACGAGCACTTGAAAAAAATATCAAAGAATTAGATAAAGCCATCGAACAAGTAATTGTTGTCATTCCAGAATATCAATGCTTAACCAGTATTCCAGGCGTTGGTAAAGTCTATGCTGCCGGTTTAATCGCTGAAATTGGTCAAATCGAAAGATTTGAAGATCAGACAAAATTGGCAAAATACGCTGGATTAAGTTGGAAAGTGAACCAATCTGGAAACTATCAGTCGCAAAATACACCTCTGACAAAACAAGGAAATCGATATTTTAGATACTACTTAGTTGAAGCTGCCAACTCTGTAAAAAATTATCTTCCTGAATACAAAGCTTTTTATCAAAGTAAATATAAGGAGGTTCCAAAGCATCAACACAAACGTGCACTCGTCCTAACCGCAAGAAAATTTACGCGTCTGGTGGATACGCTACTACGTAAACACCAACTCTATACGCCACCAAGGAGTGTGATAGAGAAATAACAATCCGTTATTGACGCAAATCCTTGAATCAACCCGAAAAAAATTTGATTTTGATCGGGTCTAGTTTCGTGCGCTTCAAAACATATTACTCAATAAAGAAAATCTTAAATTTCATCTTGACTTATCACCATTAGACTATACTTAAAAGATTCCCACTATCTTAAGTATTATAGCAATATCTAACTGTTTTTCCTATGAAATCATTGTTTTTTTATTTAAAAACTGAATAATTTTTTCTTTTTTTAATTTTTAAATAAAAGAAATATAAATAAAAACAGAGGAAGCGGAATGATCCGCCCCTCTGTTTTTATGATTTTATTAAACTTCCAATAATTCTTTTTCTTTATCAGCAGCGATCTTATCTACTTCTTTGATGCTGTTATCTGTCAATGTTTGTACGTCTTTTTCTAATCCGCGCAAATCATCTTCGGTAATATCACCATTTTTTTGTTGTTTTTTATATTCATCGATCGCATCACGACGGATGTTACGAATCGCGATTTTTGCATTTTCTGCTTCTTTTTTAACATCTTTAGCTAATTCTTTTCTGCGTTCTTCTGTCAGTTGCGGGATAACTAAGCGAATGACATTTCCATCATTGGTTGGACTGATTCCGATATCACTTGCCATAATAGCTTTTTCAACATCTTGAAGAATGCTCTTGTCAAAAGGTGTGATCATTAAAACACGTGCTTCTGGAATTTGGATTGATGCCATTTGGTTCAATGGTGTTGGCGCACCGTAGTAGTTCACAGTAATACGGTCCAAAAGGCTAGCGTTCGCACGGCCTGCGCGGATTTGCCCAAGTTCACGTTGAAGATTTTGTGCTGCTTTTTTCATTTTTTCTTTTGCTTCTGTCATAATTGCATCTGCCATTTTTATTTCCCCCTTACAGTTGTTCCGATATTTTCGCCTAAGATTGCACGGCGAATATTTCCGTGTTCATTTAAATTGAAGACAAGCAGTGGAATATCATTATCCATGCTTAGTGAACTTGCAGTTGAATCCATGACTTGTAATCCTTTGGCAATAACTTCCAGATGAGTCAGTTCTTCAAATTTTACTGCATTTGCATCTACTTTCGGATCAGCAGAATAAACACCGTCTACATTGTTTTTAGCCATCAGGATAACATCTGCGCCGATTTCTGCCGCGCGTAATGCTGCTGTTGTGTCTGTCGAGAAGTACGGGTTGCCGGTACCGCCTGCAAAGATAACGATCCGTCCTTTTTCTAAATGACGTTCTGCTTTACGGCGAATATATGGCTCTGCGATTTGACGCATTTCAATCGAAGTTTGCACGCGTGTCGGTACACCCACGTTTTCCAACGTATCCTGTAAAGCTAAGGCATTCATAACTGTAGCTAACATACCCATGTAATCAGCTTGAGCACGTTCCATGCCCATTTGTGCTCCGATTTGTCCGCGCCAGATATTTCCGCCGCCCACAACGATTGCCATTTCAACGCCCAGCTCGTGAACTTCTTTGATTTCTTGGATGATTTCTTTGATTACTGGTGGTTTGATTCCAAATCCTGCGTCCCCAGCTAAAGCTTCTCCACTCAATTTTAAGACTACACGCTGATATTTCGGTGTGACCATGTTCATTCCTCCAATATTTTCTATTGCCATTTTACCATACTTAGATGATTTCGACACTCTAAGACTGGTTTTTCTTGTTTTGCTTAAAAAAAGGGAGCGCACAAACCGTGCGTTCCCGTCTGTTATTCAACAGAATTATTTTTTCACTTGGCTCATAACTTCTTCTACAAAGTTATCTTCGCGTTTTTCGATACCTTCGCCAACTTCGAAACGTACGAATGTTTTAACAGTTGCGCCTTTTGATGCAACGTATTTTTCAACAGTCATATCAGGATCTTTAACGAATGGTTGGTCCACCAAAGCGATTTCTGCTTTGAATTTCTTCAAGCGTCCTTCTACCATTTTTTCAACGATATTCGCTGGTTTGCCTTCGTTCAATGCTTGTTCTGTAAGAACAGTTTTTTCATGTTCTAATTCAGCTTCTGGAATTTGTGATTCGTTTACATAACGAGGATTGATAGCTGCTACGTGCATAGCTACGTCTCTTGCAACTGTTTCGTCAGTTGTTCCATCTAGAACAGTCAATACGGCAATACGTCCGCCCATATGCAAGTATCCACCAAATGCAGCATTGTCGTCTTTTTCTACAACTTCAAAGCGACGGAAGCTGATTTTTTCTCCGATAACTTGAGTTGCTTCGATCAAGTCAGATTCAATTGTACCTTTATCTGTTTTGATTTTCATTGCAGCTTCCATGTCTGCTGGTTTGTTTTCAGCAACAAGTTCTGCAATTTCTTTTACTAAATCTTGGAACATTTCGTTTTTAGAAACAAAGTCTGTTTCTGAGTTTACTTCAACGATTGCTGCAGTGTTACCTTTCACAGCAACTGAAGCCAATCCTTCAGCTGCAATGCGGTCATTTTTCTTCGCAGCCTTTGCCATTCCTTTTTCACGTAAAAGATCAACTGCTTTTTCCATGTCGCCTTCTACTTCAACTAATGCTTTTTTCGCATCCATCATTCCTACGCCAGTCATTTCGCGTAGTTCTTTTACCATTTTAGCTGTAACGTCTGCCATGTTTAACTCCTCCTGTGTGTTTTTCTTTTTAAAAAAAGCTGCTTCAAAGGAGAGTGAGGCTTGTCGCCCAGCCTTTGAAACAGCTCCATCATTCAAAATTATTCTGCTGAAGAATTGTCGCCTTCAACAACATCTACGATTTCTTCGATTGATGTTGCTGTGTTTTCTTCTGTGAAATCTTCTTCAACTACTTGATCTTCACCTTGGTTTCCTTCGATGAAAGCATCAGCCATTTTTGAAGTAATCAATTTAACGGCACGAATTGCATCGTCGTTTGAAGGGATTACTACGTCGATTTCATCTGGATCGCAGTTTGTATCAACCATAGCTACGATTGGGATATTTAATTTGTGTGCTTCTTGAACAGCAATACGTTCTTTACGTGGGTCAACGATGTACATTACATCTGGGATTCTTGGCATATCAGCGATACCGCCTAAGAATTTTTCAAGACGTTCACGTTCTTTGTTCAAACCAGCAACTTCTTTTTTAGGTAGAACTTCAAAAGTTCCATCTTCTTCCATTGCATTGATTTGTTTCAAACGGCTGATACGTTTTTGGATAGTATCCCAGTTTGTCAATGTTCCGCCTAACCAACGATGGTTAACGAAGTATTGTCCTGCACGAGTTGCTTCTTCTTTGATTGCTTCTTGTGCTTGTTTTTTTGTACCTACGAATAATGCTACGCCGCCTTCTTCAGCAACGCTCTTCATGTAATCATAAGCTGCATCTACTAATTTAACTGTTTTTTGCAAGTCAATGATGTAGATTCCGTTTCTTTCTGTGAAGATATATTTCTTCATTTTTGGATTCCAGCGACGAGTTTGGTGACCAAAGTGTACGCCGGCTTCTAGTAATTGTTTCATAGAAATTACTGCCATGTTTGTTTCCTCCGATTTGGTTTTATTTTTCCTCTTCTTATCTTCTACCTTGCCGGCAAACTTTTTCAAGCACCTACCGACAATCCAATAAGAATGTGGATTTGCTGATGCATAAAGCACCCTCAGCTATTATACAGACAAAAGATCCGTATCGCAAGAGCAAATATACTTTTCTGCTCAACATTCAATAGTTTACCTGAAAGATAAAAAGAATTCAAGAAAAACAGTAGATTTCTCTTTGTTTCTTTATTATCCTTTTTCCATAAAATAATTTTAGGTATAAAAGACGAATATTATTGGGCAATCCTTCTTTTTTTTGTTATGATACATGTGAAATCTTTCGTAAAGGAGAAAGAAAATGCGCAAAGCTCAAAGACATTTGCTGATTAAACAAGTCATTGAAGAATTCCCGATCCGTACGCAAGAAGAACTATTAAACAAACTTGGGCATTATGGCGTTACCGCCACGCAGGCAACGATTTCTCGAGATATCCGTGATCTAAAAATCGTGAAGGCACCTGATGAAAATGGCGTTTCCCGCTTCGTATTGTTTCGCGAAAAAGGAACTCCTGAGACTAGGACTGAGGAAGAGGATCGGCTGGTTCAAATGATTGAAGACATTGTATTGAAAGTCGAACGAGTCCACTTTTTGACGATCGTCAATACCTTGCCAGACAATGCTCATTTATTTGCATCTGTTTTAGATGAGATCAAACCTCCCTCTATTGTCAGTACAATTGCTGGATTCGATACGATCATGGTCATCTCGGAAAATGAGGAGGACGCAAAACGAGTAGAAGAATTTCTTCACCATCCAACTGAAGTATCACTTTTTTAATCAGAGCACGTATTCCTAATATGGAATGCGTGTTTTTTTATTTTCAATATTTTCCTTATTGAATAAACCTTTACACTCTTTACAAAAATACATCATTTTTTATTCAAATTTTTCAACACCTTGATTGAATCACAATAATCATCATTTATATTGGATGTTAACAAGAGCAGCTTCTTGCTCTTTGTGTATTTCAAAAAAGAAATGAAAGGAAATCATATGTATAAATTATTAACTTCTGGACCATTGACGACTTCTGAAACAGTGAAAAATGCTATGCTGATCGATCATTGTACTTGGGATCAAGAATACAAAGAAATTACACAATGGATAAGAAAAGAATTATTGGATCTTGCTCAAGTATCGGAAGGAATATACACAACGGTCTTAATGCAAGGTAGCAGCTCCTTCGGGGTAGAATCGGTATTAAGTTCTGTGATCAGGCCAGAAGATACTGTACTGATTTGTTCAAACGGCGCATATAGACAACGAATGATCAACATGTGCGAATGTCTGAAACTGAACTATACCGTTTATGAGGTATCGGAACATCAAATCCTCCAAGCTCATGTGATTACACAGCTGATTGAAGAGAATCCGTCTATCTCCGCACTAGCAATGGTCCATAGCGAGACTACTTCCGGTATTTTGAATAATTTGGAAGAGATTGCTGCTGTCACGCAAGAAAGAGATCTTTTGTTTATAGTGGACGCGATGTCAAGCTTTGGTGGGATACCGATTTGTGTAGCCGAACTAGGGATTGATTTTTTGATTTCCAGCTCAAACAAATGTATTCAAGGTGTTCCAGGCTTTTCTTTTGTACTTGCTAATAAAGCGGAACTGGAAAAACGAAAAAATGTTAGCCGAAGTTTGTCACTTGATCTATATGACCAGTACCGCGTGATGGAAAACGAGAATGGCAAATGGCGTTTCACTTCCCCTACCCATACGGTTTTGGCTTTTCAACAAGCGCTGAAGGAACTAGAGGCAGAAGGAGGAATCGAAACTCGATATTCACGTTATCTCGCCAATAATCATGTGCTACGACAAAAAATGACAGAGATGGGGTTCCAGCCTTTCATTCAAGAATATCAGGGGCCATTCATCACCTCTTTTCTTTACCCTAAGGACTGGCGATTTGATTTTAATCATTTTTATCAGTATTTAAAGCAAAATGGATTTGTGATCTATCCCGGGAAAATCAGCGATCATGAATGTTTTCGTATCGGAAATATTGGCGAGATCTATCCGGAAGATATTTTGGAACTGACAGCAATTATCAAAGACTATAAGGAGAACGTTAATGATTAAAACTGTAATTTTTGATTGGGCAGGAACAACTGTGGACTTTGGCTGTATGGCTCCTGTCCACGCTTTTAGAAATGCTTTTCTAGAAAAAGGAATCCAACTGACTGACAAAGAAATCCGCTAACCGATGGGAAAATTAAAATGGGATCATATCCAACAGCTTCTTTCCCTCCCTTCTGTCAAAAAACAATGGATAGCTATTTATGGACAACTACCTCAGGAAAAAGAGGTGGAGGAATTGTATCAACAATTTGAACATTATCTGTTTAAAGATTTGGTCAAGCATTCTACCTTGAAACCCGACACATTGGAAACGATCGAACGGTTGAGAAACGCTGGGATCAATATTGGTTCCACGAATGGATTTAATGCTCCTATGATGACAATCGTAGCAGAAACCGCAAAAAAAGAAAGGTATTCACCAGACTTCATGGCAACTTTTGAAGACGTCGAAGGGTATGGTCGACCGTTTCCTTATATGATCCATAAAAACATGCAGTACTTCAAAAACAAGTCGGTTGATGAAGTAATCAAAGTCGGAGATACGGTCTCAGATATCCAGGAAGGGAAAAATGCCGGAGTGTTGACAGTAGGTGTAATTGAAGGTAGTTCGCTAATGGGGATTTCTTATGATGAGTACCAAAAATTAGAGATGGGGAAAAAGATCGTTTAAAACAGTCTGTTGCTCTTAGATTCCAACAAGCCGGCGCTGATATTTGTGTAAACAATTTAAAAGAGTTAACAGAATACATTTTGTACGCTGACATGAATCCAGAATGACTTTTATACAAAATAAGAGGTTGTGAAAAAGCTGTCCTGTATCAAGTAATAAAAACAGCCAAGCAAAAATAGCTCCTCATATTTTTCGTTTGGTTAGGCTTATTACCGCAGATGCAAGCTTTTGAACACCGTTTATTCGAAAAAAAAAAGGGAGCTGTGACACGACTTTTGTCACAGTCCCCTTATTTGCAAACAAACAGTGTTTAAGAGACAACCTCTCCACTAAACGGTGTTCATTCAGCTGACTCTCGGTATTTGCTCAAAAAACGATAAAATTTGAAAAGCTATTTTCTCTTTTGTTTCTCTAATACTCGGATCAGAACGCTGATTTCACATTCTCTTTTTCTTACATCTTATCTGGTGCATGAAGTCCTAGCAAACGAAGGTCTTCTTTCAATAATACAGTCACTGCATAAACTAGAGCTAAGCGTGCTTCTTTTTGTTCATCATCAGCTAAAATCTTCGTATGAGCATAGTATTTGTTGAATGCTTGTGCTAATTTGATTGCATGTTTCGCAATCACTGACGGTTCGTATTTTTCCCCAGCAGACAAGACCGTTTCAGGGTATTTTTGAACTAATTTAACCACTTCCCAGCTGGTATCGTCATTCAATGCATAGTCTGCTGTTTCTGAAGGGACAAATCCTGCTTTTTCCAACAGGCTGACTGCACGAGCATGTGTATATTGCACATAAGGTCCAGTTTCTCCTTCAAATCGAACAACTTCTTCCAGGTTAAAGTCAAATGTATTCAGTCGATCGTTTTTCAAATCGTGGAAAATGACTGCCCCAACCCCAACTTGTTTAGCTACAGCATCTTTGTTTTCCAAATCAGGGTTTTTCTCGCTGATTTGTTCTTTAGCAGATTGGATTGCTTCATTTAATACTTCTTCTAATAAGACGATCTTTCCTTTACGAGTTGATAATTTTTTACCACCTTGCGTGATCAAACCAAATGGAATATGGTGCATGTCGTCAGACCAGTCAAAGCCCATTTCCTTCAAGACAGCTTTCAACTGTTTAAAATGATAGCTTTGTTCATTCCCTACTACATATAGAGATTGTTTGAAGTCGTAAGTACGTTTACGGTACAATGCAGCAGCTAAGTCACGTGTAATGTATAGTGTCGCACCGTCTGACTTCTTAATCAACGCTGGATTCAGGTCATAAGCAGATAGGTCAACGATCTCTGCACCTTTATCCTCGTTCAGCAAATGTTTTTCTTCTAAAAGTTTGACGATTTCATCCATCTTGTCATTGTAGAAAGCTTCACCGTTCAACGAATCGAAACGTACTTCCAGCAGATCATAGATTTTATTGAATTCTTTCATCGATTCATCACGGAACCATTGCCATAATTGAATAGCCTCTTTATCGCCTTCTTCCAGACGTTTGAACCAAGCACGAGCTTCTTCATTTAATTCTGGTTCTGTTTCAGCTACTTCATGGAATTGGACGTATAAACGAAGCAATTCATTGATTGGTTCTGCTTTAACAGCTTCTTCTGTACCCCATTTTTTGTAAGCGACGATCAGTTTTCCAAACTGTGTTCCCCAGTCACCTAAATGGTTGATGCGGATTGGCTGATAACCGATTTTTTCCATAATGAAACCGATCGAATTACCGATAACTGTCGAACGCAAATGTCCCATTGAGATTGGTTTGGCAATATTAGGAGAAGACATGTCGATTGGTACTGTTCCTTGATTCCCGATGTTGCTATCCCCATAATGTTCTTTTTCTTTCACTACTGTTTGCAAAACTTTTTTGCTGATAAGTTCTTTATTCATGAAAAAGTTCAAGTAAGGTCCGACAACTTCGATTTTTTCAAAGTTGGCAGAATCGATTTTTTCTGCTAAATCTGCAGCGATTTGCTGTGGCGCTTTTCGGTAAACTTTTGCTAATGAAAAGGCTGGAAATGCAACATCTCCGTGTTCAGCTGATTTTGGATTTTCTAGTAATTGCTCGACTTGTTCCAGTGTTAAATCATCTTTGACAGCGTCATAGACAGCTTTTGCGACAAGATCTTTATTATTCATCTTTATTCCTCCTAAAGTGTTCCCTTGATTGTTAAACAAAAAAAATCTCTAGCGACGGCATACTTAGTATGCCATCACTAGAGACGAGATTTCCCGCGGTACCACTCCAATTGTCCTAAAAAAGGACCAGCTCCATCTGATATCGGTAGACGACCGTCTGTTTAAAACAGAATTCTCCAAGTGCGCTTCGTTGTATCTTCTTCATTCGGCTTCCACCACTTCCGAATTCGCTAGCCAAGAATGATACAAGTACTCTCTTGTTCAACAAATCTTAGTCTTATTAAACTTTCTTGAATTATATCAGAAAAAAAAACGAAAGGCTAGTCGTTTCATAAAAAAACAATCCAGATGGCCTAAAGGAGAAGAAATACCACCTGGATAGCTATAAATCATTTCGTAAATACGAAAGACTTAACAAATTAATCAGCTACGATAATCGTTCCTTCTTCAGAAGCTAAAAGATTCTCGATATTTTCTAAAGAAGTGATGATTGCCTTAGCGTTTGGTTTTGCTTCAACAAATGCAATAGCTGCTTCTACTTTCGGAAGCATGCTTCCTGGAGCGAATTGCTTTTCATCAATGTATTGTTTCATTTCTGAAACAGTAACAGTTTCTAATTTCTTTTGATCTGGTTTTTGGTAATTGACATACACATTGTCTACTCCTGTCAATACGATCAGCAAATCCGCATCGATGATTTCGGCTAATTTTTCTGAAGCAAAATCTTTATCGATTACGGCTTCTCGTCCTTCTAATCCAGTAGCTGTTTCTACAACAGGAATCCCACCGCCACCAACAGAGACTGTGATAACTCCTTGATCGACCAGCGTTTCGATGACACGTGCTTCTTTAATCGAGATGGGTTTAGGGGAAGCGACTACTTTTCTCCATCCACGTCCAGCATCTTCTTTGAATGTCACAGTGGAGTCAGCATTCATTTGTTCTTTGGCTTCTTCTTCCGTGTAGAATGGACCGACTGGTTTACTTGGATTTTTGAATGAAGGATCATTTTCATCCACAATAACTTGAGTGACTAAAGAAACCACATCTTTATCGATCCCTTTTTCCTTCAGTACTTCGCCCATGGCGTTTTGTAACCAGTAACCGATAGATCCTTCTGTCATTGCAACACATGTATCTAAAGGCATTGCCGGTGTTTTCTCAGAATCAGCAGCTTGCTGCTGAATCAATAGGTTACCGACTTGCGGACCATTTCCGTGGGAGATGATCAATTCATCTCCTTGTTCGATAAATTTCACTAAATACTTTGCTGTTTCCATTAACGCTTCTTGTTGGGCTTTTGCACTTGCATCCGTAGACAAGATGGCATTGCCCCCTAAAGCGACAACTACTTTTCGTTTGGCCATTTCATTCGTCCTTTCTTCAGTTCTACCGAATTTTCTAGATAACAAAACGAGCCAGCGTTTTGTGATTTTCCCTCAATGCTGACTCGTTTTTTCGTGAGATGAATGTGGTTATGCTTAAACGCGAGGGATAAACAAGTTACCTAATGTTGCTGCCATGATCGCTTTGATTGAGTGCATACGATTTTCTGCTTGGTCAAATTGACGAGCATATTTGCTGCGGAAGACTTCATCTGTTACTTCCATTTCAGTGATGCCAAAGCGTTCTTTCATTTGTTCACCGTAAACAGTGTTTGTATCATGGAAAGCTGGCAAGCAGTGCAAGAAGATCAAACGATCTGTGTTGTGTGTTTTTTCTACCATTTCCATATTGATTTGGTAAGGTTTCAACAATTTGATACGTTCTTCGAATTTATCTTCTTCACCCATTGATACCCATACATCAGAATAAAGGACGTCTGCTCCGTCTACACCTTTATCAACATCGTCGGTAATCATCAATTGTGCACCGGATTTTTCAGCAAAGCCTTCTGCCATTTTGACGATTTCTTCTTCAGGTTGTAATTCTTTTGGTGCAACGATACGCATATTCGCTCCTAAAATTGCACCTGTGACTAATAAAGAGTTAGCCATATTGTTTCGACCATCTCCGCAGTAAGCAACAGTGATACCTTCTACTGTTCCAAAGTTTTCTTGGATAGTTAAAAAGTCAGCGATCATTTGTGTTGGATGCCATTCATCAGTCAAGCCATTCCAAACTGGAACACCAGAGAATTCTGCTAGTTCCTCTACCATTTTTTGACTGAATCCACGGAATTCGATTCCGTCAAACATACGTCCTAGTACTTTAGCTGTATCTTCTGTGGATTCTTTTTTACCTAATTGGATATCATTTGCACCTAGATATTCAGGATGTGCACCTAGATCGATCGCTGCAGTAGTAAATGCAGAACGAGTACGTGTAGATGTTTTTTCAAATAAAAGCGCAATATTTTTTCCTTCTAGATAGTGATGTGGGATACCACGTTTTTTCAAGTCTTTCAAGTGTTCTGAAAAATCGATCAAATATTGTAATTCTTCTTTTGTAAAGTCTTTTTCTGCTAATAAGCTTCTTCCTTGGAATACTGATTCTTTCATATTAAACATTCTCCTTTAGATTGTTTTTATTTAAGATTAAAGAGGAAATCCCGACGGCAGCTGACAGTAAGACTGCCGTCAGGAAACAAATTACTTCAAGTCTTCACGGACAAGTGGTTGGCTCATGCAGCGTGGACCACCACGACCTCGTGACAATTCACTTGAATTGATTTCTAACACTTTGATGCCATAGCTACGAAGCAATTCGTTCGATACATAATTTCGGTTATAAGTGACTACAACACCTGGAGCGATTGCCAATGTGTTTGATCCATCATTCCATTGTTCTCGAGGTGCAACGATCTCATCTCCATTACCAGTTGGGATCAGTACAAGATCATCTAATCCAAGAGCAGCTTTCATCGTTTCGTGTAAGTTATCTGAATGAGTAATCTTGATATCATCACCATCTGGTTCGATTGTAAAGACATCCATCTTACCGTCTTTACTTTGAATTGCTGGATGGATAGTGAATTTATCGTGATCTACCATTGTAAATACGGTATCCAAATGCATCATTGCACGGTTGTTCGGAATTTTGATTGCCAACACTTTTTCAAATCCTGAATTTTTTGCGAATAGGTGGCGTGCTAATTTTTCTAAAGCTTTCGCATTAGTTCGTTGAGAAATCCCAACAGCTACTACTTTATCGCTTAAGATCAATTCGTCTCCGCCTTCGATATGATCTGGATTTTCACGATCCAACCATACTTCGATTCCTTTATTTGCAAATCTTGGATGATGTTTCAAAATATATTCTGTAAACATCGATTCACGACGACGTGCTTCAAAAGTCATCTTATTGACTGTCATCCCATTTCCCATTGATGCGGAAGGGTCGCGTGTAAAGTACAAGTTTGGCATTGGGTCCATGTAAAATGGATAGTCATCGTCTGCTGACAGATCATATAGACTGCTAGAACGTACTTCGATATCTTTTGTACGAACCCCAGCCATGATTTTATCTACCATTTCTTGCGTTTCCATTGATAGAAGGAACTCATGAAGACCCTCTCTTACAGCATTCGATGCAATATGAGATTCATCCAACATTTTATTCAAGAATTGTTCTTTGACATTGCCTGCGTCAATCGCTTCTGCCGCTAATTTTTCCAAGTAAAGAGTCTCGACGCCTTCATTTTGCAATGTCTTCGCAAAGTTGTCATGTTCTTCTTGAGCAATCGGAAGATATGGAATATCATCGAACAACAGACGATCCATAATATCTGGTGTCAAATTTTCCACTTCTTGTCCAGGCCGTTTCAGTAAAACTGTCTTTAATTTCCCTATTTCAGAGAAAACGTGAATAGGTTTATCCATGTTGTGTTGCCTCCTTCTTTTTGATTACATGTATAGGATATCCTCCTTTTGTAATCACTTTCATAATTTTGTCTCATTCAAAACGAGACATTCCTCACATTAATATTCGATAATTAAATAATTAAACGTTTTTCTATTTTTAAGCGTAATTTATTCATTTTTTATTCTGTATACACTTTCAAAAAAATATTTATTCATTGAAAAAATTTTTTTGAATAAATTAAAAAAATAAATTATATTATCGTTGTTAGCGTTTACTATATGTATTATTGTTGTTTTTTATACACAAATCATTCGCTTCAAAACAAATTATTCAATACCATTGTATATTTTTTACATAATAACAAATTATATTTGTAAAGTATTAAAACTTGTTTCTAATGTTGGTATGTTAAAACTTTACAAATTCTTTAAAAAAAGTGACAATAAATATAGTGAACAATAAGGAGAGGACTTTTTAATGCGTGTTAATAAAATCGATTTTCACTTTTCAAAACTCAGATATCAACCTGATTTTGAACATTTCTCGGATGAAGAGTTCCAACAGATCAAGGAACATACTGTTCTTCGTTCTTATAAAAAAGGACAGATCCTTTTCGACGATGGTGATCCCAGACAACGGTTGTATATCTTGACCAAAGGACTCGTTCGTTTAGAACGTTATGATGAAAGTGCAACTTATTACTACTATGACTATGTGAATACAAATAACCTTTTTCCTATGTCAGGAATGTTTGGAGAAGAGACCTACACTTATACAGCTCAAGCGATGACTGATATTGAAACATTCTACCTTCCTGTTTCCTACTATGAAAAATTAGCACGAAAAAATCCCGAACAGTTGATCTATATGATACAAAAAATTTCTAAAGTAGTTGAAATACATGAATTGCGTATCCAAATCGGATTGACCTCTAGCGCCTTTGACCGGGTAAAACAAAATTTATTCATTTTGAAAGAAGAATTGGGCGTACCAACAAAAGATGGTCATATCACCATTCCTTATCCGATCACCTTAAAAGAATTAGCAGTGAATAGCGGCACGACACGTGAAACTGCTGGACAAGTAATCAAACAACTACGTGATTCCGGGCTGTTAGATTATGACAAAAAGCGTTTTACTTTCTGTAAGACAGCTACTACTCCAGCTATGAGAGAATAACGCGAACAAAAATAAGCAGTGACCCTGATAAATATCAGGGTCACTGCTTATTTTCCTCCCTAAAACTTCTGAAAGATCCGGCAGTTTTAGATCACTGGACAAGACTCAAAGATTTTCTATGTGTGTTTCAGTTATGTAATATTCACTGTTTGCAAAAAATACTGTTAGATTAACTAGATGAAGCGTCTTGTCCTCATCCGATCTAGATTATTCGATATTCCTCGACAATAAACGATTACTCAGTGAGGGCAATCAGAGGAACGGATAATGATAAATAAGCTGTAAAAAATAGCAAAATAACAATAATGATTAAAAGTATGTAAAAAATAGGGCTTTGACAAAAACGTGTCACAGCCCTATTTCGATTAAACGGTGTGTACCTGTCAACTCTTCGGTCACAAGTCATAATGTTCATAAACATGAGGAGCTGTTTTTTGAAATTGTTCCTTGTGAATCAGAGTTAAACGACAGGCTTACGAACTCTTGATTAAACGGCGTTCAAAAGCTTGCATACGCGGTAATAAGAACAGCCAGGTCAAAAACATGAGAAGCCGTTTTTCCTGGGCTGTTCTTATTACTTGATGCAGGGCAGCTTTTTCACAACCTCTTTATTCAGATAAAACCAAGCTTGGATCAGCATTCAACTGATAGCTAGCAAAATTTCTTTTTTGCATTTCCACATGTGCTGCTGCTCCAATCATTGCAGCATTATCTCCACAAAGTCGAAGAGGGGGAATCACTAGTTCTACCTCAGGGAGTTTAGCTGCCAAAGCATCCTGCAATCCTTCACGCAACCCTTGATTGGCCGCTACACCTCCAGCTATAATCAGTTGCTTGACTGGATAATTTTGACAAGCTCGAAGTGTTTTAGTAATCAATACATCGATCACACTTGCTTGAAAGCTAGCTGCTAAATCATTTTTGTCTAGATCTTCTCCACGCTGTTGTGCATTATGCACCAAATTGATAAATGCACTTTTTAATCCGCTAAAACTGAAATCATAATTATCTTCATGGATCATCGCTCGCGGAAAATGGTAATTATCTTTTCCCTGATGAGCTAGCTGATCGATTTCTTTTCCGCTTGGGTAAGAAAGACCTAATACTCTTCCAACTTTGTCATAAGCTTCTCCTGCTGCGTCATCTCTTGTCTCCCCAATGATTTCATATGATCCATCTTCTTGCATATAGACTAATTCTGTATGTCCTCCGCTAACAAGAAGTGCCATCAATGGAAACTGGAATGGTTTAACCAGACGGGCTGCATAGATATGCCCTGCCATATGGTTTACAGGAATAAGCGGCAATTGGTGTGCCCAAGCAAAAGCCTTAGCTGCAGAAATACCAATCAGCAACGAGCCGACAAGTCCTGGTCCATAAGTGACAGCGACTGCCGATAAATCTTCTGCCGACACACCAGCTTCTACCAGTGCATCTTCCAAGCATAAGGTGATTTGTTCTACGTGATGGCGGCTAGCTACTTCAGGTACTACGCCACCAAAACGTTTATGACTGTTTATTTGAGAAGCAACGATGTTAGATAAGATCTCTGTTCCATTTCTAACGACCGCTACACTCGTTTCATCACAACTTGATTCAATCGCCAGAATCAATTCTTCATTCATTTCATCGTCTCCGTTTTTAACTTTCTGCTCATAATGATCGCATCTTCCGTCGGATTGCGATAATATGATTTCCGTTTACCTAATATACGAAACTTTTCTGATTCATAAAGTTTTCTTGCTGCTTCATTAGATAGACGTACTTCTAAAAAAACATGCAGCGAATCTTTTATTTGTTCCGTAATCAGTAATTGTAACAAATGCCGTGCATGCCCTTTTCCTTGTTCTGAAACTGCAACAGCAATATTTGTGATCTCGACTTCATCTATTACTTTCGAGTATCCAATAAAGCCACAGATCTGGTTATCTTCAGCTAAAAGCAGATAATCAGAGTGAGGCTGTTGGATGTCTGCCAAAAACTGCATTTTCGTCCAAGGTGAACCATGTGGATAAGCATTTTCGCTAATCATCCATACGCATTCTGCCAAGTACGCTTCATCAAAATCTTTTTTTCTGCAAATCAACTAATCTCACTCATTTTCTAAAAGTTTTATCATATCCAACGCATCTTCTTTTGTTTCAGTGTAATATCTTTTTTTGATCGTTGTTGCTTGAAACCCCAATTTCCGATAAAGTCTTTGTGCATCTTGATTACTCATACGCACTTCTAATGACATCGTCTCACAGCGATTCATTATAGCAAAGTTCTCGATTTCGTCAATAAGCAGCGAACCGATTCGTTTACGCTGATATGCCGGTCGAACGGCAATATTCGTGATATGGCAATCTAAACCGAACGCTCTTGAACCGATAAAACCAATCATTCTTCCATTATCAAAGATACCTAGATATAGATGAGGAAGCGGTGACTTCAATTCTGATATAAAGGCACTTTTTGTCCATGGCAATTCGCCATTATAGACTTCTCGTTCGACATCCAGCAGCTCTTTGATATCTTCTGTAGTCAATTCTCTTAGTACGTAACGACGATCGATTTGTTCGACTGTTTTTTCTGTATAAATCATTTTATCTTGAAAAAAGCTTCTGGCATACGCTCTAAATTTTTTCAACATAACTTTCGTCTCCAGGTGTGTGCGTCTCCAACCATTTTTCTTCTGCTTCTACTCGTTTTAAATAGCGAGGAAGAAAAGCTTGTTTCTCTGCAACTGGTTCAACTAAAGCACCTAATTGAGCCACAGTTACACCACTTGGAATATCCCATGCTGGAACTGTATTAATCATCGCACTAGGCAATATTTCCTTTATTTCAGAGAAGAATTTGTGACAATCACTCCCGACGAAATAAATAGCTTCATTCAGCTTTTGTAGTTGTGTGAACAAATCAGAAGCAGAAATATGTACATCTTCAAGTACAGTTTCTAATCTATTTTCTTTCCAGCGGTATGCCCCAGCGTATACATTTTTTCTTCGAGCATCAAACATGGGCACAATAATATTATCCACACCGATGCAATTAGCCGCGATGGTTTTCAGACTAGATACTCCTACTAGCTCTTTATCTAATGTATAAGCAATCGTTTTTGCTGTCGTTACACCTATACGAAGCCCTGTATAAGAACCGGGACCATCAGAAACCGCGATTCGGTCAATGTCTTTTGGACTTATTTGAAGATCTGCAAACAATTGGTCGATTGCAGGCATCAGTGTTACACTGTGGTTGCGTTTGATATTTGTTTGTATTTGTCCAAGAATTTGTTCGTCTTCTACCACACCGATCGCCAAAGTTTGGTTTGCAGTATCTATTCCTAATGTAATCATATATTTGATCCTTTCTGCTATGACATTCTCGCCTTCCATTGTAGCATACTTTTTTATTCTGAGGATGAAAATACCAAAGGCAAAACTAGTACAATAATACATGATTATCTGCTGGCGGGCAAATTTTGCCCCTTCCTGAAACACAAAAAAGCTGCGGTATCACTCCATTTTCCCACAGCTTTTCCATCTTTTATTTCGTTGATTCTCGAATAATCAACTCTGTTTCCACAATAATCTTTCTTGAAACCGGTGCTTTGGAATTACTTAATTGAAGAATCGTCTCCACTGCTAGCTCTCCCATCCATTCGGTATAAACTTTTACAGTAGAAAGCGAGGGCGTTACATATTTCGCTACACTGACATCATTGAAGCCCATCACAGAAATATCTTCTGGTACCACTAAACCTTTTTCTTGAATCGCTTTCAGTGCGCCAATCGCTAATGCATCATTAGCTGCAAAAAGCGCATCAGGAACATGCGGATTCGTTTTTAAATATTGCTTCACTGCTTGATATCCTGACTCGACAGAAAAATCTGCTTCGATAATTGGACCTTCGTCGTAGCCTTTTTCTGCCAAAACTTGTTGAAATGCCATAATTCTGGGATCTTTTAGCCGCTGATGGTTTTTCTTCGTATATTCTGTTCCAGCAAGCATAGCGATATGTTGCGCTTTATGGGAGACAAAGTGTTCAATGACTTTTTGAACACTTGACTTAAAGTCGACAACTAGAGAGTCGATTCCTTGAGAAGTGCCGTCAGAATCTACCAAAAGCAAGGCATTTTGGGATCCTTTCATTTCTAATAACTGAGCTTCGTCGAATTTTCCTAGTGCGATCGTTCCATCTGCCGGAAGATCACTAATGGAATCCCACGTTTCTTTCAATAAAGTAACGTTTGCTTCTTCTGCCTTTTTTTCGATTCCTAGGCGAATAGATAAATAATAAAGATCTTCAAGCTCTTCCGTATCGTCGTACCACTGGATCAGGCGAAGCGTTTGCTTAGTATTTGCTGCATTTTTACGATGTTTCGTATAATTTAAGCGTTCTGCTGCTTCAAAAATTTTTTGCTTTGTTGCTAAGCCAACGGAAAGATCAGGATCATAGTTGAGAACTCTTGAAACAGTAGCAGGAGAAACTCCTGCCAACTGCGCAATGTCTTTAATTGTTGCCATTTGTCTCTCCTCCTTTTTTACGTTTATAAAATCGCAGTAAATCGTTCAAACGCTGCCTGTCCTTTTTCATCTCGCTTGAATACTCCAGCGTCTTCCAGTACACGTGCAAAAACCTGACCTACAGATTTTTGTACGACATCGGTGACCGTATCTTTCGTCAAATCAGGATGTTCTTTTTTTAATTGTTCTGCCCACGGACGATGATATTCAGCCATCTGGTTTTCTTCTCCTAATAAGAAATGCTCTACTTCTACTAGTTCTGGTTTCAAACGAGGTGGTAAAACAGCAAGCCCCATTACTTCGATCAACCCAATGTTCTCCTTTTTGATATGTTGGACATCTTTATGTGGATGAAAAATCCCATCAGGATGTTCTTCTGAAACATTGTTGTCTCGAAGGACAAGGTCCAACTCAAAGTAATTGTCCCTTCTTCGTGCAATTGGCGTAATCGTATGGTGTGGTGTACCATCTGCTGAAAAAGCTCTGATAGATACTGTTTCATCCGAATATGCTTTCCATTTTTCCAATACTGAGTTAGCTGCTTCAATAAGCAAGTTTTTCTCTGTTGATTGCAAACGGATCACAGACATCGGCCATTTCACGACTCCTGCGATGACTTGCGGATAATCTTCTAGTTTGATAAGTTTTTCTATCGGTGCTTTTGCCATAGGAAATTCATGACGTCCTGCCTGATAATGATCATGAGAAAGAATCGATCCTCCAACAATTGGTAAGTCAGCATTCGAACCAACAAAGTAATGAGGCAAGACTTCAGTAATCCGAAGCAGTCTAGCAAATGTTTCCTTTGTGATTTTCATCGGGCGGTGTTGTTCTGATAAAATGATCGAATGTTCATTGTAATAAGCATAAGGGGAATATTGGAATCCCCAGCTTTCACCGTCTAGATTCATTCGAATAATCCGGTGATTGGTGCGGGCTGGATAGTTCAAGCGACCTCTATATCCTTCGTTTTCCATGCAAAGCATGCAGGTAGGATAGTCTACTTTTACCGCCTCGCGTTCTGCTGCGATTTGTTTTGGATCTTTTTCTGGCTTAGATAAATTGATTGTGATTTCCAGTTCACCATACTCCGACTCTGCCGGAAATTTGATGTTTTTTGCGATGGCTCTTGTTTTGATGTAGTCATTTTTCTTACTTAAATTAAAGAAATACTCAGTTGCTTCCTCTGGGCTTTTCGAATAGTGCTGTGCAAAGAATGCATTGACGACTGAAGGTGGCGGTGTGAGAAAATCCATTAATTGCGCTTCAAAAATCTCTTGTTCTGCTGGCAATTCTGAAAGAACACCATTTTCTCTTGCCTTAGCGACAAGCTGATCCAATAAGTCTACAGATTCTTCCTTAACTGGTCTTACTTCAATGCTTTCTAGAGCATCTTCTCCTACCATCCCTAAAAGACGATTCTGTAAATATAAGCGGTCCATTTCCATCCATCCGCCAGCTTCGATCGCAAGTGTGGCAAAATCACAAATCGTTTGACTGATTGACATATCTCATTCCCCTATTCTTCATAACCATTTGGATGGCTGACATGCCAATCCCATGCTGTTTTGATAATCGCTTTGATATCTGTGTATTCAGGTTTCCAGCCCAGAATCTCTCTCGCTTTTTCACTTGAAGCGACTAATCGGCTAGGATCTCCAGCTCTTCTTGGTGCTATTTCTGCTGGAATTTCTTTTCCTGTCACTTCTCTAGCTGCTTCTAGCATTTCCTTGACTGAGTATCCTTTGCTGCTGCCTAAATTGAAGAAGTTGCTTTCATTTCCTTCTTTCAAGTATTCCAAAGCTAAAATATGTGCAGCAATCAAATCTTCTACTTGAACATAATCTCTGATACATGTTCCATCTGGTGTATCATAATCGTCTCCATAAACAGCCAAGGCTTTTCTTTGACCAAGAGCTACTTGTAAAATGATTGGGACAAGATGCGTTTCTGGTGTATGATCTTCTCCGATAGATGCATCTGCTTTTGCTCCGGCTACATTGAAGTAGCGCAAAGCGACATAGCGCATGCCATATGCTTGGTCACACCACTTCATCATTTTTTCCATCATCAATTTACTTTCACCATACGGATTTTTAGGATTAGCTGGTGTATCTTCTGTGATTGGAGACTCTTTCGGCTCTCCATAAGTTGCTGCAGTAGAAGAGAATACGATTTTATTCACGTTGAACTCGTGCATGACTTCAAGTAAGATTTGCATACCGTATACGTTGTTGTTGAAATACATCAATGGTTTTTCGACAGATTCTCCTACTAAAGAGCTTGCAGCAAAATGGATTACTCCTTCAATCGGTTCCTTTTCAAATACGGAACGTAGAAATTCTTTATCCCGGATGTCTCCTTCATAAAAATGAGCATCTGGATGTACTGCTTGTTTGTGACCTGTGAGCAAATTATCTACCACAGCTACTTGATACCCCTTTTGAACTAGCTGGTCTACAGCGTGCGAACCGATATAACCGGCTCCGCCTAGTACTAAAATTGTCATAAAAAACACTCCTTTGATTAGTAAAATTGTGTTTGTTGATTCTATATAATTTAAAAAACGAAGTTTACTTTTATGGTGAAAACAAACAAAGTAAAATTTCGTAAATTCATATGGTAAATTTATAATAAAACATTTAGTAAACATTTTCAAGGGTTTTTTGCAAAGGTTTACAAACAAACGTAAAACTAGCCTTTTTTTCTCTTTTGTTCCATAATAGATATAACAAATAATAAATGAGGTGGATTCAATGAAAAAATTTGTATCTGGAATATTAGTAGGAAGTCTGGCAACAGCCGCTGCCGTTGCTGGTTTGGTTGCTTCTGTGAAAAAAACAGTGATCGATCCAATTGACGAAAAAGAAGCAATGATCGAAGAAAACCGTAAAAAAGCAATGCGTAAACGCGTTTCTCGTTAATAATTATTTAAAAATACGCATGAAGACTTTCTAAAAAACAGATAAGTCATCATGCGTATTTTTATTTGTCAGTCAATATAAGTTGTGCTATTTTATCTGCCTGTCTCAGATTCCATGGATCTGTATAAGGTCTAGCTACTGCTGCAGTTAGCCAATCCACACCTTCAACAGGTATTCCATAGCAATAAAAGTCAGACTGGATTTCCCCTGAAGCATCAATCACGCGATTCGTACCTCGCTCAACATCTATAGCTTCTGAATGATAACTTCCTGTATTATCTGAAAATGAAAAAGGGCGAACAAGTTTGTTTTCCTTCAAATTTTTTATGACAGGATTACTTGAACGAGAAAAGCTTGTTTGTGGCAATCGAGCTTCAATCAAATAGCGACTGCTGATTTCTTTATCTTGTAGAGAAATAACATAGCGGTTGTGCTTTTGCTGAATATCAAATGGCGGTTCGATCAAATGAAAAATACCCGCATCTATCAGTGCTGCTAATTCTTTCGTCCGAATGATTGGCGGACCGATCGTTAAAAAGCTATTTAGATGAGTAAACCATCCCCATAGTATTTCTTTGTATTCCTTAGCAGAAAAAACGTGCCATTCAATAGCCTGCCGGATTGGATCACGCCAGTCTTTTAATGCATCAAATGTTGAAGCAAATGCTCCTGTGCAATTGCCTTTTTCCGCTTCTTTTATCTGCCCTTCAATAAATATTCGGCTAGCTTCTGAAAAGGGCTCATTCTGATAGGCAAGAGGAGTTTCTAAATACGACCAATCCCATCTATAAGGGATTAGTGCTGGATGCTTTCCGAGACACTCCTCTGAAGAGAGGGAGAGAAAATCATGCTCAAAATTTTTCTTTGGAATCGGCAAGTGATATTCTTCGATGATTTTCTTGTAATAAAACAACTCAACGTCTTTTTTCAGATAGTCAAAAAATGTTTCGCCAGTCAAAAATCCCGACTGATGCCATTGCTCCAGGTTTTCTTTTGTTAGTAACCGTGGCCATGCCATTGCTCCGCCTTGCTTTTGATTTCTTCCTCGAGGGTAATAAGGGAGCCCCCTTCTTGATCCACTGTATACAATCGGTTCCTTGCCTGATGGATGATAGACCAGTTTTCCCTTTTCGTTCTCGAAGCGCCCTCCTCTTGATACTGTAAACAATCCGACATAATCAAAAAAACTTAAGCCTAGACCTCTTAAAAAGACATTTTCTTTAGGCGGTATCTTCGAAAGATCTACATCTGCAGGATTAGAAGGAAGCTGATACAGTAAAACATTTTTCTTTGCGTAGTCTACCCACACTCTTTCTTCTTCTGTCTCATCATTTTCCCAGTGACCGCTTGCTAAAACAAGCTGATCGATAGAATAGCTTTGCTGATCTGTCTGTAAAAGATAACCATCTTTTCTTTTGCTTACTTTTTTTACTAAAGAATAAACAAACTGAATAGAAGCTGGAAATTCTTCTTGCAACTTTGAGAAAAACCAGCGTTGATAGAGTCCGTATAAACATCGAGTAGATTGCTGATCTTTTTCCAGACGATTGATTTCTTCTATAATTAGTTGCTTATTTTTGGTTACCGTCTGTTCGATATAATCTGTAGCAGGTCCTTTACTCCATTGAAACAAGTTGGGTCCCTGTGTTACCAATCCTCCACTGGACAATGTTTCATCTGTAAAAAGCGTCACTTGTTGAGAAACAGAATTCATTAATAACTCCGGTGGCTGATTCAACCGCCAAACTCGACCTCCAGGACCATTGGGATCGAAAAGAAAAAGTTCAAGAGAATGTCTGTCCTGATTATTATGGAGAATCCTTTCTGCTACACTTAATCCTCTAGGTCCGGCACCAATGATCCCTATTTTCATTTGCATGCCTCCATTTCGATAAATTTTTTCAATAAAACAGCATGGTTCTGATGTTCATTTTTTGCACCATAAACAAAAGTAATGACTGGATGTTCTTTCATAAGTTGACTGAGTTTAAAAATAGCTTGCTTCTTTTCTTCTTCGAAAATCAATTCTTGCTGGTATTTCTTTGCAAATGAAGCAAATCGTTCTGGTACATGGTCAAAAGTTTTGCGTGCTTCATTACTAGGTGCAATTTCTTTCAACCACAGATCTAACTGCGCTTTTTCTTTTGAAATTCCTCGTGGCCAGAATCTATCCACGAGTATTCTATAGCCATCCTCTTTTTCAGCATCAAGGTAAACACGTTTTAATTTGATCATAGTTGTTTCCTTCTTTCTACCTTTTCGCTTAGCTTATATATGTAGATAATAGCACAAAATAAAAAAAATGAACGGCACAACTATCCATTGCGCCGTTCATGTGATCTTGGTCAAAATCTAATGATTGATTCGGTTTTTAAAGCTGTCATACAATCATCTGTTTTATACTTTTTTACTTTTGATTTTTCCAGACCATCCGTCATATCCACCCTTAAGTAAATAAATCTCTTGATAACCTGCTTTACGTAATTTATTTGCTGTACGGATGCTCAAACTTTTCTTTTGATCGTAAATATAGACAGGCTGGTCTTTTCGAATAGATCCTAATGAATCTTTCAAAACAGTGTAAGGGATGTTTCTTGCACCTAAAATATGCCCAGCATCAAACACATCTTTTTCGCGAACATCGATTACTTGTGCTTTTCTCATTCCTTCTCGAAATTCTTCTTCTGTCAAAGTCGTTGCTGAACGTTTGGCCATTACTCGTAGATAGACTTCCCAAAGGATGATTGCAAGCACAATCAATAGCAAAATGATATTAATTACCCATAAAACCATGTAATGCCTCCGTTTTTTTAAGCAAATTTCAAGGCTAATGAGGCAGCACCAATGACACCAGCTTCATTACCAAGCTCTGCTAATTTGATTTTTGTTGATTCTCTTACTTGCGGGAAAGTAAATTCTTTAAAATATTTCTCTACACGGCTACGTAAAAATTCTCCTGCTGCCGATACTCCTCCACCTAACACGATACTTGACGGATTTAATGTATTCCCCAAGTTTCCGCAAGCTAAACCTAAGTAGAAGCATACGCGATCAACAACCATCAATGCAAACGGATCGTCTTCTTGAGCCATTTCAAAGATATCTTTACTTGTTACTTCTTCTCCGTTGTCTAGCATTGCTTTCAGTTTTGAATCCCCTGCGTATTCTTCTGCCAAGAAACGACCTAGGCGTACCACACCTGTAGCGCTAGATACAGTTTCTAAACATCCGCGTTTACCGCAAGTACATTCGAACCCTTCAGGATCCACAGTGATATGTCCGATTTCTCCTCCAGCTCCGCTCACGCCGTGAATCAAATTTCCGCCAGCAACGATACCTCCGCCAACACCTGTTCCTAGAGTAACGAATACAACGTCTGGATCGTTTTCTCCAGCACCTTTCCATCGTTCACCTAAAGCAGCAACATTCGCGTCATTATCGATAGCGAATTTGATTCCTGTTCCTGCCTCGATCAGTTTTTTCACAAATTGAACTTCTGTCCAGTTTAAGTTATACGCACCAATAACCGTTCCAGCTTCGCTGTCCACGCTTCCTGGGGTACCCATGCCGATTCCGATAAAGTCTTCGGCTTTCATATTATATAAATTCAAACGATGATTGATTGATTCAATGATTTCAGGAACGATATGCTTACCATCATCCAAAATATTGGTATCGATGCTCCATTTTTGCTGAATCTCTCCTTCTGGTGTTAAAATTGCAAATTTTGCTGTTGTTCCACCTAAATCAATCCCAATAATCTTCTTGTCCATTACAAATTTCCTTTCTTTCGGCTTTCTTCAATTCGGTGCTCTCTTTTTAATATGCGCCACGCTGTCATGTATGTATCATGATCAATCAAACGGCTATCATACAGATTACGCAATTCGATAGTCATTAATTCAATGTCATAGATGCGTGCACCCACATAGATAAAGATGCCAAATTTTTTGAACAGCTGCTGTACATCATATAAGCTCTCCATCTTTAAGCACTTCCTTCATATTATACAAGTAAACCATATTTTTTTAAACCCAGTAAAATACATATTACAAAAAGAAATACAAAAACTAGTGTAGAAAGAATCCTTTGGTGTATCGAATAGCTTGTCTGTTGTTTCGGTAGACCCAAAACATTCCCTAACACTAATCCGCCAATTAGCCCACCGACATGTCCCCAAACATCTACAGAGGTATCCAGAAGACCAAAAACAAATGTCAACACAATAAATAAAAGAAAATGTCTGACTAGCTGCTGGATCGCTGGGTTATGTTTAAAATGAAACCCTAAGATAAACAACGCACCGAACAAACCGAATATCGAAGTACTTGCACCACCAGACAGAACATTCGCTTCGTTAAAAGCAAAGCTTGCTGTATTTCCCATTATCCCGCTGAACATATAAATCAAGAAAAAACGCCAATGGCCATAGATTGCCTCGATTTGCTGCCCCATAAAATACAGTATCAGTGAGTTCATTACGAAATGCATCAGTCCAAAATGGATGAAGATTGGTGTCACTAAACGCCACCATTCATTGAAGTGAACAAGATAAGGACCATACATTCCGGCATAATAAGGGATCTCAAGTCGCGGAAATAATTCCATCATGAGGAAGACCGCTGTCTGTATCCCTAAAAAAGCATAGGTCCATAACGGTCGTCTTAACCATGCACGCAATTTTATTTGCTGTTGATAATTCATGAAAACCTCCCATTTCATTTTAGTCAATAAACAATTGTTGGATCTTCTGATCAAAGCTCTCCGGTTGCCATTGTTCATTCAATTGTTCACGAAAAACAAGGCTACATGTTTTTTTATGAAAATTATTTAAATACCGGTCGTAATAACCACCGCCAAAACCGATTCGATAACCGGCTCTATTGTAGATAATACCTGGTACAATGAGGAGATCGATCATCTCCGGCAAATAGAGCTTCTCTGATTGTGGCTCAAGAACACCAAAACTCGAACGTACAAGAACGGACTGTTCATCCATTTCATAAAACGCCATCTGACGTTTCGGCAAAGTTTTAGGTACAACTATTTTCTTTTGTTCTTTTTCTGCTCGTTGGATAACCGGCTGTGTATCCAGTTCAAATTCATTCGATAAAGTCGTCCCTATCACTTTTGCTGACTTCCAGTACTCGCTGGCGAATAGCTGTTTATAGATTCGCTGTTCTTTTTCCTTTTTCTTGCCACTTTTGGCCAGATTTTTCAGCTTTTCGATTCCTTTCCGGCGTAATCTTACTTTCAATTGGTCCAAAAACTCACCCTTCCTTCTCTCATAAAATGGTATAGGAAAAAAAGAAAAATAGCAATCGAACTTTCAAATAAATGCATAAATAGAATAAAAAGAAGACCTAGAAATGATTGGCCTTCCTTTTTTAATGAATTTCAACTGTTCAGCGCGTGTTTTTGTCTGATAAAAAGTGCATACAGAAAATATGGCGCACCAAAAAGGGCAATCAAAATTCCTGTAGGTACTTCCCCACTTAGTAGAATCACTCTAGCAACCATATCTGCACTAAGCAGAAAAATGGAACCGAACAAACCGCTCAGAACAAAGGTCCAGTTATTTTCTTTACGTACGACTAGCTTCGCAGCATGAGGAGCTAGTAGTCCTACAAAAGATAAACTACCTGTCACCGCTACACTACCGCTTGCCAAAGCAACAGCTAACAACAAAAGGATTTTTTGACTTTTAGCCACGTTAAGGCCTAATCCTTGCGCGCGTTCTTGACCAAATGATAGCAATACAATCCTCTGTGCATAAAGTCCTCCTAGCGGAATTAAGATAACCGCCCATGGAAGCAATGCCCAAACATAAGGCCAGCTCGCACCCCAGATTGATCCCGCTAACCATGCATTCACAAATCCATAATTTTCCTTAGATAATTGGATCGTGCATAGCAATGTTAATGCAGAAAGGCCGGCATTAACGGCAATACCGGACAATAAGATTCGATTCATACCCAAAAAGCCATTTCGATCATAGGCCGCAAGATAGACACAGCAAGCAGCTAAAACACCACCTAGAAAGGCTACAACTAGCAATAGAAACGGCAGCGAATAGTGCGAAAAGAAACCTAAATAAAGCATCACTAAAAATCCTGCTCCGGCATTAATGCCCAATATACTAGAATCTGCCAATTCATTTCTTGTTACTCCTTGCAAGATATAACCAGAAACGCCAAGACAAGCTCCTGCTAATAAACTGATCAGTAATCGAGGAACTCGAAATTCTCTAACAATCAGCGCCAAAGAAGATGATTCTTTCCCTATGAACGTGGCAAAAAGCTGATCCAGGTAAATAAAAGGCGTACCAATCATTAAACTACCTATAGACAGGATGACAAGTACAAAAAGCAAGAAATAGAACGTCCAATATATTTTTTTCACCGTTGTTCCCTCCTTACTTGTATCAGTAAAAACGGAACGCCAATCAATGCAATGACTAATCCAAAAGGTGTTTCAAAAGGGGGATTGATCATCCTCGCTGTAAAATCCGCCAACATAACCAATCCACCGCCAACTAAAAAAGAGACAGGTAGAACATAACGATAGTCCGTTCCAACCATTCCGCGAACAACTGGCGGAACCAACAGCCCAATAAATGAAACAGGTCCGACTAACGAAACGGCAATGGCTGCTAACACTGCAACTAGACAGAAAACAATCAACCGCGTTCGTTTAGGATGACTTCCAAGAGCTAATGCATGTGTTTCACTCAAATGAATCAAAGATATTGCTTTTCCTAATGAAAAAGAAACCAAAACAGCAAGTATATATAAAGGAAACAATACTGCTAATTGTTTCCATGTGATATTGGCAGCTCCGCCTACAAACCAAAAAGCAAGATCCTGCTGCAGATTAAAGAATTGGGTAAGTGCTTGGCTGATAGCAGTAAAAAAAGAACTAATAGCTACGCCAGCTAAAATCAGCTGTAAAGGATTCATGCCCATTTTCGAAAACTGCAAAAAACCAAATACGAGCAAAGTTACAGCAAAAGAACCTGCCAATGACATTAGAAACACAGAAAAATCAGAAGCTTTAGGCCAAAAAGCAAAACTAAGGGCCATTGCCAACGAAGCACCCGCGTTGATTCCTAGTAAGCCTGAATCTGCTAAAGGATTTCTTGTCACTCCTTGCATCAATGCACCGCTCAATGCAAAACAACTCCCTACAAGAAATGCTCCCGCCACACGAGGCAAACGAATATTTCGTATGATTTGGTGACTTTGTTTTGATCTATCAAAATCAAACAACGCCTGCCAAAAATCTGCTTTTCCCACAGTCGCTGCGCCATTTGAAAGAGCAACAAAAAAAATAATCAAAAGAACAAAACAGACCAAAAGCAGGAGTCTATTTTTCTTCATAGTCCTCATAATTGATCCTCCTGCTCTTTTGGCAACAAATCATAGGTTAGAAAAACTGGTTTATTTGTTCTTGGAAGCGTGACAATCGTTGCATCAATCTCAAATATTTTTTTCATACACTCTTTTGTGATCACTTCTTCAGGTGTACCTTCTGTGATCAACTTACCGTTTTTCATTGCTAATAAATAATCTGAAAAACGTGAAGCATGATTAATGTCATGAATCGACATCAAGATCGTTGTTTGTTTCATTTGATTGATTTCAGTCAATAACTGTAGGATCTCTAATTGGTGTGCCGGATCTAAAAATGTTGTCGGTTCATCCAAGATCAAGATATCTGTTTCCTGAGCAAGCGCCATAGCGATCCAGACACGCTGGGTTTGTCCACCAGACAGCGTTGCGATATCCCGCATACGAAATCCAGCTAGACCTGTAGCATCCAACGCCCACTCGATTGCTTCATGATCTTGCGTGTCCATGCCACTGAACAGTTTTTGATAAGGGTATCGTCCGTAAGATACTACTTCTTCTACTGTCATACCTGTAGGGTGTTCACTAGTTTGTGCTAATAATGCAATTTTTTTTGCAAGTTCTTTTGAACTGTATGTAGAGATATCAGAGTTATTGACAATGATCTTTCCTGATTTCACAGGTAGTATACGGGTAAAACTTTTCAATAAAGTAGATTTTCCACTTCCATTTGGCCCAATCAAACTAGTGATTTTCCCTTCAGGAATCGTAACAGACATGTTTTCAATGATTTTTTTGTTTTCGTAGCCGGCTGCAATGTCAGCTGCTCTTAATCTCGTCATTTCACCCATCCTTTCGCTGAAAATCATTCTCAATTATGACGCTGTTTCAACATTTCGTCAAGCGCTACTTTCATATCTATAGCCAAATGAAGCGGTTGACAGCGTTCGAAATATCAGGAATAATAACCAATGAGAAAGATTCTCAATTATGTTAGGAGGAAAGAAATGAAATTAAAAACAAAAGTATTCACATTATCTAGCATATTGCTGCTGGCTGGAGTACTGAGCGCTTGCTCCCCCTCTTCAGATAAAGAAACAGCTACAACTGCCAATTCGACGACTTCATCCAATAGTACTCATACAGTCACAGATACACTTGGACATAAAGTAGAGATTCCAAACGCGCCCAAACGGATCATCGGCAGTTACTTAGAAGAC
Organism: Enterococcus sp. PLH-Efm8; assembly: GCF_053011625.1. Lineage (NCBI taxonomy): Bacteria > Bacillati > Bacillota > Bacilli > Lactobacillales > Enterococcaceae > Enterococcus > Enterococcus sp. PLH-Efm8. The sequence goes on from NZ_CP172568.1 coordinate 1,679,696, forward strand.
TATCTGATTGCACTAGGGGAAAAACCTATCGCCCAGTGGACTGTTGGCAGTGGTTCCATTCAAGATTATCTGCAAGATGATTTAAAGGATGTCCCAACGATTTCTTATGACCTTCCTTATGAGAAAGTGTTAAGCTTTGAGCCTGATTTGCTGTTGATTTCTTCTTCCGCTACTGTCGAAGGCGGGAAATACGAACAATATAGCAAAATCGCGCCAACTTATGTTGTAAAAAACGGAACAGATGTCACATGGGAAGAACAACTAAAAGATGTCGGCAAAGCTTTGGCAAAAGAAAAAGAGGCAGAAAAGATCATTTCCGATTATCAAAAATCCATCAAGAAAACTCGAGAAGAACTAGCAGATAAAATCGAGAACAAGACAGCTGCAGTGTTGTGGGTGACCAACAACTCAGCCTTTATGGTCAGCAAAAATCGGTCAAGTGGAAGAATCGTATACGACGATCTGGAATTTGGTGTTCCTGATCTAGTGGAAGAGGTCTCCAAAAAAGCCACTTCTGACTGGTCTGCTGTTTCCTCTGAAAAGCTAGCTGAATTAGATGCTGACTACATCATCCTTGTGAACAGTGACAAAGATGCTGCCATGTTCAATGAACCAAGCTGGAAGAATCTTAAAGCAGTGACAGACAATCATGTACTGCAATTCGGACCTGAATCTAGTTGGCTATATAACGGACCTATTGCCAGTCAGGAAATGGTCAATGATATCAAAGAAAAACTAAATTGATTTTAACTAAAAAAAGCATCTTCACGATTAGTCGTGATATGCTTTTTTTCTTATTAACAAACTAGACGCATAGATTTTATTCTTCTTTTGAAGCAACCCTATTTTTTACTCTTTCCCATTTTTGAAAACGATGGGCATATAGATTTTCTTGATCCGTTATCCCCTCATACTCCTCTATAAGGGCGAAGTCTGAAAAATCAATATTCCCAATATACGTATCGCCTTCAAACGTGCTATCGATCAATGTTCGCCAGATCCGACCAGTGTAAGGAAGAAGTTCTTGAAAAATCCGACTACCACCCGAAACATAGATATCTTCTGAGATCGTTTGACTATACGACAAAAGTTCATCGATCGAATGCATTACTTCCGCATTTTCTTTCGTGCGAAAATTTGGCTGCGTTGTCAACACGATGATATGGCGATAAGGAAGTGAAAGATCCCCCATTCCTTCATAGGTCTTTCTTCCCATCACTAAAATTCGATCCATTGTATGTTCGCGAAAGAAACGCATATCATTTGGCAATCGCCATGGTAACAAACCATTTTTGCCGATCAGACCATTTTTATCTTGTGCCCACATGGAAATAAACATATTATCCGCTCCTTATGATTTTAGATGTTTTGAGATAAAAAAAGTCTCAATTCTTTGACCAGCAAGGAATTGAGAACTTTAAAAACATTATTTTGTTTCACGGTGCAAAGTAACTTTGCGTTCGCGTGGGCAATATTTTTGTTTTTCCAAACGATCAGGATTGTTACGTTTGTTTTTGCTTGTTAGATAGTTACGTTCTTTACAAGAAGTACACTCTAAAGTGATGTTTACGCGCATGTTTTTCCCTCCCATTTTTACAAGAATCCTCTAAGATGACTCTCAGACTTGATTATCTTACCATGATTTTTTCTAGATTGCTAGTGTTTTTCACGATTTTGTTAAGTAAAACTACTTGACGATAAATACAACGGTTTTACTTCTCAAACAAAATCTTTTTCTTTTTGTATAAATACCCTTACACTTGTTTATATAGATTATGTTTTTTAATAAAGGGGGATACTAATATGCCATGGAACATGAAGGACTTTCCTGCATCAATGAAAAACTTAGATAAATTGACAAGAAAAAAAGCAATCGACATCGCAAATGCATTATTAGATGAAGGGTACCCTGATAACCGTGCGATCCCAATTGCCATTGATCAAGCAAAAAAATGGTATGAAGATGCTAGTGAATCAGAAAAACGAACTTTCGAAAAAGAAAAAAATCCAAGCAAGACGGATGAACACGATACGAATCCTCGTGCTGGAAAACTGCTTGATTCAGATGTGATCGTAGAATATGAGGAAGAACAATGGATCGTGAAATCTAAAGGGGCAAAAAAGGCAAGCAACCATTTTGATACAAAAAAAGAAGCAATCGAAAAAGGAAAGCAAGTAGCACAAAACAAAGAATCAACTTTGTTCATTTATAAAAAAGATGGGACAAAAGAAAAAGAAATCGATTATTGAACATATGTAAAGGGGTTGTGACGAAAATCGTGTCACAACCCCCTTATGTTCGAAACAATGGTGTTCCTCTGCCAACTCCGAACCATAAGTCATAATATCTATAAAACGGGAAGAGCTGTTTTTTGAAATTGTTTCTTATCACTCAGTGTTAAACGGTAGGAGAAAACCTCTTTTTTATTGATATTTGATTTTCATCAAACAGTCACATAGTCGATTGCTTCTGCTTGCGGAATCGTTTCATCTACAAAGTAGACTTTATACCATGTCAAGAAACTGAAGATTGTCCAGATTTTTCTTTGCTCTTCTTTACGTCCTTCGTGATGGTCATCTAGCAACTTCATGATTTTTTCTTGATCAAAAAATTCTTTTGCAAAATCTGCTTCGAACAATGCTTTGACTTGTTCGTAGCCGTGTTCTTCTTTCAACCAAGCTTTGATTGGCACAGGGAATCCTAATTTCACACGATTCGACCATTTTTCCGGAAGATGTTTGTTCGCAGCTTGTCTGAAAATATCTTTTGTGTTGTTTTGATTCAATAAAAACTTACTTGGTATTTGTTGAGCCAATTTCATGACTTCGATATCCAATAAAGGTACTCGGACTTCCAAAGAACTTGCCATAGAAAGTTTATCTGCCTTTAACAAGATATCTTTTGGCATCCATTGATGAAGATCGACATATTGCATCTTATTGACTTCATCTTTGATTCCTTCTGTTTTCTCGTAATGAACAGTCATGATTTCATCCACAGATGGTGCTGTTTGATATTTTGGTGTTAACACTTCTGATGCTTCTGATTCTTCGAACACTCGAGCATGACCGATAAAATATTCTTTTGCAGGAGCAAGTGATTCATATAAATGGATCCGTCCATGGAAATTTTTCATTTTTCCGATTTTACGTCCTAAATTATAGCGTGTTCCTTTTGGTAATTTTTTCAATCCTTGAGCAATCACACGGATGAATTTTGAATTCGTATGGAATCCATACGTTTGGTATCCCGCAAACAGTTCATCCGCCCCTTCTCCAGATTGGACTACCCGCACACTTTGTGAAGCAAGATTTGCTAAAAAGTACAAAGGTACGCAAGAAGGATTTGAATCAGGTTCATCTAAGTGATACTGGATCAAAGGGAATGCTTTGAACGACATGTCTCCGTCGATCACTGCTGCTGTATTATCTAAGTCCAATAGTTCGGTTAGTTTTCTGGCTTCAATCGCTTCATTATAGGTTTTATCATCAAACCCGATTGAGAAAGAATGATCTGGTTTCAATACAGAGGTTACATAACTGGAATCAACCCCGCTGGATAAGAAAGAACCAACTTCTACATCACTGACCGTATGTGCTTCAATAGAAGCTTGAACGGTTTCGTCGATTTTTTCGATCCATTCTTGTCGGGAATGCGTTTCTTTTGTTTCAAAATCTGCATCCCAATATTGCTGAATGTCTATTTTTCCATCTTTATACGTATAATAATGGCCTTCAGGCAAACGATAGACATCTTTGAAGAATGTTTCGCCGTTTAATGGAGAATATTGGAAAGTCATATAAGGTTTCAACGCTTCTTTGTTCAATTCTTTGTTAAAATCAGGATGAGGCAGAAAACTTTTGATTTCTGAACCAAACATAAATGTTCCGTTCATTTCTGCATAATAATATGGTTTGATCCCAAAGTGGTCTCTTGCACCGAATAACTCATTCTTTTCATTATCCCAAATAGCAAAAGCAAACATTCCGCGGATCTTTTGCAATAATTCTGTTCCCCATTCTTCGTAACCATGCAAAAGGACTTCTGTATCTGCATGTGTTTGAAAAACGTGGCCAGCTGCAATCAATTCTTCTCTCAAAGGCTGGTAATTATAGATTTCGCCATTAAAAATAATGATCTTTGTCCGATCTTCATTGTAAATAGGCTGAGTACCGCCCTCTAAGTCAATAATACTTAATCTTCTGAATCCTAAAGCAACATGTTTATCGATATATTCTCCTGAACTATTAGGTCCACGGTGAACGATTCGATCCATCATTGTATTAATAATTGTTTTTTTGTTGTCCTTGTCGTTAACAAAACCTACAATACCGCACATTTAACTTTCACATCCTAATATAAAATTACTGTTTATTTCATTCATATGCATCTTATCATAGAATAAATAGCGGACGAATATTTTCTCTCTTACAATTTCGTCACGTGAAAACAAAAGATGAAAGTTTCTGTTTTTACAGAAAATAAAGTCCCAATATCTAATTTACCATGTTTTCTTTTTTGAGGCTACCTTATTCTCTTCGTGTTAAAAAAATATTAGTGGATGCTATTTCCAAAAAAACCAGCAAAAAAAGACACGACCTAAAGATCGTGTCTAATTATGACTGTATCAGAAAATATGATACCAAACGGATCTATTCATTAATTAATTGACATAGTTTATCTGTTGCTCTTTTATGACTGGATAACTGACCAATTCATGACGATCCAAGTCTTCTTTATTCATATTTACAGCAGTAATTTGACTGTCTTCATACGTACGATAATAATAAATCCCTTTATCAACGTTACAGCAAGAAGAATAAATCGTATATTCGTATTTTCTTTCTCCAGTATCGCATACTCCTTTTTGTTGCTCGACTGAGCCTAGTATATGAAAAAATTGACTGATACTTTCAGATTCTGAATCACCTGATGCAGCATTCATTTTAGTAAATGTGGCTTTTACAAATCGAGAAACAGAAGAGAGATCTCCAGGTAAGCCCAATCCTCCCATCCCACGACTATAAACATTCAAGCTGATCTGGTTTGAAAAATGATTTTCTGGTGTTCCATTTGATAGCGAGCGATAATTGTTCAGATTAAATAATTGATAATCAAATGGCGGATTATTTGTCAACACACCGACAGGATTATCATATAAATGAAGTCCATCTTTCATACTTTCAATTACTATCGATTTTTCTTTATCAGCTAATAACCAGTGTAAAGGTGACAAGGGTAGTTTTTCACTAAAATCGATATTGACTAGATTGATAGTAGCCAATAATTCTTTAGCTTCGTCTATGGTTGAGCATTGCCCTAGTATCCATGGAATAAACTCAAATGGTGCAACGTTATCTTTTCCTTCTTGTAATTCTTTATAATCAGCATTGCCAGGAAAATTCAGTCCTGCCATACTCAACCCTTTTTCATTTGTAGCCTCATAATAGAGTGGATAGTTGGATACCCCAGCTGCTATTCCTATCATTGCATAATGTTTATCTAAATTTTTTACCTTTCTAAAATCGAAACGATAATTTCTTGGAGTAATAGTGACCACTTCATTATAAGACATCTCATAATCAAAATTCCTTCCAAAATAATGGTCTTTCGTTGCATAAGTGATTGCGGTACACATCGTTTCCCGTCCTAAAACAAATCGTTTTTACACTTTTATCTTACATCTAGTATTTTTTTTATCAAAAAAAGGCCAAAGAAGATTGATTTACTAGCATTTATAAAAAATAGTACTCAGGGGGAATCAAAAAATATTGTAGGTTAAAAGTACAACAATAAGGGGCTGTGACAAAAGTCTTGTCACAGCCCCTTATTCCGAACAAACGGTGTTCAAAAGCTTGCATCTGCGGTAATAAGCCCAATCAAACGAAAAAATAGGAAAAGCTATTTTTGTTTGGCCGTTCTTATTACTTGATGCAGGACAGCTTCTTCACAACCTCTAATCGTTGATATAAGGAAGGTACAGGATTTATATATGACTGGTAATAGAAGAAATTTACTAGCATATTTTAGCGATTTACCCTAATTTTTGCTTCTAGTTATAAAATATTAGTACTAACTAAATTTCAAAACGTAGTCAAAAACGTATTTAAAATTCTAATCGGGTAAGTGTTCGACAAACGGTTAATAAACTGAATTTATCTTATGTACCCTGTAGGACTCGAACCTACGACCGGACGGTTATGAGCCGTCTGCTCTGACCAACTGAGCTAAGGGTACAGGTTGTTGCCACATAAAGCCATAAACAATCAACCAGTAGAATGTGTGGCAACAAACCTGTTATCGCATAGCTTGGAGTGTGACTATTTATGGGTGATAGTGAAGATATGCGATAACATCACTATTTTATCGAATAATTTTTATAGTTGTCAATATAGTTATGTACTGCTCCTCAACGAGGAGCTATTTTTATCGTTTAGGAATATTTAAATACCAACGTTTGTCATGGAAATCTTGCGCACCGCCTTTAGTGTTTCCTTCTGGATCATTCGTTGCCCGCATCATGACATAGACTTTCTTACTAGGAAAATTACGCATATTGAAAGATACATGATAACCAACATTTCCAGAAGTATTATAAGCTTGATTTACATCTGGTCTATAAATTCCATCAGCTCTTACTCTAGCTAGTTCTTTTCCAGTATTGTAGTCCATAATGAAAATATACTCGTATTTATAGTTAGCGATGTGCCATCCAGCGACGTGTAAGTTTGCATTTTCAATTTCCCCAAACTGATCAATATGAGCGTAGTTTGTTCCATCTGTCAGCGTAGGATTTGCAGCACCTGCTCTAGTTGGATCAATGACTGGTTTATCATCTGAAGTAGTTGGATTTTCATCGGTAAATCCATGAGCTAAATCATAAGCAAGCTTTTCTTTGCTAACTCCCATTTGCGATAAGTAACCATATGGATCTGTGTGGTTCCCCCAAACATAATTTGTCACCCACAAATGAGAAATGATTCCTTTTGTAAATAAAGAAGTTCCTTGATCAAGAGTCAATGGAATTCCATATTTTTTTGCACTATCTCTTGTATATTCAATATAAGCTCGATAGTTTTTTTCAAACAATGCTTTATCATATGTGCGCTGTAATTCAATCTGTACAGGCGCATAAGGATTAGCGTTACCAGCTCCCCACGAAACATATCCTTGCTCACCCACACGGTAAACAATCCCACCGTCACCAATAACATCTGTAGTATAAGGATTGCTTCCGTTATAATTATTTTTCATGTTGGCGGCTACGTTTCTTGCTGGTGCATCTATTCCAGTTTCGTGCAAAATAATTTTGTTAGGAATTGCTAATCTGGAGTCTCCTTGATTCGGCGCTAAATTATACTCGTCATTAATAGTATAAGCAAACGTATTAATGGGTAATAAAAAAAGAGCCGTTAACAGGCTCATCGCAGTAATAGTAATTTTCTTTTTCATTTGTTTCCTCCTTCTTCGCTTTCAGCCGAGAACATTTTGTAGGTTCGATTTGATACACCCAACACACTCCCTAAAAACGTGCCAAAACCAGTAATGATGACAACACAGATATCTGTGTACTGCCAATTGAGCGCTTTACCAACTAACCCCACGAAAGTAGCTAGTGCGGGAATAATTACCAGTGCGAACCATTTTAGTACTTCGAACGTTTTATTATTCATTTTCTTCTCTCCCTAAACAAAGTTTTGATTTGTTGCGTGTGTTCCACCAATTTTTCTGTATGTGTATCTAATCTTTCATCGTGTTTCTTTAGTTCTTCATGAATCATCAATCGATCTGATTTGCTCGATTCTAAATCTTTAGTCAGCAAATCTAAATTGTGGCTTACTTTTGAAAGAGTCTCAGTAATCTTCGAGAAAGATGCAGTAATTGGTTTTATTACTAATAAAATCAAAGAAACGATAGCGGTTATTGATCCTGCTATCGCTCCCCATTCCCCTAAATTAATCATGTGACAACTCCTTGAATCAAAATAAAAAGCACATCAATTAAGATGCGCTCTCTTCATTGTTAATAATTTTTTCTGCTTCTTCGTCTGTAATGCATAGTGGAACGAATTGTCGAACTTGGTCAGCAGTAAAACAATTCCAGTCAAACATCATCTTGATATCATCATAAGAATACATATTATTTTCCTCCGTCAAGTTGTTCTTTGATAGTAGCAATGTCTTTTGTGTTTTGAAGGGATGTCAGCATGGTTTTCGAATTAATTTGTGCTAGTCCTTCTGCTTTTGTAGTAAGCTCTTCATTTGCTTTTTTCAATGCAGCATTATCTACCTGTAAACCTATAGATAAATTTTCTAGTAGTTCTAATTTTTTTGAATAATCTTGTGTAACTGCTTCTTCCCACTTATTTTCAGTGAAGTTAAAGAATTGCGACTGTTGTCTTCTTCCGAAAGCTTCATCCGTCTCATCTTCCTTCTTCTCAAACAAAATAGGTGGAACTTCTACAAAAGGTAAACCAGTTGGGAAATTATCCTCTACTTCGTGTTCTTCGTAACCTAGTGGATATAATACTTTATAAATTGTTTTCATTTTACTCTTCCTCCAATTAGTAATCTGTTAAGCCGGCCAAGGATCTCGAGTGATCCACATACCTGAAATATATGAACTACCTGAACCTGATTTGGCTTGTATGATGCTACTTTGATCAATGAATGCACGTGCATCCGCTGGCTGACTTGCATTTCTAACTAGTGAAAGCGCGGTTTGCGCTGGATAGCCTTGATCGCGTTTATAACCGTCTGGGATTCTTAAAATCCAACGAGTTTCTGATCCTTCGGGCCATGTGCCACATTTAAAATTAAAAGTAAGAAATACGATGTTTCCGATTCTGATTATTTTTCCATTCACATCAGTTACGTTTGTTGTATCACTTCGATCAGCTAGTGTGATAGCTCGCTCGATCATACCTGCTTGCACAGGCAATCCATTGAATTGCAATCCGTCTTTAAAATTTTTCGTTCCTAAGACCGTTTCATTACCTGTGGCTTTTACTAAAACACCCTCCACACCATCAATTCCTTTGGCATGAGTTTTCAAATACTTAGGAACGCCCTTTTCTTTTAATTGCACAATATCAGCCATTAAACCGTCCCCACTTTCTCAAATGTAATATTGGCTAATCCATCGAGTTTAGCTTTGTCAGTTGCTGACATTAAACCTGCTGTCGTAGTTGTAGCATTACCTGGATTTTTCTGTGCTCCAGCTGCAATTCCATCCAACTTAGTTTTATCTGCGGACGACATCAACCCATTTGCTGTAGTTGTAGCTACAGCTGTAGTTGTGGCATTTATTCCAGGATCACCTTTATCTCCCTTTGGTAAAACAAAATTAAATCTAGCTGCAGATGATGTTCCTACATTCGTAACAGAAGCGGTTGAACCACTAGAAACGGTTCCTATGGTAATTGTTGCTGCTTGGCCAGGATCGCCTTTATCTCCCTTCACCGTTGTTGGTTTGCCTTCTATAGCATTCCAATGAGTTTGTGGATAAACCTGTACACCGCTTTGTTTTATTTTTACGATATCTGTCATTTTCTATACCTCCCCGATTTTTTCAAAAGTAAAATTTGGAATTCTTTTGTTTGTGTAATTTTCTGCTTGATTTACAGCTTCTTGGAATTTTTGATCTACATATGACTGATTAACACCACCAGTCCCACTACCACCTGTAGAACTAATTGTTCCATCTTCTGCAATTGATATATTTGCACCTGCTTTTAATATTTTTAGAGATTCTAATTTTCCCTTTAATTCTTCAGAGAAATTGAAGTCTGTTTGCTTAGTTGCAGATAAAACACCTTCTTCAGTAACCTCTAAGAGTTCCCCAACTTTTATACCTCCTAATTGTTCAGGAGTAGCAATCGGCAAAATATATGTTCCACCTTCTCCATTTACGATCTTTTGAAACATTTCAGCAGTAAGAATACCATCGCTTGTCTCGCTTGCATAAGGTAGTTCAGTAATTGCATTCTCTAATCCTAAATCAGCTTTCGTTAAAATGACTGCACCATATTTACCATTAACCGAAAGAACTTTTGATTGTCCTGATATCATTTTTTCTAATCCTAAAACTGCAGAAACATGTGTAATTGGCATAAATTGACGTTTAACACCAGATTCATCAGTTTCCATCATTCTCTTTACTTTAACCATCAAATCACCCCAACTTTCTCAAGAGTGAACACATTTTGCTTTGGATCATCAACGGTTGCGATGATCAAGGCTCCTTCTTCAATCGGGAATGCTACAGTTCCAACTTTTTCGACTTCATGATTATCTGAAAAGAGATCATCCTGCAAAATATCAGTCACTTCAATCTCCCCGTATTCAATCGTGAAAAGCGTTGCTCGCAATTTCTGATATAAATAGTCCATATCTGCCAGCAAACGCTCTGAAATAGACGCATGACGAACTCCTTGAATATCAACACGTGCATCCATTAATTCGGCTAACATTACTCCACCTGGATCGATAGACTTCAAAATATCTTTGATTGATTCAAACCATTTTAAATAATCGGTTTCTTGTCCTTCTCTCCATGCCTCAAATGTATTTTGTTGGTCTTGTCGCCATTGTTCAAATTCCTTTTTACGTGCATTCATCCAATCTGTGAAGTCACCTTTGTTTTCATTGATAAAAGCTGACATATCCGCAATTAAATCTTCAATTGATTGCCAATAAGAACCCATTTCTCCTTCCGTTTTTGAAACAGCATTGATGACAAAATAAGAGAAGTCTTGAGTTGTTCCAATCAAGTCTTCTCCTTTAAATATAATGAAATTGGCTGTTTGTCGATGCAAACACTGCATGGAATATTTATCAAAAATATATTTGATTTTCCCTTTTTTAGCATCCACAATTTTTGTTTCTAATTGGACTGGATATTTTCCGCCAACAACTGATTCAAAATATACCTTACATTCTGATAAATCATATGGAAGACCATTTTCGACAATTGTAGCTTCCATAACTTCAGTGTTTTTATTGCCTTGTCGAACTTGAATCATCCCCACGTAATTATAGGGTTCTGTTGTACTTAATATGACATTCCACTTTGCCATTAAATCACCTCCCTATTTTGGTGGTATGACAATGGAAGAAATTGCACTTGCACTATAATACTGGCGATCTAACTTTCCACAAATCATACCTAACTCTGTGTTTTGTTCATAAGTTTGCATACGACCATTAGCTAAGCCTCGGATAACGCCAGTATGTCCATAAGTTCCATCTGCAAACCATGAACCCACTTGTCCACCTCTTGCCCAATTAATAATTGCGCCAACTACTAATTGATCATATCTAGGGTTTTGAATCACTTTCCAACCAACAGCAGACCAATCATAGGCAATACCAATATCAGATGCTGCAGAAGTATTTCCTATCACATGAGTTAAACCATATTTTGTTCCAGCACCCATGCCACAACCACCCAGATATCCTGAATATTCTGCAGACAAGCCATAACACTGACCATTGCCAATTCGTTGTCCAATCAAAGACTCTAAATGTTTTAGTCCTGCTTCTCCAGTAGCTCCTCCTGGTTTTAAATCTTTAAATTTGTTATACCAGTTAACTGCATAATCTTGACGTTCAGGATGTGTCGCTGCCGGACGTTCATAGTTTCGTTCAAAAGCATATGCTGCTTGTCTTGGATCAGTACAGGCCTTAAATCCATCAACCGTCGTAGGTTGTACTACGCCCATCCATTGTCCATTTGTAAATGTCCAAATAAGCAATCGAACTTGTGCATCTAAGCTCGTTATTGGTTCTTTAATACCTGCAGCATTAAATAAGTTTTGAACATAAACTTTTCCATCCCATGTTGCTGGACCAACAAGAGGATATGAAGAACCATCCCACTGAACTAATCCGTATGCTGGTCCACCTATTTGAACAGTATCAGGATCAAAAGTTCCTCCTGTTTCTTGTTGAATGTTCCCCAATATTCCACATGCAGATTGTTTCGTAAATCCGTTATTACACAAAATATCGTAAATTCTCCAAGCTCTCTTTTCTGCATCTGTTTTTAATTCACTAGGATACCCACCAGTAGATTCTCCACCTCCCGATGGACCACCACCTTGTCCAGGAATTATTTCTTTTCCTTTAACTGTAAGTTTTCCTTGTACATCTAAGTCTCCAAAATAAATTGCTTTACCATTTCCTAATAAAACTAATCCTTTTCCTGCAGTTGGAGAAATTAAAATGTATTTTCCATCGCCATTTGTACGTATTACCAAAGAATTTTCCTCAAGAGGTGTAGGCGTTACAGCATTTGGAAATGGATTTCCTGCTGAATCTGTTGTTCCGATCGTTCCAATGGATTCTTTTCTATTCCAGAATTCCATACCTTTTTTGGTTAGCTCCATGATTTTTTTGTTTTCATTCCAAATTTGAAGCGTGCCTTTTACAAGTTTTAACACATCACCATAAGCATTAAAGGAAGTTTCGAATACTTCTGCATTTATTGTTCCTACTTTGATGAAGTCAGCAACAATTTCTCCTTTTGATGTGATAGCAATACCGAATGGGCCATTTACGCCATTATCTGAATAACCTAAACCATTCAAATTCCATCGCCAAACACGCTTTGCACTAGCCACATTATCAGTATCCATAATAAGTATTTCGGATGGTGCTTTCTCTGGACGAAAAACGACATGTCCACCAGAATTCCCAGTGATCCATGCCGTTGCATTGAGTACGTTTTGCACTAATGTTTCTGTCCGATTATCGATTTTCTTTTTGAGTTCTTGAGTTTGAGAATTCACTGTAGAAGTATAAAGAGTTAAATCATTTCCCAATACTAGATCCTTATACTTTCCTAATGTAGGAAAGTATGTGTATTCAACTACTCGCTCAGTGATTTCAATATCAAGTTGTTTTGCTCTTACATGAACAACATCACCAAAGCTTAGAGTTGAAAGCCTCCGATACATTTCGCCGTATTCCAAAGTATGTTCTAGCGAGACCATGCTAACGGTATGAGTTGCTTTAGGTTCATGAATACGATCATTTTCAAAAAGTGTATTTCCCCATTTCTTTAGTTCGTCGATTGTTTTACAATCTGAATTCTCTCTTTTACCTATGCGCCGATTTTCATCCGTTACTCCATCTATTTCTAAAAATCCATAGGTGATAGGGTCTTTGTCTTCGTCATAATCATTGTCAGGAACACCACCAACCAGAAATAGACTGTTTACAATAGATTCTTCGTCTATTTCTTCCTCAATAGCTTCGAGATTTAAGCCGAAATCAATTCTAAATCCATTATCAGCTCCAATTTGTTTTACCAGTTTCAAATCATAGTTATCCATATCAAGTTCCGCGCTAGTCACGCCAGTCAAATTTTGATTACCGTTATTTGAGCCGATAATCGCTTCAACTGGTGCGACTTGTCTTGCTGTAAATTGGTGCGTTGTACCTACATTCGACAGATAGTTGAATTTTTGATCAAATGCCAAACTGTTTTTAAGATTGGTCATGATTTGAGAACCGTTGCCGTTATCCGTGAATGACTTAACGATAAAGTTTTTATTGGCCATAAAACCAATATGTCTGGCTGTCACAGAAACGGATGTCAAATTCTTTTTGATATTGTAAATTTCGAAGTATTGCCATGATCCATCTGGTACCTTCGCTTTTATAAAATTTCCTTTTTTTAAATAAGAGCGATACTGTCCGCTTCTTGAATAGTTACCATAAAACCGATATTGGCCATTCAGCACACGATTGATTTCTGGCAAATCTTCCCAGTCAACTAACGACGCTCCGTTCACGCTCAAATCATCTGGCATTTTTTTATAAGCATAAATAAATTCTTGCGTCACAGATACACACTCCTATTCCAAAACCGCACTTCTTTAAATTTTCCGGATATTTTTACCTGATTCCATTCAGGCTGCAATACTGGCCAATCACCACGCGTAAATAAATTCAAACCTTCTTGTATTGCTTTTCCAAGCTGAGTATCAACCCCGATTGTTGCAGCTAACGTATTAAGTATTGTTAGGCTTTTATCGCCGATAGCAATCGTAATATCTCCTCCGTTCGATTCTATTTCCAGATAGGGATGTGCAATTTCGTCACCATGATCAAAAATATCCATAACACTAGAATGAAAAATTTTAGGCGCTTCACCGATTTTTCTTTTGAGTGGCTGACAACGAAAAGTAACATCGAATGTATAAAAGAAACCCCACTCGTTTTCGAAAGGGACTTCTTTATCCATGCTGCAGATAGCATTTAGATACTTGTCTGGATCATTATGAGTGATTAATTGGCTTTTACCAGTAAGCCATCGTTTGACTTCCCTCAGTTTCGAATGTGGGATAGTGATCCCTTCTATTTCCAAATCAAAAGGTTCATAATCATCAAACGTCTCCGTCAATTCTCCGCTTCGGCCCTGAATCGTGTAAGTTTCGTATCGCTTGTTCGGCATAATATCTGGAAGCTCTCCCTCAATAATGCAATCCATATCAATTACTGCATTCCGATTTTTCCAAATAAAATTGGGTTCATCTGGTTTCATAAATTGTCGAATCAAATAGGAACACCCCCCAAATCATAAATAGCCTGTTGGTTTGCTTTAGCAAATTTACGATTCATACGATCTAATTCTGATGGGTTATTTGCATCAACTTTTCCAATATGGATATGCTGCTCAATATTACCGCCAGAAACTTTTCCGCCAATGCCTCTACGTTTTTCTTCGTCAGATAATGGAGTAACTGTTGTTTTTCCATTTTTTGCAGTCAGTAATTCTGGACCAGCTTCACCAACAATCGCTTGCCCATTGATTAAATGACCACCTTTTGCTAAATAAGGTATCTTATCAAAGTGAATACCTTTACCGCCTACAATTGGAACACCTTTAGGTACTTTTATTTTATTAGCTAGACCTATGAAATCGTTAATTAAACCTATTAATCCATTAATTGGTGCTTTTGCTAGCGCCACGATTCCATCAAATATCCCACCAAAGATATTGACAACACCATCCCAAGCCTTTGACCAGTTACCTGTAAATACTCCAGTGATAAAATCTAAAAAACCACTGAAAATTCGTTTTCCAGCATTATAAAAATTATTGAAATTCGCTATAACACCATCGAAAAATCCACCAAAATAACCACCTAAAAAATTAAATATTTCAACAGCTACATCTGAAACACCTTTGAAGAAAGAATTCACTCCATCATGAAACCATTTAACGTTATTATATGCCCAAATTAGTCCAGTAACTAATGCGCCAATAGCTATAACTGCTAATGCAAACCAGCCTCCCGACATTCCAAATAAACCAGCAAGTCCTTGCCAAACTCCTATAAAACTTTTAACTCCCCCAACTATTTTTGTAACAGATCCCATCAGCGAACCAAGAACGATTAGTACTGGACCAACTACTGCAGCTATACCAGCAATTGTTATGATCCAATTCTTTGTATCTTGATCTAGAGACCCCCACCATTTAGAGAATTCCTGTAATAAGAAAGTTGCTTTTTCAAAAAAAGGCAAAAGGCTTACTTGGACTGCTTCACCGACGTCAGCCATTGCTAATTTTGCATTGTTTATAGCTTGATCGGCTTGATCAATTGGGTCAAGAGTAGCATCGAATGTGTCTCCTACAGCTCCCCCACTTTCTCCAGCAGTTTTTGCTAAATCTTCCAGATTCAAAGTACCTCTACGAATTGCATCGGCCATTCTAGGACCGCCTTTAGTCCCGAATACTTCTGCTGCTGCATTGATGGCTTCTGTTTCAGAACCTGCATTTTTTACCTTGTCTTGTAGTTCTTCTAGTCCTTGACTTAAAGATTTTCCGTCTTTCGCATAAGCCACTGTTGCTTTAGATAAACTACTTAAAGCTGCGCTTGAATCAACACCAGATTGCTCAAATTGTCCAAGTAAAGTGACCCCTTCACCAAAGCTCAACCCTAATTGTTTAATTTGTGGTGCGCCATCAATTGCTTTTTGCATCAAGTCGTCTACAGATTGACCAGTATTCTGCGATGTTTTCGTTGTTACATCAAGGACAGAATTCAAATCATCATATTCTAGTCCATAAGCATCAATAGCTTGTCGAGCAGATATTGCTGATTGCGAAACATCTGTATCATTGATTTCAGCGTACTGTAGGAGATAATTGGTTGAATCTTCCAGTTTTTTATCCATGAATCCAAATTGTGTATTTACCTCACCAATAGCTTCCCCAACCGTTTGTAAAGGTAAATGAGTATTTGAACCAACGTTTTTGAAAGACTGTGAAAGTCTATCAGCTTGATCACCTGTTGCTCCGGTTTTTGTAATGATGGTATCAAGTGCCTCGTCAACTTCACCAAATGCTGCAAGTCCTGCTGCTCCTGCCGCTACAATAGGCGCGGTTACTCCAACAGACATTTTTTCACCAACGCCTTTTATCTTTTCCCCGGTTTCTTCTATTTTTTGAAGCTTTTTCGCTGTATCTACAGAAACATCACCTTGTTCTTTTAATGCATCGTTTGTCTGTTCCAATGCTGTACGAAGCTTATTTTCTCCAGTTTCCGAATTAAGCAATTGCTTATATAATTTTTCTGATTCAGCAGAATATTCGCCTGTCTCTTTGACAGATTTTTCATATTCTTCTCTCAACATTTGAGATCGTTGTTCAGCTAACCCCAGTTGTTTTTCTAACTTTTGTTTAGCCGCTCGCAATTTTTCTGTTTGAGTTGCATCCTTGTCCATCGCAGACACTTGGTTTTTGTACTCGGCAGCGGCTAAGTTCATTTCTTTGTTGATTTCTTTGATTGTTTTCGAATAACTGACTTCGCCATTCGTTTTAAAATTAAGAACGACATCAGATTCTTTACCAGCCATTTATCTTAGCGCTCCTTTCTACCACCAAGGCGATTTATCCATAGTTACAGATTGAGGTGGTTCAAAATCGGTGTTTTGTTGTAACCACTGTAAATAAGATTTGAGCCACAAGTTAGGTGTAGACTTTAAAAAGAAACTCTCACTCCAATTCAATAGAGTGAGAGCAACGTAAATATAAAAACTCCAAGGAGTTCCTATCTCTTCCGATTCTTTTTGTTTTTCTTTCTTTTTGCTTGCGCTTTTTGAAAGTCTTGTGGCTTCTTGGATTTTTTTAGGTCTTCTACCTGAAATGTCTGACTAGCAAAAATTTCCATACAGGTACTATAAGCAGACAACACCTCTCCACTCATTCCTAAGAATTTAAAAATAGTTTCTGGATCTTCCTCTAAACCACCAGTGCGCAACATTGCATAAATCAAGGCACGCATGATTTTTAAGTCACTAGGTGATAAGTTAGCAGAAGAAATTTTTCCTTCTTTTTTATATAGCATGGCATTCATATCAGATTCGAATTGCGAATAATCTCCACCATATACATCTGCTATAAATTCCATTGTTTGCATAGTAAATGAGATAGGTAATTCTACACCTTGAATAGTGACAATAGCAGAATTTTTTAAGTCTTCAACGTGAATTCCATAATCAGATAACCGAGCCATTAACCTGCACCTCCAACTTTAGCCAATGTTTTCCACTGTTCTTCATCGTATACAGGTTGAGCAATGAATTTATTAAATAATTCTAGAGAAGCTCCGTCTCTATTTGAATCAAAGCTTGAATACATTACGTTGTTATACTTCAATCCAGATGAAATGAAGTTCGCAGTTACATCATCAATTTTCGTTTCATCATCAGCAGTAGCATATTCTTCATCAATAACATTGGACAACTGTGTTTTGGGATACCAAACAGCTTTCTTTCCACCGTTTTCAATATTTCCAATAAAACCAAATGCGAAATAAGGAAATTCACGAGCAGTATTTTTACCAAAGGTTACACCACTTTCAGCAATCAAACCTTTCAATTCGTCCATAACAGCAATTGGAATTCCTACATGATCCAGAGCTAACTCATGTTTTGTTTCTCGACTTACACGCCGAAACATTTTACTAGATGCCCATTTTTCAAGAGCTGTTCCATTTCCCTTTATTCCTAATTTTGTAGCAATTGGCAAACGAACAATCTCGCTATAAGTTGGTGCTTCTCCAACAGCATCAGGAGTAGCCATCATACCAATCAATATATCGTCTAATCCTTCAAAATAGAAAGTATCTTGCTTTCCCACTTAGATCATCCTTCCCACATTTTAATAATTTTCTTTGTCATAATTTCTTCAATCTGTTGCTTATTTTGCTCATATGTTCCACTTGCAAAATGTTGAGCGCGTTGCTTTGTTGTCCCATTTTCAGCAAAACGCCAATAAAAGGCTGTATCTTCAAATTGGACTTTTACTTGATCGTTTTCAACGACTACTTTTATTTGATCGCGCATATGTTTCTTTTTTAAGAGCGACTTAGGAATATTAGGAAGCAACTGCTTTAGATAAAAGTTAGCTGCTTCTTCTAAAGATTCCAACGATAATTTTTTCGGATCAACTTTTGAAAGGTTTCCTAAATAATCCGATATTTCAGAAAAACCATTCTTATTACTTGGCATTTTCCACACACCTCACATATGTGTAATAGTTGGTTACGGTATCGTCGTTCTCATCACCTTGTATACCTGTAAAATCTGAATATGGAATACCAGCATTTTGTAATGCTTCTTCAATAACAGATAAATCCCGTTCTGTTCCAAGTGTGAAAAAAGAAATTTGATAATACGTTAATTTTTTATAGACTTTACCGGATGCCATTTTTTTACTGTTACTCACATTTGAGTACACGATGTATGGATACATCGTTCCTAATCTGGCTTTGTCTCTGAACACTGGTAACTTCGTTGATTTCAGAGCTGTTTTCAATTTATCAAAGCTAATAGACATAAGCTAAACTCAGCTCCATTTCTCTTGTATCGGGATTCGTATAAATGCGAGTAATGTTATACGTCACAGAATCAATTTTGAGTGCACTTAATTTCTCTGTGATGGATTTATCCCATCTGACTTTAATTCGTCTGACAACGTCTGTCTTGGCTTGTTGTGATAAATATTTTTCTTGAGAAGTCACACCGAGTTCCTCATAAAATATTGGACGCTTAAATTCGTAAACTGTAGTTGGACGATCGTTTCCATCTGTTCCTGTTTTGATGTCTAGCAATTCGGCTTTCCATCTGAGATTATTAGTCTGTCTCTTCGGCATTTTGAATCGCTCCTTGCACGATAAATGGCGTCATGGCATTCATAGCTTTGTCGAGTTCATCCTCTGAAACTCTATATTCATAGGCAATGCCGGCAACCATCAAAATAAGATATTCTTGTTGGCCACCAGTTGCTGTTTTGACATAATCTTTTGCCATATTTAAATAAAAAGAGAGCAAAGAATCATCCATGCCCTCTTCAAAATGAATATGTGATTTGAATTTTTCCTCTAAAGACAATTCTTTAGTTTGATCTTCCATCTTAACCACCAACTGGTCTTGTAATTTCGTAGCGATATACTGCCGGTTCAAATGGAGAATAAACCAATTGACCATCTAGCAAGTTGTAAATTTGGAATCCAATTTGATTTTTACCAGAGAATTTTTCAACAAGTTTTTGAATTTCCAAGGCACCAATAACTTCTTGAATTTTAAATGCAGAAAAATCGCCAAAATATAAAACTGGTGTGTCTGGTTCACCCTTTTTATCTGCTGCATCTGTCCAATCCACAGGATAGCCAACTAATTGGTAACCAATTCCACCTTCTGCTTGTGTGAATGGCCGCAACAAAGGAAATCCATCATCTGTTTTCATTTTTTCAATGGCAGTCAAAGCAGCTCGATTAATAATAAAGCGTCCCTTTTTCATCACTTCTGTCACTGGTGTATTTTTAAATTCGATTAATGCATCATATAATTTTTGCCCAGCACCTGAAGCAGTTAGATCTAAAGGTTTTTCAAATGCTACAGCCTTTTTGGCTAATGCACCAGGATTTTCATTTCCAGCGTCATCACCATTGAACATATAATTGATTTCTTTACGCACATAAGCTTTTTTCAATTCTTCCACAACAATATCTTCAACTGGAACACCAGACATTTTTAATAATTTTTTAGTTACTGTTGCCAAAGCATCGAATTCGGCAGGATTAAGCAAAATTTCATCAAACTGAATAGCTGTTTCAGCAATATCAGTTAAACGCTCTTTCTTGTTTACATTCGCATCTGCTTTCTTCACAAGAATTGGATATTTGACATCTCCTGATGTTCGCACCACTGTTCCGTATTTACGAAGTAAATTTTCTTCTTGAGCATAAGTAATAACTTCAGATGCAATTACTTCTGGGACAGTAACTGAACCGTTGCCAGCTTCAATCCCTAAAGCTCGAGCTTCTGCTTCAGAAATATTTCCAACTACAAAATTAGCAAATGCTTTTCGTAGTTGTTGATCTTTTTGTTTCTTGGTCATTTTTGCACGTGCCTCCAATCCGTTCTTAATTGATCCAAGTAATCCATCTCGTTGCTGTTGAGTAATCATTCCAGAACGATTTTCTGAACTATCTTCACTGTCTGAATCTTCTTCTTGATCGTTGTCTTCACCAGAACGGCTTTCGTCTGAATCCGTACTATTCGATTGATCATCTGTATTGTCGTCTGTTTCATCAGTTCCAGAATCTGCGCCTAATTCGTCTTTAATTCCGTTCAATTCATCAATAACACTGTCAATTTCTTCTTTCACGGCTTCTAAATCTGCTTCACGTAATTCCTCAGATTCAATTTTTTGGCGTAATTCAGCTAAACGTTGTTCGCGACGTGCCTTCATTTTTTTCAATAATTCTTTGTCCATAATAGTTTCCTCCTACGCTTCTAGCGCTTGATTAATTTTTTTGATTAATTCTTTTCTTTGTGCAATATTTTTTTCTAAATCACCACGGCTCCTTAGCGCTGCCTCTGTATCTTCATAAGCCGGCAAAGGAACAATAGAAACTTCATATAATTCCACTTCGCTAATTGTTCGAAGCATAGGTTCTGAATTGTAATCCCATGTTTCTTCAGTTGGTACAAATCCAAAACTACATTGATTAATGTCTCCGCGTTCCATAGATTTAACCAAGTCTCTTGCTACCGTTGTATCTGGCAAATCGACTTCGAATTTCAAACCATGATCGTCTTCTGACAATCGAAGGGTTCCGCTTTTGGTTCGCCCTAGTACATTAGACCAATCGTGATTAAATAAGCAACGTACATCGGAGTTACTAATCGTTCTAGCAAAAGCGCCTGGTGCAATTACTTCACTCAAATCGTCCCATAATAGTGTTGGGCTATTGAATACAGCAGCATATCCACTAATGGTCCTCGTATGAGTTTCTTCATCAGAACGCGTTGAAAGGTTGGTGATGTCAATTGTTCGAATCTCCTTCTTCTTCATTTCCATCACCCCCCTTCAAGTTTTGGTTATTCGTAGGTAAAGAATCGTCTGTTGCATGCTTCTTGCCGATTTCTGTCAAATCATTTGATATATAAACAGCTTCAGTTTCTGGCGTTCCTTGTTTAGGGAAACCAAGCATTTCTGCCACATTATCCGGACTTGTAATCCCAGTACGAACGATGTTGTAGCCAATATTTGTTTTTGTTGAGTAAGGAACAAAATCCAAAATATTAATTTTCCATTCCACTCTATAGCCAGAATTAGGCATAAAAAAAAGAGCGGTGTAATGTTCGCTCTTGTTTTTCAATATTGGTTTGATTGCTTTGTTGTGCAGATACATCATCGCTTTTTCAATATCTGTCTTCATCAGCGATTGATACGTATCAACATTGATTCCTAGAAATTTTCCTAAGTCTTTTTTGTAAACACCTAAATAGTTCAAAATTGCTGCATCATCAACAGGACTTTTTAATGTCTCGATGGAATATCCTTTTCCCAAAGGAATCATCTTAACAGAATGATCAATCTCATTTTGCGTTCCTTCCAGTTGATCCAATATAGCTTTGACAATTTTTGTTTGGGCGCTATTATTTGGATTGATGTGGGCGTCTAGTTTAAGCATGAACGCAAGTAAACCGCCTTTAGTATATTTATCCGTCAAAACTTTTTCAGCGCTCAGAACGCCTTCCAGAGTGTTTCTTGCAAGATCAATTATTCCAGCACCTTTTAATGAATCAGTTCCGATGTTCTTAATGTGTCGAATCATTTGACCAGGTATTTTTTGACCATTCATTTCAAATTCTTCTTGAAGTCGTTCATTGATCTTAGTTGTTACACCGTACGCCAAATGGAGCTGATCCCTATCCGTTAATGGGAATGTCTCACCATTGATCAATAAAGTATTTGTTTCCAATTTAGTAAATTCGAATCCGGTCAAATAATCATTTGGACTCTTCAAAATCTTTAGCAAGTGATGATCTTTGACTTCGTTGCCATCAGGACCAATAACAATCGGTGTGGCCAATGCCACCTGATTGGATATGTCTTGAACTAATTCATAAACATCAGAAGATTCCATGATAGATGAATCCGTCACATATCTTTGACCATAACGTGTGTAGTGTCCAAAAATATCCTCGATATATCCACGTTTTTCCATAAAAGAATAAACTGCATTCGATAACCGATCACGTAATTTCAATTTTTCTCACCGCCTTTCTATTTATCTATAAATGGAACTTAGATAATCATCTAACTCATCCGAATCAATATCTGTCATTTGATTCATCGTTTCCTTATGACCGCACAAAAACGCCACGAACCCATCAATCTTTTTCTTTGATTGGCGTTTACTTGGCGCTTTTTGTCCATTGATGTTAGTAATTGCTACAACGTTTAAAGTGCAATATAGGAATAATGGATTATCAAATTGAATCCGTTTCTCATAAAACAACCGCTCGACATCGTCAAAAGGTGCATTCAATACTTTAGGATATTGGTCAACCTCAACGCATTCCAATCCTAAGTTTTCTAGTTTCTCAACAAGTTTATCGCTCATTGCTGGATCATAATTTACTTGCTGAATATCATATAAATCCATGCAGTCCTCTATGTACTGCAAAATCTGATCTTGATCAATCATTTTTCCATCGCAAAATTCAACGAAACCTTGTTCAGCCAAATCACTGTAAGGAACATTATCTTCTTTTTCTCGAAACTCTAAATCTTCATTCGGAATAAAATAGAGTTGCTTTACTTTAAGAACCGCTTTACCATCTTCATCCCATGTTGGGAAGTTTAAAGATACACAGGTCAAATCTCGTGTACGTGATAAATCTAAACCGATATAACATGGTTCGCCACTTAAATCACCAAGTTCTTGTGTGGTAACTAAACATGGCTCTACTTGATCCTGTTCAAAGAAATTATCCGCGCCGTTCACAAATACATCCAAGTGTTTCGTTAGAAATTCAGCTTTGGAATGAGCTGACCGTTGCGCTGTTTTAAATGCCGATTCTAAAGCAGATAAATCGACTGATATTCCCCAGTTAGGATTGCACATTTCCCAGACTTTTCTATCCGTCCAATCATAATTTTTATTTGGCTCATAGATTAGAACAAAGTTTGAATCATTATCATCGCGTTTCAACACTTCTTTTGCTTCGCGATATACACGCATTCCAACAGACGACGAACCTTTCCCAGCAGTTGAGATATTAAACATCAATGGCTGTGGTAAAGATATTTGAGCAGACTTAAAATTGTCATACTGTTCCATTTTCTCTTGCTTATGCAATTCATCATTCAACACAAAATATGGATTTGAACCCTCAATGTTATCAATATTCTTCGTTTGAACAATAAATTTATTCGAGTAAGCCATATCTTTATGAATATAATCATAAGTGATACTAGAAACAGTTCCCTTTGGTCCTTTAAATATTTTTGTTCCTTCACGTAGAATTGGATTGTTTAAGATGGTAGCCGCAAAAGGTTTAGCAGCATATTGAGCTTGAGCAAAGTCAGAAGCGCATGCATAACAATCAACTGACAAAGCACCTTCTCCATACATTGCATAGCCTAATGAACCGACAGCAATCAATGTTTTACCGTTCTTTTTAGGGATTTGGACATACGCTTCACGAGTAACACGGACAATTTGCCCTTTTTCATTTTCTTTAACCCATCCATACATCCACGAGTAAATAAATTTTTCCCAAGGTTCTAAAATGAATGGCTTTCCAACCATCTCACCTTTTGTGTGAACAATAAACGACTCAACCCAGTCCATCATTTCATTCGCACGATCTACATCAAACCAAATATCTTTACGTTTTTTCCACCGATACCAACGATCCACTGCCAAACGAACAGTTTTAGGATATTTCCCAGGTTTCTTTCTTACTTCTTTTGCAAATAAATCGGCATAATTTACACCAGGTTCGATCATTTTTCAGTACCTGCCTTCTTACGCCATTTGTTTCTGTGCGCTGCTAGTTCATCTACTGGCTTTTCTTCTGGACGTGTAATTTCTTCATCTTTTCTTGCAGTCGATCCGCCAGTTATTTGTCTACCAGTTTTAGCCTTATTCGTTAGCCCCAACAAATCTAGAGCTTTCATTTTCTTATCTGACCAAGTTTCTACTTGCTGCGCCAATGGATGCTTCGATTGATTAGTGGCACCTGATTTATTCGTGAATTTTTGCGTCTCCGGAAAGCCTTTTTCCTTCCACAAAAGATATTTGTGTTGGTAAATTTCAAAAATATCCAAATATGATTCGATTAATGGATCAAGAGTGATGGTGTACAAATCAGACAAATTCATTATTTTTAAAATACGAGCTTTTTCAGCACTTACTTTTTCATCAACAATCGCTTTACGTTGCGCTTTAGTCGTCATACTTGTATACACCCCCCTTTGTTTTTTGAAAAATTTGACCTAACGATGCGCGTGACTCCCCGCTACCCTATCTCCCCACGCGAAAAAATTTTGAAAATGGATAGGGGGGCTTCAATTGAAATACGAAGGGAAAACTTTTTTGTCTTCCGTTTCATTTTCAACAATTGGATGACATTTTGAACATAAAAGCATGAGATTGTTTGGATCAAGCTTAAGCAGTTCATTGTCTTTGATGGGTACAATGTGATGGACATGTGCCCTCTTGCCGAAGATAAACTGACCGCATCGCTGACAGTGACCACCTTCTCTTTCATAAATAAATTGACGCATATCTTTCCATGCTTGCGTTCGATAGAATGGTTTGTTCTCATGATGATAAACAGACTTTGCTTGCTGCTTCTTCTTGCGTGATCTGCTTGATCTCTTGTGTTCAGTACAGTAGATACCTTTTGCTATCTTGTTCGTGCATCCGTCAAACTGACAGTACTTCATTCTGCTTCACGGATAAGATTGATGATGTCTCCTTTTGCACGGACAGCACCAGGAATATCAATGCTATGTTTCTTAGCATATGCACGTAATTCTTTTGCAGTCATGTTGTCCAGTTCATCCGTATCTTCAGTGGACTGATCATTAGTAGCTTCGTCTCCATCAAAGTCAGCAGCGGTGTTTCCATCGCTATCAAGAATTTCACTGCTATTAGTAATAAGTTCACCATTAACAGCCACAAACGTTTTACCATCACTTAATATTCCTTTTTCTTCCGTTGCTTCAAAATCAGGTTCTTGACCTTTCGGAACTACGACAGTCTTTTTCTTTTCTGAATCCCAATACTCTGTTCCTGTGATGGATGTTCTAATTTTGATCATTGCCATTTTGATTCTCTCCTTCCACATATAAAATCTACTGCTGATTTCCGAGTCCGATCTGCTAAACTTGGTTTCATCCATTCGTAATTTACAGGTGTATTTTCAATAACGATTTTTTTATATTCGTTACGTACTTGAATCAATTTGATCAACACATCAACATTATCCACAGTTGGTGTTCTTTCAATGAAAGACAATTGTCGATCAATCAAATCATCGATTCTTTCTAGTTGTTTTTTCTCAGTATTATTTTCCATTCTGGTCTTCTCCTTTGTAATTTGTACTGATTACTTTTGCGCCCATCCGCTCATACCATTCAACCTGTTCTTTCAAATTCGGTAAGGTCCTAGAAATCAATGCTATGGTTAGGTGAGTTTTGCGTTCTGTTCTATCAATTATTGCTCCGGAATATTTTTCAATAGTCAGGCTATTATCAATGCTGACACTACAGTGGTTGCCATTCCAGCTTGGCTTGATATCGCTAATCACAATATTTCCATCGGCATCTTTTATTTCATTTTTAATCCAACGTCTACTGTTGTCATCTTCAATCGCTTTTTTATAAACTTGCCCCATACCCGCTGGAACATCAAAAGTAAGTACAGCCTCATGAAAATCATTCATAGATAAAACTCCTTTCAAAATAAAAGAAGAGAAGCCTGATATACATCAGACTTCTCACACCTATTTTATCCAATCTCTAATTTCTTTTGCCATTTTATATGTTTTAGAAAATGTTGAGTTCTCTGCTAAAAAAATTTCGCCTTTTTCAGTCAGTTTTAAAAATCTATAAGTAGCAGGTAATAAAACATTGCTGCTGTAAGTTCCACCAACAATGTAACTTTCGTTTTTCAAAAAATTTAACTGGTCATTAAATTGTTCTTCTGAAATTCCCAATATACCAAAATCAAGATTTTCATAATTTCCATTTTCAATTTCTTTTAAAATGGCATATCGTATTTTCTGGTTTTCTTTTATCATTTATGAATAGCCTCCTTTTCATAAATGAATTATACCATTTAAACAATTCATTTTGCTCATTGTAAAACAATAATAAACAGTAGCCATTGATAGAATAGATAAACACGAAAATTTAAAAGAAGCTTTTCCATTTCCTTTTAGTTTATTTTTGATTATTGCTGTCTAATCAAAGCAATAGAAAAGAGCCACAGATACCAATTAATAAAACGGTTGGGATATCTTGGCTCTTTCATATTTTTTTGACACTAATAGAATATCATGCTGCTAACAATGTTTACATAGCTACAATGACCTAACATTTAGTGAACATTGTAATTTTAGAATAAAGAGAGCTGTTCTTTGTACTTCTTGCTATTGTAAAAATCAATTTCGTTTTCTTTTTTCAATCGGTCAGCTTGTCTGTGTTCGTACTCATCTAAAAAGTTCAATGTCTTTCTGATTTCTGCATGTCGCTGTCTGACATACGATGAGCTGTATCCAACGAATTCAGCAATATCTTCTAAGCTCATTTGATCAACATATTTCATCTTAACAATTTGATTATCAATACCAGAAAAGCTATCTATCAGCAATAACATTTCTTCTTTTTGCTCGATCAACAACTCCAATTCATTTTCTATCTTTTGAATATTTTCTTCTAAAGAAGCTGATCTAGAATTCTTTTCGATGCGGACGTCTGCTAAATCCCCATTGACCCATCGATTCAATTCAAGCTTACTTTTATTAAGATTCCACTTTAAGTAAAGAATCTGCTCATCAAGTTCTTGATAATCTTTTAACCACTGAAATCTCACAAACGCCACCCCTTATATGATAAAATAGTATTGCGCTGCTATCTCGAAAGAGGTGGCTTTTTTATTTCCCGAATAATTATGGATCCCGAAAACATAATTTATTCGCTTTTTACTTATTCATCTAAGCCTTAATTTCTAATACCATCAATCCATGTAATGATTCACGTTAAACACATAAAAATTATTCTTAGATTTTTAAATACTATCATTACTATTATTTGATATAATCTAATAAAAAATGAAATGAGGTTATTTTATGAAAAAATGTTTTTTTGTCACTCCGATAGGAACTGATGATTCTCCTGAAAGAAAAAACTCCGACACGGTTCTCAATCACATCATAAAGCCAGTATGTGAAAGTGTAGGTTTTGAAGTAGTTCGTGTAGATCAACTACATACTGTTGACAGAATTGATCATACTATTACAGAGTACTTATCTAACTCTGACCTCGTGATTGTCGATTTAACTTATCATAATGCTAATGTTTTTTATGAATTTGGTTACAGGCAAGCATTAGGGTTGCCTTTAATACCACTGATAACTGAAGGAGAAAGTATCCCATTTGACGTAAATACACTTAGAACTATCTACTATGTTACAAATGATTTAGATAAAGTAGAAAATGTGAAAAATAAATTATTGGAAACAATAAAACATATGACATTCGAAACTCCTCAAAAACCAATAACTAATGAAACAAATATTGATAACACTTTACTATTAAACATTATTGATAAACTTGAAGATATAGAAACTGCTGTTCAAGTTAGAAACGATAAAGAAACAGAAAGAATTGCTGAACTTATGTCCAAGTATTCTCATCCTCAAAAATCCGCAGAAGCAGAAATATTTAGCAGTGTATTTGGTCCTATAATGCAAATGGCAGCACAGGATCCCAACTCGTTAAAAAATATCAGTGATGCTTTTGGCAATGTTGAGTCTTAAGTTTTTCGCCTTCGTACAGTCCTTTGTAATATGCTACAAGGGACTGTTGTTTTTTCAATTCTTTTATTAATATCCCTGCAATTAATAATAATGTTCTAGTCATTTCGTCACCTCTTCCACTGGCACAGCAAACGGCCAGTATCTTTCATCAATTTCTTTGATTTCCACTTCTGTTATCTGATAAGCAGATTTTTCCCAAGCACACAGCGAGCAGCTAGTATCAAAACAGAAATCATTTCTGTTATTAAATTTCTTGATAAGATATAAGTCACCAATAATAACTTCATACAACGGTTCTTTCTCAACCTCGTAGCCGTTGTATAGGCTCAATAGTGTTTCATATGATTGTCTCGTTGCCCAAGCGAGTAATTCTTCTCCTTGTTCTTGCGTCACTATGCCATCTCGTACAAACCAATCACAGAAATAATATGAATCACCATCTTTGGATTTGATTAAATACGCTATTTTTTCAGCTTTTGTAAAAGGGTCCGTAGATTTCTCAAGCCAACCGGCCACGAGTTGTGGAATAACTGGTTTCTGCGATTCATTTAGTTGTTGGATTAGTTCTAATGCATGTTCTAAACCCGCATATTTTCCATCATGAAAAGCACTTATACCTTTAAAGTCTTCCATGCTACCTACAAGTCTTGCTAGTTTATCAATCAATTCCTGTTTATTCATCGCTGTTCCTCCTTAGTAGTTATAAGCATTGGTTCCGGCATAATCTGATCATCCTTCAAAAATAGATCAGGACATTTTTTTCTTAGCTTCTTATTGTTCGTATAAGTTTTCAATAGCCATTGACTGGCTTCGCTTTTGCTTTCTCCGGAAAAATAAATTTTCCCTGTTTGGATGCCTGCAAGTTGAATCATCATTTTCACCTCAAATCAAATTTTTTTCTGCTAGATGGAGCAAAAGCAATCCGACATCAAGAATCTTTTGATCCATTATTTCAGCTACTTTGCTTGGCTTAACTCCTTGAGAAAAGAGCAAGCGTGCTTGCTCTATCTCTTCGTGAGTCCAAACAAATTTGGCTTCCTCAAGGATAATTACTGGATCAGTTGCTCTCATTGTTCCTCTGGAAAAATGATGTCATCCTTATGTTTGGACCAGGTATCTGCATATGGAGCAAAGTATTGTCTAGCTAATTCGATTTGATCAATTAAAGCAGTCTCTGATAATTCATGATCTGCAGCAATTTCATTCATACTATCGCCTTCATCTAAACGGATAAGAACGTCTCGAATATTTACGGTGACATTTTCTGGTAGTTGTAATGTCGTTGCTGTTTTAATAAAATCATCAACAGTTTCTTTTGATACTAGGATTGTTACATTCTCAACTTCTTCTACACCATCGCCGATATCAAGTGAAGTCTGCTCTTCTTTGAACATTTCGATTGTGCCATCTGAATTCACAACATATTCAATATTTGGTTTCTTCGTTTGCTTATTTACTGGTACTGTGTATTCGATTGTTTCTGGTTGAATTACTACAGTCACTGTTGAGCCAAGAAACTCCGTTAAATTTTCAGTACTACCTCTCAGCGATCCATTGCTAACAACTAGTAATACTTCTGTGTTTCCATTAGATTTTGATGTCACTTTCTTCAATTCTGGTCTGAAATTTACTTGTTTTGTCATTTTATTTTCCTGCTTTCTTTGATATGATTTTTATTAAGGAGTTGAAATCAAGATGCTTTATAAAATTAACGTGTCTTTAAAGATGTATTTGAGAAGAAAATTTAGTAAAATAATTGGATCAAAGTTCTACGTTAAATTTTTCGATAAACAAACAGAATCACGTATATTGAACAAGTTCTTAAAAAATGTAGCTAGTGGAAAATATACGGAAAACAAAAACATAAGATATGCTTATTTAGATAACGACGATCATCTCAATGCAATCTTTTTAGCTATTGAGAAAGGGTACGTAAGCAATATTGAGATATTGGAACGCGAAGAAGAGATTTTTCCTGAATTAGAAGCCGTTTATCCTACAGTTACTGTTTCTGGAGAAAACTTTTTGCGTAACCAATCTTTTTTTAATCGACATCCTTTTTTTGAAAAAGTTTTAATTGCTGTTATATCTTCTATAGTTACTTTGCTTATAGGTTATTTTTCTAAATAATAGTTTTTATGAAGAAGTTTCGTCATGTAGCTTCTTCTTTCTTCGTTCCGTTTGTCTTTTTCGTTGCTGTCTTGCTGATTCAAAACAATCCATTTCAATGAATTTATTGATTTTTGAATCGAACTTAGCAAATGTCACTGGAAAACCGTATCGATAAGCAAACATCTTCATTTTGAGCATAGAGATTGCATCTTGATAACCTTTGACATCAATCACTTTTTTCACTTGGCCATTCTCATAAATCACAAAATCAGCTCGGTAATAAATCGGTGCAATCTTACGATCGTTGCATAGATACCCTTCTTGCAGCAGAACATTTTCTTGCATGGCACAGTAGGTTTCAGATAAAGGCATAAAACTCATACCGTTTCGTTTTAACTTCATGTAATAACGAGCTTCTGCTTTAGAATCAAAAGTGATGCCGTCTACTTCGTGCTTTTTGTTTCCGTATTTGCTTCTTGTTGCCATTTGCTATACTCCTTCTTTAGTCTTTCGAGTCGTTCTTTCGAACGTCGTCCATTTTCATTGCATATTGGACAAGGTTCACAAGTTGACCATCCAAGCGATGTCTTATACCAAATAACTGTTTCATCGTTGCATTTTAAACAAGTCATTTTGCACCTCTCATCCATGCTTGGTTACTTTTCGGACAACAACACTCTTTTTTCACTGGCTTTGTCTTAGGTTTTGAAAATCGTCTTTTGGGTTTAATAACTTCGACTACTTCGCCGCCACAAACACTTGCAACAAGGTCAGCCTCTTCTTTAGTCGTGTGGTGTTTAGCAAACTCGACACTGGCTTCTCCTCGCCCTCGGCTATCTAAGTAGCACATTTTTTTCACTACAAAGGTCAAACTGGATTCCTCCTTTTGTCTGTCGTTGTTTTGAATACGGCTATGTTTCCTTTTGTCCCATTCATTACACGAGAGAACACTCGCTCGCCGTATGCGTGTTTTAATTGCTTCGATGATAAATTGGTTGTGAATATCGTAGCTTTGTTTAGACGAGCTTCTGTGAGCGATGTGAGAACATCAACATCATAAGGCGTTGCCTGATTGTTTTCTTCCATTCTTCCTAGCTCCGCACCTAAATCATCAATCACTACAAAATCCGTCTTTTTAATTTCAGCCATCAACGAACCTGTCACAGCTTTTCTTGCTTCTGGATCATTCATTGCAAATTTCAATTGCTCTAATAATTCTCGATAGCTTATAAATGAACAGGCAATTTTATAATTAGATGCCATCATTACTTCTTTGATCACTGCAGCACCTAGATGGGTTTTTCCGGCTCCTGTTCTACCAGTAATAACCGCGTGAATCGTGCTGCCACTTACGATTTTTTTAGCCCATTCTTGAGCCATCGCTTTTATTTGTGCTGTTTCCTGATCAACTACTTTGTATCCATCAAAATCGAAGGTCCATATGGCATCATCTGTAATCATTGAACTGTTAAGCATTCGATTGATAGCGTCCTTTTTCATTGCTTCATTCGCTTTTTGGATAGCTTCTTTTTGATTTTTAGTTACCATTTCTCGGTAACCACAAATCTTATTGATACATGTAGGACCGCATCGATCAGTACCATCTTTATTTTTTGTTTTCCAGATATACAATGGATCACCACATTTCGGGCAATTATGATCTGCTGTTTTTAATCCGCCGTAAGGTGCAGCCATTGCACTTAGTTTTTTATTCATTACCAATCCTCACCTGTTTCTGGTAACTCATCATTAGAAATATTTTGTTGCGTTCTTTTATTTTTTTGGATAGCCATTTTATCGAAATGTTTTCTCAAACTCGTTGGAGATAAGATTACGCCTGACCAGAAATCATTACTTGTGGCCCAAACAATCATGTCTTGAACTTCTCTACCAGTTCGTTTGTCAGATTCAATTGTTAAACGAATCGTATTCGCCCATTTATCCAAATCAGGTTCTTTGATGTTTTGATTTTTTCGAATGAGTTTTAATAAAAGAATGGCCAATTTTTTATTTGGATCGTCATCTGCATACTCTCGTGTTTTTCGAGAGTTGCGAGGATTATTATTCTTATCATTCTTTTCATTCTTTTCATTCTTGTTAGTTGTTAGTTGCTTGTTAGTTGCTTGTTGGTTGCTTGTGAGTTCCTTTGTTAGATCGTTGTCTTTTGATTGGTAAACCTCCCAGTTGACAATGGTTATAAGCCTATTTTTGTTTGTTGGTTGGTTTGTTAAAAATTCATATTTTTCAAACCTCTTTAGAGCAGTTCTAACATTTTGCAATGAGATACCTTTACCACATTTTTTTCTAATACTATCGAGAGAAGTAACGAATTGACCTGGACTTGCTTTGTACGGTTCGCCTTGCCATTCCCACTCTCTTTCTTCATGATTCGCCATTGAAAGAAGGGTAATTAAGATAACTTTTTGCTCTGGTGTAGATTCTTGCCAAATAGGTTTCTCGAGTAATTGGCGATAAAGCTTTATCCATCCTCCGGTCATTTCATCACCACCACTCTACAAATCGTCCATGTTAGTGAATCCAGTAATTGGAAGATTACCTCTACAGTACTCGCACAAACCGCAATGGTTCGGCTTCTCTTCGCCGTCCTTCACTCTGACAATTCTTTCAATTTTTTCTTTTAACATAACCAGCTCATAATCCATATTGTCCTGATCAATCGTGATCAGTCTTGCTTCGCTTGGTGTCTGCTTGGACACTGCGGCGATGATCGGCATAAAACTTTTTCCATATTGTTGGAAAAGTAATTCCTGATAAATCGCCATTTGAAGCACGTAACCAAAATTGACAATGAACGTTTCTCTTGATCCATAGTTTTCGTTCCATTTCCGTTCATGCATGTCTTTTGTTGTTTTGATATCAACAAAATACTCATCCTCAACATTCAAGCAATCAATCTTGCCTTTCCATGTCGTTCCAAATAGTTCCCCAGTCACAATCATTTCTTTCTCACCTTGATAGATGTTCATGAACACTTCTTCTTGTTTAAGTCGTTCAATCATTTGTTCAGCAATTTGGAAATCTTTCAACAATCCATACGGCTTCCTACTAGAAAACATTCTGGATTTATTTTCTTCTTTGAACGCTTCATGTACTTCTTTTGATTCAAAATAAGAATGTACGTAGTTTCCGACGAGTAAGGCTTTGGGATCCGACGTCGGTGACCAATCGCCTTTCAACTTTGCTAAGGCTGCGGCTTCACATTTTAAAAAGGACTTATATTGTGATGTCGACATGTACTGCCAGTCAGCTTCATTGGAGTAATAATTTTCATCAGAAAGGGTACTCATCGTCTTCAAATTCTGAGACATCGTCTACACCTTCCTCACGTCCAAAGTCCGGAATATCTAATAATTCTTCTTGAATCGGATCGGTATCCTCATTTTCGATTAAATGTGCTTGTTCTATTTCTGAATGGCCAGGTACGTCAGCAACTCGAGTTACTTCATCTTGGATATCATCTGGAATCACAATCGGATCTGGTTCTTTTTGTATTGGTTCAGTAATCTTTTTGTTTGAAAAGAATTTTTGTTCGAGAGTAGCCACTTTTTCTGTTTGTGGCGTTACATCTTTCCGATCATTGTCAAATTCATTTTCTAACGTATCTTTTGCAGCTTGAACTAATAAATCGTTGTCGTTGCTTGTGTTGATCAATGTTTTAGCTGCACGATTGATTACTGTCCGTTTAGCCATTTCTTCTGGAAATTCCTTTTGTGGTCCAGAACCTTTCATTTTTGACTTCGCCCAACTATGATCGATTTGCTTTTTCGTCATGACTGTTGTGGTCTCTTTACCATTCGCTAACTTGATAACTACATAGGCTGCAATGATTTCATTGTCTAAATTCTCGAATTTTGTTTCATGCTTTTTGACAACCATGTTCGGTCCATCCATTGCAACTTCAAACTCATCACCTTGTCGAACGACTACAGGCGTAATATCTGCCCCTCCAGTTACACGATCAAGGACCGCCATTGTTCCAAAATATGAACGCATTAGCTGAACCTTGTTTCCGTATTTAATGAAATAGCATTGTTTTTTTGCTGGAGATAACCCTTGAATGACCATGTCTAAAAGTGCATTAGAAATGGAGGTTTTCATTTCTTGATTGTTTGCAGCCATCTGCAACAAATTTCCTCCTGTATTGTTAGTGAGTTCGAAAAAAGCACTTTTTAACGCATTTTGTGGACTATATCCTGGTGGCATTTCTAAGCCTTGTTCTTGTAACCGCCCAAGATTACTGATTACCTGCTCGTCTAATGAACGTTGTATTGTTTGTGTTAAATCATTTGCCATTTCTAAATTCCTCCTAATTCAATCTTTGGATAATGTTGTTGCGCATACTCTAGAATGTCGTCTACGGGTACATAGCCTTCTTCTGTTAAATAGCAAGAATCTCCTGGATACAAAGAATTTCCTTGCCAATCAACACCGACAGCTCTGGCTTCTTCTTGCGGTTGCTGTCTTGCGCCTAAAGAATCAAAGTCTTTCATCACGGCCTCCTAAAAATCCCAAAATAATTTGACACTACCGTCTTCACATTGAATGTTTGAAATACCTTCACTTTCTAATGCTGCTAGAAATGATGGTGTCAGCCCTTTTGAACGAACAGTGCAACTTGTTTGTCCATACTTTGCTGCAGTTAAGATTTTGTCTTGTACATCTTGTTGTGCTTTGTGCATCATTGCTTCGAATATTTCATCGCCTAGCCCTTTAACTGAGATCATCAGAATTTGATACCACCTTTCTTGCGATCCATTTTTTCGGCAAACCGTAGAAAGTCCTGATACCATTCCTCAAACTCTGGATCTTCATATTCAATACCAAACAATTGTTTTAAAGTACCATGAGTTTCACAATTGCAATTATTATTCTGCAAATCACGTTTTGTTTTCTCATACTGTCGGTAAACACTCCACGCAACCAAGCTATCGTTTCCAGCTTGTCCAAGAACGACTTCCCCTTTTTCATCGACTACACTAACTGACATTCCTAGATCATCATTCGCACATTCAGCTGCTAACTCTTTAATTAAATTTTGGATTTTTTCATTCATTGTGATAAACTCTCCTTGTAATTAATATTTTTCAGGACACGATTCTGCTTGCCGGCGTTCGTGTCTTTTTTTAGTTTGATATTCAGCTTCATCTAACCCTGCGAACATCCAAACGAGGTAGACAATTACCCCGATCAAAGCTTGTTTACTTCCCCAGACACTCAGCAGATAAATAATGATTGGTGCACTGAATACGATTGTTGTATTTAGTTTGTCCATAAATTCCCCTTCTTTGCTGTCATTATTTCCGAACACTTACCCGATATTTTATTGTGCTAGAACCCATGCTCTACATTTTTCTTTGTCGTAAAATTTTTGATCGCCTATACGCCCGAATGGAAGTCCTTTATCTTCCCACTTACGAATAGTTGCAGTTGATACTCCGAAGTATTTCGCTATCTCTATTTGCTTTAATACACGTTTATCAACTGAGGCATCTCTTCTTGCTTTTGCAATTTCATCAGTTATGATTTCATGAATGTAGCTACGAAGTGCTGCCTCATTTTCAGGCGTTAAGATTACTTCCATAATCCTGAACCTCCTATCAAATTTTATTTTTCTTTCCAAACTCCATACTTAATAGCGAAATCCTTGACTACAGATAAATAAATTTCTTTTAACCTTTTATCACTTTCGATTACATCTAACTTATTTGTCTTATCTCGCTTGGATTTTGAAACACCTTCGCCAGCCATACGGTTACGTAAATTGGTTAATCTAGTTTTGAGAGAGGAACCAGCTCTACGATCAACTTCTTCATATATCGCTGTTTGAATTTCTTGATAAGCACCATAGCCACCTTGCGTTTGTGCCATTTTATTTACAAAGTTTCGGCAATCTCTACGCCAATCAGTTGTATTCAGTGCCACAATTTCAGTAATATTATCCATTTGTGTTGCTAAACGTTTTGTCTCTAACTCTTGCTTAGCTACTGCATTAAATATTCCTTGGAACATTTGAAGTTCTGGACTTAGCTTTGAAGTATCAAGTAATTGTTGTTTGTATTCTTTTTCTACTTCAATAAAATATTGACGCGCTTGTTTTCCTTTTTCTGTTCGTTGGAGCATTGAGATTTCTTTTGCCATATCTAACTTTAAAAAATGGTTTTTCTGAGGTCTTCCACCTTTTACTGATTTTTCAGTAAAACTTATAAAATCAACGTTTTCAGAGAATCCATACTCTCTCATTCTCGGAAACCAATCATTATACCGCTCTTTTACTTCCAAAAATTCATGTAACTCTCTACCACTTACTAACTGCTCATTCTCTTCATTTGTTGTTACTTTGATTAGTTCTTTCATTGATTACACTCCTCACGACGAATTTATTAGTTATTTAATTAATTGAATACTGTTTTGCCTTGCCAATAACGAGTAAACTCGTTTTTATTCCCAAAAAAAATTTCTTCTGGTAAAACATTGTAAATATTTGGAATCATTTGAACGTATTTTTGTTTCATTTTATTTGAATCTTGTTCCCAACTTGCTAAAGTTTGGTAGTTTACGCCAAATTTAGAAGCCGCTTCTTTTTGAGTCATCCCTGTTAAAATTCTAGCGGCTTCTAATGAAATTTTCTTTTTCATTTAAACACCTCCTTTTCATAAAAACACTATAAACGAGTTTACTCGTTATGTCAATTAGTAAACTCGTTTTTTTATTTAAAAAACGAAGTTATTTTATTGCTATTAAGTTGTAAATAACGAGTTTATCCGTTACAATCTTTTATATAATAATGAATCAGGAGGTATGACAGTTATGGCTAGACCACCATTAAATAACTTCGAAAAACAACTACGTAAAGAAATTTCTGAGAACCTAAAAAAAGTGACTCGCGGAAAGACTCAAGCTCAAATCTCCCAAATGACAGGTATTCCCGCTTCAACTATTTCTGGTTATTTCTCTCAAAGATCAACAATAAAAGAAGAAAATGTCAAAAAAATTGCAAAAGCATTTGGAGTCTCCGAGATCGATATTGATCCTAGATTTGCTCATAATTACGATTTTTTAAGACTGAAAAAAGATGTAATGGACGAGTTGAGTTCCGGAAAGAAGTTTAATGAAAATGACTTTCTCCAACTTGCAAAAAAGACAAGCGCCTTAGGGGTGAGTTTAAATCAGATGAAAACAGAGAGGGGCAATAACATAACTGCTGTTTATCATGATACACATGATTATAACTTTTTTGACACTTCAGTCGCTGCTGGCATCCCCTCTTCAGTCGAAGCTTTCGATCAAGATCATATTGAACAAATTGCTATACCTGATTATGCAATGGGAAAATATGCAGGTTATCAAGACGTGTTTTTTACTAAAGTAAATGGGGATTCTATGAATAATGTTATCCCAAATGGTTCGTTGATTGCTGTGAAAAAGGTAATGAGTTGTGAGGAATTGAAGGATGGGGATATAGTTGTTTTTAGCAACGATAACGAATTTTCTGTAAAAAGATATATAAATGATCAACAAAATAAACGTATCATTTTCAGACCCGATTCTTCCAACATTTCTTTCACTGATATTGTGGTTAATTATGATGATACTAAATACGTTCAAATTTACGGGAAAGTCGTTGTATATATTGTCCAACTATAATTAATTTGAGAGGGTATAAAATGAAAATTGGAATGAGAAAACCAAGTATAAAAAAATCCATTAGCGCTAGAACTACTGGAAAAGCAAAAAGAAAAGTAAAAAAAGCAGTTATTCCTGGTTATGGGAAAAAAGGTAGCGGCTGGATTAAAGACCCAAAAAAGGCTGCTTACAATAAAGTATACAAGAAAACTACATTCAGTTTTTGGGATTTATTTAAATAAAAAAAGCCCGTGCAGCAACACGGACTCGAAACCTTATTTCTAAGATTCTCCAATAAAATAATACCATAGAGATAAGGAGTAGAAAATGAAATTTATTAAATTTGGAATTATTGGATTATTAGCAGTGACAGTTATGGGAGGATGTGGATTATCAACAGCTGAAACAAAGGAATCAAAAAATTATAGTGAGACAAACAGTACTATCAAAGAAGTAGACTCTGATCAAACTGCTGAATTTGCAACTATTGCCGAAAAACACATTAAAGAAATATATTCGATAGATAATTTGAAGATGGATTTAAAATCTATCAAAGTTACTCAATTTCCTGACGATAAAAATGCAGAAACTGGTGAAGAGTACAAAAATGTCTACAATGGTACTGGAGATTTTACTTGGCAAGACAAAAAATACAACTTTTCTTTGATTTACTCAAAAAAAGATGCGACTAATTACACTGTCCTATATCTATATAGTAATTTAGACCCTAATAAAGGCGTAAATACACCATTAGAAAGCGATCAATAAAATATAAACGCCTACCAGCCTAAAGCAAGCGTATAACTAAGGAGGTGATGCAAGCTATTTTAGTCCGAACACTTACCCGAGCGAAAGGACGAAAAAAATGGCAACATTCGAACAATACAAAAAGAAAAACGGTGAAAAATTGTGGAAGTTTCAAACTTATTTGGGAGTAGATCCCTTGACTGGCAAACAAGTGAGAACTACACGAAGAGGTTTTAAAACAAAAAAAGAAGCTCAATTAGCGCTGACCAAATTACAATTGGAATACGAAAGTAATGGTCTAAATAAAACTAAAGAATTAACTTTTCAAGAAGTTTACGATTTATGGATCGTAAATTATGAACAAACAGTAAAAGAAAGTTCTTTCGTTAAAACAAAAGAACAGTTTGCGAATCATATATTACCAGCATTTGGTGCTCTTAAAATCAACAAAATATCGATTGATATAGCTCAAAAGTTCGCTAATGAAAAGGTAAAAAAATTTGTGTTGTATAGAGAATTCATCAATAATGCTTCGCGTATATGTGATTATGCTATTAAATTAGGATATCTACAAGATAATCCTTTTAAAAAAATCACAGTTCCGAAAAGAAAGGTCTCTGTTCATGAAAAAGATACTTTAAACTTTTTTAGTAAAGAAGAACTAGAAATCTTTTTGAAATCAGTAGAAAAGAAAAAAGATATTCGTATGTATTCTTTTTTTCGGACACTAGCCTTCACAGGGATGCGCGTAGGCGAGCTCTTAGCTCTCACATGGAAAGATATTGATTTTGACGATAATTATATCAAGATAAATAAAACTCTCGCCAGAGGAAAAAATAGACGCCTTTATGTAGAGCAACCTAAAACCAAAAATTCTAAGCGAGATATACCAGTCGATGATGAAACTATGAACACCTTGAAGAAATGGCGATTAGAACAAAGAAAATGGTTGTTAACATTGGGAATTAATACGTTAAGCAAAAATCAACTGGTATTTTCTAACCAGAAAAACGAATATCTCCAATTATCTAAGCCTCGTAAATGGTTAGAAGTGATTATCAAACAAAATAATCTTAAACGTATTACTATTCATGGTCTTAGACATACACATGCTAGTTTACTTTTAGAAGCTGGTGCAAATATTAAGGACGTACAAGAACGTTTAGGCCACTCGTCTATTCAAATAACTATGGATCTATATATCCACATTACAGACAAACGAAAAGAAAAAACAGCAGCGCAATTCGCAAAATATATCGGTATTTAAGCAGAACGTATTCAAAGACGTATTCAAACAAAAAAACAGGGGCGAAAGCATTGCAAGCAAATGCCTGTATATCAATGTTTTCGCCTCTATTATGAAATGTTATATAAGGAAGGTACAGGATTTGAACCTGCGCGCCGGTATTAGCCGGTTCGCCGGATTTCGAGTCCGGTGCATTACCACTCTGCCAACCTTCCGTAAGTACTATTTTTAAACTTTTTTCACGAAATGTCAAGCCTATTTCTAATAGATAAATAACAGAAATCGCTTTTTTTAGCAAAAAAGTCCATTGACAGTTTGCAGCCAACGGACTTACCGATCAAATTCATACTGATAGAACACTATCTGATTATTTCAGGATTATCTAATGCTAAAATCGAGTCAATTGTCCGTTTGATCAGTGCAATGATTTGTTCTTCTGTTGGATGCATGATGTTTGATGACATCAATGACGCTAAGCCAGTCA
Organism: Enterococcus sp. PLH-Efm8; assembly: GCF_053011625.1. NCBI lineage: Bacteria > Bacillati > Bacillota > Bacilli > Lactobacillales > Enterococcaceae > Enterococcus > Enterococcus sp. PLH-Efm8. The sequence goes on from NZ_CP172568.1 coordinate 1,720,297, forward strand.
CTGCTACCCATGTACCAGTATGCAGAGCATCGACATATTCATCCGATAATTGATTGTATCTTTCATCTTCTTTAACTATTTCACGGAAATAATTGTATGAAAAATCATGCATTTTCTTTCCGTCCCCATGTTCATCAATGTACAATGCCATGTAAAGACTATGATGCTTTTTTGCAAAGTAGATATAGTTCAAACCGAGATCAATGATTTTATCACCAGTACGTTCAATAGGGAAAACATCTTCTTTTAGTTGTTCAAAGATAGAATCCAGCAACGTATTTTTTAAATCTTCCATGTTTTTGAATTCCAGATAAATCGGCTGTGTCGAAATCCCCATCTTTTTAGCAATATTTCTCGCAGTAAATCCTTTAAACCCTTCCTTTGCAACAACATCATAAGCAGCTTTTAGAATTTGATCCTTGGTATAGACTTTTCTTCTCATTAAAACTCCCCCACTTCTTTACTGCAGTATATGTTGTTTTATTGTACCCTATTTTTAGCATTTTTTGCAAACATTTTACTCAAAACGTTATATTTTAAATTTTTTTTCAGTCTTCTTTAACTTTTTTTTGCAAAATTAAAAAAATTTGGTTAAATTCAATGGGTTCCCTTACATTTTTAGTTTTGACCTAAATGATAGTTGTCCAAATCTTTCATTTCAAGTTATAGTTAAAGAAAATGAAAAAGAAGGTGTGTAATGGAAAACGAAACTGACGTTATTTATATTCATCCTCAAAAACGAATCGTTTCACAGAAAAGAAAGTATTTTTATCTTGGTTTTACAGGTGTTTTTTTCTTTTTATTGGCTTGCTTTCTAATACTCCTACTGATAATTGGAGTGGATTGCTAACTATTCTTACCTCGCCAAGCAATCTTTTGACAGATTATTTTGCTTTAGGCGGTTTCGGAAGCGCATTCATAAATGTAGGGATTTTGACCTTACTTTCTGTGCTTTTAGCTTATCGGCACAAGGTGATTTTAAACGGTCCCTTATTTGCTTCGATTCTAACAGTTACCGGTTTCTCTTTTTTTGGCAAAAACCTTTATAATTCTATCTCAATCATTTTAGGTGTGTATCTATACGCTGTATTTGTCAATAAACCTTTTTCTCAGTACATCATGATCGGACTGTTTGGTAGCGCATTATCACCGGTCGTTAGTTATATCACTTTTGGTATGCGTTTTCCTTTACTGATAGGTATTTTATTGGGGAATTTAGCTGGCATAGCAATTGGTCTACTTCTTCCGCCCTTAGCTGCTCAAACTTTAGTTTTCCATCGTGGATTCACACTTTATAATATTGGATTCACCTCTGGGTTGATTGCGATGACTTTTACTGCTGTTTTGAGGTTATTCAGCTATTCAATCGTCGAAAATACATTGGTTTTCAATGAATATCACTTTCCTCTCATTTGGATTATTTTTGGCTTTTTTTCGCTGACAGTCGGAATTGGTTTCTATTATAATTCCTTTCGGCTTTTGGGGATTCGAGAAATTTTCGATTCATCTGGAAAATTGACAACTGATTTCATTGCTAATTCTGGTATTGGTGCTACTTTGATCAACATAGGCTTAGTTGGTCTGATGCTGTCTTCTTATGTTTTGCTGGTTGGCGGTCAGTTAAATGGACCTGTCATCGGTGCTATTTTATCTGCGGTGGGTTTCAGTGCTTTTGGTTGTCATTTAAAAAACAGTTTTCCGATACTAGTCGGAATATTTATTGCTTCTTTGTTTGGAACTTTTCATGAGATCACCAGTACTGGCATGCTTGTTGCAGCTGTGTTTGGGACAGGTCTCGCGCCCATAAGCGGTTTTTACGGCAGTTTTTACGGTGTAATAGCTGGTGTACTACATATTGCTCTTGTCCATAACGTCAGCACTTTGCACGGAGGACTAAATCTATATAACAGTGGTTTTTCAACTGGTTTCGTTGCAGGTATCCTTGTACCGATACTAGATAACTTTACCGCTGTCAGAAAGGAAAAAAAGACACTTGGAAAAAGAATTATCAAAAAGAATCATCGATGAGCTTCTTACTTATTTATATTCCCATGAAATAACTGAAATACGTATTGGAGTAGAATTTGCTGAGGAAGGGCTTTTCATAGAGATACAGGGTACGGCAGAAACTCAGCCAGAAGATTTAGATGTACTTGCTGATTTGCTGAACAATCCTCGGGACCCTAGTATGGAAATCTATTATCAAGAACTATTAGGTAATCCCCGACATGATCGGGAAGATTATCATCTGTTAGGTAGTTTGATTGATGACGTGGAAATCATGTATGCCCAGCCGATTATCAATATTAAGATCTTTCGACGTGCTTCTCATTCCTATTATTAACCCTATTTTCTATTTATAAAAGACTGAATCAAAAAAGCAGCTCCTGAAAGTTCGATTAAAATCTACTTTCAGGAGCTGTTCAAGCTTGACATTATTGATTTTCCAATCCTTCATACACTTCATCTGTTACAGGTTCTAAAAACTCTGAATTACCAGCAGTGATCGCCAAATGTTCAAACCAACTGTCTTTTGTCGCACCATGCCAATGTTTAATCCCTTTGTGCGTTACGACGACATCTCCAGCCATTAATCGTCTTGCTGGCTTTCCTTCTTCCTGATACCAGCCTTCTCCTCCGGTCACAAGTAAGATTTGATAGCCGTCTTTATGGACATGCCAGTGATTGCGACAACCTGGTTCAAAAGTTACATTACCTACACCAACAGAAACTTCGGGATCATTCACTAACATATTCAGATAGCTTTACCCGGTAAATACTTGAGCGTAAGCTTCGTTTTTTTCACCTGCTGGAAAAATCACGCCATTGTGTATTTCTTCGTGTTTTGTCGTCATTTACGCCTCTTTCTTATCTTCGCTATTTTCTTCTAAATAGATTTCTTTTGCTAAACTAAAAGCTGACCAAGCTTTTGGCCATCCTACATAAAAAGCTAAATGGGTAATGATTTCTGCTATTTCTTCACTAGTAATGCCATTTTGCTTGCCAATCTTCAGATGAGCTGGCAATTGTTCAAAATTTCCTCCTGAAATTAATGCAGATATGGTGATGATACTACGCTGATGAGCAGATAATTCTTCTCTGGACCATACTTGTCCAAATAAAACATCATCATTCAATTCTGCAAATTTTGGTGCAAAATCTCCTAATTGATCTCGTCCTGCGGTTTGTTTTTCTGCCATTTCTCTTATTCTCCCTTCACGACTGTTAGGTGATTCAACTATGGTTCTAAGGCAACTTTATTTTCTATTGTTTCTTCGCATTTCATTTTAAATGTAGTCTTTCAGCCTGTCCAATGCTTAGTTTATTCAGTCGATATGCTTTTTAAGCATAGTTGCTAACGCTTTTTTTATTCGCCGATTGTAAAATTAAGCTAGACAACTAAAAAAGTCATTTGTGCTACACTCAAAATAGTTCCGACCAAAGAATTATAAGGAGTGAGTACAAATGACCTATACCCATCTTACAACGGATGAACTTGTAATAATAGAGTCTTATTTCAAAATGAATCAATCTGTTGCTAAAACTGCCCATTGCTTGAATCGTTCAAGACAAACGATCCATAAAGTATATCTGTTCTTCAAGCAAGGAAAATCAGCCTTAGAATATTATCAACAGTATAAGAAAAACAAATCAAACTGTGGTAGACGTCCGCTTGTTTTACCCGAGGAACAATCAGAATATATTCAAAGAAAGGTTGTTCAAGGATGGACACCCGATGTGATTGTTGGTCGTGCAGCGTTTCCTATTAGTTGTTCTGCTCGTACCATTTATCGTATGTTCAAAAAGGGGCTATTTGATTCTTCTGACTTACCGATGAAAGGCAAGCGTAAACCGAATGGACATCAAGAAAGACGTGGAAAACAAACTTTCCGCCGCTCTATTCATGAACGTGAAAAGGATTATAGCCAATTCTCAAATGAGTTTGGTCACCTTGAAGGTGACACTATCGTAGGTCTGAAACATAAAAGTGCTGTAATTACCTTAGTTGAACGATTATCAAAAGTTATCATCACATTGAAACCGTGTGGTAGACAAGCGATTGATATTGAAAAAAAATTAAATCAATGGTTTGAATCTGTACCGAAAAACCTATTCAAATCCATCACTTTTGATTGTGGAAAGGAATTTTCAAATTGGAAACAGATCAGTAATGTCAATGATATTGCCATTTATTTCGCTGATCCAGGAACGCCGTCTCAAAGAGGCCTAAACGAGAATTCTAACGGATTGTTACGTAGAGATGGTTTATTGAAATCTATGGATTTCAATTCAGTAGATGAATTTTTTATTCAATCTGTCGCATCTAAACGAAATAATATTCCTAGAAAATCACTGGATTATCGAACACCTTTGGAAGTATTTTTGAGTTACGTAAGTATTGATGATCTGTCTAACTTAATTTGACAATTAAGAATTTTAAAAAAAACAAGTTATTAAATAAGTCTTTAGTTGGATGTTTTTTTGAGATCAATCTTTTATACTTATGATGAACTTACAAAATTGTTTGTTTTCTGTCATATCAAAAAATGGCGCAGTTAGTTGCTTTTCTAGTAAAGTATAGTTAACAAAGAACCTCTAAGGAGTTGATGAATAATGAATATTGCTGCCTCTCGAAAACTGATAAATTTCATATCCATTATCGGATTAGGCCTATCAATCGCGCTGACGATTTATTTTATTAATTTAGGTGTTTTCAAAGATTTGAATGCGTTAAGAGGATTAGTAGGTGATTCCATCATTTTAGGACCGATTATTTTTGTCTTCATCCAAATCCTGCAAGTAGTTATTCCAATCATTCCTGGAGGGATCAGTACTGCAGCTGGTGTCCTGATATTTGGCCCTTATGCTGGATTTATCTATAACTATATTGGAATCTGCATTGGTTCGATTATCATTTTTCTGCTAGGGCGTCGTTATGGAAAGCCATTCATACTTTCCATGATTAGCGATAAGACATATAACAAATATATTGGCTGGCTGGATAATCAAAACCGTTTTGAGAAGCTGTTTGCTCTAGCTATTTTTCTTCCAGTTGCTCCTGACGATGCGTTATGTTTGATGGCTGGATTGACAAACATGTCAGTGAAACGATATACACTAATCATTTTGATTGCTAAACCACTGTCGATTTTCTTATATAGTATGGCCTTGATTTATGGAGGTCAATATCTAAGTGGTCTTCTTGGATAATATTTATTTTGTAAAATTAGTCATTGATTGACAATGTTAAATCTGGGAAAGGGTCTGCAAAACACACTGCACCCTTTCCTTTTTCATTAGATTTGCGCTACAATGTGAAGAGCAGGTGATAGGATGAATTATTTGAAACGTAGCTTAGGTAATGCTTGGGACTTTTTAAAAGGAACACAAGCTTATTTCCGTGATGTCTTGCTGATGCATGGCTTTATTTTATTTATTTGTTTACCCTTATTGAGCAGTACGACCCGTTTTATTTTACACCGAGGGGCAATTGACTATTTGTCTTATGACAATATTCCTTCAATTTTTTCTCAACATCCTGGGGTTCTACTCTCGTTAATCGTAGTTTTGATGACGATTTTACTGTTAGTTTATTTCGAATTTACTTTTCTTTTGATGAGTGTTTTTTTTATTAAAAAGAAAGAACCAATCTCTTTGAAGCAACTCTTACACTTGACGATACTTCAGCTGAAGAAAGTGAGACCCATTACTTTTTTGTTTTTCCTTGCTTATTTTTTATTGATTCTACCGATCAGCGGATTAAGTTTTAATTCTGATCTACTGTCAAAAATAAAAATCCCCGCTTTCATTATGGATTTTATTTTTGCTAATCGTTGGATCATCGTCAGTTCCTTTTTACTCGTTTATATTTTCCTTGGCTATATTGGGATTCGACTGATTTTTGCTTTACCGGAAATGATTCTACGGGATCGTCCTTTTCGAGCAGCCATTCGGGAAAGCTGGTCATTGACCAAATCGCGTCTTTTGGCCATCACGGGCCAATTTATTGTGATTGGCGGTACGATTTTACTCCTTTCTTCTTTAGGATATATCGTTGTTATTTTGGCACAAAGTATGGTTGAACAATTTTTCCCAGACTATGCATTGATCAGCGCTGTGTTTGCTATGACGCTTTTACAAGGGATTTTATTATTCAATATCGTGATGTCTACCGTAGGGATTTTTTATATCATTGTTGATTTCATGGATGACGAAGGCTTCTTGCCTGAGATCCCTAAGTGGTTTATCCCACAAGCCCCCAACTTGCGTTTCTCTGCGCTGAAAAACACTGGTTTGACTCTTTTTGCAGTTTTTTTCGGTATTGGCGTCTGTCTTTACAATATGGATTATCTGACTTCAGCTGTTCAGACAAAACCAGTGACTGTCTCTCACAGAGGTGTGAGTACCCAAAATGGGGCGCAAAATACTTTAGAAGCACTTGAAAAAACAAGCAGAGACTATCATCCTGATTATGTAGAGATGGATGTTCAGGAAACAAAAGATGGTCATTTCGTAGTGATGCATGATGCAAATCTTCGTCACTTAACAGGGGTAAATGGAACACCACAGGATCTTACATTGAAAGAATTGACAAATCTTACAGTTACTGAAAACGGAGTGCAAGCCCCTGTTTGTTCTTTTGATTCTTATTTGGAAAAAGCACATAAGCTAAACCAAAAATTACTTATTGAGATCAAGACCTCTAAAAAAGATTCGGATGACCTTGTCGAACGATTTGTCCATAAATACCGCAAAGTTATCTTAGAGAACCATCATATTTTGCAAAGTTTGACGTACCAAACCGTTTCAGATTTAAAAGAAGCAGAACCAAACTTTTATGTGGGCTACATCTTACCTTTCAATATTGTTGGGCCCCCTGTGACGCCTGCTGATTTTCTGACAATGGAATATAGTACGATCAACCGTAACTTCATTAATTCTGCCCACCAAGACGGAAAAGAAGTATATGTATGGACAATCAACGATTCAGATGCTATGAGTCGCATGATGTTTTATGGTGTGGATGGTATCATAACCGATGAGATGGGACTACTAAATGAAAGTGTGAAACAAACAGATGAAGAAATCACTTATTCAGATAAACTGCTAAATTTTGTTTTGGGAGTCGGCTAATCAAAAATCGTTAATGAAAAAAGTCTTTATACAACAAAAAACGCATAACCTGCCACCGCAGGTATATGCGTTTTTTGTTTGACGCTCATAATGTGTGCTTAACTTTCTCTTGATTCCTTCATCGCACGAACAATAGCTAAAATAGCAGGAATTGCAGAGATCACTGCAAGAATAATTCCCATTTTCCCTGAACTTTTTCTTTTTGGCATATCTTCTCGCTCCCTTCTGTCTTTATTTATATTATAAGGGAGTTCTTGCGAATTCTCAAAAATACTGTTTAAGAAACCAATTCAGCAGGTGCGCTAATATCACAGAATTTTACGAGCATGCGATACTTGCTTTCATTGATAAGTTGATAGTCTCGTTGGTCATAACTTTCAACATACACGACAGCCGTGTTGATATATGTACGTTCAATACAGCCGATTAGTTCATGAGATACTCCGATCGGTTTGCATATATAAGATCTTCCTACTTCTGCTTTTACCATTTCATTCCCTCTTTTCTTTATTTTTATTTTGTTTTTTCTTTATTTTATAATAACAAATTACCTTGTATTTGAAAACGTTTTTATCCATTTTTTTATTTTTTATTTTGAGTATCTTTCTGCTTTTTAGATAACTATTTTTTAACACGATCTTAGACGTTGTGACAAAAACGTTTGTTTATATTCCTATGTTGTTCGTGCGTTTTTTTCTTTATATTGCTAAGTTATTTATAAAGAGGTGAGCATATGATTTATATTCAAGCAATAGTATTTGTAACCTTGATGATTGGGCTACTTATCGGATTAAAAGAAAATAGCTAAACCATTTAAGAAAAAATAAATAAGGAAAATGATAAATGCTTTTTAATTGCATCAAAAAACGTACGATGCTAAACTTGGTATAAGTTCGAAAGTTTAAAGGAAACTTTCAAGAACTAAATTACATTACAAAGGAGATGAATTTTATGACGTTTACAAAAACAAATATGCAATACCGCGTAGCTTTTGATACAACTTCTAACCGTTTTATGGCGATTGATGCACAAAACGAAAATAACGTTGCGTTTGGTATTACAATCGAACAAGCAGTCCGAGCATTAAACGAATCTAGATAAGGAGTGAACCATTCCAAATGGCGACTGATGAGATCTCGGAAAATCAATAAAAGACGTTTGTAACGGTAATCCGCGACAAACGTCTTTTTGTATTCATTACATATATTTGGAAATTGTCTCTCTTTATCTCTAGACCTAAACAAAAACACAAGTTCTAATATCAACCATCTCGTTTTTTATGACAATTTTGTTAGCTGTTTCGATGATAATATTCCGTTATTATCTGTATAATATTTAATATAATCTTAATTGTCAAATTAAGTTAGACAGATCATCAATACTTACGTAACTCAAAAATACTTCCAAAGGTGTTCGATAATCCAGTGATTTTCTAGGAATATTATTTCGTTTAGATGCGGCAGATTGAATAAAAAATTCATCTACTGAATTGAAATCCATAGATTTCAATAAACCATCTCTACGTAACAATCCGTTAGAATTCTCGTTTAGGCCTCTTTGAGACGGCGTTCCTGGATCAGCGAAATAAATGGCAATATCATTGACATTACTGATCTGTTTCCAATTTGAAAATTCCTTTCCACAATCAAAAGTGATGGATTTGAATAGGTTTTTCGGTACAGATTCAAACCATTGATTTAATTTTTTTTCAATATCAATCGCTTGTCTACCACACGGTTTCAATGTGATGATAACTTTTGATAATCGTTCAACTAAGGTAATTACAGCACTTTTATGTTTCAGACCTACGATAGTGTCACCTTCAAGGTGACCAAACTCATTTGAGAATTGGCTATAATCCTTTTCACGTTCATGAATAGAGCGGCGGAAAGTTTGTTTTCCACGTCTTTCTTGATGTCCATTCGGTTTACGCTTGCCTTTCATCGGTAAGTCAGAAGAATCAAATAGCCCCTTTTTGAACATACGATAAATGGTACGAGCAGAACAACTAATAGGAAACGCTGCACGACCAACAATCACATCGGGTGTCCATCCTTGAACAACCTTTCTTTGAATATATTCTGATTGTTCCTCGGGTAAAACAAGCGGACGTCTACCACAGTTTGATTTGTTTTTCTTATACTGTTGATAATATTCTAAGGCTGATTTTCCTTGCTTGAAGAACAGATATACTTTATGGATCGTTTGTCTTGAACGATTCAAGCAATGGGCAGTTTTAGCAACAGATTGATTCATTTTGAAATAAGACTCTATTATTACAAGTTCATCCGTTGTAAGATGGGTATAGGTCATTTGTACTCACTCCTTATAATTCTTTGGTCGGAACTATTTTGAGTGTAGCACAAATGACTTTTTTAGTTGTCTAGCTTAATTTTACAATCGGCGTAATAAAAACCCGTGGTGCTAGTTAATTTTTTCCTAGAGGAAAATGTCTAAACATGTTGGTAAATCAACAAAAAAACGCATATAGTAGTCTCAAAACTCCCAAGAAATGAGGACTACATATGCGTTCATCAAAATATACTGAACATTATACAGATACTTTTATAACATTCAAGGAAATTATGAGAACTGTTTCTAACATATACCACAATTGTGTACCAGATAAGATTAAAAACCGAAGAAATACTGATAAACTGAAGCAACGCGATACAGTGATTATTGCTTGTGTTATATGGGGCATAATTAATGGCTATACTAGCCAAAGAGCCACGTATAGAGCGGTTTGTTCCGTCTTATTTCCTAATGGTGACTTTCCTAGTAGGAGTCGATTCACTCGCTTAAGTTCAAACTTAGCTTACACTATCAAGATTATTCGATACTTTTTCATCAAGAAGCTCACCAAAGGTGAACTAGTCGGAATTATAGATAGTTTTCCTAGTCCATTATGTAAACCAGTTAGAAATAGACAAGCAAAACTATTGAATCAAATAGCCAAAGTTGGCTATAACTCAACAAAAAAATCTTATTTTTATGGTCTTAAAATTCATATGATCGTTACTAAGACTGGCTTTCCGATTACTTACTCAATCACGAATCCAGGTGTCCATGACGTGAAAGTGTTAGAGACTTTATCGGAAGAAGCGAATCTTCCCAATATCCTAGGGGACAAAGGATATATTAGCCATAAAATCCATGAAAAGCTTGCCCTTAAGGGCATTACTATATCCGTTCCGCCACGTAAAAACATGGATAAATCAGAAAAACTAGACCACAGCTTACTTGGAAAACAAAGAAAAACAGTTGAGACTGTTTTTTCTTCCTTAGAAAAATTAGGTTGTCAAAATTTCAACTCACGTTCTGTTAAAGGGCTAGAGAGTAGATTTGAAAGCATATTACTGGCTTACAGTGTTCTATTAAGTCGAGCACAACGACGTTTTGAAGGAACTTTGAGATATTCTTTAGGATATTAAAATTAACTAGCACCACGGGTATAATAAAAATAAAAAAGGAGATCTTTCATGAAAAAAATTTTAGGGTTGATCGTTATCATATTGATTGCTTTTATAGGATGGAAAGGTTGGGACTACTATCAGTCTACTTATGTAGGTAAAGATTATTATGCGGTAGTCAAAGCTCCAATGCCTGCAGAAACTGATATCAAAGCAGATAATGGGGAAGTAATTGGAAGAGGTTTTAAATACAACGTAGATGCTTATGCTGAAAACGGTGAAAAAAGACAGTTAGATTTCGATGTCATTACTTCTGGTGACTCTGCCAATGGTTCTGCTTACCCCGAAGGAACGATCTTGCAGTTGAAAGCAAGCGAAAAGCGGATCATAGAGAAAAAAGTAATTACCAGCGATAAGGTACCCTCATCTGTAAAAGAAAAATTAGGCCTATCTTAAGCTAAGAATATATCGCAAAAAAGCACTCGAAGTGAGTGCTTTTTTGCTTACTGATTCTAGAAAACAAAAAAACAGAATTAACCTTCGAAGTCAGCCTCACTGTTCTTAAAGTCCTAAAACAAACTAAAGAGCAAGGCAATCAATCGATTTCTATACAAACAAGGGACTGTGACAAACGTCTTGTCACAGCCCCTTATTCTGAATAAACGATGCAGTATGTTTGAGTACCTAAATGGGTACCAGTTTTCATTTTAAAGCGAACATGTTTCTATCACTGATTATTTAAATCTAGCGAAAAACCCTTATCTTACAGGCGTTCGTTCAATTCTTTAGCAAGATCTTCAAAGCCTGGTTTGCCTAGAAGTGCGAACATGTTTTTCTTGTAAGCTTCTACACCTGGTTGGTCGAATGGGTTGATTCCATTCAAGTAACCTGAAATACCTACAGCAATTTCAAAGAAGTACATTGTATAACCCAATGTATAAGCATCCATTTCTGGAATTTTGACTAGCAAGTTAGGCACGTCACCGTCTGTATGAGCAAGCAATGTTCCTTCAAATGCTTTTGTATTTACGAAGTCCACTTCTTTTCCTTGCAAGTAGCCTAGACCGTCTAAATCTTCTGCTTGTTCAGGAATTGTGATTGATTTACGAGGTTTTTCAACCTTCACAACTGTTTCAAAAATATTGCGACGTCCTTCTTGGATGAATTGTCCTAAAGAGTGCAAATCAGTTGAGAAGTTTGCGCTTGAAGGATAGATGCCTTTTTGGTCTTTTCCTTCAGATTCACCATACAATTGTTTCCACCATTCTGAGAAGTATTGCATTCCTGGTTCATAGTTGATCAACAACTCAGTTACTTTGCCTTTACGGTAAAGAATGTTGCGCATTGCTGCGTATTGGTAAGCTTCGTTTTCTTCTAGTTTGTCGCTTGAGTATGCTTTGCTTGCATCAGCGGCACCTTGCATCAATGCATCGATATCTGCACCACTAACAGCGATTGGTAACAAACCAACAGCAGTTAATACAGAGAAACGTCCGCCGATGTCATCAGGAATCACGAAAGTTTCCCAACCTTCTGCATCTGCTTCTACTTTAACTGCACCTTTTGCTTTATCTGTTGTAGCGTAGATACGTTTGTTTGCTTCTTCTTGTCCATATTTCTTAACAAGAAGCTCTTTGAATACACGGAACGCAATCGCTGGTTCAGTAGTTGTTCCAGATTTTGAAATAACGTTTACTGAAAAGTCGCGATCACCGATTACTTCGATCAAGTCAGCAATATATGTTGAGCTGATTGAATTTCCGGCAAAGAAGATTTGTGGTGCTTTTCTTGTGTTGCTATCTAATAAATTGAAGAATGTGTGATTCAAGAAGTCGATCGCTGCACGAGCGCCTAAATAAGAACCACCGATACCGATAACAACTAATACTTCAGAATCAGATTGGATTTTTTTAGCTGCTTCTTTGATACGTGCAAATTCTTCTTTGTCATAGTTCGTTGGTAAATCGATCCAGCCGCGGAAGTCGCTTCCTGCGCCAGTACCTTCCCGTAATTCGTTGTGGGCTGCTGTTACTTGGCTTTGCATGTACCCTAACTCTTGTTCGTTGACAAACGGTGCTACTTTTGAATAGTCAAAATGAATGTGTGCCATTTGTTCTCCTCCTTATAGGTTTACTCTACAGGTAATACTTTACGTTTTTTTTTATTATTTTTCAAGCAAATAAACAAAATGCTGACAATATTTCCAAGAAAGTTTCATTTTTCAAACTAAACCTTCTGCTGCCATTGCTTTGGCAACTTTTTCAAATCCAGCAACATTTGCTCCAAGAAGCAGATTTTTTTCGTCGCCGTACTCGGCTGCTGTTTGGCGACACGTATGGTAAATCGTTTCCATGATTTGATCCAGCTGCTCATCCACTTGCTCTCTTTCCCAAGTCAATCGCTGGACGTTCTGACTCATTTCTAAAGCAGATACTGCTACTCCTCCAGCATTAGCAGCTTTTCCTGGACAATACCACACGCCTGCTTCATGAAGAACAGAAACAGCTTTTACTGTACATGGCATATTAGCGCCTTCTGCTACGATTTTGATCCCATTTTCTACTAAGATTTCGGCCAAGCTTTCGTCTATTTCATTTTGAGTAGCACATGGCAAAGCGATATCCGCTTTTTCTTTCAATGTCCAAACAGATTCTCCAGCATGATAAATAGCAGAAGGACGTTGGTTTGCGTATTCCGTCAAACGTTGTCTATTGATTTCTTTGACTTCTTTCAATAGTTTCACATCTATTCCTTCTGGATCATAGATGTACCCGCTAGAATCTGAACATGTAACAACTTTCCCGCCTAGCTCTTGCACTTTTTCGATTGCATAAATGGCTACATTCCCGCTTCCGGAAACAAAAACTGTTTTTTGATTAAATGAATCTTTTTCTTCGTTCAATAGATGTTTGACATAATACACTAATCCATAACCAGTAGCTTCCGTACGTATCTTACTTCCCCAAAAATCCAAAGGTTTACCTGTCAACACACCAGTATCATATTTTTTCAATCGTTTATATTCGCCGAACAAATAGCCGATTTCTCTAGCTCCTACACCGATATCTCCCGCAGGAACATCAATCGATGGGCCGATATGTTTTGACAATTCCAGCATGAAACTTTGACAAAAACGCATGATCTCATTATCAGATTTTCCTTTAGGATCGAAGTCACTTCCGCCTTTTCCTCCACCGATTGGCAGACCGGTTAAACTATTCTTGAAAATCTGTTCAAAAGCCAAAAATTTCAAGATACTTAGATTGACACTAGGATGGAAGCGCAATCCACCTTTATAAGGGCCGATAGCTGAGTTGTATTGGATACGGTACCCTCTATTTACTCGCCAGTTTCCTTCATCATCTTGCCAAGGCACTCGAAATTGAATAACTCTTTCTGGTTCCGTTAAAAGTTCTAAGATATTCTTTTCGATATATTCGGGATGAGTGTCCAAAAAAGACATAACCGTGGGCATGAATTCATCGATTGCTTGTAAAAATTCTTCTTGCCCTTGATCCTTTTGATGTAGCTTTTCTTGAATTGCTTGAACATATTCTGTTGCGTTTGTCATCGTTCCACGCTCCTTTGCTTATCTTCCCTCATTTTAGCTCATTTTCTCTTTTGGCTCAAAACATTTTTTTCTGTTTTCTTTCTTCAGATATGCTACACTTTCCTTGAGGTGAGGGAATGGAAAAACTGTATGATGTGATCGTAGTCGGCGCTGGAACAAGCGGGATGATGGCAGCGATCAGTGCAGCTGAACAAGGCGCACGCGTACTCTTGATCGAAAAAAACAAAAAAGCAGGAAAAAAACTACTGATGACAGGTGGTGGTCGGTGCAATGTTACGAACAATCGTCCTGTTGATGATTTGATTGCACATATTCCTGGAAATGGAAAGTTTTTATATAGTACGTTTGCGCAATGGAATAATTTCGATATCATGAACTTCTTTGAATCACAAGGCGTACATTTAAAAGAAGAGGATCATGGACGGATGTTTCCTGTAACAAATAAATCAAAAACGATTATCGAAGCATTGCTCAATCGTCTGAAAGAACTAGATGTGACGCTTCTATTCTCTACTCGAGTAGAGAAATTGATCCACAAAGAACATAAAATTTACGGTATACGCACGGAATTCGAAGAGTTCCATGCTCCTGCCATTATCTTAACAACTGGTGGACGGACTTATCCATCTACTGGTTCTACTGGAGATGGGTACAAGATCGTGAAGCGAGTGGGTCACACGGTGACGCCTCTTTATGCGACAGAGTCCCCCTTGATATCGGATGAACCGTATATTCAGGAGAAAACACTTCAAGGGCTTTCTTTACAAGACATCACTTTACGCGTTTTAAATAAAAAAGGTCGTGTATTGACTGAACATACGATGGATTTACTTTTCACCCATTTCGGTATTTCTGGTCCGGCTGCACTGCGTTGTTCAAGTTTTGTCAATAAAGAATTAGAGAAAACGGGAGAACCAGTGACACTTTCTCTGGATTGTTTCCCTACACAAACCAAACAAGAGCTTATTCATATATTGACAGAAAAAAGTAAAGCAACCAAAAAGAACTTGGTCAATGCTTGGCATGGTATATTGCCTGAGCGATTGTTAGTTTTCTTTCTTGAGCGGCTTGAAATGGATCATCTGACAGGACAACAAGCCTCTCAAAAACAAATTCAAGATTTTGTTCAACTATGCAAAGAGTTTAAGCTATCAATCAACAAAACTTTTCCTATTGAGAAATCATTTGTAACTGGCGGAGGGGTTTCTCTAAAGGAAATTTATCCTAAAACATTGGAGAGTAAAATCATTGATGGTCTGTATTTTGCGGGAGAATTACTGGATGTCAATGGTTATACTGGCGGCTTTAATATCACAGCGGCTTTCGCTACAGGGCATGTAGCAGGAATGAATGCCGGGCAAAGAGCATAATGTATAAAAAAGAAAGAAGGAGACTGGACAAACAACATCCCGGCCTCCTTCTTTCTTTTATACGTATGATTTATTGTTTTATATCTGCAAATTGTCCGCTCGTTAATGCACAGATATCTTGAGGTGCTAACTCCATCTGTAGCCCTCTTCTGCCAGCCGAGACAATGATTTGTTCATAGCTTTCTGCAATTTGATCTAAATAAGTAGGAAATAGTTTTTTCATACCTATAGGCGAGCAGCCACCACGTATGTATCCGGTCGTTGCTTCCAAATCTTTTAAATGGAGCATTTCTACTTTTTTATTCCCTGAAACTTTTGCTAATTTTTTTAGATTCAATTCGGCTTCTCCCGGTATCACAGCAACAAGAGGCCCCGTCACATTGCCCACAGCAACCAGTGTTTTAAATATACGAGATTGGCTTTCTGGAAGCTGTTCAGCGACCGATGACGCACTTAGGTGGCTTTCGTCCCACTCATATTCGTGCTCTGTATAGGGAATCTTTTTTTGTTCGACCATACGGATTGCATTCGTTTTTACTATTTTTTTCTTTGCCAAAAAATATCACCTCAAACTTGTTCTACAACGGTTCATTTAATAATTGAATAATTTGCTTCAATGCTTTGACCGGTAATTGTCCTGGAGCAGAAGTAGAATCGCTGCTTAAGGAACCAAATGTCATAACGGAACCCGTCGTTCCGCCAACCAGACGAGAAATTTTACCAAGATTTCCCATGGACATCGTAATAATAGGCATGGAGAAAAAAGCATTTGCCCGTCTAGTCAACTCCATCAACCGCAAAACATCTCGTTCATTATTGGGAGTTACTGCCAGTTTTCCGATATCGGCTCCAAAATGTTCCATAACATTCAATCGGTAAAGCAAGACAGGGTCTGCTGGTGTTTCTTTAAAATCATGACTACTGATAATTAAAGGAATGTTTAAAGACTTGATTTCCTCTATCAGTCTTTTTCCTAGACTTTCTACTTTGAACAACTCGATATCGACCATATCTACTAATCCTGTGTGTATCACATGTTCATAAAGGTCGCGATACTGACGGATCGATATGTCTTGTTCTCCGCCTTCAGCTAAGGTACGAAACGTAAATAATAACGGCAGTCCATCAAGCATCTCATGGATAAGAACCAATGTTTCTGCTACTTCATCAAAAGAAAAAACTTCACGATAATGATCGACTCGCCATTCGACTAAATCGGCCCCTGCTTCACGTGCAAGAACTGCTTCACGTAATACTTCCTCTCGGACGGCCCCGATAAGAGGCGCACAAATCTTTGGTCTACCGCTTCCTATATTCAATCCCTTTACCCGAACCATTCTGCATCGCTCCTTCTAATGGTTATTTTTAATTTGATAAACAAACACTTTCAGATAATTGCCTTCTAAAAAGGTATCCGTCGTCTGGAAATCTTTTGGCAGACGATATAAAGCAAGTTGTTCAAAAGAAACATTTTTGGCATGGAATTCCTCTTCAATCATTGTTTGGAATTGTTCTATCGAGACATTCGCAGCATTTGTAGACGCAATAAGTATCCCGTCTTCTGCTAAAATATCCAGACTATCCTTGACCAGTTCCCCATAATCTTTTGCTACGCGAAAGACTTTTTTCTTATTTCTGGCAAAACTTGGTGGATCCAATACAATCATGTCATATAAAAATTGTTTTCTTTTGGCGTATTTGAAATACTCGAATACGTCCATAACAATGATTTTTTGCTGATCGACATCCAAACCATTCACTTCAAACTGTTCCTGTGTTTTTTTTAAACTGCGTTTTGCTAGATCGACACTTGTTGTTTCGATTGCCCCTCCCATTGCGGCAGCAACAGAAAAGGCGCCGGTATAACTAAACATGTTCAAAACTGTTTTCCCAGAAGCGAAACCTTCTGCTAATGATCCCCGTACTTCTTTTTGGTCTAAAAAGATCCCAGTCATTAATCCTTCATTTAAATAAACGGCAAATTTTACTCCGTTTTCTTTTACGATCAAGGGTTCCGGTGCCTCTTTTCCGTAAATGAACTGGCTCTCAGGCAGATTTACTGATTCAAATCGAATTTTCTCATAGCCTCCTATGATTTCCGGGTAGATTTCACGAAAAGCTTGAATCAATAATTCACGATGTGCATATAACGTTTCGTTATACCAAGAAAAAACAGCATAACCTGCATAATAATCAACAATCAGACCGCCGATCCCGTCTCCTTCTCCATTGAATATACGAAAAGCGGTAGTAGAATCATCTGAAAAAAAGAAAGTTCTTTTTTCTTTTGACTTCACAAAAAATTCTTCAAAAAAAGATTGATCAAATGGGATGTTCTGCTGGCTCAATACCCAACCGATTCCCTTATTCTGCTTTCCTAGATATCCTTTTGCGATAAATTGGTTTTGCGAATCAACTAATTCCACCCATTGCGTGGTTTCTTTTTGGGGATGAGCAAGGTCTTCTTTTTGGATCAGTGGATATCCTTTTTTCAATCGATTGCTTGCTCTTTTTTTTACTTTTACTTTCATTCCTTCACCTGCTTTAGCTTTCTCTTCCCAAGTATAACAAAAAACATAGGACTTGTCTTACTGCTCATTTTTTCATGAAGCTTAAAGAAAACCTTAATGAAACAGCATAAACTTCTGGTTTCAATTGACACTATATTGTCATACTAGTAAAATAAATGAGAATAAGTGAGCTGTGTAACATGGTTTCAGGACACTTCTGTGATTAAGAAGTGCAGAAAGGAAGATTATCTTGAAATGTATAAAAACACCTGCCTTTTTGAATAAGAGGCTCGGATTTTTTTCTTTACTAGTCGTTTTACTTTGGTTGAAAACGATTTTTGCCTATTTAGTTGATTTCCATCTCGGAATCGAAAGTGGCATTCAATACTTTATCTTGTTTATCAACCCTATTGCAACTACATTGTTATTACTTGGAATTGCTCTTTATATCAGACGCCCTAGAGTTGCTTATATCACGATGATGGTCATTTATTTTCTTTTGACATTGCTTGTTTTTTCGAATGTCACTTATTATCGAGAATTCACGGACTTCATTACGATCAACACGATTTTAGGTGCTGGGAAAGTAGCGAGTGGTCTGGGAGAAAGTGCCATTCGACTGTTTCGCCCATATGATGTGATCTATTGGATCGATTTTATTATCTTGACTGTTCTGCTGATTGCAAAAAAAATCAAGTTGGACCCTCGCCCGATCCGAGCAAGAATGGCTTTTGCGATCTCTACATTAGCAGTTATGATTTTCTCAGGAAATCTTTTTATGGCGGAAGCTGATCGTCCAGAATTGCTGACTCGAACATTCTCTCGTGATTATTTGGTCAAATATCTTGGCTTGAATGCTTTCATGGTTTATGACGGTGTTCAAACTTACCAGACAAACCAAGTGCGGGCAGAAGCAAGTCCCAATGATATGAAAGAAGTAGAAAATTATGTAAAAGAACATTATGCAGCACCAAATGACGATTTGTTCGGGCTCGCTAGAGGAAAAAATGTGATTTATATCCATTTAGAAAGCTTCCAGCAATTCCTGATCGATTATAAATTGACAGATGAGAATGGTCTCCAGCATGAAGTTACACCTTTCATCAATAGTCTTTACCACAGCAACAGCACGTTCAGTTTTGACAACTTTTTCCATCAAGTAAAAGCAGGAAAAACAAGCGATGCGGAAACGCTGATGGAAAATTCATTGTTTGGCTTGAATCAAGGCTCCTTGTTCACACAATTAGGCGGAAAAAATACTTTCCAAGCTGCACCTGATATTTTAAGTCAAACACAAGGTTACATTAGTGCGGTATTCCATGGGAACGCTGGTACATTCTGGAATCGAAACGAGACATACAAGAATTTAGGATATGATTATTTCTTTGATTCTTCTTATTATGATGTTAATGATGACAATTCGTTCCAATACGGGTTGCATGATAAACCATTTTTCCAACAATCCGTACAATACTTGGAACGTCTGCAACAACCATTTTATTCAAAATTCATTGCTGTATCTAACCATTATCCTTATTCAAAATTCACCAATGACGAAGCAGGATTCCCGTTAGCCAATACAAATGATGAAACGATCAACGGTTACTTTGCGACAGCCAATTATTTAGATACCGCCGTACAAGAATTCTTCAATTATTTGAAAGAAAGCGGCTTGTATGATAATTCAGTCATCGTCCTTTACGGTGACCATTACGGTGTCTCGAATTCAAGAAATAAAAATCTAGCTGAATTAGTTGGAAAAACAAGTTCTACTTGGACAAACTACGACAATGCACAAATGCAGCGTGTCCCTTATATGATCCATATCCCTGGACAAACACAGGGCGGAATCAATCACACTTACGGCGGACAAGTTGATGCCTTGCCTACATTACTTCACTTACTAGGTGTAGATACAAAAAATTATATTCAGTTAGGACAAGATCTATTCTCGAAAGATCATGAACAGCTTGTTTCTTTCCGTGATGGTGATTTTGTTACACCAAAATATACTTACTACGGTGGTACGATCTATAGTAACGAAACTGGTGAAGCTATTACTGAACCTACTGAGGAAGTACAGAATGAAATTGATTCACTGAAAGAAAAAGTTGATAAACAGTTAGCTGTTTCTGACCAAATCAATAATGGTGATCTTCTTCGGTTCTATACGAATAGTGGATTAGACCCAATTGATACCAGTGATTATGACTACAAGAATGGCTTAGAGAAATTAAAAGAAGCTGAAAAATCTCTTGGTGACAAGTCAACTAGTGTCTTTAGTGAACACAACGGACAATCAACTGTTGATCTTTATAAAACGCAAACGTACCAAGAACTTCACGGAACGACCACAAGTTCTTCCGAATGATAAAATAAATTTAAAAGGAGCAGCGACAAAATTATTGTCGCTGCTCCTCTTTTCGAATAAACAGTGTTCAAAAGCTTGCATCTACGGTAATAGAATAGGGCAGCTTCTTCACAACCTCTTGCTTTTTACAAAATATTTTCTGGTTTTAATTCGTGATTTCACTAAAGGAATTTCATACTTTATTCATATTCATTTTCTATACTTTTTATAGAGGTGAAAAGTATGAAAATAATCCGCTATGCTACTGCTCGATTAATTTATTACAAAAAGCAGACAATACTCTATTGTTTATTTTCAAGCTTTTCTGCTTTTTTATTGATAGCATGCCTGACTCTTTACCATTTGCAATCGGCTTTAGCCAATCAAGTCCAAGATCGGCTTTCATTTATTGGCGCTTCTGCATCTACAGAGCTTCTTCCGGCTTTAGAATTAGCTAGCCGATTTTATATAAAAGGCATATTCAGTTTATTTTTTCTATTTGCCTTCCTTTTTATCTTTTTCTTTTACTATTCAGTCAGGCAAAACAAGCAGGAATTGATCAATTGGCACCTGACTGGTCTTTCTAAAACCAAATTATTCCTTTTTATTTTCTGGCAGCTGTTCTTTCCTCTCTTTCTTTGTTGTATCTTGGTTTTATTGTGGATCGTAAGCTTCCAGTCAGTTTATGAAGCGCTTCTTCAAAGGATCAATTTTCTTGTCTTAAAGACTACTGAACTGCCAGATATCCGTGATATCTTGACTTCGGTAAGCGGACTTACAATTCCGATGGATCAACAGACTTTTTTTACCATCGATTTCCAAAATGATCTTTTTTTCACAGATATACTTAAGGGATTTGCCCAAACTCTTATTGGGCTCAGTGGATGCTGTCTCATTCTTAGTCTATTCCCTTTCACTTTTTTATCCATCATTTGCAAAGTAGGAGGCCTGGACGTAATGAAACCTGAATATTTGATTCATGCTGAACACTTGACCGTTATTTTGTGTCCTCTCGAAAAACAGCATAAAATATTGGAGCACTTGAAAAAAGAGGTTCTTGTTGCAAAACTGGATAATTTTGCGATCATCCAAAAAAATTGGCCGATGTTTCCTTATCTGAATCTTAAAGACCATGTCCTGTTGGATGTACCGGAAAAAGAAATCAAACAAGATCGTTTGGCCTATCAAGAAAAACTTGATATCTCTCCTTCCTTGCTTAATTGTGCGGCAGCTGAGTTGACGTCTTTTGAAAAAGTAAAGCTGCAATTACTTCATGCCTTGCTTTCCAAGCGAAACAATATTGTTATTGAAGATACATTTGATGAACTTAGTGTATTGGAGATCCAAGAGCTACTCCACTTGCTTTCTTATTTAGCTCATGAAGAAAATCAAGGTATCTTACTCTTTACTCATGATGCTACTATTGCTCAAAGTCCTTATATTGATCGTTTAGAGCCCGCGGGCTAAATCAATCATTTTATAGTAAAAACAAGCGGTATAGAAGATCGATTCATGATCTTTTATACCGCTTGTTTTTTACTCTTTTTTGATTTCTACGTCAGGCAAACGAACAGCGAATTTTGTTCCTTTTCCTAGTTCGCTTTCTACTTCTAATTTTCCTTTATGCAAGCGTACAAGTTGCTGCACGATTGGTAAACCTAATCCTGATTCACCATATTTTGTATTTTTTCTTGAAGGATCTACTTTATAATAACGATCCCAGATACTTTTCATTTGTTGTTCAGACATTCCAATTCCCGTATCTTCAATCGTGATGATCGTTTCAAGATAGCCTTTTTCTAAAGTAATCGTGATTTGGCCGTTTTCAGTAAACTGTATCGCGTTTTGAATAATATTGACCATGATTTGGACAAATCGGTCATAATCAGCGTAAACATCAATATCATCAACGGCTTTCAATGTCAATGTATCTCCTGCTGCTTCTGCTTTAGCTTCTAACTGTGCAACAATATTTTTCAATGTTTCTGTTCCATTGAATTTTTTAATGACCATACTGATTTGATTCGTACGGATTTTTTCATAATCCAAGTTTTCATTCACCAAACGGATCAGACGCTCTGTTTCATTTTTCATCAATTTAATCGCGTTTTCTCGCTGATTTTCAGGGATTGCATTGTATTCTAACCCTTCCAGAAGTCCGTTGATTGTCGTAAGAGGTGTTCTCATCTCGTGAGAAGCATCTGCCATAAATTGTCTTCGACGATTTTCTTGTTCTTCAATTTCTGCTTGAGATTCTTTCAATGAATTCGTCATTTTATTGAAATCATCTGCTAACTCATCAAATTCATCTTTGTCATGTACGGGGAGCTGTACATCAAAATTACCATTCGTCACTTCTTTCGTCGCATTCCTTAACCGATTGATACGCTTAACTTGGAATGCTGCAAAAGCATAGCTGGCAATAACTGCAACGATACTGGAAAAAATAAATCCTTTGAACAGGTTCAGTGTAATTGGACGAACGCTGTTATCGATATTTCGCGCAGGTTGACTAACTACAAGTGCTCCATAGAATTCATGATTCAAATTAAATGGCACAAGTGCGTAAGAGGTCGCCTGTGCTTGTCCTAAAATATTTTTATTCGATGTGAATTTTTCTTGACGTCCATTCCTCAGATTTTTCCATTGATCAGCTGTTAAGGTAAAATTCAGTAAAGCTGTATTAGTCGGATAAATGACACGTTCGTTTTTATCGATAAATATAAAGTTCACATTTTGTTCTGTCAGTACTTGCTCTGTCAGCAGCAATGCATTTTGAAACGCCTGATCTTGACTAAACTGCGGGAGCGTATCGGCATAGGTTTGCGTTGTCTTTTCAACTGATTCAGCATATCCAAACAGTTGCTGGTAATTGTTTTCTTCAATCGTTTGTTTTGTCAGTTGTGTAAAAGAAACTCCAACGATCAATAAGATCAACGCGACCATTCCGCAGAAAGCTAAGAGTTGCTGATACAAATAACGCATTAGGCAACACCAGAATCATCGAATTTGTAGCCGACTCCCCAAACAGTTTGGATGACTTGTGGTCCGACCTTTTCGATTTTTTGTCGTAATTTCTTGATATGGGCGTCCACTGTCCGTTCATCACCAAAGTACTGATAATCCCAGACTAATTCAAGCAACTGCTCCCGAGAGAATACTTGACGTGGTTTTTTTGCTAAAGTAAACAATAGATCGAACTCTTTAGGCGTCAGTCCTTCAATTGGCCGGTTGTCCAGATACGCTTCTCGTGTTTTCGTATTCATCTTGAAATGACTAGTCTCGATATCAAAATGATCATCTGAAACTACTGCTTCTTCTCTTGCTTCTGCCAACTCACTACGGCGATGCAAAGCTTTCATTCGAGCAATAAGCGTCAGAGGACTGAAAGGTTTTGTGACATAATCATCTGCCCCCATCTCTAAGCCGATCACCTGATCGCTTTCAGAATCTCTAGCTGTCAGCATGATAATCGGCACAGTACTTGAAACTTTGCGGATCTCTCTTCCTACTAGCATACCGTCCAGTGTGGGCAAATTCAGGTCTAGTGTAATCATATCCCAATGTTGTGGGTTTTCTAAAAAGGCATCGAGCCCTTCTTTTCCATCATACTTGAAAGTTGCTTCCCAACCTTCATTTAAGAAAAACATCTGCATCATTTCAGAAACAGATTGATTATCTTCAATCATTAAAATATTCATTATCGTTCCCTCCAGTTTCCAGGTCATATTTCTGTAATTTCTTTTCTGTCATAATAAAAATAGGCATAATTGGAAATACTAGCAGAAGCATTTCAATCAGAAAATAATTCGTATGCCCAGATGTCTTTAAATAATAGCCGATCAATGCCATCAGTAAGCCCATAAGAAAAAACCAGTTTCCGCTTGTCTTTTGAGCCAGCCGCCAATGAGCGTCTGTTTTTGCGGCAAGAGGCGAATGATACCCATAAAAAGGCAGATTTCCTTTTGAGGGCAGAATCCGAAAAAGACTGCCAATTATTAAGAATAAGATACCAATACTGAAAAAAATCATTCTTTCCCTCCTAAATTCTCTTCTTATAGTATACTCTAAATTGTTGACTGAACCAATATGTTCAGGAATTCTTCACGAAAGGTTTGTCTTTTGTTCATTCTTTGTTAAGATAAACTTATTCCAATAAAAAAGGAGTTTTATTTGTGTCAAATTATCGTGCAATCACTTTCTTTGATCTTGATGGAACATTACTAGATGCGAAATCAAAAATCACACCCGAAGTGGCAAAAGCTATGAACGCATTAAAAGAAAACAATGTTCTCCCCGTCATCGCTACAGGACGTACAGAAGCAGAAATCCACTCTATCATGGAAGATGCGGGCATTACTTCTGCGGTCACCATGAATGGTTCTTTCATTCGAGTAGACGGCGAAGAAATCTATTCTCAAACATTTTCTTCAGAAGAATGTCAAAAAATGTATGATCATGTACAGTTGAACGGTCATGAACTTTCTTACTATAACGATCAGAAAATCTGGTGTACCGGTCATAGCCAAACAATGATCAATGCTTACGACTTCATTCATTCAGATGTTCCGGAAATTGATCCTTTAGGCTTTAAAGAAAACACAGTAAATATGTTGCTGATCTTATCTCAATCAGGTGACGAATACTATCACGAACATTTTCCTGAGCTAACTTTTTATCGGAATGGTCCTTACTCGATCGATACAGTGAAGAAAGGAATCTCAAAAGGGGCAGGTGTCAAACGTCTGCAAAAAGAACTTCAGCTGGAAAAAGTTCCTACTTTTGGATTTGGCGATGGTCCGAATGATTTTGCCTTGTTGGAAGCTTGCGACAACAAAATCGCTATGGGCAACGCCTATGACGGATTAAAAGAACTTTCTACCTTTATCACAAAGAAAAATACAGAAGGCGGAATTGTCCACGCATTGAAGTATTTTGATCTGATTTAAGATCTTTTTTTGAAGCTACCTCTTTTCTTAAGAAAATCGCTTATTTTTTCTTAAGAAAGGGGCAGTTATTATATAAATAATGGGATATGATTCGCTTTTTTATTGAATTTATCCCAATATATGCTATACTAATTTTGTATGAAAAATACACGTAACCCTTGTTAGCTAACGGGGACGTTACGGATTCGACAGGCACAGTCGAGCTTGAATTGCGTTTCGTAGGTTACGTCTACGTAAAAACGTTACAGTTAAATATAACTGCTAAAAACGAAAACAACTCTTACGCTTTAGCTGCCTAAAAACAGTTAGCGTAGATCCTCTCGGCATCGCCCATGTGCTCGAGTAAGGGTCCTAACTTTAGTGGGATACGTTTCAACTTTCCGTCTGTAAGTTGAAAAAGAGAACATCAGACTAGCGATACAGAATGCCTGTCACTCGGCAAGCTGTAAAGTGAATCCTTAAATGAGTTGACTATGAACGTAGATTTTTAAGTGGCGATGTGTTTGGACGCGGGTTCGACTCCCGCCGTCTCCATTGTGAGATTTCAGCAGATTTCGCTAGATGCTTAAATCCTTATTTTATAAGGGTTTGAGCATTTTTTATTTTCGCAGATTTTCGTTAAATGAATGAAAATGGCATTCAAAATAGCATTCAAAAAGAACACTTTTTAATATATATGTTCCATCCATATTATCAATGATATTCCTACTTTACAAAAAGAACATTAGTTCGTATACTCTTTTTGAGGTGAACATTATGTTGATGGAAGGAAAAACACAATTATGGTTTAAATTTGATCCTTCGAATAGATTTGTCAAAGATTTTTATAAGGTGTGGGATTCAGAAGTTTTCTTTTTAGCAATCGAAGATAGCTTATTAATCAATCTCTATTACTCTAATAAGAACTACTTTAAAATTCCGGCAACAAAAACCAGAATGAAGAAAGATGTGTATTTTTTGTTTGATATCGTGACTGATGTGCCAGACGCACGGAGCGATCATCGGCGTTATGACTATTTGAAGTATACTTTCGTTGATCCAGAAAGGTATAAAGATTAAAGTAGGCTACCTAAAAAAGGTAGCCCGGAACGGATTTTATCACCATACTTATAAAAGGGATATTTTTTAAGTTAGTATTAAGATTGTGTAATATGATGATATCTATATTTTATAGTATCAGTGCTATAAAATCAAAAATAAGTCACTAATTAACTACCACTCCAATTATAAGTCGAGAGTATAAAATATTTTGTGTAAATGAAAAAATCCATACAAAAAAGGAAGTCCCTTCTGTAGAATAAAGTTAACGACAACCAATTCACAGAAAAGAGGACTTCCCTATGAATGATTTTACTACAGAAATTGTGCAAACTCTAGTCACTAAAGGCGATTTAAATGAATTATTCCGTTCGCACTTAGAAAAAGCGATAAACACACTCCTACGGACTGAATTAACGGCTTTTTTAGATTACGAAAAATATGATCGCACTGGTTTTAATTCAGGTAATTCGAGAAACGGTTCTTACTTTCGATCAATCAAAACCGAATATGGTGAATTAACATTGGAAATACCTAGAGATCGTAATGGTGAGTTTAAACAACAAACTTTACCAGCCTACAAAAGAACAAACGATACATTGGAAACCACTATTATCCATTTATTCGAAAAAGGTGTTACGATGTCTGAAATTGCTGATTTGATCGAAAAAATGTACGGTCATCACTATACTCCACAAACCATGTCCAACATGACTAAAGTTCTGACTGAAGAAGTAAATGCCTTTAAATCCAGAGCCTTAAATGATAAGTATGTCGCTATTTTTATGGACGCTACTTACATTCCACTAAAACGTCAAACCGTATCCAAAGAAGCGATTTATATTGCCATTGGTATACGAGAAGACGGCACTAAAGAAGTACTGAGTTATGCGATTGCTCCAACTGAATCAACATACGTTTGGAATGAGCTGCTACAGGATATTAACTCCAGAGGAGTTCAAGAAGTCTTGCTTTTTATTACGGACGGCTTAAAAGGCATGAAAGATACTATCCATCAAATTTATCCTAAAGCAAAATATCAGCATTGTTGTATCCATGTATCTCGTAATATCGCTCATAAAGTACGTGTCAAAGACCGAAAAGAAATCTGTGATGACTTTAAGGCTGTTTATCAAGCTAACTCAAAAGA
This sequence comes from Enterococcus sp. PLH-Efm8, assembly GCF_053011625.1. Classification (NCBI taxonomy): domain Bacteria; kingdom Bacillati; phylum Bacillota; class Bacilli; order Lactobacillales; family Enterococcaceae; genus Enterococcus; species Enterococcus sp. PLH-Efm8. The sequence goes on from NZ_CP172568.1 coordinate 1,747,782, forward strand.
AGAAGCGAATACCTTCTTATCCGGCATGATTGAGAAATGGAAGAAAAACTATCCTAAAGTGACGCAGTCACTCATAGAAAACCAAGACTTATTAACTTTTTATGATTTTCCACCTAGCATTCGTAGAACCATTTACTCAACCAATCTAATCGAGTCTTTCAATAAGCAAATTAAAAGATACAGCCGTAGAAAAGAGCAGTTTCAAAATGAAGAATCACTAGAACGCTTTCTAGTCAGCATTTTTGATACATACAATCAAAAATTTCTAAACAGAAGCCATAAAGGTTTTCAACAGGTAACCGATACATTAGTTTCAATGTTTACTGAGTAACTAATTATTTTGCAGGAGGACAATTTATTTACACAAAATTATTGACGCTCCCAGCTATCCTCCTAGCAACTATTTAAATACCCAAAAAAATTACCTCTAGATAATATCATACCTACGTTTTCACTTATAAATTTTTTCATAAAAAAAGCGTTTAGAGGCATAATCGTTAATACAGATGGTAACCAATGTATCTGGTTTGAACTGGGATATCACCCTCTCCATATATGTATTACTAAGACTAATAGATACTATAAAAGACTTGATAGTTTTGCATTGATTTTGCCTAATACTGAGCATAGGTGTATGCTAAACGATACTATAAGGAGTGTGTACATAATGAAAAGAATTCTGTTTATCAGTTTATCAAATTTATTGTTACTTACTGCTTGTGGGACTTCTGCATCAAAGAACATACCTTCAGATACGCAAATTTCGAATAGTATCGATTCAACAATTTCTACAAATGAGAAAAATTCTCCGGTAGAAACTTCCGATATAAAAGTTTCTACCTCTGCAAAAAACAGGGTAAAGAAACTGTCAGCACGTCTCCTTTATTTCAAACAAACTCTGAATTAGCTTCTTCATCTTCTTCAGCAAATAATGATGATAGTTTCGCGTTTACTCCTAACTAAATGCAACCTTTACAAATGCTTTACGATAACAAGCCTGAGCTAAATGATCCTGATATCAGTTTTGCATTTTTTGAAATGATTGGATCGGATGATCTTTTTAAAACTACTAGTTTGTCTATCCGAAAATAGGACAGTTCTGGCAGTATAGGTTTTTATCGAGTTTCTCCACCAGGCCTCGTTACAGAGACAGATTCTCTAGGCGAACCTTTTGAATAAATCAAAAATCATGAACAATCACTGCCAACTAAATAAAGTGCCTTCAAAAGCTTGGTCTTCTCGCTTTTGAAGGCACTTTATTTAAATCTTTATGAAACTAAAGTATGTTCATATTTGTTGCTATAGTTATATAGATATTCTGTTGTTTCCAACTCATAAACGTGAGTATATTTTGCCACTACTTTTCCGCATTTTTCTAATATTTCATTGCGATCGACGTCATGATATTCGTCTACGCAGATCACAACACAATTTTCTAATTTACTGATTACTTCTCCAACCACTTTTTGTTTCAAGCCAATAGGTTGGCAAATATATTTTTTTCCTAAAATGATAGTTTCGTTATTCATATTTCATCCATCCTTAATGTTTTTCCATTATTTAAAATGATAATACCATTAAAATATGATTATGAAAATCAATAACACTTGTGATTTTATAAAAAAATAAAAAAACCGAAAAACAGAAATGCCCACTGTCTTTCCGGCTCTTTTTATTCTTGATTTCTCTTCTTTTTTGTTTCAATAGACGATTTTAGTTATTAATAAATGAAAAAGCATTTATATTCAAATTTGCTAATAAAAGATCTACATATTTTTCTAGAAATGCTTGATCGATTTCATCATACCCTTTCGTTACTCCGCAATCGATATCTAAAACACCGATTAAATTACCTTCTTTTACCATTGGCACTACGATTTCTGATTGTGCGGCTGAATCGCAGGAAATGTAATTTGCATGGGTTTTGACATCATCAACGATCAATGTTTCTTGTTTTTCAGCTGATTCTCCACAAACTCCTTTTCCCATCTTGATACGTGTGCAAGAAACTCGCCCTTGGAACGGTCCTAAAATCAATTCATTACCATCGAATAAATAATATCCTGCAAAGACAGTCTCAGGCAAAGTCTCATTCAACAATGCAGATGAATTTGCTAAATTTGCTAACCAGTTATCTTCTGCTTCTAATAATCCTTGTTGCTGTAATAATAAAATTTCGTATGCATCTTTTTTCTGTTTTTCTGTCCACATGATAAAAACCGCTCCTTTTTGATCTATGGAGAAGATTATAGCTCAGTTTTTTTGTAAACGCTAGGTTTCCTCCTCAAAAAAACGAGATACGTCAGGTTAATCACCTTGAACGCATCTCGCTGTCTTTTTCTATTCTGCTTGTTGGATTTCTGCTGCTAAATCAGCATAATCAATCGTTTCGTGAACAAAAGTCGGATCATCAACTGGAAAATGCTGTACAAGGGACGAGATGCGGCTAATCTCAACTTTTCCTTCAGCCACTTCAAAATCCATTACATGTCCGCCAAATGTATGTGTATCATCGATAAAATGCAAGTGAAATCCCGCTGCAGCAACTCCTTGGAATAATTCAGGCGTAAAGAACCCGACTAATGTTCCTTGGACATTGCTTTGTTGGAATTCTGGTTGAGACTCTGAAATTTTTGCTAGTCTTCTGTAAGGTTTTTCTTGCTTCGGCATGATACGGATGTGCATATTTTTGAATAATCCAGTTATCTTCACTGCCAAAAATAGGTTTTCCCCGGCTTCTCTTACTAATATGTCTTTTTTCAATTGTTCTCCATCTGCAGTTTTTGAGACAGAAAAACTAGTATCTGGCGTAAAATCTGTAATTGCTGCATAGGGGGTAAGTTCACTTCCATCTAATTGGGCAACTGAGCCATCTGATCTTCCTTGATAAGCTACGCCATCTAAAAAGATGACTTCACCATCAAGCCCATGCAATGTTCCCAATCCCAGAGTTCCTTTTTCTAATATATGAGCAATCGTTTCTGTTCCATCCATCAAGCCAGCCATCAAAGCTCCTAATGTCCCGTGCTGGTATAAGATTTTTTCAGTCATGTCGACACTTCCTTAATAGAATTGATCTGGTAAGATTGTTTCTCCCAATTTCTCATTATCACGGTAATCAATCGGAATATCAATAATTACGGGTCCTTCTGTCGCAAATCCTTCTTCTAAAGCTTTTTCTAATTCCTCTACACTTGTAGCTCGGATTCCTTTAGCGCCAAAAGCTTCTGCATATTTCACAAAATCAACTGGACCAAAGTCTACACCTGACGCCCGCTGATATTTCATTTTTTCTTGGAACTCTACCATATTGTAGTGTCCATCATTCCAAATCAAATGAACGATATTCAATTTTTTACGTACCGCCGTTTCTAAATCCTGGGCAGAGAATAAAAATCCCCCATCGCCGGAAACTGATACGATTTGTGTATTTGGACGCACCAATGCAGCAGAAATCGCCCATGGCAATGCAACACCAAGCGTTTGCATACCATTACTGAATAACAAATGACGAGGTTCATAACTTCTAAAGTGGCGTGCCATCCAAATATAATGACTACCTACATCTACGGTAACAGTCATATCATCTGTTACTTTTGACTGAAGCGTGTTAATAACTTCTAAAGGATGCAAGATACCTGCTTCTCCTTTTGATTGAACAATGTCCCGCTCCGTTAATTCTGCTTGAAGAGATGCTAAATATTCTTTTGCATCTTCTGACACTTGTTGAGGCTCTAATGAACCTGTCAATAAATCAAGAGTGGCTGAGATATCACCGATCAATTCTCTTTCAGGCTGCATAAAAGGATCGATTTCAGCTGGCGCTTCATCGATCACAATGATCCGCGCATCTTTTTCCGCATTCCAGTTTCTTGCTTCATATTCGATTGGATCATAGCCAATAGCAATAACTAGATCACTTCGTTTCAAAAGCATATCTCCTGGTTGGTTTCTAAATAAACCCACACGACCAAAGAAATGCGCTTCTAATTCACGTGAGATCACTCCAGCTGCTTGGAATGTCTCTACAACAGGCAATGCTGTCTTTCCAACTAATTGCCTGATGGCTAACGTTTCTTTTTCACTTGATCCTCGCATACCTACTAATAGTACCGGTAGTTTTGCTTCTCTAATGCGTTCAGCTAGGTAACGGATATCATCTGCAGAAGCAGAACCTAATTTAGGATCGCTCAATGGCTTGATGACATTCCCTTGGACAGGTGCATCCACTACATCTTGCGGGATACTGATAAAGCTCGCGCCTTTTTTTGAACTCTTAGCCATACGATAAGCATTGGCAATCACTTCTGAAATTGTTTCTGGATCTTGGATTTCTGCACTGTATTTTGTGATTGGCTGGAACAGTGCTGCATTATCCATGCTTTGATGGGTCAACTTCAATAGATCGCTTCGTTTTACTTGTCCGGCAATTGCTAAAACTGGGTCACCTTCTGCTGTCGCTGTTACCAAACCTGTAGCTAAGTTACTAGCACCAGGACCACTTGTTGCGATAACTACTCCTGGCTCTCCTGTAATACGTCCGATTGCTTGTGCCATAAATGCAGCATTTTGTTCGTGACGAGTCACGATTAATTCAGGACCTTGATCCTCTAATTCATTAAATACACCATCGATTTTTGCACCTGGTATACCGAATACATAATCAACATGATGATTAATCAAACTTTCTACTACAGATTTCGAACCTTGTTTCATTTTTTCGTCCATTGAACATCGTCCTTTTTATGCTTTATTTTTAATTATTAGTTAGAAATAATCACAAATAATTGATACAGTTTCTAAACCTGTTTCATTCAAAAGTATAGCACGTTTTATTTCATTTGTTTAGCCATATGTTTCAAAAAATGAAAAAGAATGACAGTTTTTACATAAAAACTGTCATTCTTAATTGAAAGTTTCAATTTATAAAGTCTACAGATCCATAGTTCTCATCAATTTACGATTGTTGAAGTAAATCAAACCAAATACGATAGAAGGACCTAGTAGAATACACCATTGGGGCTTTACGAAAAAGAAGAGAAACAAACTTGTCAATAGTAAAAAATCTAGTAAACTCACATACCATTTTTTCAACGTATAGTAGAACGCTATCCGTAGAACTTGATTTGGTTTCGACGCTGGATTTCTCACCTGAAAATACCAGTAGTTGATGCTAAAGGAAACTGATAAACAAGCAAGTAAAACAAACAACGGAATCAACCATTTTCCATAAGAAAAACGTATAAAAAAGAAACAATCAAAAATCATTATCACACTAACTATCCAAGCAAATAGCCAATAAAAAAATCCCTTTAGCCAAAATTGGCGAAACGTCTTTATGAACAAACGTACTGGTGAAAAACTTTTTTCTTTTGCTAATTCTTCTGTCATACCTATCATCACGATGCAACCTGGACCAATAAAAAGTAAAGAAAAAATAAAGGAAAAGACATTCCTTCCATCTATCGACAAAAGGAACGCAGCTGCTATATACAAGATATTGACACACCAAAAACAAAGGCTACTTGCCAATGATTGATACAACCAATAAAAGAATTCCATATAAACATTTTTGTCAAAACGCTGCTCTTTCATAATCACCTCCTATTCCTTCATTCCTGATGAAGCGATCCCTTCTACAAAATATTTTTGCATCGCTAAAAATATAAAAGCAACAGGAAGAACAGAAACAACTGAGGCAGCCATGATTAATGCGTACTCTGCATCAAATAGCCCAATAAACATTTTCAACCCTAACTGGATTGTTTTATTTTCCGTAGAAGACAAATAAATGAATGGCCCCATATAATCGTTCCATGTATTAACGAATGTGATGATCGTCAAACTGGCAATCGCCGGTTTTGTAAGAGGTAAAATGATCTTGCGATAGATTCCCCACTCTGATAAGCCATCGATCCGCGCACTCTCACATAAAGAATCTGGGATACTACTGTAGTATTGCTTCAACAAGAACACACCAAAAGCATTGAACGCTTGTAATAGCACCAACGACCACAACGTATATGTTAAACCCACTTTTCTCATCATAATGAACTGCGGGATCATATAAGACTGCCAAGGGACAGCAATCGTGCCGATATATGCTAAAAATAAAATATCGCGCCCTTTAAAATTTAGTTTAGAAAACCCGTAAGCAGCAAAACTAGAAGTAAACAACTGAATCAACGTGATCACAACGCTTAAAAAAGCTGTATTCTTAAAAAATGTCACTAAAGGAATACGAGACCAAATAACCAGATAATTCTCTAAATGCCAAGTTTTAGGGATCCATTGAATCGGAATCGTGAACACTTCATTATTTGCTTTGAATGAAGCAGAAACCATCCATAAAAAAGGAATGATCGTCAATAAAGCTAATACAATCAGCAGAATCATACCCAACCATTGAATAAAGGGCATGTTTTTTGAACGAATTTTTGCTTTTTTTCTTTCATTTCGAACACCTCCAAAGTTATAATCTTCATTTCTTTGTAATGATTACAATCCAGAACAACGGTTATTATAGCTGATTCATTTCCGTTCTTCTTATGTTTGTAAGCGCTTATTTAACAAGTTATGTAAATCTCTTTATTTTTTTTGATTTAAAAATGAAAAAATACAAAAGCAAGACTGTCATACGTCTCGCTTTTGTATTGAAATTTCTTCGATTAGAGATACTTATTACTGTTCAAAAGCTTCTTTGAAACGGTGAATCAATTCATTGACTACAGGTGATAAAATCCGATTCTTTTTCCAGACTAGCATGCAGTTCGTTTCAATCATTGGGTCAAGCGGAACGAATGTCACTCGCTTTGAAAGATGACTTACAGCACCTTCTATGACTAAAGCAGCACCTACCTGATTCTCAATTAGCGCAAATACATTGAAAATCAAATTGTACGTTCCTGTGATCAGCAACTGCTCCTTTTTTATGCCTAACCAGTCAGCAAACATTCGCTGTATTTCTGGACGCTTTGAGATCAAAAGAGGTACATTCGCAAAGTCTTCTTTTGTTATCACGTCTTTTTTTGCTAAAACAGAATTTTCTAAAATGAGCAATCCCCATTTTTCCTTTCTTGGTAACAAAATCGTTTCGTATTTCTCTGTATCTACTGGATCTAGCAAAATCGCTAAATCTAACAGGCTTTTTTCTAGTCACTCCGTGATATCATCACTTGTTCCGCTGTGGATATGAAATTGAACGCTGGGATAATCACGGATCAACTTTTCTAGTAATAGTGCCAATGTATTCGAATTATCAGCTTCCACACAGCCGATCGTAAATCGGCCGCTGAATAATTGTTTTTTTCTGTTCTCGAATTCTTGAGTGGTTTGATTCGTTAAATCTAAAATTTCTTCTGCTCGGCTTTTTTAGAAAATAACCTGCTTCTGTCAAGATCATTTTGCGGTTTTCGCGTACAAACAGTTCTGTTCCTAGTTCCTCTTCTAACTCCTTCAGTTGTCGGCTTAAGGTTGGTTGTGTAAGATGTAGAACTTCTGCGGCTTGAGAGATTGTTCCTTCTTCTGCAATTGTCCAAAAATATTTTAGTAAGCGTAACTCCATAGCGATGCTCCTTGATTTTTTTACTTGATACATTCCATTTTATTTCTAGATAACACACGATCATATTTCTTGATTTTTCCTTGTAAACGTTCCAAACATTCTTGCATTTCAGCAATTTTTTTCGTCAAAAGTTCACTTTCTTCAATCAAAAGCTTACGCCGCTCAAATACAGTTGCTTCTCCTTCGCTAGATAGGCGAATATATTCAATCAAAGACTCGATCGATAATCCGGCATTTCGCATACAGATCGTAAAGTCGACCCATTTTAGGTCTTCTTCTGTATAATCACGGATTCCGCCTTTTGTCCGATTAACTGGTGGAATCAACCCGATTCGTTCATAATAGCGCAATGTATCGGCCGAAATGCCCTTTTCTTCACTGACTTGTTTGATATTCATCTGATCACTCTTTCTCTTAATTTCTTGCCACTTTACTTATGTATTTTATTTATTCTACAACTTTAAGTGTACTCCAAGTCAATACTCATTTCTATTAAAACTAAGCTGGATTATCTATATCGGTTGTTTGTGTATTATTTCAAATAAAAAAGTCTTGTTTTTTTATTCTTTTTTGGATATACTTTTAACAATTTAGGGAAATTTTAGGAAAAGGGGTATAAAAATGACAACGTATCAGCGAAAGTTATTATTATCGACATCGGCGGGAATTGCTTTAGAGAATATGGATATTATGTTTTTAGCTTTTTCATTATCTTCAATGATTACTTCTTTTCATATTAGTGGTACGCAAGCGGGTTTCATTTCAACGATCACTAATTTGGGGATGCTCATTGGAGGTATTTTTTTTGGCATCATAGCTGATAAATATGGACGTGTGAAAGTATTTTCTCAAACGGTCCTTCTGTTTTCGATTGCTTCTTTATTGATGTATTTTGCTTCAAACATCTACTTGGTTTATCTCTTTCGCTTTATCGCAGGTGTAGGAGCGGGAGGAGAATACGGGGCGTGTATGTCCTTGATTTCCGAAAGTTTTTCAAAAAAACAAATTGGACGAGCTTCTTCGGTTGCTGGTATTGGTGCGCAGGTCGGTGCGGCTTTGGCTGCGATTTTAGCTGCTGTGATCATTCCAACGTTTGGTTGGAAGATGTTGTATGTCGTAGGTGTACTGCCGGTGTTGATGGTCTTGTTCATTCGTCGCGGCTTGACTGAACCAAAGGAATTCAAATCTGTACAATCTGCCGAAAAGAAAACCAAACTTAGCAGACTGTTTGAATCAAAACATCTTGCTTGGCAAACATGTGGCCTTAGTATCATGGTAACTGTCCAAATTGCCGGCTATTTTGGGTTAATGAATTGGCTGCCTTCAATTATGCAAAATCGATTAGGGCTTTCGGTTTCTGGGTCTTCATTGTGGATGGTCAGTACTATTTTAGGCATGTCTTTGGGGATGATGACTTTTGGCATAATCATGGATAAATTGGGGCCTAAACTAGCCTTTTCTTTGTTTTTAATTTGTTCATCCTTATCTGTCTATCTACTTGTGTTAGCCCATAGCCAGTGGAGTTTGGTAGCAGCCGCTGTGATAGTCGGCTACTTTATCAATGGCATGTATGGTGGATATGGCGCAGTGATTAGTAGTTTGTATCCAACAGAAATCCGCGCGACGGCGAATAATTTCATTATGAACCTTGGACGAGCTGTTGGTGGTTTTTCTTCTATCGTCATCGGTTTCTTGATGGATCATTATAGTTTAACTGCCGTAATCTTGTTTTTGAGCGGTATTTACCTAGTCAGTCTGCTGGTCTTGACAACTCTTACTGGTGTTACAGCATTAAGGGAAAGCTTGCAGCATTGATAGTTGAGTCTGTAAATGACAAGAAAGAGGTGTGGCAAAAGCTTGCATCTGCGGTAATAAGACCAGCCAAATCAAAAACATGAGACACTGTTTCCGTTTGGCTGGTCGTATTACTTGATGCAGGGCAGCTTTTTCAACTGCTAATTTCCTTCTATCTGGCGGCTACTATTCTTTGACGTCCGTCATTTCAAAGTACTTTACTAATAACTTAGCATAACGAAAAACTGTGGATACACTCGTATATTGAGCGTCTGCATAATCTTCCAAATTTTTCTCAGGATGTTGATACATGAATTCAATCAAATGATAATTATATGATTTTCTGTAGAAATGAAGATAAATAATGTAGATTGGGAAGTTCTCCTGCTTTTCCATAGAAAAGCGCCGATTATTCTCATTCTTCAAAATGACCTTATCAGGATATTTTTGGAACAATTCTTCTAAATCTGTTAGATAATTCAAGATAGACTTACTTGATACCTTCAATTCGTTTTGTAGTTCTTCTATTGAACACCAACGTTCTGTTTCAAGCAGTAAATGAATCATTTTAATTTTCTTTTGAGAAACTTTTGTTAAAAAAGTCTGCATATTTTCTCCTCCTGTATCTACTTTACTATACTACATACAAGAAAAAAAACGGATACAAATATCATATTGTCACACCGTCAATAGTGCATAAACCTGTTATTATTTCTCTTTTTTTCCTAAGTATTCTATTGATATGAATCATTTAATCGTTTATTATATAAATGTCAATAATCTAATAATAAAATAACGTACATATTTTATTATTGCATACTTAATAACAGAACTATAGCAAAAAATCCCGTGTATCAAAACGGGATTAGATTAAGTTTCCTCAATCACTATTCATAACACAATTATTATAACAAGTAAGTAAACAATTGAAAAGGACATTTATTGAAAACGGTTGTTTTTTACTTAAGGAGGAAATTTAGTGAAAAAATTAGTTGCATTGTTTTTGGTCGCAGGAAGTTTGTTGAGTGGGTGTGGTGCTACTACGTCTACTACTCAAAGCACAAGTTCAGCTCAGGCTTCCAGCAGCAGTACCACGATCTCCGAAAGTACGGCAGATTCATCGAAAGAACAAGAACAAATTGAAAAGAAAAAAGAAGAAGAGAAACAAAAAGCGGAAAAAGCTGCACTAGAAAAAAAAGTGACAGAAGCGGAATCTGCTTTGTCACAAGCTGAAGCAAATCCTACAAAAGAAAACTATGCAACTGCTTCAGCAGCTATCCAAGCGCTACCTGAAAACAAACAAGAGTTGACAAGCCGTCTTGCTGCAATTGATTCCACAATCAAAGCAAAAGAAGCAGAAGAAGAACGGAAAAAGCAAGAAGAAATTGCACGACAACAAGCAGAACAAGCGCAACAAGAAGCAATCGCACAGCAACAAGCAGAACAGGCGCGACAGCAAGCAGCAGCTGAACAGGCCTCTCAGCAGGCACAAGCCGCAGCTCCTGAGCAAAATAATGAACAAACTGTCTATGTCACACCGACCGGTTCAAAATACCATACACATAAATGTGGAAATGGTACGTATACCCCTGCCACTTTAAGCGAAGCTCAAGCTCGTGGTTTAACCCCTTGCTCCAAATGTTATGGAAACTAATTCAAAAGTTATACTATAATAATAAAATTCTTCTGAAACATAAAAAAATAGAAGCTGGCGTTCCAGATAGTAAACCAAAAATAGCAGTTTACACGTCCATTTCGTCAGCTTCTCTCTTTTTTCATTTAGTCTGTTCCCTCTGCTTTTTTGGACATCTTCATTCATTCTTTCTCAATCAAATAGTACACCTCTTTTTCTTTTCGCAGTTTATATCTTCCTTTTTTCAATTTCATTGAAAACTGTTTCGAATGTTTATGTTTTACATGGATTTTAAGCAGGAGCTCCTCATGTTGCAAGCGATAGTTCCTGCCTTTTAAATCAGAAAATCTCACTAGTCCGTATTCATCAGAAGCTTTCACAAATGGAACTTTTTCTCTAGTAATATAGTGTTTGCCGTTGAGCGTTTTTACAGAAAAGACCATTCCTTCGATTGGTCGTCCGTTTGTGTTCTTTACATAAAAAGATAAAGGATAGTTTCGCTTAGCGATGGCCAAAGAATCTAAATAAGCGATGAGTAGCCAAACTAAGCCGATTGATCCAAGTAGTATACCGATAAACCAAATAAAAAATTTCCATTTTTTCCATTGATCAATTCCTTGGATCGCTTTTTTTGCCTCTTTTGCTTGATAAGGAATACGATGCCCCGTCACAAGCAGTCGATGTGTATTGACCATATAAGGAGTACAGGTAAGCAAAGTCACGAGATCTCTGCCTTTTTGGATACCCAAAGAATCTACTTCATCAGGTAAGACCACTTGGATTTTTTCTACTTGATACGCCAATGTCTTTCCATTGATCTGGATGAAAAACTGGTCTCCTTTTTTCAACTTAGGCAAATCTGTAAATAATTTTGCTTCTGGGAGTCCACGATGCCCAGAAAGAACGGCATGGGTGTTTTTCCCGCCAGTCGGATAAGAACTTTCTTCCAATAATGACGTTCCTTTTTGCAAAAATATTTCCGTTGTCTGATCGAATATAGGTAAGCTGACATTGATTTTTGGGATTTCGATGACTCCAAGCATATGTTCCATAAAAAAGGCATTACTAGGTAAATCTTTTAATGCTTTTGCATCAACTGCTTGGTTGAAACTGCCTATCCCTGGTGATACGTTTTGCTCTGCCAACTGTTGGTTTTTCTTTGTCATTTTTTCCTGCTGTTTTTTTATTTCCTCTGAATTCTTATTCGATGCTTGCTTTTGATAATGGATGATCATTTGCTGGGCAAGAAAATCATTCAGTGAATCTTCTACAAAAGGATAAGAAAAGATCCCGATCCCAACGACTAAAATGATTGCCATGAAGATGTCCAGTATTCTTATTCTGCTTTTATTCATCATGTCCACCTATTTTCTAATATGTATATGAAGAGGTTGTGAAATCAGCGCCTTGACCTGAGTATTCGCTCAACAAACGGCAAAATAGTTCCTCCTATTTTGCCGTTTGTTGAGCGAATACCAAGAGACCGACCACTTGTCACAACCTTTCTCCCCATTTGAATCACTATCGTTTATTTATCGTATGATTTTTGTTTCCAATAGTTTAAGCTTCTGTTTCTTGATGGCGTTTTTTGAAGTAGATCACTGCTCCTCCAACTAAAGCAGTACCTACCAAGATGAATACGATGATCCCCATACCACCAGTTGAAGGCAAGATTCCTTTAGGTTGGTTATCGATCGTTGTTTCATCAGAAGTTGTTGGATCATCATCTACTGTAAATTCAGTGTACGCAGCTTCATTCTTAGGTAATGCGTAGCCTTCTGGTGCTTTTGTTTCTTGAAGGCAGTATGCCCCTTGTTTCAGCCCTTCGATTGAAAATTTCCCTTCTGAATCAGAAATCAATTTCACTTCTTCCCAGTCAGAACCTGTGACTTCATCTGACCAAGCATATGGGTATTCTCCTGAGGCAAGATTTGCTATTTTTTTCATTAATTTAACAGTTGGATCTTTTGCTCTTAGAATAGAAAATTCTGCATCGGCTAATTTTTCTTGCGTGTTCACATCTTGTTTGATGAAGTGGAAATCACCGTAGTTTTGGACATTTTCTACAGTAATCGTGTTATCCGTAGTTGTATTTTCCCGATTGACTACACCGTTTGGATTCCCAAGATTGGCTTCATCTGCGCCATGGATGATACCGGTTGTTTGTTGCAATTTTCCGTTTTTTACTATAAAAGTAGTTTCTTTTTGTGGATTGGTTAATTGATAACCATCTGGTGCTTTTGTTTCAACTAAAGTATAATTGCCGTCTATTAATCCATTGACACTGATGGATCCTTCAGTATCAGTTGTGAATGTCAACGCTGACTCAGCAGGATCATAGAGAGCGACACCAGTGTTTTCATCAAAACCGGTCACGAATTGATTCTCTGAATTTTTGATCTGGAATTGCGCCCCTGCTAACTTATCTACCCCTGAAAAGTTCCCAGCTTTCTGGATTTTGATATTGCTTTCTTTGATGACATTTTTAGCATATAGGTGAATCGTGTCTAAAGGTTTGTCAGGGTCTGATGAATTCGGGTTATAAAAGGGTAAGCTTAACACGATATTTGGCGACGTTTCGACACCGGGCTTTGGTGTTTCTACAAAGACGTATACAGCATCTTTCCCATCAGATTTACCTGGAAGAGTCAGGTTAGCTAATCCTTCACCAGAAGTCGTTACACTTGCGAAGGGTGTAGCGTCTGCTGGAACTGCTGTGTCTTTACTTGGATAGTACGTAGCAGTGATGTCATATACGTTGAATTCAACGCCGTTCAACGGTTCGCTATTCGGAAATGTCAATTCCGTTCCGTTGTTTATTTGATTTTCTGGTGCTGAAGTGAATTTCAATTTATGCAAATTAACCGTAACATTTTCTGGTGTAGGTGATACGGCCTAGAAACCTCTGCAGTTCCTAGGCCGAGAACGAAAGGAAGCAGCATGATAGCAGTTCCTAAAAACGTCCATATTTTTGTTTTGATGTTTTTCATTTTATTTCCCTCCTATTGTTTCCTTTTTGTTGTTTTTTATAAAACCAAGCTGTCCCTGTTGAAAGGACTAGCAACAACCCTAAAATTGAGAAACCTCCAAGCATCTCTTCGCTTGTTTTTGGAAAGCTTCCTCCATTTTTTTCATTTGATGGACCATTTGTCTGCATCTGAACTGGCGTTTTTCCATTATTCGTCGGATTTGCTTTTGGTTCGTTGATGATTTCCAATGGTATAGGATGAAGCGGATCATAACTGCCTTTTTCAACTTCAAAGAGAATGGTTGATTGACTCAATATATATCCTTTAGGCGGTTTAATCTCCACTAGTTCGTAACTTCCAAAAGACAATCCATGGACAGAAAATGTTCCATCTTTACTGGAAGTAAAAATCGTTGCTCTTGAATCATCTTTGGCTACCCAATGATTTATCCCGTTTTCTTGCGCTAAGTATTGGTCATTTTTTTTGACTAGAAATTGAGCATCTGCTAGTTTTTGTTTCGTTTGCCGATCCACTTTGACAAATTGTTTGCCTCCTGTTTGGATGGCAAGATGTGTTTCTACTGTTTGATTGTCAGTCGTCAAACGTACATCGTTATCAAATGTCGTTTTTTCACTGTTTTCTTTCAATGTCATTTGGTAACGGATCGTTAATTTTTTCCCAGCAAACGAACTAAGATCTTTTCCAGAATCTGATAAGACAAAACCATGTTTTGTTTTTTGTGTGTGAAATGTATGAATCTTGTCTCCACCAATCAAAAAATCGATCGTTTCTGGTTCTAGCCATAACTGAGGATCAGCTGTATCTTTGATCGTATAGGTTCCTATCTCGTTGATGTTCTCAGGAATTGTTACGGTGATGAGATAAGGAACTTTATCCCCATCTGCAAAATCTGTCTGCTTATTCTCTACTGTTTTTGTTAATGTGAGTGCAGCAGGTATTTTTTGTTCGCTCTTTGGATACAAGTGGATGGTCGTCAATTTATGATTAGATGAATCTGTCACAGGAAGCACAACGACAAATGGTGCTGATTTTTCTTTTACTTAATCTGAAGTCTTTATTTCCGCAAATCGGTAAACAGCGTCACGACCTTGCTCATCTTTGTCCGATGCACTAAAAGAAGCAATGCCCTCTTCCTCGTCTACTGTTTTTGTCACATTTTCTGCCAGTATTTTTTCACTATCACTTTTTTGTGCTAGTTTTCTTTGTGCGTCTTCCACACTACTTCCTTCTGACCGCAGCTTGTAAAATTCATCCGAGACATCATATATAGCGAAAGTAACGCCGTTCAACCCTTTTACTCCTTGAAAGTTATCCGGGATATTTATTCCGTCGTTTTGACTGATACTTGGCATCTTATCGCTTTCGAACATTCGATTATGCAAAGTAAATGTAATAGGTGATTCTCTAGCTGACACAGTCGGAGAACCTATAAAAAAGACCAGTAGGATAAAAAAGAGAACAGCAAATATATCCACACGTACATTTTTTGTTTTTTTCATCGCTGTTCACCTGCTTTTTTCTTACGATGGATAAAATAAAAGAAGCCAGAAAAAATAAAGATCAGTCCTAAAAAGACAAAGGGCAGTAGACCTATCCCACCTGTCGAAGGAAGCAAGAGAGTCGGATTGATCGTCAACTTAGCGGTATCTGTTGCGATAATCGTATAATTATTGTTTACACTTCCTTCGCCTAAACTAATCGTTACTATTTGTGATCCAATATCTGTCCGGCTGTTAACTGTTAGGGTATAATCCAATGATTCGCCTAAGACAACACCGGTAACGTGGAGATTTCCAACCGAAATCGAGTGACTTTGGGCATCATAATTAAAGGCAGCGTCATCGACAGTAATCACTGCGTTAGCTTTATAGATGGTATAAGTTCCTGATGTGTTGGCTATATCAGTAAATGACAACTTGGGATTTGCTGCTTTGACTTTGTCTATTCCGCTATTCGTTAGTTTAATTGTATAGCTGCCAGCATTAACCATATTTTTTGCTGATTGTGCATCTGCTGTGTAATCCATACTGCTAAGTGCCACTTGTACTGGAGTAAGCGAACTAGTGACACCCTCTGCTAGCTTGACATGGATTGACGGGACACCTGCTTTTCCATCATATGTCTTACTGCCACTGAGCTCTACCGCACCGCTGATTTGCTTAATCGTATAGACATCAGATGTCTGCACGATAGTAAATAAATAGTTTGTTCTGGCAGCTAGTTTAGCTAGTCCGCTTTTTGTCAATTGCCAAGACGTATAGGTTCCAATTTCAGTAGGCGCAGTTACTTCAACTCCCTTTTCATTCATCGCTTTGAAATCAGTTGGATTCCATGTGATTTGATCAATACTGAGATCATTGTTTAAAAGGGATGTTGATTCTGTTTTATCATTAAAGGCATATTTAACGATCGGTACAACAGAAAGACCATCATAGTACTTACTGCCATTTGCATTGATTGATACTGTTGCATTTGTCTTATAATATAGGATGACTTCAGAAATCTGTTTTCCATTTGCGTCCTTTACGATTACATTTCCATTTGTATCTAAACTAGCTAAAACACTCATTGCTGATTGGTTCTTTGTTTCTGTCGCTGAAACAGCTGTAAAGGTATATCCGTTGATAGTAGGCGTATTAGTCGTCAGGTCTTGTGCAGCACTTCCGTAAGTAAGATTCATTATTTTAGAAGGAGCAATCATCTGTCCAAAATAGTCTTGATACTTAATAGTGATTGGTGTTTGTTTGCCTGTATAGGTCACCGTATCGACGTTACTTTCTAGGGCTGTGAAAGAACCGTTTGTTTGTGCAAAAGAATAGCCCGTTACTGCTGTTGGAGTGATAACCACTTTGTCACCCACATGGATTCCAGATAATGTAGTCCCGTACGTTCCGATTTTTGCTGCTCCACCATTGACTGTATAAGAAAAAGTTCCTGTCCGATTCGCATTGACCTGAACCGTTGCTGCTTGATAGGTTGGAAAATTTGAAACATTTCCCTTACCATCAACGATCTGCCCATTTTTGATCGAGTACCCCGTGAATGGAATATCATTTGCTAACTGTATACCGATTGAAAAAGTACTCATACCTCCTCCGGCAGGAAGCCCTCCCCATGTTGAGGGTGTAAAAGAATAACTTTTATCCGCATTGGGTGTAACTGAATCGATCGTATTTCCAGCGGTAGCCACCCCCATATAGATACTTTTTGGGAATGTGATAGTAGTACCATTTACTGTGGAGCCAATAAACAGATTATGGATATCTGGACGGTTATCAATAAAAGCGATTGCTTTGGTTACGCCTTGTAACGCAGTTTTATCCGCACTCATCGATCCGTTAACCGCAACAATGACTCCATCTTTGGCATATATCACTGTATATCCATCTGGTATGGTATGTCCGTTGAAATTCGCAGTGGCCGCAACAGTACTAAATGTCTGGCTTCTACCTGTTTCTGAATAAGCTTTCTCCCCTGCTGCTTTTGCTGCTGTGATTTCTTTTTCTGTCGGATCAATCAGTTGAGTCGAGGATGTGGTTGAGGTTGTCTCGTTGTTGCTAGACTGATTGGTGCTTTCTATGGACTGTATTTCAGAATAGGGTGGACTATTTGTCTCCTCTGTCGTTTGGTTAGCAAAATTTGACGTTTCTGTATAAACGTTTACATAAATACTTGATAAGCTCCCTAAGAAAGTAAAAATCAAGATGATCGAAATCATAATGGGATGTAAGTATTTTCTTTTAGATACAGCTTTGAGTCTAGAAACAAAATGTTTTTGACATATACGTTGGATTTTATTTTGAGTTTTCTTAATCATTTTCATCCCTCCTCTCAATAAAAAATCATCAAATAATCCTTTACACGTTATTCTAAATTTAATTTTTATTATTTTATTGATGTATAGAAAGTTTGGGGCTTTTTTTCTCTTTTTATTCTAAGGTTATTTTAGTCTTGTCCTTTAATACAAAGATTTTATTTTTAAATAAAAAATACTCTTTTTTTACGATTATTGAAAAAAAAAGATAAAACTTGATTAATTGAAGTATTGCTTAAATTTGGAAGCTATGAGGGAAGAATAAAAGAGTTAGGACGGGATTATCTACTATTTTTCTTTGTTTTAAATATTTGTTATCTTTGAACATAAAAGAGAAATGTGTCGACTGCAGTGTTGTGTCCCTCATCACGAATAAACGGTGTTCAATTAGCTGATCTTGTATTAACTTAAAAAATGGTAAAGTACGAGTTGCTATTCCCCATTTTCAATTTTCTAACGCTCAGGACAAAATACTGTTTTCACAACCTCATTGGAATAAAAGCATATATATTGTTTCAAGAACGAAATCTTGTTATCTTTTTAAAGGGCATCTGTCCAAAATCTAATTTTAGGAGGTACGTTTTGGTATTTATTCGTACAAATAAAAGAGAATTATCTTTATTCATGTAACGCATCCAATTGATTTTTTCATGTACGCTCCTGGAACGATTTTACTGACGATTGCTTATTTAACTGCGAATCGCTCATTAGCTTTTATCATAGCTATCCATATTTTGAATAACGTTCTTGGCTTTGTATTATAGATACAGATGACAAAAAAAGTGGCTCTATAATTTATGGGACTGATGAATCAGAATTGATTCTTCAGCCCCATTTTCATTTTAGGTATTAAAAAACATATCGTTCTCTAGTATGATTAAATCACCACAAAATAAACAACTGAGAGGACGATACGCTATATGAATGATTCTATCAAAAAAATGCTGAGAATAACAGAGAAAGATTTGATGATTACAGAGGTCTCTTACGAGACCCTTCAGAAGAAAAAGACGTTGGTCGTCGATGCTGTTCTCTCGCCTACTCCTCGTGCTTGTAGAAGTTGTGGTTCTACTGTGGTAGATGGAAACGGGAAAGCAATTATAGTGAAAAATGGAAAAAAGGAAACGATTGTCCGTTTTGAACAATACAATCATATGCCTTTGGTTATGCGCCTAAAAAAGCAACGCTATACCTGTAAAAACTGTCGCACCCATTGGACGGCTCAAAGTTATTTTGTCCAACCCAGACATTCAATCGCAAATCATGTTAGATATAAAATTGCTTCTTTACTGACTGAAAAAGTATCTTTATCTTTTATTGCGAAAAGCTGTCAGGTATCTTTGACCACCGTTATTCGTACATTGAAAGAGTTTAAAAGCTATTTACCAAAGCAATCTAAGAAGATCCTCCCCAGAGTATTGATGGTTGACGAATTTCGTTCGCATGCTTCCATAGAAGATAAGATGAGCTTTATTTGCGCGGATGGCGAAACAGGAAAATTAATAGATGTTTTGCCTACGCGTAAATTACCTCGATTAACAAGCTATTTCTTAGGTTGTACCAATCCAGAAGAAGTAGAATTCTTGGTGACAGACATGAACGCCGCCTACTTCCAGCTCACCAAACGTGTTCTGCCAAATGCGAAAGTCGTGATTGATCGGTTTCATATTGTCAAACACATGAATCAAGCGTTCAATGAGTTGCGTATCCGTGAAATGAATGAACTTCGTAAAGCCGGACAGAAAAGCCAGGCAGAAAAACTGAAAAAGAACTGGCGCTTTTTGCTAAAAAATCGTGCAAACATCAACCATTATGAATACAAAACATGGAAAAGTTTCCGAGCACCAAAATACCCATTTCTTACTGAAGCAATGATGATTGATCGATTGCTTGAGTTTTCTCCGCCCCTAAAGGAGGCGTATCCCTTTTTTCATGAATTAGTTGAAGCCTTTCGAGACAAAGACCCTGACTTATTTTTCTCCTTATTGGCAGAACTTCCCGAAACGTTAGATGACAGCTTTCGGGAAAAGCTTCAAAACCTTCTGACCTATGAAGAAGGCATCACCAACGCAATGATCTATCCTTATTCCAATGGAAAAATAGAAGCGAAGAATACCCACATAAAGACAATGAAACGAGTATCCTACGGATTTAAATCATTTGAGAACATGAGAATTAGAATCTTTTTGATCAATCAATTAATCAATGTAAGATAACAAAAAATCTGAGCCAGAATGTGGTTCATTCTGACTCAGATTTGATTTTGCACAACTCATCAGTCCTTATTGACAAAGAGCCAAAAAAGTTCAAGTATGCGGTGTAGAACCAATATCGCATACTTGAACTTTTTTCAATGAGTATAAATTAAAACTTCTAATTTTCAATTCCCATCATCTGATATGCCCGACCGTCTGAACTTCTTTTGAAAAAGCCAAATGTGATTAGATAACGTCTTTGTTCGACATAATCGCCACTAGAAAATACGTTCAGCAGTATCGAATTAACCTCTGTTTCTGTATAAGTCACTCCATGGTCAAAGCGTTTCAAGACTTCTTTCAATAGGATGTATTTCTTTTTTGTTGAACTTGGTACTTGTTTTACTTTTCCATCATTCATGAATGTGTCTAAAACTTTCATCTTTTCTTGCTCCGTATAAGTATAAACCATCTTCTTTCTCCTTTTGATTCTAAGAATACTCCATTTATGTTAGAATATTCTGGATTTTTTATTAAAGCGGTTACTCTTAAGAAAGATATTATCATAGTGCTCTTTTTTTTACTACTACTTATAGGTAGATTTATTCTAATCCATTATTCTCCCCTACCAATAATTAAAGAAAAAACTGGATCAGGGTGTTCAAATTACATGCTAAGAAAAAAGAACCCTTGAATACCAAGGGTTCTTTCTCAGTCTGATAACAATGATTAACGACGGATTTCTTTGATACTTGTGAAAAGTCATTAAAGTATTGATATAAAAGTTTTTCTCTTTTTCTGACTACACTTTGACTAAAGCATAGTCACAACACCTATTTTAGATTCTAAAATACCTGCACTTCTGCCAAAATCTAATTTTCTAATGAATCAAAAGCAAGCAAAGGCTTTATTCTTTCGTTTGATGTTAAATGCCGATATATTTTTGAAGTTGTACTATCTGTATGACCTAAACGATCCTTTAAAACATCCCAACTGCAATACTCAGCTACTAAACTAGCCATCGTATGACGAGCCAGATGAGTATGGAAATTTTTGTTGATTCCACATCTCTCTACACAGCGCTTAACGTGGTCATTTACATATTCACGACGATAAGGAACTCCACGCTTACCAGGATCAAGATAAACAAATAAATAAGTCTCGTCTACAACAAAATTGCTATTTCTTTTTGTTTTATTTAATACATCAATTAATTCGTGCAATTTCTCCATTACTAACGGTGTGACAGGTACTCTTCTAGCAGAACTAACAGATTTTGTAGTTTCAATTCGAAAATCTTTGCTTTTTCCTTTTACTGCCGTCTGCTTATAAAATAAGATTTCATTTCGTTCAAAATCTATATCTTGAGGTTGTAAAGCAAGTGCTTCACTCACACGACACCCAGTATAAAACAAAACATGAAAAAGAACAGACATGGGTAATTCTTCATAAATGATCCCATAATTTAAAAAAGTTCGCAATTCATCTACTGTTAAAAACTTATCTTCTAAACTATTAACAGACTCTTTTAAATCTTCAACTGTTAACTGATACTTAGGCATTTTTACAAACTCCATTGGATTTTCATTTATCAAATTCTTTTTCTTACAATATTTAAAAATCATATTTAGAACTTGAACAAGAGATTGTAAACTATTTTTAGCATAACCAACATCAATGCCGTCAATTCCTTTTTCTTTTAAAATAAAAAGGAATTTTTGTAGTTCTTCTGAAGATAAACTGCTTAATTTTTTATCACCAATCCATCGATTAAGTATTTTTACCTGTTCTTCTCGCTTATCATATGTTGCCCTCTTTTGTTCGTTTAGTGATCGATAATATTCAAACCACTTTTGACTAACCACATTGAATTTATCATTACTAGCAATTCTTTTTTGCTTATTTCTGTGTTGTTTTTCCATTTCAAGATAAGCTAGCTGAGCCTCACGCTTAGAATTAAAACCTCGTCTCGTAGTTCGAAAAGCCTGAAAGTACCAAGTAATTTTTCCTGTTGCAGTAATATGTTTTTTAAAACGACTCATATTTTCCATTTGTTTTTACCCCCAATTATGAAGGAACCCAACAATCGGAAACTCTTGAAAATCTTTCTATTTATAAAATAATTATACAATATACAGACGAAAAAATAAATTCTACAATTCTCGTAATAAACGAAACTGATCACAAAAGTATTCTTCCTTTCCTTTTTTTATCCACTCCAAAATATCATCTCTAAGGTAATGCCCTTTGATGCCAAACCAGCATCTTGGAAAATTATCTAGTTTTATAAGACGATTTAAAGTACTATCACTTATTTGAAATTGTTCTTTTAGATCTTTATTTGTTAAAACTAACGGTAGGTCATTTATTCTCTTTACTTTATTGATAGAATCCTCTAGCTTTTTGGGATTAAATAAACAATTTTCTAACTCTGATGAATTATTTTTATTGTTATTCTTTGACATGATTATCTCTTCCCTTCTATTATTAAGGATTAATCTATCAGCTGCCTTTGTCAAAAGCACATAGGAATTTCACCTCTCCCCAAGTTTACGGCGAGCCTTACGGAAGTATCATTATCCCAACCTCAAATCATCGCTTTTTATTGACTATAAAAATTATTTTAGAATATTTATCGCTCCTTCTTTATAATAAGAGATCATGGCGTAACTAAAATATGCTCCTTGAAGTGTTAACGTACTGATAGAATATATTTATTTTTCAATGAACAATAGGTTTTCTCCCTAAAAGAATCCGCTAATCTAAAGTATTAGAAGACTCTTTTTGGTAGAAAAAGTAGAAAGGGGAGTTTTTAGCTAGTTAACTTTAAATTTCAATATAGCTTCTATTAATTTAACTTCTAATTGCCTTAGCATATATTCATCCACATAGGTAATAAATTGCCCCACCTCATTAAATCCATTTGTTAAACATAACTTAGCTATATAATTATCATAATGTTTGAGTATCATCTTGATCGAAATTGGATCTTCTTCTAGAGCAGATAGGATAATAGATAGTGGAACTAATGGATACTGCCATTTTTTGGGTTTATCTACCATAGGTCATACCCCATTTTCAATTGTTCAACTGCCTTCGTTCGTTGATACCAGATACCACTTGTACTCATATTGAGAATTCTACCGATTTCAGCATCATTAAAATCGGCAAAATAATAAAGTAGAATAATCTTCCTTCTTATATCCGATAACTGATCAATTGCTGCTGATAACTTCTGATCTGAAATTAATATCTCCATTCCAAATAAGAAATAGACATCTTGTTCATCAAAATTAGTTTGTGGATACTTCCCTTCATTTACATCATTCAGTGGTTCCTCATTATCTTTTATTCTAGTGTTTCGTTTTCGAATAGACTTAGCTTCGTTTCGTAATACTTTTTTGCAGTAGGCATCAAATTGGTGTTGTATAGATTTCTCATTATAGTTTTGTTGCACGATCAATATGCTCCTTTATCCCCTTTCCACTAATACAACAATCAGAGAGTGCCTTTTTTTCGAAAAAACTAAAAAAAAACAAAAAATAATCATACTTTTTAGGTGGAATTTCATTCTCAAAAAAAAAAAAAACGATTAGTATCACTAATCGTTTTTGAGTATTCCTTGCAAAAGCCAAATTACTTTTATAGTTAAAATTTGATATTGATAATCATCCTTCTTTCGGTAGTGGGTAATCATTTTGATCTTTCTATTCTACTTGATGATTTTTTAGACTCTCTCTTTTTATAATCAATTAGGCCTAAACTTCCCAACAATAGAAGACCACCAAAGATAGTAATCATATTTGTATCCTCTTCACCTGTTTTGGGTAACATTTTCGCTTTTTTAGCTTGTTTCCCTACTTGTGTAGTATCCACTGGGGTGACGACTTCCACTTTACTTCCTTCTGGAAGATTCAGAATGTTGTCCGTTAGGTCAACTCCTTCTCCTTTATGAACTTCTTCTGGCATGATTTGTTCTGGTTCGATTGTTGGAATTGGCTTGATTTCTACCCAATCTACTTTATCTTTGACTGTTACTGGTACCTTAACCGTTGTACTTGATCCATCTGGGAAGGTGACTTTCACTTCTCCTGTACGTTCACCTACTTGTGTAGTGTCCACTGGGGTGACGACTTCCACTTTACTTCCTTCTGGAAGATTCAGAATGTTGTCCGTTAGGTCAACTCCTTCTCCTTTATGAACTTCTTCTGGCATGATTTGTTCTGGTTCGATTGTTGGAATTGGCTTGATTTCTACCCAATCTACTTTATCTTTGACTGTTACTGGTACCTTAACCGTTGTACTTGATCCATCTGGGAAGGTGACTTTCACTTCTCCTGTATGTTCACCTACTTGTGTAGTGTCCACTGGGGTGACGACTTCCACTTTACTTCCTTCTGGAAGATTCAGAATGTTGTCCGTTAGGTCAACTCCTTCTCCTTTATGAACTTCTTCTGGCATGATTTGTTCTGGTTCGATTGTTGGAATTGGCTTGATTTCTACCCAATCTACTTTATCTTTGACTGTTACTGGTACCTTAACCGTTGTACTTGATCCATCTGGGAAGGTGACTTTCACTTCTCCTGTATGTTCACCTACTTGTGTAGTGTCCACTGGGGTGACGACTTCCACTTTACTTCCTTCTGGAAGATTCAGAATGTTGTCCGTTAGGTCAACTCCTTCTCCTTTATGAACTTCTTCTGGCATGATTTGTTCTGGTTCGATTGTTGGAATTGGCTTGATTTCTACCCAATCTACTTTATCTTTGACTGTTACTGGTACCTTAACCGTTGTACTTGATCCATCTGGGAAGGTGACTTTCACTTCTCCTGTATGTTCACCTACTTGTGTAGTGTCCACTGGGGTGACGACTTCCACTTTACTTCCTTCTGGAAGATTCAGAATGTTGTCCGTTAGGTCAACTCCTTCTCCTTTATGAACTTCTTCTGGCATGATTTGTTCTGGTTCGATTGTTGGAATTGGCTTGATTTCTACCCAATCTACTTTATCTTTGACTGTTACTGGTACCTTAACCGTTGTACTTGATCCATCTGGGAAGGTGACTTTCACTTCTCCTGTATGTTCACCTACTTGTGTAGTGTCCACTGGGGTGACGACTTCCACTTTACTTCCTTCTGGAAGATTCAGAATGTTGTCCGTTAGGTCAACTCCTTCTCCTTTATGAACTTCTTCTGGCATGATTTGTTCTGGTTCGATTGTTGGAATTGGCTTGATTTCTACCCAATCTACTTTATCTTTGACTGTTACTGGTACCTTAACCGTTGTACTTGATCCATCTGGGAAGGTGACTTTCACTTCTCCTGTATGTTCACCTACTTGTGTAGTGTCCACTGGGGTGACGACTTCCACTTTACTTCCTTCTGGAAGATTCAGAATGTTGTCCGTTAGGTCAACTCCTTCTCCTTTATGAACTTCTTCTGGCATGATTTGTTCTGGTTCGATTGTTGGAATTGGCTTGATTTCTACCCAATCTACTTTATCTTTGACTGTTACTGGTACCTTAACCGTTGTACTTGATCCATCTGGGAAGGTGACTTTCACTTCTCCTGTATGTTCACCTACTTGTGTAGTGTCCACTGGGGTGACGACTTCCACTTTACTTCCTTCTGGAAGATTCAGAATGTTGTCCGTTAGGTCAACTCCTTCTCCTTTATGAACTTCTTCTGGCATGATTTGTTCTGGTTCGATTGTTGGAATTGGCTTGATTTCTACCCAATCTACTTTATCTTTGACTGTTACTGGTACCTTAACCGTTGTACTTGATCCATCTGGGAAGGTGACTTTCACTTCTCCTGTATGTTCACCTACTTGTGTAGTGTCCACTGGGGTGACGACTTCCACTTTACTTCCTTCTGGAAGATTCAGAATGTTGTCCGTTAGGTCAACTCCTTCTCCTTTATGAACTTCTTCTGGCATGATTTGTTCTGGTTCGATTGTTGGAATTGGCTTGATTTCTACCCAATCTACTTTATCTTTGACTGTTACTGGTACCTTAACCGTTGTACTTGATCCATCTGGGAAGGTGACTTTCACTTCTCCTGTATGTTCACCTACTTGTGTAGTGTCCACTGGGGTGACGACTTCCACTTTACTTCCTTCTGGAAGATTCAGAATGTTGTCCGTTAGGTCAACTCCTTCTCCTTTATGAACTTCTTCTGGCATGATTTGTTCTGGTTCGATTGTTGGAATTGGTTTGATTTCTACCCAATCTACTTTATCTTTGACTGTTACTGGTACCTTAACCGTTGTACTTGATCCATCTGGGTACGTAACTTCTATCGTTCCTTCATACTCACCTGGCTGGGTTGTATCAATGACACCTTCTGGTGTAACGTCGTTCACTTTCGTGCCTTCCGGCAACTCTTCCAAGTTAGTTACATTATCCGTCAGATCAATCGTTCCTCCGTAGTTGACTTCTTCTTTTTCTACTTCTGGAGTATATTTTTCAGCATCATTTCGATTGTCCACTACTTCCACTGGAACTTTCACTGTATCTTTTGTTCCATCTGGATACGTAACTTCTATCGTTCCTTCATACTCACCTGGCTGAGTTGTATCAATGACACCTTCTGGTGTAACGTCGTTCACTTTCGTGCCTTCCGGCAACTCTTCCAAGTTAGTTACATTATCCGTCAGATCAATTGTTTCTCCATAGTTGACTTCTTCTTTTTCTATTTCTGGAGTATATTTTTCAGCATCATTTCGATTGTCCACTACTTCCACTGGAACTTTCACTGTATCTTTTGTTCCATCTGGATACGTAACTTCTATCGTTCCTTCATACTCACCTGGCTGAGTTGTATCAATGACACCTTCTGGTGTAACGTCGTTCACTTTCGTGCCTTCCGGCAACTCTTCCAAGTTAGTTACATTATCCGTCAGATCAATTGTTTCTCCATAGTTGACTTCTTCTTTTTCTATTTCTGGAGTATATTTTTCAGCATCATTTCGATTGTCCACTACTTCCACTGGAACTTTCACTGTATCTTTTGTTCCATCTGGATACGTAACTTCTATCGTTCCTTCATACTCACCTGGCTGAGTTTTATCAATGACACCTTCTGGTGTAACGTCGTTCACTTTCGTGCCTTCCGGCAACTCTTCCAGATTAGTTACATTATCCGTCAGATCAATTGTTTCTCCATAGTTGACTTCTTCTTTTTCTATTTCTGGAGTATATTTTTCAGCATCATTTCGATTGTCCACTACTTCCACTGGAACTTTCACTGTATCTTTTGTTCCATCTGGATACGCAACTTCTATCGTTCCTTCATACTCACCTGGCTGAGTTGTATCAATGACACCTTCTGGTGTAACGTCGTTCACTTTCGTGCCTTCCGGCAACTCTTCCAAGTTAGTTACATTATCCGTCAGATCAATTGTTTCTCCATAGTTGACTTCTTCTTTTTCTATTTCTGGAGTATATTTTTCAGCATCATTTCGATTGTCCACTACTTCCACTGGAACTTTCACTGTATCTTTTGTTCCATCTGGATACGTAACTTCTATCGTTCCTTCATACTCACCTGGCTGGGTTGTATCAATGACACCTTCTGGTGTAACATCGTTCACTTTCGTGCCTTCCGGCAACTCTTCCAGATTAGTTACATTATCCGTCAGATCAATTGTTTCTCCATAGTTGACTTCTTCTTTTTCTATTTCTGGAGTATATTTTTCAGCATCATTTCGATTGTCCACTACTTCCACTGGAACTTTCACTGTATCTTTTGTTCCATCTGGATACGTAACTTCTATCGTTCCTTCATACTCACCTGGCTGAGTTTTATCAATGACACCTTCTGGTGTAACGTCGTTCACTTTCGTGCCTTCCGGCAACTCTTCCAGATTAGTTACATTATCCGTCAAATCAATCGTTTCTCCATAGTTGACTTCTTCTTTTTCTACTTCTGGTTCATAAAATTCAGCATCACTAGAAAGTTTCTTATAATACAAATTAATGATATTTCCATCTTTTTGTGTGATTATTAAACTTTCAGGATCGGCAGTCACAAACTCATAATTACTAATTTCGTATGTTTCCCCCATATCCATTCCATTAATTTCTTGACCAAACGTAGAAACTAAGTAGGTTGATTCACGTAACTTCAATAATTGTTCTGTATCCTTGGTTGAATAATCATAGAAATTAATGGTAGTAGGGAATAAATTAATGTAACTTGAAGCAAGTGAGTTTCTTACTATTCTCTCTTGATCATTTTTTTTATCTGTAAACCATGTTTTAATTTCTGCTGATATCAATTGATCTTCATCTTCAATTAGAGATTTAGGCATAACAGGAATATCAATAAAGTTTGCACCAACAAATGGTGAAGAACTCAAAGTATTCATAAAGCTCTCAACAGCATTAACGTAGTAAACTCCATTTCCATACTGACCAGCTTTATCCTTGTTGACTTCAATTTTTATTTTATTATCTACAAACATATTCTTTTTCAACATGACAGGTGCATTTGATCCACCGTCATGATGGTTGATACTATTTTCTCTGTATACTTGCCAAATCGTAATATAATCATCATCTGAAACTAAATTTAATATTTGTGGATCAATCTCAATATTAAATGAAACAGGTCGACCTAAATCAAGTGCCGTTCCATATAAAAGGTTATTCATGATCGTATTCTGAACTCTAATCAGACTTTTATCAGTTCCTTCGAGAATACTACTGAACTGACCATCGCTTCCCATTTGCTTTCCTTCATAAGTGGTAGTAATTGTATGGACAGATGGTGAGTTTAACCAATTTGAATTATTTTCATCTGGCTCCTCTTGTGAAAGATCAACAATAGTATTCTTATTTAAACTTTCTTTAGCAATAGTTGCAACACCAGAACTTGATTGACCTTGTAAACGAAGTTGAACACCAAACTTATCCCTTCCAAGCTCTTGCTGTAACTCTGCGACATCTTTCGATAATTTTATATAGATATTCGCTTCATATCTTTCAGCCTCGAGAGGAACAGATGGAAATACCCCCCAGTTTCCAGATAGCGCGCCTCGACTCTTAGGATTCGTGCCCGGAATACGTATGAAAAATTTATCTAATAACACACGATAGATTCCGCCAGTTTTTTGATCTACTTGTGCATAAGCATCACTTACACCTGTCGGAGTTCCAAAAGTATTTACATTGCTCAATGTATTAGTATCTACTTTTTCAAAATATCGTTGGTACCCAACTTGTGCACCGATGTTTACGGTATTTTTTATGTTAATTTCTTCAATATATTTCGTAAGCTCTGGATCCACACGAAGATAAATCCAATCAATTGAAGCAGGCGTTGCTGCAGCTCTGTAAGCCATTTTCAAATGTAATTGAGTGGGATCATCAGTTTTTACACCCACATAAGTAATTCCAGTCTGAGTAATCAAACTTCCAGAAATGTTAGAATTGTCTGGTAGTGCCCAATCTTCTAAAAAGTTTTCTCCAGTTTGAACATCAAGACTCCTAACACTTCTACGTAAAGTTCTTGATGCTGATGATGAATTATTTTCCTCTAATAAAGAAATACTATCTTTTTTGATCGTTTTTTGTGGAGTAACATTTTCTATAGCAGTATCTTCTAAATTAACTAAGTCCCTTGTTGTATTAGATAAAACTGTCGTATCTTTATCTACTTGTGAAGTATTGCTTTTTATACTTTCTTCTGTAACTCTTGTCATCTGATTCTCAACTAAAGCAGCATCATCGCTATCTTCATGAGGATGTACTTCTAATTGTTGAATAGCATCATTATCAGTCAAGACTTCCTTTTGAATAATACTCTCTGGCTGAACTTCAATACTATCTTCAGATAAATTTGTATTTTCTTGATTGTTAGTAGTTTCACCAAATGAATTTTCTGATTCAGAAATGGTTGCTTTCGAAGCTAGTTCTAGATCTTTATTTATAGCACTATCTTCCGACACATCAATATTTTGTTTTTCTTCTGAATTACTTTCTTTTAGAATAGAATTATTCAAAGTAGATTGGATTTCAGTTGATTGATTTATCTCTGTTGTTTCACTAGCAAAAGAAACTGTAGGACAAGAAATTAATCCTATTCCTAAAAACATTGCACCGATAATGAAAGAAGCCGCTCCACCTCCTCCTTTTTTCTTTTTAATTGCGTACTTAAACTTCTTCTCGCTTCTTTGATAAAACATACTTTATCCTCCTAACATAAAAAGTTATCAAAAAGAAATCCTAAAAACGAACGTTCATTTTATAAGAAAGGTTAGAATAGATTCCCTTTCTCAATTTATATGTTAAATTAAATTTATAATATTTTCAATATGAACGTTCACTTTTTATTAGTCACAAAAGATCTATTTCTTTTGTATTCATTTAACCTTTTTTCTCGTTGATAATAATAAAGGGAAGGATTTAATTTATAATCAAATGAGAATGATACTCAAATAAAGGAGGAATCTTAGTAGAGATTATTATGAGTAAAAACGAATTTTTTTAATATAAATTCACTTAATAAGTCAAATAAGACTGCCAATAAAATGATGTTCCTCAAGTAAAAAACAGCTAAAACTCTTTCTAAAGTGGCTGACTATTAACCATATAGTGGGGAAAAGATAAATAAAAACAAACAAGTGATTATATACTCAACAATCAGTTTAACCATTGCATCCATTCTAAAAGATGTTGATCGCCATTATCAAATAAAGAAATTTTTTCAACTTTGAAAAAAGGTTCATAAACTCGACATTTCTTATTAAAAACTTAACTCATAGTATTCTTCCTAAAATAAACATGATAATAATATCAATATACAACGATCTTATAGAGGTTATTAGCAGTATAGATTGCATAAGTTTCTTTTCACGTTTTCTTTTTCTTTTCCTTCAAAGAAAAAGAACAGATCTTTCTTATTAAAAAATTTGTTTTGAATAAAATGGATAGGATGACTTCATTTTAGTAAAAGCTGAAAATAAAGAATCTAGAAAGTCTATTCTTAGAAAATTTAGTTCTTTATTGTATAAATAACTATGGCGAATTAAAAGATATAATCAATATCAAAAATCAAAATCAAAGAATGTGCCCAATCAAGGGAGAAGCAAAAGCGTCTTTCCTTGATTCGTTGCAATGAGGTTTTTACGGGGTTCAGTCTATCTTTATTACCAGAATATATTTACCTTTCTAAATTGATCAGTGACGTCTTTTTAGTAACCCATAAAACTGGAAATACTAATTTTTGACGTTATTCTTACTAACAAATGAATATAACATGAGCTTTAATGATTTCAATATTTTTCATCTCACACAATTTTCTTAATATCTGACCAATACCTACTCTTAACTTTCCATAAATCACTTTTCGTCGATACTTTGGGTAAAGAAAATATGACATCTCGTATGTGCTACACTTTTATCGTCGGTAAACATTAGAAACTCCTTTCGATCTGATATGCGGTTAGTAGCCATTATTAGTATATCGAAAGGAGTTTTTTATCGCTAAAGCTATTTCGTCCACGCACAGAAATGCGTGTTTTTTTGTTTCGTACGCTACGCTAACGAGACTAACTAAAGTTAATAACTAAAAGAGTATTAAGTATACTTACAACAGTTAGTATACTTAATACTCTTTATTAATTTGTTTTACATGACTTTTCATCAAATAAGGAAACTACAAATATAATTTCTTCAAATACCACTCAATCTAATTACAGTTAGTCTACTAGTCGCTCATCATTCATACCAAAATATTGATGCAATGGTTTTTGTTTTCCTGACAATAGTTGATCGATCGTCACAAATTCGTACCCTTTATTTTTTAACATGGAGATCATATTTGGTATGGCTTTAACTGATTCAGGATGGATATCGTGGATTAAGATGATTGCACCATTATAAACATTCTGTTTGACAACATTATTGATTGCTCTAGGATTTTTTGATTTCCAATCCTGTGAGTCAATATCCCATTGAATAATTGGCATGCCAATTGTTTCAGCACTTTTTTTGTCAATAGCGCCATAAGGGGGACGGATATTGCGAGGCAAGACGCCTGTAGCCTTGAAAATTGCTTTATTAGCTTTATTTATTTCACTTTGTAATTCATCTGTCGAAAGTGTATTCAATTGTGGATGAGAATACGAGTGACATGCTACCTCATGACCCTCGTCGTGGACTTGTTTTGCAACATCTGGATTTTGATCCACCATCTGTCCTAACATGAAAAAAGTAGCTTTCACGTTATCTGTTTTTAGTATATTCAACAAATCAAGTGTTGAGCTATTATTTGGACCATCATCAAAAGTAAGAGCGACGTACTTTTTATTTTCATCTAATGCAGGTAATGTATCTTTTATACTTTCTTGCGAAACCAGATCTGTATCAATGAATGGCGCAATATCTTTGTATTTTAGAGTGACTTTAGAAGTTCCAGTTGAATTTTTTGGTAAGACGATAGTCAATTCATCAGGTGTATAAGTCATTTTACTATCATAAGAAATTCTATCCATTGTTAATACAGCATCAATGATTTTTTCAGGTTCTTTGGCTTGATCAAGTATGGATTGCTGAATCACCTGTTGAATACCTAAGAGACTTCCTTCATCTGGAAACAAATCCTTATTTGTGATTTCTTTGCCAGTTTTTTTGAAAATATAGATATCTTTCTCAGAAATACTATCTGGCTTTTTGAAATTTTCCTTACTGCGATCCCAGATAAAACTATCTGCTTCAATTCTATATTGATTAACTTTAGAAGATATTGCTGTTGCTTTTATTCTGGCAACTGTGAGCACTTCTTTTTCACGATGCTTTTTTTGTTGCTTTTGAGCAAGCTCGTCTAAGAGCTGGTTTGCATTTTTGAAAGGAACAGTATTTTCATCAACTGGACGGTAAACAAGGCACTTATTTTCTCCGTCATTTATAGTATCTATTTTCGTTGAAATTCCACTTTGGTCTTGCTCTTCTTGGATTGAAGCCATGAGATTTTTTGCAGCAGTTTCATATTTGGCTTGAGCTTCTGCTTCTTGCTGTTTTAATGTATAAACAATATAGCCGCCAGTAACGACAATTACTAGAATAAGTGCGGTAAACAATGCGAATATATACTTGCTATAATTAGATTTTTTCTTCGGTATTTTTGGTTGTTTGTTTTCGTTTCCGGTTTGGGGCTTTACAGCTTCATTCAATTGATTTGTATTTTCACAGCTATCAGGTTCTTGTTTGTGACGTTGGCTACGACGTGCATAGGTATTTTTGTCAGACATATGACTTTATCCCTCCATTTATCATCATAAAGTAAAATAAAACAGCGCAATTATAATGAAAACGAATTCATAGATAATTTTTAAGGAAAGTTTTTTCTATTATTCTTTTACTTTCGGCGTAGTAATTATCGCTAATTCCTCACCACTTTAGATATTGTGGCTACTTAATTTTCAACTCAGTTTTGATAACATTAGAATCACTAGTTTTGATTTTAGTTTTTGAAATTGTACCATTCGATAGATTAATTAGTATGGTTGTAGTCTTTGAAATACCAATAATGGTCTAGGATTAAAAATATAAACTATTATCCAATCTTGTTCTATTTGATTAAACATACTATTTTAATACTTTAATTATTAGTAATTAGCTAAACAGAATCACTTGCTTTGATAGTGTAGCCAGTTTCTCTTTATTTAAATTATTCACTATTAGGCGAAAGGATGTTATTTCAGAATTTCTATTCGAAGAAACTTCTTTTTTTGTTTTTTGTGCATTTGATTATGCATCTTATTACTTTGTTAAGTTCCCTTTAACAATCTATCAAAGAAGACTATTTATTAATTCTCTAAAGAATTCACCATAGTAGTAACACTTAATACGAGAAACTAAAATACTGTAAATAACATATTTGTACTTACACCAATTTAAAATATTTTTTCTACGTATTGCTTCCTCCTCTCTATTTTTCAATCATTTAAAAATCACAATTAATAGTACAAAAACCCGTGGTGCTAGTTAATTTTTTCCTAGAGGAAAATGTCTAAACATGTTGGTAAATCAACAAAAAAAGGCTCTATAATTTATGGGACTGATGAATCAGAATTGATTCTTCAGCCCCATTTTCATTTTAGGTATTAAAAAACATATCGTTCTCTAGTATGATTAAATCACCACAAAATAAACAACTGAGAGGACGATACGCTATATGAATGATTCTATCAAAAAAATGCTGAGAATAACAGAGAAAGATTTGATGATTACAGAGGTCTCTTACGAGACCCTTCAGAAGAAAAAGACGTTGGTCGTCGATGCTGTTCTCTCGCCTACTCCTCGTGCTTGTAGAAGTTGTGGTTCTACTGTGGTAGATGGAAACGGGAAAGCAATTATAGTGAAAAATGGAAAAAAGGAAACGATTGTCCGTTTTGAACAATACAATCATATGCCTTTGGTTATGCGCCTAAAAAAGCAACGCTATACCTGTAAAAACTGTCGCACCCATTGGACGGCTCAAAGTTATTTTGTCCAACCCAGACATTCAATCGCAAATCATGTTAGATATAAAATTGCTTCTTTACTGACTGAAAAAGTATCTTTATCTTTTATTGCGAAAAGCTGTCAGGTATCTTTGACCACCGTTATTCGTACATTGAAAGAGTTTAAAAGCTATTTACCAAAGCAATCTAAGAAGATCCTCCCCAGAGTATTGATGGTTGACGAATTTCGTTCGCATGCTTCCATAGAAGATAAGATGAGCTTTATTTGCGCGGATGGCGAAACAGGAAAATTAATAGATGTTTTGCCTACGCGTAAATTACCTCGATTAACAAGCTATTTCTTAGGTTGTACCAATCCAGAAGAAGTAGAATTCTTGGTGACAGACATGAACGCCGCCTACTTCCAGCTCACCAAACGTGTTCTGCCAAATGCGAAAGTCGTGATTGATCGGTTTCATATTGTCAAACACATGAATCAAGCGTTCAATGAGTTGCGTATCCGTGAAATGAATGAACTTCGTAAAGCCGGACAGAAAAGCCAGGCAGAAAAACTGAAAAAGAACTGGCGCTTTTTGCTAAAAAATCGTGCAAACATCAACCATTATGAATACAAAACATGGAAAAGTTTCCGAGCACCAAAATACCCATTTCTTACTGAAGCAATGATGATTGATCGATTGCTTGAGTTTTCTCCGCCCCTAAAGGAGGCGTATCCCTTTTTTCATGAATTAGTTGAAGCCTTTCGAGACAAAGACCCTGACTTATTTTTCTCCTTATTGGCAGAACTTCCCGAAACGTTAGATGACAGCTTTCGGGAAAAGCTTCAAAACCTTCTGACCTATGAAGAAGGCATCACCAACGCAATGATCTATCCTTATTCCAATGGAAAAATAGAAGCGAAGAATACCCACATAAAGACAATGAAACGAGTATCCTACGGATTTAAATCATTTGAGAACATGAGAATTAGAATCTTTTTGATCAATCAATTAATCAATGTAAGATAACAAAAAATCTGAGCCAGAATGTGGTTCATTCTGACTCAGATTTGATTTTGCACAACTCATCAGTCCTTATTGACAAAGAGCCCAAAAAAACGCATATAGTAGTCTCAAAACTCCCAAGAAATGAGGACTACATATGCGTTCATCAAAATATACTGAACATTATACAGATACTTTTATAACATTCAAGGAAATTATGAGAACTGTTTCTAACATATACCACAATTGTGTACCAGATAAGATTAAAAACCGAAGAAATACTGATCAACTGAAGCAACGCGATACAGTGATTATTGCTTGTGTTATATGGGGCATAATTAATGGCTATACTAGCCAAAGAGCCACGTATAGAGCGGTTTGTTCCGTCTTATTTCCTAATGGTGACTTTCCTAGTAGGAGTCGATTCACTCGCTTAAGTTCAAACTTAGCTTACACTATCAAGATTATTCGATACTTTTTCATCAAGAAGCTCACCAAAGGTGAACTAGTCGGAATTATAGATAGTTTTCCTAGTCCATTATGTAAACCAGTTAGAAATAGACAAGCAAAACTATTGAATCAAATAGCCAAAGTTGGCTATAACTCAACAAAAAAATCTTATTTTTATGGTCTTAAAATTCATATGATCGTTACTAAGACTGGCTTTCCGATTACTTACTCAATCACGAATCCAGGTGTCCATGACGTGAAAGTGTTAGAGACTTTATCGGAAGAAGCGAATCTTCCCAATATCCTAGGGGACAAAGGATATATTAGCCATAAAATCCATGAAAAGCTTGCCCTTAAGGGCATTACTATATCCGTTCCGCCACGTAAAAACATGGATAAATCAGAAAAACTAGACCACAGCTTACTTGGAAAACAAAGAAAAACAGTTGAGACTGTTTTTTCTTCCTTAGAAAAATTAGGTTGTCAAAATTTCAACTCACGTTCTGTTAAAGGGCTAGAGAGTAGATTTGAAAGCATATTACTGGCTTACAGTGTTCTATTAAGTCGAGCACAACGACGTTTTGAAGGAACTTTGAGATATTCTTTAGGATATTAAAATTAACTAGCACCACGGGTGTACAAAAACTTTTATTAACAGATACAATAAAATATTATCATCAATTTTAGCATTGTAAAATAATTAATTATAAATAATAGCATTACAATTTTGTAATATTTTTTCGAATATGTTAATTCCTATACATAATAAAGAGCAGATCAAATCCTAATAAAAGAAAATTAATCTGCTCTACTGTTACAACTAATTAATCAAACTATTATATCGTTTTGCTAAACGTCTACTTCTTCCAGTATTGACCTTGATAAAACAACAATCCCGGTCTTGTTTTAACACTCTACGAACTGTATCAACACTAACATGTAAAGTTGCAGCAATATCAGCTAATGTACTCCCATTTAATCTCATTTGCTTTGCAAATCGATAACGCCGATAAGCATCAATATTCTTGGAATCCATAGACAATAATACTTTTCTTACCATGTATTTTCTCCAAAGATTGGATTTTAATGGGCCATCATTTCTTGAGCAATCTCATGCTCAGATAATGAAGCTGGATAGAAAGTAGGCCAATTATGCATTTCATTATAAAGTTTTTCTTGACTTTCTCCACCAAAGAAAATATGGAAATGCTCTGCCTTACTTGGTGCAATTCCATGATCACTAAATTGAATATATTTAAAACGACCAGCACCTGCATCATCAGTTTCAAAATTAAAACGAACACCACGGTTTCCTTTTTCATAATTCAAAATTTTGTATCCAACATATTTGTATGTGTATTGATGATGTTCACCGTTGACTACAAAATCAATGGTGTTGTCTTTAATGTTGATAGTATCAATATCTGTCTTATAGCCAGTAGTATAATAATCTTTGTACTCGGCAGCTGTCATGTCTTTATTGAGTTTTGCTTTGTAATCGAAAACTTCATCCAAAATTCCATCTTTTAACAACGGATAAACAGATTGCCATTCGCCTGTATAATCACTCAATTCGCGATCCTTCACATCGGCATCTTTAAAGTACCCATTAGCAACTGTCTTTTCATCCTTCGCTTCTTTTTCTGGAACTACCTCTTCACCAGCAACCATAGTTGTTTTCTCTAACGCTTTTAGATTGTCTTCCATTACTGAAACATAATCTTCACCATTATCCATTTGTTCTTTTGTAAGACTTTCAAGAGGATTCAATACTTCCAATTTTATCCCAGCTTCATTGGCCAAAGTTTTTGCGATTTTATCATTAGCATTCTTTTCAAAATAAATATAATTGATCTTATTTTTTTTAACATACTCTTTTAATTCAGCTAATCGACCAGAAGATGGCTCTTCTTCAGGACTTAGTCCAGCAATAGGAACTTGTATCAATCCATAATCCAAAGCTAAATATCCAAAGGCTGCATGTTGTGTCACAAAACTTTTTTGTTTCGCTTCTTTAAGACTAGTGGTATAGTCAGCATCCAACCGTTTCAGTTTAGTCAAATACTTTTCAGCATTTGTCTCAAATACTTTTGCTTTTTTCGGATACAATTTAACTAACTGATCCTTGATATTTGAAACTTCCTTAATTGCCATTTTGGGTGAAACCCACGTATGAGGATCTAGTTCATGATGGTGATCTTCTTCTCCGTGATCATGATCTTCTTCTTCACTACCTGGCAATAAAATCATGTCTTTTGTTCCTTCTACTACATTAGGCCCAGCTTTCTTCCAACTTTCTTTAGCTTTTGGTACCCATGATTCCATGTTTTCGTTATGATATACAAAAACATCAGCATCATGAGCTTTTGCCATATCCTTAGCTGAGGGCTCATAGTCATGAGGTTCTGATCCCGCTGGAACCATTAAATCCACGTTCGCTTCATCGCCGACGATGTTTTTGGTGAAATCATACATTGGATAGAATGTTGTTACAATTTCTAATTTTCCATCTTTATCATTCGATACTTTTGCATCATTAGTGCTGGAGCAAGCTCCCAATAATCCTAGAGCTGCTATCCCAACAAGTCCTACACTGATTTTCTTCATTCTTTTTCCTTCCTTAATTATGCTAATTTCTTCATTTTATTTCGTTTATGTTCTTTGATAATTTTTAATGCCCTTTTTCTAGTTTTAATATTCGGGCTTTTAAGTCGTCGATATGCACTAGATATATCCGTTTTCTCCATTAGAAATTACCCCCAATCACTACTTATCATTATTTGCTTTCCGCCAGTAATTTATCAAAACTCTGTTTGATCCTTTCTTCATCCAACATTTTTCCGATTAGAATAATAGTGGTTTGGTCTTTTTGTCGAGTGGTGTATTGAAAATTAACCTGTTCGTTTACCTCT
The DNA here is from genome assembly GCF_053011625.1 of Enterococcus sp. PLH-Efm8. Lineage (NCBI taxonomy): Bacteria > Bacillati > Bacillota > Bacilli > Lactobacillales > Enterococcaceae > Enterococcus > Enterococcus sp. PLH-Efm8. The sequence goes on from NZ_CP172568.1 coordinate 1,786,586, forward strand.
TGCATGGCAACTATAAAATCCTGCTCTTGTAAAGCAATCAATCCTTTAAAACGATACAGGCTCCCTTGGTTGGTTAAAATCAGCCAGTCAATCCATTGGAGTAAAAAATCTTTTTTTATGTCTTGATCTGAAGTTAAGAGAATTGATTTAAACTCATGTACTTGATGGTGTTGATGATAGTATTTGCCATTATAGTGATTTTCTGATGAATCACTTTCAAAAACTAAGGGATGATTAAATTTTTTCAAATTATAAAAATCCTTTTTTTGAATCGTTTCACTATGTGTGAACATTCGAATATCGGATAAAGGGTTAATACTTTTGATTTCTCTCTGTAATTTTTTTAGTGCAGATAAATTCAAGTTTTGTTTTCTAGACACAAAAATGCGATCTGCCATGACAAGTTGCTTAAGGGCTTGTGGTTCTCTTTCAATAAGTTCAAAACTGTCACTATCAATAACAGTCAATAAACTATCGATATATACTCTTCCTCTTAGTTGAGGCGCTGTTAAAAGTGTTTGAATGATTGGTTGGGGATCTGCTATACCTGTAGTTTCAATGATGATTTGTGAAATTGGTTGTTGATGTTCTTCTATTGTTTCCAGTAAAGAAATCAATATTGCTAATAAATCACTGCGAAGACTGCAACACATACATCCATTATTTAGTTGTAACACCCGTTCCTCGCTATGAACTAATAATTTGTGATCAATCCCAACTTCACCAAACTCATTTTCAATTATAATAATTTCTTCCCTGGGGTAGGGTGAGACTTGCAAGGCTTGATTGATTAGCGTTGTTTTTCCAGCCCCTAAAAACCCAGAAACGATTGTAACTGGTATGCCCATTTTGTCACCTTTTTACCACTTAGCTATTTCACTTCTTTAAAAATTGCCCGTCTGCGCAATTTTGGCGAATACTTTTTTAATTCTAACCGTTCAGGGTTATTCCGTTTATTTTTGCTGGTGAGATACAGACGTTCTCCAGTTTCGACACATTCCAAAATAATATTTTGACGCATAAATCTTCCTCCTTCAATACTTATCGATCTTCAAGATATGCTTGAATTTGTTGTGCATCTTCAAAAGTTAACTCGCCAGATTCCAATTGTGAAACTAAATTTTCTTTCATATCAACAGGTATCTCCCAATAACCATCGATACATTGAAATAACTCCTCGTCATACTCTTCAAAAATTGGATAGATTCTTAAAAAATCATCAAATGATAAGCCTTGGTCCTCATAGTAATCTTTGACTAATCCATTTTCAATTGCCTGTTGGGTCGGTAAACCCGTTTCAGTAATAATTCCTCTCTCTACCATCGAACGATAAAAAGTGCATTTATCTAGCGATTGCTGGGTCGTTTCAAGATAATACTTTAATCCTTCTTCAACTAAAGGTGGGTAAATAATTTCCATTTTGGTTCCCTCCTAAAAGTTATATATTAAACTATTTTGAAGCTCCTTTAATTACTTTCTTTCCATTATAGTACCCTTTTAAAGATACATGATGGCTACGTCTATAATCACCATTCGCTTCGTCAAATGAAATTTCTGGTTTTACTACAGTTTGATGAGTTCTTCTTAACCGTTTCTTCGCCTTAGATGTTTTTCTTGCTGGTACTGCCATGATATTTCCTCCTCTTACCAACTTGCTTTTTTTACTCCAGGAATCAAACCTTGATGGGCAAGCTCTCTAAACTTAATACGGGACATACCAAACTTCCGCATATACCCTCTTGGACGGCCATCCGTCTGATCACGAAGCCTCAGACGATTTGGATTTGAATCTCTTGGCAATTTAGCAAGGTCGGTGTGATCTCCTACGGCTTTTAATTCTTGACGTTTGTCTGCATATTTTTCAATCATTGCCATTTGTTTCTTTGCTTTAGCAATTTTAGACTTTTTTGCCATATACATTTATACTCCTTCTGTTTTGATTTAGACGTCACAAATCGTAAACGTTACGTTTTGACATTGACACTTTACCAACAAAAATTTCTCTTGTCAACAATAAATAACATGAAATAAAAATCATATGAATAGATATCCATTTGAAAATGATTTTATCGATACATAGAGATAATCAGATTAATTAAAAGAACTTGTAGTTTAAGTGCAAAAAATAATGGTTCATTTTTATTAGTCCATTAAAACATAAATACCGTTTTAAGTAGCTTTTCTCTACTTAAAACGGCATTATGAAAGAAACTATAGTTTTATTCAATCTTTTATGTTTAACTCGTTTATTAATGATTTTGTAAGATTGTGACCAATTCTTATATTATAAGAAATAAACATTAAGTAACTAATTTGAAAAAGAATTGTAGCTGTATTCCAAAAATTTATAGGCTAATTATAAGCCTATCCTATCATCTCGATAGAACTTATCTTTTTTAGATAGATTGTTCAGACAAACAAAGCTATCTTAATTTGATGAAGTACATCCTTTTGAAAATAACTTAGTTCATTTTCTATTATCTTTCAGTAAGTGGCACGTAGTACCTAGTCTATATGAGAAAATTCGCCTTATATGATATTTTTAATTCTATAAATTTTTAAACATTAATGTCTATTATTAAACTCATTGCTTAAACCTAAACTAATGAGCAGCAACAGAATAGCTGATTAAAAAAGTAATCCTATAAGAAGTAATATACTCATCTAAATCATTCGCCTTTTCTAAAATAATCCAAGAAAGATTTAAAAAAATTATATCCAGCTATTAGGATAAGTCCTATCATAATTACTCCAATAGTCATTTTCTTATCCTTTCTAAATAAAAAGTCTTTTATATAAAGCTCTTTTTGTAATTGTCAATAAAGTCTTTCCCTCTATTTGTCAATTGACACCCTATGTTTAAATAACCTTCATATCTAAGTTTAGCCAACATCTCACTTACAGATGCTGGAGTAATGCTTAGAATTTTTGCTAAATCTTTATTTTTTAACTTTTTTTCTTTTCGTCAATTCCTGAATTGCTAATAAATAAATCAGTATAGTAGTTGGTTTAATTTTTACCATACTCTTTTTCCTCCAATTTATTTTGAAAGACCTTCAGCAATTTTATCCAGGTTCCATTTCATCATCGCGTAGTAACTATCACCATCTTGTCCTTTCTCTGCAATTGAATCAGTAAAAATCGTTGAATAGATAGGAATATTGGTATCTTTCGATACTGTTTTCATCGGTCTATCGTCCACACTGCTTTCTACAAATAAGGAAGGAACTTTTGTTGTGCGTAGTCTTTCAACTAAGTGTTTAATTTGATCTGGCGTTCCTTCTTCTTCAGTGTTGATTTCCCAAATGTAAGCAGAAGGCACATTATACGCTTTCGAGAAATACTTAAAGCATCCTTCACTTGTAACAATCATTTTTTTATCATTCGGAATTGAAGCAAATTTAGATTTTGCTTCTTTGTCTAGTGTATTCAATTTTTCAATATACTTATCTAGATTTTCTTTATAGATTTTTTTATTATCAGGATCTTTTTCCGCTAAATGTTTTTCAATGTTTTTAGCGTAAATAATACCGTTTTCTAAATTTAACCAAGCATGAGGATCTTCCTTCCCTTTCTCACTCTGACCCTCTAAGTAAATAACATCTATGCCATCACTTGCTGCAAAATAGTCTTTGTTTTCCTCTTTGTTCGCATTTTTAACTAATTTTGTAAACCAAGCATTTCCTCCAGTTTCCAAGTTAACACCATTATAAAAAATCAAGTCTGCTTTTGAAGTTTTTTGAACATCTTCAGGCAAAGGTTCATATTCATGGGGATCTTTCCCAATAGGTACAATACTGTGTAAATCAATTTTATCCTTTGCTATATTTTCAGTAATATCTGCTAAAATCGAATTAGTAACTACTACTTTTAATTTTTCGTTCGAAGCCACTTTATCTTTACTATTTGTTGAACACGCTCCTAATATAAAAAGAGCAATCAAAATCCCCAGACTTCCCACTACTACTTTCCATTTTCTCATCATAACGATCTCTCCTTCTTTCTTAAAAATTTTTGTTTTGGTGAGATTAGAAAACTAATTACAAATAAGGATGCCGCTGTTAAAACAATACTTGATCCTGCGGCTATGTTAAAATTATAACCAATAAACAATCCAAGCAATGATGAGCTTGCCCCGACTGCTGCAGAAATAAATATCATAGTTTTCAAGCTATTTGCATATAAATATGCTGTAGCTGCTGGCGTGATTAACATTGCAACAATTAATATAGTCCCCACACTTTGCATAGCTGTTACTGCTACTAAAGTTAATAGAACCATCAGTAGATAATGATAAAAATTGACGTTCATCCCCATTGCTTTTGCCATTAATGGATCAAAAGAAGTAATTAATAATTCTTTAAAAAATAGAACTACTATAACCAACACTAAAACAGAAACGCCAATCGTAATCCACTTATCAATATCTTGTACAGCTAAAATGTTTCCAAATAAGATATGAAATAAATCCGTTGAGCTATTTGCAACTCCTATAAGGATAACTCCTAGCGCTAAAAAAGAACTGAAAGTAATACCAATTGCTGTATCTCCTTTTATTACACTATTGCTTTTTATAAAAGTAATAATGATAGAAGCTAATAGACCAAATACAATAGCACCAATAAAAAAATTAATACCTAAAATATAAGAAATTGCTACTCCTGGCAAAACAGCATGAGAAATAGCATCGCCCATAAGAGACATTCCTCTTAAAATAATAAAACAACCTACTGTTCCAGAAACAATCCCTATAACTACAGATGTAATTAGAGCATTCTGTAAAAAGTGAAAGTCATACAGACCATTAATAAAATTTTGAAGCATGTTATTCCCTCTCTCCAATAAATATAGTATCTCCATAGGCTTTTTTTAAATTCTCTTCATTAAATACAGATTCTACACTTCCGTGAGCAATTACATTTCGATTCAAAAGAATAATATTATCAAAATACTTCTTTACCTTGCTTAAATCATGATGCACAATTAGCACTGTTTTTCCCTGATTTTTCAATTCTTTTAACGTATCCATAATTATTCGTTCACTAATTAAGTCTATCCCTACAAATGGTTCATCTAAAAATATGAAATCCGCATTTTGAGCAAGACATCTTGCTAAAAGTACACGTTGAAATTGTCCTCCAGATAATTCTCCTATTTGATGATTAGAATATTTTCCCATATCGACCTTTTCCAAAGCCTTTGAAACTCTTTGCCATTCTGCATTTTTAATTCTTTGAAAAACTTTCATTCCGGCATACGTTCCCATAGATACACATTCTTTTACTTTTATTGGAAAAGTAAAATCAATATCAGCTTTTTGCTCTACATATGCAATCTTTACCAGTTTTTTATTGATATCTTCATTATTAATGGAGACCTCTCCCTGATGAGGGATAATATTTAACATTGCTTTAAGTAATGTAGATTTTCCAGCACCATTTGGACCAATAATACCTGTTAGAGCACCTTCTTGTATTTTTAAAGAAATCTCGTTCAATGCTAAAAAATCGTTATAACAAACATTAAGCTTTTTCACTTCTAACATAACTTTCTCCTTCTAAATGATAATGATTATCACGATTATATGGTATACAGAAAATATATTTTAGTCAAGCCTAAATTTTAAAATTTGGATTTTTTTCTGTTGCTGAAGATTAGGATGACAAAACTATTTGAAACGTAAGCGCCCCATAGAACAGTACCTGTACGTCAAATAACCCGACCTATAGAATAGAATCGGGAATGTTTGGCGTTTTTAGTTACGAGAAAAATGTTGTTGTACATCCTTGTTCCAAGGCAACAGTTGATCTAAAGTTTCTGCTGAAAGTACGGGAAGATTTGGTATCTTATCAAATAGAAACTCTAGATACTTTACAGGATTCAATCCGTTAAGTTCTGCTGTTTTATATACACTCAGAATGATTCCTGAAGTTCGTGCTCCTTCAAGACTTGTGGAATGCAACCAATTTTTCCGTCCTATCACCAGCTCTTTGATATTTCGCTCCGCACGATTATTTGTGAGTTCTAAACGACCATCTTCAAAAATAGGTTCAAAACCACTTCGTAGTTTACACGCATATTGAACGGCTGCATCCAACTTGGATTTTGCAACAGGATCTATCGTTGCCATCCACTCATAAAAAGCAATAAATAATGGACGCAGTTCTTGTTGCCGACAGCTTAATCGCTTCTCAGGAGAAAAGTCTTTCCATTTCTTTTCTAGGACAAACCATTTATCCAATTGTTTGACTGCTTGAGCTGCGGGAATATCCGTGTTTTTCTTTCCTTTTGGAATTGCTTCGAAAAATTTCCGCCGAACATGCGCGAAACAATAGACAAGTCGTACACTTTCCACGGCATTATACCCGCTATAGCCGTCACAGTGTAAATACCCTGTAAACTCCTTGAGAAAAGTTTTCGGAACATCTCCAGCACGACTTTCGTCGTGGTGATAATAAACGATGGGATGCTGACTGTCTTTTCCTGTACAAAACTGCCAGTAATAGGTATCTGTTTTGGCACTTTCAATCACACGATAACTTGTTTCATCCCCGTGTAGAATCTCTTCTTGATTAAGATAGACTCTTAATCGTTCTCCTAAAGGGTCTAACGCGTTTTGCACTGCTTTAATATGCCAATTGGTGATATTATCTCTCGAAATATCCAACCCATGTGTTTGTTTCCAATAGTTCTCTTGCCGATAGGCAGGAACTTTCTGACCAAATTTCATCCGGATCGTTTCCGCCACTAAACTATTGGAACCTAAGCTATTAGAAATCAAAGGTTTAGGAACGATCGCTTTTTTAAAAGAAGAAAGTCCTTCTTTTTCGCAGCTTTTACAACAATAGGTATGTTGATAATGGGTGAGACAATCCAACATAGCCTGATGGAAACGAATTTCTTCTCGTACTTTTGTCCGTCCGATATCTTTCATCTGTGAACCGCAATGTTCACAAAATTGTTCTTCCAAAGGAAGGAGATGTTCTTTCTCTGTTATAGGTAAGTGTTTGATTTTGTCTGCTTTCGTTCCTACAACTCGTTGATGTCCTTTTACTGGAATAATGGTGGCAGCTGCTTCTGGAACACTTACAGAAATTTCTTCATCACTAAAAAGATTCAATTGCCCATTCGTTTCCTCAAAGAGAGTCTCTTTAGAGCGTCCAAATAATTTGTTGGTTAAATAATTGACCTTTTCATTCAATAGTTGGATTTCAGTTGTAAGATTCTGAATGGTTTGTTGTTGTGCTTGATTGGTTTTATGGGCTTCTTGAAGCAACTGAAGCAACGTATCTGTAGTTTCCAAAATTTTTCACCACCTTGAATCGAACTGATTTTGTTACAGAATACCACAAGAAACGCACAAGAAATAGGGGTTCAACACATTTTTTGTGTTAACCCCCCAGCTTAAAAAACTCCTTTTTTTCCTGGCAAAATAGCTCGAGGTTGATCGATACTTAATCCTTCTAACAACCATCGAACCTGTTGGTTCGTTAAGGTTCGAACTTCGTCTTTCGTCCGAGGCCATTTTAACTTGCCGTTTTCTATCCGCTTATAACAGAGAAGAAAACCATCACCGTCCCAATAGAGAAGTTTGAAACGGTCTTGACGGTTCCCGCAAAATAAAAAAACGGCATCTTCGTAAAGCTCGAGTTGATACTCTTGTTGAATAAGACTGGCAAGACCATCAATTCCTTTTCGCAAATCTGTTTTTCCGCACACAATATAAATATGTTTGGTTTGAAGTAAATCATAAAGCATTGGACAACAGTTCTTTCAAAATAGCTTGAAGAATATAATTGTTAATACCGTTATAGATCAAAACTTCAGAACCATTCTCTCTTTTGATGCGCATCGCTAACTTGGCAGCCGCGGGTTTACCTTTTTCTGGTGCACTCTTTTCGTTTCCTAATTGGACAGGAACAATCTCATTTAATTTATACATAGAAAACCTCCAGACTTCTTGATAGCTCAAGTATATCTTGAGGTGCATTTGTTAGTAAGGTACTGTTCTATGGGGCGCTTACTTTGAAACTACCCGTATAGTAAGTAGTTTTCAAAACAAAAAAAGAGTGTTCTCTAATGAGAACACTCTCCTAAAAATACTTTATTTGCATACAAAAGAATTAGACTTGAAGTGGATAGGGAGCTAAATCTGTTTATAAGCATCAAGACATTCTCTTCTAGAAATGAAAAGTAGGTTATTTATCTTTCGTAACATGTTAGGCTTATTCAACTATGCTTCCAATCGAAATTTAATTTACTTAACAACTTAAAACTTTCTCTTTATTGATTTTCATATTTTAAATTGCTCAAATAGAATTAGAGAAATAATAATAATTCCCACATTAAAATTTATTTTTTTTCAGCCCTATAATACTTGCAATCGCCGTGAATAACCCTACATACACAGGAAGACCATTATATTTTTCTCCAGTTTTCGGTAACTCCATAGTATTTTTATTTCGATTGCCTTCTTTATTTTTTTCTTGATTCATTAGTTCCCTTTTTTTATTGCTATTATTATAATTTAGATTAGATGATCTTTTGTTGTTGTTAAAAAAAGTAGAAGGATGATTAAAGCTAGCTTTACTATCCGAACTTTGTTTAGAATTTGTATTTTTCGTTACTCCGGGTAATTTGACTGCTATGTCTTTCTCTTTTTCTCCACCAAGATCATATCTTACTGTATAGCCATTTCTTACTCCATCTGTTTCGATGCCATAATTTACTTCTTTTTTGATGCCATCTTGTTCGGTAAATGTTACCTCTCCGTTAGCGTCTACCTGTTTCTTAAGTACTTCCGTTGATCCATCTGTTAAGTTTCTTAACCGTACTTCTTTTCCCGCTTCAAGTGGTAATCCATTTGTATAATGTGCTTTTACCTTTAAACTAAGTGGTAACTCGGATCCTGGCAAATTCACTGTTATGTCCTTCTCTTTTTCTCCACCAAGATCGTATCTTACTGTATAGCCATTTCTTACTCCGTCTGTTTCGATGCCATAATTTACTTCTTTTTTGATGCCATCTTGTTCGGTAAATGTTACCTCTCCGTTAGCGTCTACCTGTTTCTTAAGTACTTCCGTTGATCCATCTGTTAAGTTTCTTAACCGTACTTCTTTTCCCGCTTCAAGTGGTAATCCATTTGTATAATGTGCTTTTACCTTTAAACTAAGTGATAACTCGGATCCTGGCAAATTCACTGTTATGTCCTTCTCTTTTTCTCCACCAAGATCGTATCTTACTGTATAGCCATTTCTTACTCCATCTGTTTCGATGCCATAATTTACTTCTTTTTTGATGCCATCTTGTTCGGTAAATGTTACCTCTCCGTTAGCGTCTACCTGTTTCTTAAGTACTTCCGTTGATCCATCTGTTAAGTTTCTTAACCGTACTTCTTTTCCCGCTTCAAGTGGTAATCCATTTGTATAATGTGCTTTTACCTTTAAACTAAGTGATAACTCGGATCCTCGCAAATTCACTGTTATGTCCTTCTCTTTTTCTCCACCAAGATCGTATCTTACTGTATAGCCATTTCTTACTCCGTCTGTTTCGATGCCATAATTTACTTCTTTTTTAATGCCATCTTGTTCGGTAAATGTTACCTCTCCATTAGCGTCTACCTGTTTCTTAAGTACTTCCGTTGATCCATCTGTTAAATTTCTTAACCGTACTTCTTTTCCCGCTTCAAGTGGTAATCCATTTGTGTAATGTGCTTTTACCTTTAAACTAAGTGGTAACTCGGATCCTGGCAAATTCACTGTTATGTCCTTCTCTTTTTCTCCACCAAGATCGTATCTTACTGTATAGCCATTTCTTACTCCGTCTGTTTCGATGCCATAATTTACTTCTTTTTTGATGCCATCTTGTTCGGTAAATATTACCTCTCCGTTAGCGTCTACCTGTTTCTTAAGTACTTCCGTTGATCCATCTGTTAAATTTCTTAACCGTACTTCTTTTCCCGCTTCAAGTGGTAATCCATTTGTGTAATGTGCTTTCACCTTTAAATTAAGCGGTACTATAATTTCTGCTGAATTTGTTAAACTTTCTGCACTGGTAATTTGTGGGGATTGTAGTGAAACGAAAGCTGTTGTAGATAGTAGCAAACCGCCAAGAATTATCTTTGATTTCATAATATCATTCTCCTTAAATTCTATTTATTAAGCTCAAAAAATAGTTTTTATGTTAATATTCTAGCTATTAAAATTCTTAATACTACAAAAGGAAACCATTGTTTTATTGAATAGAGACATGTCCCTATCTCCTCTCTAATTAGTTTTTATAAAACGTAACTATTACGTTTTATAAAAACGATTTTACAAATTTACTTAAAAAATGTCAATAAAAATGAAGGTTCATTTTTTATTGAAGTGCCAAAAATAGATTAATATAAAATTCAACTCGATTTTTTTCAGATAGCTAAAAATGCAACTTCAGCTTTATTAGCTAAAAAGTTGCATTTTCCCCGTATAATAAATTTTATAGTCTAAAGCATTTCTAGAATTTGATTGGGAGCGTCAATAATTTTGTGTAAATGATTCTTCCCTACTGCAGATTGTTTCTAATTCTCAATCAGTTGGCTTAGCATTTGTTCAAGTTCGCCTTCGGCCTGTTGAAAGCCTTTATGACTGCGACCTAGGAATTTTTGGTTGTAAGTATCAAAAGACGAGACTAAGAAACGTTCCATCGACTCTTCGTTTTGGAACTGTTCCTTGCGGTGGCTGTATTTCTTGATTTGCTTATTAAAGGATTCAATCAAGTTCGTAGAATAAATACTCTTGCGTATGGCCAAGGGGAAATCATAGAAAGTGAGCAAGTGATCGTTCGAAAGAATCGATTCAACCACTTTTGGATAGCTGGTTTTCCATTTTTCCGCAAAAGCACCACGTGCTTCCAACGCCACCTCTTTAGATGAGGCTTGATACACCATTTTAAAATCATCACAGACTTCCTTACGATCATCGACACGCACTTTGTGACTGATATTACGGGAAACGTGTACACAACAATGTTGAAAACGAGCTTTGGGATAGAACCGACTAATCGCTCCTACCATCCCCTTTAAGCCATCCGTGATGAACAGGAGGACATTTTTCAAACCGCGCTCTTGAAGGTCCAATAAAATTTCCTCCCAAATCGTGATGGATTCAGTCGGTGCAATCGCATAGCTCAATACTTCCTTTGATCCGTCCGGGCGAATGCCAACTGCGATATGAATAGCTTCCTTGGCGACGGTTTTCCGCTTTAACGGAATATACGTTGCGTCCATATAAATAGCAGCATAACGGTCATGAAGCTCCCGCCCTTTAAACGCCGTTACCTCTTCTGTAAATGATTTTGTTATATTGGACATGGTTTGGGGCGTGTAGTAATGCCCATACATTTTCTCAATCAAGTCTGCGATTTCCGACATGGTAATACCTTTTCGGAAGAGGTGAATGACGGTCTCCTCTAACGTGTCATTCGTCCGTCTATAAGCAGGAACAGTCTGTTGCTTGAACTCACCATTGCGGTCGCGCGGAATCTGGAGATGAAGTTCCCCATACTCGGTCTTGACCGTACGGTCATAGGAGCCGTTACGAGAATTACCCGTGTTAAAACCAATGCGATCATACTTTTCGTAATCTAGGAAAGCCGTTAACTCCGTTTTGAGAAGCGTATTGACTGCTTTCTCCAAATGGACACGGAATAATTCATTCAAATCGCCTTTGTTCGCTAGAGTCTTTAGAATTTCTGTAGTAAAATCGTTCATAGGGAAGTCCTCTCTTCTGTGAATGTGTTGTGGTAACTCTATTCTACAGAAGGGACTTCCTTTTTTCTATTTACACAAAATATTTTACACTCTCATTTGATTGGACAACATTCATATATATATCAAAAAAACTTTAACACAACTATATAATATTTGCATATAGATCATATCCCACCGCTGTTAAGATTGTTACATCTAGAATTAGTACCTACTCTGGCACTAATTTCCTAACCGTCTCATTGAAAATACCACTTATACTTGAAAGCATCTTCAATCTTAGATTGTCCTCCAAATAGTACACTCGAACCATTATTGCTTTACTATTTAACTATTTGGTTTTTATAGCAGTTCAAGCACTAGCTATACCGTGCTATTCCAAAAAGAGCCCTTTTAACATTCCTCTATTTCGCTAGTATTAATTATTTAAGATTATAATGAAAAAAACATATTTCTTACTATGGCTTCGTATCTAATTTTGATATTATGTAGAAAACGAATCATATTAATATCGAAAATAGATTTCCTTTTGTTTTGATTTAAACTTTTTCAATTGAGATTAACAGAACTATTCTTCCTTCATTATAATTACTCTTCTCCACCATCCATCTGTATCTCAGGTATTTTAATACTACTTTTACCTATTTCTATTAAATGCTCAGCAAGTTTTTCTTCATTAATTTTAAAGTATGATTCTAATACCATCCCTAGATTCATTCCAGTTACTACTTGAATTCTTTTATCCATACTTGCTTTCATCATAGCTACATTTGCAGGTGTTCCTCCCATTAGGTCTACTAATATAATAATATTTCGTATGTCACTTGTTTCTTCCAGTATTTTATTCAATTTATTTATTGTTCCTTCAATACCGTCATTTTGTGTCATAGAAACTACCGGATAATTAATCTGGTTTCCAAGTATCATTTTAGCTGAATTTAATATTTCCTCAGCCATTAAACCATGACTCATTAAAATTATTTCATTAGTCATCGCACTTATTCCCCTTATAAAATATCTTTTAAGTAAGTTTTTTTATCGTCTGGTGTCATAATTGTAGTAATTTCAACACCAAGATTTAATAGCTTCTCGAAGGCATTTCTTTCTTCATTAGTAACGCTAATATTAGGACGTAAAACCGTTGTTCCTTTTCGATTAGACATGTTGCCAACGTTAATCCTATCTATCTGTAAATCATTTTCGATAAACGATAATAAGTCTACTGGGGATTTGACTATTAAAAGCACATTTTGCCCTTCATATTTTCCATTTTTAATATTGGTAATCGCTTTCTCCTCAGTTATAATTGAAGAACTGATTCCTGCAGGGACTGCCATCCTTAGCACCTGTTTTTGTATATCATTATTTGCAACAGTATCATTTACAACCATCAAACGAGTCACACCTAATTTATTACTCCACATTGTAGCTACTTGACCATGAATTAATCGATCGTCAATTCTAATATTTTTTATACCCTTCATTTCCACAAAAATTTCCTCCTATCATTTATTTTAAAATGCCTAGAGTAGCTAAAACAATAGACAGAACCATCACACCAAGAATTAAATAAATAGGTTTTACATTTTTTTTCAAAGACCAGTAAACTAAACCAACTAAAAGTGCAGGTAATAATCCTGGCATTATTTGATCTAGTATTTCTTGCCCTCTCATAGAAAAATCACCTTGTTTAAAATCTAAGACGACATTTGTTTTAACAACAGATGGTATTAATGCTCCAACAACCATTAATCCTAAAATTGAAGTCGATTCAGTTAAAAGTTTTAAACTTTTTTCAATAGTAGTAATTAATTTCGTACCTGAAGTATAGCCTATGCGAAATAATGGTATACTTATCATCTTTAAAGCTACACTTACAGCAATCCATAAAATAATTCCTACTGGACTACCATCAATTGCCATATTTGCTGCAATAGCCCCAAATATAGTCCATGGAATAACTACAAATAGACTATCACCTAATCCAGCTACTGGCCCCATAAGTCCTGTCTTAATCGATGTCACTGCTTCTTCAGTATTTTCATCTGAATTTTCTTCCATAGCTATATTAATACCTAAAATATACGGTGCAACCCAAGGATTTGTATTGAAAAATTGTAAATGATTTAGTACTGCTTTTTGTAACGCTTCTGGTTTGTTTTTATAAGTAACTTTTAAGAATGGTAATACAGCGTAACAATATGCTAGAGCTTGCATCTTTTCATAATTTGAAGAAACTGAGCTTGTAAAAAACCATCTCCATAATACACTCTTTTTAATTTTGGAATTAACACCAAGTTTTGTCGTCTCCAAGCTATTCATCCTCATCCATACCTCCTATTGTATTAACAACGGTATTATTAATTACATTCTGACTATTTTTTTTATAAATAATTAAAGCTATAGCAGCGCCTATTAATGCTACTCCTAATAATGGCATTTTTAAGTAAACAGACATTACAAAACCGATAACAAGATAACTGAAATATTCTTTTGCAGGTAAGTATCGAAGCAATAAACCAATACCAACAGCTGGTAATAATCCCCCAGCAACTGTTAACCCATTTGTTAACCATTCAGGAGTATGAGCAAGAATAGTATTAATTAAAGATGGTCCAAAAATTACTGCCAACGCAACCGGTATGCCCGTTGTTGCCGCCGTTAAGAATACTCCAAACATTTGCATCTTGGAGATCATACTATAATCTCCTCGCTTTACACCTGCTTCTGCTTTATGAACCATCCAAATACCAATTGTATTTCTAATAATATCTAATTGAACCATTAATAGTGCTACTGGTATACCAATAGAAATCCCTACCGAAGATTCCTGACCAGTTGTTATGGTGATAAAAGTTGCGACAATACTTGCAGTTTGATAGTCTGGTATAGAAGCTCCTCCAAAATTACTAATTCCTAAAGACAATAATTGTAAGGTTCCCCCAATAAAAAGCCCAGTTTTTATATCTCCAAGTATTAAACCAGTTACAAATCCCGCTGTTACAGGTTGGTAGGTTCCGAACATTGTTGAATTCTTCTCAAAATTAATAAAAAAACCATATAACACAATTAAACCAAGTTGAATAACACTTATCTCCATTAGATCTCCTCCTTAATTATACTTAATAGTTTTGAAAATTTATCTTTTTGATTTGTCTTTATAAAAACAGGTATCATACTAATATCTGCTTCAACATCCAACGTTTGTCCGCCATCATATTCTTCACCTGTCCATATATTGGTCCAGTTTTCATTTATTGGTAAGTAAACTTCTCTTACTGTTTCCTTATAATTTACAATCGGTGCAATTAGGAACGTATCTCCAAATAAGTAAGTATCTTCTACAGCCCAAGTATTATTATCTGAAGGATATTCATAAAATAGCGTCCTCATGATCGGATCTCCGAATCTATGAGCTTTATCCATCAAAGTACTGATATACGGTTTCAACGCTTCACGTATTTTTATATACTTAGTTAATATCTGCTCAACTTCTATACCGTATGACCATATTTCATTTGGTGCACCAGTAACCATCGAACCTCCACCATGATCCGATAAGGGTTTACTATGGGGTAATCGGTCACCGTGCATTCTTAAAATTGGTGAAAAAGTAGCATATTGAAACCAACGAATTAGCAATTCTCTAAACTCCGGATCTTCTGGATTTCCGCCATGAAACCCACCTATGTCAGTTGTCCACCAGGGAATCCCTGCTAAACCTACATTTAGTCCAGTATTAACTTGATTTCTAAATGCTTCAAAACTAGAATCAATATCTCCAGACCACAATAATGCACCGAATCTTTGTGCTCCAGCCCATCCTCCTCTAACAAGAGTAATTACAGGCTGTTCATTACTTAATTCTTCATAAATCATTGAAAGATAATCGATTGGATATAAATTACCACTATATAAATCAGTCCCCTTTTTATAACGATAATTATCAAAGTCATAAACGGAATATCCTGGCTCAGCTACATCTAACCAGAAATAATTAATCCCTTTATCAACATAATTCTTTTTAATTAGACTCCAAACATATTTCCGAGCTTCACTATTTGTCATATCAATAAAAATAGTGTTTCCTTGAATTTGCATGGTTAATCGAACTCCACGATTAACTTTTACTAGATAACCATTTTCTAAATATTTTTCATAATTTTCTGCATCAGTTTGTACTGTAGGCCAAATTGAGATTATTGGTTCCACTCCGTAATCAGTTTTCAAAGTCTTTAAAAATTTTTCTGGATTAGGCCAGTATTCCTCATCAAAACAATATTCTCCTTGCTTTGGCCAGTGAAAATAATCAATAGCGATAGTTGAAAGCTTTATTCCACGTTTATGATACTTTTCTACTACATCCATCACTTCCTCTGGTGATCTATATCGTAATTTGCTCTGCCATAATCCTAATAAACTATCTGGCATTTTAGGGACTTTTCCAGTTAGATTACTATAGTTTCTAAGTATTTCCTTTGGTTCATTTCCTGAAATTATTACATAATCGATATAATCAGAAGAATACATTTTCCATCGAGTTATATTTTTAGCAAAAGAAACTTCTCCAATACCAGGATTATTCCATAAAAAACCGTATCCAAGACTAGATATATAGAATGGAATTGACACCTGTGAGTTTCTTTGCGCTAATTCTAAAACAGTGTTCTTCAAATCAAGATAAGAATGTTGATATTGACCCATTCCGAATATTTTTTCTTTTGGATCTGATTCAAATCTAGTAGTTACTTGAAATTTACCATCCATATTGGAACGATATTCTCTTGACTTTAATTTCAATGTAGAATTAAAATCCTTTGTAACTTCAACTGAACCAGCATCTTCACCACCATCATCATGTTTAACAGCTCTTAATCTAATATATTCTTTTAGTAAGACATCGTTTTTTTCATTATAAAAAGTTAAACGATCACGATGATCTAGTACCGCTCTTATTTTCCCGTTAATTAATTCTGTTTTATTTTCATATTGATTTATTATCACTTTATTTAGGGAATTAGGCTTATCAATTAAGGAGTTTTGTCGATCTTCATAGTTCATGTCTACAAATGAACGTATTCTAATAGCATTTTCCCCCCATGCTTCAATAATCAGTAATTCATCATCAAATTTTCTTGAAAAATAATTTGATTCAATGTTTATCACTTCTTTCATCCCACTTTCCTTTTCTTCTTAATTAGTTAACTCTTATTACAACACTAGCAATTGTAATCGCATACATATACATATCAATTTAATTTAAGTATTTTGACTAGAATTCTGCTTTTTAATTTGTTTTCTCGATAAACTAATTATCAAAAAAAAAACTAATAACAAAAAACACTTAATTACTTGAACTAAAATTGTTTGTACGTTAAACTAATTAATAAATAAAATATAAAATAAGCTATTTAAAATGTCAACTGTAAACGCTATATTTTTTTTGCATAGGCTATTTTATTTTTAAATTGAGGAGAAATTAATGATTTCAAGTAAATATACAATTAGAGAACAAAACGAGGCAAAAATACTTAATCAAATAATTAGACATAAAGAAATATCTAGAGCTGAATTGAGTAAAATAACCTCTTTAAACAAAGCATCTGTATCTTCTATTATCAATAAATTGATCGATGACTCGCTTGTAATTGAAAATAGAATTGGAGAAGCAACAAATCGTGGCCGAAAACCCATTATGTTAACTTTTAATGGAGTATCTTCGGGCTTAGCAATTGCAATTGATCTAGGATATAATTACATTGATGGAATGGTAGCTTCATTAGATGGAAAAGAAATTGCAAGAATACAGCTTACTGATACTTATGTTAGTAAAGACAACATACAAATGTTAATTCGTAAAATTATAAAAAAACTCACCGATAATCTTCCTTATACGCGACATGGAATAATCGGTATGACAATTGCTGTTCAAGGACAAGTTCTAAATAATAAAGTACTTAGTACAACTTATAACGGTCTTGAGGAAATTGATCTAGTAAAATTATTAAATCAAGAGTATAGCTTTCCTGTTTTTTTACAAAATGAGGCAAACTTATCTGCATTAGGTGAATATACTTTTTCTTCTGATATCGAGAATTTAGTATCAATTAGTCTTCATAGTGGAATAGGCGTTGGAGTAGTAAAAAATGGTAAACTTGACATTGGTAATAAAGGATATGCTGGTCAGTTGGGACATACAATTCTATTTCCAAATGGCAGAAAATGTGAATGTGGTAATTATGGTTGTTTAGAAAAATATTGCTCTACTCAAGTAATTTACCAAGAGATTTCCAAAGAAAAAAAACTAGATAAAATTAATTCGGATATAGTGGAATATCTTTATAGCAACAAGGATCAAAAGGTTGTAGAGATGATTGAACTATATGCATACTATTTATCGATAGGAATTAACAATATAGTTATGCTCTATGCTCCTGAGTTAGTGATTTTTAACAGTCCTTTAACAAAAAAAATTCCGAACATAATTAATATAATCAAAAATTTTTTGAATAATCAATATACAAAAGAAATTCATATCATTAACAGTCCTATAGAGTGGAATCCTGTTCTTAGTGGAGCAATTTCGTTTTCAATTCAAAAATTTTTAAATATTGAAAAGTTGAAACTCAGCTCTTATGCAAAAAATTAATTTAATTTAGTGGAAACTAGTATGTGAAATGGAGAAATTTTAACATACTAGACGGCTCACCAGTACTCTCTCCTTAAAAAGAGCTTTTTATATAGTTATGAATTTCTCACCGCTCTACCTCTTTTTCAAGAGATAAAAAAATTAATACAATGCTTATTACTTAAACTATTTCTAACTCAATAATCTATCAAATATTCTCAATTTTTTTCAATTGTCTTTTTGTTTAATCAAAGCATGCTTGCTTATTATCCATTTGGCCTATACTTTAGGGTAAAATTTTACAATTTCATCTAAATTATATACTAAACTTTTATCGCTATTAAAAGTAAAAACAGCTTCGCCCACGTATAGAAACGTATATCTTTTTGTTTCTACACGTGGGCGAGCTGACTAAAATCATATAATCAAAAACTTAATAAAACGAGGTTCACTCCAATCATATTTCATTTTTCAAAACTATCACATTAATCTCTTGTCAATCAAAATTATTATACATTGAGAAAGTTACAACTTATATACTACTTCTTTAAACTCTAAAACTTCACCAATGAGTTTCTAATAATTAGATCTTATTAATCTAACTATTAATCATTATGATAAATTTAAATACCCACAAAGAACACCATGTAAAACTCTTCCTGTATATAAATCGAGATTATCAATTTGACTAGATTCAGTAAAACAAATGATTACTGATGAGTCTTTTTTAGCCAATTCAAGCTGTTTAAAATCAACCTTAACTAGTGGATTTTCAGGTGTTATATATTCTTTTTCATCAACAAGAATTGAAAAAGGTTTTCCTTCTAATTCTACTGTATCTATCCCAATATGAATCAAATAATCAATTCCTGAATTACTCTTTATACTAATAGCATGTTTTGTTGGAAAGATAGTTGTGACCTGACCAGCTAAAGGAGCATAAATTGTCTGCTCTTCTGGAATAACAGCAAAACCTTCCCCTAATAATTTTTGTGAAAAAACTGGATCATTTACTTCTGATATAGGAATAACTTTTCCCGAACATGGAGAAAATAGTTCCACTTGTTTTTTCTTTCTTAAAAACTTAATCATATAAATTCCTCCTAATTATCTCTTTTCAAAATTTGATTGATTTCTTGACTAAGTAAATCAGCTTTTCCTCCAAAAACTGCTTGAATCCCACCTTTTACCTCAAAAACTGCAGTAGCACCTAATTGTTTTATAGCTTGTTTGTCAACATTTTGTCCATTCTTCACAGCAACACGCAAGCGAGTTGCACAGGCTTCAACAGATTCAATATTCTCTTCACAGCCAAGTGCTTTTATAATCATTAAAGATTCTTCATGCAAAGAAGTATTTTTATTCAAGTTAATTTCAGAGACTACCTCTTTTTCTTCTATCATACCAGGGATCGCTACTTTGAATTTTTTTAAAAAGAAAGTAAAAACGATAAAGTAAATAATAGCCCAAGCAAGTCCAAAAGGAATCAATTTAAGCCAGTTAGTTTTGTCATTTCCTTGAAGTACACCAAATAATAGAAAATCAATTAGTCCACCTGAAAAAGAATTTCCTACTCGAATATTCAGGATATCCGCAAAATAAAAAGATAGGCCGTCTAAAAATGCATGGATGACATAAAGCCATGGAGCCACAAACAGAAACATATATTCTACAGGCTCAGTGATTCCTGTTAAAAACGAAGTTAATGCACCGCTGAAATAAAGACCGCCATTTTTCTTACGGTTTTTTTTAGGAATTGCACGATACATCGCATAACAAGCAGCAGGAAGGCCAAACATCATCGTGGCAAATCTTCCAGCAAAAAAACGAGTCCCATAAGTAAATAAGCCTGTGTGATTCGGATCAGCTAATTGAGCAAAGAAAATATTTTGTGCCCCAGAAACTGTAATTCCCGCTACACTCTCAGTTCCCCCTAACGAAGTGTACCAGAAAAGTGGATAAATTGTATGATGAAGACCAACAGCACCAGTTAAACGAAGTAAAAATCCATAAAGAAATGTTCCTAGACTCCCCATTTGAGCAATATGCTCTCCAGCAACAACTAATCCATTCTGAATCGGTGGCCAAATTAGATAAAAGAAGGAACCAATAATAATTGCAGCCAAACTAGAAATAATTGGAATAAAACGTGAACCACCAAAGAATCCTAAAAACTGCGGTAATTCTATTTTTCTATAGCGATTGTGTAAAAATGCGACAATTCCGCCAATGGCAATTGAACCTACAACTCCAGTATCAAGAGTTGCATCTTTGACAGAAAATAATTCAAGAAAACCACTAATTGTTGCTGTATAAACTAAGTAAGAAACACCACCAGCTAAACCAGCAGTTCCTTTGTCACCATTTGCAAGCCCCACTGCGATACCAATCGCAAATATCAATGCTAAATTAGCAAAAACGGCGTTACCAGCATAACTCATGATACTCAAAATCGTATGAAGCCACGGTTGAGCTAATATGGGATAAGCATTTATGGCGCTTTCATTTGTCAGTGCACCGCCAAGACCTAAAAGTAAACCAGCAACAGGTAAAATAGCGATCGGCAACATAAATGCCCGACCTAGTTGTGAAAATTTTTTAAACATTTTTCTCTTCCTCCTTCAATGCATTGACGAAACGTTCTGCAATTTCTTGTGGACGAGTGATCGCGCCACCAACTACGATTCCAGAAACACCTAATTCCCTAATTTTTTTTGCCTGCTCTGGGGTATGGATTTTTCCTTCTGCAATAACACAAATTTCTGCTTGAACGAGCTGTTTCATCAAGTCAATCGCTGGCCCTTCTTGCTTTCTACTTTCATTAGTATATCCGCATAACGTGGTTCCGACAAAATCAACGCCAGCTTCATAGGCATTTTTACCTTCTTCAAAGGTAGAGATGTCTGCCATTAATAATTGTTCAGGATACTTTTCTTTGATCTGAGTAATGAAAGTGTTGATAGACAAATTATCATGGCGTTTGCGCAGCGTACAATCTAGCGCAATAACTTCTACACCAGTAGCAACTAATTCATCGACCTCACGCATCGTTGCGGTAATAAATGGTTCTTCAGGAGGATAATCTCGCTTAATTATCCCAATCATAGGTAGAGAAACTTTTTCTTTAATCTCTAAAATATCTCGAACAGAATTTGCTCGGATACCAACTGCACCAGCTCTTTCAGCAGCTAGAGCAAAATAGGACATAAGACCTCCTTCTTCTTTATAAAATGGTTCACCAGGTAATGCCTGACAAGAAACAATCAGTCCACCTGAAATTGCATCTAAAAATATTTGTTTCTTCATTCTCCTAAACACTCCACTTTAAATTAATTTTCGGATAATAACTCCAAATAAAATATAGCACGCGCTTTCATTGATGTAAAGTATAAAAATGGATAAATTTGGAGATTTTTTTATCTTTTTGGAGTATAATGGAGTAAAATTTTTTACTGTAAAGGAGTTCATATGAATTACATCTATTTAATTAAAGAGCATTATCCTTTATTGACTAAATCTGAAAAAAAAGTAGCTGATTTAATCTTAGATTCTGGGAAAGCAATTATTTATAGTACAATGAGCGATATCAAAGAAAAAACCACAGTTGGGGATGCAACGATTATTCGTTTTTGCCAAAAATTAGGATTTTCTGGTTTCTCTGATTTGAAGATCGAAATTGCAAAAGAAGATTTCAGTAAAAAAAAAGAATATCCGTCAAGCGAGAAATATTACGATATAATTGCTACTCATCTAACTGAGGCGCTCTATTCTACAGCACATTTACTAGATGAAAAAAAACTAGATAAGGCAATCCAACTCATCAGTCAAGCAAAAAATCTTTATATATTTGGGGTGGGTTCTAGTGGAAATACAAGCCTTGATTTAGAAAGTATGTTCTTACGAGTAGGAGTTCAAGCAAAAGCTGTTCTGGATCCTCATTTTCAAGCTCAAGTAGCTTCTTTGATGGAAGAAGACGATGTGATTATTGCTTTTTCATTATCCGGAAAAACAAAAGATACCTTTGATTCTGTAGAAATTGCAAAAAAAAATGGTGCAAAGATCTTAGCAATTACCAATTACCTTCATTCTCCAATAGGACAGACAGCAGATGTTGTTTTACAAACAGCAATCGAAGAATTTTTAAATGGTGGTTCTTTGGCAGGGAAAATCTCTCAATTGTACCTTTGTGATTTACTTGTACAAGGTTATGAACAGAAAAACAATATTAATGCAGTGGAATTACGTGAAAGAGTATTACGCTCTATCTTAGATAAAAGCTTAGATTAAATAGAGTATTAATTGAAGCAATTTATATTTAGGTGAAATATCAATTAATTAGTGGGACTCACAATTTGCACAAATAACTTTCATCTTACCTTTAGATGAAGTGTTAGAAAGAAAAGTATCAACCATCAATACTTTGAAAAAATTCTTTTTATAGGAATATGATGAACAGCTTTCAATATACAATAATCATTATCAAAGATAACTGACAACTTTTAGCAATAAAATACAAAACACTTTTTTAGTCAGTATCTAAATATAACAAATCTATTTCATAAAGCAAAAAAGCGGCTAGACAAAAGAGATGTCTAACCACTTACATTTATCATCTATATAATTCAATGAACAGAGAAAAAAAGGACATCAGTTTTTATCAATAAAAAGTCTTGTTCTTATCAATATTTTCAGATGTTTTAGCAGATCCTCTTCAAATTCTATAGATTGTTTATCTTGTTGATATAAAGATAGATAAAGCAATAATTTTTTTCGATAAAATACATTAAAATATGAATAGATATAAATAGTAATTAAATTATCTATAAACAATAATGTATAGCGATCTTTTACCTTAGGGGATTCTATAAATTTAAAATAGAAAGAAAATTTTTTTCTTTCAAATTCTTCTATAATATCTATTTTTTTTATTTGGCCAGAATTGGTCGAAATAAGCATAAAAAAATTCAAAAACAATTGTTTCTTTTCAGAATTTAATCGTACTCTTTCAACTATATTTATAATATATTCATCGAGTGTAGAACTTTCCTTAACAATTTTTTCAAGTTCAAGGTTTATTATATTTAAATCATACTCCACTGCAGCTTCATACAGATCATGTTTTGTTTTAAAAAAACTATATACAGTAGTAGTACTAGTTTTAGCTTCATTAGCAATATCTAAAAGTCTTGTTTTCTCATAACCAAATTTAGAAAAATGCTTTATAGCAATAATTATAATTTCTTCTCGCATGCTATTCTTATTACTTATTGTCATAGACTCTTACCCCCTTGCAAGTACAGTTAGCGTCTCGATAACATTTTCTTTTAATATTAATGAACTTTTTATTGAGTCTTCTAGAAAAATTTTGGCTTTTATTTCTTGATATTGCGTATTTTGAAGTAATTCTCCGGATAACATCATCGTATCAATAATGAACGTGTAGACAACTGGATCAATTTTATCACTTATTTCTTTTTCATCTTGTAATTCATTTACGGTATGCCAATATACTTTGAAAAAACTAGTGTTATTGTAAAATTGTTTAACCCACTCGCTTGTCATTTGTTCGTCACCAGGAATTTTATTATAAAAAACAATCAATTCAGGATGTTTTCTTCCTAATTCTAAGATTGTTTCGAACATTACTTCTAAACGATTTTCTAATTTTAAAGGAGCATTGTTTATATTATTAATATATTCATCTAAAATAACAAAAACGTGTTCTATTGCTACTCTTAGCATTCCTTCTTTATTGTTAAAGTACTGATATAATGATCCTGCACTTAAATCTGCCTTATCAGCAATCTTACGAACTGAAGCAGATTCATAACCAACTCTTCCAAATTCTTCTAAGATATAGTTTAAAATGAGTTCTTTTTTTTCTGATTTTAATCGATTAAATAATTCATTTGCTGTTTTATACATAGCTATCTCCTCAAAAAAGATATTATAACTAAGTATACCATATTAACCTTATAAAAACGACCGCTCATTTTTTAAAGCTTCTCCTAATTGAATCATTTTCCAACCATTTACTTTTCTACTACTAATAATTTCGTCTGAACTATTTACAGAAGTGTGACCCGACTTAATTTCAGAAGTCTTAATATTTTCATTATTCTTTACAAGACTCCTGACTTTCAAGGGGATATAAAATAACTCTAGATGTATGGAATGGCAACACTTTTCTAGACAAAAATTATAAGGTCTGTTTATGACACCATATCCAGTTGCCCTTGACAACGAGCCTCCTCAAATCGGTTTTCTTAGCGGCGTGCTCACTTTGAATAAAATAAGCCGCTCGAACAGAAGGTAACCGATTCTTGCTCATTATCAAGGGTTCGCTACGCCAACCTCCGCATAGCGTACCTCAATTGGTGTTTTATAACCAAGAGAACTATGGATCCGATGATGATTCCACCAATTGACATAATCAAAACATTCTAATTCTAAGTGTGCCATCGTTTCAAATTGATATTGACTCACAAATTCCGTCTTAAAAGCTTTGTAAGTCGCTTCTGAAACGGCATTATCATATGGACATCCAGGCTTACTCAAGGAGCGTTGAATGCCAAATGTTTCTAAGATAAGATCAATCAATTCATTATCAAATTCTTTTCCACGATCCGTATGGAAGAGTTCGATTTCTTGAAGTGAGTAAGGAATGCTTTGAATGGCCCTTTTTACAAGCTGCGCATCTTTTTTATTTCCGCAAGAATGGCCAATAATTTCACGATTGAATAAATCAATCATCAAACAAATATAAGCCCAATTTGTCCCGACCCGAACATAAGTTAAATCCGTGACAACCGCTGACAATGCTTTTGTTTGAGTAAACTTTCGATCTAAGTGATTCGCAATTTTCTTTTGATTGCTTTGGCACGAATGTACGCGATATTTGGGCTTCGTGTAACTGGATTTCAATCCTCGTCTTTTCATGATGCGACGAATTTTTCGACGACTCAAAATGAGATTTTTCTTATCAAGGCGTTTCTTGATTCTGCGTGAACCATATGCTCGTCTATTTTGTTGAAAAACTTCTTCCACCGCTTCTTCTAATTTTGCTTCTACTGCGCCTTGAGTCGTTTCTTTTTCTCGATAATAATAGGTGGCTCTTGCAATACCCAGTACTTTACACATGGCTGATATCGAGTATTTGTGCTTATTTGCATCAATTACTTGTCTTTTCGTCCGAATATCAGCGCCGCTTGCTTTAAAATATCATTTTCTATCAAGAGTTGTTTATTTTGCTTTCGCAATTGAATTAACTCTTTTTGTTCAGGTGTTAAGTTATCTTTTTCTTTAAATGAGCCAGAGGTATTTGCTTGTTTCACCCATTTATCAAAAGTAGACGGGGTTAAATCATACTCTCTGATAATATCGGTTCTCTTTTTCCCTGACGCATATAACTGAACCATTTGATTTTTAAACTCTTTAGTAAACGTTCGACGTGGTTTTCTTTCTGACATTAACAATTCCTCCAGTGTGTTTTCTTATATTTTACACACCTTAATTTTTCTGTCTAGTTAATTGTAGCCTATCCAAACAAACGTTCATTTTATAAAAATAAGAGAAATAATATCATTATGTTTCATAATATATATGTTAAAATAATTTTAAAAAAAATTCAATATGACTATTCATTTCTAGTTTGCGAATATGACTAAAGAAAGAAAAAAGACTTTACCATTAGAATAAATCAGTTATAAAAAAGAGACGGTAAATATCGATTTCTTTAATTATCTAATTACTCCCTGAATAATTCATAGCTTTAATTCTTTGGCACATTTTATTGAAATATGTATCACTAATATCCCTATCAACTGATTTTGACTAAAAAGTTACTTCAAACATTCACTGTTCAAAAATATTGAGGAATAAATTTTGGGTGTAAGGCATTTTGAGCATACTTCTCCCTGGATAACTTCCCAGTAAAAAAATCGTTAGATTGTTGGATTAGATCCATTGACTGGCTCGCCTCAGGCGAGCAAAGACCCTGTAGAATTCATTCTGATACACATGATAACTAGATAATTTGAGATAGACTCGTCTACCCGTTTGGACTAATTTCCCAGCAACTTTCAGAAACTTCAATCGAATAGAATGAATGGTCATTCCCTTTTGGACTTCTTCAAAGCCAATCGTTCTTAAGAAGTTGACTAAGTTGTAAGCTATCAAGCTGAGCATCATTCGGACATGATTCTCCAAAAAGCGAGGACTGTCTGTTTTGTCAAAGTAAAAGCCAGCTTTCGCTTCTTTAATGAAGTTCTCCATTGTGCCACGTTTGGCATAGATAGAAAAGATGGTATCAGGAGAAACATTTTCTGATAGATTCGTCACGATAAATTCATGTCGAAAGAGTAGTTCGCCCGCTTCACGTGTTGAGCGTATACACACGCGACGACTTTGTGACCAGGATTGTGCTTGATAAGTGGTCGAGAAGTACTGAACTTCTCGTTCTTCCCACTTTTGATTATCGCCATAAAGTACTGATTTCTCAGCTATTTGACCTAGTCTACGATTATTCTTCAGTCGAATAACATAATGACTCTTTTTTGATTCACACGAATCATACACACCAGGTGTAGCGAACCCGCTGTCTCCACGAACCAAGATGTCAGTGTTTGGTAGAGAGTGATTATAGTGCTCTAATAAAGGTGTGAGAAACTCCTTTACGCCTTTTGATGTATATTGATTTCCTGAACGTAGTTCAGCTTTTAAGAAGTCACCAGTCAATCCGTCAAAAGCTACCAATGGATGGTAACCATAGGTTTGGTAGTGTGTATTATAATTCGTTTGTTCTTGGTGACCAAATGTATCTGAATGGGTCGAATCTAAATCAATGATTAATTCCGTATCATTACGGATGAGGCGTGCTTTATCGATAAGTTCTTGGTTCAAAGCTTGAAGTTCATGGATATTCTCCTCAGATAGTCGATCTAAAAATCGGGAAAGTGAAGATTGAGAAGCGAGTTCTTTCCTATCTAAAACAGCTTTAAACACAGGATCTTGTCTCAGGAGATTAGCTGCAGAATCAGCTGAGTAACCAGCAATTAATTGCATAATGAACTGCTCAAGTATGGATAAGTTGTCATGAGTAAAATACGCTCGTTCGTCTTCAATGTGAATGTGTTGCTTAGCCAGTTCAGAAAAACCAAAGATGTTCATCAGCTCTTTCACTAGGACGAGACCCGAATCACTCGATAATTGACCACCTGTATGAGAAATAGTGATATTTGAATTGAATTTTACTTGGTTTTTGTGTAAGCTAGTCATGAAAAGAACTCCTTTCTTTTGGTTGGTTTAGTCACTTTAACCATAGCAGAAAGGGGTTCTTTTTTCATCACTTAACGGGTGAAGATGAAAAAGTAATTGTAAGCTGCCGTGAGGCAGTTTCACATGGTTTTAATTAAAAGTATGAATTATTCAGGTTACTCTTCATAATGATATGTTTTTCATGCTTAGAGAGTATAAAATATTTTGTGTAAATGAAAAAATCCATACAAAAAAGGAAGTCCCTTCTGTAGAATAAAGTTAACGACAACCAATTCACAGAAAAGAGGACTTCCCTATGAATGATTTTACTACAGAAATTGTGCAAACTCTAGTCACTAAAGGCGATTTAAATGAATTATTCCGTTCGCACTTAGAAAAAGCGATAAACACACTCCTACGGACTGAATTAACGGCTTTTTTAGATTACGAAAAATATGATCGCACTGGTTTTAATTCAGGTAATTCGAGAAACGGTTCTTACTTTCGATCAATCAAAACCGAATATGGTGAATTAACATTGGAAATACCTAGAGATCGTAATGGTGAGTTTAAACAACAAACTTTACCAGCCTACAAAAGAACAAACGATACATTGGAAACCACTATTATCCATTTATTCGAAAAAGGTGTTACGATGTCTGAAATTGCTGATTTGATCGAAAAAATGTACGGTCATCACTATACTCCACAAACCATGTCCAACATGACTAAAGTTCTGACTGAAGAAGTAAATGCCTTTAAATCCAGAGCCTTAAATGATAAGTATGTCGCTATTTTTATGGACGCTACTTACATTCCACTAAAACGTCAAACCGTATCCAAAGAAGCGATTTATATTGCCATTGGTATACGAGAAGACGGCACTAAAGAAGTACTGAGTTATGCGATTGCTCCAACTGAATCAACATACGTTTGGAATGAGCTGCTACAGGATATTAACTCCAGAGGAGTTCAAGAAGTCTTGCTTTTTATTACGGACGGCTTAAAAGGCATGAAAGATACTATCCATCAAATTTATCCTAAAGCAAAATATCAGCATTGTTGTATCCATGTATCTCGTAATATCGCTCATAAAGTACGTGTCAAAGACCGAAAAGAAATCTGTGATGACTTTAAGGCTGTTTATCAAGCTAACTCAAAAGAAGAAGCGAATACCTTCTTATCCGGCATGATTGAGAAATGGAAGAAAAACTATCCTAAAGTGACGCAGTCACTCATAGAAAACCAAGACTTATTAACTTTTTATGATTTTCCACCTAGCATTCGTAGAACCATTTACTCAACCAATCTAATCGAGTCTTTCAATAAGCAAATTAAAAGATACAGCCGTAGAAAAGAGCAGTTTCAAAATGAAGAATCACTAGAACGCTTTCTAGTCAGCATTTTTGATACATACAATCAAAAATTTCTAAACAGAAGCCATAAAGGTTTTCAACAGGTAACCGATACATTAGTTTCAATGTTTACTGAGTAACTAATTATTTTGCAGGAGGACAATTTATTTACACAAAATTATTGACGCTCCCCATGCTTACTTTGTAGCCAGATAATTGAAAATAAAACTTATATTTTACAAATGATACATTTATTTTAATAAAGAGACATATCTTAAACACAACTTAGGTTATCCAAAAAATTAAAAAAGGAAAAAGGTACTGTTATTCCAAGTAATACCATTATTCAACTTCTGGTGTTATATATCTTGTTTTATATTTTTGTATTTTCGAAAATAGGTTTTACATGTGAACATTAATTAGTTATATATTAACTATATTCTTCTATTCTTCAGCTTTTTGTGCTTCTTTATTTATTAGATTATCTATGATTATATTTTATTTCAGATAATCTTATTGTTTTTTATCTTCTTCCATTTCACTAAATTCTGGTGTTAGTATCAAATCTTAGACAGCTTTTCGTAGAGACAAGAATAAATTAAACTTATCTACGAGAGGATGAATTTTTATGACCCGATATGAAGAAAATTTTAAACAAATGATTATTGAACTGAATCAAACTGGACGTTCTGTTCGAGGGTTAGCGAAAGAATATGGCTTATCTGAAGCAACGATTTACAAATGGAAGAATTTATATTTACCTGATCAGTCCACAGGACTGACTGGAAAAGAAGTAGCTGAACTGAGAAAAGAAAATGCTCGTTTAAATGAGGAACTTGAAATCTTAAAAAAAGCCGCAGCCATATTCTCTCGGAAAACCTAAATTCGCTTGTTCAATTTATTGAAAAATGGTGTAAGGATTACACTGTTTCTTTGTTGTGTCGGTTATTAGAAATCCCTAGAAGTGTCTATTATTTTTATAAGAATAAACCGTTGACAGCTACAGAAATCAGAAATAATAAGTTGAAAAAGAAGATTTCAACAATTTTTTTTACGAATAAACAACGCTATGGTGCCACAAAGATCCATCAAGTTTTATTAAAAGAAGGGATTTCAGTATCTCTTAAACATGTCCAAAAGCTAATGAAACAATTAAATTTAAGGTCGATTGTAGTTAAAAAATATAGACCTCAAAGGTCTAATAAACCGATCATTTTAAAAGAGAATCTCTTAAATCAGGACTTTTCTACTGAAACGATCTGTGAGAAATGGGCAGCTGACATTACGTACATTCCTACTAAGAAAAATGGTTGGTGTTACTTATCTTCAATCATGGATTTACACACGAAAAAAATTATTAGTTATACATTTTCAAAACGAATGACTGTGGATTGTGTCATTCAAACATTGAATAAAGCAAAAATACATTATCACATTCCAGAAGGAATGATTCTACACACTGACTTGGGCAGCCAATACACAGCAAGAGAAGTGGAACAATGGCTTAAAACCAACAAAATAAGGCATTCTTATAGTAGAAAAGGAACACCTTATGATAATGCTGGAATCGAATCTTTCCATGCCTCATTGAAAAAAGAAGAAGTCTACACGACTAGCTACTCAGATTTTGAAGAAGCAAATCGAGCGCTATTTAGCTACATTGAAGGATTTTATAACCGAAATCGAATCCATAGCTCGATTCACTATCTAACCCCACAGGAATTTGAAGAATTAGCAAAAGAAAAAATGGCTTAACCGTCTCTACTAAAATGTGTCCAAGATATTGACTCAAATCCATTCCTCTACTACACCATATCTATTGACAATCAACCAAATAAAATACAGTATTTCACGATATAGTGTGATAAATAACAAAATAGAAGCAATAAAGCTTCTTGTGTTAAAACAATTATAAAAGAACTAAATAATTAGCCCTTCTATCTATAAAAAAGTCAATAGCGTCACTAGGATTTCCTAATAACGCTATTGATTTTCTTTTCCTCTGAAATTAAATCAGAAAGATTTTTCAATAATGATAACTGTTTTGATTAACAGCTTTTATAGGCTCTATAATTTATGGGACTGATGAATCAGAATTGATTCTTCAGCCCCATTTTTATTTTAGGTATTAAAAAACATATCGTTCTCTAGTATGATTAAATCACGACAAAATAAACAACTGAGAGGACGATATGCTATATGAATGATTCTATCAAAAAAATGCTGCGATTAATAGAGAAAGATTTGATGATTACAGAGGTCTCTTACGAGACCTTTCAGAAGAAAAAGACGTTGATCGTCGATGCTGTTTTCTCACCTGCTCCCCATACCTGTAGAAATTGTGGTTCTACTGTGGTAGATGGAAACGGGAAAGTAATTGTAGTGAAAAATGGGAAGAAGGAAACGATTGTCCGCTTTGAACAATACAATCACATGCCTTTGGTTATGCGCTTAAAAAAGCAGCGCTATACCTGTAAAAACTGTCGAACCCATTGGACGGCTCAAAGTTATTTTGTTCAACCCAGACATTCAATCGCGAATCATGTCAGATATAAAATTGCTTCTTTACTGACTGAAAAAGTATCTTTATCTTTTATTGCGAAAAATTGTCAGGTATCTTTGACCACCGTTATTCGTACGTTGAAAGAGTTTAAAAGCTACTTACCAAAGCAATCTAAGAGGATTCTCCCCAGAGTATTGATGGTTGATGAATTTCGTTCGCACGCTTCCATAGAAGATAAAATGAGCTTTATTTGCGCAGATGGCGAAACAGGACAATTAATTGATGTCTTGCCTACGCGTAAATTGCCTCGATTAACAAGCTATTTCTTAGGCTGCGCTAATCCTGAAGAAGTAAAATTTTTAGTCACAGACATGAACGCCGCCTACTTCCAGCTTACCAAACGTATTCTGCCAAATGCGAAAGTAGTGATTGATCGGTTTCATATTATCAAACACATGAATCAAGCCTTTAATGAGTTGCGTATCCGTGAAATGAATGAACTTCGTAAAGTAGGACAGAAAAGTCAGGCAGAAAAACTGAAAAAGAACTGGCGCTTTTTGCTAAAAAATCGTGCAAACATCAACCATTATGAATACAAAACATGGAAAAGTTTTCGAGCACCAAAATACCCATTTCTTACGGAAGCGATGATGATTGATCGATTGCTTGGCTTTTCTACGTCCCTGAAGGAGGCGTATCCCTATTTTCATGAATTAGTTGAAGCCTTTCGAGACAAAGACCCTGACTTATTTTTCTCCTTATTGGCAGAACTTCCCGAAACGTTAGATGACGGCTTTCGGGAAAAGCTCCAAAACCTTCTGACCTATGAAGAAGGCATCACCAACGCGATGATCTATCCTTACACCAATGGAAAAATAGAAGCGAAGAATACCCATATAAAGACAATGAAACGAGTATCCTACGGATTTAAATCATTTGAGAACATGAGAATTAGAATCTTTTTGATCAATCAATTAATCAAAGTAAGATAACAAAAAATCTGAGCCAGAATGAGGTTCATTCTGACCCAGATTTGATTTTGTACAACCCATCAGTCCTTATTGACAAAGAGCCCTTTTATAATGGTTTATACGATAATAAAATTTTTAAATAATATAAATTGAGAACTAAAATATTGTAAAGATTTACTAGAAAGAGACAAAAGAACTAAATAAGAAATACAAAATGAGTAACCAACAGCTATAAAGATTTCTACATCTTTCACAAAATGCTTATTCAGATGTTGATCTCCCACTTAAAGAAACTAAAACCAGTTAAGTCCTATACCTAACTGGTTTTATTATATTTCAGTTCTTTCTTCTATATCTACATTAAAATATCTAAGAGCCTTAAATTTAGTCTTTCAATTTTATATGTTGTATATTACAGAAAGGAAGTTACTATTTTACACGAGGTTCTGTTGCTTCTTTTACGTTTTGTACACCATCATTAACTTTTTCACTTGCTACTCCTAAAGCTTCTTTTGATTTCTCAATTTGTTTTGAAGCAAATTCTCCAGTAGCAGAAGCTGCATCAGTAAGATGATCTTGTAGGGTAACTGAATCTTTTTCGTATTGTTCTTTTGTTTTTACATCTACGACGTTTACGTTAATTTCAATTACATCTAAGCCAGTCATTTTCCTAACTTCATTTGAGATTACTTGCTTAATTTTATCATAAATTGTAGTTACATCTTTACCATATTCAGCCACTATTGAAAGATCTACTGCAACTTGTTTTTTACCTACTTCAACATCGACTCCAGAAGTTGTGTTATCTGTATTTACTAATTTTCCGGCTATATTTGAAAAGAATCCTCCATCAACTGTCAAAAGCCCATCAATTTCATCTAATGCAATACCGATTATTTTTTGAATTACTTTATCTTCAAAAACCAATTCTCCTTTAATAGCTTCAGAAGCTTTTGATATATCATTCTTTTTAATTTCTGTTTTTGTATTGTTTGTTTTATTATCCATTAGTTTTCCTCCTCGTAAAATATCATTTGTCTAATAGTTTTTATTCAAAATGTTTCTAGATTATAAAATTTATTGAATAACACATTCCTAACGGAATTTGTTTCGATATTGTGTGATTTCTCAGAGTACAATGGATGTATGGAAAGGATCCAACGGGAATTTGCTATTTCCTCCTGTAGCGTTTGTCTACCCTGTTTAGTCTGTTACCCGAACCACTGTTATCACTACCAACTCATTAGCTGTTTCGATAATGGACTAGACTTTCAAATAGTAGTTTGGAAGGCAGCTTCTAGCTCTTTTATCACCGTATTCTATTAGGCGAGGTTGTGGCTATACAGTGAGTTTCTGGGAAATCCCACAGTATCGAAGCATTTTCCAAAATTTATATCGAAAGGAGGTCCTTCTTCCATGAAATTATTTGTCGGTATTGACGTTAGCTCTGAAAAACTAGATGTTTGTTTTTTAACAGACGACAATCAATTGTCTATCTTATCTGAAATCTCTGTTGCCAATGACATCGAAGGTGCTTCATTCATACGAGAAACAATTCTTGAATTCAATGACAGCTACCACTTTGATCAAATTGTGATTGGCATGGAGTCAACGTCCATGTACAGCTTCCATCCTTCCATGTTTTTTCATGAAGATGAGAAACTAAAGAAGCTCAACACACTTGTAACGATTGAAAATCCTTTTCGGGTGAAACAATTTAGTCGCATGTTTGATGAGAATAAAACTGATCGAAACGATGCATTAAGAATCGCTGATTTCTTGCGTATTCAACGATTCACAACTTCCCCTATCAAAGAAGAGAAATACATGGCCTTACAGCGTTTAACACGTACTCGCTATCAACTTATTAAGCAATTGATTCGTACAAAGCAACATTTTCTTGAAAATCTAACGTACAAATGTAATACGCTTGCTCGAGAAATGCGAGACGAATCGACGAGTCTTTTTAGTGCAACCCTCATTTCACTCATGACGGAAGATTTCACATTGGATGAACTTGCTGAGCTTCCTTTAGAAGCTTTCTGTGATTTACTTCAAGAAAAAGGAAAAGGCCGTTTCAAGCAACCAGAAAAAATCGCTAAAGCAATTCAACGTGCAATTACCATGAGTTACCGCCTAGGTGCTCTTGCACAAGAATCAATTAATGTTGTTTTAAGTGTTCTCGTACGAGAAATACGAGCACTTGAAAAAAATATCAAAGAATTAGATAAAGCCATCGAACAAGTAATTGTTGTCATTCCAGAATATCAATGCTTAACCAGTATTCCAGGCGTTGGTAAAGTCTATGCTGCCGGTTTAATCGCTGAAATTGGTCAAATCGAAAGATTTGAAGATCAGACAAAATTGGCAAAATACGCTGGATTAAGTTGGAAAGTGAACCAATCTGGAAACTATCAGTCGCAAAATACACCTCTGACAAAACAAGGAAATCGATATTTTAGATACTACTTAGTTGAAGCTGCCAACTCTGTAAAAAATTATCTTCCTGAATACAAAGCTTTTTATCAAAGTAAATATAAGGAGGTTCCAAAGCATCAACACAAACGTGCACTCGTCCTAACCGCAAGAAAATTTACGCGTCTGGTGGATACGCTACTACGTAAACACCAACTCTATACGCCACCAAGGAGTGTGATAGAGAAATAACAATCCGTTATTGACGCAAATCCTTGAATCAACCCGAAAAAAATTTGATTTTGATCGGGTCTAGTTTCGTGCGCTTCAAAACATATTACTCAATAAAGAAAATCTTAAATTTCATCTTGACTTATCACCATTAGACTAAAAATAAAAATTTATTTTTTACCGTAAAAACGGTTATTAACTAGTTTTATTTGTCAAAAAATCCAATAGTTTCTAAATAGATACCTAAATAAAAACCACATACAGTAAGTATTGTTATTATCACTATTTTAAAAAGTCCTAACGTGAGAATTAATAATCCTAATAGTAGTCCTACACATGCAAAAATGAGCGGATATTTATATTTCTCTATGAATTCTTTCATTGTTTTCTCCTATAAAACTTTTGATTTGGTTTCTTTATTTCTTTCATGATAATCATTGAATTTTATTTCAGTTAGTATTGTTTGTTCTGCACCAAATAAGGCATTCAAATTAGTGTTTACTTTCCTTATAAAGGAGGTTTGTCGCTCCCCTGTTTGAAAAGCTTTACGTATTTTTCCCCGTACATAGATTTTTATTTTTTTCTTCTTAATTACAACTTTTACCGTTGGATCAACAATAAAAGGCTCTTCTTTTGCTGCGATTAATACAAAATTCTCAATTGCTTTTTTTTGAATTGCTATTTTTCCAGTATCGGTCTTTTTTTCTATATAATTATTTATCCTAGGATAAAATAATACAATAATTAAAATAATAAATAAGAATGTTAGCAAAACGGCACTAAGCCAAAACAAAAATTGAGCCATGTTATTACCAATATATGGGTAACTTGTAAATGGTAGTAAATAAAATGGTAAACTAACCACACTTTGCATTGTAATTAACGTATGTGCTAAAGGAAAAAAAAACAGCAGTAAAACAATAGTTAATAGTAGTTTCAAGCTTTTTCGCATATTCCACCTCTTAGATTACGTTGTGAATATAATTCTTTATTTTATTATTCTATGGAACTTTACAATTAAACAAAACCTATAAATTAAACTTGACACAGATTTTGGCAGTTTGATTTCTAGAATATTCTCCTTTCATTTCATTTATCTCACTAACTTTAGTTAAACTAATACGATAAGTTTAACCAATTACTATATCTGAAACTATCAAAGTGAGTAACTTGTATAAAAAAATAGACTGTTCACTTTATAAATTAAAATAGTTTACGATATAATATTATCAAGTAAAAATCCTCAAGTCAAATAAAAATGAATGTTCAATTTATTTTTTATACAAGTTTTTTAATTCTAGAAATAAGTTCCCTGCTTATAAGAAGATGTACTAAATAATGATTCTTATCTCACAAACATATTATTTCTTACCTCCAATCCTTTTAGAAACCATAAAAACTATTAACTAACAATATTTGAAAATTCACACTAGTATTATTTAATCCACTAGACAAAAAATTACTATCATCGATATAAAAAATTTTTTTCGATTGTATATAATATTTTTTTTGAGAGATGAGATTTTTCTATTGAAAATTTCTTATCTTCCAATGTTTTTTTTGTTAAAGAAGACTTAATTTTTCGTTTTTTATTTCCTGTTTCTTTAATTACAAGTCTTTGTCCCTAGAAAAAATAAAAAATCAACCAATAAGTATTTCTGAATAATGAATAATATAATACGTTTTTTCGGCCAAGCATATTAAACATTGGGCGTGAGATTCAGTATCTTGAATATACTTATGATTTAAATAGACTCTTTTCTTATACATTTCTTGCCTAAAGATTATATATATTTCTCTTCTAAAGTTATCATAATCCCTCCTTAATACTTGAGTGATATAAAACATAATTACAACCTGAGATAGAACACTAAGTATTCTATCTCAGATCTATTTTCTATCCTTTTTTTCTTTTCAAATTTAATTTAAATCCAGCAAAAATAGAAGTCAATAAAACTATTATACCTACAAATACTCCAGATGATTTTGCCTCTCCAGTTTTTGGAAGAGTTTTATTTGTTTCAGATTTATAATTCACCTTACTCTTTTGTATTTGTAGAGTTTTATAATTACTAGTCTCTGGCGTTACCGGGGTTTCTGGATCTGGAGTCTCAGGTGTTACCGGAGTTTCTGGATCTGGAGTCTCTGGTGTTACCGGAGTTTCTGGATCTGGAGTCTCTGGCGTTACCGGAGTTTCTGGATCTGGAGTCTCTGGCGTTACCGGAGTTTCTGGATCTGGAGTCTCAGGTGTTACCGGAGTTTCTGGATCTGGAGTCTCTGGTGTTACCGGAGTTTCTGGATCTGGAGTCTCTGGTGTTACCGGAGTTTCTGGATCTGGAGTCTCTGGCGTTACCGGAGTTTCTGGATCTGGAGTCTCTGGCGTTACCGGAGTTTCTGGATCTGGAGTCTCAGGTGTTACCGGAGTTTCTGGATCTGGAGTCTCTGGTGTTACCGGAGTTTCTGGATCTGGAGTCTCTGGTGTTACCGGAGTTTCTGGATCTGGAGTCTCTGGCGTTACCGGAGTTTCTGGATCTGGAGTCTCTGGCGTTACCGGAGTTTCTGGATCTGGAGTCTCAGGTGTTACCGGAGTTTCTGGATCTGGAGTCTCTGGTGTTACCGGAGTTTCTGGATCTGGAGTCTCTGGTGTTACCGGAGTTTCTGGATCTGGAGTCTCTGGCGTTACCGGAGTTTCTGGATCTGGAGTCTCTGGCGTTACCGGAGTTTCTGGATCTGGAGTCTCAGGTGTTACCGGAGTTTCTGGATCTGGAGTCTCTGGCGTTACCGGAGTTTCTGGATCTGGATTTACTGGTTTATCTGGATCGATTTTTTTAACCGTTATTAATGATTGAGAAGCATTTACCTGCAAAATATTATTGTCGTCAGTTGGAATAAGTAAACTAATATCATAATTGTTAATATCTTTTGCAAGTGGCTTGTAATTTAGAGCTTCTTTATAAAATTTATAAGCATTAGTATTTACGCCACCTAAATCACTTCTTGATTTTTTCTCTGTTGTTTGTCCCAAGGTTACCCAAATAGCATGACTAATTCCTCTGGCAAGAGAAGCACGATCATCATTAGAAGCGGCTGTATAAGTATTTAAATAGGGATATTTAGTAATAAAATTATCCCAAGCGTAAGCCATGATATTTCTTACTTTATTAATTTTTTCATTACTATATACTTTCAAGAGTTGTTCGTCTTTTTCATTGTATAATTGATAACCAGGGTTTGAAAACCCACGATCATTCAGTTTAGCTATAACGTTTTTGTCAAAACAAAAAGCTACTTGGTTATCAATAACACTTTCAGTTTTAATACCCTTATTATATAAGAAATACCCACCTTTTGTCTGATTACCAAAACCACTTATTGCATAACTATTTTCTATACTAGACGCATTAGCAATAGCGCCATTGAGAAATATGTTTCCAAAAATTAAACAGCCAATTATAAAGGACGCAGCACCACCACCTTTCTTCTTTCTAATTGCAAATTTCAATCTTTTTTCTTTACAACTAGTAAACATTCCCATCTCTCCTTACCGCAAAATGAACGTTCATGTTTTATAGACAAAAAGAAAAAGCATTCAAATTAGAATGTTTTTCGATAAAAGTATAAATTAATTTTCCGGAAATTTCAATAAAAAAATGATCGTTTATTTTTTAAGAAACAATTATGATGAGGCACTTTTATTTTCAGGTAGACTCACTATAAAACATTAAAATTAGACAGGTAATCAATGCTAATTTTGCTTCAACATTTCACTATCAGTGTTATCTAAAAACTATCTGGGAATAAGTCCACTGAGTTCTATTATATTTGTAAATAAGATAAAACTATTTATAAGAAAATATTCTTGAACAGTTTTTATTTATATATAATAAGCTTTGTTGTTAATCTTAGGACTTGAAATATGATTTCTTTTTTAATTCTTCCATACATTTAATAATCTATAGATAAAAAAAGAGATAATTTAGATCATTTTTTGCAATATAAAGCAAATTTGTTGAGCTAAGATGTTGGTATTTCTATAATAGGTTCAGGGATATCCCAATATCACTCTCTAAGGGCAACTCAGGGGAAGGAGTTGCCCCTGAAAATGTATATTAGAATTATCAAAGCAAAAAATAAGCATATTAACTTATTTTTTATAATGTTGTAGCGAAAAATATAGCGCAAGCTTAAAATTAAGTTCTCAAAAAGTAGAAATAGCTGCTTCTTATACCATGATTAAATGAATAAAGTATGCTGTCACTTTATGGGAATTTCGGGATGAAAATAGATACAACGTGTATCAGCATATTTTTTCTTTTTATATTTTTTATAGCTTTTTATACTTTTTCTCAGTCCATCAGAATCTATTTCTCCAAATAATATTTTCATATTATATATAGATATAAAAGAGCATAGTTAAAAAATATTCTTCCAATGTTTCTTTCGCTCAGTTTTCTAATTTTATATACATATCTGACATACTATTAGATTGTGTATGTTCCCATCAACTCTTTGTTAAGATAATTTATAATATATATTTTTACAGTACTATATACTTATTTCTTTGATATAATTAGTTGTTAAAATCTACCTGCACTTATATTTATCGACTGAAACAGATCACTTAGTGAAAAAACATCTAAGGTAGAAATAAATCTCTCCTTAGATGTTTTTGTTTTTTTATCAATCTCACTTATAGTATTCATAGAAACACTGAAAAACACTCCCTATTCACAAGGAAATATCATAACCATTCACTTGAAGTTCTGTATCTATTTATCTAACTCAGGTGAGTTACCTAACTCTGCTTTTAACATCCAAATCTCTTTTTCTAGCTCTGATTTAGAACCAATAAAAATATCCTCTGTACAGTCATCGCCTTCCTTTCCTGCAGTTTCAATCCCCTCTTCATATGTCGAAACAAGATAATTATAACCTTCCAATAAATAATCAATTTGTTCATCAATAGTTTTATTCCAAGAGCCTTTTTCTTCTTCTAATTTGGAATTTGTAAAAAACTCTTCTAGAGTTGAATACGGAGATCCATCAAGTGTAATCAGTCGTTCTGAAATTACATCTAACTGATCATTAATTTGCTCCATGAGATCATCCATTTTAGGATGTAGAAATAGAAACCTTTCTCCACGCATATACCAATGAACTTGATGTATTCTTACTGAAAATACGCTTAAATCGGCTACCAATTGATTTAATACTTTTTTTGTTTCACAAAATTTCATAATATCACTCCTAATTTAAATTTTTTTAAAAGAAATAATTCTGATTTACACATAATTTAATATAACAAATATATCTTGTCAACAATAAAATGAACGTTTATATTAAAATCGTGTTTATAAAAATCTTTACCACTTATTCATCCTTTTGTTTAGGATAATTTTTTTTTACAAATTCATCCCATGATTCACTAAATTCATGGTTCAAAAAGGCACTTTTCAACCCTGTTACTTGTTTTAATCTAAGAACTTCTTCTTTTTCCATTCCTAGTTCTTTCCCTATTTTATGATCGTCCCATCCTTCATTGACAAGCAGTAGAACTAATTCGGACATTTTATCTATTTCATGTTTCCCTCTAGCTCTATTGTGTCTAATTGTACTTGACATTCTTTGCTCCAATGGCTTATCAATTACAACTAAAGGAAGTTCTTTTAAATCAAGTTTGCTTTTTCCAATTAAATACCTATGGAACCCATCAATAATAATATATTCGTCTTTTTTATCATCATAATAGCAAACAATTGGTTGTGTATATCCGTCTTTTAAAATCGATAATTCTAAAAGCTCCATTTCAGGTTCAGCGACATGATTTGGGTTATAATTATTACTTTTTATTTTCTCTACTGGAACCATTTTTACATTTAAAACAGGCATATCAATCTTGTTCATTGATTTCTCTCCTAAAAAATAAATAATTCTTTGTCTCTCTATATTGTTTAAAACAATAATGTTTCAGATTATTTAAGTACTGATCTTTTTTTAAAGAAATTCGTACACACTTTCTTTCACATTTCTTGTCTATGAAAAATAAAACCTTCTCCAATAGATACTTTCGAGTATCGTCATTTTCATCTTCAACAAAAACATCTCCAATATCAATAAACTCATTGGAAATTTGGATGGAAGAAAATCCAATTATCCTTTCCTTGTTCATTAACAAAAACCAAATAGTACTAGGTGTATTTATTAAATAAGGTAATTTTCTTCTATATACTCTTTCAGCAAAATATTTCCCCATTAAACTGTAAAAATTTTGTTTATTGTATGGGGGTATATAAACTTTAATATCTATTTCGCTCATTTCATTCCTCCTATTTTTTGTACAATATTTTCGTACCTCTTTCCTTTTAATTGATTTATTCCCAAAAAGTCTTTATATTCTTTAAACATCTCATATAGTTCAGCTTCATCTTTTTTCGTTAAACTATAATTTCTAGTAGATAAAACAAAGTCATTTTTTTC
Organism: Enterococcus sp. PLH-Efm8; assembly: GCF_053011625.1. NCBI lineage: Bacteria > Bacillati > Bacillota > Bacilli > Lactobacillales > Enterococcaceae > Enterococcus > Enterococcus sp. PLH-Efm8. Next base: position 1,828,167 of record NZ_CP172568.1, read on the forward strand.
TAAAGCTTTAGCTATCCCTTTCCAGTCATTCCAAAGTCTTTCATCTTTTATCCAATCTTTTCTTTTTGATTCATCTGGCATATCTTGGATATCCATATTATATTTATTCTTGTAATAAGCAAAAAGAATACATATCTTTCTGTAATAATGATTCATTAAAAGAGGAGAATATAATCCTAATGTTTCTAGTAAAAAAATAGAATATCTTTGCCAAGTCATAAATGAAGGTTTTTGAGAAGTATTTAATCCTAAAAGACTAGTTTTACCATATATATTTCCAAAATTAACTCCACTTACTCTTTTTACTAATTTATCCCATGTTTCAGGTTCAAGTTCAGCAAATTGATTTAACGCTTTTCTTTGTTGTAATCCGAAAGGCTGACATATTCTCATGTCCCGGTACTTATATCCAATCTTATACATTTTCTCATAGATATAATTATATTCTAGTCCACATTTAAAAGTTGCAGCCCAAATGTCATCAACTTTCCAATCAAATAAAGGATAAAACAAAATATTTCCTTCTAAAGTTATATTTATCCAACATCGATTCTTATATTTATTTTCACCTTTTGTAACAGCACTATGTCTATGTAAACTTTCTTGTGCTCTTATACCTACACCACATGATACAGCACTTTGGGGATATTGTTCTTTATACCAATTTTGAAAATAACGAAGAAATCTGTCGGGATTACCATTTGATAATGAATAATATTTCTTTAAACCGTCATCAATATTTTCCAAAGTTATGGCATTTTTAGGAAGAGAATGAATCCATTTTTCTTTTTCGCTTGGATCCCACATTTTCCATTGAGGTTGAAAAAAACTAGTGTTGTTATCCTCAAAAAAAGGTAAGCAAAAATGATAAATATTTTTTACTCTAGGTAACTGTTCAATTTTTTTTATAAAATCAACAGTTGCTGTGTAATTTGCTTCAATATTTAATATTAATAGATCAAAATTTCTATCTAATTTTTCTGCAACTAGATTAGCTAACTGAACCATTATCCCACTATCCTTACCACCACTAAATGAAAAATACACCTTGTCAAATTCTTCAAATATGTATTCTAATCTCTTTAAAGTAGCATCAAAGACATTCATTTCTCATCCCCCTAAAAAAATAAGCGTTCAATATCAATGGTAATACCTTTAAAAACTTTGTCAATAATTTTATCAATTGTTGTTTCTTATAGTATTCAAATCATATAGAATAATGTAAGGAACACCTTTAATTTATATACTATACTTACTTAAAAAAACAAAAATGGATTTTAGTCTAGTAGTATCTTACAGTTAACAAATATTATAGAAATAATTGGAATTATTATTCAAACAATATTTTTAACTTGTTTTTCCATTAAATATTATTATAATGAAAATGAACGATCATTTTTATCGTTCGAATAAATTATGTAGAAAGGATAATTTTATGGTTGGAAAAAACAATAAAAAGTTATTAGAATTAAAAAGCAATCCAATTATCAAAAAGTGGAGAATTAGTCGACTGAAAACAGGAGTTGCATCAATTGTCATATTTAGCGGGGTATTATTAAGTTCTACTATTTTTATACCTTTACATACTGTTTCAGCAGAAGAAACAGTAACTACTACTTATTATGACCAATCTAAAAATGTTAGTGATCAATTAACAAATATTAATATTTCAATATCTAATAATAAAGAGAAAGTCATATTTCCACATAATGCAGAATCGCTAACTTCAAATTATGCATTCAAAGTCCCTGACTCAGTTAATCCAAAAGATTATTTTTATATTGACTTGAGTGAAAATGCTAATTTTTATGGAGTTACAGAAGCTAACTCTGTCACAATGCCTAATCTCTTAGCTCCAGATAATTCAATTATAGCAACTGGAAAATACGATATTGATACTAATCGTATTCAATACGAATTTACGGATTATGTAGCAGTGCATGATAATGTTAGTGGAAAAATTTCTTTACCGATCTTTATTGATCCAGAAGTAGTAACTAATACTTCTTATCAAACTATTACTGCGAGTATAGGCAATAGTAAAAAAGATTTGAGTCTGTTAGTGGATTATTCTAAAAATGTAGGACCTCAATATAATGCTAATGGTGCTGGTAACATATTTAATGTAGACTTGAATAACCATAATTTTTCTCATACTATCTATGTCAATTCTTTAAAACAAACTTTAGGAAATAAAAGTATTGAAATTAGAAATCAAAGAAAAGAAGAAAATGGATATAATTCTGAAATTATCTACGATAAGACAAATACTCAAATAAAAGTTTATAAAGTAAAATCAAACGGAAGACTAACCGACAGTTTTTCTATTGCTACAAATGATTCACTAGAAGACGTGACTAATCAATGCTATATTGATTTTTATGATAATAAAATTAATATTAGTTTTCCGAGCAATATTGATAACGAAACTTATGTCGTTCAATATACTTCTCCTTATACAGATAAAAAAGATATTGCTACTAGAGTAGTTATGTATGGTTACTCTCCTTATCAATTAGGCAATACTAGCTGGTACTGGGATAATTATGTAAAACTAACAGATGGAAATGCAAGTGGTGACGGTAGTGTGATATCACCTGATCCAGAAACTCCAGTAACGCCAGAGACTCCAGATCCAGAAACTCCAGTAACACCAGAGACTCCAGATCCAGAAACTCCAGTAACGCCTGAGACTCCAGATCCAGAAACTCCGGTAACGCCTGAGACTCCAGATCCAGAAACTCCAGTAACGCCAGAGACTCCAGATCCAGAAACTCCAGTAACGCCAGAGACTCCAGATCCAGAAACTCCGGTAACGCCTGAGACTCCAGATCCAGAAACTCCGGTAACGCCTGAGACTCCAGATCCAGAAACTCCGGTAACGCCTGAGACTCCAGATCCAGAAACTCCGGTAACACCTGAGACTCCAGATCCAGAAACTCCGGTAACGCCTGAGACTCCAGATCCAGAAACTCCGGTAACGCCTGAGACTCCAGATCCAGAAACTCCGGTAACACCTGAGACTCCAGATCCAGAAACTCCGGTAACGCCTGAGACTCCAGATCCAGAAACTCCGGTAACGCCTGAGACTCCAGATCCAGAAACTCCGGTAACACCTGAGACTCCAGATCCAGAAACTCCGGTAACGCCTGAGACTCCAGATCCAGAAACTCCGGTAACGCCTGAGACTCCAGATCCAGAAACTCCGGTAACACCTGAGACTCCAGATCCAGAAACTCCGGTAACGCCTGAGACTCCAGATCCAGAAACTCCGGTAACGCCTGAGACTCCAGATCCAGAAACTCCGGTAACACCTGAGACTCCAGATCCAGAAACTCCGGTAACGCCTGAGACTCCAGATCCAGAAACTCCGGTAACGCCTGAGACTCCAGATCCAGAAACTCCGGTAACACCTGAGACTCCAGATCCAGAAACTCCGGTAACGCCTGAGACTCCAGATCCAGAAACTCCGGTAACGCCTGAGACTCCAGATCCAGAAACTCCGGTAACACCTGAGACTCCAGATCCAGAAACTCCGGTAACGCCTGAGACTCCAGATCCAGAAACTCCGGTAACGCCTGAGACTCCAGATCCAGAAACTCCGGTAACACCTGAGACTCCAGATCCAGAAACTCCGGTAACGCCTGAGACTCCAGATCCAGAAACTCCGGTAACGCCTGAGACTCCAGATCCAGAAACTCCGGTAACACCTGAGACTCCAGATCCAGAAACTCCGGTAACACCTGAGACTCCAGATCCAGAAACTCCGGTAACACCTGAGACTCCAGATCCAGAAACTCCGGTAACACCTGAGACTCCAGATCCGGAAACTCCAGTAACGCCTGAGAACCCTGAGCCTGATAAACCAGTGTCTTTAAAAAACACTAACTCTAAAATTTTAATATCAGAGAAGAATGTTTCAAATACTAATTCAAAGTCAAATAATACTCTTCCCCAAACTGGTGAAAAAGAATCATCAGGAGTTTTAGCTGGATTAGTTATTTTATTAGCTTCTATTGCAGTGGGTATTAAATTAAATTTAAAACGAAAAAATATCTAGATTAGTCCAAAAGAAAACAGAGATAGAATAAGTATTCATCCTATCTCTGTTTTCAATTTAAAATAAATAATCACTGTTCGATTTAATTACAAACAATTTCCACAATTCCTTTTTTATTTTAATATGCACTTCTTACATAATAAATCTTGATTTTATCAATCTTCTGCACTTCTTGATCCACCTTGATTTGAAGTAACACAAACCGAGTTATCTCATTTGTTGTTTCTTCTCCAAATAATAAATATTGATCCGATTGGATTACATCTTGTGTGATAGTATGAATACGGCCAATTGTTTTATATTGTATATGTGGATCGTTGTCAATCCCATTTTCTTTTATACAACGATCGGTTAAATAGTTTTTTACAGATTGATTTCGTTCGTATATATCCGTGTAATTCACCCATTTTCTTCCAAAATTCTTTAACAAATATTGGATTTCTTCAGAAATATTGCATTCTGTTTTGTCTTCCTGATTTCTTTTGCTTTCTTTACTTGAACTTTCTGCTTGTATCATCTTTTCTTTTGATATTAAGGAAACTTCTGTTTTTTCTTCAGAAAAAATCCACCCACAACTAGTAAGTCCAAACAAACAAAAACAACTTAGAAAGAAAAAATAATACTTTTTCACAATCGATCCTTCTCCCTTTTCTACTAAAAATTTTCATCGAAAGAATTCTTTTATTTCACTTTCCGAACCAGACTTCGAATTTTCGCTTGGTTATAGCCGCGTTGATACCGTGCCATAATTCGCCCCTGCTCGGCGTTCTGTTCTACGGTGGAGAAACTTTGTCCACTATTTGAGACATCTGTTATGATACCCGTGTGGCCATAGATTCCAGGAGACAATGCACCACCTGCTTGCCAATTGACCACATCTCCTGCTTGTAAGTCACTGGGCTTTGGATTCATGATCACTTGCCAACCATAGGTTGCCCAGTTATAATCTTCCCCTATTAACATCGCAAACATGTGTCCAGAACCCATTAACTGTGGGCCACCTAGTTGAGATACATACCATGCCGTACCACCATAACATTCCCCATTATTTACGGGTCGTCCAATGATCCGATCCAAAACCTTCGCATTGCCTTTACTTTTTCCTGCAATAAGCGAAGTTTTTTTGATTGGTAGGCTATTCCAATGCTTGATCGCAAAGGCATCATATTCCGTTAAGTTATAGGACTTTATGATACTTATTGCGCCTTGATAATACGAACTGCCTTCGGTGATACCTGCCGCCGCATAACCTCCACGACCTAGAATCAATAAACAACTTCCAGGATCTTTATTGCCCACACATTGATTAAAGTTGCTTTGACTCGCCACCATAAATCCATAATAGTCATAACAAGCATTCAGGTTCGGAAACTTCATATAGAAACCACCTTCAGAACCACCAATCCCACGTGCAGAACCTTGTGGATAGGGACAACCAGGAAACCACGTAATCCCAAAAAAGTTCGTATCGTTTCTTCCAGATTGTGACTGCCCATAAGCTGATTCATATCCTAATTGAGAAAGAATCACACTCGGTAATAACTGATACTTTACAGCTGCACCAACTGCTGCTTGGGCATGTTCATCTGTTATCGGACCACGCCCTTTGATCTCTGAAAAAATAGGTAAGGTTTCGATATATTCTCCCGTATGAGTAACACCAACTGCTGAATCCATGTGCTTCGATTCACCACTAGACATGCTAATTATCGCAAATAATAAAAACAGACAACTCATCATACAGATGCCACTAAATAAAAAAATCTTTTTCACTAATGAATCGCCTCAATTCGAAAGTTCCCATTCTCTAATTGTTTCATAGACATTTCATAGTACATGGTAAACCAAAGGTGCGTTTCTTGATCTTGATACAAAATATTACAATGAATCTCATATCTACCCTCTTTTTTTGCGACTTGCAAATTCGATAGTTCTTCAAAGGCTAAAGGCTGTTGAATTGGTAAAAGAGTTGTCCCATAATATTTTAATTCTTCTGCGTTTGCTTTAGGATAAATACGAAAGAAGGTATATAAGAATTTCTCTAATTCTTCCTGTTCTTTTCGAGAAATGCTCGTTGTTTCGAACCGAGTGTCTACTTTAATCGTTGCTTTTTTAACATTACTCGCTACAATAGGCAATTTCACTATGGCATATGATAATTCGTTTCGATATACCTCCACCTTATACACACGCTCTTTGAATTCTTTTTCTATCTCTAATAAGACATGAAACATAACCACAAATGTATGTTTTTTTGATTCATGTTCCTCTATTGCCCAAATCGAGACATTTTTAACTTTTACATTCGTTTCTATGTCTTTATCTATTTCATTATCCATTTGCAGCCCATCAGCTAAATAACTTTCTACTGCTTTTGATCGATTTATTTGTTGGTCGCTTTCAAGACTCACTGTAAAATACAAAAATGCAAAATTTTTCACATAACTTTCTATTCCAGTCATATCTTTTAATTGTTTATCAATGACTTTTGTTTCATGGATTGTATGCGTATCTTGAGAAGTTAAATTATTATAAACTCCAAAACAAACACTAAAAACCAAAAAGCTCCAGCCTACAAAAAAAAGGAAGCGCCTTTTTCGCGCTCCCTTATAGCTTTCTTTTTTCTTGTCTTTCTTTCCTTTTAGTCTTGTTTCTTGTTCAGAGAGAATAGACAGTTTTTTCTTCCGAGGAAACATAGCCCTCCTCCTTATTCTTTTTTAGTTCTACCTTTTCTCGCGTTTTGACGAGAAGTCGAAGTCCAACGAACCGGAGTTTCAATCTTTCGATTCGTACTTCGTTCATGAATCGGATGTTCCTGCTTCGACAATTTCTTATTTTTAGCTATATTTGAAATGTTACTTCTTTTTTCTATCGTAGGAAATTGTTCTGTTCGACCAATCATTGCACTTTTCCGTGTTTGTAATTTACCAGAAGTCACTTGTGTTTTTCCTGTTTGATGCGCCATTGAACGCATCGCTCGTTGTTTTCTCTCTTGTTGCTCTAATTGCAATGCATCTTTTCGTGCTTCATAAAAATTCTTCTGTCGCTCATTCGCAAGGTTACGCGCTCGTGTTTGTCGTTCCGACTCATTCATTCGCCCAGAGAAATAATCGTATTTCATTTTTTGTGCTTTGTATTGGGCATTGGTTGGGACATACTGAATTGTCCGCTTCCATTGTTCTGCCCTACTTTCAATCGTTGCCGGTAATTCTGTCATAGCTGAAACTTTTTTTCCTACTCGCTCTATAAGAGGTGTAGAAGCTATACTTCGTTGACCACTCATAGATTTGGAAATCATTTGGCCAGCTACACCTCCGGCAGTACCCCCAACAAAATTTTCACCAATTCCTCGTATCATTTTTTGACCCATTGTACCTAACATCATGCCACGTAAGAAACGTCCAGTTCGATCCCCAGCTCGTGTTTGTACGCCACCAATTTTCATCCAACCTAATAATTCATTGACACGTGTCGAGACAGATAACCATAACGTCACCTGTAAGAAACTGGTCCAAATCATTCCTTTGTCCTTGGATAAGTGGTTTAACTCATGACTAATAGAAAAAGTAATGGTTAAAATGAGTAAAATACCCATTTTTGTAAACAATAATTGAAAGACTTTCTGTAAGGCATTACCTAATAACGATCCTGAATTTGGAAATAACGAGAAAATCATCGCTACAGGTAAGAATCCTATAAATAACAAGAATAATACTTGCGACGCAATTAAGATAACGATTAATACCAAAACACTCATACTAATGACAATGTTGACGATGAGCGTTAAAAATACCATACCAAAACGCAAATACACTTTTTGTACCGAAAGATGGCCATTTTTTTGTTTGGTTACTTCTTCTTCAACAAGCTTATTTCGCTGTTCTCCTTCATCATAAGGTGATTCTTTTAATAAATTGATTATACGTTCTTCACCAACCGTTTTTATATCACTATCCCCAAATTGCATCACTAGCCAGGGTTGCTTAATTTGAATGGCAAATAAATTCTCACGAATGGCCTTAATTGCATCTGGTTTTTCTTTTTGTTCAGGTAACAGATTTTTGGCAATGGTTAACATTTCACTATTGATTTCTTTTTGTACCCCATTAGCTTTCTCTAAATATGTGTTTGTATTCATAAAGAAAACGCCGCAACAAATAAAAGTAAACAAAAATGTCACCGCTTGTTGAATAGCTTGCGTAGGGTGTTGTTTCACTATTCCTTGATAAACTACTGAACAACCTGCTAAAGTAATTAACAATCCACCAAAGAAAGGGACTAATCCATGACTCAATGTCCCTGTACGGTTCATTCCAGCAATATTCTGAATTGTATGACTTAACGAACCAATCAACTCTGAAAGAAAATCTAATTCAAAGGCTTCTTGGACAAGAAACCCTAAAAAGTAACACAGGTAGACATTTAACATCCATAAAATATTGGTAACGGCAAATATCCCATAAATAACTGTATTAGAAATTCCTTCACCCCATTTCCACGGCAACCAATTCCACGACGTATCCACAAAAAAATCTAAATTATAATTATCTAAAGGATATGTTTCAAAATCATATACGGCATTTTTGCCGCCTAGGGTTTCTTTTATCCAACCAGCTGCTTCTACTAATGATGGGTGAAAGAAAAAAACACCCATCATTATGACTAGACTTATGAAAACCAGTTTCCGGCGAGTAATTAAAAATGAAACCTTTGAATACCACTGTTTCATCTAATTCACCTCAATTTCTTCAACCAGTTTTTCTAATATCTCGTCTTTATATTCTTCCTCTTCGTAGGTTTCTTCCATTGGCGGTCGTGTATCAAATGCATGGAATAAATCTTCAAACCAATAATACACATACAAAATGCCAATATTACCATGGATGTCACAAAACAGACATTCACCGTTTTCTAGATTTTTTACACGCTGGATATTTTCTTCTGTGACAGATATTCCACAAAAGCTTAATGCTTTGGTAATTTCTTCGCGATCATTCGAACGAAAAATGAATTTCAACCCAATTTTACTTCTCATCTTTTCATCACCTAAATCATCTGTGTTTTGTGTTGAAAAATCAATCCCTGCATTGCGAGATCTTCCTTCACGAACCAATTTATCTCCTAAAATTTTTCCTTGCGCAACATTCAACCACGCCCAACTTTCATCTAAGCCAACCGCTTTATAAATTTTTCGATTTTGTTTAATAAAATCTAGCGCATACGTAGCCAAACTCATCATAATCGCAATACTTAAAATTTCAGAAGAGTTATAGTCCTCAGGTACAGTTTCACTATCTGGTAACGTTAAATCCTGAACCAGTGCGAGATTACATTTGGCATCCAAATTTAACCCTTGTTGGTTCGTGCCATCTCCAAATAATAGGCCTGCAATAGATAGTTCTTTGAAGCTTTCAATATGCTTTGCCAGGCGTTGTGCGGTCGCTGCTTCTTGTGCATATAATTCCTGAATTACTAGAAGTAATCCTTTTGTTCCCTCAAAATCAGAAACAGTTTTAACTGCCCGTTGTAACAAAGGAAACCGGTCTTCGTCCCGAATACTTACACCCGTGATATAGGTGAGCACATCCAATGCTAAACTTTCTTGATCTTTTTTTCTTCTCATCAATTGAAATGGATCAAGTAAACCAATATTTTCTTTCTCACTGGTAATATTAACTGTTTTTAAGTAGGGGGCAAAATATGGCAAATCTTCGGACCAATTTGAACGTTCCGATTTTGGATCGATACAAAAAGCCAAGGCGCCAAACAACACCGACCAAAATAACAAGAGATTCTCAGTTAATGATTTCCCACCACCTAGCGAACCAATTAATGCTTTGGCAAGAGTATTGGTAACCGTTCCTTTTATTCCTTGTGCCGCTAACCATGGTTTAATAAACACTGGGATTCCTGTTTCTGCATTAAATCCAATCGGAATACCACAGCCATCTCCTAGTTGTTGTGTCGCACCAATGCCAAGACTAGCAATAAATTCTGCGCCTACATATTGACGATAATCCTCAATCACTCGCCTTCCTGCTGGATAACTTCCAAAATGTAAAAGCAGCTGTACATTGCACGGTACTTCTAAATACATAGAATAGACATCAAAAAAATTGCGAACATCACTCACACGTTTTAACATTTCATCATAGGTCTTCCCTGACACGCGAACGTTTAGTGATAATACATACAAATCTTCTCGCGTATCTTCTAATTTTTGTTCCAACTCATTGGCTGATTGGTAAGCTTCGCGTACATTGTTTCCTACATCTTTTCCAACCGACATACCACTTTCATAAATATCAGATAAATCACTCTTTTTGCCACGTACTTTCGCCAAGGCCAAACGATTATCTAAAAGATTCACATCTAACCAAGAATCGATTGGAAAATCCAATTCCGATTGTAAAAAATAATAAATCTCTGATTGAAATGGAAATACCAAATCACGGGTCATACGTGAAAGAGATAAATACGTGATATATTCTTTTTCTGTCCCTTGTTCTAAAATTAGATAATTTTTCTTTTCTGTGATTCCTGCACTGGCCAAATTCAATACATCATAGTGATACGTATACGTATTCGTTTCTTCTTTAAAGCTATTTGGTCGATACATCACTTCATCTAAGGATTGTTCTTTTTTTCCTTCTAAATGTTCCACTAAAAACACCATGTCTTCTGGTGTTGTTTTTCGTAACCGAAAGTATTTACTAATCCGGTTATACAATAAATTCTCCAATCGCTTATATCGTTGAATTTTTTCATTTGGGATGGTTTCAAAGTCTCCAAACAAACGGGCATTGGATCGGTGAAAAAAATCTTTTGCGGCAATACGAAATTCTTTTAACCAATGAGCTTCTTTGGGAGCAATTTCTTCTAATACCAGCTCAATCCCAACATACCAGCAAACATTTTGAATATATTTTCCATGTAGCTCTTCTAAAATGTGCTGAACACCTTCTAAATGTTGGTAGGCAATCGTTTTTAATTCCCCTTTAGAACGCACCAATTCTTTTGAGGATTTAATCGTTTTTTCAATTTTTTCTTCGTTTGTACAAAAAAAGAACCGAACATGCGAAGAATGACTTTGACGAATCAGACGCATGATTGCTTGTTGGAGTTGATACGCCTGATCTTCTCCCACGAAGCTATATGAATACATTGGGAATTCATAATAAGCGTACACACGATCTTCTTCTCCAAAAACTAAATTGTCTTCTAAATAATAAAAAGGAATCTTAGGCACTAGTTTTGGTAGTCGCATCCTTTTCACCTCCATAACGTACTACACAACGAATTCCTCGTTTGATTTCTTTTTTTTCTATTGGCTTTACCCATTGGCCATGAAAGGATTCTTTTGAACGACACTGAAATAAAAGAAAAGAAGCCAAATAATTATAAGGCTTCCTTCCTTGAAATTGTTTTCGTGTCATTAAAAAAGCAAATAACCACGGACAAAAAAATTGTCGAGTAATCGTATGTTCCATAACAAATGGAAAAATTCGAAAAATCCCCCCAAAAAAGCCAATCCCAAACCATATCGCAAATGTTTGTGTTACAGGACGAGGTAACGCGACCCCATCCCACAATTTATAAAACACTCGCTCTATATACCAAATCTTTGTCCAATTGCGTATTTCACTCATTTTATCGCCCCCATGACCGCATACGATCCAAAATCCAATTGAATACGCCAGACGTATCTCCAACTAACCAAACAGCTACTGCTAGCACAAGAATCAATGGAATGGCTTTGCTTGCTTTCCGTTCAAAGGCAATATATGCCGCACCACCAAGCATCGCCAACATAATCAAATACTTAAAATCCCCAACAAAATCGGTAAACACATTTTGAAAAAAATTCATTTGCTTTTTCCTCCCTGTTAATACTCATTGAACTAATGACAATACACAATACCACAGAGCAAAACTGATAAAAATTTCACTTGATATTCCTCATTATGCATTTTTTCTGTTCCTTGATTGCTGTTTTTTACGTAAGAAGTATAAATAATTTCTCACACGACGATACATTACTTTTACAGGAACATGCGTACAATAAATCCGGTGCTGCGTACTTTTCTTTGTTTTAGGATCAAGTTTCATAGAATAAAAATCATAAAAATACTTACCACTTTTTTTATCGTATGTTCCTTCAATCATCAGTGAAAAGCTAGGGTGGTAAATCTAACAAATACAATTGATACTTCCCTCTACTAGATAAAGGGATAAAACCAAGTACCTTTAAATGATCCGATACAGTCATAAACACGATCTATCTCCTCCCAAATAAAACAAAAAAAAGCTGTAATCGCATTTTGATTACAGTCTTTTTTGTTCTCTTTTTATAAATGTACTAATTAAAGGTTTACTTCCGGTCTTTTTATTTAATAAATCAATTTTCCCAAATTATTTTCTTTAGCTTTATTAACGATTTCTGTCGCAACTACCACATCTAATACAGCCGAACCAACTGTTTTGAAAATTGTGATTTGTTCTCCACTTGTCCGACCGATCAATTCTTCATTGATCAGTTGGCCTAGTTCCCCATGATAACTGTCTCTTTGAATATACCCATCTTGCAGCGGTGAAATGAAGTCCCCAGCTTCTTTTAGAACACCGTCCATGGTATCAAAAATAACAACATCTGCGGCTTTGATTATTTCTCGTGGAATTTCACACATTTCCGGTGTGTAAGCACCGACTCCGTTGATGTGCGCACCTTTTTTGACCCACTCAGCAGAGAATGTCGCACGTTTTGAAGTGGTCACACTTGTAATGATATCTGCTCCTTCAACGCATTCTTGACTGGTTTTTGTTGGGCGCATCGTTACAGAAAACTGTTGCATCATTTCTTCAGCAAATCGGCTGGCACGGTCAAAATCAATATCAAAAATCCGAACTTCTTCTAATTTACGAACGGTCAACATCGCTTCTAATTGCGACTGTGCTTGTCCGCCGGTTCCGATCAGTGCGCCGATTTTAGCATCTTCTCTTGCAAGAAGTTCTGTTGCTGCACCTTGAACAGCGCCGGTTCTTAATTGTGTCAAATAGGTACCATCCAAACAAGCGGATACCATACCCGTTTCTGGATCAAGGACGATCATCGTGGCTGGTACACTTGGTAAGTTTTTCTTGAGGTTTTCAGGATACACGGAAACGATTTTGACACCTAACGCACCTTCGCCACCTTCTACATAAGCTGGCATATATAAGCTTTGTCCGTTGCTTTTTGGCACATCGATATTGGTGCGAAGAGGCACACTTGCCTTTCCTGCTGAATACAATGACAATGCTTTTTTGTCTGCATCGATGGCTTCTCTCATTGAGAAACTTTTGATAATATCTTCTTTTTTAAGAAATAACATTTGAATCGCTCCTTAATTAGCTGCTGAAACTTTTTTTAATTGACTGCCCAACATTGTGTATGCACTGTATAGTAAGACCAAAATTACGATCCATTTCAAGACATAGGTATCTAAAGATTTGACTAGGAATACAGCGACCAATACCCCTAATACACCGAAGGTTGAAGTGAAAAGTGTGATTTTTCTGCTGTATTCATCAAATTTAATGAATTGGACACTGCCGATCGGTACTGAGAATGTACAAGCCCCCATCATAATAGGAAAGGCTGCAACTGGATTCAAGCCTAGCAAGTAGACAGTTACCATCGTTAGCGCATAAGAACCAATGCCAATATTGTTCAATGCGCCATAGACAAAGAGTAAAAATCCTGCCAAGATTAATTTTCCGCCATACAATTCACTGGCTGTTCCGTTTGAGGGAATCCAATTCATTTGTCCCATAAAAATTAAGAATGCAGCAATGACCAATCCTATGCCGACAAATAGTTTGATCGTTTTTTCTGGTAATTTCACGACAAATCTTGGTCCTAAATATGCACCGATAATTTGGCAGATAATACAAACAGCTAGTGTCTTGACCCCTACGTTGATGGCAGTGATATAAGACAATGCCATGACGGCTACCGGTACGACACATTGGGTATTCAACGTTCCGGGTAGTTTTTTCATGCTGACCCATTTCAACTTTGGATAAAGGACGGTTCCGATAGCAAAGTCGGAAACGCCAAATGTTGAAAGAAAGAAGGTGATAAATGACGTGAAGGGCAACAGACGCATATCCCCTGGTTCTTCTTTGAAATTTTGTTTGTTTTTGAAAAGGTCTCTTAGAAAGTAAATAATAAAATATAGATTGATTGCGACAATTAGTGCCAGCAAAATATTCCGAATCATAAAAATTTCCTCCTACTAGTAAATCTTTCTGATTCCCTCAAAGTCCTCACCATATTTTGCTTTAAGTTCTTCAGAAGATTCTGCAATCACTTTTAGTGTATATGCATCATGTTTGACATATTCTTTTGCTAGATTGACCATGGCGTGGTTTTTTGTCCAAGTGACATCGGTTGATTGCAGTTCTTCGTTAATGGTGCCAAACACGACTTCTTGCTCATCGGCGACGATGTTTATCCATCTTGCCCCAAAGTCAGCGAGTTTGTCTGTTTCAAAACCATGAATGTAATACTTTTCTAAGGGAAGATCATATTCATGGCTAGAACTGAATAAAATCAGTACAAATTTATCGACTCTTTTTTCAGCCTGCTGCAATGTCTTTAGCAGTGAATCCGTGAGGTTCTCATGCCAAACTTGGATGAGCAAACTTTCTTTTGCATTTTTCACCAAATGCTCTGCTTTATCCAGAACATACTCGATGCCATCAACTTTCCACAGCATTTCTTCTTCATCTTTTTCTTTGATCATCCCTAGATTTTGAGTAAGAAAAGAGAGATCATTTTTAACACTTTTTTCTAATTTCTCTAAAAACTCATTTGCCGAGATGGCATGATAAAGTTTAGGTTCTGATTTATTGACGACAATCAAATTCTTTTTTAATAGTTTTTCCAAAATGTTATATACTTTCGAGCGTGGCACACCTGAGACTTTACTTACTTCATATCCTGTAAGATTGCCTTTTTCCAATAGTGTGGTATACACTCTTGTTTCCATCTCTGAAAAATCATATTTTTTCATGATTTGAATAATCGTTTCCATTGATTAATCCTCACTTTATCTTTTAGTAGCTACTACGGTAACAACTATAAATCCTTTTAAATTTTATGTCAAGAGTTAGTTCAACAAAACACATATAGAAATTAGTTTAAAAACAATGTATTTATTAAATAAAACTATTATTATATGAATGTTTGTGAAGAAAATGGGAGCGTCAATAATTTTGTGTAAATAAATTGTCCTCCTGCAAAATAATTAGTTACTCAGTAAACATTGAAACTAATGTATCGGTTACCTGTTGAAAACCTTTATGGCTTCTGTTTAGAAATTTTTGATTGTATGTATCAAAAATGCTGACTAGAAAGCGTTCTAGTGATTCTTCATTTTGAAACTGCTCTTTTCTACGGCTGTATCTTTTAATTTGCTTATTGAAAGACTCGATTAGATTGGTTGAGTAAATGGTTCTACGAATGCTAGGTGGAAAATCATAAAAAGTTAATAAGTCTTGGTTTTCTATGAGTGACTGCGTCACTTTAGGATAGTTTTTCTTCCATTTCTCAATCATGCCGGATAAGAAGGTATTCGCTTCTTCTTTTGAGTTAGCTTGATAAACAGCCTTAAAGTCATCACAGATTTCTTTTCGGTCTTTGACACGTACTTTATGAGCGATATTACGAGATACATGGATACAACAATGCTGATATTTTGCTTTAGGATAAATTTGATGGATAGTATCTTTCATGCCTTTTAAGCCGTC
Source organism: Enterococcus sp. PLH-Efm8 (assembly GCF_053011625.1). Taxonomy (NCBI): domain Bacteria; kingdom Bacillati; phylum Bacillota; class Bacilli; order Lactobacillales; family Enterococcaceae; genus Enterococcus; species Enterococcus sp. PLH-Efm8. The sequence continues at coordinate 1,844,020 of NZ_CP172568.1, forward strand.
CGTAATAAAAAGCAAGACTTCTTGAACTCCTCTGGAGTTAATATCCTGTAGCAGCTCATTCCAAACGTATGTTGATTCAGTTGGAGCAATCGCATAACTCAGTACTTCTTTAGTGCCGTCTTCTCGTATACCAATGGCAATATAAATCGCTTCTTTGGATACGGTTTGACGTTTTAGTGGAATGTAAGTAGCGTCCATAAAAATAGCGACATACTTATCATTTAAGGCTCTGGATTTAAAGGCATTTACTTCTTCAGTCAGAACTTTAGTCATGTTGGACATGGTTTGTGGAGTATAGTGATGACCGTACATTTTTTCGATCAAATCAGCAATTTCAGACATCGTAACACCTTTTTCGAATAAATGGATAATAGTGGTTTCCAATGTATCGTTTGTTCTTTTGTAGGCTGGTAAAGTTTGTTGTTTAAACTCACCATTACGATCTCTAGGTATTTCCAATGTTAATTCACCATATTCGGTTTTGATTGATCGAAAGTAAGAACCGTTTCTCGAATTACCTGAATTAAAACCAGTGCGATCATATTTTTCGTAATCTAAAAAAGCCGTTAATTCAGTCCGTAGGAGTGTGTTTATCGCTTTTTCTAAGTGCGAACGGAATAATTCATTTAAATCGCCTTTAGTGACTAGAGTTTGCACAATTTCTGTAGTAAAATCATTCATAGGGAAGTCCTCTTTTCTGTGAATTGGTTGTCGTTAACTTTATTCTACAGAAGGGACTTCCTTTTTTGTATGGATTTTTTCATTTACACAAAATATTTTATACTCTCAAGAAAATACTACAACTCAGATATTTTTTACAACGATTTACAGAAAAATAACCTCTTTAAATATAAAAAGTATGGGTTACTGATTACTTATAAATCTTTACGGTCTAGTTTCGCAACAATTCCTTTCTTTCTAAAAAATATACTCACATTTTTTCTTTCTTGGACTTCTTTTTTGATTCTTCTCTTTTAACTCTTGCCCCTTTTCTCCTTCAAAATATTTATGCTTCCTCTTTCAAAAACGTTTTTAGGTTTTGGACGATAAGGAGTGACTTTTTTTCATATAAACACCTCATTCAACTGTTCGATCCATTTTATATCATCACATTATAAAAATAACAAATATATTAAATTTTTTTATCAAAATCATCTTAACCTTTTGGAAGATTACAGTACGCTTTCTTTTTATTCCCAAACTTTTTTTGTTGCTCACTTTCGTATAGCCAATCTAAGCGATCATCGACGACGGTGCTTTTACAACGAATGGTTAGTTTTGGGCGCTGACTTATCTACTGTTTTATAGTAGATTATCTTCTGAGAATTCTCATATTAAACTTTTGTATACCTCTAAAGTGGATATAAAGCTTTCAACTGTACCTCAAGAACGCCTCGAAAGCTTCAACAACTATTTCAACAATAAATTGTCTTTCTTTGATTAAAATTTATATATCATTCAAATAATTAACTATTAAAATTAAGCGATAAAATAGAAAAAGAAACGATACAACTAAATCGTTTCTTTTTCAACTTCAGCTTATACTATTCTATACATAGATAACTTTTTATTAGCAACTTGATTAGTGAGTGTATGCTTACTATTCAAGGCTTTGCTATTCGACGCCAATCGAATAGTAAAGTGCCTTTTTTATTTTATTTATCCACTTTATAATTTTTAATCCAATTAAGAATTTCTTTTTTGTTCGTGATTAGTTTGATAAATTTTTCTTCATCAAATTGAACTCGAGTATCTTTTATATTAACACCATGAGCCTCACTTAACATATCAATTATCATTACTTTTCCTTCTGAGCTAGATAGTAAATATTGATTACCTTCTAAAAATACACCTTCGTACTCGTTCCCATCATATAATTCATCACTAAAGTTAATTTTCTTACTAACATCATCAGAAACTACAAAATCTATTGTTTCTTGTAAATTATCTTCATCAATTTCTGAAAGTAAAAAGTCCTCTATTTTAAATATTTGTTGTTTTTTATACGATTGCAAAATATTCGTTATTTGTTTATCAATCACTTTGCTTACCTCCTATTTAAGGTTTTGGGACAGGATAGGTAGTCCACACATTTTTTAATTCATCATAAACTATTTTTATATGTGTTTCCCCTTTGGTTCCAATAACTTTCCCTGTATCAATAATACTAGAAAAAGAATTTTGTCCTTGGCTCCCTACTCCATTTGGTATAGCTTCTACAAGTTTTCCATTTTTTAATGCGTCTTGAACTATTTTATTAGCTTCTTCGGCTGAAGAAACATTAAACTTTCTAGCCCGTTTAGCAGTTGAACTATTCAAATGTTTATTCTTGATTTCAAAATTTTTAATATTAATATCCAATCTACTTCCATCCCCACTGGCTTTCTCAACCAATACTTCTGATTCAGTCTTAGGAACGGTTGTGACCACAGGTTGTTCTTTTACTTTCGGTATTGTTGTAATTACTGGTTTCTCGTCCACTTTTGGTGTGGTAGTCACTCCAGATTTTGATTCCGCTTTTGGTGTCGTGGTAATCGCCGGTTTTGCTTTTACTTTTGGTGTTGTCGTGATCGCAGGTTTTGCTGGTGTAGAAACAATTGTTTGAATCGTTAAGACTTGACCCGGATGGATCGTATAATTTTTGATCTTGTTCCATTTCACTAGATCATCCATGCTCACGCCGTATCGATTAGCGATCAACCAAACAGAATCCCCTGCTTTTACGGTATAGCTGGTTCCGCTTTTTCCTACAGGAGTTGAATGACTCGTGGTCATACCTTTTTTGACGACTAATACTTGGCCGGGGTGAATCAAATCACCTTTGATGCCATTCTGTTTGCGTAATTCATCGACGGTCACACCATATTTACTACTAATCAGCCATAAAGATTCACCATAAGAGACTTTGTGGGTGACTGGATTTGTAGAAGCGGGTACTTTTGTCGTTGGTTTCCCTGATGAAACAGGCTGTTTGACTGTCAACTTTTGGCCAGGATGGATCGTATTATTCTTGATCTTATTCCATTGGACAAATTTTGAAATGGATAACCCATACTTCTCACAAATCCCCCAAACTGAGTCTCCTGCTTTTACTTTGTACGTAGCTGGCGTACTTGGTTTTGCCACTGGTTTGGACGTTGGTTTTATAGTAGATTATCTTCTGGAAATTCTCAAATTAACCTTTTACATGCCTCTAAAGTGGATATAAAATTTTCAACTGAAGAAGCAAAGGTCACTAATAGTAAATATGAACACTATTTTTGAATCTGGAAAAGAGAAAATTAATATGACAAATGACTAAATAGAAGTTGTGAAGGTACTTGTTATAAAACAATTTCTAAAAGGAGCGGAAGGCAATGAGAAAAATGATTCTTCTGATCCGTAAAACACTATAAAGAAAGTCAATAGATCATTAGTCTCTCCTAATATTGCTATTGACTTTCTTTATTGGGCATGTGCTTTTGATAGTGCCCGAGGAACTCACAAAATACCTAGTACCTTGGATTATCCCTCGAACCTTTTCAGCATAACATGCCCACCGTTTATTTTAGCATTTGAATTTGTTCTTTCAAAATTCTTTTGTTTCATCCTCAGAATCTAGCAAAATAGCTGTTGAAAATCCTATCTTCTTCTCATTTAAAATTAAATCAAGTGGTAGATTTTATACTTTCATTGAGTTCTGCCCATTCATTATCTGAAAAGCTAGAAAACTCTAAACCAATAATCTCACTGTCTTCATTTAGAAATAAAGATACATGATTAGACATCTTTACAACAGAATCCATCTTTTCTTTATCTAATTTAAAACATAATTTTTTGTGTTCTCTAGATATTTTAAACCCAGATTCTTTAGTTATAATCGAATTTTCATCAAAAATATCTGTTTGGATCACTGGATTTTTTTCTGCATACTCTCCAATAAATAAATTGGAATCTTCAATATCATTGATGGATGTGAATACTACTTCTACAATTTTCTGTGTAACAGAATTGATTTTAATCTCAACAAATGATTCATATTCATTAACGAATCTATAATAATAAAATTCTCCTAGGTTATACTTATCATCATTTTCTGGAAATGATACTGTGATTGGGACATAATAGTCAACTTCTATATCATCTTTGACTAATTTATCCTCATAACTTTTAATTTTCATAATTTGCTCCTTTCATAGTTATGGTAGATATACAGCATGTTTAATAACTGGTAATTGTCCTGCTTCTCTAGCTGGACTAAATATTAATTCCCAATTATCTATTATTATTTTAGTTTCAAATTTTATCCCTGTAGAAGTAGCTTGTTCTACAGCACCTTGAAAACTCCTTAACAATTGTTGTTCGGTAAGTTTTTGTCCATGAGATAGATTTCGAGTTGAATATTCTACCATGTGCTTGGTTCCATTTGGATTTACCCACAACTTTTCCCCATTAACAATTATTTCAAACGATTTAGGAATAGTAGTTCCTTCTCTTGGAGGTTGTGTACCTTTAATATCATCCCAGACTGTACCTGTAGACCCACTGGCTTTCTCAACTAATACTTCTGATTCAGTCTTAGGAACGGTTGTGACCACAGGTTGTTCTTTTACTTTCGGTAATGTTGTAATTACTGGTTTCTCGTCCACTTTTGGTGTGGTAGTCACTCCAGGTTTGGATTCCACTTTTGGTGTCGTGGTAATCGCTGGTTTGGATTCTACTTTTGGTGTTGTCGTAATCGCAGGTTTTGCTGGTGTAGAAACAATTGTTTGGATCGTTAAGACTTGACCCGGATGGATCGTATAATTTTTGATCTTGTTCCATTTCACTAGATCATCCATGCTCACGTCGTATCGATTGGCGATCAACCAAACAGAATCCCCTGCTTTTACGGTATAGCTGGTTCCGCTTTTTCCTGCAGGAGTTGAATGACTCGTGGTCATACCTTTTTTGACGACTAATACTTGGCCGGGGTGAATCAAATCACCTTTGATGCCATTCTGTTTGCGTAATTCATCGACGGTCACACCATATTTACTACTAATCAGCCATAAAGGTTCACCATAAGAGACTTTGTGGGTGACTGGATTTGTAGAGGCGGGTACTTTTGTCGTTGTTTTCCCTGATGAAACAGGCTGTTTGACTGTCAACTTTTGGCCCGGATGGATCGTATTATTCTTGATCTTATTCCACTTCACCAGATCATTCATACTGATCCCATGCATATTAGCGATCAACCAGACCGAATCTCCTGCTTTTACCGTATACGTCGTATTAGTCGTAGGAGAAGTTTTTGGTGCTGGTTTTGATGCCGGTTTCGGTTCTTGTAAATGCATCACTTGTCCTGGATGAATGGTATTATTTTTGATCTTATTCCATTGGACAAATTTTGAAACGGATAACCCATACTTCTCACAGATCCCCCAAACCGAATCCCCTGCTTTTACTTTGTAAGTGGCTGGCGTACTTGATTTTGTCGCAGGTTTGGACACTGGCTTTGATGTACTTGCTGGTTGTTTGACGATGACTTGCTGGCCAGGATGGATCAGATTATTTTTGATTTTGTTCCATTTGATGAAGTCATTCATACTGATGCCATACTTATGCGAAATAGACCAAACAGATTCTCCTGCACGTACTTGATGCATCGTATTTTTGGGGGTCGTCGTTGGCTTCGGTTTCGCTGGAGAAGTTGGTTTCGTTACTGGTTTGGCTACTGGTTTTGCAGGTACTTTGGGTTGGGCTTTGATTACTGGTTTCGGACGAGTTACCGGAGGAACATAGGACGCATTTGACTTTCTTCGTGCACTTGCGGCCGCCTGTGCACGAGCTCGAGCGGCGGCTTGTTGTTTAGCCCAATTTTGTGCTTGTTTTCTCGCTTTTGCTGCGGCTTGGGCACGAGCTCGTTGTGTGGCTTGCGCTTTTGCACGGGCTGCTGCTTGTAATTTGGCACGGGCAACGGCTTTGGCGCGGGCTTGTTGTGCGGCTTGATGCCGCTTTTGTGCTTGTTGTTCATGGTAACGCCAGCGTTCGACCATTCGTTTCTTTTCCGCACGTTGTGCTTCCATCGTCTTATAGAACTGATGGCTTGAATAAGCAGCTACCCCTGCCCCGATTACCAACATCGCTCCTTTGACAAGCAATGGAATGACTAAGAAGCGCTTGTTTCGCTTTCCACTTGTTTGACTATTCCGAGAAGCACTGATTTCAGAAATCACTTGTTCCAATGCTTGTTCATCTTTTACCTCTAACATCCGATCGATTTCCTCATCGGTACTTGCTAGAAAGAAGTCACTAAATGCTGCTCCTTCTTCCAATTTCTGTTCTCGATCATTATAGTATTGCGTAAGCAGTTGTTCAAATGTCTCTAACGACGATTCATTTTCCAATCGTTCAATCTCATCTGCCGTGAGGAACTTCTTTAGTTCATCGAGTTCTTCTACACCAAAGGACTCATCCAATTGATTCAACAAGAGATATTCTAAAGCATCGGCCAATTCTTTTTCATTGCTTGAATTTATGACTAACCCTAATTCTTCTTCTGTTGCATGATCAATGTATTGATCGATTGCGGCATCAAAGGCTTTTTCATCAAAAGCGACCACCGGTTCCTCTTCTGGGTGATTTGAAGAAACCGCAGAAAGATCTCGGCGGCTTCGCCGTGAAACAACTGCTCCTTCATTTGAAGAGACTGGTTCGGCTATTTTTTCGTTAGGTTTATCAATACTTGGAGAGGTATGTTTACCGAATGATTCAGAAGATCGTGTTCCTTCAAAATCAATCGTTGATGAATCAACTGCTTCCTTCGTTTCTTCTTCATGAGAAATCGTTTGTTCCTGAGGATCCGAAGACTCTTCGGTAGACTCATCGACTTCTTCTGGCGCAGTTTCTTCGCTGGACTGGGTAAGATCACTTGATTCATCTGAACTGCTCGATACCGTCGTTTGAGTAGTTTCTGTTTTCTGTACTTCAACCTTTTCAGTTTGTCCATCTGACGCATCGTCCGAGCGTTCTGTAAGCTTCTCTTCCCCCTCGCTATCAGATGCGATCGTTTCTTGTATCGCCACCGAATCGGCCACTGCAATCATACTTGGCACAAAAGTGGAAGATGTTACCAACCATATACTTATACATACCCCAAATCGTAACACTTTTTTCAACATATTTTTCTTCCTTTCTTCATTTACACCTAATTAAAATAACGATCATTATCATACTGAAAATTGTAGAAACAAATTTAAATAGGTGTTTAAAGAAATAATATCATCATTTTTAATGATGATAAATAACAGGGAAGAAAAAAATGACCTTTCATTTTTGTAATATGATCAAGCAACTATAAAGATGGAACAAAATAAATAAACCGATAAAAGTAGAACAGATATTCCCAAAACATGTCTGATTTCCGTCATTCCGTTTTCTCATTTCTCTCATTTAATGTCATGGACACTTGGATATCTTTTAACTTCTGAATATGGGTTAACATCGATCTATTGGCTTTTACAACTACGTGTACGACACCTTTAGCTTTTCCTAGAATCAATTCTTTCTCTCTTTTCAATGGCTTTTTATCAGGCCCTACATATTCATGATTCGCTTTATCTATAAACCGAATCGTTAGTACATACGGCTTTTCCGGATCCGCATATTCAAATGAAAGATCTCCTTGATAGAGCTCGTTTTCCGAAGGAATTGTCTCAGGTTTCTTTGTATCAAGAACATCCGTCTCTAATAATAGCTCTGGAGATACCTCTTCCGTTGTGCTAGCAGGGGATTGTTCCGTAACATCTTTGTTAGAAAACAACGAGTTTCCAATAAATAAAACACTTCCAAATATACTTAATCCAACAATCAATACTATTAAACTTTTTTTCATACTTCTCTATTTTTTCACCTACTATTTTTCTATATTTTCTTTTTCTTGACTAGACTTCTTTTTTTGATTCTTCTCTTTTTCTTCCTGATCTCTTTCGCCTTCAAAATATTTAAATAACCCCCTTTCAAAAGCATTTCTAGGTTTCGGAGAATAAGGAATGCCTTTTTTCTTCATACAAACACCTCTTTTAACTATTTGATCTATTTTATACCACCACATTATCAAAATAACAAATGTATTAAAAGGAATTTCTTATTAAAACCATCTTGACCTTTTGGGAGATTTCAGTGCGATTTCTTTTTATTCCCATACTTTTTTCGTTGGTCGCTTTCGTATACCCAATCTAAGCGATCATCGGCAGTAGTGCTTTTACAACGAATGGTAGGACAAAACAAGGGGCGGAAAAACTTTTTTGATCATTTCATAAAAAACTTTTTCCTACAGCATTCCCTTGTTTTCTCTTACCACACGTTGTGACCTAAAAGCACGCCGACGAACGCTTAGCTATACGAAAATGACCAACCAAAACAAAAAAGTGAGGTGAATGGAAACAAAAAGAAATTGAAATCTCCCAAAAGGTCACCCGCCTCGGAGACAACTTGCTGCCGAAAATGGTTGGTTGATTCGGCTAAGTATCAAATAAGGCAAATCAAATATTATTGGAGGAATAGATCATGAAAGCAAATACACCATACAAAGTAGGAGACATTTTTTATAGTAGTTGGGGCTATGAACAAACCAACGTTACTTTTTGGCAAATTATTAAATTAACCAAAAAAACAGCATGGTTTCGACCCATCAAAAAGCAAACTGTAAAAAACTATACTTCTATGAGTGGAGAAACTATGCCAATACCAAATGAATTTATCGATTATCCGCTTGCACGAACCAAAGACAGCATTGTTAGAAAACGAATTAATCCAGCCTTATATCCCAATGAATTATACGGTAATCGCAGTTGGGATACATTTTACCGCTATGATAATCAACCGGTTTATGAAAGCAGTTATTACTAAGAGGGTATTTCCCTCTTAGTCAACGTTACAAAAATAAAAGGAGCAAGAACAATGAAACCAATAACTCTATATGAAATCTTAGGTGAAGAACGGTCTGACAATTTACCAACAACGCATAAATTAAGAGTTCTTGCTTCTAAATCTATCGGTAAAAAATGATAACTGAGTATTTCTAATCAAGGAGAGATTGCAATGCTAAGAACAAATGCTATTCCTATCGTTGATTCTTACGATCGGAATACCAATAACTATTTAGGATCTTTTGAACAAACAGATGAAAATATTTTGAACTATGTTGCTGGGTTAAGTCCTTTTGAATCTGTACGTTTAGTTGAACATACAACAGATACACTCATTTTAACAACAATCGGCTACTTCTTCGATCAGGTATCTGACCAACAATGGTTACAACAGATTTTACCTAAACTTATCGCAAAACAAACTGGAAAAAGCACCATCGAAGCAGTCAAAATATTTTTTTACTAAATACATGTATTCATTCTCAAGGGATTTTTTCCCTTGAGTGAAAGGAGAAAGAATGATGTCCATACTTCAACCCTTTGGTGAACCAATCGAACGAACAGAATTCATTCAACACTATATGAAATTATTTGTTCAAGTTATTAAACACACTCATCAAATTGATGAATTTTATTCCAAAGAAATAGAGTATCTTCTAGCAGAAAAGCAAAAAATTGCTTTACTTTATGACTATTTTGTCGAAATGTATGATCGCGCACCAGATTACTTTTATTTATCTGATACACTTACTACTAACTTTTTAGCTAAAGAACATCTTTTTGCCTCACACACAAAAAACCTTATGTGTGTAGAACACTTTGTCAATACCTATCTTCATCTGTTAAAAATTCAAAAAATCTGTACATTTGAAGCATTTCAAACAGATTATCTATTTATTTTAGATCGTGAAGCATATCATGCAAAACTAGCATTTGAAAAGCAAAATCAAGCCATTGAAGGCTATCCAGAATTACGCATCCAAAACAATTCTTTTTTACAACAACGATTGTTGAAACAGCTAATAAATGGATTCCATCAACGAAATAAAGCCTATCAAAAAGATCAATAACTGGTTCTTTTTGATAGGTTTTTTCCATCAAAAACAGAAACTTCTTTTTTTAATTGTTTGATTACTTTTTTAGTCATAAAGATCATTCAAATTTTTTTAAATAAATTATCCATATCTTCTAATATTAATGGAACATCTGCAATTATTCGATCCCTATTCGTACCAAATAATTCAATCGATGAAGCATCAAAGAAAGAAACTATTTTTTCTAAATTACTAAATGTAGTTAGCTCTTATCTTCCTCAACATTAGAAGCGCTTTGTACATTGACACCTAATTTATTAGCCAGCTCTTTTTGTGTAGCTCCCTTTTTCTTTGGCAATCTAGATAACTTATACTCGAAATTTTCTATCACATAGCCCACTTCTAAACATTAAATTTTTTAAATATATTTTTTTATCCAAAACGTTGCTGCGCCCAATGAATTATCACTTGTATTTGATCCGCCACAAAATTCAACACGCTTATGATAAAATCTTTTGGCGTTGGCATTCCTTCTCCCGATAATAAAATTCTAAAACAAATATAGGCAATACCTAAAATAATCACTAATTTCAATACATACCAAACACCGGTAAGAAAATACTGTCCCATTTTTCCAACATATTCCTTTCTTTAAAGTGTTAATAACCAAATAATACTACAGACAATACAAACTAAAAGAAACAGTAATTTCAAAAAATGCCAACCTACAGAAAATAAAAATCGAATCATTTCTTTTCCCCTCTATTTTTCATATATAGATATAGTTTTTCTTCCAATACTTGTTGTAAATCTAGGATATCTTACTTGGCAAATCGTCATATTTCATCATTGTTTTTACTGCTTTTTCGTATATCCACATACTTGTGTTGCATATAAATAAATCTTTGTCAACGAATATTTTAACGAATCACTAATACGGTAGCTTAATACTTCCCCTATTTCTACATGTAACATTTTGATTGATTGTTGATAATCTAAATATTCTTTAAATAACTGTAGATCATTTCCAACACATAGGATCGTTTCTTTTATTAATCGTTAACAAGCAATCATATACTCTCCCCATCATTGGTCTTCTGTTTTAATCATGTTTCACCCATCTTATCGCAAGCTTTATAGCAAATAATGAATCGCGTCTGGATTTTCTTGTATATATTCATAAACAGCACGCACCTCATCTTCTACAATTTTTTCATCTTGTTCCCGTAATTCTGTTTCTTCTAAAATTTCTCCAAATCGATTCAATCCTAAAATTTCATCCACAGTTTTTACAATCTTCATTGTACGAGCAGGTTGTGTCTTTAAATACATCAATTTCCGATTATAATTTGGCTTTTCTGGTGTCACTGTCAAATTGACTTTTCCAACGTTCTGAATCAATTTTCCCCATGGTTTCCACACATTTGTGTTTTTCTCTCCCTCAAACATTATTAACTGATTGGCTAAAATCCCCATCGTTAAATCTGAAAAATCTACTTTATTTAAGTATTGTTCAATAAAACTGACCGCTTTTGCATCACGTAAGCGAATTTCATAACGATTTTTTACCTCGACCTCTTCCAACGGAAGTTTCTGCTTTTTTGCAATTTCATAATTCTTCTGATAAAAACAAAAATACATCAAACTTTGTGAACTACCTAAATAAACAGATAAGCCACTACTTAGATTATCTAACAACTGTTTTTCTTCTTGAAATCGCCAGGTTCGAAATTTTGAATCAAATTCGCCACGATTTAGTTTTTGTGCAAATTCATGTAAAGAAAATAGTTCTTCAAAATCATCTACCGCAATATCAATTCTTCGAGACACACCATTGAAAGAGACACATCGTGTAAAGAATTGATACCAACTATCATTTCGTTCATCCAGTACACTTTCATAATTCCGACAGCCTTGACCAGATAATTCGATCAACACTCCTTTATCGTCACCTTTTTTAGAATTTAATACACGGATCATGCCTTTTTGATACATTTCAATATAACCATATAAGCGGGTTTCTGCATAAAAAAAAGAGTTAAAATCCATTCCCAAAATTTCTTCCACAACTGTTTTCGTATCATTTGTCGGAACTCGTACACGGACATAATCAAATTTAATTTCTAAACTCGTAAAACTTGAAAAATTCGCATAAAATTCACAAAGTGCTTCTTCTTGTTCTTTCGAGCAACTTCGTTGGTCATTTTCTATCATTGATAAAAAAGATTGTGGCCATCCTAATGTATCTGCCACTAATTTCTGTGTCAAATTCCGACTTAACCGCATTTGCTTTAATTGTGTCCCATCCAAATATATCTTTCCTTTCTTTTGTGATATTTTATGTTACAAAGCGAAGAAAAATATCACAAAATTTTTGAAGCAAAATAGTGTTATATCAATGTTTCAATCACCCATCTTTGCCACCGAATATAAATTCTACCCCCCTGTTAGAATATGGGGGTTTTAGGCGTGCGCTACGCGCACGCCCCACAACGCACCCTGCACCTCAGGGCTTTCGCTAACGCTAGGACGCTTCCGCGTCCTTCCGCCCTGAGGCTTGTTTGCTTGTGGAGCATACGCACAGCATCTTCCGTATTCTAATGAGGACAAATTTAATTTTCTGGCAACGCAAAGGACAAGTTAATATCCTCTACTTGTAGGTACAGTCGAGACCGGTCTTTACTTTTAACATAAGAACAGGAAAGTCCTTTGAATCGTCCATAAAAAACAGGCTGTTCCGCTGCTTTTTCGACAATTTGGTCACTATAGGATCGAGCACTTTTATTTGAAGTAAAAACCCGTCATATTCGCCTTCGATAATTGTCATAAGGCAACTGTAACCAATCAGTTAACTCGTTGGATACATACGTTCTACTCTCCAACGATTCTCTACTTTTTTATTGATAAAGAAGCTTAATCTCTTCTCACTGAAAACAATTGCCAAAAAAGAGTCAATCATTAAATCTTTTATTCCTAATCGAGTTCCACATGTAGCTGGGATTTCTTCATACATTTTTTCCCTCTTTCGTCTCCTTGATTTTTTCAGCCATTAATTGATCAGATAGTTGTTTAAATTCCGCAAAAAAGTTAAATCTTGTTATATCGATAAATGGCGCATAAAATTCTCGTACTTGATCGGTTCCCGAATCAATATAACCACGACCTTTAATCGGCTTATTAAATAATGATTTTACTGTATGTTCAAAGATCATCTTATACCCAGCTTTGGATACTCTTCCCAGTGTTACACGTAAACCAAAATTATCTCGTATCGCGCCGTCCAAATACTTTGTATCTGGACGTTGGGTACCTAAAATTAAAAACACGCCACATTGACGACCCATTAAAGCAATTTGGTTCAAACATCCCATTGCCTTCTTTTTTTCTTTAGTATCTAACGATGCATAATATGCTGCCCATTCATCAATCACCAAAAAATGAGGAGTTAGATGATAATAAGTATAATCGTACCCTAATTCATACTCGGGCTGTTCTCTTAAAAAATCGTATCGATTAGCAGTTTCTTTAGCTAGATTTATTAAACAAGATAAAATACCACCACCATAAAAAACTTGATCTTTAAAAATTGGTATTTTTTCTAAACTAGCCAAATCTGCACGTTTTGGATCACAAATATCAAACGTACCATACGGTAATAATGCATAGATCAAAGACATTATAAAATACGTTTTCCCACCGCCAGTACTTCCTATAATTATGGCATGTGGTGCTTTATTAAATGCCCATTGAACATTCTTCATTAAGGTGATTATGCCATCTTTTACGGTTATATCTCGAATCCCAATACGATTTTTTTCCACATCGTATAAAAAGGTATAACAAATATAGTTTTTCTCTCGTTGCTCTTCTACTAAATCACAAAAAAAGGCTTCTTCTAGTTGCCCAGCCATCTCATTAAACCGATCTTGAAAGGGACCTAAATCTAATGGCAATCGAACATGAATTAAGCCATTTTTATAGTGATAAAAAATTTTTGGATAATACACCACTTTCCGCCGTCCATTTTTCAATACTCTTTCAAGAATCAATCGACGACTATGTATCATCTTTGCTAATTTTCCTTTATGAACCAATCGCTGATAAACATTATAAAAGTAAAAATACAAACACATATACGCAAATAGACCAGCTAAACCAAATGCGATTATCCAATAAATACAGCACCATTCCCATGTGATCGTTGTATAAAAGAGAGAAAAAAATCCACTCATTAGCAACAGAACCGGCAACATAAGATAAAAAATAAATCGTTCTGAAGCATATTTATGTCGATTTCGAATACGAATACCTTTATATTGAAACACTTATTCTCATCTCCTCGCATCATAGAGTGACTAATGTATTGGATAAAAGAAAACCTTCATTAACACTAACAACATCAATATTAACTTAATGTAAATACCACACAATACTTAAATAATACAAAATACACAAAGAATCAATCGTATCTAACCACTATCTAAATTCTTAAAAATTCAAAAATTTATCCCAATAATATAGCCAGCCAATTCAATTTTCTCCACATCAGCTACTTCTTCTAGCTTTAAAATAAGAAAGAGCAATGGAAACCATTACTCTTTCTTTGCACTTTCTTTATTTGAGTCTTGTTTTTCTTTTACATATGTTGCACGAGTAGAGGAAGACGTTTGAAAAACGTTTTTTCCCGTTTTTTTATAACGAAGCGCAGATACTTTCAGATCATTCTCTGCTCGGTTACTCATTGATTCGCGATCAATAGAAATCCAAAATCGAAATTCAACCTCTTCTAATTCCACCACATCGCCAAAACTTAATCCATCCAAATTTGTTTTTGGTGGAAAATTCACCACGAACATTGTTTCTTGGGTAGCACTTGAAAATTCAACTGGACGCTCTTTAATTTCTCCTGTGTTTTCATTATCTTCATACAGCATACGTGGACGTTGTGCCTTGACAAAATAGATTTCTCCTAGTGTTTCTTTTACCAACCCTGGGACAATTCCTTGATCAAATTCTAGTGTCATTAGTTATTTCCTCCTTTTACTTCTACACGATCGACTAACAAATAAAACCTATTACGTGCTATTTTGTTTGTTTCACCGTCATTTCCAATATTTCGTACATCTGCTCGACGAGAAATTCTAGGATTTGCCAGTAACACTTCTGCATTGTATCGCATGGCTTTAGGCGCACCACCGACAGCTACACGCACTTCAATTTCTCCCATCTTTTCAGAGTTCATCTGAAAAATCTCCCACTCTACTTTCTTCATATTTCCTCGATGATCTCGTTCACCTGTCGAGCCAACGTGTTTTTGATTAAAACACTTTCCCAATACTTCTTCCTGACTAATTGCAACATAAGATAAACCCATTTTTATTCTCTCTCCTTACTAAATAGTTTTCTTAAACATATGACGCAAATGACGCCATTGTTTTTTACCATAAAAAATGCCCCCGGTTACTGCTGTTAAAAGAGAACCAAGGATAGTTAAACTAATTTGAAGTTCTTCACCTGTTTTTGGCAATACTTTTGTTTTCCCATCGATTGTTTTGATTTCAATATTGCCGCTAGGTAGTTTTTTTACAGGAATGGATAAATCTTCTACCAAATTCCCTTGATTATCTTGTACAAGTGGTACACCATCTTGTACCCCAACAATCGCTTGACCAGTCGCTACTTGTAAAGGAGTTTCAGATGTTGGGACATGATTAATTTCTTCTAAATTACTTGTCACAATAGGAATTGATTTTTCGGTACCCGTTCCTTGTACAATTTTTCCATCTGAACTGACTGAAACAGTCATTTCCTTTTCCGATACAGTCTTTATATGATTTTCAGGTGTTAAATTTTTGGGAGCTCCTAAATCATTTTTCTTTTCTGTTTCTTTTGGTGTATCTATTGTAGTAGATGAAGAACTAAAATCGTCTATTTTTGAATCATTATCTACCGAACTAGTTCCCGAATAAGACTCACTGGTAGTTGGTGTAGTATCTTTATCATTCGTTGTTTCTCCAGTAGAAGGCGATACAACTGGTGTTTCATTTTCTGAATTTTCCGTTATATCAGGAACAACAGGTGTTGTTGGTTCAGTTACTTCTGAAGATATATCCGGATCAACAGGAGTTGGTTGATCCGGAACAGACTCATCTATTTTAGAAATATCTGGAATTGGAACAACAGGTGTTGTTTCTTCTATCACAGGTGGCGTAACTGGTGTAATACCTATTTCATCTGCAAAAACGTTTATTCCACCAGCAAGAACTACGGAACTAAATAAACATGCGAAAAATAGCTTCTTCATTCTCTTTTTCCTTTCTTTTTTCTTCATAAAACAAAGATCATTTCTTATCTTTTCAAAGGTTACTTATGCAATAACTTTTTTAAAACCAAACAAGCGATTAGGCATCTAACCGCTTGTTTGTCCTACTTAGTCTTTGACTTTGCGTAACTCGTAAAATGTAAGACCTGCTGCTAAAACAAATAGCACACCAATGATCATCCATAATACAGTATCTTCTGATCCTGTTTTTGGCAACATTGGTACTACTGAAGCTTGTTTCACCTCTTTAAAAGGTTGTGATTTTTCAGGAATTTTTGGTTCCGGTACTTTTGGAACTTCTACAAAATAAACCGTTTGATCTTCTGATTTTAAGTCTACGTTGTGGTTTGCGATTTGTTCAAATCGAACTTCATAATCGTTTTCATCTTTTGGTTCACTTTGGGCTTCTAACCATTCTGCAAAAGATAATCCTTTGCCTGCTAGCTTACGTCCATCTACCAAAAATTCAAATAAGAACTCTAAAGTTGTCTTATCTGCTTTGAAAATTTTTTCAGCACTTGTACCGTCTAATTTCACACCATCAGGTGTAATATAACCTTGTACGAGCACTTTGTACGTTTGACCAACAATTAAGTCGTTCAACTGTACCAATTCTTTCACTTTTTGATTTGGTAAAGCTTGTAATTGTTTTTCGCCGTTTTGACCTGTTGCTTTTGTATGAATCATAGGGTTCACAATACGAACCGTTTGTCCTTTATCGTGAATATCTGTATGAGACGCAACTAAGCGTCCGTCACGATAGACATTTTCAAATACGACTATCTCTTTTCCAGCTAATGCACTAGCATCAAAGACAAAGTCAAGGGAAATCATTCCGTTAGGATTTTTTGCGACAAACACTTTACTTGCGGTAATTTGTTTACCATTTACTAACAACGGTACGTCTTTTCCTGCTGTGATAGATTCTTCCTTATCCATCAAAACACCATTGACGGTATAAGTTTTTCCGATGATTAGATTACTGTATTTTACAGTGTCTGTAATCGTTACTTTTTTCAATGGGGTCACTTTTTGTTGGTTTGTATACTTACCGATAGCTGTAGTACCAATTTTAGGTGGAATCCGTTTGTTTTCCACTTCTAGTGCAATCACTGTACCGTCTTTATCAACCGTTACAGTAAATGGTACGTCTTTATCTAAGGCCAGATACCCTGCTAATGGTTTCACTTCTTTAAAGAAGTAATCGCCAACCAATAAGTCTTTCACATTGATTTTACCTTTTTTGTCTGTTTTGAATGTACCAACAAAGGTTGTGCCTGTTTCATCTTTTTTGAATAGGTCAAATTCAACACCAGCAATCGCCGTTTTTTGATCAAAATTCGTACTAGTATCATATTTGAAAACCTCTACGTTGGCTTTCGCTAAACGGTTAGCGAAGTAGATTAATTGAATCGTATTGGTGTCGTCTGTTACTGAAAAGACATAAGGCGTTTTATTTAGAACATATTTTTCAGGTGCTTTGATTTCTCGCAACTCGTAACGATTTTTTCCGTATTTCAATGTATCCGTTGTGACAAAGTACCCTTTCTCGTTTGTTGTAAATATGTCTGAAACCTCTGTATCATTCGGTAATGCCATCGATACATAGCCACCTTTACCATTGTTTGCGTATTTATCCCAAATTTTGAATTGGGTACCAGCTAGAGCAATGACTTTCCCTGTTTCTTGATCCACTTTCACCACTTTAAGACGTTGTTCGATTACTTTGTCTTCTAAAACATAATGGAAGGTTTGTCCATTTTCAGAAATTGTGACTTCGAATGGTTCAAATAGTTTATATCCTTCTTTTCCTTTGGTTTCAGAAAGAATGTACGTATCAAAGACAACGGTATTTTTACCAAAAGTAGCGTAACCATCATTATCTGTCACAACTGTTTTCACCACTTTTCCAGTTGTTTTTGACGTCAAAGAGATTTCAATACCAGCTAATTTGGGTTTGTTGTCTGGATTGGTTGAATCGACTAAATCTTTATTTGCGACTTTGACTAAATCAATGGTTCCTTTGATCACTTGATCTTTTGCGATCGTATTGACAGTTTTTCCAGGTTCAACGACGATTTCAATTGCTTCATCAGAAAGTACATAACCTTTTGGTGCTTTGATCTCTTTTAAAACATATTTACCAGGATCAAGATCTTTGATTTCTGCCTGTACTTTGCCATTGATATTTTTCAATGTAATTTCTTTGATTTTCTTCCCATTTGCTTGATACAAGCCATACACTGCATTTTCTAAAGAAGCTGCACCTTGTGCTTTCACACCGGTTTCTGCATCTTCTTTAAAGACGCGAATGTTTCCTTGTTTCAAAATGGTCAAATTGACAACAGAGTCACCAGGTACAAAAGGATTCAGCACCCCAATTGTTTGAGCACCTGGACGACGATACGCTAATGGCACGCCTAATGCTTCAATTTGATTGAAATGAATTTTTGCCTTTTCTGGTGACTCTTTTGTGATTGTAATCCATACTTCATTATCATGAATAGATACATTAACACCTTTTGGCTTTTGAATGTCTTTTACACGTTGTAGAAAGTCATTGCCACTTTTTACTTTTAACGTTTCGCCAATTTTTACCGTATGTGTTTGATTATGAAAAGTAGCTCTTACATCAAAATTATTAAGCAAACGTTGAATTTCTGCTTTTCGACGATCATAGTCAATACGGATATTTTTAATTGGAATTTTTGTGCCCAAAACTTCCCAAATCATAAATTGTGCCGCAATGTATTGTTCATCGGATTTGTCTTTGCTTGTGACATATCCTAAATAAGAGATCAAGCTTGTTTTTTTTCGTATATTTAAATCTTTCAAATAGTTTTCTAAAGCAGTAGCTGTATAAACTTGACCTTCTGCGGCTGCGACACCAGGTTCAATACAAAATGCTACTTGTCCATTAATCTCAAAACGAACCATGTAATTTAAAGTGAAATTGGGATTATTGGCACTAGAAATAACACCAATATTTTCGCCCCAATCAATTTTCCGACCACCCAAAACTGCTGTATTGGTTGCACGTCGCACCCGTGCACTTCGAGCGGTTTGTGGTACAATCAATGTAACTTCTTTTGAAGAAGTAGAAGAAACAGCTTCTTTTTTTATTTTCTCTTTTTGTGTATCACCTGATTCCTCAACTTTTTTCAATTCAGGTTCATGGGATTCTGTCGAAAGAGCTGTTTTCTCTTCTTTTTCAGAAGAAAGTGAAGTATTAGAATTCATTTCTTCTTTCGTCAATTCAATCGGAGTCGTTGCCTCTTTTGAATCTTCTGATTGAACTGATTCTGTTCCTTCGTTTATTACAGTAGAACAACTTTTTTCTGATGAATTTTCCTTTTCAAAAATTGTTTGAACTTCAGGTGTTTCTATTGGTATTTCTTCTGCCACAACTGGACTATCTCCTGGTTGTTGGCTTTTACCGATGGTTTCATCGAGTACGCTTTTTTCGTTCATTGAAGGTGCTTCTGTTGGTGGAACAAATTCTGTCGATATCTCTTCTTTGGCAGTCTCTTTTGGTAAATCGGATTGTACTTCAACTTCATTTGAAGTAGGAGAAACTTGAGAAACAGTTGTTCCTTGAGTTATTTCTTCTGCTTGTGTTGTCAGTGAGCCTACCAAAAAAAATACTTGACAAAAAACTGCCAATAAAGCAACTTTCAAGCAAAGCTTTTTGTTTCTTATCATATCAAGAAACCTCCTTTTATAAATTTTTTATAAAAAAAACGTCGATAACTTAATAAGTATCGACGTAAACTATTTATTGTGTTCTTAATCAAAAAATCTAAAGAAGCATAGCCTATTATGCATATTGTATCTATCTTAATATTTGATATATTTCTATCATACCTACTACTCTCATTTTGAATTTGAAGGAGAAAAATTCAAAACTCATCTGTACATTTAGCTTTTAAATCAAATTTTTTACCTTTTGTAATAGAAATAAATATTTTTCGTTCACATCTCTATTTTCTATTAAAATACAAAGTTTAAGCAGTAACATGAAAATAAGCAGTGAATTCAGTATTGTATTTTAAACCTCATAAATCATGAATAAACTGCTATGGATATTTAAAATAATGGTACAGATAAAAATATGCTGAAAAATACTTTGTTTATTCATATCTTGAACATATTTTTTTTGATCTACAACGCAAATTATTTCTCTGTTTTTTTATTTTTATTTCTTTATAATCATACCCAATTTCGCTCATCAATTCTTCCCATGTCTTATTTGTCCGTCTCATAATTGTATATACAGATGGAAGATGTTTGGATTTTGAATAGTTTTGAAATTTTGTCATAGATAAATCATCTTCCATATTAAGTCTAATTATTTCATTCTTAAGCTCTAAAAGTATCTCAAAATTAGTTAATCCCTTGAGAGTGTAAAATATTTTGTGTAAATAGAAAAAAGGAAGTCCCTTCTGTAGAATAGAGTTACCACAACACATTCACAGAAAAGAGGACTTCCATATGAACGATTTTACTACAGAAATTCTAAAGACTCTAGCGAACAAAGGCGATTTGAATGAATTATTCCGTGTCCATTTGGAAAAAGCTGTCAATACGCTTCTCAAAACGGAGTTAACGGCTTTCCTCGATTACGAAAAGTACGATCGCATTGGTTTTAACACGGGTAATTCTCGTAACGGCTCCTATGACCGTACGGTCAAGACCGAGTACGGGGAACTTCATCTCCAGATTCCGCGCGACCGCAACGGCGAGTTCAAGCAACAGACTGTTCCTGCTTATAGACGGACGAATGATACCTTAGAGGAGACCGTCATTCACCTCTTCCGAAAAGGTATTACCATGTCGGAAATCGCAGACTTGATTGAGGAAATGTATGGGTATCACTACACGCCCCAAACCATGTCCAAAATGACTAAAGTGCTGACTGAAGAAGTAAATGCATTTAAAGTTAGAACTCTAAATGATAAGTATGTCGCTATTTTCATGGATGCTACTTATATTCCTTTAAAACGGCAAACCGTCTCCAAAGAAGCAATCTATATTGCCATTGGTATACGAGAAGACGGCACTAAAGAAGTACTAAGTTATGCGATTGCTCCGACTGAATCGACCTACGTTTGGAATGAGTTGTTACAGGACATTTACTCCAGAGGGGTTCATGATGTCTTACTGTTTATCACCGATGGCTTAAAAGGCATGAAAGATACGATTCACCAGATTTATCCTAAAGCTAAATACCAACATTGCTGTGTTCACGTTTCCCGTAATATTGCTCATAAAGTACGTGTCAAAGATCGAAAAGAAATCTGTGATGATTTTAAGGCTGTTTATCAAGCTAGCTCAAAGGAAGAGGCAAATACCTTTTTAGGGAGTATGATTGAGAAGTGGCAGAAAACTTATCCTAAAGTGACGCAGTCACTGATAAAAAATCAAGATTTATTGACTTTTTATGAGTTTCCGCCTGGTATCCGCCGAAGCATTTACTCAACTAATTTAATCGAATCTTTCAATAAACAAATCAAGAAATACAGCCGCAGAAAAGAGCAGTTTCAAAATGAAGAATCACTAGAGCGTTTCCTAGTATCCATCTTTGATACATACAATCAAAAATTCTTAAATAGAAGCCATAAAGGCTTCCAACAAGTGACGGATACATTAGCTTCAATGTTTACTGAGTAACCCATTATTTTGCAGAAGGACGAGTTATTTACACAAAATTATTGACGCTCCCAATCCCTTATTCACTTCCTTTTTAAAAAGAAAACGAATGTCGCCCAATCTATTCTTTAAAGTGCTTAAACACGGAACATCTTTACCAGCAGACTTTTTTTCATAAACGCGTTGTGATTTTATTTTTCGCCGATTGTAAAATTAAGCTAGACAACTAAAAAAGTCATTTGTGCTACACTCAAAATAGTTCCGACCAAAGAATTATAAGGAGTGAGTACAAATGACCTATACCCATCTTACAACGGATGAACTTGTAATAATAGAGTCTTATTTCAAAATGAATCAATCTGTTGCTAAAACTGCCCATTGCTTGAATCGTTCAAGACAAACGATCCATAAAGTATATCTGTTCTTCAAGCAAGGAAAATCAGCCTTAGAATATTATCAACAGTATAAGAAAAACAAATCAAACTGTGGTAGACGTCCGCTTGTTTTACCCGAGGAACAATCAGAATATATTCAAAGAAAGGTTGTTCAAGGATGGACACCCGATGTGATTGTTGGTCGTGCAGCGTTTCCTATTAGTTGTTCTGCTCGTACCATTTATCGTATGTTCAAAAAGGGGCTATTTGATTCTTCTGACTTACCGATGAAAGGCAAGCGTAAACCGAATGGACATCAAGAAAGACGTGGAAAACAAACTTTCCGCCGCTCTATTCATGAACGTGAAAAGGATTATAGCCAATTCTCAAATGAGTTTGGTCACCTTGAAGGTGACACTATCGTAGGTCTGAAACATAAAAGTGCTGTAATTACCTTAGTTGAACGATTATCAAAAGTTATCATCACATTGAAACCGTGTGGTAGACAAGCGATTGATATTGAAAAAAAATTAAATCAATGGTTTGAATCTGTACCGAAAAACCTATTCAAATCCATCACTTTTGATTGTGGAAAGGAATTTTCAAATTGGAAACAGATCAGTAATGTCAATGATATTGCCATTTATTTCGCTGATCCAGGAACGCCGTCTCAAAGAGGCCTAAACGAGAATTCTAACGGATTGTTACGTAGAGATGGTTTATTGAAATCTATGGATTTCAATTCAGTAGATGAATTTTTTATTCAATCTGTCGCATCTAAACGAAATAATATTCCTAGAAAATCACTGGATTATCGAACACCTTTGGAAGTATTTTTGAGTTACGTAAGTATTGATGATCTGTCTAACTTAATTTGACAATTAAGATTTTCTGAATCAATAAATATTTGTGCCACTTTTATTAATTCATCGGTCTCCATTCTAGCCCATTTTTTAGATCCGTTATTATCAATTCCAATGCTATTCAGCAAATTATTCCACGAGCCATATTTATTAATAATAAACCACATGCTGGGAGCTGAATGTGGATTTTTCGATAACTGTTTCTGATATTCTCGACTAGATTTTATTTCGTAAGTTTCAATAAACTGACTAATTGTTAATATAATTTTTAAATCGCTTTGATCCTTCCAAACAATACGCTTATCTTTTCCCATTACAAAAAACTCCTAAAATTATTTAAATAGAAACCTATCACATAAACTTTTTAGCACAATGGTATATGTTTTGCTTTTTTCGAAAGCATTCAACCTTTTTAGCAACTCGGGTTCAAAAATTGCTAAATTCGGTAAGTGTTTAGGTATTTTTCGTATTAAATTTGTCGTCAAAATGACTACTAATTTTTTCGGTATTTTGACGATAATAGTAGTCAATATTGGGAGATTCAGGACAATTTGAGAGAACATTAGAAAAAAAGGCCCAAAACATATTAAAAATGTGATAGAGAAAAAAGAAAAAGTCCTTGATATACAAGGACTTTTCACAGATTTCAGATTTCCAAGGAAGTTTTCCGTGTTTATCTTCTGATTTCTTTGATACGAGCAGCTTTTCCGTGTAATGCACGTAGGTAGTACAATTTTGCACGACGTACTTTACCGTAGCGAACTACTTCGATTTTTGCAACACGTGGTGTATGCAATGGGAATGTACGTTCAACGCCCACTCCGTTAGAAACTTTACGTACTGTATAAGTTTCGCTGATTCCAGCACCGCGGCGTTTGATAACAACACCTTCAAATAACTGGATACGTTCACGAGTACCTTCAACAACTTTTGCGTGAACACGCACAGTGTCACCAGGGCGGAACGCTGGGATGTCAGAACGTAATTGTTCTTTTGTTAATTCTTCGATTAATGGATTCATGGTTTTCTTCTCCTTATTCCAAATATTCTTATGAGCTTTTCTCACAGCGGAATATCGTAATAGTTAAGTGCTTTTGCACTCACCATAAAATACTAACATATTATCAACCTACTGTAAAGAAGATTTTAGAAAAAGTCACTTGGCTTCATCTGCTGTTTTTTCTTGTTCTTCTTTCTTGATTTCTTCTAAAAATTTCGTCATTTGAGGTGTCCATTCAAGTGTTTCCAAAAGATCAGGCCGACGTTGATAGGTCCTTCTTAGTGATTCTTTTAATTGCCATTCTTCAATCAATTTATGATTTCCATTTGTCAATACTTCTGGTACTTTCATCCCTTTATATTCTGCCGGGCGAGTATATTGGGGATGTTCCAATAAACCGGTTGAATAAGAATCCGTTTGAGCTGAAGTCTGATTCCCTAACACATCTGGCAAAAGCCGAACTGTTGCATCGATCATGACCATCGCACCTAATTCTCCCCCAGTAAGGACATAATCTCCTAAGGAAACTTCATCTGTCACTAATGTGCGGATACGTTCATCATATCCCTCATAATGACCACAAATGAATACTAAGTGTTCTTCTTGTGAAAATTCTTCTGCCATTTTCTGATCGAATCGTTTACCAGCTGGGTCAAGAAGAATTACTCTTTTTTTGACATCCGGTGCAGCTTTTTCAATGGCTTGGATGTTATCATAGATGGGCTGGACTTTGAGCAGCATACCTGCTCCACCGCCGTATGGATAATCATCTACTGTCTGATGTTTGTTATCTGAATAATCGCGGAAGTTAGAGATATTGATATCTAATAATCCTTTATCTACAGCCTTACCGATGATGGATTCCCCCATAGGACCTTCAAACATTCTTGGAAATAAAGTCAATACATCAATCTTCATCGTCAATCAGTCCTTCTGGAATTTCTACACGGACCACTCCAGCTTCTAAATCGACTTCTTTGACGACAGAAGCGATATATGGAAGCAATATATCAGCTTTTTTCGGACGTTGAACGACCCAAACATCATTGGCACCTGGTGACAAGATTTCTTTTACTTTACCTAACTCAGTTCCATCTTCTAATACATGCAGACCGATGATCTCATGGTAATAGAATTCATTTTCAGCTAGATCTACAGAGTTGTCTTTTGACACTTTTAATATGCCATCCCGATATTTTTCCACATCATTGATAGAAGGATGTCCTTCAAAACTCAATAAGTCAAAATTTTTATGTTTGCGATGACTTTTGACTGTTAATTCCACAGGTGCTTTTCCGTCTTGGAATAGTGTTAGCACCGTTCCTTTTTTGTAACGTTCTTCTGGGAAATCCGTTGTTGAGATAACACGGACTTCGCCTTTGATACCTTGTGTGTTTACGATTTTTCCTACATTCAAGTATTCAGTCAACTTATATCCCCATTTCTTTTTTGTCTGTTTTATTTTAGCATGTGTGAAGAGGCAATTCTAGTTTTCTTTTAAGGTATTAAGCCAAAATTATGCAAAAATGCGGCGTGCTATTTTTGATTACTTCCTGTGACTTGGAGTTAAATGATGGGCTCAGATCAGCGCGCTGATTTCACAACCTCTTCATAGAAACTGCCATCTTCAACGCAGACATAGGATCTTGATGAGTGATCGTATAGGCATTTTTCGGTTCTTGCCAGCTTACTTCTACGGCTCGATTCGTCGTATCACCCATATCAACAGTAATTTTACCAAATTGTTCAGGTGCTGGTAGACTGTTTTCTTCCAAATAAGCTACGATTTCTTTAGCTAATAGTAAGGGATCTTGGCCTTCTATATTATTCCCACGGATTCGAATACGCCAGTTTCCTTCTTGCCATTCAAGAAAACTTGAACCTGCTGCACCTTGCTGATACCCTGTGATTCGAGAACCTAAGTCCACTTGCTGACCATTTGTGTCGATCTCAAATGGCTGCAAAACTTGGATTGTTTCTTGACTAGAAGCAAACCCATATTGATATAGATAGGTTGCAATAGGCGTTTCTTGATTCAATTCGTCAGCATTCAACCCGAGGGGACGATCTGTTCTGTAATATAAAATAGAATAACCTTGCTTTGTATGTGTCGCTGCGATATTGAGATAGCCTGAAGAGACTGGTACATCTAGAGGCATGGGAACATTTGGCTGTTGTTCTTTCAACTGGTCTAAAGCAGTCTTTTTCTCATTATTTGAGGTAGCCATTGTTTGTTCAGTGGTGGAAGCCGTTTTGGTACTACTTTTTTCTGGACTGGTAACAGTTTCAGATATACTGCTTGATAGATGTGTATTGTCTGATTCTTGAGTAACCGAACTACAAGCGCTTAACAATAGAGCAAATGGAATAAATAACATTTTCTTTCTCATTGGCTGTTCACTCCCTCCTCCTATAAGGATACGCTTTCTTGCTTGTTTTGCCAAATAATCATTTCTTCAATTAATAAAAAAAACAAAAAAGCTGCACTCGAAAATTCGAGTACAGCACGTTTATTTACTTTTCCTTATCATCGATGATATTCAAACGCACTTTTTTCGGTGCATTGATCCGAACACCGTAAACGATTGTGCGGATTGCTTTAGCAACACGCCCTTGTTTTCCAATGATACGGCCAATATCTTCAGGAGCCACTGTTAGATTGTACTCGTAAAAGTCTTTCGACTCTACGACGTCTAACTTGACTTGATCAGGATAAGTGACTAGCGGACGAACGATTGTTAAGACTAAGTCGCTTAAATCTTTCATATCCGGTCACCTTATTTCTTTGAGAATTTAGCTTCGTGGTGTTTTTGCATAACGCCTTCTTTTGAAAGGATGTTACGTACAGTGTCAGAAGGTTGTGCACCTTTTGATAACCAGTCAAGAACTAAGTCTTCTTTTAAAACTACTTCTGCAGGGTCTTTCAAAGGATTGTAAGTACCTACAGTTTCGATGAAACGTCCATCACGAGGAGAACGTGAATCAGCTACGACGATACGGTAAAACGGACTCTTTTTAGAACCCATACGTTTTAAACGGATTTTAACTGCCATTATTTATTTCCACCTCCATTGTTTTATTCACAAGATGTAGTGTAACAGTTTTTTTTTACCCTGTAAAGCTTTTTTTCTTTACAGCTTGATTAAATTCGATTTTTTTTAGAAAATAGAAGATTTTAGACTTCTTTTTTGTTAAAAATAAGTAATCTATCTTCTATGTAGCTTTTGTCAGTAAGTGTTTTTATTTGCTCCAGTTACTTATCTTTTGTAAGATTATTATAGATAGTTTGAAGGAGGAAAAATCGTATGACAAAAAAAATTGGATTTTTTATTGGTAGTTTAAGAAAAGATTCTTACAACAAAAAAGTAGCAGAAGCTTTTGCGAAATTGCTTCCTGAAGGGTACGAAAGTGTATTTGTAAAAATCGATGATCTGCCATTTTACAATGAGGATCTCGAAACTCCAGAACAGGCTCCTGCTGAATGGACTCGTTTTCGTGAGGAAGTGAGGGGACTAGACGGTGTCGTTTTCGTTACTCCTGAATACAACCGTTCTGTGCCAGCAGTATTGAAAAATGCTTTAGATGTAGGCTCAAGACCTTATGGACACAGTGTTTGGGATCATAAACCAGGTTTAGTCGTTACTGCATCACCAGGTGGGATCGGCGGCTTTGGCGCAAACCACCATCTACGCCAATCACTTGTCTTTTTGAATGTGCCAACCTTGCAGCAACCGGAAGCATATATCGGAAACGTTGCGAATCTAATTGATGAAAATGGTAATATCGTTGAAGGAACATTAAGTTTCTTCCAAACGATTTTAGATGCGTATCTAGATTTTTCTAACAAATTAACAGAGTAAAAAGCATAACGGTAATAAAAAAGGCAACTATGTACAGGACATTTCTGCATATAGTTGCCTTTTTTATTTTATTTACTTCTACTTTCGTACATAATGCAATTCGATAAATTCACCGAATCGTGTCGTGTCTAGCATTTCAAAACGCGCTTCATATGTTCCTTTTTGGAATAAAGGAATCCCGTCCCCTAATAATACAGGGGTAATCTGGATATACCATTCATCAATCATTTGATGTTCCAATAGCGGTTTGATCAATCGACCGCCACCCACAACCCAGATATCTTTTCCTTCTGTCATTTGTAGATTTTTTAGAAAAGCAACAGGATCTTCGTTTACGACCTCAGCATCTGGCAATTGTAATTGTGCGTGGGTGGAAAAAACGAAATTCTTTTTCTCTGGATAAATTGCTTCGGTCTCCAAATATTTTTTTGCTTCCTGATAAGTTTTTCTGCCCATGATGGTCGTATCGATTGTTTCATAAAAAGCTTCATAAGTAGTTTGCTTACCTGTTGGAGTGTCAAAAAGCCATTGAAGATCATCCGTTTTCGTTGCCAAATAGCCATCTAAACTTATAGCACCATAAAATATGATTTTTCGCATGCTTTATTCGCCCTTTCTGCCGATACGTACGACCTCTTCTTTGCGGAAACAACTGTCAAGGTGATCATTGATGATCCCGACAGCTTCTAAAAAAGCATAGATTGTTGTGCTTCCGATAAATTTAAATCCTCTTTTCTTTAGATCTTTTGCTAATTCATCTGAAAGAGGACTTGTTGTTGGGACTTCTTCTTGTGAATGATAAGAAGAATCAACGATTTTTCCATTAGAAAACGACCAAAGATACTCTGAAAAACTGCCGATTTCTTCTTGAATTTTCAAGACTGCTTTGGCGTTTTGGACGGCTGCTTCGATTTTTCTTCGGTTACGAATAATTCCTTTGTTTTCCATTAGTTCACTGATTTTTGTTTCTCCATAATTTGCGACTTTTTTGATATCGAATCGATCATATGCTTCATCGAATGCTTCACTTTTATTTAAAATCGTCTGCCAGCTCAATCCGGCTTGATTAATATCAAGCATCAATTTTCGGAACAGCTTTTGGTCATCATATTCAGGAACACCCCAGACAGTATCATGATATTGCCGCATACTTTCTGTTTGTTCACTCCACGGACATCTCATCTGTGCCACCTCTTCGTTTAGAGTAATTGTATTAGTAAAGAATAAAAATTGCTGATAGAAAAGCTCCGGCAGTAGACATTTTCAGTCTGTACCGAAGCTGTTTTTTTCATCTTATTTCCGTTTTTTCTTTTTCTTCTTATTTTTCTTGATCATTCGATTCATCGCCATTTTGCCTAGTTTTCCTTTGACGCCTGAACCAAACATTTGGTCCATACCTGGGATGTTCATATCCCCTTTGGACATTTGCTGCATCATTTTTCTTGATTCCTTGAATTGTTTGATCATTCGATTCACTTCAACAACACTGTTTCCAGAACCGGCAGCAATTCGGCGACGACGGCTTGGGTTCAACAGATCAGGATTTGCTCTTTCTGCTGGCGTCATAGAATAAACCATCGCTTTTTTGCGTTCAACATCTTTTGGATCTACCTTGACGTTTTCGATTCCAGGGACTTGATTCATTCCTGGGATCATTTTGATTAGATCTTCCAGTGGGCCCATACCCATCACTTGATCAAGCTGTTCAATAAAGTCATTGAAATCGAATGAATTTTCCCGCATTTTCTGTGCAAGTTCTTCCGCTTTTTTCTCGTCGTAGTCTTGCTGCGCTTTTTCAATCAATGTCAGCATATCCCCCATACCAAGGATACGGCTAGCCATACGATCTGGGTGGAATACTTCTAAGTCAGTCAATTTTTCACCAGAACCGATGAATTTGATTGGTGCGCCTGTCACTGAGCGGATCGATAGTGCTGCCCCGCCTCGAGTATCCCCATCAAGTTTAGTGATGACGACCCCTGTAATACCTAATTGCTGGTTGAAGCTATCAGCTACGTTGACGGCATCTTGACCAGTCATGGCATCGACAACAAGCAAAATCTCATTTGGTTGCGTCAATTCTTTGATTTGTTTCAACTCATCCATCAATGTTTCATCGATATGCAGACGTCCTGCCGTATCGATCAATACATAGTCGTTTTTCTTTTCTTTTGCTAACTCCATCCCTTGACGGACGATCTCTACCGGGCTGACTTCAGTTCCCATATCAAATACAGGAACGTCTAGCTGTTGACCTAATACTTTCAATTGGTCGATCGCAGCTGGTCGATATACGTCCCCTGCGATTAGGAGCGGACGAGCATTTTCATTTTTCTTTAAATAATTGGCTAATTTACCAGTAAAGGTCGTTTTACCTGCCCCTTGAAGACCAGCCATCATGATAACAGTTGGTATTTTTGGTGATTTATTTAACTCTGCTGTTTCAGAACCAAGTGTGATCGTCAATTCTTCATCAACGATTTTTACGATTTGTTGTGCAGGTGATAAACTTTCCAGCACTTCTGCCCCTACCGCACGTTCGCGTACGCGCTTAGTAAAATCTTTGACTACTTGCAAGTTAACATCGGCTTCTAGTAAGGCAAGGCGGATTTCCCGCATCATTTCTTTTACGTCAGCTTCTGATACTTTTCCTTTTTTTCTTATTTTTCCCATCGCCTGCTGGAGACGTTCAGTTAAGCTTTCAAATGCCATATTTTCTTCATTCCTTTTATTTATTCTTCGATTGCTTGAATTTGCTGTACATATTCAAGTAGTTTTTTATCTTCCGGGTACTTATCTGTAATATATGCAGTCATATTTTCCAATACCTGTTCTCGAACAATATAATTAGAAAAAAGATGGAGTTTTTTTTCATAATCCTCCAAGATCTTGCTTGTCCGCTTGATATTGTCATATACTGCTTGTCGGCTTACTTCGTATTCTTCCGCGATCTCACCTAATGAAAAATCATCTGCATAATATAATTCCATGTAGTTCATTTGTTTTTCTGTCAATAAGGTCGAATAAAATTCAAAGAGCGCGTTCATTCGATTGGTCTTTTCGATTTCCATTCTGCTCACCTCTAGTTTTCAGCCATTCTTCATCAGAGAGCACAGTCATTTTTTGCTGAATAAAATAAGCAGTAGCCACTCCGGCACCATTTTTTTTTATTCCGGAAAAACTTCCGTCATAAATCGAATGGGTTCCGCATGAAGGGCTTTTTTCCTTCATGATGACTAGATCAATGTGTTTTTCCTGCAATTTTTGATAGGCTTTGATCGCGCCATTTTTGTACGCTTCCGTTACATCTTCGCCGCTTGTCGTCCATACTTTTGCTTGATCTTTCCACACATCGAATCCATTTCCACCAATGATTTCAGCGGGATCTCTAGGAATTGGTAATCCGCCGATCACTTCTGGACAGACCATGACAGCTTCTCCAGTTTCAACTAGTTCCATCAATTCTGGTACTTCTTTTTTCTGTCCATCATAGCGACAGGCCAGACCGCCTAAACATGCACTGATTCCAATCATTGACTGCTCTTCCTTTCTATTCAGCAAAGTGCCTTCCTATTATACCATTTATTTCTTTTGTAAAATAGCCCTTTGTACTGATTCTATGCTAAAATATAAACAGAATGAAACCTATTTAAAGGAGATTTGAATGAAAAAAATACTAGTTGTTGATGATGAACCTTCTATTGTAACGCTCTTGACGTTCAATTTGGAAAAAGAAGGCTACAAGGTAACCAGTGCCACAGATGGAGGCGAAGGATTAGAATTAGCATTAGAACAATCATTTGATTTCATCATTTTAGATGTGATGCTTCCAACGATGGATGGCATGGAGATCACTCAGCGGCTGCGTCAAGAAAAAAATGAAACACCGATTTTGATGCTGACGGCTAAAGATGACCAAGTGGATCGGATCATTGGCCTAGAAATAGGTGCTGACGACTATTTGACCAAACCATTTAGTCCTCGCGAAGTATTAGCCCGTATGAAAGCAATATTCAGACGAATTGAACCTCGTAAGCAATCAAAAGATGAAGCTGAGCCTGAATATCTATCGATTGGACAAATCACTGCTGATTTGACCAATTATCAAGTGACCGTAGACGACCATCTGATTGAACTAACACCGAAAGAATTTGAATTACTTGTTTATTTCATGAAACGAAAAGACCGTGTGATCGACCGAGACACATTGCTAGACCGCATTTGGAATTTTGACTTCGCAGGACAAAGCCGAATCGTAGATGTACACGTTAGTCATTTGCGAGAAAAAATCGAGCGAGATCCAAAACACCCAAAGTACTTGGTGACTATTAGAGGATTTGGCTATAAGTTTCAGGAACCCAAACGATGAAATGGAAAAAAATTTATGAACGTCTCTTCTTTCTTATTCTTTTAGTTAGTTTGTTTTTTGGTGGCTGGCAATTGATTTCCCATTATTTTCAACAGCAGATCGTGGAACAGCAAGAAAGCTACCTGACAAAAAAAGCACAACTGCTGATCCGGCAATTAGATGTCGAAAACCTCCAAGCAGCGCAAAACAAAACTGCTTTGGAAGAATTCGTCCATCAGTCGAACGAACGGATTACTTTAATGGATGCTACTGGAAAGATCTTATTTGACACAAACAATGAAACATTGAATGAACAGCGAAACTCCCGTCCCGAAATCAAAGCCGTATTGAATGGTGGGAACCTAGGTAGCGCTTTGCGCAAAAGTACTACTTTGAATGAGGATCTTTTATATGTCGCATTACCAGTCAAAAAAAGTGGCCAGTTAGAAGCCATTTTACGTATCGCAGAACCGACAAGCGTTTTTTTACCGAGAACTGAGAGTTTTCGCCGTTGGGTCTTTTTCTTCTTTCTGTCTTTCTTCCTTGTTCTTGCAGGAATGATCTATTATCTGATCTATCAAAAAAACCAGCCATTGAAAACCGTGCTGCCCGTACTAAAAAAAATGGTGCAAAATCCTAATCAGGCGGAAGTAATCATGCAAACACCCGATCAATGGGAAGAATTGTATCAGACGATTAATGCGTTGAGCGAACAAATGAGTAAGATGTATCGGGCGTGTACTACCACAGAAGAGCAATTATATACGTTACTGAACGAACTGATGATTGGCGTATTCCTGATTGATGATGCTGATTCTCGTTTACTACTGCTTAATCCAAAGATGCAGCTACATTTAAACGTGGTAAGCTATCAACCTGAACAGCGGTACACAGAAGTCATTCAAGAGCCAAAACTCATTCAGCTGATTCATCAAGTGACTCCTGAGCATCCGCTGATCCATCAGGAGATCACCCTTACAGAAGGTCGGCAGACATTAGACTTGAGTTTGCGCTACTTTACTAATTCAGAAGGTACCGGACAGATTCTAGGGGTGGCGTATGACTTAACGAAAGTGCGACGTTTAGAAAAGCTACAAAAGGATTTCGTTGGCAACGTCTCTCACGAATTAAAAACTCCTGTGACTTCACTGATTGGTTTTACCGAGACTTTACTGGATGGTGCAAAAGATGACCCGCAAACTCTGACTTCTTTTCTTGAGATCATGCAAAAAGATGCGATCCGGTTAGATAAACTGATTCGGGAAATCATCCAGCTGTCAAAAGATGGCGAGAATTCTTACGAGATCCAGACAATTTATACAGAACCTTATTTCCAGCAAATCGTTCAAAATTATCAGCCAATCATCGAAAAGAAACGGTTGACGATTCGATTGATTGGAAAGAACGAACCATTTACTACTAAAACAGATATCCTTTATCCAATTATCAAAAATCTGATTGAAAATGCTGTCCAATATTCAAAAAGCGACAGCGAGATTATTATCCGCTATCAGGCAACAGATGATCTATCGTTTTCTGTCCAAGACTTTGGTATAGGTATCGACATTGAGGATCAGGAACGGATCTTTGAGCGTTTTTACCGCGTAGACAAGGCGCGAAGCCGACATTCAGGCGGGACCGGATTAGGGTTAGCGATTGTAAAAGACTACGTGCAACTCCTTAATGGTACGATTACTGTAGACAGTCATCTTGGAACAGGTTCGACTTTCACCGTTACCATTCCGAAAATGTAAAAAAGAGCAACTGCTCGTGCGTTTTAAAGTTGGATGACTCATCCTGCTTCGAAAGATACACGAGTGGTTGTTCTTTTTTACTCTTTTTTGAGATACTTTTCGTCAATTTTCTCGTTTAAATATCGATAGAAATTTTTTAGCTACGCGACTAAACGGCTTTTGCTCTTTTTCATTTTTACGTTCAAACAAATATTCTACCAATGTGGTCAAATGCCTAAAAATCGAATCTGCCGAGAAAAATAGAATGCTCAACAGCAAAAGTGATACAGCTGAGATACCGGTGATTGAAAACAGCTTATGCAAAAAGATGACCGAAAAAAAGTTACCGCTAGCACAGAAAAGAATGATCTGACTTCTGAATTTATTCAGCGGTGAACAGATTTTATAGAGAACGAGGAACCCTACTGCAATCAAAAGCATGGTAGATGCTGTAGAAACATCTGTTTTATTTAGATTCAAAGTCACCCCGCAGATCACCAACGCACCGACTACGATCATATCTGTTAGTCCACCTGGCACAGCTTTTTCCATCACATTCATGATGAATTTCCCTCTGATTCGCTTTTTGTTTTCTTCTAGAGCAAGCAAGAAAGATGGAAGTCCGATAGTAAACAAACTAATCAATGTGATTTGTGATGGTTCTAAAGGATAGGTCAGAGCAAAGATCACTGAAAACAGTGAGAGCAAAAAGGAGAAAATATTCTTCACTAAAAACAAGCTGGCTGATCGCTCAATATTGTTCACAACGCGCCGTCCTTCTGCAACAACTTCTGGCATGCGTGAAAAGTCAGAATCAAGTAAGACCACTTGTGAGGCCTGCATGGCGGCTTCATTTCCGGAAGCCATCGCTATACTGCAGTCTGCTTCTTTCATGGCTAGAATATCATTCACGCCATCACCTGTCATAGCTACTGTATTGTTACGCTTTATCAATTGAACGAAGATTTTCTTTTGTTCTGGCTTGACGCGTCCAAAAACTGTATATTTTTCGACAGCTGCTTCATATTCTTCTTCTGATAATTTAGATGCATCAACGTACTGATCAGCATGTGAAATCCCTGCTTGGACAGCTACATTGGATACGGTGAGCGGATTATCTCCAGAAATCACTTTGATGGCTACTTGCTGTTTTTTGAAGTAATCAAATGTGGCTCTTGCTTCTTTTCTGATAGGATTAGCAATCAGAATATAGCCTAATGGTGTGACTGCTTCTGTCAATACTGGTTCTTCAAGAATCCCATCGTACACACCAAAGACCAACACGCGATAGCCTTTTTCAGCGAAAGAAACAAACTCTTCCGCATATTCCGGCAATTGATCGCGCAAAACCATTTCGGGCGCTCCTAAAACATACACCTTGTCTGCCAACGCTACACTGCTGAATTTTTGGACAGAAGAAAAAGGAATAACATGGTGATAGGATTGATCAGTGGTTTTTGTAAAATATGCTTTAACAGCTTCCATTGTTGCATTGTCTCCTGCCATCGCTTTTGCATAGTCAGCAATGCATGCTTCCAATTGATCTGACTGACTGATTATTTCTTGTTTTTTAGAGACGATCATTTTTTGAACAGACATTTTATTTTCTGTGATCGTTCCTGTTTTATCTACACAAAGGACATTTACCCTTGCCAATGTCTCAATGCTTTTCATATTGTGTAAAAGAACTCTTTGCTTTGCTAGTTTAGTCGCACTTAATGCTAATGCAATCGTCGTCAGCAAGTACAGTCCTTCAGGTATCATACCGATCAATGCTGCTTCCATTGCAACGACACTTTCTTTGATCGTGTTTCCATTAAAAAAGTAACTTTGAGAAAAAAGCAGGATACCGATAGGAATAATGATGATCCCAATCCATTTGATCAATTGATTAAGAGAAGCAATCATCTCCGACTGTTCTCCTTCTCCCATTGTCTTGGCTTTGACTGTCAGCTGGGAAATATACGAATCTGCTCCAACTTTGTCTAATCGGGCGTAAGCTTTTCCGGAAACAATGAAACTGCCGGACATTAATGGATCACCTATTTCTTTGGTTATTTCATCTGCTTCGCCTGTCAATAAAGCCTCATTAACTTGCAGTTTCCCTTCCACGACCTCTGCATCTGCTGGAATTTGATATCCAGTCTCTAAAATAACAATGTCATCTATTACAAGGTCTTCTATATCTATTGTTTGTTCTATCCCGTCTCGTATGACATTGACTTTTGCTGTATTTAAAACATTTAGTTCGTCCAAGATCTTTTTGGATCGAATTTCCTGAAAAATGGCGATTCCTGTATTGGCTATGATAACTGGTAAAAAAGTCAAGTTCTTATAGGATTCTACTAAACAAAGCAAAATGGCTAAGATAAGAAAGATCAAATTGAAATACGTAAATATGTTTTCCAATACGATTTGCTGATTTGTTTTGAATGTGGGATCGACTGAATTATTTGCTGCACCTTTTTCTATTCGTTCCTTGACTTGATCTGCCGTTAATCCTTCTTTATACGATGGAAAAAGACGGATGACTTTATCTGATGATCTTTGTGTTACTTTCTTTTTTTTACTTCGATTTATCCATTTATTCTTCATGTGGCTACCTCGATTGATTTCGTTTTCTGGATATTTCCAAACTTCTCCTATCCAGTATAGAACAGATATGGAAAGTGTTCCTCACATTAAGCTTGCAAACACCTTTCATTCCTGTCATATAGCAAAAAAAAAGGGTTCTATAATATTTTGTGTTGGTGGAAAATCGAAGGCGATTTTCTACTAACACTTTTTCTTCGTTTCAACTCAAAAAGAGACTCACTTTTGGTAAAATTTAGTCGACCAAAACGTCATCCTACCAAAGGAGTCTCTCAATGGATAATCATACTAGAAAATTACTCGGATTAACAGATAAACATTTATTTTTTGATGAAGAATGGCTGATTGAAAAAGAATATAAAGGCGTTCAAGCGCAGTTTATTAAAGGAAAATTGGATGACTCTTCTTCCTATTGTGAACACTGTCGATCGGTTCGTATTATCCGCAACGGTTCCTATACGACACGCACTCAGATGTTGAAAGTCAAAGAAAAGTTAACTATTTTAGAATTAAAACGTACCCGTTTTCTCTGCCATGATTGTGGAAGGACCTTTTCTGCGAAAACGGACTTAGTTGATGAACATCATCAACTAACAAAGGAACTGAAGCAGGCGATTCTCATGGAACTGTACGAAAATCAATCACGTAAACTAATCGCTAAGAAGTACTTCGTCTCGGATGGGACGGTGACACGGATCTTGCGTGAAGCAACGAAGCATTACCAGCCACGTATGAACTTCCTTCCGACGGTGTTGTGTATGGATGAGTTCAAATCAATGAAGTCTGTTTCTGGTTCCATGAGTTTTATTTGTGTTGATGGGACAACCCATCAGCTATTTACGATCCTTGAAGATCGCAGACTTTACAAACTAACTCAATACTTCCTGCGCTTTCCTAGAAAAGCCCGTTTAAAGGTCAAGTACCTAGTGATGGACATGAATGCCAGCTATTGTCAGTTGCTTAAAACAGTCTTTCCAAATGCGGAGATCGTAACTGACCGCTTTCATATTGTCCAACACATCAATCGCAGCTTCAATCAATTACGTGTCCAGATCATGAATCGTTTTCGAACCTCACACTCTGAAAATCAGAAGAAGTACCGTCGGCTCAAGCGATATTGGAAACTCTTACTCAAAGATTCCACGACATGGGAGCCACTCAAACGGCATTATCATCGACTGTTTAAACGACCAATTAGTCAAACAGAAATCGTTGATGAGCTGTTAAGCTACAACGAAGAATTGCGAACTGCGTATCATTTTTGTCAATTATTACGCTATTATTTCGTTAAACGAGGTACGGAAGGCTTTCAAGAAACCCTTAAAACAATTTCATCTACGTTACCTCAGTCGTTTAAAAAGAAATTCACGATCTTCCATTGCTACCAATCGGGTATTTCAAATGCCTTTAAGGTGTCCCACTCAAACGGCGTCACTGAGGGGCTGAATAACAAGATCAAGCTGATTAAACGAATTGCGTTTGGTTATCGCAACTTTTATAACTTTCGGGCACGGATCTATTTACAACAAGGTCTGATCTTTGAAAACTAAAAAAATATGCGGCGCACAGAACGCGCCGCATATCGGACTAAGTTTTATTCAAATTTGTCTTCACCAACACGATTTGACGAAGAGCCAAAAAAAGTTACGACAGTTCTATGTCGTAGCTCTTTTTTTCGAATAAACGGTGTTCAATCAGCTGACCCTCGGTATTAGCTCAAAAAACGGCAAAATATGAGGAACTATTTTTCACAATTAAAGGAAAAATGTATATGTGGGGAAACATAGTTGATTTTTCCTTAATAGTAACGACTACCGTGGCATGTTTATCTGCTAGTTATTTGATATTTCCTTCGTGATCACGTTCTACTTCCATCATTGTGATTGGTAAATAGCCCAATTCTTTGACAGGTCCTTCTTGGATTTCTTCTGTCATCATGTAGTCTAAGAATTTTTGGACTTCAGGGGAAGGTTTTCCGTTCGTGTACATATGTTCATATGACCAGATTCCCCAGCTGTTATCTGCTACATTCTCTTCTTTTGGTTCTACACCGTCGATACTTAGTGCTTGTGTGGAATCATCGAGATATGAGAAAGCTAAATAGCTGATTGCTCCTGGTGTTTGACTTACCAGCTGCCGAACTGTTCCTGATGAATCTTGTTCTTGGGACTGCACAGGGGTAGCACCATCCAGTCCCCATTTTTCGAATGTCGCGCGGGTACCGCTGCCGTTTGCACGGTTCACGACGTTGATTTTTTGATCTTTCCCGCCAACTTCCTTCCAGTTAGTGATTTTTCCTGTAAAGATATCAATCAATTCCTGTTTGGTGATATCTTTGACATCTGTATCTTTATTGACGATTGGTGCCATCCCGACCACTGCTACTTTATGATCCACTAATTTTGAAGCATCAACTCCGTCTCTTTCTTCTGCAAATACATCAGAGTTTCCGATAGT
The DNA here is from genome assembly GCF_053011625.1 of Enterococcus sp. PLH-Efm8. Lineage (NCBI taxonomy): Bacteria > Bacillati > Bacillota > Bacilli > Lactobacillales > Enterococcaceae > Enterococcus > Enterococcus sp. PLH-Efm8. The sequence goes on from NZ_CP172568.1 coordinate 1,883,143, forward strand.
AACTGCTCCAGCTTCGACTTGGCTCAAACCAGTTCCGCTTCCTCCTCCTTGTACAGAGATTTGATAATTTGGATTTTCTTGTACAAAGCTTTCTTGTGCTGCATCGACTAACGGCTGTAATGCTGTCGAACCTACCGCAACGATTTTTACTTGTTCATTTGAGTCACTTGAATTATTTTGTGTGGCAGAGCCATCTGTATTTCCTGATCCTGAGCCGCATCCGGCTAAAAGAATTCCCATCATACCTAGAGTAAACAATACTTTTTTCATTTTATTGCTCCTTTCTTATTTACAACTAAAGTTTATCAGTCGACTGTAAATCCCTCGTATGGTTGCTGTAAAAATATAGTTAAGTTATGTAAAAATCATGTAAACGTTTTTCGCATTCTTTACATAATAATAAAAAAAGCATATGAGAAACATGCATTTTACGCAGCTCATATGTTTTTTTACTGATGATCCACCATCAATAGTTATTTTTTATAGATACAGATCGTTCACTTTTTATCCTGATTTCTGTCCAGAAGTAAAAAAATGTTGCAAGAATAAATGAGGCAATTACTAAATAGAACCATGGTTTGATCGTCAAGAAATACATGGAGGAATAAGCTAAATCCTTCAATCCACTCTCGCTCAAACCATTAGGGCCGATAATCAAGCGAGGCAGCAAAGAAAACATAGATGTAAATACTAATAAGCAAGAAAAGTAAAGCAGCTGCCAATTGTAGTGATTGATCAGAGATTTTGGTAATAAGAGACCTACACTTATCACTAAATAGAAAACAATCAAAGCTGGAAAATTCCTAGAAACCACAAATCCGCTTCCTTGGATCAGGCCTAATATCTCCGCACCTTGTACAACAGCATTTACCCATGTAAAAGGTAGCAAAACGATAGGAAAAAACCAAAAAAATAAATAAAGCCGATCGATTACTGCTTTTCTTCTCATTAACGTTCCCCCAAACTACTTTTTCTCTCATCATACTATACAATTTTCTATCTAAAAAAATTAGGGGGAAAAACTTTTTTTTTAGAGATAATGGCATGAGAGTTTATTCATTTAATCTAGAAATAATGAAAAAGTAATTGATTATTGCAGGATTCAATTTACAATAAAACTAACAAAATAATAACACTTGTTAGGTGGTGATGAAAGATGATAAAAACTTGCTGGAAAAACCTTCCGTTGCTTTTATCTTTTGTTCCTTATGTGCATTTCGCCTTACTGCTTGATTTTCGTTATCATTCCGTAAGCGGGTTCATCACATTGATATTTTTATCTCTTTTTGCTGGATATTATTTTCAAAGGAACAGGCGTATTATATCTTTATTCATTGCCAATATTATATCTACTGTCACTTCCTATTTATTTTGCGCCAATTTTACTGAATGGCGTTACTTCTATCATCCTTTAAAACCGACCCAGCTGATCTTGCTTCTTGCAGGTATTTACTTAGTTCCACAAATCCTTGGGTCGTTATGGGCGGTAGCCTTATCTTATAAAAAAGCTCGGCATCCATAAAAACAAACCATATATGTACAAAGAGAAGCTACTTTCTTCTTTTTATACATATATGTTTTTCTTATATCACCAAAACTATCACTAGTTTTTCTATTTTTTACTTCTTTTCTTCTCTCCAAACACTAAAAACAGTTGTGTAATAATTGCAGCAATAATGATTCCAATAATAGATATTGAATTTGAGGTGGAAACATCTATAATATTCAAAGAATAAAGTGTTGAAGAAAGTAAACTAATTAAAACAATTCCTCCATAAAAAATAGTTTGTGAGTATACCCAATTTTTTTTAGAAGACAAACTTCGTTTAGTTCTAAAACCTATACTTGAATTTCTACTCCTATCAAAAATCCATATATTCAGAAGTAATAATATCGCTACTATTAAGATAAAATTACTATAAAAAAGCAAAATATTACCTCCTAATTAAATATTAAATACCGAAAAAATTATGTTTAGATAATACCATAGTTAAGTTTTTCCTTGTGATGTTTTTCGTAAAAAGATATTTTAGCAGCATTATCGTTACAGTGCATAGTTACCATCGGCGTTATGACTATATAAAGTATACTTTCGTTGATCCAGAAAGGTATATAGATTAAAATAAGTTACCTAAAAAGGACAAATACAAATTTTATTATCTTATTCACAGTAAGAAGATAATTTTAAGATTGCGAAATACGATACTATTTGTAATCTATAGTATCAGTCCTATAAAATAAACATCTAATTAATTACTCTAAATCCTAATTATAAGCCTTTTTTCTCACTTTTTTTCAAAAATATGGTATGCTTCTTAGTAAATTCAAATATATGGTATGCTTCTTAGTGAATTCAAATATAAAAGAGTTTAAAGCGTAATACACTTATGGGGAAGTGGTTTGGGGTGCGCTTTAAACTCTTCTTTATTATTATCTCACAGCATGCTTAAAAGGTCTATGGATTAAGTTATGTAAAAAAGTGCCTCTTTAAACGTCCTAAAATCCAAACAAGGATAGCATAATGTACACTATCGTTGATCCAGAAAACAGGTAAATAAATTTTGCAAAAGCAATAAGTCGCCGATTGTAAAATTAAGCTAGACAACTAAAAAAGTCATTTGTGCTACACTCAAAATAGTTCCGACCAAAGAATTATAAGGAGTGAGTACAAATGACCTATACCCATCTTACAACGGATGAACTTGTAATAATAGAGTCTTATTTCAAAATGAATCAATCTGTTGCTAAAACTGCCCATTGCTTGAATCGTTCAAGACAAACGATCCATAAAGTATATCTGTTCTTCAAGCAAGGAAAATCAGCCTTAGAATATTATCAACAGTATAAGAAAAACAAATCAAACTGTGGTAGACGTCCGCTTGTTTTACCCGAGGAACAATCAGAATATATTCAAAGAAAGGTTGTTCAAGGATGGACACCCGATGTGATTGTTGGTCGTGCAGCGTTTCCTATTAGTTGTTCTGCTCGTACCATTTATCGTATGTTCAAAAAGGGGCTATTTGATTCTTCTGACTTACCGATGAAAGGCAAGCGTAAACCGAATGGACATCAAGAAAGACGTGGAAAACAAACTTTCCGCCGCTCTATTCATGAACGTGAAAAGGATTATAGCCAATTCTCAAATGAGTTTGGTCACCTTGAAGGTGACACTATCGTAGGTCTGAAACATAAAAGTGCTGTAATTACCTTAGTTGAACGATTATCAAAAGTTATCATCACATTGAAACCGTGTGGTAGACAAGCGATTGATATTGAAAAAAAATTAAATCAATGGTTTGAATCTGTACCGAAAAACCTATTCAAATCCATCACTTTTGATTGTGGAAAGGAATTTTCAAATTGGAAACAGATCAGTAATGTCAATGATATTGCCATTTATTTCGCTGATCCAGGAACGCCGTCTCAAAGAGGCCTAAACGAGAATTCTAACGGATTGTTACGTAGAGATGGTTTATTGAAATCTATGGATTTCAATTCAGTAGATGAATTTTTTATTCAATCTGTCGCATCTAAACGAAATAATATTCCTAGAAAATCACTGGATTATCGAACACCTTTGGAAGTATTTTTGAGTTACGTAAGTATTGATGATCTGTCTAACTTAATTTGACAATTAAGAAGTTAAAAACATTACAAAAAAGACAAGGATATCACATCAAGAAAAAATGTTTTGAAAATATCTTTGCCTTTTTGTATTATATCTATATTAAATAATCAATCACAACACATTAACTAATTTATATATTTAATTTGTTGTTTTTCTATAATTGGATAACTAATTAACTTATGACTATCTAAGTCTTCTTTATTCATATCAATTGCAGTAATTTGACTGTCTTCATATGTTCGATAATAATAGATTCCTTTGTCAACATTGCAACAAGAAGAATAAATTGTATATTCATATTTTCCATCACCAACATCACACAAACCTTTTTGTTGTTCTACTGAACCTAAGATATGGAAAAATTGACTAATACTTTCTGACTCTGAATCTCCAGATACAGAATTCAGCTTCGTAAAAGTCGCTTTAACAAAACGAGATACTGAGGATAAATCTCCAGGCAAGCCTATCCCTCCCATACCGCGGCTATAGGCATTCAAACTTATTTGATTTGAAAAATTATTTTTAGGAGTTTCACTCGATAAGACACGATAATTGTTTAAATTAAATAATTGATAGTCAAATGAAGGATTATTGGTAAGAACGCCCACAGGGTTATCATATATATGAAGTCCATCTTTCATACTTTCAATGACAATTGATTTTTCTTTATCAGCTAATAGCCAATGTAAAGGGGATAAAGGAAGTTCATCACTATAATTTATATTTGCTAAATTGATATTTTTTAACAATTTTTTAGTTTCTCCTACTGTTGAGCATTGTCCTAAAATCCAAGGAATAAATTCAAAAGGAGATACATTGTCTTTCCCTTCTTGTATTTCTTTATAATCAGCATACCCAGAAAAATTTAGCCCAGCCATACTCAATCCTTTTTCATTTGTCGCATCGTAATAAAGAGGGTAGTCAGCTATACCAGCGGCAATACCAATCATTGCATAATGAGTATCCAAATCATTTACCTTTCGAAAATTCAACTTATAATTTCTTGGAGTAACAGTAACTACTTCATTGTAAGATATTTCATAATCAAAATTCCTTCCAAAATAATGATCACTTGTTACATAAGTAATAGACGTACACATAGTTTATTCCTCCTCGTAAAATATCATTTGTCTAATAGTTTTTATTCAAAATGTTTCTAGATTATAAAATTTATTGAATAACACATTCCTAACGGAATTTGTTTCGATATTGTGTGATTTCTCAGAGTACAATGGATGTATGGAAAGGATCCAACGGGAATTTGCTATTTCCTCCTGTAGCGTTTGTCTACCCTGTTTAGTCTGTTACCCGAACCACTGTTATCACTACCAACTCATTAGCTGTTTCGATAATGGACTAGACTTTCAAATAGTAGTTTGGAAGGCAGCTTCTAGCTCTTTTATCACCGTATTCTATTAGGCGAGGTTGTGGCTATACAGTGAGTTTCTGGGAAATCCCACAGTATCGAAGCATTTTCCAAAATTTATATCGAAAGGAGGTCCTTCTTCCATGAAATTATTTGTCGGTATTGACGTTAGCTCTGAAAAACTAGATGTTTGTTTTTTAACAGACGACAATCAATTGTCTATCTTATCTGAAATCTCTGTTGCCAATGACATCGAAGGTGCTTCATTCATACGAGAAACAATTCTTGAATTCAATGACAGCTACCACTTTGATCAAATTGTGATTGGCATGGAGTCAACGTCCATGTACAGCTTCCATCCTTCCATGTTTTTTCATGAAGATGAGAAACTAAAGAAGCTCAACACACTTGTAACGATTGAAAATCCTTTTCGGGTGAAACAATTTAGTCGCATGTTTGATGAGAATAAAACTGATCGAAACGATGCATTAAGAATCGCTGATTTCTTGCGTATTCAACGATTCACAACTTCCCCTATCAAAGAAGAGAAATACATGGCCTTACAGCGTTTAACACGTACTCGCTATCAACTTATTAAGCAATTGATTCGTACAAAGCAACATTTTCTTGAAAATCTAACGTACAAATGTAATACGCTTGCTCGAGAAATGCGAGACGAATCGACGAGTCTTTTTAGTGCAACCCTCATTTCACTCATGACGGAAGATTTCACATTGGATGAACTTGCTGAGCTTCCTTTAGAAGCTTTCTGTGATTTACTTCAAGAAAAAGGAAAAGGCCGTTTCAAGCAACCAGAAAAAATCGCTAAAGCAATTCAACGTGCAATTACCATGAGTTACCGCCTAGGTGCTCTTGCACAAGAATCAATTAATGTTGTTTTAAGTGTTCTCGTACGAGAAATACGAGCACTTGAAAAAAATATCAAAGAATTAGATAAAGCCATCGAACAAGTAATTGTTGTCATTCCAGAATATCAATGCTTAACCAGTATTCCAGGCGTTGGTAAAGTCTATGCTGCCGGTTTAATCGCTGAAATTGGTCAAATCGAAAGATTTGAAGATCAGACAAAATTGGCAAAATACGCTGGATTAAGTTGGAAAGTGAACCAATCTGGAAACTATCAGTCGCAAAATACACCTCTGACAAAACAAGGAAATCGATATTTTAGATACTACTTAGTTGAAGCTGCCAACTCTGTAAAAAATTATCTTCCTGAATACAAAGCTTTTTATCAAAGTAAATATAAGGAGGTTCCAAAGCATCAACACAAACGTGCACTCGTCCTAACCGCAAGAAAATTTACGCGTCTGGTGGATACGCTACTACGTAAACACCAACTCTATACGCCACCAAGGAGTGTGATAGAGAAATAACAATCCGTTATTGACGCAAATCCTTGAATCAACCCGAAAAAAATTTGATTTTGATCGGGTCTAGTTTCGTGCGCTTCAAAACATATTACTCAATAAAGAAAATCTTAAATTTCATCTTGACTTATCACCATTAGACTAAATATTTTTCTGTCCACGTTCATTTTACTCCAAAGTTTTCCTCATTTCAAAAGAAAATCACAGAATACACGAAGAAGCGTTTCTATTTGTATAAACTATATCAAAGTTCTATACTTAAATTATCAAATAAAAAGGACGTGAAGATAAATGTCAAATTTAGAAAACAAAGAAGAAAAAGTTGTAAACAAAATTGTTTCTGTTGTCAATAAACTGGATAAAGAGTTAGACGAACTTGATACGTTATCTGAAAATCCAGAAAAAAAACATAACCTAAAAAAATGGTTAGTTGAACGAAAGGCTATTCATGAAATTAAAAAAGTTCTTCATGAAGCTGATAAATATGAAAAATATGATGAAAAAGAACTTGATAAAGAATTTAAAGAAATCAATGACTTATTACTATAATTGATTTATACGACTCATTTTTGAGTCGTCAGACTGCAAACAACACTCTAAATTTAGGAGTTTGTCTACAGTCTGAATAAATTTTAAATTTATTGTCCATAATGTTATTATGAATTTATAGCATTAAGAAAAGAGATAAGACTTTACATTTTTTTAGGAATGTAAAGTCTTATCTCTTTTCTTAATTGTACAATTAGTATTATCTGCACTACTTTCTAATTAAATAAATTTTTAGTTATTAACTTGATTAAAATCAGAGATAATATCATTTAATTCAGTTTGAAGGGTTGTAACGATTAAATGGAAATTTTCTTCATCTGTTTTATTATATGGGGATGTTTTCGTTATATATAACAACTTTTCTTTTTCAATTTTCATTAATAACTCTGTCGAAGTCTGTACTTTATCTTGATAATTAAATGCAGACATACCACTTTGTATAATTGTAATTATTGCTGAAGCAATTGAAACAATCAATAGTAAAGACCTGTGTTCGGAAGCCTGATCAATTAATATTGGGATACTAGCTGATAAGACTATTTTTATAATATTTCCGATACCAATTACTCTATTATAAAATCGAATTTCTTTTTTTAATCTATCGATTGTAGAATCAATAGATTCGATAAACGCTTTTTGATCCATCATTTTCTCTCCAATCATTTTATTAAAATCATTAACAAAAATATTATAATAGGATTTAAGTAAGTTCTAACTAATCACATATAAAAATAAAAAAACATTTGTATTTTATCAAAGTTTTATTATACTTGTCAATTTGTGTACATCCTAAAGAGAGTATAAAATATTTTGTGTAAATGAAAAAATCCATACAAAAAAGGAAGTCCCTTCTGTAGAATAAAGTTAACGACAACCAATTCACAGAAAAGAGGACTTCCCTATGAATGATTTTACTACAGAAATTGTGCAAACTCTAGTCACTAAAGGCGATTTAAATGAATTATTCCGTTCGCACTTAGAAAAAGCGATAAACACACTCCTACGGACTGAATTAACGGCTTTTTTAGATTACGAAAAATATGATCGCACTGGTTTTAATTCAGGTAATTCGAGAAACGGTTCTTACTTTCGATCAATCAAAACCGAATATGGTGAATTAACATTGGAAATACCTAGAGATCGTAATGGTGAGTTTAAACAACAAACTTTACCAGCCTACAAAAGAACAAACGATACATTGGAAACCACTATTATCCATTTATTCGAAAAAGGTGTTACGATGTCTGAAATTGCTGATTTGATCGAAAAAATGTACGGTCATCACTATACTCCACAAACCATGTCCAACATGACTAAAGTTCTGACTGAAGAAGTAAATGCCTTTAAATCCAGAGCCTTAAATGATAAGTATGTCGCTATTTTTATGGACGCTACTTACATTCCACTAAAACGTCAAACCGTATCCAAAGAAGCGATTTATATTGCCATTGGTATACGAGAAGACGGCACTAAAGAAGTACTGAGTTATGCGATTGCTCCAACTGAATCAACATACGTTTGGAATGAGCTGCTACAGGATATTAACTCCAGAGGAGTTCAAGAAGTCTTGCTTTTTATTACGGACGGCTTAAAAGGCATGAAAGATACTATCCATCAAATTTATCCTAAAGCAAAATATCAGCATTGTTGTATCCATGTATCTCGTAATATCGCTCATAAAGTACGTGTCAAAGACCGAAAAGAAATCTGTGATGACTTTAAGGCTGTTTATCAAGCTAACTCAAAAGAAGAAGCGAATACCTTCTTATCCGGCATGATTGAGAAATGGAAGAAAAACTATCCTAAAGTGACGCAGTCACTCATAGAAAACCAAGACTTATTAACTTTTTATGATTTTCCACCTAGCATTCGTAGAACCATTTACTCAACCAATCTAATCGAGTCTTTCAATAAGCAAATTAAAAGATACAGCCGTAGAAAAGAGCAGTTTCAAAATGAAGAATCACTAGAACGCTTTCTAGTCAGCATTTTTGATACATACAATCAAAAATTTCTAAACAGAAGCCATAAAGGTTTTCAACAGGTAACCGATACATTAGTTTCAATGTTTACTGAGTAACTAATTATTTTGCAGGAGGACAATTTATTTACACAAAATTATTGACGCTCCCATCCTAAAACATAAGCTATTTGTTTACTTCTGTAGAATATATACTTTGTTGTTAGATAAGTTGCACATGTTTATAGAATCTAAATAATACCCGTGGTGCTAGTTAATCTTAATATCCTAAAGAATATCTCAAAGTTCCTTCAAAACGTCGTTGTGCTCGACTTAATAGAACACTGTAAGCCAGTAATATGCTTTCAAATCTACTCTCTAGCCCTTTAACAGAACGTGAGTTGAAATTTTGACAACCTAATTTTTCTAAGGAAGAAAAAACAGTCTCAACTGTTTTTCTTTGTTTTCCAAGTAAGCTGTGGTCTAGTTTTTCTGATTTATCCATGTTTTTACGTGGCGGAACGGATATAGTAATGCCCTTAAGGGCAAGCTTTTCATGGATTTTATGGCTAATATATCCTTTGTCCCCTAGGATATTGGGAAGATTCGCTTCTTCCGATAAAGTCTCTAACACTTTCACGTCATGGACACCTGGATTCGTGATTGAGTAAGTAATCGGAAAGCCAGTCTTAGTAACGATCATATGAATTTTAAGACCATAAAAATAAGATTTTTTTGTTGAGTTATAGCCAACTTTGGCTATTTGATTCAATAGTTTTGCTTGTCTATTTCTAACTGGTTTACATAATGGACTAGGAAAACTATCTATAATTCCGACTAGTTCACCTTTGGTGAGCTTCTTGATGAAAAAGTATCGAATAATCTTGATAGTGTAAGCTAAGTTTGAACTTAAGCGAGTGAATCGACTCCTACTAGGAAAGTCACCATTAGGAAATAAGACGGAACAAACCGCTCTATACGTGGCTCTTTGGCTAGTATAGCCATTAATTATGCCCCATATAACACAAGCAATAATCACTGTATCGCGTTGCTTCAGTTGATCAGTATTTCTTCGGTTTTTAATCTTATCTGGTACACAATTGTGGTATATGTTAGAAACAGTTCTCATAATTTCCTTGAATGTTATAAAAGTATCTGTATAATGTTCAGTATATTTTGATGAACGCATATGTAGTCCTCATTTCTTGGGAGTTTTGAGACTACTATATGCGTTTTTTTGTTGATTTACCAACATGTTTAGACATTTTCCTCTAGGAAAAAATTAACTAGCACCACGTGTTAAATAATAAATTTTTATGTACCGCCCCTCAAAGTGATGTGCACCCCAAAAGTTAGACTAGTGGAATGGCAACACTTTTTTTGACAAAAATTATAAGGTGTTGTGAATGCTGCGGTGTTATGGCTCCGATTGCCCTTGACAATGAGCATCCTCGGATCTGATTTTCTCCGGCAGAAGCACAATCATTCAATTACGCTGCCTCTCCAGAGGTATCAGATCCGCGCTCATTATCAAGGATTCGCTTCGCCAATCTCTGTTGTCGAATTTGGATCGGTGTTTCATACGCCAACGTGCCATGTAAGCGTAGATAGTTCCACCAATGCACATAATCAAACAATTCTAGACGTAGCTGTGCCAGTGTCTCAAATTGGTATTGATGCACGAATTCTACTTTGACAGATTTATAGGTTGATTCCACAACGGCATTATCATACGGACAACCCTTCCTACTCAATGAACGAGTAATTCCAAAACCATTCAGAATCTCATGAATGGTTTGGTTATCAAATTCCTTTCCCCGGTCTGTATGAAAAAGCTTGACGTCTGTTAAAGAATACGGTATCCGTCCAAAGGCTTCTTTTACCAATGAGGCATCTTTCTTCTCACCACAGGAATAACCAATAATTTCTCGATTAAACAAATCAAGTATTAAGCAGATATAATGCCACTTTTTCCCCACGCGAACATAAGTAAGATCCGTAACGATGGCTTCCAATGGCTGTTCTTGTGTAAAGGTCCGATCTAATACATTCGCTGTTTTCGCTTCATTACAAGCTGTTCGTTGCCCTTTAAAATGAGCGATCGTATAGGTAGATGTCAATCCGCGGCGTTTCATGATTCGACCGATTCGGCGCCGACTGAGTTGAAGCCCACGCTTTGCTAAACACTTCTTCAATTTTCGGGTACCGTAAGCCTTTCGGTTTCGAATAAACTCTTCCTGAACGATCTCTTCTAAGTCGGACTCATTTTCGATCGGTTTCGCTTGATAATAGTAGGTCTGACGAGAAATATTTAGAATTTTGCACATCGCTGATATGGAATATTTATGCTTGTTGGCATCAATTACTTGTCTTTTCGTCCGAATATCAGCGCCGCTTGCTTTAAAATATCATTCTCCATTTCGAGTTGCTTATTTTTCTTTCTTAGTGCGATCAATTCTGCTTGTTCTGGTGTTAAGTTGTCTCTTTCTTTGAATGAGCCCGTTGATTGTGCTTGCTTCATCCATTTATCGAAAGAAGAAGGCGTAAGCTCATACTCTCGAATAATTCCTGCGCGAGGCTTACCAGCGAGATAGAGATCGACGATTTGTTGTTTGAATTCTTTTGAATAGGTTCTTCGTTGACGTCTTGGCATGAAAAATCCTCCAGTGTGTTTTTTATTATTCTACACACCTTATTTTTTCTGTCTAGTCTAGTGTAGCCGATTCACTAGAAATCTAATTAAAAGGGGTGCTTTTTTTGCGGAAATATACATTTGTTTTTAAGAAAAAAGTAGTTTCAGACTATTTAAATAACGAAGGCGGCTACAAATATCTTGCACATAAATATCAAATAAATCGTACACTGGTTAGACATTGGGTAAGGATTTATAACTATCATGGTTGGGAAGGCTTGGTTGGAGGTGGCAAAAGCTACACTACAAAATTTAAACTTGATGTTATAGAATATATGGAAACAAATGGTCTTTCTATCCAAGAAACTGCTAAAAAATTTAATATCGGTTCAAATAGAACTCTAAGTAAATGGATAGAGCAATATGAAGAAGGCGGTGCTTCTTCACTTGAGAGCCAAAAAAGGGGCAGAAAAATTAGTATGAATTCCAAGCTAAACATTCCTAAAAAACTTAAAGATGAGTCTCTTGAAGAAGAAGTTATTCGTTTAAGAGCAGAGAACGCATATTTAAAAAAGTTAGAAACCTTGATTCAAGAACAAGATTTGAGCAAGAAGAAATCAAGGTTAAAACAATCCTTCAGCTCAAAAAAGAATTTAAATTGAATCTATTACTTTCAATTGCACAATTAGCGAAGTCAACTTATTATTACTGGGTAAAAAAATTAGATAAGCCAGATAAATATAGCAAGATAAAGCAAGAAATTACAGCGATTGTAAAAGAATCAAGAAACTCTTATGGTTATCGTAGAGTCACTTTAGCGTTAAAGATGAAAGGATATACAATCAATCATAAAACAGTTAGAAAATTAATGTCCCAAATGGGACTTACCTGTCAAATCCGAATAAAGCGATATAAATCTTATAAAGGAACAGTAGGAAAAATTGCCAAGAATGTGTTAAAACGAAATTTTTCAGTAGATACACCCAATAAAAAATGGGTGACAGACGTCACTGAATTCAAGATAAAAGGAAGAAAAATCTATCTATCTCCTATACTTGATTTATTTAACGGAGAAATAATTAGTTATAGTATATCAACTAGTCCAACATATAAACTGATTGAAGAAATGCTTCAACAAGCAATTAAAAAAAAGGGAACTGAGGGTTCACTGATTCTACATTCAGATCAAGGATGGCAGTATCAGATGCCACAATATCAAAAAAAATTAAAAGAGAATAACATTATTCAAAGCATGTCTAGAAAAGGAAATTGCTTAGATAATTCTGTAATAGAAAATTTTTTTGGTGTGCTTAAATCAGAGTTTTTTTATCGAGAAAAATTCCGATCAATTGAGATATTTCAAAGTAAATTAAATGAGTATATTAGGTGGTATAATAACAAAAGGATAAAACTAAAGTTAAATGGACTATCTCCAGTAGAATATCGGAAACAGTCCATTAAATAGTTCAACTTTTGGGGTTCAGTTCAAAGAGGGGGGGATTTTTTATCGTTGTGGAATATTTAAATACCAACGCTTGTCATGAAAATCTTGTGCTCCACCCTTAGTATTTCCTTCTGGATCGTTTGTCGCACGCATCATGACGTATACTTTCTTATTAGGGAAATCACGCATATTGAAAGATACATGATAGCCAACATTTCCTAAAGTATTATAAGCTTGATTTACGTCTGGTCTATAAATCCCATCAGCTCTTACTCTAGCTAGTTCTTTTCCAGTATTGTAGTCCATAATGAAAATATACTCGTATTTATAATTAGCAATGTGCCATCCAGCTACATGCAAGTTTGCGTTTTCGATTTCTCCGAACTGATCAATGTGGGCGTAATTTGTTCCATCTGTCAGCGTAGAATTTGCAGCACCTGCTCGAGTTGGATCAATTACTGGTTTATCCTCCGAAGTAGTTGGATTATCATCCGTAAAACCATGAGCCAAATCATAGGCTAGTTTTTCTTTACTTACACCTATTTCAGAAAGATAACCGTAAGGATCTGTATGATCGCCCCAAATATTTTGTGTTACCCATAAATGCGATTTGATTCCTGGTTGGTTATAAGGAGTGTCTAATGTTAATGGAATACCATATTTCATTGCTGAATCTCTTGCCAATTCAACGTATACTTTATAGTTCTTTTCAAAAGTTTCTTTATCATGTGTGTGTTGTAACTCGATTTGCACAGGACTTTTGGCTCACGAGGTTGTCCTACTCTACATCTTGCTGATAGATATGCTGAAAGGAAAACACCAACATTATGTTTTGCTTTTTCAGCTAGAACGAGACAAGCAGGAATACCTTTAGAAGATATCAAAGGTTTTTTAGGTCATAAAGATGTTTCCACTACACAAGTCTATGCCCATATTTCTCCCGAAGTGAAAAAAAGATCAATGAATCAACTAGAAAACTATATAGAAGAGCAAATAAAAAAGCACTCAAATTGAGTGCTTTTTTAAGCTCACTATCACTAAAACTATCACTAATTTTATTTATAAGCGAACATGTTTCTATCACTGATTTTTTAAATCTAGCGAAAAACCCTTATCTTAAAGGCGTTCGTTCAATTCTTTGGCAAGGTCTTCAAAGCCTGGCTTGCCTAGAAGTGCGAACATGGTTTTCTTATAGCTCATGTAGAAAAATTTTCTTGATGATGATTTTATCCATCAATTGAGATTGACTGTTTTGCTCTCCTATGATTTCAGCTATGATTGTCCGATTTTGCGGTTTTCTTCTTAACTGGTAGTTGATTTTCCCAGTTTCCATCAACTCGCTAAGCATATCCACGACTCCGCCAAATCCGGTCTTTTTCGTAATAAAACCTAGTGCTACCATTCGTTCATCTAGATTTTTTGCTGTAATCGTCACACCAGTAATGAGCGAGTGCTGTAATGTTTGGGCCAGCTCTTCCATCCCTTCAGCATTGGATACGACGGAAGCTGTTTTGTTAATAGGTTCTTCGTTTATTTCTTTTGGTTCTTTCCTCTCCACTTTCACTGTTTGACGAAGGACATCTAGTTCTTGCAAGAGCGTTTCGTATTGTTCTTGGGTCAGCATCACGCCAGCTACTTTTTCACGATTAAATATATATACGCCAGTTCCCGCGTCTCGCGCTTGAGCAAATACATCCATCGGCGATCGTTTCACTTCTGTGATCGAAGATGTGGGAACTTCTAATTTCTTTAATTCCAATGGATTTCCTCCTTTACTAATCGCTTTTTATTATAGCACAGACTGACTTGTTTTGATCTTTTTTCCAAAGGTTTTATCGGTTTTTGCCTAACCAGTAATTGATATCGGTAAGAAGTCTTTCGATACCAAATGAAGGATGGTACAGATACGTTTTTTGATCTTCGTTATGGTCTAGTGGAAAAAAATGATCGATGATCACTAGATCTGCATACCGAGGCGGCTTATTTCGAGTACATACATGTATAGAGATCCGTTTTCGATGTCTTAGCGTTTTGTTCAGTACCCCAGCAAGTCTTCTTGCTTCTTGGTGTTCATAGCGAAAAAAAAAGACGATTTTCACTTCAGGAGGGTGGACATCTAAATACCCTCGTTCCTGGAGTGTTTTCAGTAAAAGCATCCCCCACTCTACTGCGGGGTGTGCAAGTGCTTGTTGGATCGCTAGCCGAAATTGATATAGTTTATCTTTGGAATTGGGAAATTTTTCTAATGTTTCCTGATAATAACGAACTTCTTCTATCAGCCGGTCATGGATACCAATTACGTAACGAAGTCATTCTTGGTAAAGTACTTTTGTCAGCTTTGATTTGCTTTCGCTCTCAAATTCGCTATTCAGCCAAAACAGCGAATCAAGCTTTTCAGTCACAATCGTCAATTTCCGATAGTCTTGTGTCTCTTCTATCCGTTTCCACCGCTTTTCAGTAATCTGGTTACAGCTCAAGCGCAAAATTGCTAGATAATTTTTTTCTTTTATTGGCAAAATCTGCTCCTCTCTAAATAGCAATTCAGGAAACAATTCAAAGAATAGTGTTCGACTGTCTCCTAAAATCTCGATTTCTGCCGGATCCTTTCTTTGCTTCAATAATTGGATGAACATCTCAGAAAAGGACTGCTCTCCATCATCTGCAAAAAAATGCGGAAAATCTTTCAAAAAGCAAAACAGCAGATATCTTACTTTTCTTTCTGAACCAAAGATCTGTGCTTTTTTATAAGAAAAAGAAAGGTGGTACTCGCCAAACCACTTTCTCAATCGCTCTTGCGTAGAACGATCGTACTTCTGCTCGTAAGGTTCATTCAATAGCAGATTTTTCAGTAAACAAAACGGGGGTGATTGGATCAGAAAAACAAACAAGAGATAAGGTTCGCTATATCCTTGATCATAAACTAACTGAACGGTTTTCTTATGAAGAATCAGCTGAATGGGACAGTCGCTTTCCGCCAAACGTTTCAGATGCCGATCCACTGTTTTAACATCGATTTTCAGTTCTTCAGCTAAATCAGCTTTTCGCCAGATCAAATCTTTCATTAGATTGATTAGTGAAAATAAATTCTGTGCATTTTTTGATAATAGTTTTTGCCATCTCATCGATCATTTCTCACCTGATTTCTAAACATATTGTTTGATCAAAATGGGTTCACTCCTAAAAAGATAAAAAACTCCCTTTCTATTTATTTAAATACGCAAATCTTCCTCATTATTTTTTATTTTACTCAATTTAATCGTATTCTCATTTCAAAACGAATGTACTTTAAAAAAACATAATAAGATCACTTTGCTTGTAGGATGTATTCCCTTCCATTACAATGAAATAAATAGCGATTTTATGAGAAGGTGATGTGAAAATGGAAGAAAAAATAGAAGAATCCAAACAAAAAATCGATCAGTTGATATAAGAATTAGAAAAAGCGGTCATCGGCAAACGTTCAACTATCCAATTGATGATCGTGGCCCTATTAGCAGGTGGTCATGTCTTATTCGAAGATATTCCCGGTGTAGGTAAAACGTTACTGGTCAAAGCACTAGCAAAAGCTGTACAGGGAACCTTCAGCAGAGTCCAATGTACTCCTGATCTGCTGCCTAGTGATATTCTTGGTTTTTCCGTATACAATTCACAATCAAAAGAGTTTGAATTTCGTCCGGGACCGATCTTTACCACGATCTTGTTAGCAGATGAGATCAATCGTACGACTCCTCGTACTCAGTCAGCACTTTTAGAAGCAATGGCCGAGAATCATGCAACGATCGACAACAATACATACCCTCTAGACAATCATTTTTTTGTCTTAGCTACGCAAAATCCAATCGAGTACGAAGGAACATATCCTTTGCCGGAAGCACAGCTCGATCGTTTTTTATTCCGACTACAAATCGGTTATCCTTCTTTTGATGACGAACTTTTGCTACTTTTGGATAAATTCGAAAAAGTGTTGGATAACTTAAATGAAGTATTGAACAGTTATGAAATAGAAGAAATAAAAACAAATGTGGCGAATGTCTTTGTCAGTCCCGAAGTGGCATCTTATGCCTTGCAGTTAGTGTCAGCAACAAGAAGTCATGCTGCCATCCAGCTTGGCATCAGTCCACGAGGAAGCCTTTCCTTTATTCAGGCAGCAAAAGCTTATGCTTTAATCCATGGGAGAAATTACGTCACGCCCAAAGATTTGCAGGATTTAGTTCCTTACGTGTTTTCCCATCGCCTGATTTTTTACGATCGTTCATTGAAGGAAGACGAAAAGAAACAAATCATTCATACTCTTGTTGCACAAATTCCTATTCCTGTGAGGTAGATTGAGGTAGACAATGGAAAAAATCAAAGATTATTTCATTAATTTTGTGTTATTTCTGGTATATTTCATCATTGTGCTTTTTGCTCTTGTATTCAACAATTCTTTAGGCTGGTTCTTGTTGGCCTTTTTTACTCTTTATGTATCATGGAGCTTGATTTCATTAAGCAGCTTTCTAAAGAAACTTTCGGTTACTTGTACATTGCAGCCACTCGTTTATCGCAAAAAAAGTATGCAGGTTATTTTTTCCATAGCAAAAAAGAGAACTTTTTCTTTACCTCTCCCTCGTTTACAAATCGGCTTCCCAGCAATCTTTGCAGAAAAAAACAAGAGATTTTGATTCTTACAAATAAACCGCAAGAAGTCCAATTGCTTTGGCAGCCAAAAGAAAGAGGATGCCATGAAACATTAACTGTCATTTTTACAGCCTATGATAGTCTAGGACTTTTCAGAAAAAGTGCAAAAAGAGAGATCTCTTTTCCTGTGACTGTTCTGCCTGCTTTTTGTAAGATTCAAGCAGAAAAATTACAGAGAGTTCTGGAAAAAAAACAGCAGCTGAACGCGTACCAAAGAGGTCTTGATTTTCGGGAACATCGCGCTTATCGTCCAGGTGATTCTTTCAACCGAATCGATTGGAAATTGTCTGCTCATACTCAAGAGTGGTTATACCGTGAATACGATTATCAAGAAGAAGAATGTTCTCCTCTTTTTTGCTTTTGGGGTTCGCCCAGTCCAAAATTTGAACCTCTGCTAGACTTGTATTTTTCTTTATGGCATTTGAGAAAAGAAAAGCAGCCGGAACTTCTGATATTAGGCAACCGCGCCTTTCATGGCAAAGACCCCGGTCATACCTATTTTGCTTCTTTGGAAGCTGGCGATGAGAAAACTTTTTTCGCACACTTGAAAAAATATGCAAAAAAACAAATCGTCCTCTTTGTTCCTGAGAATTCTCCTGAAGTCTCAGAAGCTATTGAAACATTGTCAAAAGATCGAACGGTTTATCTTGTTTATTTCGTAGAAAAACAACTCATGGTCCAAGAAAAAGACAAGATATGTTCATTGCCAGGAGGTGAATGGATTGACGATTAAACGGGAAAAATGGCTGCGTGGCGTTTACTCCTTTGTGATACTAAGTGTAGGTGCTCCGATATTTGTAGTAGCTAATCAATTGCAAAACAGCTACCTTCTTATCCTAACTATTGGTGTCCTATGCCTTATTGTCTGCTGTATTCCTAAAAAATGGGTACGTTTGCTGCTTTCTTTGCCAGTAATGATAGGTTGTTTGTTTTTATATTTTCCTTCGAAGACATTTTCCATATTATGGATCTTACAGTTTTTTTCGTCAGTTACAGAGGAATTCTTCCATCTATCCCAAGGTAAACTTTATTATTTGCCAGAAAAGACAGCTTTTTTTCTCATAATGTTGCTGATCTATTTATTTATTACATTGACCGTGGATTACGACTATTGGTACGCACCCTTTCTTTCTTTGATGGCTTACTTCATGATGCTTACCGTTTTTCGGAAAAAAGATTTACTGTACGAAATGATTGCGGTAGTAACTGTTTTGTTCGTGTATCTGGCAGCAAGGCAATTTTTCTCCATCCGGTTGTTGTCGAGAAACACTCGATTCCAGTCATTGACTACAGTTCTGCTTATTTGTTTCTTAACTTTTAGCGCTATCTTGCCTTTATATCTTCCGAAAGTACACCAATCTCTCGAGGAAACGAGTGAACCGATCCGAGAATATCTTAATGATGAAGGGCTTTATGACACACTCCATGAGTATCAATTAACCGGAAGTGCAAGAACAGGCTTCAGTGAGAATGATGAACAGCTTGGTGGACCTTTATATGATAATGGCGAAGTTGTTTTTACAGCGAACCAAAAAGGAAATGGCTATTGGAAGATCGAAAATAAAAATCATTACACCGGTTCTGGATGAATAGAAGATCAGGACGCACCCATCCAACCAATCCAAGAATTCCCTGTTGACATCACGAGCTACCAAACCGTTATAGAAGACAAAGAAAACATTACATTGACCCTAAAAAAACAAGCTTTCTTACCTTATCCTTATGGAAATACTACCTTGACTGATTTTTCATTAGCTAGTGGACAAACGCTTTACTATTTGCCTGAAAGCCAGCGATTCATTCCTGTCCCGAATGAATCGACACGTTCTGCAACTTTACAAACAGAAAGGTTAGTTTTTACGAGAGAAGAATTAAAAAGCAGTCAGTTAAAAGCTGATGATTTAGAAAATCAGCAGACAAATCTTCAATTGCCAAAAAGTTTGCCTAAACGTATTGAGGACTTGGCGGTCGAATTGACCAAAAATGAAGCAACTTTAATTCGTAAAGTCGAAGCTGTCTAACAGTATTTAAAAACAAGCGGAAATTTCCGCTATTCCAAAACGGATACCGGGCATACTCCAAAAGAACACGATTATGTGGATTATTTCCTCTTTGATTCAAAAGTCGGCTATTGTGACAACTTTTCAACTTCTATGGTCGTCCTTCTTCGAACACTTGGTATCCCAGCTCGCTGGACAAAAGGTTTTACAAATGGGCTCAGAACAGGCACAGATAATCAAGGGAATGAGGAATACAGCATTCTCAATAGTCATGCTCATTCTTGGCCAGAGGTATACTTTCCTGGATTTGGCTGGCTTCCATTTGAACCAACCCCTTCATTTGCCAATCCAATGGGTTCACAACCAGTTGCTGAAACAACCGAAACCGTCCAGCCTGCTATCGAACAACCAAATGAAAGCGAAAATATGGCAGAAACTATTTCCAGTGAGAGATCTGAGGTCATTCCATCAGAAGAAACAACACTCACACCAGCTTATAAAATCGTCTTATTCAGCCTTGGAGTGTGTTTATCCGTCTTGTTGTTCTTTCTATTGTTATTCAGAAAATCTCTGCGCTGGACAAGTTATCTTATCTATCTTCATTTTTTTGCTTCTACTAATACGATTGCATATCAAAAACTTCTTAACCCTTTGGAAACATTGGTACCGCGCAAACCCGCAGAATCTTTGCAGGAATATAGCCTGCGAATAGAACAAGAATTCAAGCTAGATCTGCGTTTCATTCGATTAACTACTCAATATGAAGCAGAAATATATGGACGACAAGCAGATCCGGTAAAATTCGATAAAAAAACCTATTTAGAAATAACGCATATAATAAGAAAAACGGTATACAAAAAAATTCTGACAAAAGGGAGCCGCTTCAAAAAATAAGATAAAATTTCTGGAGAATCTACTTCTCGAATGCCGAGAACCAGCTGATTGAGTATCGATTACTCGAAAAAAAGGTTGTGACACGTTTTTTGTCACAACCTTTTTTGGCTCTATAATTTATGGGACTGATGAATCAGAATTGATTCTTCAGCCCCATTTTTATTTTAGGTATTAAAAAACATATCGTTCTCTAGTATGATTAAATCACGACAAAATAAACAACTGAGAGGACGATATGCTATATGAATGATTCTATCAAAAAAATGCTGCGATTAATAGAGAAAGATTTGATGATTACAGAGGTCTCTTACGAGACCTTTCAGAAGAAAAAGACGTTGATCGTCGATGCTGTTTTCTCACCTGCTCCCCATACCTGTAGAAATTGTGGTTCTACTGTGGTAGATGGAAACGGGAAAGTAATTGTAGTGAAAAATGGGAAGAAGGAAACGATTGTCCGCTTTGAACAATACAATCACATGCCTTTGGTTATGCGCTTAAAAAAGCAGCGCTATACCTGTAAAAACTGTCGAACCCATTGGACGGCTCAAAGTTATTTTGTTCAACCCAGACATTCAATCGCGAATCATGTCAGATATAAAATTGCTTCTTTACTGACTGAAAAAGTATCTTTATCTTTTATTGCGAAAAATTGTCAGGTATCTTTGACCACCGTTATTCGTACGTTGAAAGAGTTTAAAAGCTACTTACCAAAGCAATCTAAGAGGATTCTCCCCAGAGTATTGATGGTTGATGAATTTCGTTCGCACGCTTCCATAGAAGATAAAATGAGCTTTATTTGCGCAGATGGCGAAACAGGACAATTAATTGATGTCTTGCCTACGCGTAAATTGCCTCGATTAACAAGCTATTTCTTAGGCTGCGCTAATCCTGAAGAAGTAAAATTTTTAGTCACAGACATGAACGCCGCCTACTTCCAGCTTACCAAACGTATTCTGCCAAATGCGAAAGTAGTGATTGATCGGTTTCATATTATCAAACACATGAATCAAGCCTTTAATGAGTTGCGTATCCGTGAAATGAATGAACTTCGTAAAGTAGGACAGAAAAGTCAGGCAGAAAAACTGAAAAAGAACTGGCGCTTTTTGCTAAAAAATCGTGCAAACATCAACCATTATGAATACAAAACATGGAAAAGTTTTCGAGCACCAAAATACCCATTTCTTACGGAAGCGATGATGATTGATCGATTGCTTGGCTTTTCTACGTCCCTGAAGGAGGCGTATCCCTATTTTCATGAATTAGTTGAAGCCTTTCGAGACAAAGACCCTGACTTATTTTTCTCCTTATTGGCAGAACTTCCCGAAACGTTAGATGACGGCTTTCGGGAAAAGCTCCAAAACCTTCTGACCTATGAAGAAGGCATCACCAACGCGATGATCTATCCTTACACCAATGGAAAAATAGAAGCGAAGAATACCCATATAAAGACAATGAAATGAGTATCCTACGGATTTAAATCATTTGAGAACATGAGAATTAGAATCTTTTTGATCAATCAATTAATCAAAGTAAGATAACAAAAAATCTGAGCCAGAATGAGGTTCATTCTGACCCAGATTTGATTTTGTACAACCCATCAGTCCTTATTGACAAAGAGCCCCTTTTTTCATTATTATTTGATTTTCAATGTCAAAGCATTTAGAGCTACAACTACCGTACTTAACGACATCAAGACAGCACCAACTGCTGGACTTAATATGATACCAATTGGCGCAAGAATTCCGGCTGCTAGCGGAATTGCAAGAATATTGTAACCTGCCCCCCACCAGAGGTTCTGGATCATTTTCTTTCGCGTTTGCTTGGCTAGATCAAGAAAATGCAAAATATCTTTTGGATCGCTGTTTGTCAATACGACATCCGCAGAATCGATTGCGATATCTGTCCCTGCACCGATTGCCATCCCGATTGAAGCACGGGCTAAACTTGGCGCATCATTGATCCCATCACCCACCATGATTACTTTTTTCCCTTGGTCAAGGTATTTCTGGACAACAGCTTCTTTATCATCTGGTAATAAACCGCCATAATATTCTTCGATCCCTAAATAATCTGCTACTGCTTGGGCAGCGTTTTTATTGTCACCAGTAAGCATGACAGGAGTGATTTTTCTTTCTTTCAATGTTCGGATAAATTCTTTTGCTTCTGTTTTTACTACGTCACCTAAAGCAACGATTGCAGCTAGATGATTTTCTAAAATCAGGAAGCTGATGGTATTTCCTTGTTCTTGGTAAGGTTTCAATAATGCTTGTTCTACGTTTAATCCGAGACGCTCAACTTCTTTTTCATTAACTATTTTCACTTGTTGTTTTTTGACTGTTGCCTCTAGCCCGACTCCTGAAAGATTTTTTAGATTTTCAGCTTGATAAGGCTTGATTTCATGTTCTTTCAAATAATTCATAATGCCAACAGCCAATGGATGATTGGCATTCGCTTCCAAGGCTCCTAGATATTGAAGGATTTCATTTTTATTGAACGCATCATCAAGTACTTCGACACCCGTTACAGTAAATTTTCCTTCTGTTAGTGTTCCTGTTTTGTCCAGCATGATCACATCTAGATCATTGGCTTGCTCCAGTGCATTGCGGTTTTTCAAAAGTAATCCGTTTTTAGCTGCTATTGATGTGGAGCGAGCAACAACTAATGGGATAGCTAAACCTAGAGCATGAGGACAGGCGATGATAAAGACTGTTACCATACGTTCTAATGCATTAGGAAGATCTGTCAAGAACAACCAGGCGATGAATGCCAGGATACCCACAATTAATGCGACATAAAACAGCCATTTTGCCACTTTGTCAGATAATGACTCTAGCTTGGATTTTTCTCCTTGTGCTTTTCGCACCATTTCCATAACCTTCGCTAGATAACCATTTTCACCAGTTCCAGTTACTTCGATTTCGATCGTTCCATCCCCATTGATAGAACCGCCAATCACTTTGTCATTGGCTTGTTTTTTGATTCCTCTTGATTCGCCAGTCACAGCTGATTCGTCAACAATTGTTTCACCTTTCAAGATTACACCATCTGTTGGCATTTTATCACCAGACCGGACGATCAAACGATCACCTTCGTTTACTTCTTTCAATGAAACTGTCTCTTCTTTTCCATCTTTCGTCAAGCGTTTCACTGATTCTGGCAGTAATTCTGCTAGTTTTTGTAAAGCATTGCTGGCATTCGACACAGCATTCATTTCAATCCAGTGACCTAGTAGCATAATAACGATCAAAGTAGCCAATTCCCAGAAGAAATCCATGACGTGTGTATGTGGATTGAGCAGATTTGCGATAAACGAATAGACACTATAAATATATGCAACTGTAATCCCCATCGCGATCAGTGTCATCATAGCAGGACTTTTTTGTTTCAATTCCATCTTAGCTCCACTTAAAAATGGCTGACCGCCATAGATAAATAGTATAGTTGCTAAGATCAATACGAGCCAATCAGAACCAGGAAACGTTACTTGAAATGGAAATTCCATTCCCATCATTGGTGAAAAAAGAATGATTGGGATAGCTAGGATAAGCGATAGCCAAAATTTTTGTTTGAAATTCCCCATGTGCATGGAATGATCCATGCCGCCGTGTTCGTGATCCATGTGCATCGAATGGTCCATTTGTTTGCTGTTTGCTATATCTCCATGGTTATGTCCCATGTGCATGGAATGATCCATCTGACTATGGTCATGTTTCATCTCCATCTGTTTTTCATGAGATTCTGTACTTTCTTTGTTTACTACTTCTTTTTTATGCTCATGTTTTTTCTCCATATCGTTCCCATTCATTTTTACTCCATCCCTTCTCTTACTTTTTCATGTGTCGATTTAAGCTCAGGGAGTTCAACAATACACTGACGGAACTAAACGCCATCGCTCCTCCTGCAATGATTGGATTCAAAAAGCCTAGTGCGGCAAAAGGAATACCAATCGTATTATAGACAAAAGCCCAGAAAAGATTTTGTTTGATTTTTCTCAATGTCAACCTAGACAACTCGATTGTTTGTGCAATGGATGCCAAACTGCTATTCATCAGCGTCACATCGGCTGTTTCCATCGCAATGTCCGTTCCACTTCCCATTGCCATACCGACATCAGCTAATGCTAAGGCCGGTGCATCATTGATTCCATCGCCTGCCATACCGACTTTTTTGCCATCTTTCTGAAGTTTTTCTACGTAGGCTGCTTTATCCTCTGGAAGTACTTCAGCAAAGATATGCTTTGGATCAATACCAACTTGTTTACCAATCGTTTCGGCTGCCAGTTTGTTGTCTCCTGTCAGCATAAAAACATCTAATCCTTTATTCTGGAGCTGCTTGATTGCTTGTTTGGCTTCTAGTTTGATTTGATCAGCCACGGCAATCCACCCGATCACTTGCTTTTCATCAGCTAAAAACATGACTGTTTTTCCCTGCTGTTCTAATTCTAACGCGTGTTCTTGGTATTCATCAAATGATAGGTTCAATTCAATTAATCGTTTACGTGTACCCGCAAAATAGCGTACTCCATTAATCGTACCGCTGATCCCAGCACCTGGGTGGGCTGTAAAATCAATCATATCGTATGTTGCTGCTTCTTGCAGTTTTCCGTATTCCACGATTGCTTTACCTAGTGGATGTTCAGAAGCTTGTTCTAAAGTATAAAAAATAGATAGGACTTCTTTTGAACCGACTAGATCTGTAACTTTGGGCTTTCCTTCTGTAATCGTTCCAGTTTTATCCAAAACAATGCTGTCTAAGTGAGCAGCTGCTTCTAATGCTTCTCCGCCTTTAATTAAAATTCCATTTCGTGCACCAACACCCGTTCCTACCATAATAGCTGTTGGGGTCGCTAAACCTAATGCACATGGACACGCAATGACTAATACAGAGACACTATGGATCAATGCGAGTTGCCAATCACCAGTGATCAAACCTGTAGCTATGAGCGTGATAAACGCGATGACTAATACGATCGGAACAAAAATCCCTGAGATCCGATCTGCGATTTTTTGGATTGGGGCTTTGCTCCCTTGAGCATCTTCCACCATTTGAATGATTTGCGCTAATACTGTCTGCTTGCCGACTTGTGTGACTTCCATGTGTAGCAGACCATTCGTATTGATTGTCCCGCCAAAAAGCGTGTCATCCGGATTCTTTTCTACAGGAAGATTTTCACCAGTAAGCATACTTTCATCTATCGCACTGCTTCCTGAAATAATTCGACCATCTGCTGGAATCTGCTCACCAGGACGGATGACTAGTTGATCACCAACGACTACTTCTTCAATCGCTAACGTTTCTTCTTTCCCGTTTCTTATCACTTGGGCGGTTTTTGTTTGAAGAGACATCAATTGTTTGATTGCATTACCTGTTTTCGTTTTTGCTGTATGTTCCAAATATTTGCCGAGCAAAATCAGCGTGATGATCATACTGCTGCTTTCAAAATAAAGATCTTGGGGGTGTCCACGGAAAAATCCGTTGTAAATGCTCAATGCAAAGGCAGCCGATGTTCCAATTGCTACCAATACATCCATATTTGGTGCTTTCGTCTTGATTGCATGGTACGCACCTTTATAAAAACGAGCACCGACATAAAATTGGACAGGAGCAGACAGCACTAACTGGACGATTGGAAAATGAAAAAAGTGAACAATCGCCGCATGGCTTCCTAACATCATAGCAATCATTGACAACATCAACGGCAAAGTCAAAACCGTACTCAATATAAGATCGAATAGCATTTTTTTCAAATACGCTTGCTTTTCTTCTGCAATTTTTTGTTTGTGGGCTTCATCGTACAAAATTGCACCATAACCGATGTTTTCTACGCTTTGGATTAATTTTTCAGTGGTCGTCCCTTCATATTTGACACTTGCTTTTTCAGTGGCCAAGTTGACTGTGGCATTGACCACACCAGGTTGTCCGTTCAGCTCTTTTTCGATCCTAGCAGAACAATTTGCACAAGTCATACCTGTAATGACGAACGTATCCATTTTGGTTTCTGCTGTTGCCATCAAATCACCTCTGCTTTATAACCCAATCCATTGATTGCTTGACAAATCTTTTCGGATTGAACTTTTGTTTCATCAAACTTGACCGTACCGTTTGCTTTTTTCAAATTTACTTTCACTTTTTGCACGCCGTCAAGTGCGCTTACTGTTTCTTCTACTCTTGCTGCACAATGATTGCAGCTCATACCTTCGATTGAAAATTGTTGTTTCATTTTTTCTTCCTCCTATTGATGTTGTTTACATTCACATTGACCTGGGATACAGTTACATTCGATCGTATCTACTGGTTGCTTTTGTTCCAGTTGTTTCAAAATCTCATTGATATCTTCTTGAGTCAAAGTGGCTTCTTCTACTAGATCCGCAATCGTCTCTCCAATCCTTTTTGCACAGATATGGGAAAAAAGATTTTCCGTCGCACTGCGAACTGTTTCCATCTCCGAGACAGCTGGATGATAAATGAATTTTTTTCCTTCTTGTTCTGTCCAGATCACTTCTTTTTTTACCAAACGTCCCAGCAAAGTTTTGATCGTTGCTGGTTTCCAATCCATCGAATCAGCTAAGATCTGCGTGATTTCTTGGGCTGTCGTCTGTCCAAGTGTCCAAATAACACGCATGATCTCCCACTCTGAATCACTGATCTTTACTGGCGTTTTGACTTTTTCCATTTATTTCACACCTTTCGTTTACAAATGTAATCATTAGCTTATGAATACAGATTACGCTTGTAAACAAAAACTGTCAATTATTTTTGCTCTCTATTTTCAATTTAGTTAAAAATTCTTGTTTCTCTCGTCTTGTTTTAAGGATGATCAGTTTATTTCTTGCATTAGCTACTTGGATCAGCTGCTGTATTTTCGGTTCATTGTTTTCTTCAAAATGCCAGATAAAAGATAAAAATTCTAAGTATTCCCTGTTTAGTTTCTCTGAAAATGATTCAGGCATATCTGGCCGAGATTTTTTGTTTATCTTTCTTTTTAGAGAACGCCAAACTACTCGGTAGATGGCGAGATAACGCGGCACTTTAAGCCAAATGATCTTATCTGCTTCTTTAATCCTTTCCTCTAATGTAGAAGTATAATTTCCTTCAACAATCCATGACGGATTAGATACCATAAACGATTGCTGTTCTTGCAAAAACCACTTTTTTGCCTGAATACTGTAGTCTGTTGTATGCCATAAAAGGTCTAGCGGCAGTAGCGGAAAGTCGGTGATTTCTTTGATCTTCCTTGCGAGGGTCGATTTTCCCGACCCACTTTGTCCAATCACGATGATCTTCATTCTTCTCCCTCACTTCTCTTTGGAATTTGGTTCGATCATACCACTTATAACGCCGCAAAAAAACAAGGGACTGTGACAAAAGTCGTGTCAAAGTCCCTTGTTTCGAATAAATGGTGTTCAATCAGCTGACCTTCAGCATTAACTCAAAAAACGGCAAAATATGAGGAGCTATTTTTTCGTTTGTTCCTCTAATACTCAGGTCAAATCGCTGATTTTACAACCTCTTCCTTAAACGGTGTTCTCCTGCCAACACCTCGGTCACAAGGCACAATAGTCAACAAACATGAGAAGTTGTTTTTTGAAATTGCTCCTTGTGACTCGGAGTTAAACGGCAGGCTCACTACCTCTTTCTTAAACGGTGTTCAAAAGCTTGCATCTGCGGTAATAAGCCCAGCAAAACGAAAAATATGAGGGGCTATTTTTGTTTGGCTGTTCTTATTACTTGATGCAGGACAGCTTTTTCACAACCTCTGATTCACGGTGTTCCAGAAGTAGCTTCTGCGAAAAACAAGCCGAAACTTCACAAAAATTTGAGAAGCAATTTTCGTAAATTCCTTCTTATTTCTTGAAGCTGACCACTTCTGTCACAACCTCTTGTAACAAGTATTTCTATTTTAAGGCTGAACCACTGTTTCTGGTTCAGTGATTTCTTTGTTTTTGTCTCGACGAGCAATTGCTGGCAAGATCATACCTAATAAGATCAAGACAATTGGTGTGATGATATTCGTGAATAATTGGAACCACCATGCTTTAGGATCAGCAGTATAATCTACTTTTGGCACCATTCCTAGGATACATGCAAACGCAGTGAAGGCAAAGCACCAAGCACCAAAGATAAAACCGATTTTTGGATTTTTAACAAATTTATATTCAGAATTGAATTTCTTATAAGCTTTATTCAACATCATATATGCCAAGAACACCCATAGGTAACGCATTGGCATGACAACTGAGTTCAAGTTCGTCAACCATTTTACTAATTCATTCATATCTTTGATACCAAAGATCGGCAACAAAATAATGATTCCTACTAGTATACCTGTCAGAAGATAACCATTCACCAATGTACCTTTACGATTACGTTTACGTAGCCAGTTTGGTACAAATTCTGGATCCGCATCTGCTAACAAGATTTTTAGTGGTGCATCAATTGAAAAGGCTAATGCGGAGATTTGTCCAATCATGTTTGTCAATGCGTAAATGATCATCAATGAGTTACCGATACCATAGTAATTACCTAAAATTTGAAAAGCACTGTATGCCCCATTTGCCATCAAGTCTTTAGGAATATTATCGCTAGCAAACAGCATACCCATTGCGACTGAGCCTAATACAGCACAAATCCCTACCATTGCTGCTAAGAAGATCATCCCTTTAGGAAATTCCTTTGCAGGATTTCTTGTAGAGTTGACATAAGGGGATATTTTTTCCGCTCCTCCAACTGCAAATACTAGCATCGAAACGGTTGTGAAATAACTGAAATCAAATGTTGGAATATATGTTTTCACTTGATTCATATGTGGTGTGGCAAATTCCATCGTTGGATTGATGAACGGTGCCGTTACAGCTAAAAGAATAAATAAGATCGACATGACGAACATCGCTGTTCCGGCCAGTCCGCCAATCACTTTCAAAGTAGAAAGTCCTTTTGTTGATAAATATAAAAAGGCAAGAAATATAATAAGTGAAATAACTGCTACCATTTGTACTGACATCGTATTTACGATATTTCCATTTCCTTGGACTGCCCAACCGCCAGCAATCAGGATTGCTTGAGGCTTTTGTGCCAAATAAGGAATATGGACGACCCAGTAAGTCCAAGCGGCATAGTATGCCAGTCGTTTATTAGATGTCGTATTTTCGACCCATGAACTGACGCCTCCTTTACTATCCTTGAAGGCTGACCCTAATTGTCCAACGATCAATGCGTATGGAATAAAATAAATGGCCAAAATCAATAGCCAAGAGGTGACAACTGATACTCCTTGCTGAGCATAGTTATTAACTACATTCCCCATGCCCCAAACCATGTTAAATGCAATTAACGCAACAGTAAACCAGCGTAATTGTTTGTTGTTCATTCGTTCTCTCCTTTATGATAAAAATTTGTTATCCAGATGTAATCATATTCAATTTTTAACAAACTTACAAGACAGTGTTATTTTATGTGTGTATTCTTTTATTTAATACACATCGTTTTTTCATATTTTTTCCATCAAAAAAATAAGTTATTTTCTTTTATTTCATTTACCTTATTGAATTTCAAGCTATTTTGAATTTTCTGCAAAATTAAAAACATTAGTTATTTTATAATCCTATCTATTTTCTTTACATTTTTCATTAAGAAAAGGATATAAAAAAAAGAGGACGTTCATTCGTCCTCTTCATTGATCAACGTTTATTTTTTACATGCAAGCTTCGCATGGCATTCAAAACAGCTAATACTGTCACCCCAACATCTGCAAATACTGCATCTCCCATTGATGCAAAACCAAAAGCACCTAAGGCAAGTACCAAAATTTTTATCCCAATAGCAAAGACAATGTTCTGTTTGACGATTTTCAATGTTTTCTTTGCTAAATGGATTGCTTCTGCAATCTTCGATGGTTGATCATTCATGATGACTACATCTGCTGCTTCAATTGCAGCATCGCTTCCCAATCCACCCATTGCGATTCCTACATCTGCTCTTGCTAGCACCGGTGCATCGTTGATTCCATCTCCGACAAATGCGGTCTTTTTATTGTTTCTTTGTAAGATTTCCTCTAACCGCTGCACTTTATCTTCTGGAAGCAATTCGCTATATATCTTGTCCACGCCTACTTGCTTCCCGATATGATCAGCAATTTTTTTCGAATCGCCCGTCAACATGACTGTGTTCTTCACACCAGCCTTTTTTAATTGAACCAATGCGTCTACGGCATCTTCTTTCAAGGTATCTGCAATAACAAGATAACCACTGTAACTTTGATCGATCGCTAGATAAAGCAATGTACCGATTTCTTGACTTGAAGGAAAAGAGATTTCAAATCTTTCCATCAATTTGTGATTACCTGCTAATACTTGTTTGCCATCAACTTCAGCTAAGATCCCTTCACCTGCAAATTCTTGGATATTAGCTGTTGGTAAAAGCGGACCTGCGTAGCCTTCTAAAACAGATTGAGCAATCGGATGTGTAGAAAACTGTTCTGCACTCGCAACATATTGCATGAATATCTTTGGATCGATTTTTGTATCGATCGTCTGGATCGAAAAGTCACCTTTCGTTAATGTGCCGGTTTTATCGAATACCACTGTCTCAGTTTGTGCAAGCAACTCCAAGTAATTTGAACCTTTTACTAATACACCGATTTTACTTGCTCCTCCGATACCGCCAAAGAAACTAAGGGGTACGGAGATCACTAATGCACATGGACATGAGATCACTAAAAATGTCAATGCTCGATAGATCCATTCAGAAAACGCCGCTCCAGAAACAACAAGTGGAGGTAAAACAGCTAATAAAACGGCCAATCCTACAACGACTGGTGTGTAATAGCGCGCGAATTTAGTAATGAAATTTTCAGCTGGTGCTTTTTTACTGCTGGCATTTTCTACTAATTCTAATAATTTGCTGATAGTAGAATTTTCATAAGATTTTTCTACTTGAACTAAAAATGGTTTATTTTTATTGATAAATCCACTTAATACTGTTTCACCAACATATACAGATTTAGGGACTGATTCTCCTGTAAGTGCTGACGTATCGACTAATGATTCTCCTTCGATGATCGTTCCATCTAACGGTACACGTTCACCAGGCTTCACAAGTACAAACTGACCGATCTGCACGTCTTCAGGGTTCACGGTCATCAATCCTTCCGTCGTCTGCACGTGAGCTGTTTCTGGACGGATCGCCATCAATTCGCGAATCGATTTTCTTGAATGACTGACTGCCAATCCTTGGAAATACTCGCCGATTTGATAAAATAGCATCACTGCTACGGCTTCTGGATATTCACCGATCAACATAGCGCCAATCGTAGCAACAGACATAAGAAAATTCTCATCAAAGATTTTTCCTTTGACGATATTCATCACTGCCTTCTTCACTACATCATATCCTATCAGCAGATAAATCAATAAATACCCTATCAAGCGAATTGGTTCATTAAAATCAAATAATAGCAATAAAGCGATACCTGCAAGGGAAAATAAAATCCGGAACAGCGTATTTCTCTCTTTTTCATTTCCATGTTCAGATACTTTTTCCTTATCTATTTCTGTTACTTTGACATCTGGTTCTAATTCCTTCACTACTTTTTTTATTTCTTGTTCAATCGTAGCCAAATGATCTTCCTCTGCGTCAATCGTTAGTTTTCCAGAAGTGAAGTTTACCGTTGCTTCCTTGACTCCATTGATCTTCTGAACTCCTTTTTCGATTTTCATTGCACAGTTCGCACAATCTAAACCTTCTAATCTGTAACTTTTCATTTTAATGACCTCCTCGCCTCAACATATGAATATCTCTTCATAACTAATTATAAATGAACGGTTATTCATATGTCAAGGTATCCGAAAGAAAAAATGAAAAACATCTGCATCGGAAAATTTCTTCCATACAGATGTTTTGGCTTATTCTTTCTTTTTCTTTTCGATCATTGCCACTGCTCTTATCCAACCCGCACTTGCCTTCTTGATCTTGACAGGATAGCAACTAAGTTTGAAGCCTGTTGCTGGCAATTTGTCTAAATTCATTAATTTTTCGATAGGACAATATCTTTTTTCAATCCCTGCAAAATGTCCTTCCCAGATATTCGAAGCTCCACTAAGCTTTCAAAAATATAGCAAGAGTTCTTTAATGAAAATTATTTCAACTTTCCATAAACAGTAATCCCATATAAATAAAAGACGTAAAAGTCACATGGGAGAACTTATACAGGAAAACACATAGAGTCAGGTGAAATACATGTATCCCACCTGACTCTATGCGTTTTCTAACCTTTATTATTCTCTTTTTATACAATTTCTGCACCGAATGGCATCAACGCCAATCGAGCAAGTTTGAAAGATTGCTTGGCAAAAGGTATCCCTATGATCGTGATACATAGAAGGATGCCGCTGACGACATGTGCGAGAGCAATTGGTAGGCCTGAAATGATCAGCCAGATGATATTAACGATCAATGATATGCCAGACTGGTGATAAATTACTTCTTTGCCAAAAGGCGCAAAAGAAAGGGAGGCGATCTTAAAACATTGCATACCGATTGGGATACCTATGATCGTGATACACCAAAGTATCCCCGCTGCTAACCAGCTAAGACCACCGATTAGTCCGCCGAATATAAACCAGATGACATTTCCTAAACAACTCATTATATTTCTCCTTCTATTACTGTTTTTGATTAAAACTGGGCAAAAAATGATTTTATTCTTCTTTTTTTAGCTTCCAGCATCAAATATTCTGCAAATTTTTTTTGGATTTCTTCCGTATTTTCTTTTGTTACTAATGTGTGTTGGATTAGTTTTCCTGATGGTCGCTGATCCAATCGTTCTTCTGACTGTTGCACGTCCGCTTGCGCAAATCCGATAATCCGTTTTTCTTTTGTTACAGCAACGAGCAATAGTTTATTCTTATCATTTAGGTCAGCTGCCGTTTTTGCTTTTACGAATGATTCTGGATGATCAGTAATCAGCTGATTGATTTGAGGTAAATCTTCTTTTACTGCCCACCTT
Organism: Enterococcus sp. PLH-Efm8; assembly: GCF_053011625.1. Taxonomy (NCBI): domain Bacteria; kingdom Bacillati; phylum Bacillota; class Bacilli; order Lactobacillales; family Enterococcaceae; genus Enterococcus; species Enterococcus sp. PLH-Efm8. The sequence goes on from NZ_CP172568.1 coordinate 1,916,684, forward strand.
ATTTCCATCATTTTTCACTTTTCTTTCGCTCATTTTTATCTCCACTAAAAAAATCGACTGCGGCAATTGCATCTATCCAGCTTTGTGCAATGATCTCATGTCCACCAATCGTTGGGTGGACCCCATCTTCTCTTGTATATTTCGAAAAACCATAAGCAATCCCTAAAGCATTGAATATACCATCTAAAGGAACCAGCAATGCGCCATATTCCTTAGCAAGTTTACGAACAATTTGGATTTTAGGGTCTAAGTCTTTACGCCAGCCATGACGGTCGTCGGTTATAGGAAGTACAAACGGCTCCATCAAGATGATGTTGCAGATTTCCGCTGTTTGAAGTTCATTTAGTAATTTTCGATAAACGGATTCAAATTGCTGAGCAGATTTCTCAGTTCCGAATATAGCCTGATCGCTAGTATTATGCCAGGTATCATTGATTCCGATCAAAATCGATACATAGTCAGGTTGTAAAGCTAAACAATCTTCTTGCCAGCGTACTTGCAGATCTGCAATTTTGTCTCCTCCTATCCCACGGTTCATGCATTCAAATTCCATCGTTGGATATTGGGCGATTAGTTTTCCGGCAATCAAAAGTGGATAACCTTTACCTAGATCAGTTGCTTCTGCTCGGTCTCTTCCTGCGTCTGTAATGCTATCACCGATAAATAATATACGTTTTTTCATTTGTCAAAAACTCCTTTTTGAATAAAACGATGATTTTCTTCCTTATATTATCCCATAAGCCCTATCAAGACGAAAGAGAAAATATATGTATAAAAAATGACATCAGCCTAGTCCCTTCAAACAATTGAATGAACGCTCATCAAGTGTCTAGTTTTTTATGCTATTTTTTTCTTAACGTGCCGGATTCCCCTTGATTCCTTCGTTGTTTGGTCCAGAGAGATCGATCATACCCAAGCTTCCGTCAATCAGACCACTGATGACGCCATCAAAACATATATTTATAGGCTCATCTAAGACTTCTAGTAAATGTCCCTTTACTAATATCTCTTCTAGATTGCTTGGGATAGATTGGTCATAACTTTATCTGGTCCGATGATTTCAAGGGTGAATTGAACTTACATATGGATTATTGCATGCTGAAAATACGGACCTACTCCATCTTCGAATGTTACTATTAGTTTGTTTTCAGGTGCTAGATGATGCTTTATTTCAACAGCAGAAGCATCATCAAATTAGATTTCCATTTGAATTACCTTCTTTGTAAATGTTTGATTGATTGCGATTTCGTTATAGAACCTTGTGAATCAAATAGCAATTTCTTTTGCTTTCTTCTCTTGTCTGCTGGAAACTTCCTTTATCCCGTATTTAAAAAAAAGAACTGCGAGAGTTCGCAGTTCTTTTTTAGAATAAACGGTGCTCTCCGGCCAACTCCTCGGTCACAAGTCACAATAGTCATCAAACATGAAAAACTGTTTTTTGAAATTACTCCTTGTGACTCGGAGCTGAACGGCAGGCGCACAACCTCTTGATATAAACGGTGTTCAATCAGCTGACCCTCGATATTAGCTAAAAAAACGGTAAAATATGAGAAGCTATTTTTCCGTTTTGTTTCTCTAATACTCAGGTCAAGGCACTGATTTCACAACCTCTTATGGATAAATTCGGTTCAACAAACGTGGGAATGGAATAGCTTCACGCACATGGTCGATACCAGCAATCCAAGTGACTGTTCGTTCAAGGCCTAGACCAAAACCAGAGTGCGGAACAGAACCGTATTTACGTAGATCAAGATACCATGAATATTCTTTTTCATCCAAACCGTGATTACGGATTTGTTCTAGCAAGAAATCATAGTCTGTTGCCCGTTCGCTTCCGCCAATAATTTCACCGTAACCTTCTGGTGCGATCATATCTGCACAGATCACCACGTCTTCTCTTGTTGGATGTGGTTTCATGTAGAATGGCTTGATGGCTTTTGGATAGTTTAGGATAAAGACAGGCTGTTCGAATGAATTCGCAATGAACGTTTCATGAGGTGAACCAAAGTCTTCGCCCCATTCGATGTCATCAAATCCATTTTTCTTCAGTAATTCGATTGCATCATCGTAAGTAATACGAGGGAATGGCAATTTTGTATAAGTTTTTAAGACTTCTTTGTCTCGTCCTAGTACATCTAATGCGTATTCGCAATGATCTAAAACATTTTGTACTAAGAATGCTACATATTGTTCCTGTACTTCTAAACTTTCTTCTTGATGAGTGAAAGCCATTTCTGGTTCGATCATCCAGAATTCGATCAAATGACGTCGTGTTTTTGATTTTTCAGCACGGAAAGTCGGACCGAATGAAAAGACTTTTCCGAAAGCCATAGCAGCAGCTTCCATGTATAATTGGCCACTTTGAGATAAATAAGCTTTTTGATCAAAGTAATTTGTTTCGAATAGATCCGTAGTGCCTTCTGGTGCAGAACCAGTCAAGATCGGCGGATCGATTTTGACAAAATGATGTTGATTAAAGAATTCATACGTTGCACGAATGATTTCATTTCTGATCTGCATAATCGCATGTTGTCTTGAAGAACGCAGCCATAAATGACGATGATCCATCAAGAAGTCTGTTCCGTGTTCTTTTGGTGTGATCGGATAATCGTGGCTCTCGCTTACCACTTCCACATTTGTAATTCCGATTTCATAACCAAATTTTGAACGACTGTCTTCACGGATTTCTCCAGTTACTAACACGGATGTTTCTTGGTGTAGATTTTTAGCTGTTTGGAAAACTTCTTCCGGCACTTCGCTTTTTACAACTACACCTTGGAAAAAGGCTGTTCCGTCTCTTAATTGTAAAAATGCGATTTTTCCGCTTGATCGCTTATTTGCGACCCAAGCGCCGATTGTTACTGTTTCTCCCACATGGTTTTTCGAATCGATGATTTGAATTTGTTCCACGTATGACTCTCCTTTTATATTCCTTGAATTTCTTCAGGATTAATTTTGACTTTTACTCTCAATAAATTGCTTGATTCTGCGTACCGCTTCTTCTAACGTAGCGCGATCAGTAGCATAACTCATGCGGACATTTTCTGGTGCCCCAAAGCCTTCGCCAGTCACAAGCGCTACCCCTGTTTCTTCTAAAAGATCTTCTACCCATTGTGTGACATTTTCATATTTACACATGCGTAGCGTTTCTTTTACATTAGGAAAAAGATAAAAAGCTCCTTGCGGCTTTTCAAGAGAAACACCCGGCAGTTCTGCCACAAGCGGATATAACGTATTCAGGCGTTCTTCAAAGGCGTTCCGCATTTCTTCCACTGTATCTTGCTCGCCTTTCAATGCTTCAACAGCTGCATATTGACTGACTGCTGTCGGATTACTGGTTGACTGGGAAGCAACAGCGATCATTCCATTGATGATCTCAGAATTCCCCACCGCATAACCAATGCGCCAGCCTGTCATCGCATATGTTTTAGACACGCCGTTGATGATGATGGTCTGATTTTTGATTGCTTCTGAAATCGTTGCAATTGGAGTAAACTCATTGCCATTATAAACTAAACGACCATAAATATCATCAGCAACTATCAAAATATCATTTTTTACTGCCCATTCACCGATTGCCTGCAGTTCATTCTTGCTATAAATCATTCCAGTCGGATTCGATGGAGAATTGATGATTACGGCTTTTGTTTTTTCTGAACGTGCTTGTTCTAGCTGCTCAACAGTAACTTTCCAGCTATTGGATTCTTCCCCTTTCACAAAGACAGGAAGTCCTTCTGCCAGTTTTACTTGCTCACCGTAACTGACCCAGTAAGGCACAGGAATGATGACTTCATCTTGCGGGTCAAGGATCGTTTGGAAAAGGGTATACAAAGCAAATTTCGCTCCGTCTGTTACGACTGTTTGTGAAGGTTCATAGACAAGTCCATAGTTTTTCTTCAGATAATCAACGATTGCCTGTCGAAGCTCTGGGATTCCTGCTGTTGGTGTATAATAGCTAGCTTTCCCATTGCGGATTGCTTCGATTGCTGCTTCTTGGATGTTTTCTGGTGTCGCAAAATCCGGTTCTCCCACAGTCAAACTCAGCACATCTCTGCCTTTTGCTTTTAATGCCTTGGCCTTTGCCGCAGCTGCCAAAGTGACAGACGGTTCTAATCGTTTTGTTCTTTTTGATAACTCCATCCCATTCATTCCTTTACCTTTTAAATTCCCTTGATTGTCTTGACTTCATCTCCAGATTCAAAGCCAATCAGGTAATAATTCAGTTTCCCATTTGTTTCTTTTCCTACTACTTCCCACACAGGCTGATCATCATACATCCCTAAAGCAGCTTTTTCGATTTGGATTTCAGGATGGGCCGCAGCAATTGTCTGTTTTGCTTCGTTTTCAGTCAGTCCCTTTGTTTGATCCAATACTTTTACTTTTTCACCAGATTTAGGAATGATAACGGCGATTTCTTTTCCTTTATCATTTGTACCTGTCAGTGAAAAGTATGTCTTCTTTCGAGTAAACCAATAAAAATGATCGGCTTCCTCAAGATTTGCATATTTCTTTGCGATTTCTACTGCTTCTTTCTTCGCCTGCACCGCCGGACGACTGGAACGCAAGTAAAAAATCGAGCTGATCACGATGACCGCTAATAAAAATACGATCAAGCCAAGTAACACGCGATTAATCGTTTTTTCCTTTGTCTGTTTTTTCTTCAAGGGTCGTCGCTCCTTTATCTTCATTCCTTTTCATTATAGCAGATTTTAATTATGAAAAAAGACAGCTCCTCTAACTTCCTTCTTCATTTTTCTTTAAGAATTCATGGATGTCCTGATAGATTTCCTCCATAGCTAGCTCTTTGATCGGTACTTTTTTCGGTAATGCATGGATGATCCGTGCACCATATTTTGCAGTGACTAGTCTTCGATCCAAAATAAGCAATACGCCACGATCTGTCTCCGTCCTTATCAAGCGACCTAATGCTTGGCGTAACTTCAAAGCTGCTTTAGGTACGGATTCCTGGTAAAAAGGATTGATCCCCTCTGATTCTAAATAAGCGTTCCTAGCTTTGACCATCGGGCGAAGCGGATTATCGAAGGGTAAACGTGTGACTACAACGATCTGCAAAGCATCTCCAGGCAAATCTACACCTTCCCAAAAGCTGTCAGCGCCAAACAATACGCTTTTTTCTGACAAAATGAAGCGTTTCAAAAGCTTCTCCCGGCTTCCGCCAAACCCTTGAGCTAGTATTTCTCGTCCTTTTTCTAGCATAGACAGATGCATTTTCTGATAGACCTTCTGCAAAACATCATGAGAAGTGAATAACACAAGTATTGGCCGATCTTCTTGTTCGATCAGACCTGTAAGTGCTGTCTCTAAATAATCGATATATGCTTGATTGCTGACTTGATGGACGGCAGGTGCCTCTTTTGGCACATAGATCCTTGCCTGTTTCTCATAATCATAAGGAGAGGCAATCACTTTAAGAGGTGCTGCTTCAATGCCAAGCCGCTTAGAGAGATAGTGTCGATTAGGGCCGATCTTCAGCGTTCCTCCAATATAAAGAATACGATCATATCGAGGATACCAAACAGTCGACGGCAACATAGCCGCTTGAAAATCATGGAGATGAAAAATCATCTGCTGCGCTGTGTTCCCAGGAACGAACCAATGGATCAAATGATCTCGCCAGTCTTCCAGCCATTGATCCATCAGCAAGTACTGCTTGTCTAATTGATCAAATAAGCTATATAAACTTGCTAAATCGATCCGCATCTGGTTTGTCCAGCTTTCTTGGATAATCTCAAAAGTCAGACGCATTTGTGACTGTAGCTGCTGGATCTCCTGATAAAAAAGCTGCAGGTGATCAATGGCTGTCCCAGATTCCAGTGGCAGCTGATCCAACATCTCTTTTGTCATCATGACTTCTTCTGGATACTGTCCGTTAGGTTGCTTGCCGCTCACTAAACTCATTAATCCTTCTGCCATACAAATCTGTGCTTCGCATAGCGCAGAAAGTTCTTCTCGATAAATCGATAACCAGCGTAAGGCTTCATGTTCTTTCGGTAAATAGCTTTGTATTCGGTCAAACAGCTGATTTGGTTCTTCTAATTGCTGGATTTGTTTATGGAAATAGTTAATACTTAATCGTTTGTCATTTACTTTTTCAGCGATTTCCGGCAAATGATGTACTTCATCGATCAACAAAAATGGACTAGCTGGAAGCAATGGTTCTTTTCGCTGTGTTTCTTGTATTAAAAACGCATGATTGACAATCAAAAAATTACTTTGCCTGATTTTCTTTTGCAAGAAACGAACAAAGTCTTGTTCGTAAAATGACTGATTTCTTGCTAAAAATCCAATACCTCTGTGCGCGATATCTGCAAAGAATGAATGGTTCAAATTTGTTAAATGTAATTCATCCAAATCACCGGTCTTCGTTTGCGTCAGCCAAACTAAGACCGCCATTTGATACAAAGCATATTGTTTTTGTTCTGGCGGTTCCACAAGTGTGCCTTTAAAACGCTGTAAATCAATATAGTGGCGATAGCTTTTGATAATTACAGGTTGTATGGGCTGATCTAGCAATTGATTCAGCAATGGAATGTCTTTTTCTATGATCTGCTGCTGCAAAACTAGCGAAACGGTACTGATGACAGCGGGTTTTTCAGGTGTAGCCAAATAACTCAATGGCAGCAGATAACCGATTGTTTTACCCATTCCTGTAGCTGCTTCGATCATCAAATCTTTTGATTCATCTTTTGTGAAATGGTCGTAGACCGCATTCATCAGTCTGTTCTGTTCTTTTCGATACATCAGTGTTTTACCAAACATTTTTTCTTTTGCTTGTTTTTTTCTTGGATATGTCCGCTCACCATAATGGACGGATGTGAATAGTTCCACTTCTTTTTTCTGCAAAGCTAGCCCATCGACGATTTCTAATGAGGGATCAAGTGGCTCTGGTTTTTCTTTCATTTCTTCAATCACATGATAAATGAAACGACTCGTATCCATACCTGTGTGTCTACTTAATCGCGCAATCTGCTCTAACGTGATGATTGGCAATTTTCTCATCCGTTCTTCGATCAGCAAAAGAAGTTGACCTGTCACTTCGGCATCACTATCTGCCTGATGAGGATTCTCATGAATAAATCCAAGGCTTTCTGACAAATCAGCTAAGCGAAAGCTTGGTTCCGTCGGCAAGAAAATTTGTGCAAGTTCTACTGTATCGATGCCTGGTATCTTCAAACTAGGAAGTCCGCATCGCATGAGTTCATGGTTCAAAAAATTATAATCAAAATAAATATTATGCGCGACAAATATGGTGTCTGCCAAAAGATTGTAAATCGTTTGGGCGACATCTTCGAAATAAGGCGCTTTTTGGACGCGTTGATTCGTGATCCCTGTTAAATGCTGGATTTGTTTTGAAATCTTCCGCCCTGGATGAATATCGATCGAAAAACGTGAAGTGATCCGACCTGATTCAATCATGACGCAGCCAAATTGGATGATCCGATCTTCTTTTGGATTCGTCCCAGTCGTTTCGATATCAACGACTGCATAAGTTCTTGGTTTCAAAATATCTTCCTCTTCTCCTGCCTCTAATGTTCTTTTGAAATTATACTACAAAGTGCAGAAAAATACTCTCATCGCTTTTTAAAGAAAAGGCTCTATAATTTATGGGACTGATGAATCAGAATTGATTCTTCAGCCCCATTTTTATTTTAGGTATTAAAAAACATATCGTTCTCTAGTATGATTAAATCACGACAAAATAAACAACTGAGAGGACGATATGCTATATGAATGATTCTATCAAAAAAATGCTGCGATTAATAGAGAAAGATTTGATGATTACAGAGGTCTCTTACGAGACCTTTCAGAAGAAAAAGACGTTGATCGTCGATGCTGTTTTCTCACCTGCTCCCCATACCTGTAGAAATTGTGGTTCTACTGTGGTAGATGGAAACGGGAAAGTAATTGTAGTGAAAAATGGGAAGAAGGAAACGATTGTCCGCTTTGAACAATACAATCACATGCCTTTGGTTATGCGCTTAAAAAAGCAGCGCTATACCTGTAAAAACTGTCGAACCCATTGGACGGCTCAAAGTTATTTTGTTCAACCCAGACATTCAATCGCGAATCATGTCAGATATAAAATTGCTTCTTTACTGACTGAAAAAGTATCTTTATCTTTTATTGCGAAAAATTGTCAGGTATCTTTGACCACCGTTATTCGTACGTTGAAAGAGTTTAAAAGCTACTTACCAAAGCAATCTAAGAGGATTCTCCCCAGAGTATTGATGGTTGATGAATTTCGTTCGCACGCTTCCATAGAAGATAAAATGAGCTTTATTTGCGCAGATGGCGAAACAGGACAATTAATTGATGTCTTGCCTACGCGTAAATTGCCTCGATTAACAAGCTATTTCTTAGGCTGCGCTAATCCTGAAGAAGTAAAATTTTTAGTCACAGACATGAACGCCGCCTACTTCCAGCTTACCAAACGTATTCTGCCAAATGCGAAAGTAGTGATTGATCGGTTTCATATTATCAAACACATGAATCAAGCCTTTAATGAGTTGCGTATCCGTGAAATGAATGAACTTCGTAAAGTAGGACAGAAAAGTCAGGCAGAAAAACTGAAAAAGAACTGGCGCTTTTTGCTAAAAAATCGTGCAAACATCAACCATTATGAATACAAAACATGGAAAAGTTTTCGAGCACCAAAATACCCATTTCTTACGGAAGCGATGATGATTGATCGATTGCTTGGCTTTTCTACGTCCCTGAAGGAGGCGTATCCCTATTTTCATGAATTAGTTGAAGCCTTTCGAGACAAAGACCCTGACTTATTTTTCTCCTTATTGGCAGAACTTCCCGAAACGTTAGATGACGGCTTTCGGGAAAAGCTCCAAAACCTTCTGACCTATGAAGAAGGCATCACCAACGCGATGATCTATCCTTACACCAATGGAAAAATAGAAGCGAAGAATACCCATATAAAGACAATGAAACGAGTATCCTACGGATTTAAATCATTTGAGAACATGAGAATTAGAATCTTTTTGATCAATCAATTAATCAAAGTAAGATAACAAAAAATCTGAGCCAGAATGAGGTTCATTCTGACCCAGATTTGATTTTGTACAACCCATCAGTCCTTATTGACAAAGAGCCAAAGAAAATAGACAAAAACGCCCAGACACGCAAATGTCTGGGCGTTTATTTTTTAGTATAGGTTAATTAAGCTTTAGTAACGTTTGTTGCTTGAGGTCCGCGTTGGCCTTCTTCAACATCGAAAGTTACTGCTTGGCCTTCTTCTAAAGTTTTGAATCCGTCGCCTTGGATAGCTGAGAAATGAACGAATACATCGTTTCCGTTTTCTGCAGTGATGAATCCAAATCCTTTTTCTGAGTTAAACCATTTTACTGTACCTGTTTCCATAATAAAAATCCTCCTTGTGTATCAACACATATTTTGCAATTACTTGAATGGTGTATATCTGGAAGATGTTTATTTGAAACAAGCTACCACAGATTACCGAACAAAAACTACTCCTATAGTATATCATACCGTTTACAAAAAAGCTAGAGTTTTTCGACTTTTTTTATTAAAAAAAGTTTTCTCAGCGATTACATAAAGTGAAAAACCGAACTTTTTTTAAAATAAACGAAATATTGTTCAGTTGGTGTTTTTTTGCTCTGATGTTCTTCTTTAAACTAAAAAAATTATTCTTTCTGACTACTTATCGGTTCTGTTTCAACGGTCGAGGCTGGGGAAGATTCTTTAGTAGGTCTGATGTTCTCATGGTATTTCTGATAGCCTATGACAGTGACCAGAAGAACAAGGCAAACCAATACGATCAACGAGATTAGTTTTTCTTTTTTGCTCATATCTATACCTCATAAATAACAGGATGATGTCCATCATATTTCTGAGTATGAGTAAAAGCAAAAGCTGCAGCTGTAGAATGTAAGAAATGCCAGCAACTTTCATAATCACAGGTCGGACAGTACCAAAAGTAACCAAATCTTGGCTGCAAAGACCGTTCTTCTGTTTCAGGAATCGCAGAATCAAGATCTGTTGTCTGTACATAAACATTTTTGTACAGACGTGTGCCTGTAATAGGAGACCGCTGTGTTTCTTCAGCAAAAACTGGCTGACTTGTTAAACTTAGGGATAGAAACAGCAAACACCATAACACTCTTTTTTTCATAAAGACCTCCTTATCGATAAGTTTTTCCCAATTAAAATCATATCTCAAGAACGCCCGTTATTCACATTTTGTTCATAAATGATGTTTTTTGTATCATAATCGTCAAAAAGAGGTCGTGACCACGTCACAACCTCTTTTTTAAATGGTGTTCCAGAAGTAGCTTCTTCGGAAATAAGCCGAAATTTCACAAAAATTTGAGAAATAATTTTTGTCAATCTCTTCTTATTTCTTGAAGCTGACCACTTCTGTCACAACCTCTTCCTTAAACGGTGTTCAAAAGCTTGCATCTGCGGTAATAAGCCCACCAAACAAAAAATATGAAGAGCTATTTTTGCTTGCTGTTCTTATTACTTGATGCAGAACAGCTTTTTCACAACCTCTCATACACGGTGTTTAATCAGCTGACCTTCGGTATTAGCTCAAAAAACGGCAAAATATGTGAAACTATTTTTCCGTTTGTTTCTCTAATACTCAGGTCAAAACACTGTTTTCACAACCTCTTTTAATAACGAAGAATCGCTGTCAGACTCTTTTCATCTGGCGCATCTTTTTGATCCAAAATAAACACTTTCCCGCCATTAATGATCACATCATCTGCTAATGCATTCAACACTTGACGCCGATCATATTCTATTTCAGGATCTTCACCGAAACCATCAGCTAAGTTTGACGTAGCGATAAATAGATGCGACACTTTTCCTTCTTTCGCAGCTGGAACGATATCAACTAACTGATCGATGAATTTCTTATCTAAGAGTTTATTGTATTCTTTTGATTCTTGAGCTGCGAGTTCACTTGACAGCTTCTTCGCCCCTTCTTCGATATCTCTAAAGGATAGCTGCGCAGGAGAAGCAGAAATCGCAACGTCTGCACAATAATAGGGATTTTTAGCAATTTTTTTGAACATCGTCTGATTTTCTGGTAATGCAAATAAATAAATCGGCCATTGTTCTGGATTTTCGAAAGAATCCTTCAAGTACGTATCAACAGCTTGGTAATAGTTGACCCAATCGATCTCTACTTCTTCATCTTTTGGATTTACGCCATGGAAAGTTACTCCATCTCGGGCTCCGCCTCCTCCATTAGAAGAGAAGTTCAAACCGCCACCTGTCAGTTCAGATCCCAATGCAGTAACGACATCAACCGGTGCCCCTTCTGGTAGAGATACTTCTTTTACTTGTTTGTTGCTGACTTCATACAATTTCATGGAGTCGCGGTTCAATCCCAACAGATAATAGGAATAGTTGAACTGTCCATTTTTGATAATGGCCAGTAAATAAGGAAGATCACTTACATAGTATTGATCGTCTACCGGGATACTCAAACGATGGATATAGGTTTGGTCAGCAGTTATAATGACCGCTACACTCGTAGTTGCACTACGCCAAAACGAAGGATCTCCTAACAAATTTTCAATTTTTTCTTGGAACGGGGACCAGTCATGTTCGGAATATTTTTTCTCAAAACGTTTCTTTGCTTCTTTCGCAAAATTTTTGAATTTGATTTGATCTTTTTCCACATCTTGATGGGCGACATGCGTATTCAGCATGATCGTGACGAATGGTCCTTTAGCGCCTTCTGAAGTCAATTGTGACAATAATTCTTTATCCTTTTTTGCCATAAACGTACCCCTCCTAAAAAAATCATTCCTTTGTTTCTATCTAAAGTCTACCACAACACTATTTTTCCATACAATAAAACGTATCTAAAAAAATAAAACGGTTTCTACGGTTTTAAATTTAGCTATTTTTTTAAGTTATCTTCATAATTTCCTCAATTATTTAGCCCCAGTCTTCAACTATTCTTCATGAAATGCTGATAAACTAAAAAAAAGAATAAAAGAGGTGGATCTTATGCATTTGATTATGATTTTCAGTTTATTAAGTATTATCAGTTTATTTGCTTTCAGCGCTTCCCGCTTATTAGATGCGGAAACACAGCCTATTCCTGTAAAAGTACGTAAAAACGACCGCTAACCTTCCATAACGTGCGTTCTTATCCTAAAGTTTTTTCAGAAACATTGAAACTCTCTCCCCTCTCTGATAAAATTTTAATTTGTAGCGAAACAAATTAATTACAAGGAGATCGGATATGTCCATAAAAAAAACACGTCTAGTCCTATTATTGGCTAGTCTCATTCTTTGCCTTGCTTCTTTTCTACCAGCTGTTGCTGTGCAAGCTGAAGATACGTTCAAAGTAAATGCAAAAGCAGCTTTTGCTGTAGATGCGCAAAGCGGTAAGATTCTTTATGATCAAGATGGAGAAAAAACCATGGGGATCGCTTCAATCACAAAAATCATCGGTCTTTACATCGTTCTTGATCAAGTAAAAGAAGGAAAACTATCATGGGATGATAAAGTTTCGATTTCAGATTATGCAGAAAATTTGAGTATCACCCCAGATTTATCGAATGTTCCTTTGCATAAAGAAAACACCTACACTGTCAAAGAATTATTCGACTCTGCAATCATCCAGTCAGCCAATGCTTCAATGGTGGCCTTGGCAGAAAAAATCTCTGGCAGCGAAGCTAAATTCACTGAACGAATGAAAGAACAATTGAAAGATTGGGGAATCAAAGATGCAACGATCGTTAATGCATCAGGACTGAATAACTCTTATCTTGGCGAAAGCCGACCAGAAGGTACTGGAGAAAACGACGAAAATCAAATGTCTGCTCAAGATGTGGCCATCGTGGCCCGTCATTTGATCTTGGATTTTCCAGAAATACTGGACGTATCTAGCACTACGACACAAATGTTTGGCGAAAACACGCAATCACCAGTGGAAATGGTCAACTGGAACTGGATGCTCCCAGGATTCGTTAATTACAAGGAAGGCGTGGACGGATTAAAAACTGGTACGACTGAGCTTGCAGGTGCTTGTTTCGTTGGTACGATCACTAAAAACGATCAACGGATCATCACTGTCGTATTGAATGCGGACGGCCATGCGGAAAACCCGAGTGCCCGCTTCAATGAAACAGACCGTTTGATGGACTACTGCTATGACAATTGGTCAGAAAAAGAGCTCGGAAAAGCTAACGCAAGTATTCCTAGCCTAAAAACCATTGATGTAAAAGACGGAAAAGAATCAACAGTTCCTGTTGTGCTTAAAAGCCCTGTAAAAGTATGGGTACGAAACGATATGGATACTGGCAAATTAACGATCACGCCAACACTTGACAAGAAGCAAGTCACTGACAACGAGATCCAAGCACCTATGGATAAAGGTACAAAAATCGGTACCGCTACGATCACCTTGGCAGACGATAAATTAGGCTATTTAGAAGACAACAATGCGCCATCAACAGAGATCATTACGGATAAAACAGTGGAAAAAGCGAATATGTTCGTGATTGGCTGGCGACGCGTCGCAGAATTTTTCGGCAACTTGTTTTAATTGAACAATAAGAAAAGCATCTTTCCATCGGAAAGATGTTTTTTTGCTTTTTCTAGTTTAAATAACAGCTTTTTTCATCTATTTTCGTTATACTGTATAAGAAAAAGGAGTTGAATTTATGAATCTAACCAGAGATCTGATCTTTTTAGTTCTCTATCTTATTGGGGTATTCTCTATCGTTTATTGGCGAAAACAGAAGAAGGATCCTTCCTTGTTCTTTTACGGCAGTACGTGGACATTTACGGTAATCTTAACTTATTTTGTCGTGTTGGAAATTTTTTATTCGACCTTTTATTTTTTGATTCCATTGTTGTTCTTTAGTATCTTTGCTTTTTCTTATTTCACAGAAAAACGAAGGCTGCTGAATGGTCTTTTATTCAATGTTTTCCTCATCAGTTTCGGCATCTACTTGTTTGTCTTGCTGTATGAAACGCAAAATATTTTCCTTGGCGGACTGATCGCCTTGATCACGATTCCATTGCTACTTGTCCTTTTATTTGGTATTTATGGATTGATTGTTTTTCTTTTTTGGAACGGGGTCACAGTTTTACGTAGAGAATCGCATTCATTAGCGAATCTTTTAACGTTGATACTAGCCATTTTTCTTACACTGTTTCTTGTTTTTGACTTTTTCTTGTTAAAATATTTGCCGCAATGGATAAATGCTTTGTTTTTCTGCGTTCCCCTGATCTTGATCTATCTATTTATCGTATTCTACAACTTTTTGACTGTCTCATTCTTGTACCAGTTCAACCGGCCTCGATACAATCAAGACTTCATCGTTGTGTTAGGCGCTGGGTTGATCAATGGAGAAACAGTTTCTCCTCTTCTAGCCAAGCGAATCAATAAGGCAATTGCTTTTTATCGGGCTCAAAGCCGTGCTACATTAAATCCGCCCATCTTATTGATGTCTGGCGGGCAAGGAGCAGACGAAAAAGTACCAGAGGCCATTGCGATGAAACAATATGCCATGGAACAAGGAATCCCTGAAAGAGACATTCTTGTCGAAACCAATTCGACAACCACTTTGGAGAACATGCTCTATTCAAAGGAAATCATGGATCAGCAAATGAAAGGGCCATACCGCGCGATCTTTAGTTCCAACAATTACCACATTTTTAGAGCCGGTCTTTATGCGCGGCAAGCCAAATTGAAAGCAAATGGTATTGGTGCAAAAACAGCTTTCTACTACTTGCCTAATGCGTTTTTAAGAGAATACATCGCCATCTTGATGATGAACAAAAAAAGACATATGATCATTTGCGGATTGCTTTTCGCAGGCTCCGCATTCTTATCGCTGATTACTTTACTTTTCTAAAAAAACAAGGTGTGACAAAACATATGTCACACCTTGTTTTTTTCTTTCATTCTCTTAACTATTGGCAAAAAGAGTATCCCTTTTTTGACCGCTACTTGCTGAGCAGAATAAATACCGCTGTTGCCTGAACACATAAAGCTGATCAAGCAGATCATAAAGAAGTAAACAGCCGCTTGTGAACCGAACAATTCGATCCCCATCACAAAGCAGGCAATCGGTGTATTTGTCGCACCAGAAAATACTCCGATAAAGCCCAATCCTGCGAGAAAAGGAACAGAAACATGGAGCAAAGGCGCTAGTGCTGCACCAAGCGTTGCACCAATTTCAAACAATGGTGTCACTTCTCCCCCTTGATATCCCGCGCCTAAAGACAAAACTGTGAAGAATAACTTCCCAATAAAATCATAGACATGTGCCTGTCCATTAAATGATTCTTGAAGTAACGGAAGACTCAATCCGAGATAACGTTGTGTTTGCAAAATCAATGCTGCTGCCACAACTACAGCCCCACCTATCGTATTTCGCCAAACAGGATGAGGAATCCATTGTGCATACCGTGCTTTTAAAAAGACGATCGAACGGCTGAATACCCAGCCAATCAAACCAAAAGCAATCCCAGCAACAAAAACTTTGAAGAACAGCAACATACTCCATTCAGGGATCACACCCATTTGGTAATGTAGGTGAGAAACACCATAGCTTTCCGTCATGAAATTTGCAAACAGTGCAGCAAAGAAGCTAGGGAAGATCGCTTCTGTTCGGACTTTCCCGATTGCCAACACTTCTAATCCAAATAATGTTCCAGCTAAAGGTGTGCCAAATACAGAACTAAAACCCGCACTGATTCCACTGATAATCAAGATTTCCCGTTCTGCTTTATCCAATCGGAACAAACGTGCTGTATTATCTGCTAACGCTCCCCCCATTTGGACTGCTGTTCCTTCACGGCCAACAGATCCCCCAAATAAATGGGTAGTTATGGTTCCAAACAGTGTAAGTGGAATAAGCCGCAACGGGATTTTTTCTTCTCCACCATTTCCTTGATCGATCACTAAGTTGTTTCCACGACTAGAAAGTCCGCCGTGATACGCATAGAGATAAGCAAAAAGCGCACCACTAACTGGTAGTAGATAAAGGAGCCAAGGATGTGATAGTCGGATATCTGTCACAACTGTCAAGCTATTTAAGAAAAAAGCAGACAAGCTCCCCATGAATATACCGAGAATCGCTGTGATCACCAGCCACTTCAGCATGTACACTAAAATGCGTACTGGACTCGGTAATTGTTTTTCCATAAAAAATTCCTCCTCAATAAAAAAACGCCTACTAAAGAAAGGGGCTATCCCCAGACTTTAGTAGGCGTCATTAGCTATCTTTCGTTAGCATTTAAAGGCGAACACCATCACCTATTCACTTCCATTAAAAGATAGCATATTTTTCTGTAAAAAACAATAAAATTATCGTTCTTTCTTTACACGTTCAGCAAATTCATAGAAAGGAGCCAATTTCGTTAACTGTTGATTACATTGGTCACTATCATGACAAATATAATTCCCCTTTTTCGTATACGTGCCATCAGAACCTGCTTTCGTTGTAGAAAGAAAAAGCGAAACATTCGATGTTTTCTGACAGATTGCACAGATTCCCTTATTTATCGTTGGTGATAAAGTACCGCTAATCCCTTTTAATTTTTCATCTTCGTAATAGACCATGAATTTTTTCTGCGTACCTGGATCATTCCAGCCGATGTACGTATGTTCTTGCAAGTCGATTTCATTCCAAGCTGGTTGTTTGAGTTTTTTCACTTTTCGGAATAATTTCTCGATTTGTGGTTTGCTAGGCTGCATAAACGGCTGAACGATTTGCTTCAGCTCCTCCAATGCTCTTTCTGCTTGCGCTTTTGTCAGTTTTACGTCTAAAACTGTCGTTAAAAATGTATCGATTTCTGGCAGTTCGTGATCTAATATGTCTCGAATCTTTTCAGCTGCTAGTGCCTGAACTGTTTGCACCGTTTTTGGATCATTGACAGATGAGTACGCATTTAATAACTGTTCTACTTCTCTTTTTATAAAAAAATATTGGTATGGTTTTATTGTTTGTTCCATGATTTTAAAGTCCTTTCTTCTAACCAAAGTGCATACTTTGTAGAAAAAAGTGATCTTCTGCAAAGTATGTGTTACCTGAAGATCCCGGACTCTTTTAAATAAGATACGTTTTGCATCTTATCATCACCCCCTTTAATGCTTATTCTTCTATGTACATGATTCATTCGATAAATAAAAGTAAACCGTATCTTGAACAGATAGTCAACTGCAAACAGAAAAAAGGACTGTGACAAAAGTCGTGTCAAAGTCCCTTGTTTCGAATGAATGGTGTTCAAAAGCTTGCATCTGCGGTAATAAGCCGAAACTTCACAAAAATTTGAGAAGTAATTTTCGTAAATTCCTTCTTATTTCTTGAAGCTGACCACTTCTGTCACAACCTCAATATGGTCTATTATTGGTTTTACCTGTTAAATCGAGGATTCTTTCCCAAAGTAACGTTGCCATCTCTTACGCATACTTGCAGACATGGGCTGTGCCGCTTCTTTGACTGCGCAGTATTTGTCCACGAATGTCACGATATATCCTTCTTTATACTTAGGCGGTGCGATCGTTGCACCCCACATGTGCTTCAAAATGATATCTCGCTCAAGATCCGACAAATCGGTGATTTTTTCTGCATTCTTTACAGCAATTCTTGGATGGATATACGCATGTGTCCCCTCGTCAAATTTCGTCGTACGCCAATCATAGTAGAACAGATCATGCAAAAGTCCAGCACGCGCTGTTGCTTTAGCATTGCCACCCCATTTTTTTGCGAGCAGATAACTATAGTAAGAAACACTGATGGAATGCTCCAAACGAGTGGAATGAACATGCTGTGTGTAATTCGCTAATTTTTTCACTGCTTCTGTTTCTAAAAGATCTTGTACATAAGACATATATTCTTCGTCTTCACGCCATTTTTCTGTCATAATTATCGATCTGCCACCTTTTTGAATTTCATTTTCTTCTGAAATTGATCTAAGTATACCACCAGTGTTCGGATTATTCTAGTCGCTCTAGATAAAATAGCTAAAGCTTAATAGTTCCTTAATCATAAAGAAAAATGATAAAGAACGATCCCTGCTGCGACTCCGACATTCAATGATTCCGCATTTTCTTTCATTGGGATATATACGTTCTGATCAGTCAAAGACAAGATTTCCTGACTTACTCCCTGACCTTCGTTTCCCATGATTATAGCGAAATCCTCTGTTTTTTCTACTTTGTCTAATGCATGTGCTTCTTCATTTAATTCTGTACCGTACACCATAAACCCTTTGCCTTTCATTACAGGGATCACTTCTGCCAAATCTTTTTGTAACACAGGCAAATGATAATTGCTTCCCTGCATGCTTCGCAGCACCTTTGTACTATAAATATCTGCCGTTCCTTTACCTAATAAAACACCAGCCATACCAAACGCATCTGCCGTACGGATCATCGTTCCCACATTTCCAGGATCCTGTACATTATCTAGTAAAAGCCAGCCTCCTGAAAAATCTGGCGTATCTTCAGATGTTAACGCCATCACTGCTAAGATCCCTTGCGGTGTAGGTAGATCTGACATAGCGGTCATGACCTCATCTGAAACTAGAAAAGTAGAAATCTCTTTGTTTACAGCCAGCCAGTCTCCCCATTCTTTCATACCTCTCTGTGTCACAAAAAGTTCTTTTATTTCTGCATCAGACGACGCAGCTTCTTCGATCAGATGGAACCCTTCCAAAAGATATTCTGCCTTTTCTTCTCTGTATTTCTTTTTATGTAGTTTTTTTAATTCTTTGATTCTTGGATTTTTTGCTGATTGGATCTCTTTCACATTCCTTCACCTCACCTGATTATATCATGGAATAGGTGCTTGAGCTTGTTTCATCCTAAAAAAATCGGTATCATTGATTTATAAAACAGGAAAGAAAGGTGACGAACATGCGCAAAGTTAAAATGAATGTCCAAGGACGTGTCCAGGGCGTGGGATTTCGCTATATGACCAAGATGGTTGCTGATCAGTTAGGCGTGACCGGAACGGTAAAAAACGAAGAGGACGGCTCAGTCACAATCGAAGCAATCGGAAATGACGACATCATCCAAAAATTTATCGAAGAAGTCAAGAAGTCTCCGAGCCCAAGTGGACGAGTGCAGTATGTGGATGTCCAAGAAGATCCGATGATTGAGGAACGAAAGAAATTTGATGTGGTGGGATAAGGTTGTGAAAAGGTCGCTTAGTTTTGAGTATTAAGGAAAATTTTGTGAAAATGTCTTTCCACATTTTTGCATAAATTTGACTTAATACCGAGAAACTGACTTTTGAACACCGTCGATAAGGTTGTTTTTGAAGCGCTTTGCCTCGAGTATTAAGGAGAAACATTTTCAAAATAGCTTCTCATATTTTGAAATGTAATGACTTAATACCGAGAGGCAGCTGATAAAACACCGTCAATAAGGTTGTGAAAAAGCTGGTCTGCATCAAGCATTAAGGACTGGTTGTGAAAAATAGCTCTCCATATTTTTCAACAGGCTGGACTTAATGCCGTAGATGCAAGCTTTTGAACACCATCGATAAGGTTGTTTTTGAGGCACTTTGCCTCAAGTATTAAAGACAGGTAGTAAAAAAGCTGATCTATAACTTGCAATGAATTTGCTTAACCCATATTTTCCAGACAGAACAAAAAAGTTTTTAGTTTTTTAAATAAGAAAGAAACACTTGGAATCACTCTTTTCTTTCTAAGTATTTCTTTCTTGATTTTTTGTCTTTTTTCAAAATTTTTCGCTACGAAAAAGAAAGAATATTTATATGAAATTTCTATGAAGTTGATTGAATTCCATGCGCTTTTTTAGTATAGTTAAGTTTGTGTAAAAATTATAGAAGAGGAAGTATTCTATGAATAAATGGAAAAACTGGTTATTGGGATCCGGACTTGTCAGTATCCTGCTCTTTTTATCTGGCTGCGTGCGGATGGATTCAAACGGAAACCCTGACACTTCAGGAATCGTTTATCGAGTACTCGTCCATCCTATGGGCCAAGCGATTACATATCTAGTTGAGAATTTCAATTGGTCTTACGGCTGGGCAGTTATTGCAATGACTGTGATCGTTCGTATCATCATCTTGCCACTAGGTATCAGTCAATCGAAAAAAACAATGATCCAATCTGAAAAAATGCAAGCGTTAAAACCACAAGTTGAAGCAGCACAGCAAAAGCTAAAAGCTGCAACAACACGTGAAGAACAAATGGCAGCACAAGCAGAAATGCAGCAAGTATATCGCGAAAACGGATTGAGTATGACCGGCGGAATCGGCTGTCTGCCTCTATTGATCCAAATGCCGATCTTCTCTGCCTTGTATTTTACGGCTCGCTACACAGAAGGTATCCGTGAATCATCTTTTTACGGCATCGATCTAGGCTCACCAAGTATGGTGCTTGTTGCCATTGCAGGGGTCGCTTATCTGCTTCAAGGATATATTTCAACAATCGGTATTCCTGAAGAACAGAAAAAGACGATGCGTACGATGCTGATCGTCTCTCCTGCTATGATCGTCTTCATGTCGATCAGTGCGCCAGCCGGTGTTACACTTTACTGGGTAGTCGGTGGTGTGTTCAGCTGTCTGCAAACATTCATCACAAACGTTATGATGAAACCACGTTTGAAAGCACAAGTGGCAGAAGAGTTGAAACAAAACCCGCCAAAACAAGTCGTCACTCCAAGAAAAGACGTGACAGAATCAGCAAAGCCAGCTAACAACAAACAAGCAACAAAACAAATCAAACAACCAAAAAACAGTACAAACAACAAAGGCCGCAACGCAGGAAAGCAGCAGAAGCGGAAGTAGATAGTAAATAAGAGTGTAATAAAAATTCATTAACAGTTTTAGCAATTAAAAATATCGACCAAGATTTTTGAAAAAGAAATCTGGTCGATATTTTTATTTAAGTGAATGTTTAATTTGAATCATCGATTGATCGCTATCTAATTGCAGCAGCATCTTTTTATGAAGAAACAACTTTTTCTTATCTATCAACGTAGACAGGTGTTGCTGTTTCTTCTAATAGTGTACTTAATTCCTTAATATTTTGTTTTCCTTCTTCTAACATCCAACTACTCGCTTTTTCTTCGCCTTCGGTAACAAAAGGCGCCACTCCCTTCGCCCATGTTGCTCGCCCACATAAGACACCATTGAATGTCGAACCTGATTGTTTTGCAAAACGTAATGTATCTTGAAATAGCGTAGCATTGACTCCCGCACTTAAAAAAATAAACGGTTGTTCAGTCACTTTCGATTGTTCATAGAAATACGCGGATGCCTCTGCTTGACTATAACAAGTCTCTTGCCCATATCCTTCCACAAATCTCATATTCACTGGCACTTCTACTTTCAATACATCCACTTGATAACGTTCTTTTGAAAATTCTCGCATGGCTTCAATAACTTTATGTGGTTTTACTTTTGCATAGGCAAGAGAAGACGGATCGCCAATAGTTGCATCATAAGAGAGGATCTCTAAAAAGAAAGGTATGCCTTCTGCTTCGCATTCTGAACCAATCCGTTCTATAACTATTTGTTTTTGCACATTAATCTCTGCTGGTTCATCAACGTCATAGTACAATAAAAATTTACAAGCATCCGCACCAGCTTCTTTTAACCTTTTCACCGACCAAATATTCAATAAATCAGGTAATCTTCCCGGAATTTTCGTATCATAGCCGGTTTTTTCATAAGCTAGCAGCAAGCCACATTCTTTCTCTCGAAGCGCTGCTGCAGGCAGGCCGTATTCTGGATCAAGTAAAATAGCTGAGGCATAGGGAGTCAGGTATTGAGAAACCATCTGTTTAAATTGGATGATGTCTTCTGATGTAGCTTCTTTATATTGGTTGATCATTTTCTTCAAAGCACCACGCTGGTCGATTGCTAACGCGCTAATAATTCCAGCTTCATCCGTCAATCGCTTCAAACGTTCCTGCTTTTCTATACTCATCTTCTTCATAGATCTTCACCTATTTCTTTAGTTAATATTGTGGCTATTTTTGTTTTTGATTTTGCTTTTCTCAACTGTTCTGTAACCTCTTTTCGCATCAATGATCGTGCAACGAGAGACAATAATTTCAAATGAGTCGTTCCTGCTTCTGAATCTGGAATAAATAACGCAAAAATAAAATCAACTGACTGTCTATCTAAACTGTTCCATTCAATTCCTTTGTTCAGTGTGACGATAATCATACTAGGTTCGTTGATTGTTTGAGACTTCGCATGAGGAATAGCAAAACCTGACATTATTCCTGTAGTACCTTCTTTTTCTCTTTCTAGAAGTTTTTGATATACATCTTTTTCGTCATGAGCAATTCCTAAGCAGAATGTTTGCTTTGCTAAAAACTTAAATGCTTCTTCTTGACTATCCAATGGCTGTTGTAAAAAAATGTTCTCTTCATGAATGATTGTCATGATAAGTCTCCTGCTCTTCCTTTTTCGATAACTGTACGATTTGCTGCTTTACTATCATCCATCTTCTTGTCTTTATCAGTTACTCTTTTCTTTTGGATTAATCCTAGTATCACTCCACCAACGATCGAACCAATAAGAATCGCTGTAACCCATTGGATTTTTCCTGTTACTACAGGTAATACTAAAAAACCGCCATGTGGTGCTGGAACTTGGACGCCAAACAAATAAGTCAAGACAGCAGCAATTGATGAGCCTAACATCATCGTGGGTAACACTCGGATCGGGTCTTTCGCAGCAAACGGAATAGCTCCTTCCGTAATATGAGTTGATCCTAAAATAAAATTAACCAAACCTGCATTACGATCATTGGTATCAAAATATTTACCAAACAATAAAGTAGCAAAACCAGTAATCAACGGTGGCGCAATACAAGCTGCTGACACACCAGCCATAAAAGTCGTGTTTCCTTGTGCCAAAAGAGCTGTTCCTGTTACATATGCCGCCTTATTAACCGGTCCTCCCATATCAAACGCACACATGCAGCCAACAATCACGCCAAGAACAAGTGGATTCGAATGTTCAAATCCAGCTAAAAAGCTCATCATTCCTTCATTTATAGCCTTCATTGGACCTGCCAGCAAAGACATCACGATGCCAATAAATGCTACGCCAATAACTGGATATAAGAAGATTGCCTTCAAGCCATCTAGTTGTTTAGGTAAAATTGTCAGTAGCTTTTGCAAAAATAAGATAAAATAACCTGCTAAGAACCCAGCTAAAATACCTCCTAAAAATCCAGTACCGCCATTCATGGCTACGATTCCACCAACAAATCCAACGATTAACCCTGGACGTTTCGCGATCCCTTCTGCAATATAAGCTGCTAAAACTGGAACCATCATTCCCATTGATGCATCGCCAACTGCTTTTACCATTGCCGCTGTAGCATTGTATTGTGCATGATCTGGATCAAAAGAATAGATTCCCCAAACGGCAAATGAAATAGCAATCAATACTCCGCCAGCTACCACGAAAGGCAACATATGAGAGACACCGTTCATCAAATTTTTATAGATGCTACGACCAAAATTAGCACCACTCATCGCTTCTGGTTCTAAAGTATCAGCAGCTTCATTATCTGCTAAGACAGTACCTTTTCCTGCCAATGCTTCGTCAATCAGCCGTTGTGCATCCTTGATTCCTGTACTGACAGAAACATCAATGACTCGTTTTCCCGCAAATCTTTCTGAATGGACATCTTTGTCTGCGGCAATAATGACAGCATCTGCCTGTTTGATTTCTTCAGCCGTTAATTCATTTTCGATCCCAATTTGTCCATGGGTCTCTACTTTGATCGTGATGCCTTTTTTCCTAGCTGCTTGTTCTAATGCCTCTTGCGCCATGTAGGTATGCGCAATTCCTGTCGGACAACCGGTTGCTGCAATTAGTTGATATTTTCCCATCTTTCGAACCTCTCTTCCCTGATTTTGATTTGTTTACTTAATTCCTCCACATCTAAAAAATCTGTTAATCCTTTGCGAAAAGCGGTTGAGCTGCCTGCTGCTATGCTTTTACGTAACGTTTCATCAAGCGGTCGTCGATTCATGTATCCTGCTAAAAAAGCGCCTAACATGGTATCACCTGCACATGCTGTATTGACAACTTTTCCTTTTGGCGAGTTTCCTCGAAACACCCTGTCTTTCGTAAAAAGAATTGCTCCTTTCTCACCGAGGGATAACAAAACATTTTCTGCACCTAACTCTACTAGTCGTTGTCCATAAACAAAGTAATCTTCATCTGTAACCATTTTTCGTCCGAACCAAGAAGAAAGTTCTTCCTCGTTCGGTTTCAGCAAAAATGGTCGATAGGGTAAACAATCCATGGCTTCTTGATCACTACTATCAATAATCAAATGAATCCCCTTTTCCTGACAAATCCGACTGATTTCTATTAAAACCTTTGGAGACAGCCCTCTTGGTAAACTCCCAGAAACACAAAGATAATCTTCTGCTTGTAATGCTCTTATTTGATTTAAAAAATTATGGACAGCTGTCTGCGGTATTTCAGGTCCTTGATTCACTAATTTGTATTCTTCTCCCGTTTGATTGACTTGTGTAAATACATTGATACGCGTCATACCAGGCACTTCAATAAACTCTGTTTGGATTTGTTTCTGCTGTAAATAGTCTTCTATATACTTTCCTGTGAACCCAGCAGAAAAACCTAATGCCGTACTTGGGAAATCTAGCATCTTTAATACTAGTGACACATTCACTCCTTTTCCGTTTGCCTGAATGTCATCCTCTTTTGTGCGGTTTACCATAAAAGGATGCATCTCCTCTGTTTCAATAAATAGATCAATTGCCAAATTCATCGTGCATGTGTAGATAGACATAACCAATGACCTCCTTGACTCTATTATGAAATACGCGAAAGAGAAAATGTTTTCTTAATCGTTCCAACACAAAGAAAACCTTTACATTTATAAACTCGTCGTGCTATTTTTTAACTAACTTTTGGTGAAAGAAGGAAAGAATATGGATCACAAATTAAGTGAAACAGAACAGTACCTCTGGAACTTTATCGAACACCATATCCTAGAGATCCCTAACTACTCCATCGTGAAACTAAGTGAACAAGCAAATGTCTCAACAGCCACCATTGTGCGGACAATGAAAAAGAAAGGCTATGAAGGGTTTACTTCGTTTAAGCATCATCTAAAAGAAGGAGAAAACAAGAACATCAATTTTTCTTTCTTAGATAAAGTAGACAAAGGTATCCGCCGAGCCATTCTAAAAAATGAACAAGAAGTGGTACGTACGATCAATGTGTTGGAAATCGGAAATATTGAGGATGCGATACAAAGAATCAAATTTGCTGACCGGGTTTTTGTCTTTGCCCGAGGATTTTCAGAAATGATTGGCCAAGAAATGCTGGTAAAACTTCAATTAACGGGAAAAAATTGTCAAATGCATACTGATCCAGAAATTATCAAAAGCATCAGTCAGAAACTGACTAAGAAAGACAGCGTTATTTTTGTTTCTTTGAACGGCGAGACAAAAGAACTCGTCACCGCCGCAAAGAATTGCTATGATGCAGAGATTGGTTCGATTCTAGTTACAGCCAATCATTCCTCTACACTGAAAGACTATTGCGAGATCAATCTCGTAGGTTTCAAATCAGAAGGTTCTTATTTCCCTGATTATGAAGTACGGTCACGCTTGCCTCTCCAGATTATCGCGAGAATTCTGCTTGACGCCTATGTATTGCGTATGGGGGAGAATTGAGAAGCAGTTTATTATGGTTGGTTACAGTTTAAAACATCACATTTTTTATTCTTTATATTGTATAGACTCACGTAAACTTTTTATGTATAAAGTTATTCACAATCTATAAAGTTACTTTAAGTAACAAAAAATAATTGAAAATACTTAAAATCAAAAAATATCTTTTTAATCAATAAAAAAATTGACAGTTTTATTAATAATAAGCTATTCTGTTATAGAAGAAAAAATTGTTTGTTATTATTAGCAACAAAAAAAGGAGTGCATCATGAAAAAGTTATCTCAAAAACGTTTAGCTCAAATCATTATTGATTCTAGAAAATCTCTGAAAATGACACAACAACAACTTGCAGTAGCTACTGGTATCAACCGTGCCTTAATTAGTCGATTAGAATCTCTCGATTTTATCCCGTCAATACAACAATTAGAATCATTAGCAGAAGTTCTAAATTTTGAACCAACAGATCTATTTATAAATGAATCAAATAAATCAAACAGAACAAAACATCAGTCGAAGAATATTGCTGTAGCCGGTACTGGTTACGTAGGTCTTTCCATTGCTACTCTTCTTGCCCAGCACAATCAGGTAACAGCAGTAGACATTCTTCCTGAAAAAGTAAAACAAATTAACAATAAGAAATCTCCAATACAAGACGATTACATTGAAAAATATCTAGCTGAAAAAAATCTTAATTTAATTGCAACGACTGATGGTGCAGCCGCCTATAGAGAAGCCGATTTTGTTGTCATTGCTGCTCCAACAAATTATGATAGTAAACAAAATTATTTTGATACTTCTGCTGTAGAGTCAGTAATCAAATTGGTGTTAGAAGTCAATCCAAAGGCAATAATGGTCATCAAGTCGACGGTACCCGTAGGCTATACCGAAAGTATTCGTAAAAAATACAATACTAAAAATATTCTATTCAGCCCAGAATTTCTCAGAGAATCTAAGGCATTATATGACAATCTATATCCTTCGCGAATTATTGTCGGCACGGACCAAACTGACAAAACTTTACGAGAAGCCTCTCACACTTTTGCAGATTTACTCCAAGAAGGAGCAATCAAAAAAGATATCGAAACTCTTTTCATGGGATTCACAGAAGCTGAAGCAGTTAAATTATTCGCTAATACTTACCTTGCACTTCGAGTATCTTACTTCAATGAGCTGGATACTTATGCAGAAATGAAAGGACTAAATACACAAGAAATCATTCACGGGGTTTGCTTAGATCCAAGAATTGGCACACATTATAATAATCCATCTTTTGGATATGGAGGCTATTGTTTACCGAAAGATACAAAACAACTTCTCACTAACTATAACGATGTTCCTCAGAATATGATAAGTGCAATTGTCGATAGTAATCGTACAAGAAAAGACTTTATAGCAGATCGAGTGTTAGAACTTGCTGGCACGTATGAGGCTAACAGTTCGTGGAATGCAGAAAAAGAAAAAGAGGTAGTCATAGGTGTATACCGTCTTACAATGAAGAGTAATTCAGACAACTTCCGTCAGTCATCTATTCAAGGAGTTATGAAGCGAATTAAAGCAAAGGGGGCAACTATTGTAATTTATGAACCAACACTTGAAAATAACACTACATTTTTTGGTTCAAAAGTAATAAATAATTTAGATGATTTTAAAAATATCAGTCACAGTATTATTGCTAATCGTTACGATAGTAATCTTGATGATGTAAAAGAAAAAGTATATACCAGAGATTTATTTCAACGAGATTAAAAAATAACACCTCAGATTTGTAGTGTCTGAGGTGTTTCTATAAACTTTTATAAGTAAAAAAATACAATTATACTTCATAAAAAGACTTATACCACTGCGCAAATTTACGAAGCCCGTCACGCAAACTTGTACTTGGTTTAAATTCAAAATCTCGTTCTAACGCACTAGTATCTGCATAAGTAACTGGCACATCTCCTGGTTGCATTGGAACTAGTTCGGTATGAGATTCAAAGTCGTAATCTTCTGGTAGCACCCCTGCTGCAATTAGCTCTTGTTGTAGAATATCTACAAAATCTAGTAGGTTTTCCGGCGTATTGTTACCAATATTATAAATATGATATGGTGGGATTGGTAGCCCATCTTCCCCATCAATTTTCTCTGGAGCGCACTGCATAACCCTCTTTACTCCTTCAACAATATCATCTATATAGGTAAAGTCACGCTTGCAATTCCCATAATTGAATATTTGGATATTATCACCAGCACGAAGTTTATCAGTAAAACCAAAATAAGCCATATCTGGACGCCCAGCAGGACCATATACTGTAAAGAAACGTAACCCTGTAGACGGAATATTGTAAAGTTTAGAATATGCATGTGCCATTGATTCATTACTTTTCTTAGTTGCTGCATACAACGATACTTGATTGTCTACTTTATCCTCTGTAGAATAAGGAATTTTCTTATTAGTACCATAAACGGAAGACGATGAGGCATACACTAAATGTTCCACACCAGATTCTCCATTATCATATGAATGACGACAAGCTTCAAGAATATTATAGAATCCTATTATGTTAGATTCGATATACATATCTGGATTAGTAATTGAATAACGGACTCCTGCCTGAGCTGCTAAATTCACCACGATACTTGGTTTATAATTATCAAAGATGAAATCAATTGTTGCTTTATCAGCAATAGAACCTTTGATAAAATTCCAAGTAGATCCTGGATGGTTCTTTGCCTCCGTTTCTATCTCTGATAATCTATAGTTCTTAATAGAGACATCATAGTAATCATTCATATTGTCAATGCCAATGATTTTTATTGATGACTGAGTACGTAATAACTCAAGAACCAAATTTGATCCAATAAAACCGGCTGCGCCAGTTATTAATATTGTTCTATTTGATAAGGACGTGTTTAATTCCAGCATTTTTTAGCACTCACTTTCTTTTTTTCTTATGAATACATATTTGTTATATATTAAAAAATCTTATTTAGACTTATCTATTGTCACTTTTATCATTCTAATCTTTGCACGTAGTAGAATAATTATACAGATAGGAAATTGCTAAGCAACCCACTTCTTTCTATTATCTATTAACTTATTCTAAAACGAATAGAAATTATTCTTGATCACATAAGTAACCTTAAAAGAAAAAATGATTACGTCCATATAATTGTGTAAAAGTGAAGCATCAAAAAAGCCATTGATCTCAGTTAGGAGTACAATGTTTTTTGCAGAAAACATACTCGAATAGGACTGATATCAATGACTCAAGTACATTTTACTTTTGAAAGCGAAGAAATTCAAGCAATTATAAACGAAAGCGGTGCGAATGATACCGCAAAAACACTTATGACTATCATGTTTAATCAGCTGATGGAAGAACAACGAAATCAATATATTCAGGCAAATGCCTATGAACGTTCAGAAGAACGGCAATCACAAAGAAATGGTTACTACGATCGTTCGTTTACAACTCGAATTGGTACGTTAGAACTTCATGTTCCACGAACCAGAGACGGTAAGTTTAGTCCTACTATCTTTGAAAGATATCAGCGAAGCGAAAAAGCTTTGATCGCTGCCATGATTGAAATGGTCATTTCTGGTGTCTCCACTCGCAAAGTAACTAAAACAGTTGAACTGCTAACGGATGGTGCGACTGTTTCTAAATCATTCGTTTCAAATCTGATGAAACAGTTGGATCCATTTGTTTTTGAGTGGAGAAACCGGAGCCTAGAAGGCTCGGAATATCCATTTTTCATGTGTGATGCCCTGTATATGAAAGTAAGGGAAAATCATCGTATTGTCTCAAAAGGTGTATATATTGGTATCGGCATTGATTCTGATGGACGACGTACGATTCTTGGTTTTGATGTTCAAGACGGCGAATCGGAAGATAATTGGGATACCGTTTTTCAATCGTTCGTTCAACGAGGTTTGTTCGGTGTAAAACTGGTCATTTCTGATGCACACAAAGGGTTAGTTAAGGCTGTTCGCAAGAACTTTTTAGGTGCGAGCTGGCAAAGATGCCAAGCCCACTTTTTGAGAAATATTTTTGATAAGCTGCCAAAGAAAGTTTCTTCTGATGTAAAAGACGAGTTGAAGAGTATCTTTAAAGCCTCTGAACTTGAATTGACACGTGAAAGAAAAGAGCACTTCTTGGAAAAATATGGTTGTGATTCAAAATTAAGTGCTGCTTGCGACATTTTAGAAAACGGCTTTGAAGATGCTATTCAAATTTTGTCTTTTCCTGAAAATATCCGCCGAAGGATTCGTACAACCAATGTGTTGGAACGGTTGAACGAAGAGATTCGCCGGAGAGAACGAGTGATTCGGATTTTTCCAAATATCAATTCCATCACTCGGATAATTGGAACACTTTTGATGGAAAAAGACACTGAGTGGCTGGCTTCTCCACGAAAATATTTAGAATTTAATTCGAATAACATTTAGCACCATGAACCTGTGCGAGTCTCTTCTTTCTGAGGAGAGACATCAAGAGTCGCTGCGCTACTGCTCCTGACCTCTCTCCTCAGAAAGAAAGGCATGGCAGTTAGGTTCACAACGCAAAACATTGTGCTTTTGATGAGGTTGAACTTTTACACAAGATTGTGGACTTGACTGAAAAAATTTAATATATGTGTCTAATTTTGGCAAATATAATTTTATTAAGTTTATTAAAACATTTATTGTGTATTAAATTTTCTTTATTTTTACGATGATTTTACTAATTATTTTTACTACATATCTTCTATAAAATAAAACATTAACTAGGATTATACATATAAATACAATAACTGCACATTTAATTGCGAGAACAATCCAATCCAAATATGTGATTGACATCATTTTCAATTGTGATGTCGCCCCAAAAGAAAGAACTACAGTTAAGATGTTTACAAATAACTGTTTATAGAATTTTTTCATCGGCCATTTAAGCAAATATTTTGAATTATAATTTGCACTCCAAAGTGTATGATATGTGATTGAAATTAGAGATCCTAATGCTACTCCAACTAGCCCTAGTGGTTTAACCAAAATTAATGATAAACCTAAATTTAACAAAGAAGCAATTATAAAACTATTTTGAGTTTCTTTATATTTACCAGCTGCTTTTATCATTACATGATAAGGTGTACGCAGACAGTGAAGTGCGTTAGCAGTTACAAGTAAAGCTGCGAATGATAATTGATTATAATTAGCATCTGTTACTCCTCTTGTATATACTTGAATAAATGGAACGATTAGTATACCGGTACAGCCAAAAATAAAAACTGTCAAAGTATGTACAATCCATTCGAACCATGCAAATGTTTTGTAAAGAACTTCTATTTCTTTTCTGGCCCAAAGTTCCCCTAGTAAGGCCTGAACGCCATTTGTCATAGCCATGAATAGCTGTTTTACTCCGTATATTACTAAATTGTACACATTATATATAGATACATATATCAGGTTAGAAAATATAGATAACACTACAACATCAGTACTATCTAGTACAACAGAAGCTACGTGTTGTGCAACCCCATTCCATTTTTGAGGGATCGGTTCCTTATCATATGACACATTCCTCTTTATATTATAGTTTCGATCCACATACCATCTATAATATATTGGACAAGCAAGATAAATTATAGCAGTAATAAGTTTTACCATAAGGATCTCTGTGTTCAGACTAATTAATAAAGCACATGCAACTGTATTAGAAATAAATGCTATTGTCTGTGCAATATACGTAATATAAATTTTCTGGTCAGCACTTAATAACAAAGTATTAACAATACCAAAATAATATTGAGCAAATGAATTAATACTTAATGTTGCAATCATTGCCATTGTATATGATCTCCCAAATTCATTAGGAACGAGAACATAATAGACTGCAAGTAACAAACCCACGTATACTAGTAGAATATATGCAATTTGCCGATAAAACTTCCCTCCAGAAGCTAAGATTTGACTTATCATTAAATTATCCTTTTCTGCTAGTGGTTTGTATAGAGTTGATTGCATTACAGCGCCTACTCCTAATTGTAAAAAAGAAATAATTTGTAGAAATTGGTTAATAGAGCTAATCATTCCATTAACCTCGGATCCGTACTTTGTTAATATCAAACGTAGCAAGATCATACCACAGACAATAGAAGTTATTTGAAACACCAGAGCCCAAATAGTGTTTTTTTTGAGCCGAGCAGTTCTTTCCATTTTTGCAACTCCTGACTTGTTTTATCTTTTTATTAAGCTTAAATATTAAAGACGTTTATTAAATTGCTGTAGGAAAAAGTTTATCAACAATATAATTAAAACACCATACACAAAATTTTTCACAATTAAATATGAAGCAGCTCTAGGAAAACCCATTATAATATTTGCTGTAGTTATAGCCAAAAACATCTTCATAGGATGATTTTCAATATCTTGGTTGTCTATACTATTAGAAAGGATTTTACCGATGACTATACCAATAATAAAAATATAGACTATACCCCCAATGTATCCACCATTGACATAGGCTTCTGCAATCATTGAGAATCCAGTCCCCCAAGTGATTCCTAAATAATCCTGAGAAAACCAATCAGCTAATAAAACAAACTTTATTCCAAACATTGATAGCATTCTTGTTGATATAGAGCCTAAGAGTGAGGTCAAATAAGTATTAGCAAAGGGATATATTCCATTACCACTTATTAGGAAAAAAGTTATAATACTCATAGTCCCCCCCATTTCAAAAAAAGAATCAACTAAAGGAGAATCATCTGAATCAAATACAGATGTAAAATCTTTTAAAGTAAGTTTACTTAGTCCTCCACCATCACGTGCTTTCGTTATTACGTTTAGAATATATATTCCTATAACAGCTAAAATAAGCCACTTTATTAATTTTTTATAATTAAAGGTTCCTTTATATTGAGTGTATGCCCATATGAGTATAATAGAGCTATACAACCAACTTCCTCTGTCTCCTGACATAATTCCTAATAAAGAATATAAAGCAAAAATAATAAAAACAAATCTCGTTATTACTTTTGAAAAGTTGCTACCAATTAATAAACATATTAAGGCTGGAAAAAAAAGATATAGAATAATTTGTAAATATCCACTTTGTGTAGCATAATCACCATAATATAATGCATTATAACCATGGACTAATGCTATACGTACCTCTAGTAATTTAGAAACAAAAACTATCGGTACTACTATTATAGAAATGATACACCCTATTTTAAATAAAAACTTTCTATCGGCATCAGCATCTCCAGATTCATACCAACTAACTTTTCTTAGTGTGGTTTTTCTCGTAAATAAGAGTGCTCCTATGTGAAATACAAACATAGAAATACAAGAATACCATTTTACCATTATCATATCTGATTCACTAGGAATAATCCCCGTACCATAAGCTACTACTGTTGTACCGATTCCACGATCTGTTCCAATACCGAATGCCCACATAATGCATTGCCCATAACTAAATAATAAAAAAAGAGTGAAAAAAATCGTGTATAATGAAAATATTGAATCTCCTTTTCTCCAATGCCATGTACAGATTGCATATAAGTAAATCAATATTCCAAGCCAATTTAGCCAATAGTTCTGATTTAATGAAAAAGCGCAAAATATTGTAAACGCGACTAACGTTAACGAAAACATCAATATATTTATTTTTTCTTTCACACAATATCCTCCTTTTGGTTAAAAGAACTGGTTTAAATATTCGTACCATATATTTGAAATATTTTTAGATGTCAGTTCTTTTCTTAGTTTAATTCCTTTTTGCGCTTTTCTTACCACACTTTCTCTATCCAAAAGTACCCTACGCATTGCATCTGTTAACTTATCTAGATTATTACATTCAACAAGATGACCTATTTCATTTCTATCACCTAAATACATTCTTGCGCCACCTACTGGACAATCTGTAGCGATAACTGGCACTCCAATAGCCAGTGCTTCTAACATAGAATTAGATATACCTTCATAATCAGAAGAAATTACAAATCCTGCCGCATTTTGCATCTTTTCATGTATTTTATTTGTAAATTCTTTTAGATGAACAAATTCTGTTAATCCATTATGGTTGATATAACTTTCAAGCTCGGTTTTTAATCCCCCTTCTCCATAAATATCCAGTTCACACTCATATCCTTCATGAATAAGTTTTCCTATTGCATCAATCATTAAGGGCAAATTTTTTTGTTTATCCAATCTACATGCAGTAATAAATTTTTTACTACTTGTAGTTTTATTATAATAAGGTAAATTTTCCTTTATTGGGTTGGGAATTATAATTGTTTTTACTTTTTTATCATTGATCTTACTAAAATATTTTTTTGCGTCTGGTGTTTGAAAAACAATTCCATCTACATTTTTATAAAGAAAATCTCTAATTTTCCTAATCCATGGTTCTTCTGGATTCCGTTGTGGATCATTTCGTTCAGAAACAATTAATTTTTGTTTTACTCCTAACAATGAAATAATGACATGGATATTTACATCAGCAAGGAACGAAATAACCAGATCAGGCTGTATTTCCCTTATTTTTTTCCTAAGTTCCTTAAAGCGTTCCAAAGGTCTAAATGCACGAAACGAACTTTTACATATTATTGGATGTACCTGTATTTTTCTATTCAGTTCATAGTCTTGCCGATTCCCATATATAGTTATAATATCAATTTCCCAGTTATCTTGAATAAAATTATTTGCCAAATTCGCAATTACTCGTTCTGCCCCTCCTTTTCCCATAATTCCTATCACAAAGGTCAATTTCCTCATATTTCCTACCTCTTTATCGATTATATATTCTCCAGAGCATATTATACGCTGTTTTATACATTTTAAAATTAAACATTATACTAATGGTCACAAGGGCTAACTTCTTTCTCATATTAGGTTCAAGTTCATATGCTTTCATTCTAACTATATTTGAAATATTTTCTCTCAATATTTTATGATGTTTCAAAGAAACTAATGCATTCTTATAATCTTCACATGTTCCACCAACGTTTTTTTGATTAAAAATCTCCATAATTAGTACATCAAATGCAACCAACATACAAGCTTTTTTATCTATTATGTTGTTTCCATTTTGCCTTATCAACTTTTCATAATCAGCAATCATATTTCCATGTCTAAAAACCAAATTACTTTTTGGCTTATGCATTATAGAATTATTTTGTTGGCGATAATAATAACACAATTTATCTACGAAACAGATTCTTGTATTTGTCATAAATACTTGTAATTGAAACCAATTATCTTCTGCAAAAATTATTTTGTTATCACCAAATGATAAATTAAACTCTAATACTAAACTACGTCTATATATCTTATCCCAAGCATTATGTGAATATAAACGATTGAAATAGAATTGCTTAAAAAATTCTTTCTTATTATATGTTGCTAATTCAATTGTTTTTAAGTTCGTTAGACTTTTTCTTATTTTTACTCTTTCTATTTCTCTATCAGAAAAAATGCCTACTTCTCCAATTGCAATGTCCGCATTCTCTGCAATTGCACAATTATATAAACTTTCAAACATAGTATTGGAAACAAAATCATCAGAATCCACAAAAGCCAAAAATTCTCCATTAGCTATTTTAATCCCTCGATTTCTAGTTGGCCCTAACCCCATATTTTTATGTTCGTAAACTTTTATTCTAGAATCAAGCTTTTCATATTTCTTTAATATCGCCAACGTATTATCTGTTGAACCATCGTTTAACAAAATAATCTCAATATCTTTCAATGTTTGATTTATCAAACTATTTATACACTCATCAATATATTTTTCAACATTATAACAAGGTACAATTACACTAATCTTAACTGACATTATTATTACCTCTTTATCAATTTGTTATAAATATAAATTAAAAATACCCATTTGTTTTTCAATGCAAACTTAGCACTAATTCCTTTCCAATTATCTTTATATTTGCATTTACAAATAGCTCTAGTATAGTATTCGTCACTTAGATTTTGTATAATATCTTTTTTTATATTTAAATATTTGTCCTGTTTATTAAATTGTGAAACAGCAACATTAAATAAATTGTGTGTAACATTTCTATATACTTGATCTTGAAAATCATACTTATTCATATCAATCTGCTTTTCAAAATGCTCTCCAATAGCCTTTGGTCCTTCCCAATAATATGGTTGTGGTTTTTTTGTTATAGAATTTTCGTTTATTCTGTAATAATATAAACATTTTTCCATCATATATATCGAATTTGCATGGTAAATACATGGTTTTGTACATGCATGATCTTCACCAACACTAACTTGCCCAGATACTTGTTGTTGCTCCTTGTACAGAGTAGTTCTAAAAGCTTTTGCCCATAATTGTGGACTAAAATATTCTCCATGTTCATCCTCAATTAATTTAGGATAAATCAAATTTATAATTTTATTTTTGTCATAATATCCAAACGAGCAAGACAATTCTCTTTTTCTAATTTTGTTGGAACGTGATGCAAAATACCCACTACATATTATATCTGGATTGTACTTAGTAATTACTTCCGCATATTTTTCTAAATAAGTATTTGCAAGCCAATCATCACCATCTAGAAAAACTATATACTCTCCCATAGCACTAGTGACTCCTATTTTCCGTGCATCTATTATTCCACCATTTTTCTTATGAATTACTTTTAAACGTCCATCTATTTGGGAATAATAGTCACATATTTCTGGGCATTCGTCAGGACTACCGTCATCAACTAGTATTGCTTCAAAATTTTTAAATGTCTGATTTCTTATTGAATCTAAGCAATCTTTCAAATATTTTTCAACGCAATAGATAGGTACTATTATTGAAAACATTGGATTTTTCATTTTACACTCTCACCTATAACTTCTTCATATATTTCTTTGATTCTTTTTTTTACGATACTAACCTCGAATTCTTTAATTCTGGAAAGGTTCTCATTTCCCATATACTTTCTAAGAGATTTATTATTGATTAGTTCTCTCAAACACTCTGCTACTAATTCTGCATCTTTAGCTGGAACAAGATATCCACCTTTTCCTTCCACTAAAAGGTCTACATTACCTCGGATTTTACTTGCTATACATGGCAATCCACTTGCCATAGCTTCCATCATAGATCTTGGCATTCCTTCTTGTAATGTAGTAAATAAAAAAATATCAGAAACTTTTGCCAATTCTTTGATATCTATTCTGAAGCCACAGAATCCCTCTTTTCTATCACATACTTTGCAAAACATATCTTTTTAACTAAATAATGATTTAATTGTTTCATCGACAACTTTCTTCTTATTAAATTTTTTAATCATATAATTTCTCCCCATTTTTCCCATGTTAATGCGCTGCTCATATGATAATTTTAGAAATTTATTCATCGAATTATAGAGACTACAACTATTTTTTCTTTCACATAAATAACCAGACTTCGATTCAATAACTGCTTCTTTACACCCTGGGATATCACTTGTAATAATTGGTCTCCCTGATGCTGCTGATTCAAGGTTAGTATTTGCCATTCCTTCGTGCCAACTAGGCAAAACAAAGCAATGTGCTCTTTCTACAAAGGGACGAATATCAGATTGATATCCATGATATTTTAACCATCCCTCTTTTTCGTATTTTTCAATTTTTATGCCGTAATCTTCTTCAAAATACCCAAGGACATCAAGTACACAATTTTTCTCTTCACTATATAAGTTTTTCATTGCTTCAAAAAGTTCATCTACACCTTTCTCTTTCATAATTCTTCCAATAAATAAAAAATGAACTTGCTCATCTTTAGGATATTCTAAATAACTAAAGTGTTCTACATCTACTCCTGCACCGTTTAATAGCTTGTATTTACTTTGTTTAGCAATTTGTAAAGTCTGAAATGTTTTCATATTTTCAAAATTTTCGAAAAATATGACCTTAGATTTTTTAGCTGCTAATCTATACAAAAATACAATGAGACTTTTCAAAACCCCCTTTTTTTGAAATGCCGTTCCTAATCCGGTTATATTTAATGCATAAGAAACCTTTCTTAACCGACATGCCAATCCACCGTATATATTTGGTTTGATAGTATAAGCAATGACCATATCTGGCTTTATTTTTTTCAAAATATTACAATAGTTAAAAAATAGTTTAAAGTCAGTTTTTGGATTAATTCCTCTTCTATCTATTGGAGTTTCAATAATTTGACATCCAAGTTCAATTAATTTAGGAATATTCTTGCCCTTTGGAAGAGATACAATAACTTCATTACCTTGATCTACTAAGTTTTTTATGAGCATTCCTCGAAAACGGTAAAGACCATCATCGTTGTTTGCCATTATAAGAATTTTTTTATTATAATACTTTGCCATAACTCTCTTTTCCTTATACTTTTTTATAATTTTCTCGTATTGAAACAGTATATTTAAAACTCTACACAAATTTTTAAAATCATACTTTTATTAGCTATACGTTTTTTTAACATATGTTATATAATTCTAATATACTCGCTTTGATTTATACCTAAATATAATGCAAGTCACAAAACTTGCATTAAGCTGCTGTATTTAACTCCCTTTAAATTTTTCTGGGATATTGTTATTGATTGTATTAATATTCTCTTTCTTGATTACTTTTTTACATGTCTGAATTATAATAATAAGATCATTAAAGAAACTAATTTTATCAACATAATAAACATCTAAATCAAACTTTTCTTCCCAACTAATAGCATTTCTTCCATTGACCTGAGCCAGTCCAGTTAATCCTGGTCTTACGTTGTGTCTTTTCCGTTGCTTCTCACTATATAGTGGCAAATACTCCACTAATAATGGACGAGGTCCTACGATCGACATATCACCTTTCAAAATATTCCAAAGTTCGGGTAGCTCATCCAGACTTGTTGCTCTAAGCATTTTCCCAAATTTAGTTAGTCGAATTTCATCAGGTAAATATTCTCCATTGTGGTCTCTTTCGTCAGTCATTGTACGAAATTTATACATGGAAAAAATTTTTTCACTTTTTCCTGGTCGTTCTTGTTTGAAGATAATTGGAGAACCAAGTTTAATTCTTACTAAAAAACCTACAATTAAGATTATCGGCGATAAAACGATGAGAGCAATTCCTGACAATAGGATATCTAAAATTCTTTTCCCAAAAAGCTGATAGAAAGTTTTTTTACGCATCATTGATCACTCTTTTAATCGTAGATACTACATATTTTAAATCTTCATCTGTCATCTTTGTATCTGATGGTAAACATACTCCTAAGTCAAATAAAGTTTCTGCTACATCATCGCCAATATAATCATAATTTTTAAAAACAGGTTGTAAATGCATAGGTTTCCATACTGGGCGGGCTTCTATATTATTTTTGTCTAACTCATCAATAAGATGATTCGCATTTATTCCCTTTATTGTTATGACACTTAACCAATAATTCGGTTCATTCCAATTATTTTCTGGCATGAATTGTATATTTGACAATTTAGACAATTCTTTTTTATAAAAACTATGAATATATCGTTTTTTCTCAATTCTTTCATTTAATACTTTCAATTGTCCTCGACCGATACCAGCAACGATATTGCTCATTCGATAATTATAGCCAATTTCATTGTGTTGATAATGGCGTGCCTTCTCACGAGATTGCGTAGCCCAAAATCTCACTTTTTCCACCTTTTCTTTGTCATTGGATACAAGCATTCCGCCACCTGAAGTTGTGATTATCTTATTTCCATTAAAAGAATAAATTCCATAGTCGCCAAATGTTCCAGTATATTTTCCTTTATATGTTGTTCCTAATGATTCTGCAGCATCTTCAATTAGAGTAACATCGTATTCTTTGCATATTTTAGTAATTTCGTCTAAATTAGCTGATAAACCGTACAAATGTACTACTAATACAGCCTTTGTGTTAGGATATTTTTCTAGTGCTGTTCGCAAATGTTCAGGTTTCATATTCCAAGTTTCGTAATCACTATCAACAAATACAGGTATAGCTCCTTGATAGAGAATTGGATTAGCAGTAGCTGAGAACGTCAAGGACTGACAAATCACTATGTCATCTTTACCGACCCCAGCCGCTTTCAAAGCTAAATGTATAGCTGCTGTTCCAGAAGATAATGCGGCAGCATGACTAGCTCCCACGTATTCTGCTAATTCTTTCTCAAATCCATTCACATTCGCACCTAAAGGAGCAACCCAATTTGTATCAAATGCTTCTTTTACATACTCTTTTTCATATCCTTCTTCACTCATATGTGGAGAAGCTAATAGAATTCTTTTACTTTTCATGAAATCACTCCCAAAAAATTTTTTATCTCCCATAACGAACGTATTTTTTTATCAGCTTGGTAAAATCTTTTGAACTTCAAACTGCTTTCTCTGTAAATACCATTTACTCTTTCTATTTTAATTGTTTGCATTCCTATTGATTTGGCAGTTATAAAATCTTTCAACTCATTATCGCCAATATATATACACTCTTGTGCCTTTAAATTAAACTTTTCTAACAATAAAAGATATGAGATAGGGTGTGGTTTCCACAATTCACGGCCTAATTCGTCAGTAATACAAATATAATCTACCAAATAGTCTACTTTCAAAGCATCCAATTTGTTTCGTTGGGTTATAGCATACCCATCTGTAATAATCCCCAGCTTGTATCCTCTACTTCTTAATTCCGTTAATAAAGTATCTGCATTTTCTAAAAAATTTATGTCTGGTTTGTGTTCTCGATATACATTTACCAGTTCTTTAATTTCTTTTTTACTATAAGGAATTTCAAAATAGTCATATAGACGATTAAATACATTTTTACTATCTTCAGCAAAAAGATCTAAAAGGACTCTATATATTTCGTCAAAAGTAGCCGGGAAAATTTTTTGCACTGCTAATCTTCTAGCTACACATTTGTATCCACTTTTTACATAATCATATTCAGACACAAGAGTGTCATCTAAATCAAAGATCACCGCTTTAATCATTATATACATTTCCTTTTTCATCTAAATAAATCGCTTGATCATATCTCAGTGCTATCATTTTATCTAAATAATTTTCTCTGTATCTCAAATTTTTTTTTGAATCTATCATCTTTATAATATATTCAGGGGAATTAGCTCCTGATTTAATGCTAATGGGGGCTCCTCCACCGTATCTTGCATTTATTTCTAAATAAAATATTCCCTTTTCGTTTTTTATACATTGAATAGTAATATGTCCGATTGCATTTAATTTTTCCAACATCTTTTTCGTAGTCTCAATTAGTTCTCTATCTTTAATAATCTGACCCTTCAGTATTTCCCCACCTCTAGTTGCTATTCTTTTTCTAGGAACAATACTTACTGGTGTCGAATCAAAGTTTAAGCAAACATCTATAGTATATTCTTCACCTAAAATATACTCTTGAATAAGAGGATTATCTATATATTCACTAAAAAACAACAATTCTTTTTCATTATTTACAATAAATGTGTTAACAGATGAACTACCATTCAGAGGTTTTATAAATACAGGAAATTTTGTAATTTCAGAAGAGTTTAAAATTTCAGGAGTTTTAAAACCATTTTGTTCAAAAAAAGCAGAAGTTAAAATTTTGTTCTCACAAATGTCGATGACTTTTTCTGAAGAAACTAATACAACTGAGTCTGTTTCATTTTCAATATATTTTTTATTTCTTGATAATGTTGATAATTCAGTATCAATAGTAGGAACAATTAATTTAATTTCAAAAAACTTTATTACTTTTATTAATTCCTCAATATAATTACTTTCTGAAACTTTAGGTAATACTATTTTTTCGTCACACATATATAGTGCGGGTGCTAGTTCAGAGCAATCTGCTCCAATGATTTTTCCTTCCATTTCATTATTGTTTAATGCTGTTTTAAATGCATTCACTAGTTCACAACGACGTCCACAACTTAATATTAAAATATTCAATTTTTAATCTCCTATCTATTCGAAGCATTTGCAAAAGTGACAATGTCTTTAGCCAGTTGTTCATCGTCTTGTGGCAGGCTCTTAACAAAATCCATCACTTTTTGTATTGAGTAACCTTTGATGTTTCCTACAAAGATTTTCTCATAAACTGCTTCATCATTTCTTTCCTTATCCAACAATAGTTCTTCATATAGTTTTTCCCCTGGACGGATACCTGTTTCAATGATTTCGATTTCGTCTTCGCTATACCCGCTCAATCGGATCATGTTTTTGGCTAGGTCTACAATCTTCACTGGTTCACTCATATCTAGAATAAAAATTTCGCCACCTTTTGCTAATGCGCCAG
This sequence comes from Enterococcus sp. PLH-Efm8, assembly GCF_053011625.1. NCBI lineage: Bacteria > Bacillati > Bacillota > Bacilli > Lactobacillales > Enterococcaceae > Enterococcus > Enterococcus sp. PLH-Efm8. The sequence goes on from NZ_CP172568.1 coordinate 1,958,607, forward strand.
ATTGAATAACTAAACGACTCGCTTCAGGAATCGTCATGAAGTATCGGGTCATACGAAAGTCTGTTACAGTGATTGGACCACCTTGAGCAATTTGTTCTCTGAATACTGGAATCACACTACCGCGAGAACCAAGGACATTCCCAAATCTGACAGCTGAGAATTTCGTACAGCCTTCTTCATTCAATCCAGTCACGATCATTTCAGCGATTCGTTTTGTTGAACCCATGACGTTTGGAGGATTGTTAGCTTTATCTGTCGATACCATGACGAAGTTTTTCACTTTTGCTGCTTTAGCTGCTTCTGCTACATTTTTTGTACCGAAAATATTGTTTTTGACTGCTTCTTTTGGATTATATTCCATCAGTGGTACATGCTTATGAGCAGCTGCATGGTAGACGATATCTGGATGATATTGTTCCATGATCTCATTGATTTTCTCGCGATCTTGGATATCTGCGATGATCGGTACGATTTCTGTAGGACAATTTTGATGATGCGTGCGTAACTCACGGTCAATCAAGTAGATCGAGTTCTCCCCATGTCCTAAAAGCAATAGCTTTGCAGGATTGAATTGAATGATTTGCCGACAGATTTCTGAACCGATCGATCCTCCTGCGCCGGTGACAAGAATGACTTTGTCTGTGATCTGATCTTTGATGGATTCAATATCCAGCTTTACCTCATCTCTTCCCAGTAAATCCACTACGTCAATTGTTTTTAATTTTGATACGCTAATTTTTCCTGAAGCAAGTTCTTCTATAGAAGGCATCGTGTTGACTTTCACACGAGCGGATTCGACTAACTCGAAGATTCTTCGTAATTTTTTTCTTGATAAGGAAGGGATAGCGATCGTTACCATTTGAATGTCATATTTTTCAATCAATTCCGGAATATCTTTTAATGCACCTAATACTTTTTTTCCTGAAAGATACGTATTTCTTTTATTTGGATCATCATCTACGAACCCGACAACGTGGATATCTTGAGCCGTTTTGGATCCAAGAAAGCTGTTGTATAAAATACGCCCGCCTTCGCCAGCACCAACAATCAATGTATTTTTAGCAGAATCTGCTGATACATATCTCATATTTTTTGTTTCGATGTAGATACGCCAGATCAATCGGCTACCGATGATCAATAAGAGCGAAAGCAGATAAGCAAAGATAACTAACCGTAAACTGTATCGCCGATTAATGAACAGCAGTATGAGGATACTTGAGGCAGCACTTGCAGATAGTGAACTAAAAATTGCAATGATCTCTCTTAAATTTGTATAGCGATTGATTCGAGTGAAAACTTTAAATAAACTACCATAAAATAAATAAAAACCAATCGACAAACCAATAGAGATTAAAATAAGGTCCATTGGTATAGCTACAAACGGCTTCATGAATTTAGCTGCTGCAATATTTGCAGCGATTAATAACAAGCTGTCCACAACAACCAATGTGGCAATTTTTCTTCTTCTTGTTAATACAAACACCCTACATTCCCCCTAAAATAAACCAAATTTCTTCTTTTTTACCTCTTCATAGACTGGATAACTGATTTCATCCCCGTTGATCAGATCCTTTGCGACTTGTTTCATCTGTACTACTTTTTCCTTACCAAAGTCCTTGCCAATCTGCTCATAGCACTCTTTTAAGTAAAAGGTGCGCTTAGAGACCCCATGGGCATCAGAAGCAGCCATCTGCACGAGATTATGTTTGACCATCGTTTTAGCTGTTTTCTGGATGTCTTTGCCAAACACCCCAACATAACTTGGCGCAGTAAGTTGGGCCAAACACCCCATATCTAGGAACGGAAGCAAATAATTCGGGTTTTTACGAAAATGCGCGTTACGTTCTGGATGGACGATCACTGGTGTCTTTCCTAGTTCTAACAACTCAAAAAAAAGCCGTTCTGCATATAACGGCACTTCCAGTGTCGGAAATTCGATCAGAAGATATGTATCATCTAAATCTGTAAATAAAATTTCATCTCGGTGGATGTCTTCGATGAGCGTTCCGGTAATACGTACTTCTTGTCCTTCCAATAACGTCAAAGGCAATTGTCTTTTCTCTAATTCGGCTTGTAACGAAGCGACTAGAGAAATGACTTGTGATTTTTCATTGCTGTATTTTCCATTATTGTGGTGTGGTGTGCATAAAATATGCGTGATGCCTTGCTGAATCGCTTTTTCAGCCATTGCAATACTTGCTTCTAAGTTTTCTGCCCCGTCATCGATTCCTGGTAGGATATGGCAATGTAGATCGATCATTTCTCTTGTCTCCTCTCTTCTTATTCCTTAATTTCCGTAGTAATAACCAGCATCTTTGCTATGTTCTGCTCCGTTGTATACAACACCTAAGACTCGTGCTTGTACCATCTCTAGCAGTTCTTTTGCTTTAGACAAGGATTCTTTACGTGATGTATTTTCACGTACGACCAATAAAGTGCCATCCGTTTTTGAAGACATGATCTGTGCATCTGTTACGGCTACTACTGGTGGCATATCGAATATCACCACGTCAAATATCTGTCTTGCTTCGGCTAGAATCTGATCCATTCTTGGCGAGCTTAACAATTCTGATGGGTTGGGTGGCTTAGGCCCACTAGGCAAAATCGACAAGTTCTCGACTGGCGTTCGTTGGATCACATCTGCTACACTTCCTGATGAACTAAGTGCTGTACTTAATCCACTAGCATTGCTCAACTGGAATGTTTTATAGACGACGGGTTTACGTAAATCTGCATCGACTAATAGAACCCGTTGACCGGATTTAGCAAAAACGACTGCAATGTTTGCTGCAGTGGTGGATTTTCCTTCTCCAGGACCTGATGAAGTCACGACAATCGTTTTGATTTGCTGACCAGCTGCGGAGGCAAACTGGATATTCGTCCGGATCGTACGATATTGTTCGGCGATTGGTGAAGATGGGTTTGTTAATGTGATCAAACTGACTGCATGAGTTTGTGCTGCTTTTTGTTTCTGTGTTCGTGCCATTTTTCTTCCTCCTAGACTCTTGAGCGGCTTCTGCGTGATGGCGCTGTTTTACCATTTGTAGCTTTTGGTCGTGCAGGAGCTGATCCTTTTTTACGGATACCAGCGTTCAATTCTTTCGCTGACATTTCTGGAACTGTTCCTAAGATTGGGAATCCTAATGTATCCGTCACATATTTTTCATCTTTCACTGTCCGATCGAGTAATTCGAATAAGAATGCCAGACCTACGCCTACCATCATTCCTAATACTAAGCCAATCACTAAATTCAATTTATTATTTGGCGAAACAGGTGTCGTATTGGCAACTGCACCTGAAATAATCGAGATTTTATCGACATTCATCACGTCTTTTGCGTTCTCTTGGAAAACTTGTGAAGTTGTGTTAGCGATCTGTTGAGCAGTCACTGCATTCGTGCTTATTGCCTGGATCGAGAACATTTGTGAATTTTGTGACTGATTGACTGAGATGGCCTCTTTGATTTGTTCAGCAGTCATTTTCACATTGTCTTCTGTTTCTAAACGATCTTTGACTTCATTTAGCACTAAATCACTGACGATCATATCTTTATACGTATTGATCATTTGCAGGTTCGTATTGACATCATTGACATTTGCTGTGTCTGATTGTGGCAGTGTCACGATCAATTGTGCTTGTGAACTGTATTTTGGTGTCAAGATGAAAAATGTTACGATTCCTGAGATGGCCAAGCCAGCAAACATTGAGATGATGATTGTTACCAAGTGTTTGCGTAATGTTTCAAAAATTTCTTTCAAGCTGATTGTCTCTTCCATTTTTTCTCCACTTTCCTATTTATTCTCTAGATTCATTTGATCTTTTAATTCTTTTTTCACACGATCAAGTTCTTGATCGCTGACTTTTTGATAGGAGATATTATCTTGCATGAAGCCTTCTCCTTGCAGCTGATCTTGCTTGATCGTACCAAATGCCTCCCGATAATCTAAAGCAATTTTTTTCATTTCATCAAAGCTCATGTCTGTTTTCATATTCGACTCTAGAGCATTCAAAACGGATTGATAGTTGCTGACACCGTTTAGACTCAATACTTTTTTCGCTACACCTTCTACGATCTTTCTTTGACGCTCTTGTCTACCATAGTCACCATTTGGATCTTCATAACGCATACGAGAATAAGATAATGCCTGATCCCCGTTCAAAGTAATTTTACCGATTGTAAAGTCATAGCCATCTTGTGAGAAAGTGAGGTCATTATTGACTTCGATACCACCAACTGCATCAACAAGTTCTTTTAGCCCTTTCATGTTGATAGAGACATAGTGATCGATTGGGATGTCTACATATTTTTGTACGGTATCCATCGCCATGGCAGCTCCGCCGAATGCGTAAGCGTGGTTGATCTTGTCTTTTGTGTCACGACCTACGATGTCGACATACGTATCTCGAGGAATGCTGACGATCGTTGTCTGTTTGTCTTCAGGACTGACTGTGGCAACCATCATCGTATCTGATCTTCCTTGATCGACCCGACCTAAATCTCCAGTATCAATGCCCATCAATAGAACAGAGAAAGATTCTTGTTTGTCCAGATCAACTGGTTTCGTTCGTTCTCCTTGGGTTCGTTCCACTGATTCGTAAGTTTTCTCAATAGAATGTGAGAGATCCAGATATAATTTTGCTCCTACTCCTACAATTGCTAATACTAATACGATAAGAACTGCTAAAATAATCAGAAATATTTTTTTCCCTCTTGATTTTCTTCTTCGTCTTGCCATAGTTTCCTCCGTTTGCTAACCTTGCTTGAATCAACGTTTTAACTGTCAATAGCTTATATTGCTATAGCCCATTTGCTGAGCAACAGTTTGTGCTTTTGTTGCGTATGCTGCGCGTATTTTTTCATTCCGGATCTGATCTATTTGACTGAGCACCGTCAAATATTGATCGTAAGTAGCGGTGGCAGTCACTTGACCATCCTTCAACATCGTATCGAATAACTGATCTAGTTGCGTGACTTGCGCGATCTGAGTATCAGCGAATCCTAGATATTGCATAACAATCGTTTTCCAAGGACTATCTTTAAAAAAGCTCATATTTTCACGTACACGAGCGACATCTGCACTTGTCACCTTTTCTTTGATGACGACATCGTCTACAGCTTGCTGCCAGTTTGATACATTTTTAGTAAATAAATCGTTGACAGCTGTCTGGATCTTCAGTTTTGATTCTGCACTATCTAACTGTGTCACGATTGCTTTCTTCTCATCTTGGATTGCAACAGCTTCTTTAGGCAATTCTGATTCTTTGATGTCGTAATCATCTGCTGAAAGTTTGACAGAGGATAGCTTATTTGACAAACTTGTGATTGTTTCTTCTGTTATTTCAGGGTTTAGAAAATTTTTTTCTTTTGTACTATACAGCTTGTCTACTTCTTTTGATAAAGAAGTCAAGGTGTCTTTTTGATTGGTGATGGCAGATTCTGCATAATTGATCCGTTGCTGATGTTGCCGCTGATTATTGATATGGTAACCAAACAAACAGATCGCAATAGCACCTGCACCTACCGCCACAGCAGTCAATGACTTGACGAATGGCTTTTCCATAGATTCACTCCTAAGTATTGATGATAGATAAATTAAGATATAATTCACTTACATAAAAATGACAGCTTTTTATTTTAAAAAACATAATTAAACTAATATATTCACAGAAATATTTGTAAACAAGTTTTCCCTATATAATCATACCACAAACTGTTTTCTTGACTAGGGCAATTTACGATTTAAAAATAAATAAAACATTAATAAGATAACAATTAATCGATTTCATTTTTATTTCCTTAATTTTCATAGGTGTTTTTAAAAGTTACACAAAAAATAAAATAACAAAAAAAATTAACATTGAATTAATAATAGTTATTTATATTTATAACAAATAAACCAGAGAAATAGCCTATTTTGTGCCTGTTCTCTGGTTTATTTACATATTAGAAATTATTTTGTGATGATTTGATCTAAACTTGCTAGTGACAAAGCCATGGCAGCAATTTGACTTAATTGCGTTAATCGGTTCTTACGTACTGCTGGTTCTTCTGCCATGACCATCGTCTGATCAAAATAATTTTCGATCAGTGGGCGAAGGCTTACAAGCTGATCATAATTTTCGTTGATCGTTTGGTCAGCAAAGCTTGTTTTCATTGCCTCTACTGCTTTGTGCAGTTCTTTCTCCGCTTCGTTTTCGAACAGTTCAGGGTCTACTTCTGATTGTTTTTCAAGCTCCGCTTTTTTCGCTAAGTTCACGACACGTGTCAAAGCTTCCATCGATGGTTTGAAGTCTTCATCTGCAAGATGCTGCTTGAACAATTGTGCTGCTGCAAATACTTTTGTCAGATCTTTTTGTTCTGCGTTCAAAACAGCTTCGATGACATCATGACGAATATTCTTAGTTGTCAATAATTGGCGCAGACGGCCTTTGATAAAGTCGATCACCTGTTGTTGTCCCGCTGACAAGCCAATGCCAAAACGATCCGTATCTTTACTGATAACTTCACTAATCGTTTCTTGCAGAACAGACAAAGGAAAGGCCCATTTTTTCGATTCGATGATTCGAACGACACCATATGCTTGACGGCGCAAAGCATATGGATCGTTTGAGCCACTTGGGATCATCCCAACTGCAAAGAAAGAAAAGATACTATCTAATTTATCAGCAATCGCTAAAACAGAACCTACTGTAGTCTCAGGTAGATCTCCTTCACTGGATATAGGCATGTAATGTTCACGGATCGCTGTTGCTACGGCTGGTTTCTCGCCTTTAAGCAGAGCATATTTTTCTCCCATGATCCCTTGTAGTTCAGGGAATTCTCCTACCATGTTGGTTACTAGATCAAATTTATAGATTTCAGCAGCGCGTTGCAGATCCATCAATTCTTCCTCAGATAGTCCTACTTGTTCGCCTATGATGCGAGCGATGACTTGTACCCGTTGCATTTTCTCATAGATGCTACCGATTTTTTCATGGAAAGTAACAGTTTTTAATTTTTCAACGTATTGGTCGATTGAAGCTTTCTTGTCTTCATTATAAAAGAATTCCGCATCTTCTAAACGAGCAGTCAATACTTTTTGATTGCCTCGTACCACATTTTCCAATTTTACCCGATCGCCATTACGAGCAGAAATAAAATGAGGAAGCAACATACCTTGATCGTTCCGTACTTCGAAATAACGTTGATGTTCTTTCATAGAAGTGACTAGTACTTCTTCAGGAACAGATAGATATTTTTCTTCGAAGTCGCCAGAAAAGACAGTTGGATATTCGACTAGATTGTTGACTTCTTCTAGTAAATCTTCATCTAGATCAATGATCCAGTGATTTTTTTCTGCTAATTCGTTTGCTTGTGTGATGATCATTTCTTTTCTTTTTTGCGGTGAAGCAATAACAAATTGTTCATTTAATTTTTCTTCGTATTCTTTTGCATGCGTAAATGTTACATCTTCGCCTAAGAAACGATGACCTCGAGAGGCTTTGCCTGTTTTGACATCCAAGATTTCGAATGGGATTACTTCGTCATCTAACAATGCCACGATCCAGTGAATAGGGCGGATATATTCAAAATCGTATTCTGCCCAATGCATCGTTACTGGGAAAGTGAGGCTTTTAATGACATCTGCTAAACCTGTCAATACTTCTTTTGCTTCTTTGCCGTGAGTGTATTTCGTTACATAGACATATTCCACGCCTTTTAATTCTCTAAAAGTGATAGCATCTGTCGTCAGACCTTGTCCTCGGACAAATCCTTCAGCTGCTTTCGTCCAGTTTCCATCTGCGTCCAAAGCAATTTTTTTGGCTGGTCCTTTGACTTCTTCTTCGCTGTCCGCTTGTCGTTCTGGAATATTTGTTACTTTGATTGCTAAACGGCGCGGTGTGGAAAATGTTTCGATCGTATCATAAGTCAATTGGTTTTCATCTAAAAATTTTGCTGTTTTTTCTTCTAATTGTTTCATGCTTGGTGTGACAACATGAGCAGGCATTTCTTCCAGCCCGATTTCAAGTAATAAGTCTTTTGCCATCTTATTCAGCCTCCTTCATGTTTTCTGGATTTGCTGTGTTTTTATTCAATAAAGGGAATCCTAATTTTTCGCGTTCTGCCACAAAGATTTTGGCTACAGCACGAGCCATGTTGCGGATACGGGAAAGATAACCTGCTCGTTCTGTTACGGATACTGCACCTCGGGCATCTAATAAGTTGAATGTATGGCTGCATTTCAAAATATAATCATACGCTGGATGAACAAGATTTTCATCGATACAGCGTTTAGCTTCTTTTTCAAAACGGTCAAAATTACTTAGTAGCAAGTCTTGGTCGCTTACTTCAAAAGAATATTTGGAATGTTCATATTCTGGTTGTTTGAAGATCTCGCCATATTTCACGCCATCAGCCCATTCCAGATCATAGACACTTTCAACTTCTTGAATATATGAAGCAAGACGTTCTAGTCCATAAGTGATCTCAGAAGTAACTGGTTTACAAGGTAGTCCTCCGACTTGCTGGAAGTACGTGAATTGTGTGATCTCCATCCCATCAAGCCATACTTCCCAACCCACACCGGCACACCCCATCGATGGGTTCTCCCAGTTGTCTTCAACAAAACGAATATCGTGTTCTAATGGATCAATTCCTAAAAGACGCAAGCTTTCTAAATAAAGCTCTTGGATATTTTCAGGTGAAGGTTTCATTACGACTTGAAATTGATGATGCTGATACAAACGGTTTGGGTTTTCTCCATAACGCCCGTCAGCTGGTCGGCGGGATGGCTCTACATAAGCAGCATTCCATGGTTCCGGTCCGATTGCCCGTAAGAATGTATATGGGCTCATCGTACCTGCTCCTTTTTCTGTATCATAAGCTTGCATCAGCATGCAGCCGTTTGATGACCAAAATTTTTGTAATGTTAAAATCATATCTTGGACGGTCAATTTTTTACTCATCTGTTTTGCCCCTTTCAATTTTTAAGCGTTGCTGTCAATAAGAATACAGGAAAGAAAACGACAAAAAGTCCCTATGTCTGATTACAGACATAGGGACGAATAATTTCGCGGTTCCACCCTACTTCCGAATAAAGATTCGGCAGCTTCATTTATCGTACTCGCAAGTGCCTCTTCAAAAATCGTTTGGGTCCGGCTTCCACTCTCCCGAACTCGCTAAACCACGTGTTTTTTACTGATCTTGGTCAATGTACGTATTCATTTTGCAGTTTTCTTGTTTATATAATAGATCCTCTCAGTGAACGATCTATTTAATCTACGGTTAATAATAGACGGAAGTCCCTGTATTTGTCAAATAGTTTTGATTTTTTTGTTGTATCTTTCATTTATTCTTCTTTTTCAGGTATCTCTTTTTCAGGCATATTTTTCTCTGGCGTCTTTAATACGTGTGCCCAAGACTTCATTTGATCAATGAACTTTTTGCTTTTTAGATGAATACCGACATATTCATCATACAACTGGTCAATGAGGTCACGGATTGCCTGCTTCGTTTCTTCTTTCAAGTGGATTCCACTGATCTTATCATAAGAAATAGCCGAAAACATTCGGACGAAATAAACAGCACGAGGATCTGCATGATAACGGTGTTCGTCCATTGGCCAGTGTTTCTCGCATATCACACCGCCATATTTGGAAGAATAGTCAAATTTTCCTTTTGTTTCTCCGCATACGACACAGTGAGTCCAAATTGGCGCGATTCCGAAGCGTTGCAGTATTTGAACTTCAAAGATATTCGTGATGATTTCTGCATCATCTCCTTGATCCATCCGCTGCAGAGCTTGTTGCGTAAATTGGAATAAATGCGGGTCATATTGATGATCTTCGATTGCTGCATCTACTAGATTTAGCAAATAGGTACCATAACCGCTCAAAAAGATATCTTCTTGGATGTTCCGAAACGCATGGACGTCTTTGACACTGCTTAAAAACGACAAACCTTCACTTCGAAAATTACCGATATAGACTGCTTCGGTAAAGGGGAGCAAAGCCGGAGCTAATGGCTGATTTTGCCGATGGATTCCTTTGATATAAAACATCATTTTGCCAGAAGATTCCGTAAAGATTTTGACTAATTTATCTTTTTCTTTGTAATTACGGCTAGATAAAATCAAGCCTTTCGATTCTGCAAGCTGGCTCATATTCTCCCTCCTAAAAAATAAATCTGGAAAAGCAGATTCTGCCGATCCAGATTATTTATGTTTCGATCTTCCGCCGTTTTTCTCAACGTGCGGATTTTTATCCAGTTTATTTCTATACTTAACCTATAAGAAGTTCAGAATATCAGTATTCATCTTTTCGGTAGCCGAAGTCTTGCAGATAGACTTTTTTGTCTCGCCAGTCTTTTTGGACTTTGACCCAAAGTTCTAGAAATACTTTGTCTCCTAAAAGATTTTCGATATCCTTTCTTGCTTTCGTTCCTACTTGCTTCAGCATTTTTCCGCCTTTGCCGATAATGATTCCTTTTTGGCTATCTCTTTCGACGATGATCGTGGCCTGGATATGGATTTTATCATTCTCGTTTCGCTTCATCGAATCAACAACGACTGCGACAGAATGAGGCACTTCGTCTCGTGTTAAAAACAAGACTTTCTCACGGATCAATTCAGAAACGATGAAGTATTCAGGATGATCAGTCACTTGATCATCTGGAAAATATTGTGGGCCCTCTGGCATTTCACTGACTAATACATCCATTAAGCGTTCGACATTGTTTCCTTCTGTAGCAGAGATCGGAATCACTTGTGCAAAAGGCATCTGCGTCGAATAATCTTCGATGATTCCCAGCAACTCGTCTGGATGGATCTTATCGATTTTATTGATAATCAGATAAACAGGAGAATGCACGTTTTTTAGACGTTCAATAATAAAATCGTCTCCCCGGCCGCGTTTTTGATCAGCACTGATCATAAATAAGACTGCATCCACTTCTTTCAACGCACTGTAAGCTGCTTCTACCATAAAATCTCCTAGACGATGCTTTGGTTTATGGATTCCTGGTGTATCGATAAAAATCAGCTGAGCTTCTGGTGTAGTATATACTCCTTGGATTTTATTTCTAGTTGTCTGTGCCTTGTCACTCATAATGGCAATTTTTTGACCCACGATTCGGTTCAATAATGTGGATTTTCCTACATTCGGGCGGCCGACGATTGCGACAAACCCTGATTTATGTTCTGGCATATACGTTCTCCTTTTTAATTAAACAACAAATGATATATTTTAGGGACAAATAAAATCAACCCAATGATGACAGCAAAACAAGCGGTCACTAAAACTGCTCCAGCTGCCATATCTTTGATTTTTTTCCCAATCGGATGAAAATGAAAATCCGTAAACATGTCCACTACATTTTCAAAAACAGTATTGATGATCTCTACTATCCAAACGAGAAAAACAGCTAAAAGCAGCCATAACCACTCTATCCGATCAAGCTGGAAAATCACGCCCATAAATAAAGCAAGAATACCGAACGCAACATGTTTCCTCATATTGCGTTCTTCCTCAAAAACGGTTTTGACTCCTTGGACAGCAAATTCCACAGACATCAGGAAATGTTTGTTTTTCTCTACGTTTTTATCTTTTGAGTCCATAGGCATCCAAGATCTCTTTCTGTAAACCAAACATTTCTTTCTCATCTTCTGGTGTCATATGGTCATACCCGTTGATATGCAAGAATCCATGTACCGCTAAAAAGCCAAGTTCCCGATCATATGAATGGCCGTAAGCTTCTGCTTGTTCAGCAGCACGTTCAATAGAGATCATGATGTCTCCTAGTACACGAGGTAATGGATTCTCTCCATCTTCAAAAATCACTGGGATTTCGTCTTCGCCTTCTTCTTCCAGAGCAAAACTGATGACGTCTGTCGGTGCATCTTTTCCACGGTAATCACGATTGATTACTTGGATTGCCGCATTGTCCATGAAAGTAACAGACATTTCTGTTTCCTCTGGCAGCTTTAAATAAGATGCTGCAAATTGCAGCAAGTCATCGATTTCTTTCATTTTCTCTTCTGAGACTTGGTTTGTTTCATCCATAAAGGTAATATCCATTATACATCGCTTCTTTCTATTCTTCTTGTTCTTCCTTTATCTTCTCAACTTCTGTTTTCATTTTAGGATATTTGATCCGAGAATGGAAGGTGCTACTTAAACCGCTGATTAATGATTTTTCCACTTTTCGGATTTCTTTCAAGGTCAGTCCACTATCGTCTAATTGACCATCGGAAATACGCTCTTCGATAAGATTATGGACAAAACTTTCGATTTTTTCGCTCGTCGGATGATCCATTGCCCGTACTGCAGCTTCACAACTGTCAGCAATATTGACGATCCCTGCTTCACGACTTTGCGGTTTTGGTCCAGGATAACGGAATTGCTCTTCTGTTACTTCCGGATTGCGTTCTTTCGCTTTGATGTAGAAATAACGCATTAGCGTGGTTCCATGATGCTGTTTGCAAATATCGATCACCATTTGCGGCATATTATAATCTTCCAATATTTTGGCTCCATCTGTCACATGTCCAAAGATAATATGTTTACTGTCTTCTGGCAATAAGAAATTGTGCGGGTTTTCCGCTCCTGAAGGCAAGTTTTCAACGAAAAAGCTAGCATGTTTGATCTTGCCGATATCATGATAATAGCAAGCTACTCGAGTTAGCAAAGAACGTCCGCCGATTTCTGCTACAGCGTTAGCACTTAGATTAGCTACCATCATACTATGATGATAAGTACCTGGCGCTTCTTCCAGCAACTGTTTCAATAAAGGATGATTTGGATTGCTGAGTTCATTTAATACAATTACACTGTCATCATTGACCATCAATTCAATATATGGGTGTAGACCGATCGTCAGCAAGAATGAGAAGAGTGCACCAGTGAACCCGCAGACGAGCATTAACCAAGTCGTTGCATCACCAAAGCTCATTCCTTGATAGACGATCAAAATGACATCCATCATCACAGGAAAAATAATGACCCACATGGCAGCAGATAATCCTTGTTCTGAGATCCGTTTGCGTCTGACAATCGTTGCCATGAGCCCAGAGAAAACATAAGACATCAAGATAATCGTTAGAAAGTTCGTGCCAATCGAATCATAAAAAATGAAAAGTGCGGATACTGCTTGGAAAATACCAGCCATGATCCCTGCTCTTCGATTCAAGAAAAAGCTTAAAACAAGTGGTGCAAAAGCAGCGGGATAAAACAGCGGGATATAAGTAGCTTGTTCCGTTTGGAATAATTGGAAAAATTTCATCAGCACTATGCTGACTGACATAGCTGTCACATAGAAAAGCACGTATTTTGTTCTTTCTCCTGCATTTTGGAATTGAAGTGAATTATAAATCAGTACGCCGATTTGAAGCAAAACAGCTAAAACCATGGCAATTAGCGGAAAAATCGAAGTTGTTTGATTAGTCAGTCCTAGTAATTCCAATTTTTTCATAGCTGAAGCATCGATTTGATTACCTTCACGAACAATGATTTCTCCTTGGAAGATCATCACTGGCTGTACAGCTTCTCGTGCGGATTGTTTCAATTCTTCTGTCTTTTTCTCATTCAATACGTCATTCACTACGATACCTTGATCCACTAAGTAGCGAATCATTTGTTGTTGTGCTGGTGTGACATTCAAATATTGGATTTGCTCTTCTGCTTCTTGTTTAAAAGCTTCCAATTCACTTTCACGAACTTGTTTGCTCATCTGTTCGTCAATGAGCTTCAGACTCTCATCCCTCACAGTATGAATCTCAGTTTCAGTCATTTCAAATATCGTCGAATAAAAATTGTTCGGTAGTTTTTGATAAAACACAACATTTTCTGCATTCACATTTTCAAAATTTTTCTTCAGCGCGGCGATCCGCTCTTCTGTAGTAGGCTTTGGGATATTTTCATCTTCCTTTGCCTTATCAATCTTTTCGTCATAAGATTTGTTGATGGCATCATTCGTCTTATCGATCAATTCAAATAGTTGCTTGATCCGATTGTTCTGGTCATCTGCAAGATCTTTTTGGTAAGTGTATTCTGGAGTGACTGCTTCTGCTGCCAGTTTTCTTTTTTGTTCGGTTTCTTCCGTGTTCTCGATCGTTTTGTTCGCACGGATACTTTCTTCTGCTACTTGGCCTTCTCTGAAATCATTGACCTTTTGTTTGACACTACTAAATGTAACGCCGCAGATAATGATAAAAAACAAGAACAGCAGGAAAGGCAATGCTGCCTTTCCAAGTTTTTCTTGTAGTTTCTGCAGTGTTTTATTCAACATGTGCTTATCCTCCTAAGCAAAGCTTATTCTTGATGGAGATCTGCCTTTTCATAAGCTTTGATGATTTCGGCAACTACAGGGTGCCGAACAACGTCACTTGCTTCAAAATTAACAAAATCGATTTTCTTGATTTGCTTTAATGTTCGTTCTGCATGAACAAGACCACTTGTCGTCCCTCGAGGCAAGTCTATCTGACTTGTATCCCCATTGACAATCATTTTTGATTGATAACCGAGACGGGTCAAGAACATTTTCATCTGAGCGACTGTCGTGTTTTGTGCTTCGTCCAAGATAACGAATGCATCATCCAATGTTCGCCCCCGCATGTAAGCTAAAGGTGCGATTTCGATTACGCCTCGTTCCATCAATCGGTTCGTATGATCCAATCCAAAAATTTGGTATAAAGCATCATAAACAGGCCGCAGATAAGGATCCACTTTTTCTTTTAGATCCCCGGGAAGAAAGCCTAGATTTTCACCTGCTTCCACAGCAGGCCGCGTCAAAATGATTTTTTGCACTTCACCTTTTTTCAAGGCAGCGATTGCTAATACTACTGCAAGAAAAGTTTTTCCTGTCCCGGCTGGTCCTACGCCAAATACGATATCATGTTTGGCTACCGATTCGACATATTTCTTTTGGCCGCTGTTTTTTACCCGTATAGGTTTTCCATTACGGTCTTTGACGATCTCTTCCTCATACATCTCAACAAAATAATCTAATGTACCTTTTTGCCCCATTTTCAATGCCGTCACAACATCGGGCGTACTTACGTGGATTCCTCGTTTGATCAATTCCTGTAATGTCCGAATGACTGAGGCAGCCAAGGAAATCTGGGATTGCTCACCAATGATCTGAATGATTTCTCCACGTGTATGGATGGTTGTTTCCGTTGTTTCCTCAATCAGTTTTATATGCTTGTCGTGTGCACCTAAAAGCATGCTGACATCATCAGCAGCCGTCAATCTAATCTCTAAAGAACTAGACTCTTCCGTCAAAAATAGACATCCCCTTTTTTTCGATTAATTCTTTCCTATTTTACCATACTCAGAAGAAACTATATAGCAAATAAGAAAAGGTTCTAAAAGAGTTGCTTAACCATAAGTACCAAGAAACGTTAAAAAACTAGCCGCTTCCATTCTCTAAAGGTCTCGTTTGAATAAAAAAAGCTGATCATGTAAGCTATGCATAAGATAGAGGACAAGTATTCCGTCTAACTTAGCAAGTATTCTCTGGGTATTTTTCTTGTTTCAAAAAAAGAAAACAAAATATTTGAAATATTCTTGCATTTCAAAAAAAACAGGTGTATTATAACGTCAACAAATAAATATACAGCAAAGCGTCGAGGAAAACAGTAGGCTATTCAGTGATTTATTCCCAGTGAGTCATGTAAGTGAGAAATGACAATAAATCGAATAGACGAACATCATTTCCGAGTCAATGTCGAAAACGTAGATCATTGTGGCTGCCTCCATTATCAGGCTAGCGGATAACTTTATCGAAAAGCGTCCGTGAATGAAGAAGCTTTTTTAAGCGAAAAAAGGTGGTACCGTTCTAGAATCTAGAGCCCTTTTCCCAAGTGGAAAAGGGCTTTTTTTATATTTTAAGGTGGTGGTTTTCATGGAATCTGATATTAGTGGTATTTCTAGTTTCTGCAACGTTTATTTTGTTACTCAAAATGATAATTATTGGAGGAAAAATTTATGGAAGAAACAAAAACTTATTCATGGAAGCAATTATTGATGGTCAGTTCACTTATCTTCGGGATGTTCTTCGGGTCAGGTAATCTGATCTTTCCTGTACACTTAGGTCAAATGGCTGGATCAAACTGGATCAGCGCTGGTGTAGGATTTGCCATCTCAGGCGCTCTTTTCCCATTATTAGCTATCTTAGCTGTAGTAGTGACAAAAAGTGATGGTCTGTATGACTTAGCTAAACCTGTCGGAAAATGGTATGCTGCCTTGTTCTTGATCCTTGTTCATTTAACGATCGGACCATTCTTTGGTACACCGCGGACAGCAGCAACTGCTTTTGAAATGGCTGCTAAACCCTTTTTGCCTGAAAAATATGATTCATTAGGTATGTTTTTATTCTCTGCTCTTTTCTTTTTACTTGCTTATTTCCTTACTGTACATCCAACACGTTTGGTCAAATATGTCGGAAAGTATTTAAACTCCTTGTTTCTTGCATTATTAGCTATCATTTTTGTCGTTTCTTTATTCCAACCCATGGGGAATCTAAACCAATCTGCTGCAGATTCTTATCAGACGAACGCTTTGACAAATGGCGTTTTAGAAGGATACAACACGGTTGATGCAGTAGCTTTACTTGCTTTAAGTGTCACTTTTGTCCATGCAGTTCGTGATCTTGGTTTTAAAGATAAAAAAGTCACAGAATTAACAGCAAAAGCTGGTAGCCTGAGCGTTGCGTTAGAAGTCATGATTTATTTTGGTCTGGTCCTTCTCGGTGCGATGAGTTTGAATAAGATGTCTTTATCAGAAAATGGCGGAACTGCACTTTCTCAGATCACTAATTTTTATTTAGGTAACTTCGGTGCTAGCTTCTTAGGGGTAATGGTCACATTAGGTGTCTTCACTACTGCTATGGGACTCGTTGTTTCTTTTGCACAAGATTTCCATAAACTGTTCCCTAAAGTCAGTTATATGACATGGCTGCGGTTAACGACTTTTGTCTCTTTTGTCGTTGCGAATGCCGGATTGGATAATATCATCCAATGGTCTTTACCAGTATTGATGCTTTTGTATCCATTGTCACTTGCGTTAATCTTACTTTCCTTAACAGCAAAATTCTTCCAAAAGAGTCCATTTGTCTATCAAGTAACGATGTTCTTTTCTGCCGTTCCAGCCGTATTGGATATGTTGGCAAATTCGCCTGCATTAGTGAGTCAGCAAACTGTCGTAGCAAGCTTACTAGGATTTTATCATCATTATGTTCCTTTTGCTGCATTAGGTCTTGGCTGGGTCGTCCCAACGTTGCTTGGTTACGCTGGCAGCTTGCTCTTTTATTATGTATATCGCGTATCAGGATATAAACAAGAAGCAAGTGAGTTACCAGAAGAATAACCAAATCAAACACAATTTAACATAAGAGATATTAAACAGGAAAAAAACAGCTAGAAGAAAGAATAAGATTCTTTCTTCTAGCTGTTTTTTAGTTCTTTTTTTACGAACACAAAAAACTGCGGATAATCACTGTCCGCAGTTTAAATGATAAAATTAAGATTGTAATAGTTCTTTCACAATCGCATTCACTTGGTTTCCATCTGCTTTTCCTTTGACTTTAGGCATAATTGCACCCATAACTTTGCCAAATTCTTTCATTGATGAAGCACCAGTTTGAGTGATTGCTTCTTGAACAAGTTGTCGAATTTCTTCGTCGGAAAGTTGTTCCGGCATATATTTTTCGACTATTACAATTTCACTTTTTACTTTTTCAGCTAAATCGTCACGTCCTGCTTCTTCAAACTCATGCAAAGAATCACGTCGCTGTTTCATTTCACGAGACAACACCGTTAGTTCTTCTTCTTCTGTCAAGTCGTGACCTTCTTTAATCTGCTCGTTTTGTATAGATGACTTGATCATTCGGATGACTTGTAAAGATTCCTTATCTTTCGCTTTCATCGCTGCTTTCATGTCATCGTTTAATCTACTTAGTAGTGACACACTACCAACTCCAATTCATCACAGAACTAGAATTTTTTGCGTTTTCTAGCTGCTTCAGATTTTTTCTTGCGTCTTACACTTGGTTTTTCGTAGAATTCACGTTTACGAGATTCTTGTAAAGTACCCGCTTTTGACACGGAACGTTTGAAGCGACGAAGAGCATCGTCAAGTGATTCGTTTTTGCGAACGACTGTTTTTGACATGTTAATTCCCTCCCTCCGAGCTTAAAAAGTAACCGTAATTGTTATTGAAATATATCTCAAAAAACAAGACTGTCCTGTAAATATTATATCTAATGCTGTTTTGACCGTCAAGGAAATCTTGCTTTTTTTTTAAATTATCAAATGTTATTTTATTTAAATCCTTATTGACAATTTTCACATCTTCCGAAAATCTCGAATCTATGCCCTTCGATCGTGCATCCACCTAGCTGTTCTTCGAAATAATTCATCGGACACATATGGATTTCTTTCGTTGTTCCGCACACTGTACAGATAAAATGATGGTGATGGCCGATTTCCCCCTGACAGCAATGAAAACGAAACTTCATTTCTCCATTTAAATCGGTTTCTTCCAGTAAATCGATCTCTGCAAAATCATGGAGATTCCGGTAAATCGTATCATAACTTACCCCTTTGAATTCCTGATTCATATAGTCAAAAACTTCTTTAGCAGATACGTAGCGGTTACGCTTCACTAAATAAGTTAACAATGCTTCTCTTTTTTTAGTATATTTAAAACCGTTATTTTTCAATGTTTCTAATGATTGTTCGATCAATGTCTGTTTTTTCATGACTTATTCCTCCAAATCAAAATGATTACGAAGTACGCATTCTAGAGTATGGTATAATAAACATAAAAAAAATGCAAGTGAGGTTTTATCCATGACTTCCGATTCTACAGAAATCGTTACTTTTTTTGTCATCTCCGACTCTGCTGGAGAAACTGCGACAAAACTAGCGCAAGCTACTATGGCTCAGTATCCTACCGTTGAGTTCAACCTATTCCGCAGAACGTTCGTGACAGATGAAAAAACATTAAGGCAGGCATTGCAAGATGCATTAGAAGAAAAAGCACTTGTCCTGCATACATTAATCAATCAAGAACTGATCGAGATAACACGTTCTTTTTGTGAAGAACATCAATTATTTAGTTTTGATGTGATGACGCCACCGATATCAGAAATTGAACGTTTAACTGGTATCAAGCCAATTCGGCAACCTGGTGCCCTCCATTTATTGAATGAGAACTATTTCAAACGGATCAAAGCAATGGAATTTGCTGTAAAATACGATGATGGGAAAGATCCTCGTGGTTTTTTAGAAGCAGATGTCGTTTTGCTAGGCGTATCCCGAACTTCCAAAACGCCTTTGAGCTTGTTTTTAGCTAACAAAAATTTAAAAGTTGCCAATTTACCTTTGATCCCACAAGCACATATTCCCAAACAGCTTTGGGAGATCGATCCTAAAAAAATCGTGGGACTAACGAATAACCCAGATATTTTAAATAATATCCGTAAAGAACGGATGCGCTCTTACGGATTAAACCCTGATACTGCTTATTCCGATATCGAAAAAATTAGAGCTGAACTCGATTTTGCGAATGATCTTTATGAAAAACTAGGATGTGTAGTGATCAATGTAGCATCTTTATCTATTGAAGAAACGGCTTCGCTTATTTTGAATGCTTTAGACCTAGAAGATCATAGTTATTATGGAACTGAAACAACAGAAAAAAGCGATTGATCATTTTTGTCTTTTTCTTAAAAAACACTGGAGTGTGACAACGAAGAAATTTCGTTGTCACACTCCAGTGTTTATCTATTTGCACCTATCGTTATTGATGTTCCACATGTTTGAGTGTCTGGTTCAAAATATCCAGTACATGAGAATCATCAAGACTATACAAAATCGCTTTTCCCTCGCGATGAGACTTGACGACATGATTTTCTCTTAATAAACGTAGTTGATGCGATACAGCAGACTGCTCCATTTCCACTGCTTGGGTGATTGCTGTCACATTTTGTTCCCCGTCTTTCAGATATAGCAGAATTTTAAGACGAGTGGGATCACTCAACATTTTGAATAATTGACTGACTTTCTCTACTTTTGATTTTTGCGTGTCTGGCAATCCATTCACCTCCAACTTGAAAAAAGACTGACTTCTAAAGTTTACCACTTTTTCCATCAGTCTCAAGTTTTTTATTCTTCTGTCATCTTTTTGATAATCGCTTCATAAGAGGCTACTTTTTTGGCTGCGTCTTCTGTAGAGCTTCCTTTTACACCAATATAAAACTTGATTTTCGGCTCAGTTCCTGAAGGGCGGATAGCAATCCAGCCATTTTCTTCCAATGTATATTTCAATACGTCGGATGGCGGTGTTGTGAGTTTTTCTACGTTTCCTTCACGGTCTGTTCTCGTCAATTCTTTAAAGTCTTCTGTTTGAATAACTTTTGCTCCGGCAAATTCTGTCGGTGCTTCTTTACGGAATTTTTCCATCAAAGCAGAGATTTTCGCAGAACCTTCTTGTCCGCTCATTGTCACAGAAATCGTTTTTTCTGCGAAATAGCCATAGGTTTCAAAAATCGTTTGCAAGCCGTCATACAACGTTTTGCCTTGTTTTTTATAGTAAGCTGCTACTTCTGCTAATAAAAGCAATGCTTGGATCGCGTCTTTATCGCGAACAAAAGGTTTAACTAAATAACCATAACTTTCTTCGAATCCAAACATAAAAGTATGTGAATGGTTTTCTTCGAATTGTTGGATTTTTTCAGCAATGAATTTAAACCCTGTCAACACATTGAACATGGTAGCACCGTAGTGTTCCGCAATTGCTGTAGGCAATTCGCTGGAAACGATTGATTTCAATACCGCTGCGTTTTCTGGTAAAGTGCCTCTTGATTGATGTGCTTCCAAAATATATTGAGCAAACAATGCTCCGATTTGGTTCCCAGTCAATACTTCATAAGAACCATCTGGCAAACGAACCGCTGCGCCTAAACGGTCTGCATCAGGATCTGTTGCAATCAGCAAGTCAGCTCCTTCTTTTTCTCCAAGTCGTATAGCATATTCAAAAGCTGAATGTTCTTCTGGATTTGGCGATTTGACCGTAGTGAAATCTGGATCTGCCACAGCTTGTTCGGGAACTAGTACGAATTGTTCGAATCCAGCTTGTTTCAACGCGCGTTCGCCCAACATTTTCCCTGTTCCATGAAGTGGCGTGTACACAAGTTTCAAATCTTTCCCCATTGTTTCAACCAATTCACGATCAATCGTCACTGCTTTGATTTCTTCTAGATAAGCAGCGTCCACTTCTTCTCCGATGATCGTGATCAACCCGCTATGTTTAGCTTCTTCGTCAGATAATACTTCGACTTTTAGCGGATTGCTGACTTCACGGACATATTTCGTCAATGCATCTGCGTCTGCAGGAGGCATTTGTCCGCCATCTTCTCCGTAGACTTTATATCCATTGTAAGCCGCTGGGTTGTGAGATGCGGTTACCATGATTCCCGCAAACGTCTTCAAATGACGAACTGCAAAAGAAAGCTCTGGTGTTGGACGCAGACTTTCGAATACATAAGACGGGATATTGTGATGTGCCAGTGTTTTGGCTGCTTCCATTGCAAATTCTGGTGACTGATGGCGTGAGTCATAAGCGATAGCGACACCTCGGCGTTTTGTTTCTTCACCTTGTGTATCCATGAAACGTGCTAGTCCTTCTGTTGCTTGTCTTACCGTATAGATGTTCATTCGATTGATCCCAGGTCCTAAGATTCCCCGCATGCCTGCAGTACCGAATTCCAACGGTGCATAAAAAGCATCTTCAAGTTTTTCAGGATCTTCACCCAGATCATTTAATTGTTTTTTTAAGTTTTCTTCTAAATTTTCTTCATGTACCCATTGTTCATACACTTGTTCCCAAGACATGAAAATAACACCTCTTTCTGAAATATGGTTCTTAATAAGTATAGCATTCACTTATTAGATATGAAAGTATGAGGACCAAAAAACGCTTAAATCAAGAAAGGATTCTTTTATCAAGCATGATTGCAAGTATTCACATAAATCGGATTCAGTGGATTTCACGCGAAAAAAAAAGAGTAAAAGAACAATTAAAACCGTTCTTTCACTCTTTTTAAACTTATGCTGTTGTTTCTTCTAAAGACTCCAAGTATTTATACACTTGTTGTCCAGCAATACCGCCGTCACCAACAGCTGTAGTGATTTGTCGCAAATCTTTTTCACGAACATCTCCGATGGCAAAAACGCCTGGCATATTCGTTTTCATTTCGTTGTCTGTTGGAATCCAGCCAGCTTCGTTCGTCAAACCTGCTTCTCTAAAAGGTGCAGTTAATGGATCCAGTCCAACATAGATGAATACTCCGTCTGCTGCTAAATCAAATTCATTGCCGGTTTTGACATTACGTGCTTTCACACCTGTCACTACCATTTCGTTTCCAACGATTTCGTCAACGACTGTATCCCACATAAAGGAAATTTTTTCATTTGCAAATGCACGGTCTTGGATGATCTTTTGTGCACGTAATTCATCTCTACGGTGGACGATCACTACTTCAGAAGCAAATTGTGTCAAATAGATGGCTTCTTCTACTGCTGAGTCCCCACCCCCGATGACTACTAGACGTTTGTTACGGAAAAACGCACCATCGCAGACTGCACAGTAAGAAACGCCTCGTCCAGCAAATTCTTCCTCGCCAGGTACGCCTAATTTACGGTGGATACAGCCTGTTGCGATAATGACTGTTTTTCCTTCGTAACTTTTATCTTCACAGATGACTTCTTTATGGCTGCCGTGATCCTTGATATCTTGAACGATTCCATAAGCATTTTCTGTCCCAAATCTTGAGACACTTTCATACATCTTATAAGCTAGATCGGGGCCCATGATCGAATCGAATCCAGGATAATTTTCGATTTCTGCCGTATTGTTCATTTGGCCGCCAGGGGCACCTTGTTCGATCATCAATACGGATAAGTTTGAACGTGAAGCATATAAAGCAGCAGTCATCCCAGCAGGACCTGCGCCAATAACGATTACATCATACATATGTAGATTCTCCTTTACTTAATCAAGTAAGCATACTTTACAGCCAATGCGAAAAAAAGTCTATTGTTCTGCTTGCGTTTCTCGAATAGCTTTATTATACTCGAAAAATCCGCTGAAAAACAATAGACTTTTATAAATCATTGATCAATCGTTCGAAAGATTTTCTCCATTTGAATCAATTACTTTTTTATACCAGTTGAATGATTTTTTCTTTGAACGGGCTAATGTGCCATTTCCTTGGTTATCACGATCGACATAAATGAATCCGTACCTTTTCTTCATCTCACCGGTACCAGCTGATACTAAATCAATACATCCCCAAGTCGTATAGCCTAATAGATCGACTCCGTCTAGTTCTACTGCATCCTTCATCGCCTGGATATGCGCTGCCAGGTAATCGATTCGGTAATCATCTTCCACATAACCATTTTCATCTGGCGTATCGACTGCACCTAAGCCGTTTTCTACAATAAATAATGGTTTTTGATAACGATCATAAATATCATTCATCGTTATTCTCAAGCCTAATGGATCAATTTGCCACCCCCATTCACTTGCTTGCAGATATGGATTTTTGACAGAAGCAAAGATATTTCCTGCAGTCTGTTCCAAGAGTTCGTTGTCGGTAGTCGAAACTCGGGAAGAATAATAAGAAAAGGAGATAAAATCAACAGTATGTTCTTTCAGCAATGCGGCATCCCCTGGTTCCATTTCGATCTGAATGCCATTTCGTTCCATTTCTTTCAATGCATAAGCTGGGTATTCTCCTCGTGACTGAACATCAATGAAGAAATAATTTTCTCGATCTGATTTTCTAGAATCCCAAACATCTTCAGGATTGCAAGTGTATGGATAATATGCTCCTGCTGCCAGCATACAGCCTACTTTGTTCTCCGGATCTACTTCATGAGCAATCTTCGTTGCGATGGCACTTGCAACCAACTCATGATGTGCCGCTTGATATTTGATTTGTTCTTCATTTTCTCCTTTTTCAAAATACAGCCCTGCGCCCATGAATGGTGCATGAAGGATCATATTGATCTCATTGAATGTCAGCCAATATTTGACAAGTCCTTTATAGCGATTGAAGATGACTCGACACAGATTTTCATAAAAACCAACGAGTTCTCTGGAACGCCACGCACCATATTCTTTGATCAAATGCATTGGACAATCAAAATGCGTAATCGTCACAAGTGGCTCAATTCCGTGCTTTTGGCATTCTTTAAAGACATCCTCATAAAATTTCAAGCCAGCTTCATTCGGCTCTTTCTCATCCCCCATTGGAAAAATACGACTCCAGGCGATGGACATTCGATAAGTCTTGAACCCCATTTCTGCAAACAAAGCAATATCTTCTTTATAACGATGATACATATCGATTGCAATTTTTGCTGGATAAAAATGGTCCTCATCAAATTCAAACATTTTTTTCTTTCCGGTGATAACAGGAAAACGGTCTTTTCCGATTGGCACAACATCTACGTTTGCTAGTCCGCGTCCACCTTCATCATAACCGCCCTCACATTGATTGGCTGCTGTAGCACCGCCCCATAAAAAATCTTTTCTGAATCCCATTATACTTCCTCCATTATATGTGTATTACTTGATAATTCTCTTGCCAGTTCATCTTGAACTTCGATTCCTTCTTCTTTTAATCGGCCGATTGTTTCCTTGAATTGCGGTAAATACTGCTGGTGTGCAATAAACAACTCATCCATGATCCGTTTTGCTGTCTTTCCTGATCGTATAAGTGGATTGATCGTAAACGCCTGTAAGGCTGTCCCATAATCACCAGTCACAGCTGCTTCGATCGTCAGCAATTCCATATTCTTCATTACCTGCAACCAGCCTCTTTCAGCAGCAGGAAGAGAACCAAACGCTACATTTCTCGCTCCTTGTGCGCCAACATAGGCAGTGACTTCTACAACACAATCTGCCGACAGGTCAGGAACAGCTCCATCATTCTTTGTAGATACAACGATCTGTGTTTCTTTATTTCCATAGATTGAAGTAATCGTTTCACAGGCAGCGTCTGAATAATAAGCGCCACCTCGTTTTTGCAATTGTTCAGGTTTATGGTCTAATTCTGGATCTTTGTATAATTCAAACAGCTCTGCTTCTGTTTCTTTCACTTGCTGCGCTCTTGTACCAATCGTTTGATATTCTTCTAAAGCATGTTCCAGCATTTCTTCTTCACGATAGTAATAGCGGTGGTAGCCACAAGGGATCATGTTCATTTGTTTTAATTGTTCTTTGAAAAACGGGATATCAAAGATATTTTTCGGCAATCCATTGTCTTCATCGTATAAACGATCAATCAATTCTGCCGTGCGGTCATTTCCTTTATTATCTGCTACTTTGTGCCAATGGAAATGATTTAGACCGGCAAACTTGTAGATCAGCTCTTCTTTTTTCTTGCCAAGCATTGCTGGTTCTGTCATCATCGCCATTACTGGCACATTGCATAATCCAATCACTTTATCCCATTTACCATATCTGATAACTGCTTCTGTCACCATCCCACTTGGGTTCGCGAAATTGATCAGCCAAGCATTTGGACATAAACGCTTCATGTCTTCAACGATTGCCAAGACCACTGGCACGGTACGAAAAGCTTTGAATATCCCGCCAGCACCATTTGTTTCTTGTCCGATCATCCCGTAATAACTAGGGATCCGCTCGTCTTTGATTCGTGCATCTAATTGACCGACACGAAACTGAGTCGTAACAAAATCCGCATCTTTCAATGCTTCTTCCCGATCCAGAGTTGCATAGATCTTGACTTCATACGGAGAAGCATCCCACATACGCTGAGACATCTGACTAACGATATCAAGCTTTTCTTTTCCTTCTTCTACATCTACGAGCCAGATTTCTCGTATCGGTAATTCCTCATATCTTTTGATAAATCCTTCCATCAACTCGGGGGTGTAACTGCTGCCTCCACCAATCGTAGCGATTTTGATTCCTTTTGCCATGTTCTCACTCCTTTACTTTTTTACACTTTAATTATCTTTTTTGTAAACAAAACAAACAATAGAAATCCGTTTCTTTCCAGTAACATTTACAAAAGTTACTGTTTTCTAGTGGATTTTTGTAAATATCTTGTCAAAAAATGTCTATTTTAAGTTATATAGTATAAATCCGTTTACAAATCATTTTCAAAAAAGTTATAATTTACGTAAAAAAATAAGAAGAAGGTATCTACATGTTATTACGTGAAAAAATCAAAGAAATCTCCTTTTCTCCTTCAGAAAATGAAGTGATCCAGTTTCTCTTAAGCGATTCTCCAGCACTTGGCGAAATGACCATCCAAGAGATCGCTGAGCGATGTTATGTCCACCCGTCCACACTCATCCGTGTAGCAAAAAAAATGGGGTTTGATGGCTGGGTCAGTTTTCGTAATGCTTTTTTAGCTGAAACAGCCTATCTTGAAGGGAATTTTCAAGACGTAGATGCGAATCTTCCTTTTTCCACCACAGACGGTATTATGACGATCGCAAATAAAATGGCTTCTTTAGAACAGATGACGATTCAAGATACACTTTCTCTCATTCATCATGACCAACTGCAAAAAGCTAAGTATTTACTGCTCCAGGCAAAAAAAATCGTGATCTTCGCCAGTAACTCGAATACTTTGATTTCTCAAGATTTCATGCTGAAAATGAAGCGCATCAAAATGGATGTCACAATTGTCACCACTTTTGGTGAATCATTCTATGAAGCGTACAATTGCACGAGCGATATGTGCGGGATTCTGATTTCTTATACAGGTGAAAACAATGTGATCCTTCGTACCGCAGAAATATTGAAACAAAATGATGTTCCAATTTTAGCTTTGACCAGTATCGGTGATTCAACGCTATCTGCAATGAGTACAGCCGCTTTGCGACTTACGACACGCGAGCGACTGTATTCAAAAATTGGTAATTTTACGATCAATACATCAATTTGTTATCTTCTAGACGTGTTATATAGTTGTGTTTTTGCAGAAAATTATCAGCAGAATTTAGTCCATCTAATTTCTGTCGGTCAAAAATTCGATAAACGCCCTATCAGCTCAGCCATCATGAAAGAGCCTTTCAATTTTGAAAATAAAGAAGTGGAATAAAAAGAATAGTTAAGCCTAGTCCATTCTTCACCTAACCGTTCAGGTCAGTGCGGTGATAAGTGCATCGTCTGGCCCGACCGTCTCCCCTTGGTTTTCCAAAATATCCAAATAATCCGTATAATTGGTGACGATCACAGGTGTTTCTAAACTGTATCCTTCCTTTTCGATTTTCTTTTTGTCGAAGCGTAGCAACAGGTCGCCTTGTTTCACTCTTTCTCCTTGCTGCACTAAGCTTTCAAAATATTTCCCTTCCAACTGCACAGTATCCAATCCGACATGAATCAGCAATTCCAGCCCTGTTTCAGAAACCATTCCGATTGCATGTTTCGTCGGGAACAGGGTCATAACTGTTCCGTCAAAAGGGGCACGTACTTCTCCTTTTTCAGGGTAGATCAGGATCCCTCGACCTAATGTTCCTTGAGCAAAAGCTGCATCCTTCGCTGCATTTAGTGGAGCGATTTGTCCTTGTATCGGTGTTTTTACAATTTCTTTACCCGATCTTTTCTGTATATCATCTGTTTCACCTGCTTCATCCTTCCAAAAGAAAAAAGTCAGCGCAAAGGATACCACCATCGCAATGGCGATCCCAATTAATACATTAATCACATCTGTTAAATCACCATCTGGTCTAATATAGTTGGGAATCGTAAAGATGCCTAGTCCACCTTGATTCCAAGAAGTTAAATTCATTAACCCACTATACGCGCCCCCTAACGCACCACCGACACAGGTAAAAATAAATATTTTTTTACGTGGCAATGTAAACCCATAAATAGCTGGCTCTGTAATCCCCACAATACCAGAAACAATGGCTGGCATTGCGATTGCTTTGTCTTTTGGGTTTCTAAGCTTAAAGTAGAGTGCAGTAAGTGCTGCAGTT
The DNA here is from genome assembly GCF_053011625.1 of Enterococcus sp. PLH-Efm8. Lineage (NCBI taxonomy): Bacteria > Bacillati > Bacillota > Bacilli > Lactobacillales > Enterococcaceae > Enterococcus > Enterococcus sp. PLH-Efm8. The sequence continues at coordinate 1,986,615 of NZ_CP172568.1, forward strand.
TGTCCAAAAGACACTACTGCAACAGGTGTCATGATATTTTGCCAGCCATTCACAGAAAATTGCATCAATCCCATTGGTACGATTGCCCAATGGAGACCAAACATCACCAGAATTTGCCAGAAGAAGCCTACGATTGCTCCATAATTAACTGGCGAAAGTGCTAAAAGTGTTTCAAATCCAGCCATTAAAATATCAGTTGCGAATGTGAATGCTGGTCCAACGAGTAAAAAACCTAAGGGCATTGTAATAAGAACGGTGAAGAATGGAACGAAGAAATTCGCGATCATCTCAGGTACTAACTTTTTAATTGGCTTCTGAATTTGGCTAGCTAACAACACAATAAAGATAATGGGAATGACAGAAGAAGCGTAGTTACGCGCAATCCAGGGAATGCCAAATACTGTTTGATAAATAGGTGCTTCAAAAATAGTACCAGAAAATATGGTCGTCAGTGGTGCTTCTGCTGCACCACTCAAAACTTCCAGCGACAAGTTAGGATTCATTAATGCTGCGCCAAGCAACATCCCTACGAATTCATTTACTTTAAATTTACGGGCAACTGTTAAACCGATAATAACAGGCATAAATTGGAATACAGAATCACCGATATTGTCGAACATAACAAATGTTCCAGAACCGCGATCAAACGCGCCTAAGAAGACAAGTAATGCTGTCAGTCCACGAATCATCCCACCAGCAGCCAGGATAGCAAGGAATGGCTGGAAACATCCCGATATTCCATCAATAAGCATATCAAACGGTCTCATTTTTTCTGTTGAAACAGCCTCATCAAAAGTAAGGTTTCCTGCTTTTATAACCTCTTCAAACACGACTCGCACATGATTCCCGATGACAACTTGGTACTGTCCTCCCGCTCGCATTACCGTCACAATACCGTCCATATTTTTCAAGATCTCATCATTTGCTTTTTCTTCGTTTTTTAATTTGAAACGAAGCCTTGTGATACAATGTGTCAAACCATTGATATTTTCCTTCCCGCCGACATTTTCTACAATTTTGCTCGCTAATTCTTGGTATTTTCCCATTTCTGTTCCCTCCAATTAATTAGTGGAAGGTTTAGCCAACTGAATGTCACTACCCTTATTTCATACGTTCGTGTTAATTTGTCCTCCTTTTTATTTATTTACAACGATTCTCATGCACTAAACGCGCAGTATGGATCGTTAAATACATTTTTTCATCCGTGGACATCTGGTAGTCGAAAGCCCCGGTTAAAAAGTCTGCTATTTTCTCAACGCAACCAAACGTATCCTTATATTTTTTTTGAATAACTTGGAACAATTCCTCAGAAACTTCTCCATCTTCTGATTTCGCTCCATCTAGAACACGTGTCAGAAAAAAACGTAGGTGTGTGACAAATCGAAAAAAATGGACTGAATCTTCATCAAAAGTAATCTTATAGTAACAGCGGACGATATTTAAAATATCCTGTATTGTTGTGGTAAACAGGTAGGTATTGTCTTGCTGGCTTTGAATGCCTTGTGCATTAACTAAATGCAATGCGATAAATCCGGCTTTGTCTTCTGATAACTTGATGTGGTATTTATCCGAGATTTTCTTCACTGTTTTTTTCCCAATGGCATACTCTTTAGGAAACAGTTGTTTGATATCATACAGCAATACATTTGGCACAAAGATCCCCATTTTTTGACGTTCGATAGCTGTATACAAATGATCCGTCAATGCAATATACACAGAATCATTCAAATGGACTTGTAGATCCTCTTTTGTATATTCAATGATTTCACAAGAAATTTCTAAGTACTCAAGAGGAATCGCTTGTGCCAATTCTTGGAACTGTTGTGAAAGTCCGTCATTTGTCAACTGAAATTTTTTGTCGATGCATGAGTCAAAAATCGGGTCACCCACTTTCTTTTTGAATGCCAAACCTTTTCCCATCACGATCATTTCCTGATTTCTTTCATCCCTGGTTATTACGACGTTGTTATTCAGTACTTTCTCAATCAGCATGTTTTGCTCCTTTCCATGATATATAGGGCTGTATCCAAAACAAAAAGAAAAACCCAAAAAGCCGTCCATGAAACCATGGGAGACTCATCAGGTTTAGCTTGCATTAGGCAATCACTATCCAAGTTGTATCGTTTTCTTTGTATTATCGAAAGCAAACGATTTTGTCAACGCTTTCTTAGGGGCTACTAGGCACTTCTGACTAGCTGGCGTCGTCTTTTTTAAATCTGGTAACTACGACACTAACTCTCACAGATGAAAAATATGGGAAGCTATGTTTTATTTTCACTCTAGTGCTTAGGTCAAAATGCTACTGTCACAACATCTTTTATATACCACTGCTTTGCAGTTTGTACATATCTGCATACAAACCATTTTGCGCTAGAAGTGTTTCATGATTCCCGTGTTCTACTATATGACCTTTGTCTAAAACTAAAATCAATTCTGCATCTCGAATCGTTGACAGCCGATGGGCAATCGCAATCGTTGTCCGTCCTTGTCGCATTTTCGCCAATCCTTCTTGGATCAATCCTTCTGTTTCAGTATCGATATTTGCTGTTGCTTCATCCAATACTAGAATTTTAGGATCAGTCACGATTGTTCGCGCAAAAGTGATCAGCTGTCGTTGTCCACTAGAATAGCTGGCACCATGTTCGATCACTTTTGAGTGATATCCTTTTGGTAATTCATCGATGAATTTGTTTGCTTGAACAAACTCAGCCGCATGGCGTATCTGTTCGTCTGTGATAGCTGGATTCATCATCCGAATATTTCCTGCGATATCCCCATAAAACAAGAAAGCATCTTGCAAGACCAGCCCCATTTTCTTACGTAACTCTTCCATTGGATATTCTCGAATGTCATGATCATCAATCAATATCTGACCTTCATAAAATTCGTAAAACCGCATCAACACATTGATGATCGAGCTTTTCCCACTTCCGGTGTGTCCCACTAATGCAACGGTCTCTCCCGGATTAGCAACAAAAGAGATATTGTTTAATACATTGTGCTCTCCATCATAAGAAAAGCTTACATTGCGAAACTCAATCTTACCTGAAGTAATCATTTGATCTGCTCCAGGGTTTTGTTGTGGTGCATATTCTTCTGTATCCATAATCTTCAAGATACGACTACCAGCAACCATCCCATCTGTGAAGATGCTCAAAAAGTCCATCATTTGAGACATTGGATTAAAAAATCCCTGGACATAGGTCGTAAATGCATAGATCAGTCCAACTTCTATGGGAGAATGCAACGCATCGATCCCAAACAAAGTCAACACCAACGCAATCGCCAGTGCATATAGAAAATTGATGATCGGACTTAATAGAATCGAATTCGTTTTCATCATCGCATAACGCGTGTCTAAATACTCATTGTTCACTTGTTCAAATTCTTTAGCTAAACGAGCTTCTTGGCGAAACTGCTGGATAATACGCATGCCGGAAATCGATTCATTCAATTTCGTATTCAGCTGACTTAATTTTTCTCGCATATTCCGGTAAATACGAGAACTAAATTTCTGGTAATACCAGATGACGATTCCTAAAATTGGCAAGAACACCAAAGTCCACAAGGCAATTTCTCCATTGATTTGAAACATGGCAATGAATGAAGAAACGACTGCAAAGATCCCAGTCAATACCATCAAAAAGACGTACCAAAATTCAAATAGCGTTTCTGTGTCACTCGTCACTCGAGAAACGGTTGAACCTGCCGGTGTCTGATCAAAATAACGCATACCTAGTGTATGCAGCTTTTCAAATAATTTTACCCTAATATACTGATAGGTCTTCAATGAAGCCATGGAATACAAATACCATTGGAAAAACCAAATGATACTTTTTACTATGACTCCAAATAAGTACATACCAGCAAAAAACAAAATAACTTGTGTCGTAGCCGACTGTTTAGCCAGATGATCATCCATAAAAGTTTGGATGATCCTTGGCAATAGGACATTGATCACAGACAGAGCAAACGCAAATAAGATAGCAACGATGAACGTTCTTCTAAAAGGTTTGGCGAACTTCATCAGTCGTGTGATGATCTTTTTCTGTTCTTTAAGTGGAATCGATTTTGTCCATTCCGATTGATAATTTTCATCCATCAGGCCTCGCCTCCTTCTATCTTCGCTTCTAATTGCTGTTTCTCCCACATTTGTTCATACCAGCCGCCTAGTGCAAGCAGCTCATGATGGGTTCCTCGTTCAATGATTTTCCCTTGATCGACAACAATGATTTCTTTTGCATGCATTACGCTACTTAAACGGTGAGCTGCAATGATAGTTGTTTTCTCTTTTCTTATTTCTTTTAAATTATGCAAGATAGCTTCTTCTGTTTTGGCATCTACTGCAGAAAGTGCATCATCTAACATTAATAATTCAGGATTTTTGATCAATGCTCGAGCAATCGAAATCCTTTGTTTCTGTCCGCCAGATAAAGAGACTCCACGTTCTCCAACTAAGGTATCATAACCTTTTGGTAATTCCTTGATTTCATTGTTGATAAATGCTAAAGAAGCCGCATGCTCTACTTCTTCTTCTGAAAGTTTTGGATTAGAAAAACGGATATTATCTCGAATGGTCATCGAAAACAAGAAGTGGTCCTGAGGCACATAGCCGATTGATCCTAATAAAGCATTCAATGAATATTCTTTGATCGAACGTCCGCCAAATTGGATTTTCCCTTGATAATCATCGTATTCACGCATCAGTAATTTGATGATCGTCGTTTTTCCCGCACCAGTTTTCCCAACAATACCTAATGTTTCTCCTTCTTGGATCGCAAACTTGATTTGTTCTAATGCTGGTGATTCTTCTTTCGGATAATTAAAAGAGGAAATAGCTACATTCAGCTCGCCTTTTGCCGGGGTCTGCACTGCACCCAGTTGTTCCACGATATGCGTCTTTTCATGCAAAAGTTCATTGACGCGATCATAAGAAGCATTTCCTCTTTCCAATACGTTGAACAATCGACCAATCGCAAACATCGGCCAAACAAGCATACCGATATAACTAATAAATGAGACCATCTGCCCGATCGAGATCGTGCCTTCCAAGACATACTTTCCACCTAAAATAATTGTTGCAACATAAGACAGACCGATAATCAAGGTAATGAATGGATCAAATAAGGAGTCTAAAAAATTGACTCGTTTGTTTTTAATAATTGCATCTTCAATCTTTTCTTCAAAATCCGCTAGATCTTCTTTTTCTTGTCCAAATGTTTTAATGACTTTGATCCCAGTGATACTTTCTTGTGTCTTATCATTGATACTAGAAAAAGCTTCTTGCGAATCACGAAAAGCATCATGGAGTTTTGACCCCAGCACTCGTGAAGTGACGGCCAGCAAAGGCAGAGGAATCAGCGCAATCAGTGTTAAGCGCCAATCAATAAACAAAATCATCGCAATGATCGTTGTTCCGCCCGTAATCACTGAATCTGCAAAGGTCAAGATACCAGCTCCTGCTACATTCTGGATCGCATTCAAATCATTCGTTGCGTGAGCCATCAAATCCCCAGTCCGATATTTTTGGTAAAAGAGATTGTCCATTTCTGTAAAATGTTTGAATAACTGCTGCCGAAGTTCTTTCTCCAATCGAGCTGCACTTCCCCAAATATTCGTCCGCCAGATATAACGAAAAAGATATTGTAAAAAAGCAGCGATAATCAATAGGAAGATCCACCCGAAAATGATCTTTATTGATAAATTTTTATCGGCGATCTCATCAATGATGATCCCAATCACTTTTGGAGGAACTAACTGTACCAAGGCCACTGCGAATAGCGAGAAAACCCCAATTAAATAATGTTTCTTTTCCTGACGAAAAAACCAGCCTAATTTTCTAAAAATCGACATTTTACTCCTCCTTTGTCTTTATCAAGAGCCTAGGATTGTCTGTGCTTGTCTTTTTTGCTGAATAATCTGAATAGTCTAACAAATTACGAAATAAAAAACGGACTGAAAAAATCAGCCCGTAAAAAGTCGTTGGGTCAGAACCTATTTTTTCCCTTGGTTCTTCATTTGCTGCATCATCTGGCGAATTTTCTTCTCAGATGGTTTTTGCCCCATTGACATCATCATTGATCGCAACATGTCCTCATTAACGGGAGGATTTTTTTCTAAATAGTCTTTCATATATTTACGCGCTAGGAAAAAGCCACCTACTGCGCCGATTAGCAAAGCAATAATAGCAATAAGTACGACAATACCTGTTGATAACATATAAATCTCTCCTTTCTATTTCCGAATTGCTCTCAATGACTTATTTTACTAAAGTTTATTGAAAAAAGAAAGGCGTATTCTTTAGTTTCATGCAAAAAATAGTGGTTTTTTTAGAGGAGAACAAAATTTCTTTCGTCATCTAGCAAGACGCGCCATGAAAAAAAATTAGGCGTACCGAATCTTTTTCTTTAATTTTTTCTTTTTGAGGTGTAGAATGTAATCGTAGATAAATAGGAAAGGTGGTTTTTTCTTGAATAATCAATCCAATAAACAATTTCATAAGCATCGACTTATTGAACATACAAATGGTTTATCTTTAGCTGAAGTAAATGGAACAGTTGATGTACCAAAGGGGAAAAGTTTTTTTAAAACACTTCTTGCTTACTCTGGACCTGGTGCGTTAGTAGCAGTTGGGTATATGGACCCGGGTAACTGGTCTACTTCGATCACCGGAGGACAAAATTTCCAATATTTATTGATGTCAGTTATTTTGATGTCTAGTCTGATTGCTATGCTTTTACAGTATATGGCAGCAAAATTAGGAATCGTGAGCCAAATGGATTTGGCACAGGCAATCCGAGCACGCACAAGTAAGACATTAGGTGTCATTTTATGGATCTTGACTGAATTAGCCATTATGGCAACAGATATTGCAGAAGTCATTGGTGCAGCAATCGCCCTCTACTTACTTTTTGATATTCCATTGGTGATTGCCGTCTTTATTACTGTATTAGATGTTTTCGTTCTCTTACTACTGACAAAAGTCGGGTTTCGTAAGATCGAAGCACTGGTTGTCTGCTTAATTTTCGTCATTTTATTCGTTTTTGTCTATCAAGTTGGCTTGTCTAACCCAGATTGGCACAGTTTATTTGCTGGCTTTATCCCTAACAGTCATACATTCTCAGACTCACCGGTCATCGGCGGCGAAACTCCGCTGACTGGAGCTTTAGGGATTATTGGTGCAACAGTCATGCCGCATAACTTATATCTTCATTCAGCAGTTTCACAAACTCGGAAGATCGATCACCAAAACGAAGAAGATGTAGCACAAGCTGTACGTTTTTCTACTTGGGATTCTAATATCCAGTTGTCAATGGCTTTTCTAGTCAATGCACTGCTATTGATCATGGGTGTCGCTGTCTTCAAAACCGGTTCTGTCCAAGATCCTTCCTTTTTTGGTCTGTATGAAGCTTTATCTGATCCATCAGCTATGAGCAATGGTATTTTGATTGCTGTAGCAAAATCTGGTATCTTGTCCACTTTATTTGCTGTAGCACTTCTTGCTTCTGGCCAGAACTCTACTATTACTGGTACGTTGACCGGTCAAGTCATCATGGAAGGATTCATCCATATGCGTATCCCGATTTGGCTAAGAAGACTGGTCACACGATTGCTTTCTGTGATTCCTGTATTGATTTGTGTTTTGTTTACAAGTACAAAAGGAACGATCGAAGAACATGCCGCTTTGAATAACTTAATGAATGAATCCCAGGTGTTCTTGGCTTTTGCGTTGCCGTTTTCGATGATTCCTTTACTGATGATGACCAACAGCCAAGCGGAGATGGGTAGCCGATTTAAAAATTCATTCATCGTAAAACTTCTTGGCTGGTTCTCTGTGATTAGTCTAACTTACTTGAACTTACGAGGATTACCAGGACAGATCGAAAGTTTCTTCGGCGAGCAAGCCACTTCCGCTCAACTAGCATTGGCTGATCACATCGCTTATGTAATCATTGTTCTTGTCCTTCTCCTGTTGGCATGGACGATTGGTGATTTATATAAAGGAAACAAAAAATATGAACAGCTTTTGCAGGAAACGGTAGAAGAAATCGAATAAAAACTGATTTTTCCACACAAAGACCCTTGATAGTTAGGTTAAAAATCTAGCTACCAAGGGTCTTTTTATTTAGAAGATAAAGCTTTTTTCAGATTTAATTTACTGAAAACTAGCATGCTTGTTACTACGATGAATTGCGTTAATGGCACGCCTGCACCAGTGTAGACACTTAAAAAATAGTCCTTTTTTTCTGGCGCATAAGAACAAAACCATGAGACACCGAAAAGAAAAACCAATTGTGTCAGTATTAATCCGGTGACCACAATCAAAGAGGAACTATAATAGGCACGATCAGCTTTTGCAAATACGGTTCCTAGTATCATAAGTAATATCCCTGCTATTGAAGCAATCAGCACGGGAATAGCCAGAACTTGGTAAATTTTTATGATGACATTCGCGACTTTTGCTGATTTTGTTAATTGGAAATTAGGTGTTCTCGGTTCATTACTATCGATCCAATTCTCCATTAGCGGAAGGTTTAATAATTCTTGAGCCTGTTTGACTTGTTCTTGCGTTCCGAAACTATAATTTCCTCCTTGATGGAAATCTTTATATCGCCATGCATAAGCGTATCCTGATTGAAGGAAATCGAATACGATTGGCAGATCACTCATCGTCTTTCCATCTCCTGATCCCATCAGATAGAACTCTTTTTTCTTTTTGATTGTTCCCTTGTGATAGGCTTCTTCTAATTCTTGGTTGACTTTTTTCCAAAAATCATTGGTTTCTTTTGCATTGTTTTGGTAATAACCAGATTCGCTTACCACATCTCGCAATGCCCAAAAGATGATATCTCCGGGTAATTCTTTTACTTTTCCACCTTGAGTCCACGCGTGAGTCGTATATAATTCGTCAATACGGGTAGAAACAGTATGGAATGTAGGAGATGCGGCTAATGCTTTATTTAGTGCAGCATGTGAGACCCATATCTCACTGTTTTCTTTATTCAAGTTCGTTTCATCATCTATTCGGATCAGTTGTTTCATCAAACGTCCAAATTCTCCACTGGAACGGTCATTGATGGTTGCAATACCGTATGTTGTCTCATTTTTATATTCGATCCATTGATAGACGATGGAAAAGCCAACTATAGGAAGTAAAAACAATGAAAGTTTCAGCCATTCCCGTTTCGAGAGAAGAAAGAGTCGTTTTTTTAACTTCTTTACTTCTTTGAAAGAAAAGTCTTGCCCTAGCAAGATCTGGACGAAACTGATACCCAAAGCTACTACAGTAAAAGGAAGAAGCCAGATAGAATCTTCGCGAATGAACCAAAAGAAAGGAAAAGCGACAGAAAGCCCTAAAAACCATGGCAGCAATTTTCTGCTAGAACCGTATTTGCGGTAATAAATAGCTAATAAACAAGCGATAATGATCTCAACAGCCGGAATCACGAGGGCATTACGATATGTTCGAGTGGAATATTCATGTGTAAAACTAATCGGAGAAAACAAAAAATAAAAATAGATACTTAAAAGAAGATACTTGTTCTTCACAATCGGTTTAAACGCGAGTGCAACCAATATACTGGCAAAAATACTGAACATGCCGAACAAAACTGCATAAGAAAGATGCAGTTTATGTGCAAGTACTAAAAATAAGCTGTAGGAGATTCCTTTGGAAAGTGTTGTAGTCGTATACTCCCCTAGCCATTTACCGTCCAAAATATTTTGAGCATAGCGAATCAGCAGCTGGTCATCATAGGTTGCCGACATGTCTGTTCCATAGATTGCTTTACTATATAAATACAAACGAATAATTGTAAATAATAGGGCTATGCCAAGAATAAAGTATGTATGTTTCTTTTTTAGTTGGTTGATCAAGGGTTTTAAAGTGTTCAGCATCTTTTCGTCCTTCCAATCACGTTTTGCCACTTGCTTGTGAAACTTTTCGTTTTTTTACTTTTCTACCAGTATACCTTGTTTGTCTAAATTTAAAAAGAGGGGGGAGAAGATGCATGATGAAAAAGACTGCAAAAAGTACTCCTTTGTTTCTTAAACAAAAAAGGACAAGGCAATGTGCCTGGTCCTTTTTTGCTGCTGTCAGATAGAAAATCTTAGAGTATCACTTCTTCTGCTAATAACTCAGGAAACACTTCTGGATCGAATGTTTGCGCTTTGAACATGGCGATTTCTTTTCCATATGGTGCGTAAGCTTTCTTTTTATCTTTGCCTACATAGGGAGTTTCCAAGATTTTCGAAATATTGTCAAACATTGGATCATGGACGATCTTATTCAGCGTGTCGAATCCGATTGTTCCAAAACCAATATTGGCGTGCCGGTCTTTATGCGAACCTTGCGGATTTTTAGAATCATTGATATGGAGTACTTTAAGCCGATCTAACCCGATGATCTTATCAAACTCTTCCATTACACCTGAAAAGTCTTCTTTAATATTATAACCGGCATCATTCGTATGACAGGTGTCAAAAGTAACGGATAATTTTTCATTCAATTTTACTCCATCGATGATTTGCGCTAATTCCTCAAATGTTCGACCGATTTCCGTACCTTTACCTGCCATTGTCTCCAAAGCGATTTGTGCCGTCTGTTCTTTTGTCAAAACTTCATTCAAGCCTTCAATAATTCTAGCAATTCCGGCTTCTGTTCCTGCCCCTACATGAGCACCTGGGTGAAGTGTAATTTGAGTAGCGCCTAAAGCTTCCGCACGAACAATCTCTTCTCTCAGAAATTGGACGGCAAAAGGAAACATTTCTGGTTTGATCGTATTCCCCAAATTAATGATATAAGGGGCATGAACGACGATATTTGTTAGACCTTTTTCTGCCATGTACGCTTTTCCGGCATCAATATTCATCTCTTCGATGGCTTTTCTTCTAGTGTTTTGAGGGGCGCCTGTATAGATCATAAAAGTCGAAGATCCATAACTGGCTGCTTCTTCTGCTGCTCCTAACAGCATTTTCTTTCCGCTCATGCTGACGTGTGAGCCTAATAACATGGATGGATTCCTCCTTGAAAGGCAATTGTTACTAACAATTCCTATATATTGGTAAGATGATATACAAAGAAAATGATTGATTTTTCTTTGCCCTGTTCTCCATAGTAACTGAAATTTTCTCTAAAGAAAAGCTTAAGAACTCTTTTATAATAAAGATCATTTTCTCACGTTTTAACTCTTTTAAAAAAGAAATTCCTGCCAAAAACAGCCTTGTCTGTTTTTTTGTTCTATTATTTGCTATAATTAGCGAAATAAAACCATTAGTTGAGGTGACCCTTTTGCCACGCAAAAATACTCGAAAAAAACAGAATAGAAGAAAAAAAGAAAAATGGTTTGTTCCTAAGATTATTTTTAGAGTTTTTCAATCATTGACTGTTTTTATTACTGTTCTTCTTTTGATGTTCGCAGCTCTAGGTATTGGAATAGGCGCTGGCTATTTTGCCTATCTCGTCGAAGACACACAATTGCCGACTAAAAAAGCACTGCAGACAGAACTAGGAAACATTACAGAAACGTCAAAGATTGTTTATGCAGATAATACAGAGATATCAAAAATCCAGACAGATCTGATGCGCACGACTATTTCATCTGATAAGATTTCACCTTTATTGAAAACTGCAATTATCAGCACAGAGGATGAATACTTCGATAAACACCAAGGTTACGTTCCTAAAGCTGTTTTACGAGCATTAGTATCTGAAGCTACTGGTATTGGCTCTTCTGGTGGATCAACTTTGACACAGCAATTAGTCAAACAGCAGATCCTTACAGATGAAACAACATTCAAACGTAAAGCAAACGAGATCATTCTTTCTGCACAAGTAGAAAAATACTTTTCAAAAGATGAGATCATTGCTACGTATTTGAATGTCTCACCATTTGGTCGTAATAATAAGGGACAAAACATTGCTGGAGTCCAGGAAGCTGCAAAAGGAATCTTTGGTGTAGATGCAAAAGATGTGACGCTGCCGCAAGCTGCTTATATCGCTGGATTACCCCAAAGCCCGATCACGTATAGTCCATACACGAACACAGGCGCGCTAAAAGAAGATCTTTCTGCCGGCCTTGCCAGAAAAGATTTTGTTTTATTCAGTATGTATCGTGAAGGCCAAATTACGAAAGAACAATACGAAGAAGCAAAAGCCTATGACCTTACAAAAGACTTTCTACCACAACAAATCGCAGAACAGACTGACAGAGAATTCTTGTATTATACTGTGATGAATGAAGCAACAAGAATCATTGCACAACAATTGGCTGAAAAAGACAACGCTGATATGTCTGATTCATCGGTCAGTGACGCTTATTATCAAAAGGCACAGCAAACGATCCAAAATAAAGGATATACAATCCATTCGACAATCGATAAAGATGTCTATGCTGCATTGCAAAATGGCGTTGAAAATTATGGATACATGTTAGATGATGGTGCTGGCAGTCAAGTAGAAACCGGAAATGTATTGATGGATAACAGAACTGGCCGCATCTACGGATTCGTTGGCGGACGGAATTACAGTCAGAATCAAAATAACCATGCCTTCGATACAGAACGTCAAGCTGGCTCATCAATCAAACCAGTTCTTGTTTATGGACCTGCAATCGACATGGGGCTTATCGGATCAGAATCCCGTGTATCAGATTATGCAACAACTTGGCAAGAAGGAGAAAATGCTGGCGAGAAAATCGTCAATGCTACTAACGAAGGATCGAACACCTTCCAAACCGTCCGTGAGTCACTAGAATGGTCCAACAATATCCCGGCTTATCACTTATATCAAGATGTGTTGAATTCCGGTGGATCGAAACAATATGCTTACGAGCACTACTTGGCAAAGATGAACTACCCGGCAAATGACAATTGGGGCGTTGAATCTGCTCCTTTAGGTACAGTAGATGTCACGACGCTTCAACAGACCAACGGATTTCAGGCTTTAGCAAACGGCGGCGTCTATGAAGAAGGCTATATCATCGATTCCATCACAGATAACGCAGGAAATGTAATTTATAAACACGAAAGCAACTCTGTCCGGATCTATTCGGAAGCAACGGCATCGATCATGAATGACATGATGCGTAGTGTGATCAATGCAAAAATCACTACACCATTCAAAGATGCCATCTCAAGCTTAAACGGAAATCTAGGAAAAGCAGATTGGGTCGGAAAAACTGGTTCTACCAATGAATACCGAGATTCATGGCTAATTGTCTCTACTCCGTCTATTACCATCAGTAGCTGGGCAGGGCACGATGACAATACTGGAATGGACAGCAAAGCAAGGATACGTTCGGCTAATTATCTTGCCAATCTGATCAATCAAGCTTACCAAGCAAAACCTGACATTTTTGGCACTGATGAGAAATTCGAATTATCATCTGATGTGATGAAGAAAAAAGTATCTGGATTTACTGGTCAAACACCTGGAAAAGTTACTGTCAATAAAAAATCCATCCAAACACCAGGAAAAACAGTTGAATCGCTATGGGCGAAAAATGGACCGAAGAAAAGCGCCTTTAAATTTGGCGTTGGCGGTACCGATGAAAACTATACAGATTACTGGAACACCGCTTCAGCTTATGCAAGAGCGAATCAAGCAACTAAAGAATCAGATGAGAAAGATGATTGATTTAATAGAATACACAGTAATAAGGGATTGTGACAATAGTATTGTCACAGTCCCTTATTTTTTTGATGGTGGTGAACAAAATGCAGCATCTATACACGGATTGTTTTATATACGATAAATGTAATTTCAACCACTTTCTCTCTTTTTTAAGACACAAAAAAAGGATTATAACAAAATTTTGTCATAACCCCTTTTCCCAAATAAACGGTGTTCTCCTGCCAACTCCGAATCACGAGTCACAATATTCATCAAACATGAGATGCTGTTTTTTGAAATTGCTCCTTGTAACGCAGAGTTAAACGGCAGGCACACAACCTCTGAATGGTTGTCCTTTTATTATTTTGTAGATCCTTTTTCTTCGATTCCATAAGGCAAGATAATCGTTTTTTCTTCGACTTCTTCTTTATTCATCATTTTCGTCAATAGGCGCATAGATACCGCCCCTAAATCGTATAATGGTTGTGTGATACTTGTTAAACGAGGACGAGCTACTTCTGTCAGTAGTGAATTGTTACTTGTGATGATTTCGAATTCTTCCGGTACTTTCACGCCACGGTCTAATAAACCATCCAAAATACCGATGGCTAATTCATCATCTGAAACATAGACAGCTGTTGCACCGCTATTATGGATCCGATCGACTAGAGATAGACCATCTTTGAAGTTGTATTGTGCTTCAAAGATCAATCCTTCGCTATATGGTAGGTTATTTTCGCTTAATGCTTCTTTATAGCCTTTCAGACGATTTTGTCCATTGATGGGATCGATCAACGCACCACTGACAAAAGCGATTTTTTTATTGCCGCTTTTTGCCAATTTGTTTACTGCATCTTTTGTTGCGGATACATAATCAATGTTTACGCTACCTACTTGTTCATCTGGATCAATAGAGCCAGCTAATACAACAGGAGTTTTTGAACGTGAAAATTCTCCACGGATTTCGTCTGTGATATGGTGACCCATGAAGATCACGCCGTCCACTTGCTTAGCCAGTAAGTTATTCAATACATTGACTTCTTTTTGGTCGTTGCCATCTGAATTTGCTAAGATAATATTGTATTTGTACATTGTTGCCACATCATCGATACCACGTGCTAAAGAAGCAAAGAACATATTGCTGACATCAGGGATGATTACACCAACTGTTGTTGTTTTCTTACTTGCCAAGCCACGCGCAACTGCGTTTGGACGATAATCCAAGCGATCGATAACTTCCAAGACTTTTTTTCTTGTTGCTGGTTTAACGTTTGGATTGCCATTTACGACACGTGAAACAGTAGCCATCGAAACATTTGCCTCTCTCGCTACATCATAGATAGTGATTGTTTGCTTTTCCATTTGTGTTCTCCTATTCATATTTTATATGTTTTCTGAAAATACGTCTTACATTTCTAAAATAGAATATCAAATAATCTCAAGAATTGCAACCGTTTTATCTCTGTTTTCATGAAAATTTTTACTTTTTTCAGTTTTTAGAACGTTGGTCTTTTAATAAATCAGTGGTACAATTATTGAATACAAAATTAATTTAGAAAGTAGGTTGCCAAATGAATAACGTAAAAATCAATGAACTACGTCAATGGATGGCACAACACCAAGTCGAATTGGCTTATATCAGCGACCCTGGCCACATCGCTTACTTTTCCGGATACGAAAGTGATCCTCATGAGCGTGTACTAGCTCTTTTTATCCCTCTTGAACAAGATCCTTTCCTTTTCACTCCTGCTTTGGAAGTTGAAGATGCTCAAAACAGTAGTTGGGCGTATGATGTCCGTGGCTATTTAGACAGCGAAAACCCTTGGGAGATCATCGGAAAAGAACTTCGTGCTCGCTATGGTCAGCCTGGCAATGTAGGGATTGAAAAGAACGCCTTGACTGTCGAGCGCTTCGATGCTATCTCTGATATCTTGACGGGAACGGATTCTTACACTGATCTAACTTCCATCATCCAACGTCTACAACTGATCAAAACTCTAGAGGAAAAAGACAAACTGATCGAAGCTGGTAAATGGGCCGATGTTGCATTTGAGATTGGCTTTAAAGCAGTGAAAGAAGGCGTGACTGAACAAGCGATCATTGCAGAAATTGAATACCAATTGAAAAAACAAGGTGTTTCACAAATGTCTTTCGACACATTAGTCCTTGCAGGAGCAAATGCTGCAAGCCCTCATGGTACACCAGGAAATACGAAGATTTCACCGAATGAACTTGTGTTATTCGATCTTGGCGTTGTTTGGAATGGCTATTGCAGTGATGCTACTCGTACAATTGCTTATCAAAAACCAACCGACTTCCAAGAAAAAATCTACAACATCACTCTTGAAGCACAGCTTGCCGCACAAGAAGCCGTCCGTCCAGGTGTGACAGCAGGTGAACTTGATCAAATCGCACGAAACGTGATCAACAGCTATGGCTACGGCGAATATTTCAATCACCGTTTAGGTCACGGGATCGGAACAACCGTCCACGAATTCCCTTCCCTTGTAGAAGGAAATGACTTAGTAATCGAAGAAGGGATGTGCTTCTCTCTTGAACCAGGAATCTATATTCCTGAAAAAGTAGGGGTACGTATCGAAGACTGTGTATATGTGACAAGCGATGGCTGTGTGCCATTCACGACTACACCAAAAGAATTACTTGTTTTAGAAAAATAAGAGTAAAAAAGGTGAGAGCTAGTCCGCTCCCACCTTTTTATTCTATAAATTTGTGATTTTAGTGATTTGTAGATGAATCTGTCATTGTATCTTTTATTTCTTTTTTAGCTTCTTTCGCATCTTCTTTTGCCATTTTCATCATTTCTTTTGAGTCATCTGCAACTGGTTTTGCTTCTGACATTCCTTCATTGACAGTATCTCCTGCTTTACCAGCAGCGTCTTTTACATCAATCATGATATCTTCTGAAGTATCTTTAGCAATACTTCCTAATTCATCTGCAGGTTTTTTCATATCTTCTGCCGTTTTTTTGAAACGATTAGATAAGTCAGCTGATTGTTCTTTAAGATTTAACAAGATATCGTCAGATTCACTTCCTGCTTCATCTGCTGATTCACTTACTTTTTGTTTGACACTACCTGCTAGATCACCTGCTTGTTGAGAAAGATCTTGCGCTTTTTCTTTTGCAATACCTGTTAACTCAGTCGATTTTTCTTTCGCCATATCTGTGTAATCTGAAGCCATATCCATCAAATCATCCGCTTGGGCAGCTAATTCATCCCGAAGTTCTTTACCAGATTTTGGTGCTAACAATAACGCGGCGATTGCTGCGGCTGTGCCTCCGACTACTGCACCTAATAAAAATCCACCTTTTTTAGCCATTTTTATTTTCCTCCTGTCGTTTCAGTATGTTTTTTGTTTTTAAAAAATTTCATCGCTGTCCCACCGACTTTTCCGGCAACCGTCGCTTTAGCTGTCGTTTTACCGATTCCGCCGACTTTCGTCGCGATGTTTTTACTAGAATGATTAAGTTCTGATACACTTTCACTTAAATCAGCAACTGCTGTGAACAATGGATCGATCGTTGCGACTTTTCCATTGATATCCAAGAGCAGTTCATTACTTTTGACCAGTAAGCCTTCTACTTGTCTAGACAAAAGATCTACGTCTTTTGTGACGATTTCGATCGTCGTATTTGCTTCTGCTACAGTCTGATCTACTTTTTCTAAAGTTTTAGAAACTTGCAACAACACACGAACGATAAAAACGACAAGTATCGCAAAGGCGATTGCTGCGATCAATCCTGCAATTTCTCCTCCTGACATGATCAAACTCCCTTCTTGTCTCTCTTTTCTATAAGGATAGCATTTTCGTGTTTTTTAAACAAATAAAAACGAGCTTCAACTACTTTTTATTCAATTAGCAGCTGAAGCTCGTTAGAAAAAAGGGTTATTTTTTCTTTTCTTCTTTGATTTCTGTTATTCCTTTTGGATTATGATCGATCTTGCTTCCTTCTGCTTCTAATGTTTTACCTAAAGACAGGATGTACTCACGTAAAGGTGCACCTACTTCTGGATGTGTTAGACCATATTCAATACTTGTTTTCATAAAACCAAATTTGTCACCGACATCGTAACGTTTACCTGTGAATTTACGGGCAAATACGCGTTGTGTTTTATTCAATGTATCGATTGCGTCAGTTAGTTGGATTTCATTTCCGGCTCCTGGTTGTTGCTCGGACAATACATCAAAAATTTCTGGAGTCAATAAGTAACGTCCAATAATAGCTAAATCACTTGGTGCTTTGCTTGGATCTGGTTTTTCAACAAAGTTTTTGACATTGTATAACCCATCTTCCAATACTTCTCCTGGATTGATAATTCCGTATTTTGAAGTTTCATCATGAGGAACTTGCATAACGGCGATCGTAGAAGCATGAGTACGTTCGTAATCATCGATTAATTGCTGTGTCAATGGTACTTCGTCTTCCATTATATCATCGCCTAGCATAACGACAAATGGTTCATTTCCAATAAAGGCTCTTGCTTGAAGAACGGCATGTCCTAAACCCTTTGGATGAGATTGACGGATGAAATGCAAGTTGACATCTGTCGTTTCTTCTACTAATTTCAATAATTCGGTCTTTCCTTTTTCACTTAGGTTTGTTTCTAATTCAATATTTGAATCAAAGTGATCTTCGATTGGTCGTTTAGCTTTTCCTGTAACGATCAAGATGTCTTCGATACCTGATTTCAACGCTTCTTCAACGATGAACTGGATTGTTGGTTTATCAACAATTGGCAACATTTCCTTTGCCATAGCTTTTGTTGCTGGTAAAAATCTTGTTCCTAATCCTGCTGCTGGAATAACTGCTTTTTTAACTTTCATATACATTCGCTCCTTCAAAAAATTGTTAATGAGAATTCATTTTCTTTTTTTCCATCACGTAACATGATTTCTTTTGCGGCTGTTTTGATTTCTTTTTGTTCATACAGCACTTCATAGATTGTTTGAGTGATGGGCATTTCGATTTCCATCATTTGGGCTAGTTCCATCGCTGCTTGGGTAGTATTCACACCTTCAACGACCATTCCCATATTGGCTAGCACCTCTTCTAGGGGCTGCCCTTGTCCTAACAAGTTGCCTGCGCGCCAGTTCCTAGAATGAACACTTGTGCAAGTAACGACTAGATCGCCTATTCCGCTTAATCCGATAAAGGTCAGCGGGTTGGCACCCATTGCTACACCTAAACGGCTGATCTCAGCTAATCCGCGCGTCATGATTGCTGCCTTTGCATTATCGCCAAACCCTAAGCCGTGAATAGCGCCAGCACCAATAGCAATAATATTTTTCAAAGCTGCCCCCATCTCTACACCGATCACATCAGGATTGGTATAGATCCGAAAATAATTATTCATGAACAGCTCTTGTACATATTTTGCTGCTTTTGCATCTGTACTTGCAGCTGTGATCGTAGTGATGTCATGTTTTGCTACTTCTTCTGCATGGCTTGGTCCAGAAAGAACAACAACAGCTTTTCTTTTTTCTGCTGGGATTTCCTCTAACAAGATGTCAGAGATCCTTTTATGTGTTCCCTGTTCTAATCCTTTACTTGCATGGATGATCACTGGCTTTGTATTCAATTTAGGCACTAGTTCTTTTGCAACAGAACGTATTGCTTTCGTTGGAATGACGAATAGCACCGCATCTGCGTCTTTTACTGCATCTTCCATATTGGTGAATGCTTGGATGGAATCGGGTAGATAATGATCTGGTAAATAACGTTGATTCGTGTGTTGGGTGTTGATTTCTTCTACTTGTGAAGCACGATGTCCCCAAATCCGAACGTCATGTCCGTTTTCGGCGAGGACTTGTGCCAAAGCAGTACCCCAAGAGCCTGGTCCTAAAACCGCTACTCTATAATTCATTTTACCACTCCTGAAATTTTTTTCATTTTTAACGCTCTAAAAATCAGATAATTTGTTGATTTTTTCCTAATGAGCGGTCATAATCCGGTAAATTTCCTTTTTTTCTGCGCCAAATAAATAGAATCAATGTACCGACAAATAACACAGCAGATAATAATTGAGAAATACGGATCACACCTAAAAAGTAAAGACTGTCTGTACGTAATCCTTCAATAAAGAAACGCCCGAAACTATACCACATTAGATAACATAAAAGGACTTCGCCTTTTTTCAAAAGGTGTGGTTTCTTTCGTAAAAACAAAAGCAAAATAAATCCAATCAAACTCCAAAGTGATTCATAAAGAAATGTTGGTTGACGATAGATCCCTTCGATATACATATTATCAATGATGAATTGCGGTAAATGCAGACTTTCTAAGAAGCTTCGCGTCGTGTCTGGTCCATATGCTTCGTGGTTCATGAAATTTCCCCAACGACCGATTGCCTGTGCTAATAATACACTTGGTGCAGCGATATCTAAAAAAGTCCACAAAGAAATAAAATGATATTTAGTAAAAAAATACAGCGTGATCGCGCCTGCAATCAGTCCGCCATAAATAGCTAAGCCTCCTGAACGGATATTGAATATTTGGATTGGATCAGCTATATACTGGGGAAGATCAAATAAAACATAATATAAGCGAGCGCCAATAATGGAGATAGGCAATCCCCACAACATAAAATCTGTCACATCATCTGCTTTTAATCCTACCCGAACAGCCTCTCTGCTGCTAAGCCACATAGCGATAATGATACCTGATACGATGATCAATGCATACCAGTAGATAGGAATCCCTACAAGCTCAAAAGCAACTCGATTGATTTGTGCTAACATATTGTCACTCCTTGCTAGTCGTTGCCTGAGTTTTCTTCAATCAAGCGACTTAATCTTTCTTCAAATGTTTTCGTTGCGTCAAAGCCCATTGTACGTGCACGGAAATTCATCGCGGCTACTTCAATGATGATTGCAACGTTTCGTCCTGTTTTGACAGGGATTTTTATTTGTGGAATGCCCACTTCCGCGATTTCAACGGTCGTGTCTTCAGAGCCCAGACGGTCGTATTTCTTATCTTTTGCCCATGCTTCCAGATAAACAGCCAACTGGACTTGCATAGAGCCACGTACCGCACTCGCACCAAAAAGATTCATTACATCAATGATCCCGATTCCTCGGATTTCAATCAGATGTTCCAGGATTTTAGGCGGTTCTCCGATCACCGTTAATTCATCTTGCTGATAAACATCTACTCGATCGTCTGCGATCAATCGATGGCCGCGTTTGATCAACTCCAACGCTGTTTCACTTTTTCCTATCCCACTGTCACCTTGAATCAGTACACCTAATCCGTAAACATCCACTAAAACACCGTGGACACTTGTTCGAGGGGCAAGGCGACCATCTAAATAACTGGATAATTCTCCTAATAAACGAGAAGTTGAGATGGGAGAACGCAGTACAGCTATCCCATTTTCATTTGCTGCCTGGATCATTTCTTCTGGAGCTGGTAATCCTCTTGAAATAATAAATGCGGGCATATCTTCACTACATAATCTTCTCATGATGATCAAACGCTCTTCTGGGATCATCCGTTCCGCAAAACTGATTTCTTTACTGCCAAATAGCTGTAAACGATTATGGGAATAATAATTAAAATAACCAGTCAACTCTAGTCCTGGGCGTGAGATGTCCCCAGTTACGATGACACGGTCTAAGCTTTTCTCGTCGCCTGTCACGATTTCCAAAGATAATTTTTTCACTAATTGGCTAACTTTTACAACTTCTGACATTCATGCTACCTCATTTCTATTAGAGTGTTCTCTATCATTTTATCATTGTCTAGCCAAAAGTACTACCAATTAAAAAAAACGTTTTTATTTAATTACCAATGTAATAGAAAACGCATTCCTGATTCTAAATAAAAAAACTGCGCCGATAGTTCGGCACAGCTTTCTTTTATTTTCTACTGTTATGTTCGCTGACAATTACATTGACAAGCGACATCAAGATAGCTACTAACAACGCTGCACCGAATGAAGAAAAACTAAAATGTTCTGCTCCCACAAAAAAGGAGGTCATTTTAAGAATCGCTGCATTGATAACAAACGTAAACAATCCCAATGTGACTAATGTAAAGGGCAGGGACAGTATCGTCAAAATCGGTTTGACAAACATATTCAACACAGACAATACGAAGCTGGCAAGAACGGCCGTCCAAATACTGCTCACATGGACCATCGCAGGAAAAAGAACAGCCAATGATATGAATGTTAACGTATTAACTAAAATACGTTGAAAGTACGACATTAAAAGTCACTCCATTCGTCATCATCGATTTTTTCCGCTTCTTTGCGTTTTTTTGTTTGTTCACGAGTTTGTTCACGATAATTGTTTTTTTCATAATATGCATTGTTATGTCCATAGTTTGTTCGTGCAGAACGCGCAGATGGGATAATCAAAGCTAATAAAATGTATAAAATAATTGGACTTCCAAAAGCAACTAAGCTCAGGAATACATAAAGCACACGGATAACAGTCGGATCAATCCCGATGTATTCTCCTATTCCTGCTAAAGTCCCTGTCAAAACAACATTTTTATTAGATTTTGTCAACTTTTTTTTCATCATGTCTCACCTCTGTTCTACTATTTTAAATGAAGAAAATCGTTGTGACAACCTTCTTCTTAATCGGTGTCTTTCTGCAAAATTCTCGGTCACAAATTACCATATTCATAAAACGTGACGAGCTTTTTCTGAAATTATTCCTTGTGACTCGGCGATAATTGGCAGGTTCATAATCTCTTGGTAAACGGTGTTCAAGAGATAGACTATCGGCAATAAGGCACAATTTTGTAAAATAGGGGAAGCTATTTTACAAAATCGCTTCTTATTGCTCAAGGCTGAACATCTCTTTCACAACCTCTTTATTTATCTGTATCTTTTAAATAGATACTTCCTGTTGTCGTTGAAAGTTGCACTTGCGCGATTTCACCATCTGAAACACGACGGAATTGCAACATTTGGTTTGTCCGTTCTTTTTTCTCACGAACTACTTCGTAATTGGACAGACGGCTGTTGATACTTCCAAGACTTGTTTTAGCATGTCCTTCCAAACCGATGCCATCTGGTAAAGCGACTTTGACATTTCCGTTCACTGAACTTGCTTCTACTTTTTTCAAATTATCTTCTTTAATCGTAAGACGTACATCACCATTTACCAAAGACACAGAAAGGTTTTCTGCTGTCGCACCAAATGTCACTGTACCATTTACTGTTTCGATAATAGAATCTAAGATGTTCCCGTTTCGAATATCGATATTGCCGTTTACACCTTCTACTTCCAGCATCGTTGCAGTTAATTGGTCCACGATGATGTTACCATTCGTAGATTTTGTATAAATATCTTTAGCTTCCAATGTTTCAATCATGATGTTGCCATTTAGAAGTTTAATAGCTGCGTGGTCGTATACTCGTTTAGGTAAGTAGAAAACAAGGTCTGCACGCACACGTTTATTTGGAATTTGGAAGGAGATATGATCTTCATTAACCTCAATCTGGCTCCGTTCAGAGAATGCTTCAAATGGTTCAGCACCCATTTTTCCGTAAAGTTTGATCTTAGCTTCAACTTTCACATCGTTGCTGTCCCACGTTTTTAACGTCACGTTTCCGTTTGCTGCCTTGATATCAAGGATACTTGCTGCAGGAGCTTCATAGTAAAATTCATGCTCAAATTTCGTTGTCGCAATCCCAGGGACACGTAAGCTGACATCTTTCCATTCCATGTTGTCATTCACTGTTTCTGAAACAGTTTGGAATGTTTTCTTCAAGAATTTGCCTAACTGTGATCCAGCTTCTGACATTTTTTCGCCTACTTGATTCAGTGTATCTGTTGCTTGATCTTTCCAATCATCTGGCAATTCAAACTTATCAGTAAACGTTTCTTTTTTCTCAGACCATTGATTCTTACGGATATCTTTTAATTCTGCTTCTAATTTCAATTGTTCTTCTAACAGTGTATCGCCACTAGCTTCTAATTCTTTGATTTCTGCTTCTAACGTCTGACGCTGTGCTAATTCTTCTTCTGTCAACTCGCCTAATTCTTCTTTTGTATTCAGCTGCATCAATGCTTCCTGTTTCTCATTGCGTGCTGCCTTATTGTCAGCGAATTGAGCATTTACTTCATCTAGACGCGCCGAAGTTTTATTCGCTTCAGTTGCTAGTTCATCTAAGATCTTTTCTAAGTTTTCTTGATCTTGTCTTTCTCTTTCCTTTGGATCAACTGGCTCAGAAATTTCTTCTTCGCCGTTTTCAAGTTTATCGATCAATTGACTTGCCTGATCTTTTTCTTTATGACTAGCAGTTACCTTGTCTGCTTCTTTTTTGATTTGCTTTTCGTCTTTTTCAGTTGCCATGCTTTCTAATAAATCTAAGCCTTCTTCAGTCGAAAGGATTCCTTTTTTCACTAAATCTAAAATACGTTCTCTTTCTTTCATGGAAATTGCCTCCTTAAGCAAAATTGTTTGCAAGCTTTTCCTTACATCCATATTATGCACTGATTCAGTAAAAATGTCATAGGACTTAAGTTGTAACTTTTACTCCATCTTGAGTTGTTCTTTCTTTTTTGTAAAGAGATATGCTGTAGTCACGCAGGTTAAAGGAAGAACAAGTAGTGCGGACAATGTGGTAAGAATAGCCATCGTATATTCTAGAACAAATGATTTTTCATTGATCACTTGCTGAAAAGGAATGTCTAAATCAATAAACCAGAGGATCAACGCTAAAGAACTTCCCATGAATGCAAAAAGAAGTGTCATTACTGTTGACGCCAATATTTTTTTAGCAATAGCGAAACTAGAATGGCGCAATTGGTAAAAAGATAATTGCGGATTTGCCTGATATACTTCGAATGTCCCACTAGAAATTGCTACACTCGCATCTAAAACAGCACCACTAAGACTAATCAGAAGCAACGATCTCGTAAGTAATCTAAAATCAATCGCTAAAGTCTTATCTAAGCCAGATAATTCTTCTAGTTCTACCGATGTAAAACCTTGGATTGCTAAAAAATCAGTGATAGGAAGCAATAGTAGGAAACAAAATAAAAAGATCAGTATACTCACAAAAGCTGCACGCATTTTTAGATTATAACCGTTGATAAAAAATAAGATAACCACAGCAATCAATAAAAATCCTATGACCGACAATGCCAGTATCGGCCACTTCTGATGATAACCGAATAACAACAGGAAAAAGATCCCTAAATTGATGAATAAGCCTAAAAGAATATACATACCTTGCGTACCGCCAATAAGTAGCACGCTGATTGCTAAAATCCCAACAAGTATAATAAGTACATTCATCGTTTCAGCCTCCTTACAGTCAGAAAAAAGAGGACCGAGATAGGGATCGATAATACTATTCCTAAGCTGCCAGCAATGACGCGTAAAAATTCCAATGATAAATGCTGTTCTATCGTTTCTTTGAACGACCATTGATTTCCTAAATATAAAAGAAGCGATGGAACTGACCCACTGATATAGACGAACAAAAGGATATTGGTCATCGAGCCAATCACATCTCGACCCACTTGCCTTCCTGAAAGCCATAACTGTTTCGCTGTTATTTCTGGTTGTCGCTTAGTCAATTCTTCTAATGTCGCAATGACTGTGATAACGGTATCGAGTGTTCCTCCAGCTGTTCCAATCAGTACGCTAGAAAGAAAAACAGAACGATACGGTCGTGTCAGATAATTCAGTTCCTCATAGCGCAGTCCTTGGTCTTTCCAATGATTCATTGTCAAAAGACAAATAAAAAATGCTAAAAAAACACTCGTAACTGCAGCTGAAATTTTGATTATACTGCTTCTATTCCATCCATCTAAAGCCAATATGCTAATAATCATCCCTATAACGACGAACAGGATAGATATATTTAATAGAGAAATCCCTTCTGTTTTAGTAAAGATGAGCAACAAAAGTAAAAGTAAAACGATATTGATGATGAGACTTCCTAAAGCAAATAGACCCTGTTTTCCACCAATAAGCAACATGGCGCCAATGAAGATACTTGTGAAGAAGAAAAGCCAGCCATCATTTTTTTTTGCTACTAGCTGCCATTCATCTCCATGCATTTGGACTAGATACATTTGTCTCGCTTTTATATTTGCTGTTTCTATTTGATTTTTTTGATAAGGAACCGATAAATAAATCGATTCTCCTTTTTGATCCGTGTTCATCAGTTTTCCTGTAATCAATTGATGATCCTCTTTTATTCGTACTTTTTCTATCTCGATGACAGGTACTTCATATAAAGCGGCTTGATGCTGAATAACCCATGAAGTAAGCACACAAATAAAAAATATAGTGATGATGCTAATTTTTTTTTGCATTCTTTATCCTTTCTATGAAATGATGAAAAGGGTTTGTGACATGTTTTGTCACAAACCCTTTCCCGAATAAACGGTGTTCAAAAGCTTGCATCTGCGGTAATAAGTCCAGCCAAACGAAAAATATGAGGAGCTATTTTTTGTTTGACTGTTCTTATTACTTGATGCAGAACAGCTTTTTCACAACCGCTGATTTCACAACCTCTTTTCCTAAACAAACGGCATAATCACAGCTTCAGTTTAGAAAATCTCATTGTGGTTCGTATTTAACTCAGTGATTTTCCCTGTAGCCAAGTAGACGATCCATTCACAGATGTTTGTCACATAGTCTCCGATCCGTTCTAGATAACTGGCAACATTCAAGTAGTCTGTTCCACTGATGACTGTCTCAGGATTTTCCTGCATATTTTTGATTGTTGCATTATAGATTCGATTGAAATAGTCATTGACTCTTTGATCCATATTGGCGATCGTACGTGCGTCTTTTTCGTCTGTTTTGACATAAGCAACTAGGACGTTGTCCACCATTTTTTTCACATAATCGGACATATCGGAGATCTCTTTTTCGATTTCCGGTATTCTCGTCTGCCCTTTTACGCGAATCGTGGATTTAGCAACAGACACCGCATGATCGGCCATACGTTCTAAATCCGAGCTAGCTTTCATGACCGTAATGATCATACGCAAATCAGTTGTAACTGGCTGTTGCAATGCGATCATTTCAAAACTTTTCTTCTCCAAGCGTGTTTCCATGTTATTGATATTTATATCGTTTTCGATAACTTCTTGGGCTAAGATTTTATCGTGTTTGATGTATGCACGAACTGACTTGTGCACGGCGCTGCTCACCATCATCCCCATTTCGTAGAACTGATTATGGAGATTCAGCAATTCTTCTTCAAATTGTGTACGTAGCATTCCGTTTCCTCCTTATCCAAATCGACCTGAAATATAATCTTCTGTCTCTTGTTTTTCTGGATTCATGAATATCTTCTTCGTATCATTGTATTCGATCAAGTGACCATCTAAAAAGAATGCCGTCTTATCTGAAATACGTGAAGCTTGAGACATATTATGGGTCACGATGATCATCGTATACCGCTCTCTTAATTCTAACAGCATACTTTCGATTTTCCCAGTAGAAACAGGATCAAGCGCACTTGTTGGTTCATCCAATAAGATGATTTCCGGATTAACTGCCAAAACACGTGCGATACATACACGCTGCTGCTGCCCACCGGATAAAGATAAAGCACTTTTATGCAATTTGTCTTTCACATCATCCCAAACAGACGCTGCCTTCAGGCTTTCTTCAACTACTTGATCAAGGACTTTTTTATCTTTTTCCCCTTTTAATTTCAATCCATAGATGACATTTTCATAGATAGAAAAAGGAAATGGGTTTGGCTGCTGGAATACCATGCCGATTTCTTTTCTTAGTTCAACAACATCTGTTTTTGGACCATAGATGTCTTTGTCTTTATATAAAACACTTCCGGTGATCGTTACATTCGGAATCAGGTCATTCATCCGGTTCAAAGAACGCAGATAAGTGGATTTTCCGCAACCAGAAGGACCGATCATCGCAGTGATTTCCCCTTGATTGAAGCTTAGATCGATCCCTTTTAGTGCTTCTTTCTTTCCATAATACAGATGAAGATCTTTAGATGAAATAATCTCTTTTGTCATGTTGAGGCCTCCGTCTTAACCAAAATGACCGGACACATAATCTTCGGTTGCCTGAATTTTTGGTCTGGTAAATATCTTGTTAGTTTTGTCATATTCCATTACTTTTCCTAAATAGAAAAAGGCAGTATAGTCGCTGATACGAGCTGCTTGTTGCATGTTATGCGTCACGATGATGATCGTATAGTCTTCTTTCAAGTTTACAAGTGTTTCTTCAACCGTTCCTGTCGAAATAGGGTCCAAAGCACTTGCCGGCTCGTCTAGCAGCAAGATATCAGGTTTCATCGCGATCGCACGAGCAATACATAAACGTTGCTGTTGCCCGCCAGATAAAGCCAAGGCACTTTTGTCCAAGCTGTCTTTTACTTGGTCCCACAAGGCAGCTTGTTTCAAGCTTGTTTCAACGATTTCATCTAATTTCTTTTTGTTTTTTTCGCCGTGCTGTTTCAAAGCAAATGTAATATTGTCATAAATCGACTTGCTGAACGGATTAGGACGTTGAAAAACCATGCCAATCCGTTTGCGCATCTCATAAACATCCACTTGAGGCGCATTAATATCTACGCCTTGATACATGATTTTCCCAGTGATTTTCGTATTAGCGATCCCATCATTCATTCGATTCAACGAACGAAGATACGTAGATTTTCCGCAGCCGGAAGGACCAATCAGTGCAGTGATCTTATTTTTTTCAAATTCCAGATCCACTCCTTTGATTGCTTCATTGTCGCCATACCAGACATGTAGATCATCCGTATATAGTGCTACTTCTTTCTCTTTTGGCATGGTGATGACATTTGTTTCATTCCAGTTATATTTTTTCATTTTGCTTCTTCTCCTTAGGCTGAAGTCATTTTTCGGTATAATCGTTTGCCAATCGCACGAGCGCCGAAGTTGAACAGTAAAACAGCAATAATCAACACGGCAGAAGCGCCAGCCGAAACAGAAACACCATCAGGCATCGTGCCTTCTGTATTGATCTTCCAAATATGGACAGCTAATGTTTCAGCTTGACGGAAAATGCTGATCGGGCTTGAAACACTTAATGGATTCCAGTTCGTAAAATCTAACGCAGGTGCACTTTGTCCAGCCGTATAGATCAATGCAGCTGCTTCACCAAAAATTCTTCCAGAACTTAGGATCACACCAGTCAAAATCCCTGGTGTCGCTTCTGGAACCACCACTTTTATCACTGTTTCCCAGCGTGACAAACCTAAGGCCAATCCTGCTTCTCGTTGTGTGTAATGGACCGCTTGTAAAGACTCCTCAACTGTTCTAGTCAAAAGAGGCAAGTTGAATACAGTCAAAGCCAATGCACCAGAAATAATCGAGAAACCATACTGGAATTGAATAACGAAAACCAAGAAACCGAATAAACCGACAACGACAGAAGGCAACGAGCTCAAGATTTCAATCGACGTGCGAATCACATCTGTTAGCCAGTTTTTTCCAGCATATTCTGAAAGATAGATACCCGCACCTAAAGAAATAGGAAAACTGATGATCATCGTGATCAAAAGCAAATAAATCGAGTTAAATAGCTGGATCCCGATTCCACCGCCTTCTTGGTAGGCTTTGGAAGGTTCGGTCAAGAAGGACCATGAAATGTGCGGTATTCCCCGAACTAAGATATAAAGTAGTAAAGCTGCTAAAATCAATACGATGATCCCCGAAACTATATATAAAACACCTGTAGCAATTTTATCTGAGCGTTTTGCGTTCATTATTTCAGCTCTCCTTTCTTCCCAATCATACGGATCACGATATTAAAGAATAATGACATCAATAGCAAGATCAGCGCTAATGACCATAACACATTATTTTCAACTGTTCCCATGATTGTATTTCCGATTCCCATTGTTAAGATGGACGTCAATGTAGAAGCAGGAGTAGTAAGACCTGTTGGCATCAATGCTGCATTACCGATGACCATTTGGATAGCTAAGGCTTCACCAAACGCACGAGCCATACCAAAAACGACTGCTGTTAAAATCCCGGGCACGGCTGCTCGTAGCACGACTTTGTAGATTGTTTGCCATCTTGTGGCACCAAGCGCTAATGAAGCTTCCCGATAGTGCCGTGGCACTGCCTTTAATGCATCAACAGTCATCGTTGTGACAGTCGGCAAGATCATAACGAACAACACAAATGTACCAGCTAAGATACCAAACCCAGTCCCGCCAAAAATACTTCTGACAAAAGGCACGATAACTGATAAACCGATAAAACCATAAACGACAGAAGGAATACCTACAAGCAGCTCGATGACCGGCTGTAAGATCTTCGTTCCGTTTTTAGGAGAGATCTCCGTCATGAATACTGCTGCACCAATGGCAAATGGCGTGGCAACGATAGCAGATAAAAAGGTCACAATAAACGAACCTGTGATCATAGGCAATGCCCCTACCATTGGTTTCCCATTTGCTCCGATTTGGCTTGGATTCCAATCTGTACCAAACAGAAAATCAAATACATTGATCTTATCAGTAAAAAAGGTGGCCAATCCTTTACTAGCTACAAAATAAAAAATAGATAATACAACCAACACGATCAGCGCGATACATAAAAAACTGATGAATTTTCCACGCTGTTCCATTTTTGAACGTTTTGATTTTGTTAATAATACTTTTTTCACATCTTCCACAGATGACTCCCCCTTAATCAGGTTTAACATACTCACTCAGTGTACAAATTGAACATCAATTTGGTTTTAATAACATGTAAAAGTTTAGCTAAGTTTGTAAATTTTGTGTAAAGATTACTCTTTAACGATATTTCCTTGCCAATCACGTTCGACTTTCATATGAGAAACAGGGATATAACCTAGTTCTCCAACGATGTTATCTTGTACTTCATCAGATAAGATATAGTCTAAAAATTCTTTTGTCAGTTTTTTTGGATGATCTCTTGTGTACATATGCTCATATGCCCAAATCGTCCATTTGTTCGTTGTCACATTTTCATCTGTCGGTTCTACACCGTTAACATTCAACGTATCTACATCATCGGAAACATAAGAAAAAGCAACATAGCTGATTGCACCGGGTGTGTCGGCAACGATCTGGCGCACCATTCCGCTTGAATCTTGTTCTTGTGCCTGAACAGCTGTTTCTCCGTCCAATACCCATTTTTCAAACGTGCTACGGGTTCCGCTTCCTGAAGCGCGGTTCAATATAACTACTGGCTGATCTTTTCCACCGACTTCACTCCAGTTTTTGATCTCGCCTGTAAATAGTTTTTTCAGGTTTTCCATACTGATGTCTTTTACGCCAATATCCTTGTTCACAATAGGAGTGATCCCAACAACTGCTACTCGATGATCGACTAATGCTGAGGCATCGATCCCCGATTTTTCTTCCGCAAACAAATCAGAGTTTCCGATGTCGACTGCTCCTGACTGTACTTGAGACAAACCAGTTCCGCTTCCGCCCCCTTGTACATTGATGAATTTTCCAGGATTTTCTGTCTGGTAAGTTTCAGCAACTGTTTCTACTAAAGGCTGTAAAGCAGAAGAGCCAACAGCCGTAATGGATTCTCCTCGATCAATCCACTTTGAACAGCCTGATAAAAGAATAGCTAATCCTATTATTGGTAAGAATAATTTAAGTTTTTTCATTAGAAATCTCCTTTAATCCTAAAGTATGTTTATTTTATCATTTTCATTACTTGATGAAAACGAATCAAAATCATTAAATAACAAAATAAATTCTCATAATTGTAAAAAAAACTATCTCATTAAAAGTTTCTATGCTATACTGGCTTTGAAATGTGTCTCTTTTAATAGCATATATTAGCTTATTTCTTGCTTTCCCCAAAAAACAAGAGATACCCCAAAGTTAATTTCGCTCATGCGAGACGCTTTCTCCATTTCTGACGTACTCTCAGAAATGGCCCCGTTAGAAAAGGACACGAGATCTCCATCTGTTGATGGTTCTCATGTCCTTTTTATGTTTTAAAGGAGCGGCGAAATCAATCTTGCTAATCCTTCTTTCATCTTGATGATTATTCCTCGGTTTTCATACATTTCTTTTGTGAGATGCGTAGAAATTTTCGAGTCTTCAAAAAAAGCTTTTCTTACACGTGAAGCCATTCGTTCATCATAAACCAGTGTATTGACCTCAAAGTCCAAGCGAAATGAACGAACATCGATATTTGCTGAGCCAACTGAAACAATGCCACCATCGATAATCATCGTCTTTGCATGAATAAATCCATTCTCATATGTTTCGATCCTTGCTCCATACTCGATTAGCTCTGCAGCGAAAGAATACGTTGCCCAGTAAACGAGAAGATGATCTGGTTTGTTAGGTATTTGGATATGAACTTTTACGCCTGAAAGAAGAGCCAACTTCAGTGCTTCATGAATCGATCCATCCGGTATGTAATAAGGCGTTTGGATCAATATCTCCCGTTTGGCTAACGAAATCATTTTCAAATAAGTCATTTTGATTTGTTCATGTTCGGTATCTGGTCCGCTTGTCACGATTTGAACAGCTATATCACCAGTAGAGTGAATGGACGGAAAAAATTTGGGAGAATAGCCTACTTCTTTTGTATGCTGAGAATTCCAGTCCATCAAAAAACGGTTTTGCAAGGTATACACCGCTTCTCCGTAAATACGCAAATGATTGTCTCGCCAATAACCAAATTTCTTTACCAATCCTAGATATTCATTTCCAACATTGAACCCACCTGTATATCCGATTTTCCCATCAATAACTACGATTTTACGATGATTGCGATAATTGATCCGAGGATTAATATACGGAACAAATAGAGGAAAGAAAAATGCGACTTCTCCGCCTGCTTTTTTCAAATTCTGAAAAAAGCTGGAAGAAACTTGTGTGGAACCCCATGCATCAAGAAGGACTCTGACTTTTACCCCTCGTCTTGCCGCCTCTGTCAATGCATCTCGAACTTCTTCACCTAATGCATCACTGCGATAAATATAATACTGGAAGTGGATATGGTCTTCTGCCTGCTTGATATCTTCAATCAGCGCATCGAATTTTTCACGACCATCTGTAAATAAAGTGATTTCATTTTTAGTCGTATAGAGCGTACTTTCAAATACCGTGAGCATATAGATCAATTGTTTCACATCTACTTGTCCAGTAGGCGGATGAGGATAAAGCCCTCGCATCAATGCCTGTTTGTCTTCTTCAATTTCCAGGTTCTTACCGATTTTCCCTTGGATCTTCAAATCAAAGATTTTCTCTTTGGAAATCCCTCTTCCTAAAAAAATATATAAAATAAATCCTACAACTGGAATGAACATCAAAACGAGCACCCATGCCCATGTTTGAGCAGTTTCCTTTCTTTCTCGAAAAACGATGATAAAGGAAAGCAAAATATTCATAATCAAAAGGATCGTAAAAAAATTGTCAACGATAATTTTCACGGCTTCACCTCTTCTTCTACCAACTTAAGAATACCCAAGTTGTTTTTTAAAGTAAAGGGAAAAAAGCCGCTTCCTTCTATTCTCCTAGCCAATAAAAAAAGAAAGCTGGAA
The DNA here is from genome assembly GCF_053011625.1 of Enterococcus sp. PLH-Efm8. Lineage (NCBI taxonomy): Bacteria > Bacillati > Bacillota > Bacilli > Lactobacillales > Enterococcaceae > Enterococcus > Enterococcus sp. PLH-Efm8. The sequence continues at coordinate 2,019,731 of NZ_CP172568.1, forward strand.
CGAAACTGTCCAACTTTCTCATTTTATTTATATTGTGGTATTAGAATTTCAAGAAACGTCTCATAGAAATGATCGAGCCAAGTGAACCAATGATCACACCAATGCCGACCATTAAAAGATTGATTTTCCAAACGATATTTTGTGGATGAATCAATGAATAATGGGAACGTAATAATGATGGATTGATCAATTGGAAAAACCATGCATAACCAAATGTGATGATCAAAATCGGAAGAATCGCACCGATCAGACCGATCCAGCCACCTTCAAGGAAAAACGGCCAGCGAATATATCCATTTTTTGCACCGACTAAACGCATGATTTGAATTTCACGCTGTCTAGACAAAATCGTGATCCGAATCGTGTTCGAAATGAGAAACATCGCTACGAACAGCAGCAATGCCGCTGCAACTAATCCCCATGTCCGAACTGCACCAGCGATTTGGAAAATCCGATCTGAGGAAGCTCCACCGTAATCAGAACGAGAAACATTCTTCAAATCTGCTGCTTCTTCTGCTACTTGTTTTGTATAAGAAGGATCAGTAGCACTTACTACATACACATCATATAACGGGTTATTGTCACCTTCAAACAATTTCCAGGAATCACCCATTTCGTTTTGGATTTTTTTCAATTCCTGTTCTTTGCTTGAAAATTCAACTTTTTTAACATGATCTAAGTCATTCAATTCTTTTTCTAGCTTTTTCATCTCTTCGTCTTTTGTACCGATATCTACGAATACAGAGACATCAACGTTTCCTTCTATATCTTGAGCTAATTTAGTTGCGTTCATGATAACTGCCATGAATACACCGACTAAAGTCAATGTGATCGTTACCGCACTGACTGAAGCAACTGTCATCCAGCCGTTACGTTTCAAACTCTTGATACTTTCTAATAAATGGCGGAAAAAGGTTCTAATCATCGTATCCATATTCCCCTTCCGCTTGATCTCGAATAATGCGGCCGTTTTCGATAGCAATTACTCGGTGCCGAATCGTATTTACGATCGTACTGTTATGTGTAGCCATCACGACAGTAGTTCCTTGGGCATTGATCCGATCTAATAATTTCATGATTTCCCATGAGTTTTCTGGATCCAGATTTCCTGTCGGTTCATCCGCGATAAGTACTTTAGGCGTATTCACTATTGCCCGAGCAATAGAGACACGTTGCTGTTCCCCACCGGATAATTCGCTAGGAAAGACTCGAACTTTGTGTTTCAAACCAACAAGGTCCAGCACTTCCATTACTCGTTTTTTGATATCCCGAGGTTTTCTGCCGATAACTTGCATAGCGTACGCAACATTTTCATATACTGTTTTTCTTGGTAATAATTTATAGTCTTGGAACACCACGCCGATTTCTCTGCGTAGATAAGGAACTTCGCGGTTTTTGATTGCTATTAGATCATGACCTGCGACGTTCAAAGTTCCTTTTGAAGCTTTTTCTTCTCGATACATCAATTTGATGAATGTAGATTTACCGGCTCCAGACGGACCAACCACATAGACAAACTCTCCTTGTTCGATGACAATTGAGAGATTGCGGATAGCGGTCGTACCATTTGAGTACTTCTTCATTACATCCTTCATTTCAATCATGGCGTTCTCTCCATATCTTTTTCAGTCTTTAGCTATTATAGCATGGCAATGTTTCAACATGCTTGCAAAATCTTACAATTTTATTTCAATTTAACAATGGGTTCTTATTGTAGATGCATTTTTAAATAGCCGTCAATAAATAAATCAAGGTCACCGTCCATAACTGCTTGGACATTTCCTGTCTCTACGTTTGTCCGATGGTCTTTTACCATAGAATATGGATGGAAAACATAAGAACGGATCTGTGAACCCCAGCCGATTTCTTTTTGTTCTCCTCGAAGTGCAGCTGCTTCTTGTTCTTTCTTTTCCACTTCTAATTGATAAAGCTTAGCTTTTAACATCCCCATCGCTTGCTCACGGTTTTTCAATTGTGAACGTTGTGCCTGACTAGCTACTACTGTTCCTGTAGGCAAGTGAGTGATCCGTACAGCAGATTCTGTTTTATTGATGTGCTGACCACCTGCACCACTTGCTCGGTACGTATCGATTTTCAAATCATCTGGATTGATTTCTATATCGATCGTTTCATCAAGCTCTGGCATCACATCTACCGAACAAAAAGAAGTATGACGTCGTTTCGCTGAGTCAAAAGGCGAGATACGTACAAGGCGATGAACACCTTTTTCTGATTTCAGATAACCAAATGCGTTGTGTCCTTTGATCAGTAGGGTCACACTCTTGATTCCTGCTTCATCACCTGCTTGATAATCTAGTGTCTCTACTTGATACCCATGCTGCTCTGCCCAGCGTGTATACATACGTAAAAGCATACTGCCCCAATCTTGGGACTCCGTTCCGCCAGCCCCTGGATGCAATTCAACGATGGCGTTGTTTCGATCATAAGGACCATCTAACAACATAGATAATTCATATGTCTTCATTTTTTCATCTAGCGCATTGATACGTGTTTCTGCTTCTTCTTGCATGGCTGCATCAGGTTCTTCCTGCAACATCTCCACCATCAATTCGATTTCTTCCAGTTCTTCAGCAAGAGAATGGAATTGATCATAAGTTTCTTTATTTGCATTGTTTTCACTGATCACTTTTTGAGCAGCTTCGCTATCATCCCAAAAACCAGGTTCAGCCATTTTTGCTTCTGCTTCCGCAATGTCTTCTTCCAGCTGGTCTAAGTCAAAGAGACCTCCTGAAGCTTGTGACCTTTTCCTGCATTTCTGTCAGGAGATTTCGAATTTCGGATATTTCCATGTTTTTTCCTTCTTTCACTATACTTTTTTCATTATATCTAGTCTAACAGAATCAGCAAATAACAGAAAGAAGGTGAGACGAATTCTTAAAAAAAGAATTTGTCTCACCAATCCTGCTGTCAGAAATTAGTTTGCATTTTTTCCATGACAGTTCTTATATTTTTTCCCGCTTCCACAAGGACAAGGATCATTTCTTCCGACCTTGTTCACATGGATTGGCTGTTTTTTCGCGCTAGTATTACTATTTTCTTTGGCATCTCCGTCTTCTGAGTGAGAAGCTGTTCCTTGAGAAACCTGTTCACGCTGTACGTTTTGACGGATCTCAGCTTTCATAAAGATTCGAGTGACTTCATACTCGATGGCGCCTACCATATCTTCAAACATCTTATAGCCTTCTGTTTGATATTCGACTAATGGATTGTTCTGTCCATAAGCACGTAAGCCGATTGACTGACGTAATTGATCCATTGCATCAATATGGTCTGTCCATTTAGAGTCCACAACACGCAAGATCACGACTTTTTCAAATTCCAACAGTTGCTCTGGACCATTTAGTTGAGCCGCTTTGGTATTAAATACTTCTTGTGCTCGTTCGTTTAGATACTCTTTGATCTCCTGAGCTGTTTTTCCTTCGATATCTGCAAGAGTAATACTATCTTCATGGACAAGAGTACTGCCGGCAAAATCGATGATACTTTCCAAATTCCAATTTTCTTTCTCTAATTGTGTATGCGCATCTACTACACGACTGATTGTCCGTTTGACCATGTTCATTAGTGGCTTGGATAAGCTTTTTTCTTCCATGATTACTTCTTGTCGCTGTTTATAGATTACTTCACGTTGTTCACGCATCACATCATCGTATTGTAAGACGTTTTTACGTGTGTCATAGTTATTTCCTTCTACACGTTTTTGTGCAGATTCTACTTGTTTCGTCAGCATCTTGCTTTGGATAACAGCATCTTCCTCACCGATCTTCATCCGATCTAAGAAAGATTTGATTCGTTCTGAACCGAATCGTTTCATCAAATCATCTTCCAATGACAAGTAGAACTGTGACATACCAGGGTCTCCTTGACGTCCTGCACGTCCTCGAAGCTGGTTATCGATACGACGAGATTCATGTCGTTCTGTCCCGATAACTGCTAGACCACCAAGTTCTCTTACCCCAAGTCCTAACTTGATATCTGTTCCCCGACCAGCCATGTTGGTAGCAATCGTCACAGCACCTTTTTGACCAGCATTCATGATGATCTCTGCTTCTTTAAAGTGATTTTTCGCATTCAGCACTTCATGAGGAATACGTTCTTGATTCAGCATATCTGATAATAACTCAGATGTTTCAACCGCAACAGTTCCGACTAACACAGGTTGACCTTTGCGGTAGCGATCTTTGATATCTTGCACGACAGCGTGGAACTTGCTTTGTAATGTTGGGTAAAGCAAATCTGGACGATCATCACGGATAACCGGACGATTTGTCGGAATCTGGTATACTTGGATGTTATAAATTTCTCTGAATTCTTCTTCTTCTGTTTTAGCTGTACCAGTCATTCCCGCAAGTTTCTTGTACATACGGAAATAGTTCTGGAAAGTGATCGTCGCCATGGTTTTCGTTTCGTCTTCGATCTCTACGCCTTCTTTAGCTTCGATTGCTTGGTGAAGTCCATCTGAATAACGGCGTCCATCCATGATCCGACCAGTGAACTGGTCAACAATCAGTACTTTTCCGTCTTGGACAACATAATCGATATCTAAAAGCATGATATAGTTGGCTCTCAATGCTTGATCCAAGTGATGGGTCAATGCAGTATTTTCAATGTCGTATAAGTTATCCAAACCGAATGTTTCTTCTGCTTTTTCGATCCCTGCTTCGGTTAAACTGATTGTTTTTGATTGTACATCGATTTTATAATCTTCTTCTTCTTTCAAACGTTTCACGAAGTTGTCTGCTCTTGTATATAAAGCTGTGGATTTTTCTGCTTGCCCTGAAATGATCAGCGGCGTTCTCGCTTCATCAATCAAGATTGAGTCAACTTCATCGACAATGGCATAATTCAGCGGACGTTGTACCATTTGATGGCGGTAAACGACCATATTGTCTCTCAAGTAGTCAAATCCTAATTCATTATTCGTACTATAAGTGATATCACAATTATAAGCCTCGCGTTTTTCATCCGAAGATTTTGAGTTGATATTCAACCCCACTGTTAATCCTAAGAAATTATAAAGTTCGCCCATTTCCGTCGAGTCACGGGTTGCTAAATATTCATTGACGGTAACTACGTGTACCCCTTCGCCAGTCAGAGCATTTAGATATACTGGCATCGTTGCGGTCAAGGTTTTACCTTCACCAGTACGCATTTCAGGGATATTTCCATCGTGAAGCACGATTCCACCCATCAATTGTACGTGGTATGGATATAAACCTAATACACGTTTTGCTGCTTCTCGGACGACTGCAAAAGCTTCCGGAAGTAATTGATCTAATGTTTCTCCTTTTTGGTATCTGCCCTTGAATTCAGCAGTTTTTGCCTGTAATTGTTCATCAGTTAATGCTGCCATTTGGTCAGCGTATGCTTCAACTTTTTTTGCAATGCTATCTAAACGTTTTAGTTCTTTCTTATCGTTTTCGATAAGTGAACGAATCAAATTGGCCATGCGTTGTGTAATCTCCTTTTCCTTCTGTGTATTATCCAGACTATGTAGACTTTACTTTTCATTTTATCATTAGTTATAGATAATTGAAATATCTTAAGCGTATTAAAGTAAGAACTTCATAATTTATTCATATTTCATCTAAAAGAGGAGGAAACTCAAAAAAACTTGCGGCAGCTGTCAGTAGCTGCTGCAAGTTTTCGTTGTTATTTAAGTAAGGCTGATCAGTCTGTTTCAATCAGTCCGTATTTTCCATCTTTACGGCGGTAAACGATACTTGTACCATTTGTTTCTGCATCTTCAAAAATAAAGAAGTTATGTCCCAGCATGTTCATTTGCAAGACTGCTTCTTCACTATCCATTGGTTTCAATGAAAGGCGTTTCGTACGTACGATATCTAATTCAGAATCATTTTCGTTTTCGTCCTCTTCATTGAATAAAGCAGCAGCATTTGCAGTATTCATGCCCGTTTCACGGGATTTACGATTAATTTTTGTTTTGAATTTGCGGATTTGGCGTTCCAATTTGTCAACAACCAAATCGATACTTGCGTATAAATCTGGAGAAGTTTCTTCGGCACGTAATACAAGATAAGGTAATGGGATCGTTACTTCCACTTTTGCTGTTTTTTCTGTATAAACTTTTAAGTTCACATGCGCCGTTGCATCGGGTGCGTCACTGAAATAGCGTTCTAGTTTGCCTACTTTTTTCTCAACGTAGTCGCGAATCGCTTCAGTTACTTCGATATTTTCGCCGCGTACATTATATCTAAACATAAAAATTACCCCTTTCGTCTACCACAATCAAGAAGGAGAAGGACCACTCTTTCCCTCTTCTTAATTCTATTATATCGAACTCTAGGTTATTTGCAAATTAAATCGCTATCAAATTTCCACATCTAATTCATCTCGCCAAAGAAATAGTTCGGATGATTTTCGGCTGTGCGATCTGCAAACAATCTGCTGCGTGGAAAAGAGTCTGTCCTGTTGTATAGACATCATCAATAATCAATATTTTTTTATTTTGTATCTTAGAAAAGGTGACTGCAAGTTCAAAAGGTTGAGGCATCTCCAATCTTTCCTTTCGCGTGTTTTTTGCTTGAGCCAGCAGATGCTTCTCTCTTTTGAGTAGCATCTGAAAAGGAATTCTTGCTGCTTTCAACATCTCGCTTACTTGATTGAATCCTCTTTCTGTTCGCCTTTTTTCAGATAAAGGTATTGGACAATAGATGTATGTCGGGTATTCTTTTTTTATCTGCGTCCATTTATATGCAAAGGTGCCTGCTAGTCGGATATCTCCCATAAACTTGTATTGATTGAGCCAGGCCTTCATATTTTCATCGTACACAAAAAAGGCACGGTGCTGAAAATCATAGGTCGGATATTTCTTCTTCCATTCTTGACAGTCACTGCAGTAAACGGGGATAGAATTTACTTTCTTTTTCGTACTCTCTAGATTGAAATGGATTGGTTTTTGACAGCCAGAACAGCCTCTTGTTTCCAATAAATGAAATTGTGCGCGACAAACTGAACAAGTCTGAGGTAATCTGTATTTCGAAACACCAATAATCTCGCTGAATGTTAAATTTTGGACGATATCTTTACTGCAGCAACTGCACCTCACAGTATCTTCTTCCCTTCTTCATTCATTTCTTTGATTTCCTGACAAGCTTTTCGAATAGCTGCAGTTTTTTCTTCATAGAAAAAATATACTTGACTGTTCGTATAAGGCCCTTTACGATCGGCTCTTCCTGCGATTTGTACCAAAGAAGATTTAGTAAAAACCGGATGATCCGCTCCTAAAACGATAACGGATATTCTTTCAAATGTGACTCCACGTTCAAGGATCATCGTGGTTAACAGTATGTCATATTTTGCTTCTCGCATTTTCTGGACTTTTTCCGCCCGCTGATTGTCTCTTGAAGAAACATCTGTGATCTCATATCTCGGAAGAGCCTCTTGAAGTGTGGCTTTCAAACGATGCATCATCGTGATACTTGGACAAAATAAAAGGATATGGTTTTCTTTAATTAATTGATGAATGATCCGCACCAAAGATTTTATCTTCTTCTTGTTCTTGCATTTTTGTCGCCAATTATTCATGAAAACCAAGACGGGTTCAGGAAGCAAACGCCGATGAAAGCGTAAAGCAAGTTTGTGGATGTCAAACGTCTGCTTGATCTCCTTTAGTAACTTTTTATCAGGTGTGGCACTTAAGTAGATGAATCGTCCGTCTGGTTTAATCGCTGTTTGCACAGCATGAGCTAATCCTGCATCCCCGTTATAAGGAAACGCATCGATCTCATCGATCACTATTAAATCAAAGGACCGATAAAAACGGTATAGCTGATGAATCGTACAGATAACAAAAGAAGTAAAGGTATAAGCCGTTGCTGTATTCCCATGGAGCAACGTGATTTTTTCTTCTGGAAAAACATAACGATAGCGTAAAAACAATTCATTACAAACATCGACTCGCGGTGTACAAATCGCTACTCTTCCTCCAGCTTTTAAAGTTTCCACTAAAATAGGATAAAGCATCTCTGTTTTCCCTGCACCTGTTACAGCCCAAATAAGATGATGTCTTTTTTCTGAATGGCAAAGTATTCTCTTTGAGATTTCCGTTTGTTTTTCAGTAAGCTGTCCTGTCCAAAAAAAAGACGACTTCTCGAGGTTTTGCTTCAGGCTGATCAAACAAATATAAATCTTGTTGAGTGTCGCATCGCCCTAAATATAGACAATGTGTACAAAAATAACCGTAATCTGCAAGCTGTCCATCAATGACGGACGTTCTCATTCCACAGCGATGACAAAGAATCCAGTTGCTCAAACGTTCCACTGCTGCGATCTTCTCATAATTTGGTAAATTTACCTCCTCACAGTCTATTGCTTTAATATCTCTCGTCAGAAGCCTTCTACCCCAAAAATGATTCATATTATTCGCCCTAAAAAAATATACGAAAAAACAAGCGATCTATTTTTTGGATCGCTTGTTCGATAGTTATACTGTTCTATTTATTCACCTATGAGCGTGATTGCTTGATCTAACACTTTTTCGCCATTCATCATACCATAATCAGCCATATTGATGACATCTAAAGGAATGCCTTTTGGTTCCAGACGTTTCTCAAAATCAGCTTTCATAAAGCGAACTTGTGGGCCTAATAACAACACATCCACGTCTTTATTTGCAAGATTGTTATCTGCGTCAGAAGCGGACACAGCGAAAATATCAGAGTCGATTCCTTTTGCTTCAGCAGCTTTTTGCATTTTTGTTACTAGTAAACTTGTGCTCATACCAGCCGAACATACAAGCATGATTGTTTTTTTAGCCATACTTTTCTCTCCTTTTTAAAACAAACTACGCAAACGTTTTCTTCGCGTCTGTTACTCTATTATATAAAAAGAAAGAAATTTGTCAACGTTTTCTAAACGCGGTTTATTTAATCAAATAGCCAACTAGATTTCACTAATTTATTGAACACGACATATTCTTTGTCCAAATTGATGACAACTACTTCATAGCCTGCATTTATCCAGCCATAGGCACCTTTTTCAGGGTGTTTATAATCATTTGCCCACCAATCTGTACTTTCCCTTGCTGTTTTGGGAAGTCCGTTACTGGGAAACAGCAGTTCGTCAAATTGGGTAAAGGTCAACGTTACTTGAGAGCCGCCATTGTTCTTCAAATAATGCGTAATTGCATCGTACTTTTTCATTCGTTCCTGCATCCCCAGATCCACCTGCCTTTGTCTTTATTATCGCATACTACAGCAATTGCGCAACCGTTACAGTGTTGAAACAACCTAGAACTTTATTTATACTGAATAAAGAAAATGAAAAAAGAGGTGACAAGATGATCGAGCGCTATCGTACAATAAAAGAAAATGGACAAAGTGAGATCGAGATCAAAAAATCACGCTTTATCTGTTCTCTTAGACGAATAGAATCAGAGGACGAAGCAAAAAGTTTCATTCAAGAAATAAAAAAAGAACATTGGAAAGCGAACCATAACTGCAGCGCCTTCATCATTGGAGAAAAAAATGAAATCCAGCGAAGCAGCGATGATGGAGAACCAAGTGGAACGGCGGGCATACCGATGTTGGAAGTCCTCAAAAAAAATCAACTGATCAATGTAGCTGCAGTAGTCACTCGATATTTTGGAGGAACGAAACTCGGCACAGGCGGATTAATACGAGCATACACTCATGCGGTCTCTCAAGCATTGTCTGACATTGGAATCGTAGAAGGTACCTTGCAACAGGAGATCTCTGTGATGATCACGTATCCGCAACTAGGAAAATTACAGAATTATCTTGAACTCCAACATTTTTTTATAAAAGAAATCCAATATACTGATCAAGTTAGCGTCATCTGTGCTGTAGATGAAAAAAGTGCTGACCACTTTAAAGAATCCATCATTGAGCTGCTGAACGGACAAGTCCAATTTGAAGAGGGTCCTGTTTCTTATCACGAGCAACTGGTAACTGATCATATATAAAAACAGGTGATTCTGATTCTCTTTTATTTCTAATACGGAATCAGGGATCACCTGTTTTTTATTTTTCCAAATAAAACTCAAAACGATTTCCTACGTATTGCGTACGCACATACTCAAACGGCGTACCGTCTTCAAAATAAGAAATCTGGCGCAAACGAAGAACTGCATCTCCTCGTTTTACCTCTAAATAGTCAGCAATTTTCTCAGAAGCCAACACAGCAGTAATCGTTTGATTCGCTGGACCGATCTTTTTCCCGCCTTTTTCTTCTAGCGTGCGATACAACGATTCAGTAATCTCTGCTTTGCTGTAGCCATCGATCAGCTTTTGTGGCACACTGGCAACTTCAAAACAAATAGGGACATCATCTGCGAAACGAATACGTTCCATTCGCAAGATCGTGTCATCTTTACTCAAGTTTAGTTTTTCCATTTCACTTGAGCTTGGCGAAGTCAAGAAATAAGAGATTGTCCGACTAGACGGTACTCGATTTTGTGATTCCATAATTTCTGTAAAACTTGTTGCACCAGACATTTTTTCTTGTACTTTTTCTCGTGCAACATATGTACCCGAACCGATCTTTCTTTCTAAGATTCCTTCATCTGCCAAGTTTTGAATTGCTTGTCTCAACGTCATACGGCTGACATTGAATTTCACTGCTAATTCTCTTTCTGAAGGAAGACGGTCTCCGACTTTCCATATACCTTGTTCGATTTCATTTTTTAATTGGTCATGAATCTGTATATATACAGGTAATTGATTCGACATAACGTACACCCGTCCTTTCGTTTCTTCTATTATAACTGGTATATACCTGATTCACAACTGAAAAAGATAAAGGTTTCTATCCATCAACAGAGGATTTAGACACACATCGTTCTTCCTACTCCTATTGTCAGAAACAATTTTTTAGATATGTCCAACCTAGAAAATAACAAAAGACCCTAAAATCGATGAAAATGCCGACTTATGGATCTTTTGTTATTATTAGCGGTTTTTAGCCATCCATTTTTTTGTATGATTCGTTGGGCGTTTTGATTTTACCCGGACCGCTTTTCCGCCTTTTTTCGGAATATTCACTTCAATATTGTATTTTTCTGATTTGACCAAATCATATAACTTTTCAGCTGCTTCGTCTACTTTTTCTTTCCATTTCATGTGGATCCCTCCAATTCTTGTAGTTAACTTAACTCTATCTTAAATCAGCAGAATCTTCAAGGAACAAGGTAGCAAAGCAAAAAAAAGAGCTCTCGAACTAACGAGAGCTTACGATTGTGGTATACTGGGGTAGCTGGATTCGAACCAACGCATGAGGGAGTCAAAGTCCCTTGCCTTACCGCTTGGCTATACCCCAATGAAATGGAGGAGAGTGGATTCGAACCACTGAACCCTAAGGAACGGATTTACAGTCCGTCGCGTTTAGCCACTTCGCTACTCCTCCGAAAGGTTTGTATCAACCTGACTTAGTTATAATACCTAATTTTCCAGATTTTTGCAACCCTTTATTGAAAGTTTTTTTGATATTTTTTTATTCGTGCAGATTCCAGTGTCGAATCACTGTTTCTATCGCATTTTCAAGACTTTTTTCTTTTCCAAAATCTTCTTCACCAAAGAAAATTTCATATTCTTTTGGTCCATAGGCTAAGATCTCACCAATCATTTTTTTCCCTATAAATAACTGAGTGACTTCATAATTCTTACCTTTGATATCTTTTTTCACTTCTTCTATACGCACTTCAATATCTTTATTTTTTTTTGACATCATTTTCACCTCTCAGATATTTTATCATACTGCAGCAAATAAAACATTCCTTAGGTAAAAATCTCCTATTCATTTCATTCACTTCTTTTATGCAAGCTGCACCTTCTCTAAAGCTCTTAATTCTCCCCTTGACGTACAGCGAGATAGTTTGCTGCTGCACCTACAAGATTAGCATCGTTTCTGTATTCACATAATAAAATCTGCGGTTCGAAATCATGCAGATCGAATTGTTCTGTCAGCTTCTTCATTCGGCTTTTGATCTCATCAATGAGCCCTTCTTTTGCAGAAACCCCGCCGCCTAATACGATCACTTCTGGATCAAACGAAAATTGAATACTGAATAATCCCTTTGTAAGATACGTATAAAAACTCTCAACTTCTTCTTTTGCTATTGCATCTCCAGTTTCTGCTAATTCAAAGACATCTTTTCCGGTATAAGCATTTTTATCGAGACCTTTGCGTTCACAATAACGCCAAGCCATCTGTACCGCTGTACCAAGTTTACTGAATGTCTTATCGCCATTTAAGAACATCAACCCAAATTCTCCACCGTAAAGATGTGCCCCTTTATTGATTTGTCCTTTCGTGAACAACGCCCCGCCAATCCCAGTTCCTGCCACAACAAAAGCAACATCTTGATAATCGCGGGCAGCACCTTCATAAAATTCAGCCATTCCGGCACAGTTGGCGTCATTTTCAATCGTTACTGGAAGTTGAAACAGAGTTTCCAAATCTCGGAAAATATTAAATCCATGAATATAAGGAATCGCACTGATTCCCTCAATCACCTGTTTCTCATTATTCACTACTCCAGGAGAGCTGATTCCAATTCCTTCGACTTCAAAAGAAACGAGTATTTTTTTATAAACTTGAAATAATTGCGCTTTCATTTCTTCCCAAGATTCAGGCGTTGCAAATTGTCCCTTACCTTTAATCTCTTTGCCATCCCAACAACCATATTTGACAGCCGATCCACCAAAATCAAAAACTAATATTCCCATAAAAATATTCTCCTTTTTGTTTGCTAAAGCTATTGTAATGTATCTATTTAGCATTTGAAAGCATTTTCTTGAATTGAAATTTTATTAGTTAAAGCTATTTTTAGGTAAGTGAATTGCTAAAATCACTTGATCCCTTAATTGATCTCCATTTTCAAAAATGGGCTCAGAGTAATGATGGATAAAATAGTCTTTGACTCGACCAATCTCCACATAGCCCATTTTTTGATAGAGATGTAACGCCGCACTGCTAGTACTGCCGGTTCGTATGATGATCTGAGTTTGACTGGAAGCGAGTTGTGAAAGCTTCTGAAAAGCTGTCTCAAGTAATTTTCCGCCAATCCCCTTTCCTTGATACGTTGGGGTTACTGCTACATTGACGATTTCGTATTCTTTTTCCCTTGCCACATAGATCAGTACACCTATTGTTTTTTCTTTTTCTTTCCATATCCAGCCACTCCCTCTGGAAACATATACTTGAACTTTTTCTTTATCAGGATCTGCATCTAATAACAAGGACCATGGTAAATCTTTCTTGTTTAGTTCTTCGATCATTTTTTGTCCCCCATATAAGTAGTTGCGGAGTTGTTACTTTGACAATAAATTTCCTCTTTTTCTTTATCGCTCAGTGCTAGCCGTATTTTTCACAACCTTTTTTTTGACGGTGTTCAAAATCCAACACTTCGGCAATAACTCACAATTTTGCAAAATATAAGAAGCTATTTTCCAAATTGTTTCTTTATCGCTCAGTGCTACCCGTATTTTTCACAACCTTTTTATAATCTGGTTCTTTTTTATCTTTCTTATTTCGCGTTAATCGGAATGTCAATGGTACATAATCGATACCGCCTTTGACAAAAGGATGACAGCGTAAGATCCGTGCAGTCCCCATTACCGTCCCTTTTAGCGCGCCATGGGTTTGAATTGCTTTTATCATATAATTGGAACAGGTTGGGTAATAACGGCAGCTAGGTGGAAATGCAGGCGAAATAAAGCGCTGATATCCTCTAACTAAATAAATCAATATCTTCTTCATCAATTAGATTCCTTCTTTTCTTTTACTAAAAAAAGGGATCGCGACTAACGTCAACGTTCCCTTCTGTTTTCTTTTATCATGTTCTGCTTCATGGCTCACTTCATATCGACTAGAACCACTGTGATTCTTATTTATCAATGAAAAAAGTCTCGAATATGAATCCACAAACTTGGCTGAAATACTTTAAATGGATTGCCGCCACCGATGACACCATATCCGATCATCGTTCCGGCCACAAAAAGAAGGATAAGCAATAAGATCACCATTAAAATCTTTATCAAAGTTAATAAGATATATCGTTGGTTACTCATTCAGCCACTTCCTTAAGCAATCGTTTGTGCTGTTTTTTCAGCAGAAGTTTGATCCATGTCTACACGTTCAACGTCTGCACCTAATTGCTGTAGTTTGATATGGAAATTATAATATCCACGGTCTAGATAATTCAAGTTACGCACACGTGTGATTCCATTTGCTTTCAAGCCAGCTAAAACTAATGCTGCTGCTGCCCGCAAGTCTGTTGCATATACTTCTGCACCTTGCAATTCATGGTTTCCATCCATGATTGCTACATTTCCGTCGATTTTGACATGAGCGTTCATACGGCGCATCTCTTCTAAATGTTGGAAACGATTTTCAAACACTGTTTCAGTCACTACACTTGTACCTTCTGCAACTAATTGGATAGCTGTCATTTGAGCTTGCATATCTGTAGGGAAACCAGGATGAGGCATCGTTTTTACATCTGTAGGTAAGATATGTTTTGGTCCGATGACACGGACTCCGCCTTCTTCTTCAATGATTTCTGCACCCATTTCGATCAATTTAGAAATCAATGGGCGGTTATGTTCAGAGATAGCATCTGCAATCAGCACATTGCCTTGTGTCATTGCAGCAGCAACCATAAAGGTACCTGCTTCGATACGATCTTGTACGATTGAGTGGTTGACTGCATGTAAATGATCCACGCCTTCAATACGCATTGTTTCAGTACCAGCTCCATAGACTTGAGCGCCCATTTTATTCAAAATGTTTGCTAAATCAACGATTTCTGGTTCGCGAGCTACGTTTTCAATGATGGTTGTTCCTTTTGCTTTTACGGCAGCCATCATGATATTTTGAGTAGCACCTACACTAGGGAAATCTAAATAAATCGTGTTACCGATCAATTCATCCGCAATTGCTTCGATATAGCCGTTTTTTTGAATAATTTTTGCTCCTAAAGCTTGAAATCCTTTTAAATGCAAATCGATTGGTCGTTTACCAATCGCACATCCACCAGGCATAGCTACTTTTGCATGTCCATTTCTGGCAAGTAGCGGACCCATCACAACGATTGAAGCACGCATTTGACTAACATACTCATAAGGCGCTTCGATTTCTAATTGTCTTGAAGCGTCGATTGTTACTTGATTCTTTTGTTCATCAAAATCTACATCTACGTTTAAGTGACGAATCACTTGATTCATAGTGAAGACATCAGAAAGAATCGGAACGTTGTCTAATGTCGTAATACCTTCTTCTGCTAACAAACTAGCAGCTAAAATAGGCAAAACAGCATTTTTAGCTCCTTCAATTCTTACTGTTCCATTTAATTGATTGCCACCTCTTACGATGATCTCTTCCATGTTGTTCCCTCCAAAAAATTCCAATGAGCATACACTTACTCAAAATCTTTTCTATTATAACATCCTTGCTTTTAAAATAGTACCTTTTTTTAAAATTTACAGGCTAACGAAAAGATTTCGGCATAAAGCGATAACTTCTAAGAAAAAATTACTTGCAGTGTACCCTAAAAAAATTGAAAAAAGTACGATTGCCATTCTAATTTGCGTATTATGCATTGGTCTGAAAAAAGTTTCAATGCGTAACGAACGTAAAGACCAGAAGGCTAAGTAGATAAACGCCAAATGACTCACGATTCGAAGCACCGCATCAATTCCGTATACTTGCATAATGACGTCCTTTCTAACGATTGTTTTATAATAACTAATAAAATGATAATACCATAAAATGTATAAAAGGAAAAACAAGTATACTTAAAAATATAGGAATCCCCTTACATTTTTTAGGAAATAAATGCTAAAAATATGCAAAAAAAGGGACTGAGACAAAAGTCTTGTCGCAGTCCCTTATTCCAAATAAAGGCTCTATACTTTTTGATGTTGGTGAACTTCACCAACATCTTTTTTGTATAAAAAAATATAGAAAAGACACCCTGAAATCCTTTAGAATTAATTTGGCTACCAATTCATAGGAGGATTCAAGATGTCTCATACTCAGCTTATCAAAGATACCCTAAATATTCTAGACCTAAATATCTATTTCGAGGAAAATTGTTTAACTAAAGAAAAATACAAAGGGCAAATTTGCTTGATTTACAAAGGAACTCTTCTGTACAAGCCAGAAGAGTGTTCCCATTGTCTTTGTGTCGTCCCCTCTAGGATCATTCGTTGGGGGACGACAACCGTTCGGTTGTTACTGAATGATGTGTCTGAGTATCGCACTTATCTGGAGCTGAAGAAACAACGATTTAAATGTAAGTCTTGCCAAAGAACATTCGTAGCGGATACCTCTGTTGCTGAAAAACACTGTTTCATTAGTCAAAAAGTTCGTTGGTCTGTCATTGCTCGCTTAAAAGAGAATACTTCCATGACGGAAATCGCTCGTCAGAAAAATATTTCCACTTCTTCGGTCTATCGTGTCATGAAGCGATTCTACCGCCCATTGAATCCTTTCAAACAGACTTTGCCAAAGGTCTTATGCTTTGATGAATTCAAATCGGTTCGAAGTGTTGCCAGTGCAATGAGTTTTATCATGATGGACGGACAAAGCCATGCATTATTGGATATTGTCGAAAATCGACGCTTGCCTTATTTAGAACGCTATTTTTCTCGGTTTTCATTAGCGACTCGTGAAGCCGTTCAATTGATTGTTATTGATATGTATGCGCCTTATGTTTCGTTGGTGAAAAAGCTTTTCCCGAATGCTCAGTTGATCATCGATCGTTTCCACATCGTCCAACATATTGGCAGAACTTTCTTGAATCATCGAGTGAAAGAAACCACGGTACGACTTAAAGGAAATTCCCACTCTCAACGAGGGTTAGGGAAAAAATTGAAGCGCTATTGGAAACTCCTACAAAAAGAAGAAGCAAAGTTAAACTATGAAAAACGGGTTTGGCGTGCCAGTTTTAAAGATTATTTGACTGAAAGTGAGATTGCCGATCGACTGTTAGCTGCTTGTCCCAACTTACGCCAAGGCTATCAGTTATACCAAGACATTCTTTATGCGGTAAAGAAAAGAGATCAGTCACTATTTGAGGATTGTTTAACTAGAGACATTAGCGGTCTGCCAGAAACCTATACAACCACTTTACGAACGTTTAAAAAGTTTCTGCCACAGATCCAAAATGCGCTTCACTACAGCTATTCAAACGGACCATTGGAATGCTTAAACAACCACATCAAAGTATTAAAACGCAATGCGTACGGCTTTCGCAACTTTTACAATTTCAAACTACGAATTATGATTCGTCATGGCAAAACATTTTTAACCAAATAAACAGAACAGAAAGAGGTTTTCTTCTTTCTGTTCTGTCCAAATTATTCTAAGATTTCTCTTTACCAACATCATTTGACAAAGAGCCCAAATAAACGGTGTTCAATCATCTGACCCTCGGTATTAGCTCAAAAAACGGCAAAATATGAGGAACTATTTTCCATTTGTTTCTCTAATACTCAGGACAAAACGCTGATTTTACAACCTCTGATATACGGTGTTCCAGAAGTAGCTTCTTCGAAAAATAAGCTGAGATTTCACAAAAATTTGAGAAGCAATTTTCGTAAATTCCTTCTTATGTCTTGAAGCTGACCACTTCTGTCATAACCTCTTTTTACTGTTCTTAAACACGGATAAACATCCGCATCTCATTTTATGAGTGCTTAGATACTTTGATACGATTGATTGCTCGGTGCAACGCAACAGTTGCCCGTTTCAATTCGTTCGTATCTTGTTTTGCTTTTGCTTCTTCGATTTGGCGTTCTGCGCGTTGTTTTGCACGTTCCGCACGAGATACATCGATATCACGTTCACGTTCCGCACTATCAGCAACGATTGAAACAACATTATCACGAACTTCCATGATTCCGCCATTAACAGCGATCCAATCGACGTGGGTATCTGAATCTGTTCGTTTTACACGAACTTCATCAATCGTCAATGGAACGATGATTGGTGCATGTTTAGGCAAAATCCCAAGCTCACCAGCTGTCGTACGTGCAACGACGATAGCTGCATGGTGATCATAGACCAAACCGGCAGGAGTTACCACATTTACTGTTAAATATTGATCCATGGGGCACCCCTTTCTAGTAGCCTAGTGTTTTCGCTTTTTCTACGACGTCTTCGATTCGGCCAACACTTCGGAAAGCTTCTTCAGGAAGATCATCGTATTTGCCTTCCAAGATTTCGCGGAATCCTTTCACTGTTTCTTCTACAGGGACATATGAACCTGGAAGACCAGTAAATTGTTCAGCCACGTTAAAGTTTTGTGACAAGAAGAATTGGACTCTGCGGGCACGAGAAACTAACACTTTTTCTTGATCGGATAATTCATCCATACCTAAGATAGCAATGATATCTTGTAATTCACGATATCGTTGCAATACGTGTTGGACTTCTGTTGCTACTTTATAATGTTCTTCCCCCACGATTTCAGGTGCTAAAGCACTTGAAGAAGAAGCCAATGGATCTACCGCTGGATAAATCCCTTGTTCTGTTAATTTACGTTCCAAGTTGGTTGTCGCATCCAAATGGGCGAATGCTGTTGCCGGCGCCGGGTCAGTGTAGTCATCGGCTGGCACATAGATTGCTTGGATCGATGTGATCGAACCTTTTTTCGTAGATGTGATACGTTCTTGTAATTGACCCATTTCTGTTGCCAATGTTGGTTGATAACCAACCGCAGAAGGCATCCGTCCTAACAAGGCTGATACTTCAGATCCAGCTTGAGTGAAACGGAAAATGTTGTCGATAAACAACAGTACATCTTGACCTTCTACATCACGGAAATATTCCGCAATCGTCAAACCAGTCAAAGCAACACGCATACGTGCACCTGGTGGTTCGTTCATTTGTCCGAACACCATGGCTGTTTTTTCGATAACTCCTGAATCTTTCATTTCATAATACAAGTCATTACCTTCACGAGTACGTTCACCTACACCGGTAAATACAGAAATACCACCATGTTCTTGGGCGATATTATGGATCAGTTCTTGGATCAGTACGGTTTTACCAACACCGGCACCACCGAATAGTCCGACTTTCCCACCTTTTAAATATGGGGCAAGCAAATCGATAACTTTGATCCCTGTTTCCAAAATTTCTGTACTTGTACTTAATTCGTCAAAGGCTGGTGCTTTTTTATGAATTTCGCTTCTTTCCGCATCTTCTGGGAAAGGTGTTTCTAAATCGATCGTATCTCCTAGTACGTTGAATACGCGACCTAATGTTTCTTTACCTACAGGAACAGAGATTGCTTTGCCTGTATCAATGACTTCCATTCCTCTTTGTAAACCATCTGTTGATTCCATCGCAATGGTCCGGATCACTCCGTCCCCTAATTCTAACGCTGCTTCAAGAACAACTTTTGATTTATTTTCGTCATTTTTATAAACAACTAATGCGTTGTTGATATCTGGTAAGGATTGGTCTAAAGAAAATTCCACGTCGACAACGGGACCGATTACTTGAACAATCTTGCCTGAACTCATCTTTTTTCCTCCAATCTCAATACTATTCTAGTGCCGAAGCTCCGGCAACAATTTCGGTAATTTCTTGGGTAATAGCCCCTTGTCTTGCACGGTTATAAGAAACCGTCAGCTCATCAATGATATTAGCAGCATTATCAGTTGCTGTTTTCATTGCTGTCATACCAGCAGCATGTTCTGCTGTTTTGGCGTCAACGATCGCACCGTAGATCAAACTTTCAGCATACTGAGGCAATAACTGAGACAAGATTTCTTCTTTTGAAGGTTCAAAAATATATTCTTGTTCGAAAGTCGTTGCTTCTTCTGGATCTAAGTCTGAGATTGGCAGCATTTTTTCTACACGAAACTGACTAGTTAGTGAATTGATATGATGGTTATAACATACGTATAATTCATCGAATACTTCGTTTTGGAACATAGTTGTTGCCATATTTACGATTTTGCGGACTTCATCAAAGCTTGGCTGATCAGATAGATTGCGCAGCTCATATGCTAGATTGATACCGCGTGCTTTAAAGAAGTCTGCACCAGTTCCGCCAATTGCGATCATCACGTAATCATCGGGTGATTGGTGGTCTTCTTCTAAAATAGACATCGTTTGTTTCAATATCGAGCTGTTATATCCACCGACTAAACCGCCATCTGCAGTGATGACGATATAACCAGTTTTCTTCACAGGACGGCTGAGCAGCATGCTGTTGTAATTGATATCCCCTCTAGGATTTTCTGAGGCAATATCATTTAACTGAGTAGCAGTCAAATGCGTAACGATTTCTCTTACTTTTGTTGCATAAACCTGAAACTTCTGTGAAGAAGCTTCAGATTTTGTCAACTTAGAAGCAGACACCATCTGCATTGCCCGCGTGATTTGGCTCGTTTTTTTCGTTGAAGCGATACGTGTCTTGATTTCATTTAATGAAGCACCCATTCATCTCACCTCACTATGCATTTTGAATGGATTTCAATTTATCTTCTGTAGAGGAATTACTTCCTTTTGTAGCTAAGAACATGTCTTTATATTCCTGAATCGCACTGTTCAACGCTTCTTCTTCTGGAAGATCTTTTGTTGTACGGATTGTTTCAAAGATATCTGAATGATTGGTATCCAGATATTCGAATAATTCATGTTCGAAGTCTAAAATACTGTCTACAGGGATACTATCTAAGAATCCATGTGTCAAAGCATACAAAATCACTACTTGTTTTTCAACAGCTAGCGGTGCATGCAATTTTTGTTTCAAGATTTCTACTGTACGGCGTCCACGATTTAGTTTTGCTTGTGTTGCTGCATCCAAGTCAGAACCGAATTGTGTAAATGCTTCTAATTCACGGTAACTTGCTAAGTCTAGGCGTAAAGTCCCAGCAACTTTTTTCATTGCTTTGATTTGCGCAGAACCCCCTACACGAGATACAGATAGTCCGGCATCAACCGCTGGACGAGTACCTGCGTAGAACAAGTCGCTTTCTAAGAAGATTTGTCCATCAGTGATCGAAATAACGTTTGTTGGGATATAAGCAGAGATATCTCCAGCTTGTGTTTCAACAAATGGTAAGGCAGTCATTGAACCGCCACCTAAATCATCACTTAATTTTGCTGCACGTTCTAATAAACGTGAGTGCAAGTAGAAAACATCCCCAGGATAAGCTTCACGACCTGGTGGACGGCGAAGTAGCAAGGAAAGTTCACGATAAGCAACAGCTTGTTTTGAAAGATCATCAAAAATGATCAATACATGTTTACCGTTGTACATGAATTCTTCACCCATTGCAGTACCAGCATATGGTGCGATATAAAGCAATGGTGCTGGTTGAGACGCACCGGCATTCACAACGATTGTGTAATCCATTGCGCCATATTTTTTCAATGTTTCAACTTGTGTACGAACTGTAGAATCTTTTTGTCCGATTGCTACATAGATACAGATCATATCTTGACCTTTTTGGTTGATGATCGTATCGATCGCAATAGAAGTTTTCCCTGTTTTACGGTCACCGATGACTAATTCACGTTGTCCGCGTCCGATTGGCACAAGGGCGTCGATCGCTTTTAGCCCTGTTTGCATTGGTTCGTTAACAGATTTACGTTGCATAACACCTGGTGCCATCGCTTCTACTGGACGAGCTTTGTCAGTAACGATTTCACCTAGTCCGTCGATTGGTTGACCTAGCGGATTGACTACCCGACCGATCAAGGCCTCTCCAACTGGAACTTCCATGATCTTACCTGTTCGTTTTACTTTATCTCCTTCACGAATGGACTCGAAATCGCCAAGGATAATGATACCTACATCATTTGACTCTAAGTTTTGCGCCATTCCGTATGAGCCGTTTGAAAATTCAAGCAACTCACCACTCATCGCGTTTTCTAAACCATGTGCACGAGCGATCCCGTCACCTACATAAGTTACGGTACCGATTTCTTCGACTGAAAGCACGTTTTGATAATTTTCAATTTGTTCTTTAATCAAGGCACTAATTTCTTCTGCTTTGATGGCCATTCGATTCACCTACCTCTTTGTACTATCTGTTTAATTGATTACGCATTTTTTCTAATTGCGTGCGAATGCTTCCGTCGATTACTCGATGGTTGGCTTCAACAATCGCGCCACCAATAATAGAAGAATCAACGATTTGTTTTAATTCAACTGATTGATAGTCCATTGTTTTTGCAACATTCTTTTCTAATTGTATTCGTTGTTCGTCTGAAAGTGGGACTGCTGTTGTGACACTTCCCAATAGTAACCCTTGATGTTCATCATATCGACGTTCATATTCTTCGATCATGAACAAAAGGTCATCCATTCGGTTATACTCATAAACAACTTCTAAAAAGTTTTTAACGATCCCATCATAACCGCTGACAAGCTTGTCCATGATTTCTCGTTTTTCATGAGGTTCTAGACGAACATCACTTAACATATTCCCTAATCCAGGTACTTGTTCATAGATTTGACGTAAACTTACGAGATCTTGATAGATTTCTTCTGCTTGATTTGAATCGATCGCCAGTTCAAATAAAGCTTTCCCGTAACGTCTTCCTACTGTATATTTATCTAGTTTCATTTGAAGAACCTAGACCTTCAATGTATTGATTGATTAATGATTCATGCATTTCTGGAGATAATTCTTTGTTCAAGATTTTTTCCGCGATTTGAAGAGAGAGTTCTGCAACGTCGTCTTTTACAGAGTTCAGCGCTGAATCACGTTCTACAGTGATATCAGCTTGGGCTTTGCTTTTTAGACGAGCTGCTTCTTCTTGAGCATCCTTCAAAATATTTTGGCGGCTTAATTCTCCACTTTCTTTCGCATTTTTGATGATATCAGCTGCATCAGAACGAGAGGCTAACAATTGTTGTTCGCGTTCTTGTTCCATTTTCGCTGAGTTGATGCGAGATTGTTCTGCAGAATCTAAATCATTGGCGATCTTGTCTTCACGTTTTTTCAAAATATCGCTGATTGGTCCCCAAGCAAAGTGCTTCAAGAGAGCCAGTAGTATCAAAAATGAGCCGCTGACAACGATGATATTACCTAACATCGCATTGCCAACTTCTGCAATTGCCAATTGATTCAGCATAGGCGAGCCTTCCTTTCTTTGGAGTATTTCTAGTTTCCATGTAAAAAAGCAGTAACAAACGATGTTGTTTCTGCCTTAATACTGATTCAATTAAACGGCAAAAACTAGAATCAAGGCGATAACTACCCCTAAGATAGGAACAGCTTCAACTAGAGCTACCCCGATAAACATTGTTGTACGGAATTGACCAGACATTTCAGGTTGGCGAGCCATTGATTCGATTGTTTTAGAGATAACTTGACCGTTACCATAACCGGCTCCGATTGCTGCTCCCATGATTGCGATTGCTGCTGCGATATAATTCATAATTGTTTTCCTCCTAAAATAGATAAATAGTAGTTTGTTTTTTAACCGAGTATTATTCTTCTACTTCAATCTTATGGCTCATATAAACCATTGACAAAGTGACAAAGACAAATGCTTGGATGCTCCCAATAAACAAGGAGAACGCGATCCAGACCATCTCTAATGGAATTGCTAATGGTAATGAGAACCAGCCTAAGCTTGTCATCATTTTTGCAATCAAGGTTAGCAAAACTTCCCCCGCATAAATATTCCCATAAAGACGTAAAGCAAGTGTTAATAAATTTGTAAATTCTTCAATCAGTTTCATCGGAAACATAAAACTATAGGGTTTCAAGAACGAATTTACGAAATATCCTTTGAAGCCTAACTTTTTCACCCCGAATAAGTGAGTAAGTAAGATCATTATAAATGCCAAAGTTAAAGTAACAAACGGGTCTGCTGTCGGGCTTTTCCAAAGTGTTGTTTCGTTAGGTAAGACGATTTTTGTTACTAAACCTATGTTGTTTGCAACAAAAACAAATAAAAACAATGTAAATGCCAACAAATGGAAATTGCTCAATTCTTTTCTAGGCAGATTATCTGTTACGATTCCTCGACTAAAATCAATGACCCATTCTATCGCATTTTGTTTGCCTGTTGGTTTCAACTTAAGATTTCTTGTAAAAAAGTAAGCTAAGAAGAAAACAATCAAACAGGTCAGTAACACCATTATACAAACTGTACCATCAAACCAAATTGGTCCAATGTGAAACGTTAGCGAGCGTTCATCCAATCCATTTCACCTCTTTTCCCCGAAATTCACATAAAATCAATTCATGTGCGTATCTGGTTTTTTCCAATCGGTTTCTAACCACACGGTATCATACCACCATGAAACAGAAAATTCAAAACATTTTCATGAAAATTAGACACTTTTTTATTTCAGTCAAAAACGAAGCGAATTTTTCCCCATGCACGGTGCTCCTGATCTAAGAAAAAACCTGTGATAATCATGTTTTATCAGATTAAATGCTAACAAATTTTATCATTAAGTAAAAGCAAAAGCACCGAATATGCGAAAAAGGATAATGAAATTATCTAGAGAAATTTTTTAATGTTCGATCAATTTGTCGATCGATATCTTTTCGTTTCAAATCTTCCCGTTTATCATACGATTTTTTCCCTTTTGCCAGACCAATCAATACCTTGGCATAGCCGTTACGAATATAGACTTTTAAAGGAACAACAGTGATTCCAGTGTTTTTCAATTCGTTTTCAAGACGAACGATTTGTTTCTTGTGTAATAATAACTTTCTCGTGCGCAACGGATCATGATTAAAAATATTTCCTTGTTCATAAGGACTGATATGAACATTATGCAAGAAAGCTTCCCCGTTGCGGACGCGAATAAATCCATCTTTCAGATTGATCCGGCTGTTTCGTATCGACTTGATCTCCGTTCCTTGCAAGACCATCCCTGCTTCCATCGTGTCGATGATCGAATAATCATGGCGAGCTTTCTTGTTTTGTGCAATTAGTTTTCCCTCGCCTTTTGGCATAGCTGTTTCCTCCAACTCATTTTATTTTTTCTTTTTCTTCTTTTTGACATCTTTGTAAAATGGCTTTTTCCCTTTTTTCTTACCGAACGTTTGCTTACTATCACTATATCGTTTGTTCTTCTTGCCATTTTTTTCTGAGCGTTTGCCTGCTTGTTTTCCTTCTCGTTTTCCAGATTTTCCATTGCGTGCTTTTGGACGTTCCAACGCAGTGACCTCTTCTGCGGAAACGAGTTCAAAATCCACTGCTCGTTCATCTGGATCAGCTTTGACTACTTTTACGCGCACTTTTTGTCCGATTTTAAAAGTCAGACCAGTTCTTTCACCTACAAGAGCTAAATGATTTTCAACAAAATGGAAGTAGTCCTGTTTCAATTCATTGATATGGATCAATCCTTCTACTGTATTCGGCAGTTCGATAAACAGGCCGAATTTCACAACAGAGCTGATGATCCCATCGAATTCTTCTCCCACTTTGTCCATCATGAATTCTGCTTTCTTCATGGAATCTACTTCACGTTCTGTTTCTACTGCACGACGTTCCATCTTAGAACTATGATCTGCAATTTCAGGAAGTTCCGCAGCCCACGAACTTTGATTGCTTTCACTTTTATCTTCACTGTAAGAACGGATCAGACGATGGACGATTAGATCGGGATAGCGTCGAATAGGAGATGTAAAGTGTGTGTAGTAATCTGCCGCTAAGCCATAATGCCCAAAATTGTCTTCTGAATAGCGTGCTTGTTGCATGCTTCTTAGCAACATAGTATTGATAACTGCAGCTTCTGGTTTGTCTTCTACTCCTTCGATCACATGCTGTAAATCTTTTGGTGTGATCGTTCCTTTCGTTCCTCGGACCAGAATGCCCAAAGCTGAAGCAAAATCAAAGAAGCGCTGCATTTTTTCTTCTTTTGGCTGTTCATGGATTCGGTAAATAAACGGCAGATTTAATTTATTATAATGTTCAGCTACCGTTTCATTGGCCGCAAGCATGAAAGATTCGATCAAGCGTTCACCAATTCCTCTGCTTCTTAGCTGGATGTCATTTGGGTGTCCTTCAGCATCAACAAGGATTTTCGCTTCGCGATCCTCAAAAGAAATCGCGCCACGTTTGATTCGCATCGTTTCAAGGATTCGATGCAATTCACCCATTTCTTGGAACATAGGTACGAGCTGAGCATAGCGTTGCATCGTTTCTTCGTCTTGATCTTCTAAGATTTGATTGACAGCTGTGTAGGTCATCCGTTCTGTTGTTTGGATCACACTTGGGAAAATATCATGAGAGACTACTTGTCCATTTGGATCAATCTCCATTTCGCAACTCATGGTCAGCCTTGGAACATGGGGATTCAGTGAACAGATACCATTCGATAAACGTTGCGGGATCATCGGAATCACTCGATCAGTCAAATATACACTTGTCCCTCTTTCATATGCTTCTCTGTCCAATTGACTGCCTTGTGTCACATAGTAAGAAACATCTGCAATGTGTACTCCAAGAAAATAATTACCGTTATCTAATTTTTTAACCGTAACTGCATCATCTAGATCTTTTGCATCTTCTCCATCAATCGTAACAATGAGCTGATTTCTTAAATCTCTACGTCCAGTTATATCCTTTTCGCTGATTTGATCTGGAACTTCATCTGCTTCAGACAATACATCATCAGGAAATTTCGTAGGGATACCATTAGCCACGACAATTGAGAGGATATCCATGCCAGGGTCATTCTTATGACCAATCACTTGCTTGATTATCCCTTCTAAACTAGTCGCATACCCTTTTTCAGGGTAATGGGTCAGTTCGATCAGCACAATACTTCCGTCAACTGGACGAACTCCCTCTGCTGCTGCATATACTTTAAATTGGTTGAGCTTTCTATCTTTCGGGATAACAACGCCGTAAAGATCTGTTTCTTGTATTTCTTCTTCTGAATAAGCAACGAATTCCCCTGCTAACTGAGTAGTCGCCCGGTCTCGAATCTCGACTACTTTCCCCTCTGCTCCGCGATCCATATCTGTATTTGCTCGCTTCATGATATCGATTGCTACGGTGTCTCCATCCATTGCAAAACCAGTCGCTTCTTTTGGGATATAGATGTCATCTTCTTCGGGATCAATCGTTACAAATCCAAATCCTCGTTCATTTGCTCGAAATGTTCCTTCGATCAAGATTGGTTTTAAAGGAAGTTTCACTTTTCCTTTTTTATTGAAAACTATACTCTGTTCTCTTTCCATTTGAGCAATCGTTTGTACTAGTAATTTAAAATCATCGCTTTTTTGGAACCCTAAACCTTCAGCGATTTCTTCCATAGAAAAACTGCGTTTGCGACTGCTTTCCATGAAAAAGAGAATTTTCTCTTTTATCGTTTCTTTTGTCATATTTATTCCTCATTCCAAGGTAATTTTTCTAAAAATTCCAAGACGTCTTTTTCTAATTCGCGTCTTGCTGTACCAACTGTAATCACATGACCACTTTCAGGATACCATTGAAGTGTCACTCGCTGACGGCTCAACTTGCGTGCAGTTTCAAATACGCCATTAGGGTCGATCATTTCATCTTTCCCAGCTTGAGCTAAAAATATCGGCTGTTGGATATCTGACAACCTACTTTCTACGATTGCTGCCTGATCTTGTATATCCATTAATTGTTGTTCAGCTAACGAGCGGTAAGCAACTGCTTTTTCATTGATTTCTTTCTCTGATTTACCTGCTGTCTTCAGCACTTGACGTACGTATTTTTCAAAGTTTTCAGGCACGTTTGTTTTTACAGGAGACAAAGGCGAACAGAAAAAACCGCCGCCAATCACTGATTCTTCTTCTAGTGCTCGTACAGCAAAGATGCCGCCCATTGATAATCCTAATACGGCAATATCAGAAAACTGCTCAGACTGTAAAAAATGGATGGCTTTTTTAGTGTCTGCCCACCAGCTTTCTGCTTTTTCTTGCAAGATATCATATGGCTCCATTGTTCCGTGTCCTTTAAAAAGCGGCGCATAAACTGTATAATCTGCTTTTTCCAAAAATCGTGCGAGCATTCGAACATCGTTTGGACTTCCTGAGTAAGCGTGAAGCAGCAAAACCGCTCGCTTTCCATGTTTTGCATAAAGGGGTTTTGGTAATTGTCTCACTCGTCTCACCTCTTTCGCCTCATTTTACCATAGTTTCTTTCATAACTTCTTCTTAAGCGTTCTCTTTGCAATAAAAAAAGCCGCCCGCCGTTTTGCGAGAGGCTTATTCAACTACTTCGAAGATAAATATGCTAGGACAAATAATAAGATCATCCAGATAGCTCCCATAACTGCAGTTGATCGCTGCATGACAGCTTCAAAGCCGCGAGCTTTTTGTTTGCCGAATAGTTGATCCGCACCGCCGGTAAATGCACTCGCTGCACTATTTTGCTTGCTTGGCTGCATCATAATCGCAATGACCATAACAATCGATAAAACGATCACGATTCCCAAAATTAAATTATACATATCGCAGCCTCCTTCCCAAAAGATATCGTCTCTTTAACTTTATCATAGATAAAAGTCCGTGACAACTCTATATAAATGGAATAACAGCTGAAAGTTCAAAACTTTCAGCTGTTATTCTTATGACTGACGTAAGACGTCTTGATATTCTGGTTTCTTTTCAAACTCTTTTTTTGCATAAGGGCATAAAGGAATGATCTTTTTCCCGTCTCGTCTTGCTAATTCTACTCCAGTATACACTAGCTTTTCAGCTAACTTTTGACCACGATATGCTGGATCTACAAATGTATGGTCAATGATCATGATGTCTGGGCCCGCATCTGACCATGTCATTTCTCCAATCTCTTGTTGCTCATCATTGAATAAAGCAAGACGATTTTTTTCTTCTTTGATTTCCATATGCCGCACTCCTCAAATAACTGATATTTTTTTATTCCTACCTTATTTTAGCAGTCTCCAGATCTATAAACAATTATTTATCCTCGAATTACTTACAAAAAAGAAGAGAAAATTAATCCATCGTTATTCTTTGTTCAATAAATGAAAAAATCACTGTCCAATAGGTTTTCGGATCTTTCATCGATGCTTCCAAGTGTTCTGCTTCTGGAACAAGCAGCAGTGCTTTATCCCCTGCCGTAGCATTTTGAATCGTGTACGCTGCTTCTGTAGGGACAAAATGATCTCTTTCACCATGGATGACTAATAAAGGCAGATGGTTGCTGCCAAGCTGTCTCGTAGCTGATGCTTGCTTTAAGGAGTAACCGGCGTATTTCTGGGCATAATGATTCGCATATCTCATGACCATTTTTTTAGGAAAGACAGTGATTTTACTTAACATATATCGGAATTCTGCATAAACAGAAACATATCCGCTGTCTAAAATAAATCCTTTGACCGCTGATGGAAGTTTTTCACCACTTGCCATCATGATCGTAGAAGCTCCCATTGATCCGCCGTGTAAAATAATGGACGCATTCGGCTGTTCATCTAAGATGAGTTGGATCCAGGCAATTAAATCTAGCCGATCTAGCCATCCCATTCCGATGATTTCTCCTTCACTTTCTCCGTGCGCACGTAAATCAGGTACAAGAACGTTGAATCCTTTCTCTGCATATCTTTTACCAGAATTAGGCAGAAGTCGCCCATCCTCTATAGGTGGGTGATGAATGCCGTTCGGTATGAGGGTTACCGTTGGTAACTCGAAGACCGACAACTAAGGCGTATTGCCTTTTTATTTTGTTCCATGTTACAATCAGTCTATACAAGAAATGAGTTGATATAACATGGAATTAGATACAAATAATCATTCAGTATTTCTTCTTTATTACCACCTTGTTTTAGTAACGAAATATCGTAGACAAGTGATTGATGATGAAATATCTGATTATGCCAAAACTACTTTTGAAAGAATTTCAGAATCGTATCACATTACTTTAGTGGAGTGGAATCATGATAAAGACCACGTTCATATTATGTTCAAAGCTCAACCTAAAACAGAATTGACAAAATTCATCAATGCCTATAAAAGTGCCAGCTCAAGATTGATAAAACGTGACTTTCCAAGAGTCAAACAATTTCTTTGGAAAGAAATGTTCTGGTCTAAAAGTTTTTGTCTTCTGACAACTGGTGGCGCACCAATTGATGTGATTAAGAAGTATATCCAAAATCAAGGAAACAATCATAAATAGAAAGTAGGTGAACTTTATGGAACAACTAAAAGCATACAAATTCAGAATCTATCCAACAGAGGAACAAGAAATCTTCTTTGCCAAATCTTTTGGTTGTGTCCGTAAGGTCTACAATCTAATGCTTGATGACCGAAAAAAGGCGTATGAAGAAGTTAAAAATGATTCTTCTAAAAAAATGACTTTTCCGACACCAGCTAAATACAAGAAAGAATTTCCGTTTTTGAAAGAAATTGATAGCCTTGCTTTAGCCAATGCCCAACTTAATTTAGATAAAGCATACAAGAATTTTTTTCGGGATAAATCCGTTGGATTTCCACGTTTCAAAAGTAAGAAAAATCCTGTTCAGAGTTATACAACGAATAATCAAAATGGTACAGTTGCTTTGATTGATAGTAAATTCATCAAAGTTCCTAAATTGAAGTCATTAGTAAGAATTAAGCTTCATAGACAACCAAAAGGGATTATCAAATCTGCTACAATATCACGTCATTCTAGCGGTAAATACTATATTTCTTTGTTGTGTAAAGAAGAAATTATCGAATTACCTAAAACTAATTCCACAATTGGTATTGACTTAGGTATTATGGACTTTGCGATTCTTTCTGATGGACAAAAAATTGATAATAATAAATTCACGTCCAAAATGGAAAAGAAACTAAAGCGTGAACAACGCAAATTGTCTAGGCGTGCTTTATTGGCTAAAAATAAAGGTACCAATCTATTTGAAGCTAAAAATTATCAAAAACAAAAACGCAAAGTAGCTAGATTGCATGAAAAAGTAATGAATCAACGTACTGATTTTCTGAATAAGTTGAGTACAGAAATGATCAAAAATCACGATATTATCTGTATTGAAGACTTAAACACAAAAGGTATGTTGCGAAATCATAAATTAGCTAAAAGTATTTCTGATGTTTCTTGGTCAAAGTTTGTGACTAAATTACAATACAAGGCTGACTGGTATGGACGAAAAATCATCAAAGTAGATAAATGGTTTCCGTCTAGTCAGATTTGTTCAGAGTGCGGACATAAAGATGGCAAGAAATCTCTTGAAATTCGAGAATGGACTTGTCCTGTTTGTCATACTCATCATGATCGTGATATCAATGCTAGTATCAATATTCTGACCGAAGGTCTAAGACTACATTCTATGGGATTGGCTTAGATCCAATCATCAAGAACCGTAGGAACTACGGGGATAGCTTGGTAAATAAGAGACACCGCTGTTAGTAAAGAAATACGCTATCAAGTATGCTCTATTCCCAAGAAGCTCCCACTTCAAGCGTTAAGAACCGTCAGGTTTAGCTAAGTGGTGAGTAGTTCACCCGTTCTTTTAAATGCACAAGAAGAAACGATTATGAAAGATTTGGAAAGGTTAAAGATGGGCTAACAAAATGAATAAAAACAAAATGGCAACTCGCGTACTTACAGTGATGGCTTTGTGTATTGGGATCAATTATATTGGAGGAACGATTGCTTTATGGCTTCGTTTGCCAATCTATCTCGATTCTATCGGAACGATTTTTGCTGGTGCATTGCTTGGGCCTGTACCTGGAATGCTGACAGGATTGTCCAGCGGTATTTTAAGTGGAGTGACTACAGATATTTTTTCTCTGTATTATTCGCCAATCCAAATTCTCACAGGCTTGCTTGCTGGATTGATTTTGCCAAGATATCTCGGCAAAGATAAAAACAGCTTGAAACTGTTATTACTCGCTTTGATTTTGTCGGTACCTGGAACGATCGTTTCTTCGATCATTACCGTTCAGTTATTTGGCGGGATCACCTCCTCAGGATCCAGTATGATCGTTCAGCTATTACATGGGTTAGGTTTAAGTCAGACAACAAGTGTGATCTTGGTACAGGCGGGTACAGACTACCTTGATCGCTTGTTGTCTATCGTCGTTGTTTCATTAGTCATCACTATGTTGCCCCAACGCTTGATATATTCAAAAAGAAAAATAGGCTGAATAAACAGAGCTGGATTAGCAAAATAATGCTAATCTGGCTCTGTTTTTTCATTTTATTATTTGTCAAATTAAGCGAGACAAAACTTTCCATTTACGTAACTCAAAAAAACTTCTAATGGTGTTTGGTAATTTAGTGATTTTCTAGGGATATGGTTTCTTTTGGACGCAACGGATGAGATGAATCCTTGATTGACTTGGTTGAAGTCCATTTCTTTTGGTAGTCCATCTTTTCGGAGGAGTCCGTTTGAATGTTCATTTAATCCCCGTTGGGAAGGCGTTCCTGGGTCTGCGAAATAAATATCAATATCATTCGTATTACTAATACTTTTCCAATTAGAGAATTCTTTTCCACAATCAAAGGTAATTGATTTGAAAAGATTTTTGGGTACGGATTGAAGCCATTCATTAATCGAATTTTCAATATCAACTGCCTTACGGCCTTCTGGTTTCAAGGCGATAATGGCTTTTGAAAGTCGCTCAACGAGTGTGATGACGGCACTTTTATGGTGGATGCCGACAATCGTATCACCCTCTAAATGTCCAAATTCTTCTTCGAAAACGACATAATCTTTTTTACGTTCAGAAATATTTCTTTTGAATGCCTGTTTTCCACGTTTTTCCTTATAACCATTTGGTTTT
The DNA here is from genome assembly GCF_053011625.1 of Enterococcus sp. PLH-Efm8. Classification (NCBI taxonomy): domain Bacteria; kingdom Bacillati; phylum Bacillota; class Bacilli; order Lactobacillales; family Enterococcaceae; genus Enterococcus; species Enterococcus sp. PLH-Efm8. The sequence continues at coordinate 2,052,451 of NZ_CP172568.1, forward strand.
CGTTTTCCTTGCATCGGTAAATGTAAAACATTGAATTCTCCCGTCTTAAACCGGCGATAGAGGGTACTTACTGAACAAGAGAAGGTTCGCTCTGCACGGCCAATAATGACGTCTGGGGTCCAACCTTCAGTTGATCTTTTTTCAATGTATTCTTTTTCCTCAGCAGGAAAAATGATTTCGGTTCTCCCACAACGTCGCTTATTTTCTTTGTATTGTTCAAAGTATTCAAGTGCTGTTCCACCACATTTGAGAAAGTTATAGACATTGTAAATTGTTTGGCGTCCACGTTTAAGCTGCTTCGCAACGATAGCAACCGGAGTTTCTTGATGAAAATATGCTTCTATCATTACAAGCTCGTTTGGTGTAAGATGGGTATAAGTCATTTATGTTCACTCTCCTTGTATGCTTTAGCGGGTATTACAATTGGAGTGTAACATAAATGGCTTTTTTATTTGTCTCGCTTAATTATACAAACGGCGTTTATTAAAAAAATCTTACGCTAAGTAGGATAAAATAATTCCTTGATATTTTTCGATCATATCCAAATAATTATCGATTTCAACATACTCATCTACTTGATGAGGCAAAGTAACGACACCAGGCCCAAAGACGACAAAGTCGAAGGAATGGTTAGCTTTCGTAAATTCGGCTGCATCCGTTGTTGCTGCCGCTCCAACTAAAGGTAATGGCTGGCTGAATTGTTGCTGAATGCAATGAATCAAAGGAGAATCTGGATCAGCTTTGACAGGTATTTTGTTGTAATCGATCATCAATTCCAAATGATAGTCTGTCTCTTGATTCAATTCATTGACGATTGATTGCAGCAATGCAATGATTTTATCATTTGGGTATTCTGGAATCGATCGAATGTTCCCTTGGAGCTGCGCATGGCTTGGGATGCTGTTGACTTGATTCCCGCCACTGATCAATGTAACATTATGGATTGTTTTTCCTAGGACAGGATTCTCGATTGTTTCAGCGAGGTGATTCATTTCAGCATTTGCTTTCGTAATGAATTCATTTAGGTGATTGATTGCATTATAACCTTGGTCTGGCATAGAGCTATGCGCTTCTTTTCCGTGCGAGGTGACTGTATAGTTGATTGATCCCATGTGCGTATACATCAAACTGTAATTGGTTGGCTCTCCGATGATCAAGGCATCTAAGTCATCTACATAGCCTGCTTTCGTGAGCTGTTCCCCACCTAGTTCACCCACTTCTTCTCCGACAGTGGCTAATAATTTGACTGTTCCGTTAAATGGTTTTCCTGACTCTTTCAGTTCGATCATGGCAATCACCATTGCTGCCAAGCCACTCTTCATATCTGTAGCACCACGTCCGTACAAACGGTTCCCATGGATTTCTGCTGCAAAGGGTGCATAGGTCCAAGACGATTCATCACCAGCCGCCACGACATCCATATGCCCAGATAGGCCTAACACTTTTCCTGATTGGCCCTTTTGGTAACGAGCAATCAAATTATCTCTACCATCTCTGTAAGAAACAATCTCTCCTGTTATGTCATGCTTTGCCAAAAGCTTATTCAAATAGGCTGCTACTTCACCTTCGTTTCCATTCACTGATTTAATTCGGATAATCTCTTGTAAAATCGCGATTTTTTCTTCTTTTTTCATCTAATCCTCTCCCTTGCCATTTCTTTTTATTGTATTTGAGTGTGCTCGAATTTTCAAATAGGAGCAACCAAAGTAAAAATGAAGAAAGAGAGCCACTTTATGAAAAATATGCTGCTACTTCCCTCCTATTTTATTTATACGAGAGGACTTGCCCATAGATTCCTATTCTACTGTTCTATCCTTAAAAGCTCTTATATGATGCTAGTTATTGTTAGCTTTCCTTTTTCAAGGATGATCTTTTCTTGTACCATTCTTTGTAAACATCATATACAGAAGCTAGTTGCAAAAAAACTCTCTACCTGCTGATATTTCAGCAAGTAGAGAGTTCGATTACTTAACTAAGTGATCATACTCGACTATCTTTCAATAGTCGATCATGTATCTTCATTAGAAAAGAATTATTTGTTTTTTAAGTTGTAGAAAGATTTCAAACCTTTGTATTCTGCAACTTCACCAAGTTGGTCTTCGATACGTAGTAATTGGTTGTATTTAGCAATACGGTCAGTACGTGATAGAGAACCAGTTTTGATTTGGCCAGCGTTTGTTGCAACAGCGATATCAGAGATTGTTGAATCTTCTGTTTCACCAGAACGGTGAGATACAACTGCTGTGTAGCCAGCTTCTTTAGCCATTTCGATAGCTTCGAAAGTTTCTGTTAATGTACCGATTTGGTTCACTTTGATAAGGATTGAGTTAGCAATTCCTTTTTCGATACCTTCAGATAATTTTTGAGTGTTTGTTACGAACAAGTCGTCACCAACTAATTGAACTTTGTCGCCTAATACGTCAGTTAATTTCTTGAATCCGTCCCAGTCGTTTTCGTCTAATCCATCTTCGATTGAGATGATTGGATATTTAGAAACTAATTCTTCGTAGAATTTGATCATTTCGTCAGTTGTTTTTTCGCCTTCGCCTGAGTCAGCTAGTACGTAAACACCTTTTTCTTTGTCGTAGAATTCTGAAGAAGCAGCATCCATAGCAAGAACAACGTCTTTACCAGGTACATAGCCAGCTTTTTCGATTGCTTCGATGATTACTTCAAAACCTTCTTCGTTTGAACCAAGGTTTGGAGCAAATCCACCTTCGTCACCAACAGAAGTTGCTAATCCGCGAGCTTTCAAGATTGAAGCTAATGCGTGGAATACTTCAGCACCCATACGTAGAGCTTCTTTGAATGTTGGAGCGCCAACAGGCATGATCATGAATTCTTGGAAGTCGATTGAGTTATCAGCATGTGATCCGCCGTTGATGATGTTCATCATTGGTGTTGGCAATACTTTTGTGTTGAATCCGCCTAGGTAGTGGTATAAAGGTACTTCTAGGTAGTCAGCAGCTGCACGTGCAACAGCGATAGAAACACCTAAAATAGCGTTCGCACCTAATTTACCTTTGTTAGGAGTTCCGTCTAAAGCGATCATAGCTTTGTCGATAGCCATTTGGTCACGAACATCGTAGCCAATGATTGCTTCAGCAATGATGTTGTTTACGTTGTCGACAGCTTTAGTTACACCTTTACCGCCATAACGAGCTTTGTCTCCGTCACGTAATTCAACTGCTTCGTATTCACCAGTTGAAGCACCTGAAGGAACCATTCCGCGGCCAAAAGCTCCGCTTTCTGTGTATACTTCTACTTCGATTGTTGGGTTACCACGTGAGTCTAAGATCTCGCGAGCGTAAACATCAGTAATAATTGACATGTTTTGTCTCTCCTTTGAGTTTGTTTTTTCCTAAGGGATTTCCCTCATATACGATTTTAGTTAATTTTGCTCATTAGTGCAAACATTTCTTGCATTTTTCGCAAATTTTCAACAATTATTTTACAGCGTCTAACAATGACAAGAATGAATCTGCTTGCAAGCTTGCGCCACCGACTAAAGCACCGTCAACATTTTCTTTTGCCATGTATTCAGCAATATTTTCTGGTTTTACAGAACCGCCGTATTGGATACGAACTGCTTCTGATACTTCTTTTCCATAAAGTTTTTCAACTGTTTGACGTACAACTCCACAAATTTCGTCAGCGATTTGTGCGTCAGCTGATTTACCAGTACCGATTGCCCAGATTGGTTCATAAGCAATAACCATGTTTGACACCTGTTCAGCTGAAAGATCAGCTAAACCAGCTGTAATTTGTCCTTCGATCCATTCAGCAGTTTTGCCTGCTTCATAGGTTTCTAAAGATTCGCCGCAGCATAGGATTGGTGTCATACCATTTGCAAAGATAGCTTTCGCTTTTTTATTGATGTCTTCGTCTGTTTCATGGAAATATTCACGACGTTCTGAATGTCCGATGATCACATAATGAACACCTAGATCAGCAAGAGCTGCTGGTGAAGTTTCACCAGTGAACGCACCTGAGTTTTCCCAGTAGCAGTTTTGTGCTGAGATTTTTAGTTCTGTACCTTCAGCTGATGTCATTAATTCTTGTAAGAATAATGCAGGAGATCCGATGACTGAATCAACTTTGTCATTTGAAGGGATTTTGTTTTTTACTGCTTCAGCAAATTCTTTTGCTTCTGATGCAGTTTTGTTCATTTTCCAGTTACCTGCGATAATAGGTTTACGCATTGAGGAACACACTCCTTAATTTATTGAAAAATGGCTAGGGAGTCATGAAAACTCCCTTCACCTTTTGTTCGATTACTCGTCAGAATTGAGCAAACTTGGTCGTTTATTTATCGTTGATTGCTGCTAGTCCTGGTAATTCTTTACCTTCAAGCAATTCCAAGCTTGCGCCGCCACCTGTTGAGATGTGTGTGAATTTGTCAGCAAATCCTAATTGTTCTGCTGCTGCGGCTGAGTCTCCGCCACCGATGATTGTTGTTGCGCCTTCTAAGTTAGCGATTGCTTCACAAACACCGATTGTACCTTTAGCAAAGTTACTCATTTCAAATACACCCATAGGTCCGTTCCAAACAACTGTTTTTGCACCTTGTAATGTATCAGCAAATAATTTTACTGATGCTGGGCCGATGTCTAAAGCCATCAAACCATCAGGAATGTCTCCTTCGATTACTTGTGTTTCAACATCATTTGAAAATTCTGGTGCACAGACATTGTCGATTGGCAAGACAAGTTTGTCGCCTGCTTTTTCGATTAATTCTTTTGCTAGTTCCACTTTATCAGCTTCTACTAGAGAGTTACCGATCTTGATTCCTTTTGCTTCGTAGAATGTGTAAGTCATTCCGCCACCGATCAAGATTTTATCTGCTTTAGGAATCAAGTTTTCGATTACGCCGATTTTATCAGAAACTTTTGCGCCACCAAGGATTGCAATCATTGGTCGTTTTGGTTCTTCTACTGCTTCACCGATGAACTTGATTTCTTTTTCCATCAAGAATCCAGCAACTGTTGGGATACCAGTTGAAGCGATACCTACGTTAGAAGCATGTGCACGGTGAGCTGTACCGAAAGCATCGTTAACAAATACATCGCCTAATGAAGCCCAGTATTTACCTAGTTCTGTATCATTTTTGCTTTCTTTTTTACCGTCAATATCTTCAAATCGTGTATTTTCGAATACGACAACGTCGCCGTCATTCATGTTGCGGATTGCTTCTTCTAATTGTTCTCCGCGAGTTTCAGGTACGAATGTTACTTCTTTACCTAATAATTCGCCTAGACGTTTTGCAACTGGAGCTAAAGATTTTCCTTCTTTATCTTCTTCTGTTTTTACACGTCCAAGGTGAGAGAAAAGGATTGCTTTTCCGCCTTGTTCTAGAACGTAGTTGATTGTTGGCAATGCTGCTTTGATACGAGTGTCGTCAGTGATCACGCCGTCTTTCAAAGGAACGTTGAAGTCAACACGGACAAGAACTTTTTTGTCTTTTAAATCGATATCTTTCACTGTTTTCTTAGCCATTTTATTTCCTCCTGAATAAACTTATTATCAAAAAAAGCGGAAGAAGCGCGATTGCTTCCCCGCTTTTAAATGTACATGTCTATAATTTACACTTGTACGTTTGTCTATCTTATAAGTTAGCGAAGTATTCTAAAGTACGTACTAATTGTGCAGTGTATGACATTTCGTTGTCGTACCAAGCAACAGTTTTAACTAATTGTTTGTCGCCAACTGTCATTACTTTAGTTTGTGTAGCATCAAATAATGAACCGTAAGTCATACCAACGATATCTGAAGAAACGATTTCGTCTGTGTTGTATCCGTAAGATTCGTTTGAAGCTTCTTTCATTGCTGCATTGATTTCGTCAACAGTTACTTCTTTTTCAAGAACTGTTACTAATTCTGTTAATGAACCTGTTGGTACAGGAACACGTTGAGCAGCTCCGTCTAATTTACCGTTCAATTCGGGAATTACTAAACCGATAGCTTTAGCAGCACCTGTTGAGTTAGGAACGATGTTTGCAGCAGCAGCGCGTGCACGGCGGAAGTCACCTTTAGGATGAGGTCCGTCTAGAGTCATTTGGTCACCTGTGTAAGCGTGGATAGTTGTCATTAATCCTTCAACAACACCAAATTTGTCGTTCAATGTTTTAGCCATAGGAGCTAAACAGTTAGTAGTACATGAAGCACCTGAGATAACTGTTTCTTTACCAGTTAATGTTTCGTGGTTTGTGTTATAAACGATTGTTGGAACATCGTTTCCGCCAGGAGCAGAGATAACAACGCGTTTAGCACCAGCTGTTAAATGTTTTTCAGCTGCTGATTTAGAAGTGAAGAAACCAGTACATTCTAGAACGATATCTACGCCTAGTTCGCCCCATGGTAATTCTTCTGGGTTGCGGTTAGCTAATACTTTAACTTCTTTTCCGTTTACGTTGAATGAACCTTCATGAACTTCAACTGTTCCGTTGAAACGTCCTTGAGTTGTGTCGTATTTTAACAAGTGTGCCAACATTTTAGCATCTGTCAAGTCGTTGATTGCTACTACTTCGATTCCATCTACATCTTGGATACGACGGAATGCTAGACGTCCAATACGTCCAAAACCATTAATACCTACTTTAACTGTCATTTAAGATTTCCTCCTTATGAAAATCAAAAAAATATTTATTTTAAAGGGTTACCCCTTTTAAAATCTCATTTGCAGCAGCTTCATCAGTGATGAGCCACGTTTGTTTTGGTGCATTTTTCATATAAGCTCGAATTGCTTTAGCTTTTGATTTTCCGCCCGCGATTGCCATGATGATCGGGACTTTTTCCAAATCTTGCAATTCTATGCCGATTCTAGGGACCTTATAAACGACTTCACCTTTTTCATTGAAAAAGTAGCCAAAAGATTCCGCAACAGCATTTGCTTGTTTCAGCATGACTAATTCTTTTTCAGTCATCTTACGACGTGCTGCCATGTGTAATGCACGCCCAATACTATGAATAACACAATTCGCTTCACTAATCAAGTTTAAGACTTCTTGGATAGATGGCTCATTGAGTAAAGAATTGTAAGTTGCCAGACTTAATTGTTCCGGAACATAAAGTGCGCGGTGGTTACCGTTTGCTTTAGCAGCCATTCTTGCACTGACAGAATTTGCCTGTACAGTTATCGCTTCACCAATCCCGCCTCTTGCAGGGACAAACAGGTTATGCCGTTTCTTATTTTCCAGATTAGACAATTGTTCGGCTACCACAGCCATAGTAGTTCCTCCCATCACAGCGATGATATTCTCGCCTTCTGGAAGTAGTCGGTCTAAGGCTTCGCTCAGCGCTTCGCCGAATGCATCAGCCACTTTGGTCTGCTCTTCGCTGTTTCCTGAAACAACGATACAGCGTTGGTTACCAAAATATTCTGCCAACTGTTGTTCGGTTTGATGCGTACCTAAAAGCTGATCCATGAAGTTTTCAAGGCTTTGATAAACTTCTTCGCCCTTAGTTGTCAGCGTCATACCGCTTTTTGAGGTGTCGATCAAATTCAGATTTTTCAAAAGGTCTGTTTCTGTTCGTAAGACTCGTTCTGTGATCCCCATACTTTCCGATAAACTTCGACGCCCAATCGGCTGCATCCAATAGATATTTCGTAAAATTTTATAGCGTTCTTGCAACACTTCGATAATATCTGGTGCAACAGATTCAATCATTTTTATTTCATCCAGCATAGCGATCTCCTTAGTTGGACACTTTACGTCCAATGTAGACTTAAAACGACCCATATACGATAAAAAAAGAAATTAACTATTCGAATTTCACATCAATAAAGGGAAATCTCAACCTCACGACTGTAAGTCTAACAGTTTTGCTCTCGTTTTTCAACTAAAAAGACTAGAAAAAGTGAAATACTTTTTCTAGTCTTTTGACTGATTAGTTATCATAACGTTTTCTTTTTGATGAACTCGGGATTCCTAATAAATCACGATATTTTGCTACTGTTCGTCTTGAGATCGCTATCTCATCTTTTTTCAGCAATTCAACCAATTTCTGGTCAGACAACGGCTTGTTTTTGTCTTCTTGATCGACTAATTCCTGCAGCTTTTTCTTCGCTGTATCTGCTGAAAGGTCTTCTGTCTGTTCTGTACTATTCGTAGGAATTCGTGTAGTGAAAAATTTTTTTAATTCAAATACACCGAAGTCTGTTTCCAAATATTTCCCGTTGACTGCACGACTGACCGTGGATTCATGCACATCTATCTCAGTTGCAACTTCCTTTAACGTAAGAGGCTTGATTGGACGTTCCTTGTCGATAAAGAAAGCTTTTTGCCGGGAAACAATGACTTGAGCAACCCGCAAAATTGTATCCCCACGTTGTAGGATCGTTTTCTTCAACCATTCGAATTCCTGTTTCCGTTCTTTTAAATAATTTTCAGTTTCTTTATCTGCTTGTTGTGACATTTGTTTGAAGTAACTCTCTTGAAAGCGTATATTTGGCTGATTTTTTCGGTTTGAGATAACTTGTACATTTTTATCGTCGTCCACTAATACCCGGACATCAGGAATAATGTACAATTCGCTGCTACGGTCGAAAATCCGGCCAGGGCTTGGACTCAACGTTTGTAAATAGTCGAATATCTGCTGAACAGCATGTAGATCAACAGAAAAACGTTGTGCGATTTCTTTCCATTTTCGCTCCACCAGTTCCTCAAAACATTCTTCCAACACGATATAAGCTAATTCCGGCGCATAATCATCTCGTTCTGTTTGAAGCATGAGACATTCTTGCAAACTACGTGCACCTACTCCAGCTGGTTCTAATTGCTGAATCAGAGTCAACGCATCGAGCATTTGGATAGGCGTAGCTCCAATCTCTTTTCCGGCTTCTTCTAAACTAATCGTCAAAAATCCGTTCAAATCGATGTATTCTACAAGATAAAGAACGATTTTCCTCAAAAAAGTATCTCGGTAATTCAAATGGACTTGTTCGATCAATGAATCAAATAAAGACCCTTTTGTATCAGGAATCTGATTTAGGTAATTTGTCTCTTCTCCTTCATAAGAAGATGAAGAAGCTTTTATGTAATCTGGCTGCCATTCCGGCTCAACAACTTCCACCAATGGATTTTCCATTGCTTGATTCTCAACGAATGCCAACAGCTCCTCACTGTTATATTGTAAAACTTGGATGGACTGTTGCAACTGTTGCGTCATGGCTAGTTTCTGTGTCTGCTGCTGTTTTTGTGAAAAATTTTGCTCAAATTTCATTTTTTTGTCCAATCCCCTTGTAATTTTTTATCTGTTTAGTTACAATTATCCCAGTGCTTGCGTCCTTAGTGTAGTGGATATCACGTAAGATTCCGGTTCTTGAGACGGGGGTTCGATTCCCTCAGGACGCGTTCTACTGCTATTTTAGCATAATTTACGAATAGTTGCTTCTTTATTTTTAAGTGAAAACTGTCCGCCAAAGAAAATTGGCTCTTTGTCAATAAGGACTGATGAGTTGTGCAAAATCAAATCTGAGTCAGAATGAACCACATTCTGGCTCAGATTTTTTGTTATCTTACATTGATTAATTGATTGATCAAAAAGATTCTAATTCTCATGTTCTCAAATGATTTAAATCCGTAGGATACTCGTTTCATTGTCTTTATGTGGGTATTCTTCGCTTCTATTTTTCCATTGGAATAAGGATAGATCATTGCGTTGGTGATGCCTTCTTCATAGGTCAGAAGGTTTTGAAGCTTTTCCCGAAAGCTGTCATCTAACGTTTCGGGAAGTTCTGCCAATAAGGAGAAAAATAAGTCAGGGTCTTTGTCTCGAAAGGCTTCAACTAATTCATGAAAAAAGGGATACGCCTCCTTTAGGGGCGGAGAAAACTCAAGCAATCGATCAATCATCATTGCTTCAGTAAGAAATGGGTATTTTGGTGCTCGGAAACTTTTCCATGTTTTGTATTCATAATGGTTGATGTTTGCACGATTTTTTAGCAAAAAGCGCCAGTTCTTTTTCAGTTTTTCTGCCTGGCTTTTCTGTCCGGCTTTACGAAGTTCATTCATTTCACGGATACGCAACTCATTGAACGCTTGATTCATGTGTTTGACAATATGAAACCGATCAATCACGACTTTCGCATTTGGCAGAACACGTTTGGTGAGCTGGAAGTAGGCGGCGTTCATGTCTGTCACCAAGAATTCTACTTCTTCTGGATTGGTACAACCTAAGAAATAGCTTGTTAATCGAGGTAATTTACGCGTAGGCAAAACATCTATTAATTTTCCTGTTTCGCCATCCGCGCAAATAAAGCTCATCTTATCTTCTATGGAAGCATGCGAACGAAATTCGTCAACCATCAATACTCTGGGGAGGATCTTCTTAGATTGCTTTGGTAAATAGCTTTTAAACTCTTTCAATGTACGAATAACGGTGGTCAAAGATACCTGACAGCTTTTCGCAATAAAAGATAAAGATACTTTTTCAGTCAGTAAAGAAGCAATTTTATATCTAACATGATTTGCGATTGAATGTCTGGGTTGGACAAAATAACTTTGAGCCGTCCAATGGGTGCGACAGTTTTTACAGGTATAGCGTTGCTTTTTTAGGCGCATAACCAAAGGCATATGATTGTATTGTTCAAAACGGACAATCGTTTCCTTTTTTCCATTTTTCACTATAATTGCTTTCCCGTTTCCATCTACCACAGTAGAACCACAACTTCTACAAGCACGAGGAGTAGGCGAGAGAACAGCATCGACGACCAACGTCTTTTTCTTCTGAAGGGTCTCGTAAGAGACCTCTGTAATCATCAAATCTTTCTCTGTTATTCTCAGCATTTTTTTGATAGAATCATTCATATAGCGTATCGTCCTCTCAGTTGTTTATTTTGTGGTGATTTAATCATACTAGAGAACGATATGTTTTTTAATACCTAAAATGAAAATGGGGCTGAAGAATCAATTCTGATTCATCAGTCCCATAAATTATAGAGCCAGAAAATTGGTGGACAGTTTTTTGTTGTACCTGTATAGATATTGTTAAGCCTTTGCAAGTAAGGTAGTTATGTGTTCAACTACTTATTAAAATGTGTTATTTATTAAAGATACTTGTCTCACTTACTGAACTGGCCGATGATCGTTTCTGCCATAATAGTTCTCGACAGCCGTTGGATGCCCTAATAAATCCCCAACTGTCGTGATGCGATACCCTTGCTCTTTCAGATAATCGATCACTTGAGGAACGGCACGAATCGTTTCAGGATAGATATCATGGAATAAAATAATTGCCCCATCGTATACTGTTGCTTGGATCTTCTGCAAAATCAAATCAGGATTTCTTGTCTTCCAATCTTCTGAATCAACAGACCATTCGATGATCGGTCGCTGGATGATCGTTGCTCCTACATTCGTGACAGAACCATAGGGCGGACGAACAAAAGTGGGGGTTTTGCCAGTGACTTTTTTGATCTCAGTGTCTGCTTTCGTCACTTCCTCCGTCATCGACTGGGCAGAAAGAGTGGCCAGATTCTGATGATCGTATGTGTGATTGCCAATCTCGTGCCCTGCTTCAGCTGTCTGCTTCACGATTTCAGGATGCTGCGCCGTATTTTCTCCTAAGACGAAAAAAGTGGCATGCACGTTTTTTTCTTTTAAGATTCGCAGAAGCTGCGGTGTTGTGGTCGCTCCTGGTCCATCATCAAAGCTGATTGCGACGCTTTTGACAGCCGGATCTCGGCTCGTTTTTGTACTGTCTTGTGTTGATTGTGATGACTGACTTTGTACCTTTTCCGCTGATTCTTGAATGGCTTCTTTGACGTTAGCTGTTTCAGTTGATTGGCTTTTAATGGTTGATTGTTCTGATTGTTTGAAAGATTGTGACGAATGCTCCGAAGAGTGTGTTTGTCCTTTTACTTCGGTGATCAAGGAGGCCACCGAAGTAATTTCGAAAAACAAAAGCACGGATAAAGCAATAATACTGATAACTAAATAATTTCTTTTCACTATATCTCTTCTTTCTCTTTTTCTCTTCTTATTATTTACTTGTACTTACTTGAAAATTGAAACTGCTAGTCGCAACTACTTCTCGTCTAATGATCCAAATAATCTTCCGATGCCAAAATCGTTTTTGTCACGGACTTAGGAATGACAAATTCTGGTGTACCCATATAACCAGGAGCAATTTCGTATTGAGAAAAAGTCAAAACTAATTGATGCTCTTTGTTCAAATAAAAACTTCGTGTAGGCGTAACAAGTGTTGGTTTTTCTATCGTCCCTTCTTGAATATCTTGCTCAGTCCAATAGTACTTAGATGGATCTTCCTTGACTTGTTCGGCCATCTGCCGTTTGACTTCTTTTGTCAAAACAGATAGATAGGTGTCATCTTTGAATAAAAGTGGAAGTGAGAGCTGGACACTGTTTTTCTTGTCGATTGTGTCGTATCTTTTTTCAACATGGCTATCTGCTGCTGTTTGGGTGATCTGCCTTTCAATCACGAGAAACCGGTTATCGTCTACGATTTTCTGATAATCTCCCAAAACTTGGTAATGATCCGTTTCAAAATTTCCATATTCTTTTTCAGCTTTTTCAAAATCTGCTTGTCCTTCGCGAAAGTATTTTTGATTTAATCCATGAATTGTTTTATTTTCTTTCTCATTTTGTGTATTGATCTTCGGTACCTGAATATCGATTTTTTCAGATCGATCAGTAAAGCGTTCGCCTAAGATCAATTCAATGACTGATCCTAAGATGGGTAAATCTTCTGCAAAGCTTCGAACTTGACTATTAAAAAGAAGGCTACTTGTTGTAATCATTACGATAGCCAAAGATACTCCGAACCCTTGGAGACGTCTCTTTCTCCGCTTTGCTTTTATAAATGATTGCTCTTCGATAATAAAACGCTGGCGGATCTCCTCTTTAAGCCCTTTGGGAATTGCTTGTTCTTTATAAGTTTTCTTTAGTTTTTTTAAATTTTCTTTTTGGGAATACATGGCACTCTTCTCTCCTTCATTCTAGGATTTGACGTAAAGCATTCAATGAGCGGTACATTTTCGTTTTAACTGTGTTTTCATTCATATCCAAGATAGTCGCAATTTCTTTCAAACGAAATCCTTCAAAAAAGTAGAGGATCAGAATCTCTTTTTCCGGACTGTCTATTTTATCTAAAATCATATGGAGCTCTGCAACGGAAGTTTCTAAAGGTAACTGTTGGGGGATATCTTGAATTTCAAATAAGTCCACAGGCGTCCTTTTTTGTCTGCGCCAACTATCTAATGCCGTGCGGATCAATATCCGATAAAACCATGCACTAAAATGCTCGATCTCTTTTTCTTTTTCAAAATAGTTCAGGGCTTTATGAAAACTATCTTGCATCACATCTAAGGCCTCTTCTTTATCATGTACGTAATTCATCGTGATACGGAACATTTTTTGATAATCAGTTTCGATGAGTCCATTCAGCAGGTGACGGTATTTTTCGATCTGCCGTTTTTTCTTATATCCAGTAAAAATCATTCTCCACTCCTTTCTGCCTCACTTAATATGACGTACAAGGTGCGCTAAAAGTTTCAATTTTTTTATTTTTTATGTATTTACTTGGGATTTTTATATACAAAAAAGAAGGTGTGACAAAAATCGTGTCACACCTCCTTATTCTGATAGGCTGATCGTCTCTGTCACAACCTCTCGTAAGAAAATAATGTTTATTCTTTTTCAGAGTCAGAAAATTCTTCCTCTTCATAATCTTCATCATCATCGTCTTCGTCTATGATACTTAAATCTTCTTCGATATTTCCTGGCAAGTCTTCTTCATCATCTGTCGGGTCATCTGCTCCGATTTCTTGCAAGTCAGAATTATAAGCAGCGATTTCTTCATCTTCATCATCATCGTCATCAAACAGATCATCGTCATCTTCTTCTGTCAGATCTGTATCTTCTGGGTCATCGTCATTGTAATCGATCGCGTCTTCATCATCATTGATAAAGGCGTTGACTTTCTTGCGTTTACGGCGACGTGGAGTATCTTCATCCTCTTCGTCCATTCCATGGTTTACTTCTTCATCGATCGAATCGATAGCATACCATGAACGCAAGCCCCAACGATTATCCCCTAATGAGATAAAGCTGCCGTCAATATTCAAGTCAGTATAAAATTGTGCGAGTGAATCACGAATTTCACTGTCTGATTTCCCAAGATAGTTTTGGATCTGGTTAGCTAAATCAGAAAAATCCATGACATCGCCACGTTGTTCTAAGATCGCGTGTGCTACTTCGATCATTGATAATTCGCTTTTGTTTGCACCTTCAAATACACTAATTTCCAATCAGGACACGTCCTTTCACAGTCTACTCCTTATCATACAAAATCAGACACAAAAAATCAAACTTTTCTTTTATATTTACGCTGTAAAATCCAAGGTCAAATAATATTCGCCGATTTTTTCCGGTCCCATGAACAGATCATAATCGATTCGAACCTTCCCTGCTGTGGGACGGTCTTTCAAACTAACATGCAGTTCTTTCGTAAAAGTAGCAATCTGGATCATACCGTATGGTGTTCGATAGGATGTTTCTAACCGTTCTTTATAGCCAAATTTCAAACGCATCCGCATTTCTCCTGCACGGATCAGCTGTACATGACCATCTGGAACTAATTTGATCGTTACAGGAATCTCATCGCCCGTCTCCTCCTGAATCTCTTTATAACGTATGTACAGCGTATCGCCAATTGTCACCATTTGCCCTTTCAAATCAAAATAAAAATCTTGCACTTCCCCTTGCTGTTTTACTTTTGTACGCAATTTGATTGAAATCGGTGTTCCTTGTGATAATTCCATTATTCATTCTCCTTTACTTCTCATAGCTACATTGTTCCTAGTTTCTTTTGTTTTGTCAACCAACTTGTCCATTTTTACAGAAAACCTTTTTTCCAAAACAACTCTTTGATTTTAGAGTATAATATTGTAGAAAATATGAATTTATACAAAGGAGCCGGTTGAATGAACCCTGCGATTCGACTAGATCAGCACATTTATCAAAAAAACGACTTTTCCCCTTTTGCATTAACAGATATATTAACGGAATATTCTAAAGAACACCAGCAAATCTTTTTACATTTCTGGCAATATGACTGCACAGTCATCTTAGGTATGAAGGATGTTCGAACTCCTTTTCTAAGTGACGGGATCCAAACACTGGAAGATGCAGGTTACGCTCCAGTGATCAGAAATTCAGGTGGATTAGGGATCGTATCAGATGAAGGAATTTTGAATATTTCTTTGATTTTCCCCCAAAGTGACACAAAAAAAATAACCATAGATGACGCTTACGAGCAAATGCTCCTATTGACTAAATACGCTTTTCCAAAGGCACCGATACAAGCATTCGAAATCACCCATTCTTATTGTCCTGGAACTTATGATTTAAGCATCCATGGCAAAAAATTTGCCGGTATCGCTCAGCGTCGGATCAAAAATGGGATTTCTGTTATGATGTACTTAAGTGTCAACGGTAATCAGGAAAAACGTGGGCAAGTCATGAAGCGATTTTATCAATCTGCTTTAAAAGAAGACTTTGGTACAAATGGCTATCCTGCAGTGGATCCTGCTACAATGGCAACACTTGAAGAACTGCTTGACCAACCCCTTTTTGTAAAAGAAGTCAAAGAAGCATTTGCAAAAGCTTTTGAAAAGCTGTATTCTGCAAGTGATTTACAGGATTCTACCGACTGGCTAAAAAAAGAAATCCAGCTGGAGCAATGGAACAACCAAATCCAGAGAATGGAACAACGTAATAACATAAAGGAGCTACATTATGACAACCCCTTATAAATATCAAATGCTGCCTATGGAAAAAGTTTTTCGTGATCCAGTCCATAACTATATCCATGTCCAGCATCAAGTAATCTTAGATTTGATCAATTCGAAAGAAGTCCAACGTCTACGACGCATTAAACAATTAGGCACTTCTTCTTTCACTTTTCACGGAGCAGAACATAGCCGTTTTACTCATTCATTAGGCGTTTATGAGATTTCAAGACGAATCTGCGATATCTTTTCTCGAAATTTTTCAAAAGAAAAAATAGGCAACGGAGGCTGGGATGATCAGGAACGGCTGGTGACTTTATGTGCGGCACTGTTGCATGATGTCGGTCATGGTCCTTACTCTCATACATTTGAACATATCTTCCATACGAATCATGAAGCCATCACTGTAGAGATCATCACTTCTCCAGAAACAGAAGTGTATCAGATTCTTAACCGAGTAGAAGAAGGTTTTCCTGAAAAGGTAGCTAGTGTGATCCAAAAAACTTACCCCAACCCACAAGTTGTCCAAATGATTTCTAGTCAGATCGATGCAGATCGAATGGACTATTTGCTTCGGGATGCTTATTTCACTGGAACAGAATATGGAACATTTGATCTTACCCGAATATTACGTGTGATTCGTCCTTATGAAGGCGGGATCGCTTTTTCCATGAGTGGCATGCATGCAGTGGAAGATTATATCGTTAGCCGATATCAAATGTATGTGCAAGTGTACTTCCATCCTGTTTCCCGTGGTATGGAAGTAATTTTGGAGCATCTGCTTCATCGCGCACACGAGTTGTATCAAGAAGATGCCAGCAGTTTTGAACTCCATTCTCAATTACTTCTGCCATTTCTTGACGGAAGCTTTACTTTAGAAGAATACCTCAAACTTGATGATGGGGTCTTGGGCACTTACTTTACTCAATGGTCTGAATCTGCTGATCCTATTTTAAATGATTTAGCTAAACGTTTTTTGAATCGTAAACCACTGAAATCTGCTACTTTTTCTGGCAACCGGGATTCAAAATTAGTCCAAGAACTCACTTTGTTAGTAGAAAAGGTCGGATATAATCCTGTTTATTACACTGCTGTGAATTCTAGCTACGATCTACCTTATGATTTTTATCGCCCAGAACAAGGCAGACATCGCACACAAATCGAGATTTTGCGAAATGACGGAACTTTGATAGAATTATCACAGGTTAGTCAGCTTGTTGCTGCATTAGCGGGACAAGAACAAGGAGATGAGCGATTTTTCTTTCCAAAAGAAATGGTTGATCCGTCCTTGCGTGATCATTATGATTTATTTGACGAAACTTATCAAGAATTTGCCAGCCATATCCGTAATGGCGCATTGATTGAAATAAATTAAAATATATTGGAGGAAATTATGTCTATCAAACTAGTCGCTATCGACATCGATGGTACTTTATTAAATGAGAAAAGAGAAGTAACAAAAGAAGTAAAAGAAGCGATTGCCGCTGCTGTTGCAAAAGGTGTTTCGATCGTTTTATGCACTGGCCGTCCCTTACCAGGTGTCCAGGAACAGTTAAACGAGTTGAACCTTTTTCAAGATAATGATTACGTTATTACTTATAACGGGGCACTCGTACAACAAACGAAATCAGGTAAAATCATCGCCCGTCACGGACTGACACATGAAGATTTCCTAGAGATCGAAGTAATGGCACGCCGTGTCGGCAGTCATCTCCATTCGATCGATGACAAAGCGATCTACACGCCTAATCGAGATATCAGCGCTTATACGATCCACGAAGCAAGTTTAGTCAAGATGCCGCTAAAATATCGAACACCTGAAGAAATGACACCAGACATGAACATCGTCAAAATGATGATGATCGACGAACCAGAAATTTTAGATGCAGCAATTGCGCGTTTACCGCAAACTTTCCGTGATAAATACACAACGGTCAAAAGTGCGCCCTATTACTTCGAAGTACTAAATAAAGAAGCAAGTAAAGGTGCGGCAGTTGCGAATCTCGCACAGCACCTTGGTATTGATCAAGATGAAATCATGGCTATCGGAGATAACGAGAACGACTTATCCATGATTGAATATGCTGGTCTAGGAGTAGCAATGGGAAATGCCGTTTCTCTTGTCAAAGAAGCAGCAAATGTCATCACTTCATCAAACGACGAGCACGGTGTAGCTGAAGCAATCAAAAAATATGTACTGTAATAAATAAAAAAACTGAGAGAAAGCTGATCTACTCGCTTTCTTTCAGTTTTTATTTTTTTCGATCCATCTCTCGACTGCCCATCGGTGGCTACCACGTTTCAATTTCACAAGCGCTTCTTGAGGGCTCACCCACCAAATTTTATTGGTCTTTTCAGTTGGTTCTCCTATACGCTTCCAAGAATCAGCAACAAAGAAATATCCTGGATTATAATAATAAGTTGCACGATAATTCGAGTAAAAATACTCATCAGCTTCTCCCAGATAAGAAGAAATTTCTGCCACAATTCCCATTTCTTCTATCAGCTCACGGACAATCGCTTCTTCTTTCGTCTCTTCTCCTTCAATTTCCCCGCCAGGAAGAAAAAAAGCACCATTTGGAGCCTCGATTACTGCAATCTGCTGATCTCTTTCTATGACAATATATGCTGCATAACGGGTTTGATAATCAGCAAATTGCTTTTTTTCACCAAAAATTGGTTTATCCATGAATAGTTTCCACCTTAACAGTTTTATTTTCTATCCATTTTACATGAGAAATTTCTCATGAACAAGCACAAATCAACTATTTCCTTACTTCTTTTTGTTATGATTGAGTAAAAGGAAAAGGAGAGATGAATCTATGAAAATGGCTCACACATGTGTTCGAGTGAAAGATCTTGAAGCATCAATCGAATTTTATCAAAAGGCATTTGGTTTTGAAGAAAGCCGCCGCCGTGATTTTCCAGAAAACAAATTTACACTTGTTTATTTGACACTTCCTGGGGATGACTATGAATTAGAGTTGACTTACAACTATGATCATGGTGCGTATGATCTAGGAGACGGCTATGGTCATATCGCTATAGCAGCTGATGATCTAGAAAAATTACACGAGCAACATAAAGCTGCTGGTCTTGAGATTACTGACTTAAAAGGATTACCTGGCACTGCGCCTTCTTACTACTTTGTCATTGACCCTGATGGTTATAAAATCGAAGTCATCCGAGGATAGTTAGTATGGGGCATTTTACTCTTGATTGAATAAAAAACAAACACCAATAATTAAAATGAGACGCAAACTTTTCATTAAATTGAAAAAGTTTGCGTCTTTTTTTAACAACCATTGTAGCTATAAGGTTGCCACTCTCCACCAATTTATTTTTAATTCATTTGAAAGAAATCAAATAAACGAGGTACCTTTAGAAAACAAAACTGCTTTTCCTCCTATTATCACACGATCTTCTTTTAATTCACATTCTAGATCCCCGCCCCTTGATGACATTTGATAAGCTGACAATTTTGTTTTATTCATTCTTTCTGCCCAATAAGGAATAAGATTAGAATGTGCTGATCCACATACTGGATCTTCATTGATTGTTAATTTTGGAAAGAAGGTTCTAGAAACAAAGTCTTTTTGCACACTTTCTGCTGTCACGATGACTCCTATTCCTAATTCAAAATTTTTGATAGCTGTAAAATCTGGCTGCAATTTAGCCACCGTTTTTTCATCTTCTAATACGAAAAATAAATCACGTGCTAAGTAGGCTTCTTTAATCTTAGCCCCAATCGCTTCTTCATATTCAGACAATATCGGCACTTTTTTCGGCATAATACTAGGAAAATCCATGTAATAATAATCTTTAATTCTTGTCACAAATAGATTACCGCTTTGAGTAGAAAATTTAATCGTTTCATCAGGTATTTTGTAATAGTTAAATAAAACAAATGCTGTTGCTAATGTCGCGTGACCACAAAGATCGATTTCTCGATCTGGCGTAAACCATCTAAGCTCAAATTCTTGGTTTTTCTTCACTGTAAATGCTGTTTCAGATAAATTGTTTTCAATGGCAATTTTTTGCATCGTACCTTCTGGCAGCCATTCTTCTAGCACATAAACCGCTGCTGGATTTCCTTTGAACACCTCATCTGCAAATGCATCAACTACGTAATAATCTAAGTTCATTTTAAAGCCCCTTTCTCTAATTTGTTATAAATATATTCTGCACAACAAAGATCTTCAATAGCTAGACCAACTGCGTCGAAAATCGTCGGCCTCGATTCTCCTTTATAAAATGTTTTTTTCTCAGAAACTAATTCGCCTAATGTACCAACAATACAAGATTCCTCTAAATCTCCTTCTGCCATGGCTATAAGCAGGTCCCCGCTTTCTGTTAAGGCAGCTGAGTAATCATCTACATAGATTTGAGAAGTTTCCATCAACGATGTACTTATCTCTCTTGTATCAGGAGTAAATGTGCCCACAGCATTGATATGTGCGTCTTCCCTTACCCACTCTTTTTGAAGAAATGCCTCTTTACTAGAGGTCAACGTACAAATGATTTCCGCTGGACGTACTGCATCTTCTACTGATATTGCATTTATAAACGTTATTTTAGGATACTGTTTTTTAGCTTTAGCGATAAAAGTATTTCGTCTTTCTTCTAAAATATCGTAAACAAACACTGTAGTGATGGGACGAATGGTAGAAATCGCAGTCAAATGCGACAATGCTTGTTGACCAGCTCCAATTAAAGCAAGTGTTTCTGCATGCGGATTTGCTAAGTAATCTGTTGCCAGCGCAGATACAGCAGCTGTTCGAATCCAGGTGACTGCATTTGCGTTTATCAATGCTTTGGGTAGTCCGTTTTGAGCATCAAACAAGAAAATCTCTCCTAAATGAGAAGGTAAATGATACTGATGATTATCCGGAAAAGCGGTAATGACTTTTGTGCCAAAATATCTGTTCTCCCCCAAATAAGCAGGCATCATCGCAAACATATTTTTGCCTTTTCCGTCAGGTAAAATTTCCACCAATCGAGGATTTTGGCTGATTTTACCACTTTCATAATCAAAAAAACATTTTTTCATTACTTGAATCGCTTCTTCAAAACTAAAAGAAGCTACTACTTCCTCAAAATTAATAATTTTCATAGACAATTCCCTCCTCACAAAAGATTAACTTCTAAAATCAATACAATCAATGGTAAAATTGTATGGTATACAATTTTAAGGAGTGGAGAAAATGCCTATTAATTCTTATGACAATTACCCGTTAACTTGGCGACCAGACAAACAAAAATTGAAGCGTCCTTATTATCGATCGTTGATTCAACAATTAGAACAAGATATTTTAAAGAATAAATTACAGAAAAACACTCAGTTACCCTCCCAAAGAGAGCTAGCTGATTATTTAGATTTAAATTTTACTACCGTTGGCAAGGCTTATAAATATGGAATTGAGAAAGGTTTGCTGTATACGAATATTGGAAGTGGCACATTTATTTCTCCCAATGTCTTTGAGTCCATCACCATCTCTACCAATGAAGTAACCGAACATATCATTGATTTTGGTCTGGTTAGTTCTTTTGAAGAATGTAATAAATTCGTTGTCCCGTTTATTCAATCAACTAGTAATAACCCAAATCTTGTTGGTTTGCTTAATTACCAAGATCCCAAAGGCACAAATTTTCAATTGACTACTGCAGCAAATTGGTTAAAAACTCAAGGAGTCATTCCGTCCTTAGAATCTCTATCTATTGTTTCCGGTGTTCAAAATGGATTGGCTATCACACTTTCTGCACTTTTCTCTCCAGGTGATAGAATAGCAACAGACCGATATACATACGCTAATTTCATTGAATTGGCTCAGTTATATCATTTAGAGATCGTTCCAATTGATTTTGACGAGCAAGGAATGCGACCTGATATATTGATTCAGGAATGTAGAAAAAAGAAGATTCATGGTGTCTTTCTTATGCCTTCTTGTAATAATCCTATAGGGTTTCAAATCTCTCACAAAAGACGAGAGCAATTAGCCGAAGTGATTGAAAAAGAAGGTCTATGGGTTATTGAAGATGATATCCATTCATTTTTAACAACTTACTATCAACATACGATCATTCCTCCTTTCCAAAATTTATTACCTAACCAAACAATCTACTTAGCTGGAATGACAAAATTTATTTGTTCTGGATTGCGAGTTGCTTATCTTGTAGTTCCAGTACATGTCCAAAGCAAGATAGAACAAGCAATTTTTAATATAAATGTGAAAACTTCTGGATTAGATGTGGAAGTCATCACTCAAATCCTCCATTCAAATGAAGCAAATAGGATCTTAGAAACTAAATTAAGTCTTACAAAAAGAGCCAATCAGCTTTTTGATTCTCTTTTCAAAGTAGAAAAACCAACGAATCGTGTCCCTTACTATCGAATTCTTCCAGTTGATCCTGAGATTGACCCTAAGATAATTGAGAATGACTTTCTTGCTAACGGTATCCGACTTTATCATTCCAGACGCTTTACTACACGTGCGCAACCAGATGCATTCGTTCGAATTTCCCTATCCTCTAATAACCTTGAAATTTTAGCTTCTGGACTAAGTATCGTAAAAGAAAAAATAAAAAAATATGAATTATAACCTATTGATAAATAAAGGAATCAAATCTTATTGATTCCTTTCAATAAAAAAGAGGCACTACCCGAGGTTCAACAACGGGTAGTGCCTCAAAAAATAAACGAACATTTTGCACTTAAAGTATCCAAGAAGCAAGAAAAATTATTTTATTTTCTTATTTTACTAAATCACTAGGTTTCTGTCAGAAGATGAAATTATCCAATCATGACACTTTCTTCTGGATATTTGTATTTTGATTGTGTTCTTTGTGCTTTTGTCATCAGAGAGAAGACCACAGTCAATACACCAACTCGTCCAATGTACATAAGCGCTATAATGATCAATTTCCCTATTGCAGTCAAGTCTGGCGTCAATCCCATCGTAAGACCTACTGTACCAAACGCAGAGAAGACCTCAAAAGCAATATATTCGATGCCAGAAGTTTTAGGTATCGTTTCAGTCACCGATAAAATCATGATGGCGACTACACACAACGTCAACGTAACAAAAAATAAAGTAAGTGCCCGCAACACTGCGCCTTGTCGGATGGTACGGCCAAATGCTTCCGCTCTCGTACGTCCTTTCAACATCGAACGCATCTGGATCAGCAACACACCTAACGTAGTTGTTTTCAATCCGCCGGCCGTCGACCCAGATGTTCCGCCGATGTACATCAAAAACATCGTTAAAATCAGACCTGCATGGCTCATATGGAGGTAATCAACTGAATAATATCCAGCCGTTCTAGGTGTCACACTCATAAAAAAGGTGTTTGCCAATCGTTGAAACATATTCCCTTCCACTAGCGTTGCCCCATTGCGCTCTGTGAAAAAGAACACAACGAATCCGCCTAATAAAAGGGTACCTGTAACGGTTAATGCGATTTTTGAATGAATCGTCATCTTCTTTTTCTGATGATATTCCAGTAAATCACGCCATACGATGAAGCCTAACCCACCAGAAATGATCAAAGCAGATACCACCATGATCAAATAAACATTTTGCTGGTGATTGGCTAAACTGTCTCCTAACAAATCAAACCCTGCATTACAAAAACTAGAGATTGCATGGAACAAACTGTACCAGATACCTTTCAACCAGCCAAATTCAGGCACAAATACAAAAGATAAAGCAACCGTACCAATCAATTGGATCACAAAGGCCAATTTTAGGATGTAAAGCATGAGCTTCATCACACCTGATACTTCTTCTAGATTCAGCGCTTCTTTTAATATAATACGTGTGCTGAGACTGACTTTCTTCTTTATCAATGCAAAGCATAGAATCGGAACCATCATAAAACCAAGACCGCCGATCTCAATCAAAAGCATGATCAAAAATTGACCAGCACTGTTCCAATGCTCTGCTGTATTCAATGTTGTCAATCCCGTTACACAGACAGCAGAAGTTGCAGTGAAAAGCGCATCGATAAAATTTGTCCCATGCCCACTATTACTAAAAAATGGTAGGGTAAGTAGGCCGCCGCCAACTAAAATCAGGAGAAAAAATCCTAATGCGAGAAGCTGAACAGCCGGCAAACGTTTCTTTATTTGTTTGCTTTGTTTAATCATCGTTTTCCTCTTTTAAAAAAAGATACCACTTAGTCAGTGGTACCCATATTTTTTACTTTGATCAACCTTGTTACTTCTGCGCGCTCGTTTTCTTCCAGCTTCATACGAATATAATAGATCGTTTCTTCTAATTGAGGGATCGTCATATATTCTAATGCATTGACTCGCCGACGTGTCTTTTCGATTTCACTCGCCATCAGTTGACAAGTTTTTTCGATTTCTGTCAGTTCCAAAAGTTTTGGAAGCAGGGTAGTAAACCGATCGATTGACCGATCCAGTTCGGCACTGGAATTCAAATACCCGTATTCCAAAGGTGTGTCTGTCAGCTGTTCATCATATTCAAAATTCATCACAGGTACTTTTACACTCATGATATTTTTGTCTACGATAGACAAATCAACGTTTTCCGCCGGCAAAACAAATAATTCTTCGATGAAAGGTTCCGTGATCGAAGCATTTGCCAATACAAAATCAGACATTGCTTCTGTCATAGACTCTTCCATTTCTTGACGCAGCTGGTTGTTCTTTCGAATCAACAGGATGAATTGACGCATCAGTTCATCTTGCTTATCTTTTAATAATTTATGCCCTCTTGTGGCAGTTGTCAACTGTTTTTTCAATCGAGTCAATTCCATGCGGGTCGGATTCACATTCAATCGTGCCATCAGAACTCACTTCCCTTCTGGCAGATATTTGTCCAGCATGTCGTCTTTGATTCGTTTTAATTCGGTTCTTGGCAACATCGATAGCAGTTCCCACCCTAGATCAAGTGTTTCAGTAATCGAACGGTTCGTGTAGAATCCTTGATTGACATATTCTTTTTCAAACCGCTCAGCAAACTTCGCATAGATCTTGTCTACATCAGATAAAGCAGATTCACCTAAAACTACGGCTAATTCTTTTGCCTGTTTTCCTTGTGCATAGGCTGCAAAAAGCTGATTCATCGTAGCTGCATGGTCTTCTCTTGTCTTTCCGGGTCCAGTTCCCTTATCTTTTAACCGCGAAAGAGACGGGAGTACATCAATTGGTGGCTGAATCCCACTCTTGTAAAGCTCTCTAGTCAAGATGATCTGTCCTTCTGTAATATAACCAGTCAAGTCAGGGATTGGATGAGTTTTATCGTCTTCTGGCATTGTTAGAATCGGAATTTGAGTAACCGATCCTTTTAGTCCGCGGATTCTTCCTGCTCGTTCGAATAAAGTAGCTAAGTTCGTGTAAAGATACCCAGGATATCCTCTTCTTCCTGGAACTTCTCGCCGTGCTGCAGAAATCTCTCGCAATGCCTCTGCATAGTTGGTCATGTCTGTCATGATAACCAAAACATGCATTCCCTTTTCATAAGCAAGATATTCTGCAGCAGTCAAAGCCATACGAGGAGTAGCGATACGTTCGATTGCAGGGTCGTTTGCTAAATTCATAAACATGACAGAACGGTCGATTGCGCCCGTTTGACGAAAATCTTCCATGAAAAATTCAGCTTCTTCAAAAGTGATTCCAATAGCAGCAAAGACTACGGCGAAATCATCTGATGAATCGAGTACCGTTGCTTGTCGCGCGATCTGAGCAGCTAATTCTTTATGAGGAAGACCAGAGCCAGAAAATACTGGTAATTTTTGCCCACGAACTAATGTATTCAAATGATCGATTGCAGAGATACCTGTTTGGATAAACTCATCTGGATAATCCCGAGCTACTGGATTGATTACTTCTCCGTTAATATCCAAATGCTTTTCAGGCAGGATCTCTGGTCCGTTATCTTTCGGTCGTCCCAAACCATCGAATACTCGACCGATCATGTCTTCCGATACACCTAGTTCTAAAGGATGGCCTAAAAATCGTACAGAAG
Organism: Enterococcus sp. PLH-Efm8; assembly: GCF_053011625.1. Lineage (NCBI taxonomy): Bacteria > Bacillati > Bacillota > Bacilli > Lactobacillales > Enterococcaceae > Enterococcus > Enterococcus sp. PLH-Efm8. The sequence continues at coordinate 2,078,194 of NZ_CP172568.1, forward strand.
AGTCACGTAAATTGATACCACTTGTTCCTTCGAATATTTGGACCATTGCTTTATCTTCTTGGACTTCCAATACTTGTCCACGACGAATCTCGCCATTTTGCATACGGACTTCGATTAATTCTTCATATTTGACACCAGCAACTTTTTCAACCGCCATCAATGGACCGACGACTTCACCGATCGTACGATATTCTTTAATCATTGCTCATGCCTCCTTCTGAAACGATCGTTTGCATCGTTTGCTTGATTTCACCAATAATTTGATCTAGTTTTTCTAATTCTGTTTCCGGGATATATTTGCTTCGTCCGATCCTTTCACGAATCGATACGGTACCGTCCATGATCTCACTTAAATAAGCACCTAACGACAACGCACGGCGTCCTTCTTCACCAAAGGTCAAGATCATCTTCAACATTTTGAATTGTTTCTCTCTTGAAGTGAATGTATCGACATCATCAAAAGCATTTTGCTGCAAATAATCTTCACGAATGGATTTTGCCACTTCTAATGTCAGACGGTCATTATCTGAAAGGGAATCAATCCCTACCAAACGCACGATTTCATTCAGCTGCTGTTCTTCCTGCAAAATACGCATGCCCTCGGTGACCATGGATGCCCAGTCAGCTTGAAGGATATGATCCATATACTTCCCTACTTCTGTTGAATAAAGAGAATAGCTTTGTATCCAATCGATCGAAGGAAAATGTCTTTTTTGGGCTAAACTGGAATCAAGACCCCAGAATACTTTTACGACCCGCAATGTATTTTGTGTGACTGGTTCCGAAATATCCCCTCCAGACGGGGATACAGCACTGATTGCGGTTATACTTCCTTCGCGACCTTCTGATCCTAATGCAATGACTCTTCCAGATCGTTCATAGTATTCCGCAAGCCGTGAACCAAGATAAGCTGGATAACCTTCATCACCAGGCATTTCTTCCAAACGTCCGCTCATCTCACGAAGTGCTTCTGCCCATCGTGAAGTGGAGTCTGCCATGATAGCAACGTCATAACCCATGTCACGGAAATATTCCGCAATTGTGATTCCCGTATAGATAGAAGCTTCTCGAGCTGCTACTGGCATGTTTGATGTATTAGCAATCAATACCGTACGTTCCATCAACGATTCTCCTGTATTAGGGTCAATCAATTCAGGGAATTCATTTAAAACATCCGTCATCTCATTTCCACGCTCGCCACATCCCACATAGACAACCATGTCCACATCGGCCCATTTTGCAATTTGATGCTGAACGACTGTTTTCCCTGCACCAAAAGGACCAGGTACAGCTGCTGCTCCTCCTTTTGTCACTGGGAAGAATGTATCAATCACTCGCTGTCCAGTGATCATGGGTGCATCCGGGTTTAATTTTTCTTTGATTGGCCGACTACGTCTTACTGGCCATTTTTGAAGCATCGTCAAATTTTTGTCACCATTTTCGGTTTCAATGACACATACTGTTTCATCAATAGTGAATGAACCTTTTTCGATTGTTTTGATCGTTCCTTTTATCCCATTTGGCACCATGATTTTATGTTTTATAACTTTTGTTTCTTCTACGATCCCGATAACATCTCCAGCACTCACCGTTTCTCCGGCTTCTACTGTTGGTTCGAACCACCATTTTTTCTCATGGTCCAATGCGGGCAATTGAACTCCGCGCCCTAAGAAATTACTTTGTGTGATTTCCATAAAGGTATCTAATGGCCGTTGGATTCCGTCAAACATTTGTGAAATGATCCCTGGTCCTAATTCAACAGATAAAGCTTCACCAGTAGAGCGAACCGGTTCGCCTGGACCAATTCCAGAAGTCTCTTCATATACTTGAATAGACGCCACATCGCCACGCATCTCGATAATTTCTCCGATAACTCCTAGATCTCCCACTAGACACATGTCTTGGATACTGGCATCAGACATGTTCTCAGCCATTACAAGAGGTCCGGAGACTTTTATGATTTTTCCAATTTGCAAAATTTCTATCTCCTTTTCATACTATAAGATATTTTGACCTACTGCTTTTTCTACGTTTTTTTGAATTTCTTCCAGCCCTATCCCTAATGATCCTTGATGATTGGGAATCAATACGATAGCAGGTATCATTTGTTCCTTGTAACGTTCGATCGTTTCTGGGCTCAATGCTGCACATTGCTCTGTGACATAAATCACGCCATACTCATTCTTTGCCATTTCTTCAATTGCCTGACGAACGGTTTGCTTGGTTGTACCATAACGAACATCAAAGCCAAACAATTTGAATGGCAAAACAGAATCTTTGTCGCCAACTACACCGATCTTATGCGTCATAGACTTGTCTCACCCGCTTTCTGATTGTTTCTGATTCGAAATGGCTTCTTTTGCCGATAACCAGTAAACGAAGGTTTTTGCTTTCTACCTCTTTTGCGTTCAAAAAGGCTAGTAGTGGCAGTGGTCCGAAAGCCTGGGTTTGTGCTTCTTGATACAATGAACTTAGATAATCATCTTTCAACTGTTCAAGCTTTACGAGATCAATATTTCCCTCACGGATGACAGGGCGCAGAAAATCAGCATAATCTGTCTCTAATAGAAAATTCGTGTAATCTTCCATATCTTTATCTACAAAGTTCAAAAATACTTCTTTTTCGATACTTCCCGAGCTGGAAAGTACCGTCGTCATGAACCCATATGTTCTTTTCTGCAATATTCCTCGAGCCATCGTTGTGATATTGGTCAAGTCAATAAAAGCAATGACTTCTGTCAGCAATTCTTGATATCCTAGCTTATCGGCAAGCCGTCGCTGCTCTGTCAAAAACTGTCGATCATAAATCACGTCAATTCCCTGAAGAATGGTAGACTCTTCAAAATAATCACGTACTTCTCGTATACTGTCCATAATGCTTTCAGGAAGTTCATTTGAAACTTGCGTATGAATGGCATCCTTCAAGGTTTCTAATGAATAAAATCCATCGTCGATATACAAATGGTCCAGATTTTGATTTGTCATCTCAGCTTTTGTCAAAACCTTCAGATTATGGAAAGTATAACGCATCGTATAGATCCAAACGATTTCAGGCTCCGGTGCTGATTCCTTTAACCAGCGAAATAGACGGCTCTGCTCCTTTAAAAGATTCTGTTCGAAGTCATATTCATATCCGTCATAAATATATGGACTGTAAATCGTGGATTTCAATATTTCACCAAGTGCTTCGACAGAATTTGTTTGAATCATCCGTTCAAATGTCTCATTGGACAAAAGTTCAAGCTCTCTTCCGCGAATCAAGGGATTTAGTTCGTGGTATTCCATACACTGATCCCTCCTTATTCGAATAATTGATTGGCAATCTCAAAACTCATCGTTCCTTGGATATCTTGTACAAGGCTGCTGAAAAGAAAATTATACTGAACTCCTTGATCGTTTATCAGAAAACCCGCTTGATCAGCAACAGTTTCATCACTTAAAACCATCATAAAGGGAAGTTCATTGTTCCATTCATCCAACAACGTCTGAGAAAGATAGGCTGCTGATTTTTCTCCAGCAATGAATGCTACTTTTCCTGTCAAAGGTAATGAATACAATGCATTTTTGATAAACTGGATTTGTTCAGATTCATCCCAATTTTCCATTTCAGTTACCGCATCTGCAAACAATCGTCTTAAAAATTCCTGCTTCGCATTCAAATTTTCTTGTCGTACTTCTACTTGCTGGCGATTCCTTAGCTGACGGTATTTTTTTTCGAGTAATTCGATTTGTTTTTCTTTTTGTTTTTGATGTTCTGTTTCAACTTGCGTACGTTTTTGTTCAAAGTTTTGATCGATCTTCATTCGCTCTTCTTGTTCTAACGCCGCTCTTTCCTGCTCTGCTGCTTCGTTCATCTGAGAGATGATTTTTTCAATGGCGTTCATCTGCTTTTCCTCCTTTATGCTTAGGCATTCAACACTAATAGGAAGGAAATAACGAAACCTAAAATCGCGTATGTTTCAACCATCGCAGCAAAAATGATTCCTTTTGTAGCATGTTCAGGTTTTTTCGCTAAAATTTGAATACCTGCCGCTGCGACTTTTCCTTGGGCAATACCTGAAAACAAGCCTGTAAAAGCAATCGGCAGAGAAGCACCTAGAAAGTTCAGTCCTTGTACAACTGACATGTCATTTCCTAAGTTGATAAAAATCAAAAAGGCAATAACGAATCCATACAAACCTTGCGTGCCTGGAAGCAATTGCAGAATCAGAGCCTGCCCGAATTTTTCGGGTTGACTTGTTGTCAATGCTGCTGCTGCCTCACCTGTCATTCCAACACCTTTAGCTGAACCGATCCCTGAAAAAATCGTCGCTGTTGCCATCGCTAATACCGCAAATACCATTCCACCATTTTGACTAATTAAGTAATCCATCATTATATAAAAATCCTCCAATTATTTATTGTTTTTTTTCTTGTGATTGATGTTGACGTATTTTTCCGCCGTTTTCAGCGGATCAAAGGCACGTCCGCCTCCTGTATAAAACTTCCCAAAAAATTCGACATACTGCAATCGTGCGCCATGGACATAGGCACTTAGCAGTGTCAAAAACATATTCAGTGCGTGTAAAGCGATGATCAAAAGGATCCCTACACTGAATCGAGCAGCTGGCGGCATGAAAGCAACTAGCATATTGAATGCCGCTCCAATACTTCCGCCTGAAATACCCAATGCCATCAAACGTGTATAACTGACTAAATCACCGATATAGCCGGTCAGTCCGTAAAGATTATACGCACCTTTGGCAGCACCTTTGACTTTAGACGGCGTTTGGATAATCGGAACGATCAAGATACATAAGGCAGCAATGATCGATAGCCCAGCGCCAAGGTAAACAAATGCTGTATTTTTTATCAACATGGCACCAACCAACGCAATAACGATCCCAATTAGGATCCCTTGCCAGGCAAATCCATCACTGACAGCACTCAAGTAATCTTTTCTCCTGATATTTTCCTTTGCTGCCACAAATAATCCAACCAAAATCTGTATCAGACCGAAAATCACGGATAAAATCAAAATCGTATTGACGTCATCCGTCGTAGATAGGATTGGGAAAGGCAAGCGGATGCCAAACAGTTCTTTTGGTAATGACTGTCCGAAAAATGAACTGTAGATCAATCCCCAGATGATCGATGGTATCGAGAGAATCTCAAAGAATTTTACGAAACGTTTCATCCCGCGTGGTAGAACAAGTAGTTTTTGAGCTAGTATTGTCCCAATGAGCATCAGCAAACCATAACCAACATCTGCGACCATCATCCCGAAGAAGACAAGATAAAATGGTGTCATCCAAGGTGTTGGATCTACTTCTTCATATTTTGGCAGACTGTACATTTCAGTCAGCAATTCAAAAGGTTCGACAAGCGGATGGTTTTTCAATTTAGTAGGGACTTCCTGCTGAATCTCTTCTGAGTTTGGTGTTTCGAAACTGACGTATATATCTTCTTCTGATACGGTTTCGTTTAACACATGCAGCAAATTCTGTTTTTCTTCTGCATCTACCCAACCTTGCAAAACGATCAGATAAGTCGCATGGATAAACCGTTCTTTTATTTTTTCTCGTTCTGCAACGGCAAGTGTGACTTCTTCTACCCATTCAAATTCTTGGATATAGCCACTGCACTGACCTAACGCTGTCGTTATCTTCTTTTGCTGCTCGTGAACAATGGATAATTGCTGCTTGGTCTCTTGCAGTTTTTCTTTAGGATTTTGTTCATAAGGATACGTTTCTTTATTGAACCCGTATTTCCCAGCAATTTCTTCTATAACAGCAACTGATTTTTTTAAAGCAACATACGAAAGATAAACTTGTTTTGGCGTATAATCTATTTCTTCCATATAAACGTCATCAAGCTTACTCAGTTCTTCCTTGAAACTTTCAAAATTTGCTGCACTCACAGTCCCCATCTCAAAAATGGTCGTCTTACTTGCATACATACTTGGAGCAATATCCAGCTGTTGCCAATGAAGAAGCCATTCTTCCTCTTCTTCTAAACGATCACGTTCTTCAGTTAGTTGTTCCCACTTTTCTTTTAAATCAAGGACTTCTTTCAATTTATTTATGAAATTTTCTTCGGAATAATTGGCTTCCAAATCTTGTAAGGAAAGTTCTTGACGTTTCAAATGGAGTTTCTTTTGACGGCTATCGCCGTGGTGTTGTATGAATTGGATAGCTTCTTGGATGTCTTTCAACCGATTACCTAAAGCGCTTAATTTTGCTTCTTTATCAATAATCGTGGTATCTGGAAAATACTTCTCCACCCACTGGTTGTTTGTTCTATTTTGATACAGATCCCGGATTTCAACGTTTTGGATTCCTTGTACTGCTTGTAAAATCCTCTCCTGATTTCTTTTATCTGAAATGAGGGTCACTTTTTCCATCTTAGTGACGGCCATAAGTTTCTTTCACCCTTTCAATGATCGCACCGATCGCTTGACTCTGATGCTTTTGATATTGATCTTTCAAAGTTGCTTGCACCTTGTCTGCTTCTGCTTTCAATTTCATTTTTTCTTTTTCTAATTCTTGTATTTCAAATTGTTCTTTTTCTTCCACCAACTGTTTTAGTTGTTGTCGATAGTTTGTTTGGATCGTTTCCAATTCCTGCTCTTTTTCTGTTGCATAGATCTTCAGCTGCTGCCGCAGTGTTTGAGCACGCTTTTCATTTTCTTCTTCTGCTTTTCGGATTTGTTCCAAAGCTTCTAACACTTGCTTCACTTCCTTTCGATTTAAAAAAGAGGTACATGCTTTCTTTTTTCATTGAAAGTATGTACCTCTAAAGATAACTTAGTATAGGCAGGCCCCTTCAATAAAATGTCCTTCTCACCCCTTGAAGAACTAGATCCTTGAAGCTTACGCCCAACCTTTTTATTTCTGCTTACTTTTTATTATAACAAATTAAGCAATATTTTCAACTATCGTCATGAATTTCACACGAAATTTCTCTTTACAGATAGTAACACAGCAAGAACAGATAAGTATAGGGGCAAGTCTTACATAGTTTAATTTTTTTTAAATCCTTGTTACAATAAGTCTACTTTAGGGGGAATACAAATGAAACCAATCATCGGCATTGCCGGAAATCAACTGATTCGAGCAACAGATACTTTCCAAGGAAATCAAGTGAGCTATACACCGCAAGGATTCGTGGATGCAGTTTTAGATGCTCAAGGATTGCCTCTTATTCTGCCAGTCATGTCTCCAGATTCAGCTCCTCAACTGATTGGACAAATCGACAAACTTATTCTTGCAGGTGGTCAAGATGTCAGTCCACAACTTTACATGGAAGATCCTCATCCAAAGCTAACGGAAACAAATATTCAACGAGACCAATTTGAACAGGCACTGATCTTGGAAGCATTGAAACAAAGAAAACCAATTTTTGCAGTCTGCCGGGGACTCCAACTATTGAATGTCGTTTTGGAAGGTACACTTTATCAAGATCTTTCATTATATCCAAAGTGGTCAGTAAAACATGAACAACAGCCCACTGCCCCGCAATTTACGACTCACGAAGTCAAGATTGTTTCAGACAGTTTGTTAAGCAACCTTCTCCCCGATCCATATTTTGTGAATTCTTACCATCATCAGGCAGTCAAAGATCTTTCACCTTTATTAAAAGCCATCGCTTTTTCTAACGATGGACTCGTTGAAGCGGTTCAAAGCAAAGATGATATGCATAAAATCCTCGGTGTTCAATGGCATCCGGAACTTACCCACCGTGTACATCCATCTGAACAGCGCTTATTCGATTTCTTTGTGAATGAATTTTAATAGACTTTCTGAGGGGGTTGTGAAAAAGCTGTTTAGTTTCGAGTATTAAGAAAAATTTTGTGAAAATGGCTTTTCACATTTTTGCATAAATTTGGCTTAATACCGAGAAACTGGCTTTTGAACACCGTTTATACCAAGAGGTCGTGAGCCTGCCGTTCAACTCTGAGTCACAAGGAGCAATTTCAAAAAACAGCTTTTCATGTTTGTTGAATAGTGTGACTTGTGACCGAGGAGTTGGCAGAAGAACACCGTTTATCCGGAAAAAGAGACTGCGACACGACTTTTGTCTCAGTCTCCAGTCTATGGAACAATGTTCACTGGAATTCTTCTCAATCGTCCTTTCGATAGTCCAACAGCCTTTTGAGCTGGGTAATCTGCTGCTGCAGTTCCATACCTTTTGTTGTATCACGATTGAGTTTGCGTGGTAGTTGCTGTTCGATTACTTTTTTCACATTTGTTTGGTCGGATTTTTTTGCAAATTGTTGTTCAATAGGCAAAAACGGATAATGTGTCACGATTTGGAAACCATAAGAATTGCATAATAGTGAATAACCGGCAATTCCTGTCGTTTTTTGATAAGCTTTGGATAAACCTCCGTCAATGACAAATACTTTTCCATTTGCTTTGATCGGTGACTCCCCTTTTTTTACTTTTACTGGCGTGTGCCCATTAATGATTGCTGACCCTTCTTCTTTTGTGTCGAATTCTGCTAAAATTTTTTCACTGAACCACTCTTCATCTCGCAAGTGATAATAAGGATTGCTTTTCTCGACGTGCGTATGAGGCTCTGTGAGAAAATAACGTTCAAAAGTCGCCATTTTACTCTTGCCGAATAAAGGCGAAAATGGCCCACTCCACGCATACCAAATCAAATCGGTTGCTAAATCTTCTTTTGCAGTCAGATCTTTTGCGCTTTCAGTTATCTGTTTTTCAAAAAAGCCCAGCAGTTCTTTTCCGCGATAAGATTGGTCTAATTCAAATGCTAAGAGCTGTCCCTTCTCGTCTACAGGTATACAGCCATGAAACAGCACATGCTGATTGTTCGTGAGATACATTCCCCCTTTTTCGATCAAAAACGTCATATGTTTTTGCATTCTCAAAGAGTGCTGGAATGAATACATCAAACTATCAATCACTTTTTGTTCCTCTTCCAAGAATTTTTTTGGATCATCTGGCTGGATCGTTTGAAAACAAGTTCCTTTCAACTCATAGAGCTGACCTTCTAAATCAATCGTTGATGCTTCATAGTCGATTTTTTCCAGCAATTTACGATCGTCCATTTTAAATTCAGGTCGACGATCCAATAACTGATGTTCTGATTTGAATTGAAGGATAGAAAGTGCCTGATGGATTTTTTCTAATTCTTCTTGCTCTCTTTCGGATAGATTTTTACTGTTTTTAGGCGCAAATACTGGATTCTTCTGATAAGTTTGATGAGCAAAAGAAAACAATGGACGTAAATTCAACCCATATTCTTTCTCTAATTCAAATAAATAATTATAGCGTGCTGCAATCCGTAAAAGTGTCAGTAAACATGCCTCAGAGCCGCAATACGCACCAATCCACAAAATATCATGATTTCCCCATTGGATATCTACAGAAGAAAAATCCATGATTCGATCCATCACTTTGGCTGCTTGAGTTCCTCGGTCAAAAATATCTCCAACGATATGCAAATGATCGATGACAGATTTTTGGATCGTCTGTGCAAGTTTCGTTAAAAATTTTTCTTCTTCCTTCATCAAAACAAGTTGTTCAATGATTTTTTTTACATAGTCTTTTTTTCCATTGATACGGTCATCGATATACAAGAGTTCCTCAATGATATAGCTATATTCTTTCGGCAATCCTTTTCGAACTTTTGACCGGGTATATTTGACTGTCGTAAACCGTAAAAGATCGATCAAATGATGGATCAGCTGCGATTTATCTTGTTCTTTGTACCAATCAGTCGTTAATGCATATTCTGGATAAGCCGTAAAAATAGTGAATTGGCTGATATCCGTTTCCGTCATTTGTTCAGAAAAAAGGTCTTTGATCTTTTCTTTAAGATTTCCTGAACCGATACGCAGAATATGATCAAAAGCAGGAAATTCGCCATGTATATCACTCAAAAATAACTCTGTTCCTTTTGGAAGCTGCAAAATTGCTTCGAGATTGATGATTTCCGTGATGACATCCTCCGTTGAGGGGAATTTTTCTGAAAGTAAATCTAAATAACGGTCCATTAAAACGCCTCCAAAAATTGGTATACTCAATATTATAAAGTTGTTATACACTATTTTCAATGAATATATATCCAATATAGTAAAATAAATAAAATAGGTCTATACAAAAAGAAGCTGGGAACAATAGATGTCCAGCTTCCTTCTGTATTTTAGGATTGTTTTATGCTTTTTTTCGTTCATTCCTCATAATTGAAATCGATTGTTTCAATGAACTCCATAATCCGCCTTCGCTATAAACGAGTACATTCGATTTGTACATGTTTGCAGACAAGATCATCAATAAGAATGTTACGGCTACAAGTACCAACAAGGAAATCAATGCTCCACCCATACCGACTGTCTCATTTGCTAAGCGAATCGGCATAATATATGAAGATAAGAATGGAATATACGAAGTGATCCGAATAACGATATTGTTTGGATCTGAAGCTCCTAGTATCAATCCAAGCATGTATCCGCCTAGAGATAGATAAGTCACTGGCAAAATTGCTTTTGCTGTATCTTCTGCTTTGTTGACCAAAGAGCCACATAAAGCTGCTAAAACAGAAAAAATCAAAATGCCAAAGATCATGAATAGAAGAGAATACCACAAGAATGGTCCAATCAAGTTATCCAATGAGATACCGTCTAATATATTTTTGACCATTTCCATATCTTTGAATTGACTGTATCCTATACCAAAAATAATACCGTATAATGCCATTTGCGTTAATGCAACAAGTAAAACACCTGTTAATTTTCCGTAAAAATGCTTTTGTGCAGTCGTACTGGACAGGATCACTTCCATGATCCGCGTGCCTTTTTCAGAAGCGATCTCTTGTGCAATGATCTGCGCATACGTCAAAATAATAATGAACAAGACAATCGTTGCTACATAACTTACGACGTATTGGACTGTCGAGTTATCTTCTCCGACTGTCATTTTTCCTTTTGAATCAAAATTGACTTTTTGTCGAGTCAAACTTGCTTGTTGGCTCAAGCTAGCTACTTCTTCTGGTGAAATGCCTAATTGACTCGCTCGAAGCATCGATTGCAAGCCAGTCAGTTGTTGTTGTATCAGTAGTTGTGTACTTTGTCCTAATGAATTTTCGCTATAAAGCATCCCATTTATCTTATCATTCTCAGTTGAGACTACTAAATACGCATCGATTTTTTCTTCCGAAAGCTCTTTTTGTGCTTTTTCTTCAGAATCAACTGCTTTGAACTCAAAATCATCTGTTTTGACTTGGCTCATTTGCTGACTGATTTGCTCATTATCAGCCAATACGCCGATTTTATTGACATCACTATTTTGTTGAGCAAAGTTTCCTGCTACATAAATGATACCCAGCATGATAAAAGGGACTAATATCATGATCAAGAAAGAAATCGACTTAACATTTTTTAAATAGACATCTTTGGTAATAATCCAAAACTTACGCATCGATTTCACCTGCTTTCAATTTGAAAATCTCTTCCAAAGTTGGCGGTTGCTGGTTAAACATAGGAATGTAGCCGAACTGAGTCGCACGAGTAAAGATTTCTTTCCCAGCTTCAGGATCTTCTAAGGTAATCTCTAACGTATTGTCTTCATGAAGGATCACTTTTTTCACGCCTTCGATTTCTTCTACTTCCTGTTGGCTTAAACCAGATTCCAAGAATAACTTCGTACGGCCAAATGATTCACGAATCTCATGTACTTTTCCATTCAAAACCATTTTTCCGTTTCGCAACATGATCAAATGATCGCAGATTTTTTCTACATTATCCATATTGTGGCTAGAAAAAATGACACATGAACCATGTTTTTTCAATTCCAATATTCCATCTTTTAGCAATTCAGCATTTACCGGATCTAACCCGCTGAATGGCTCATCCAAAATGATCAATTTAGGTTCATGGATTAACGTGGCGATCAGCTGGACTTTTTGCTGATTTCCTTTAGACAAAGATTTTACTTTATCCGTCTTTTTCCCTTTTACCTGAAATTTTTCCATCCAAAAGTCGATTTTTGGTTCAATCTCTTTTCTTGATTTCCCTCTAAGTTCTGCAAAATAAAGCAGTTGGTCTTGAATCGTTACTTTCGGATAAAGTCCCCGTTCCTCCGGAAGATAACCGATGACATCATAATCTTTCTCCCCAAGATGATGGCCATTCCATAACACTTCTCCTTGGTCTTGTGTCAAAAAATCCAAGATCAAACGAAAAGTCGTTGTCTTCCCAGCCCCGTTTTGGCCAATTAGCCCCATGATTTTTCCATCGGGGATTTGGAAAGAGACATGATCGACAGCTGTGTAGTTCCCAAAAGTTTTAACAAGATCCTTGACTTCTAACATTTCTTCACTCCTTCTTCAAGAAATCACATATATCCTTAGACACCAGACGTAAGCGATTTATTATTTACCAACAAAACGTAAACGCTCTTTTTGTTGTACATAAAATGATAGGACACTTTACTTTCTTTGTAAAGTGCCCTTTCCTCATTCCTGATGTAATTTATCAAATACGTTTTGTGCGACATTTTTCGGCAGTCCGATTTCTTGTAATTCTTCTGTCGTGGCTGCTGTGATATTTTTCAACGATTTGAACTCTTTAAGCAGCATTTTTTTTCGTTTTGGTCCTAACCCTTCAATTTCATCTAATCGGGAAGCAAAACTGTTTTTACTGCGTAGCTGCCGATGGAAAGTGATTGCGAATCGATGGACTTCATCTTGGATTCGCTGGAGTAAGAAAAACTCTGGTGAATTTCGCTCAAGCGGTACTACAGCCAAATCTGTACCGAATAGCAACTCATTTGTTTTATGTTTATCGTTTTTTACCATGCCAGCAATAGGAATATCGATTCCTAATTGATTTTCTAAGACATCTTTTGCCACATCTACTTGTCCTTTTCCTCCATCGATCAAGATCAAATCAGGTAAAGGCAACCCTTCGCGAATCACTCGCGAATATCTGCGATAGATGACTTCTCTCATTGATGCATAATCATCCGGTCCGTTGACTGTTTTTATTTTATATTTCCGATATTCTTTTCTTGCCGGTTTTCCATCAATGAATACGACCATCGCAGCCACAGGATTCGTCCCCATGATATTAGAGTTATCAAAAGACTCGATACGTATTGGGGTCGGGATATTCATCGCGTTTCCTAAACGTTCAACTGCTCCGATCGTCCGTTCCTGTTTTCTGGCAATCAGATCAAACCGTTCATTCAAAGCAACTGAGGCATTCTTACTCGCCAATTCAACTAATTTTTTCTTTTCTCCTCGTTTTGGTTGCAGCACTTTCGTAGCTAACAAAGCTTCTACACTGGGCTTGTCGATCGTATCAGGAATCAAGACTTCTTTAGGAATGAAATGCTCATTTTCCTGATAAAACTGACCGAGGTAAGTCAAGAAATCTTCTTCTGCTTCGTTATAGAAAGGAAACATTGAAACATCTCGTTCAATTAGCTTTCCTTGTCTTACGAAAAACACTTGGACACACATCCATCCTTTATCAATCGCATAACCAAATACATCTCGATCCAGTAAATCAGTATTTGTCATTTTTTGGCGAGTCATGATTGTCTCAATGGCACGGATCTGGTCTCGGTATTCTGCAGCTTTTTCAAACTCCATGTTTTCAGCAGCTTTTTCCATTTTCTGATGGATCTCTGACTCGATTTTTTCGTGTCCTCCGTTTAAAAAGTTTTTCACTTCATCAACGATTTTCGTATAGACTTTCGGATCTACGTCGAAATAATAAGGACACAGGCATTGTCCCAAATGATAGTAAAGACAAGGCTCCTTCGTCTGACTAGGTTTGCATTTTCTCAGAGGAAATAATCGATCGAGGATCTTCTTTGTCTCATTCGCCGCACCGACATCGGGATATGGTCCAAAATACAGTGCTTTGTCTTTTAGTACCTTACGAGTAATCACCAAACGGGGATATTTTTCATTCGTTATCTTAAGGAAAGGATAGGTTTTATCATCCTTTAACATAATGTTGTATTTAGGATCATTTTTCTTTATCAGATTGATCTCTAAGAGCAATGCTTCGATATTCGATTCTGTAACGATGTATTCAAAGTCTTCGATTTCACTAACAAGCCGTTCCGTTTTCGTATTATGGCTACCAGTAAAATATGAGCGGACACGATTTTTTAATATTTTGGCTTTGCCGACATAAATGATCGTTCCATTTTTATCTTTCATCAAGTAACAGCCGGGCTGATCAGGAAGTAAAGCTAATTTGTTTTTGATTCGTTCGTTCATCTGGTACTCCCCTTCATATTCAATTAAAGTTATTATAGCATGTCTGTCAAAAAAACAATCCAGCCTGACAACGTAATTATACTCAAAAAATATTAATTTGAATAACCTTAACTCAACCGCAAAAAAACCGAGGACGGAACTGGATTCAGTCCCACCCTCAGCTTATTTTTGCTGTAAGTTTTTATAAATATTGATCGATCATTTGACGTAGTTGTTCTTTTGAATGAACACCAACAGCTTTTTCTACTACTTGACCATCTTTTTTCAACATTAATGTTGGAATGCTCATGATACCGAATTGTTGAGGAGTTTCTGGATTTTCATCCACATCCATTTTAGCAATTCTGAATTCTTCTTCATCATATTCTTGTTCCAACTGATCCAAAATCGGTGCTTGCATACGACATGGACCACACCAAGTTGCCCAAAAATCAATCAATACAAGTCCTTTATCTGTTTCTTCATTAAATGTCTTATCTGTAATTACTTGTGACATATCAAAGACCTCCATTTTTAAAATCTATGACTAGTATAGCATTTCTATACTTGGATAGCGAACCATCTGCTTACCTTTAGTAAGCTTTACTTAAATTTAACAATTGTCGCACCATTTCCGCCTTGGTTTGCCGGTGCAAACTCAAAGCTTTTGACGCTCCGATGGTTTTTAAGATAATCAGTAATTCCCTTGCGAAGTGCGCCTGTTCCTTTTCCGTGGACAATAGTCACTTGAGGATAACCAGCTAGAATGGCAGAATCCAAATATTGATCTACCTCACTTAGCGCTTCTTCGTATCGTTTTCCTCGAAGGTCCAATTGATTCGGCACGTGACTACTAGATTCAGATCGTACAGCATGGATAACTCGTTGTGTCGGCTCTTTTTGAGGAGCAACAGGCGTCAGCTCGTCTTCGGACACATTCATTTTTAATATACCGATTTCTACTTGCCACTGATTCCCGTTTTTACGTAAAAGCGTCCCTCTTTGGCCGTAAGTCGTAACCAACACTTCGTCTCCCGGTTTCAACGTTTTTTGTTCTTTCGCCTTCTTCAATACTTTATTTTTCTTCAAAGTTTCTTCTTGATGTAGATTTGCTAATTGGGTCTTTGCATCGATCAACTGATGCTCTTTCACATTTCCTTGCCCAATCTGCTGTTGCATTTTACGAATATCAGCAATGATTTTTTCTGCTTTTTCTTCCGCCTCTGACACGACTTCATTTGCTTTTTTCTTTGCTTTTTCCATTTCTTTTTCACGTTCTTCAAAGAAATAGCTGTAAGCTTCTTTCAAATCATCGTGAAGTTCTTGTGCCTCAGAAACAAAATGACGCATTTCCAGATATTCGGTCTCTGCCATTTTCCGGCGATTCTCTAAATCTGTGATCATTTCGTTTAAATCTTGGCTCTCATCATTCATCAACTGCTTCGCTTCATCAATAACTTCTGTATCAAGACCTAATCGGCTAGAGATTTCAAACGCATTGCTTCGTCCAGGAACGCCAATCAGCAAACGATACGTTGGACTTAATGTATCCACATCAAACTCCATGCTGGCATTAATCGTATTTGCCCGATTATATCCATAAACTTTCAATTCAGGATAATGCGTTGTTGCCATCACATAAGCAGACTTTTTACCAAGATCATCTAAGATTGCGATTGCTAGAGCAGCACCTTCTTGCGGATCTGTTCCTGCACCGAGCTCGTCAAATAATACCAGACTTTTTTCATTGACTTTTGATAAAATATCTACAGTGTTCGTCATATGAGAAGAAAAGGTCGATAGACTTTGCTCAATCGACTGTTCGTCTCCTATATCCGCAAATACTTCCTCAAAAATACCGATTTGACTTTCTTCACCTGCAGGAATCGGTAATCCTGCTTGCCCCATCAGTTGTAACAGACCTAAAGTCTTCAACGTGATCGTTTTCCCACCTGTGTTAGGTCCTGTAATGACGATGGCTTGATAGTCTTTTCCGATTGTGATGTCATTAGAAACTACTTTTTCCTGATCGATCAGTGGATGTCTTGCTTGTTTCAAGACGACATGATTGTCTTCACTGATTCCCGGCACGATGGCTTTTACTTCTTTACCAAATCGTGCTTTTGCATTCATCAGATCCATTTTACCAATCACATAAGTATTGTGGATGATTTCTTGACGATGGGGAACAAGTTCAGCAGAAAGTTCACTTAAAATACGTTGAATCTCATTTCGTTCAGCGATTTGGTATTGACGCAAACGATTATTCAAATCCACCACTTGTTTTGGTTCAATAAATAAAGTCTGACCTGAAGCACTTTGATCGTGGACTACACCGCCAAATACACCGCGGTATTCTTGTTTGACTGGGATAACGTAGCGGTCATTTCGCATGGTGATGATCGCATCACTTAAATACTTTGCATTTTTCCCACGGACGATCCCATCTAACTGTTCACGAACAGCTTGTTCACTTCGCCGAATGTTCTGTCTTATGCTCTTTAACTCAGGAGAAGCGTCATCAGTCACGCGTCCGTCTTCATCGATTGCTTCCTTTAAACGGCGGCTCAAAACAGGGATCGTGACTAACTGATCTGCCCACATATACAAACGTGCAAATTCGATTTCACTGTCAGAAAGATCATCAATGAAACGATTCAATTCGCTTGTCGTAGACAATACTCTGGAAACTTGTGCAAGCTCCACTCCATTCAAGTCTGCTCCGATCTCAATCCGTTTCATATGGGGACGGATATTTTCAATTTTAGGTATAGGGATCCCGCCTCGCAGACGTTGCACTTTCAATCCATCCTCAGTTTCTTGAAGCCAGTTTGTGATCGTTTGTTTCTCACTCACTGGTACCAATTCTGCCAGTTCTTCTTTTCCTTGTGCAGTCACTACAAATTGTCTGACCATCTGTTTGACTTTTTCAAATTCCAATGTTTCAAGGATTCGGTTATTCATTTTATCACCTTATCTTTCACTATGAAAAAAGAGCTGTGCCGGACATACGCTACGCAGCCTTCTTAAATAAACTACTCTGTACAAAAAACGAAATATTTTCCAGCACTATTTTCCTTAATTCAAAATATTCGTTACCCAAAGCTCATACATCTTGTTGGTAAGAAATGGCGTTCTCTCAACGATAAAACGAGCGAAACTATGCTCGCCGAATTGATTTTGGACCACATCTAATGGAACAAAGGCAAGTAACTGCAAAATCAAAAATATAGTAACGTAAGCCATGATTAGTGACAGGATGCCTCCTGCAATCCAGTCTACCTGTCTCAAGATCGGCACATACGTCAATCCATGGACAAAAACCCCCACAAATCGGGTAAGCAGCCAGCCAATTAGCAAAATAATCAGAAAAGCAGTTCCTGCATAAAAAGCTTCATCTAGGTGAAAGGCAAATACCTGATCAAAAAATGCTAACTTTGATGTTGGGGTGACAGCTGGGTATGGAATGTATAATTCCAAATGACTTGCTAATGGTTTGTAAAAATGCTGGGCAGCAATAAATGACAATACATATCCAATCGCGAATATGATTTGCAAAGCAAACCCGCGACGTGCTCCAGAAAAAAACGCAATTAGCAATAAAAATAAAATCAGCAAACTCAGCATGCTACGTTCCTTTCTCTTCTAACTTTTTTAAATTTTTCTTATTTTGATAAAAGGATCTTAATTAGAAGATTTTTGTTTAATTTGTCCTTTTCGTTTCTCGTTTAAAATCTGTTGTGCTTCCACATGATTTTTAATGGTATGATCTGCTTGACCATTTTCTTTCAATACTTCCCGAGCTTCGTTCTCGATTGCTTCAATGCGTTTCACACGATTTTCAAGCTCTGTAAATTTGATCATTTTTTTCTTTAATTCTGCTGTTTCTTCTTCCAGCTCCAATATTCTTTCTTGTTTCTTCAATTGATCCGAAAGCGCATTGACAGCCATCAAGATTGCTGCTTGTTCATTATCCATTTGTGGTGATAATTGTTTCAATTCTGCTAACTGTTCATTGATCAGCTTCGTTACGATATCCATATGATGCTTGGTTTCCCGTCCGATAATAGTATATGTTTGGTTGGCAATCACCGCTTTGTAGCGTGTTTTTTCGTGCGCCATACGAATCATTTCCTCCTATTTGATGAAAGTTTTATTTAGTGTACCATGAAGTTGGTTCTTTCACCGTTCTCCACAAATATTTTTCACATACTTAACTATTATATGATAAACTTTAAAAAAATGCTATGTCTCGCAATCTCTTAGAAAACGAAAAGTCGTGAGTTGCGGTATAGTTTTATGTATAAAAACGAGGAGAATTTTATGAGCAACGTCATTATCAAAGCAACAAACGACCAACTTAGTCAAATGAAAGCATACTATCGCTCTTATTTGTTAAATAAACAGATTCCTTATACTAGCTTTGCTGCAAAAAAAGACGGGACGACCATTACCGCTTATACATCCGGAAAAGTGATGTTTCAAGGTACGAATGCAGCAATAGAAGCTGATAAATGGGGGGAGGCACAGGATAAACAAGCCAAGCCAGCAAAAACAGCCTCTTCTTTGCCAAAAAATATCAGTCAATTATCCGTTTTAGGTAGTGATGAGGTCGGAAATGGCAGCTATTTCGGTCCGCTAACAGTATGTGCTGCTTATGTGAAACGTGATCAGCTTGCAGAATTACGTAAACTTGGTGTTAGAGATTCAAAAGAGTTAAAAGATAGCCAAATCATCCAGCTTGCTGACATCTTAAAAAAAACCATCCCCTATAAACTGCTTGTCTTATCTCCAGAAAAATACAATGAGATCCAACCAAAATACAATGCCGTTCGGATGAAAGTCGCTTTGCACAATCAAGCGATCCATTTGCTGCTAAAAAAAATCGAGCCAGAAAAACCAGAAGCGATTTTGATCGATCAGTTTACGCCGGAAGCAAATTTTAAAAAATATGCGCGTTTAGAAAAAAATCAATTACAAGAAAAACTGTACTTCGTTACTAAAGGAGAACAATATCATTTAGCTGTTGCTGCTGCTTCTATCATCAGTCGTGCCAGCTTTTTGGAAGAGTTAGACAAAGCATCAGCTGAAGCTGGAATCACCCTTCCGTCAGGAGCTGGAACGAAATCTGACCAAGTAGCGGCAAAACTATTGGAGAAAGGCGGCATGCCTATGCTTGAAAAATATGCCAAACTTCATTTTGCCAATACAGAAAAAGCTTTGAAGCTACTAAAAAAATAATGGAACTGTGACAAAAGTCATGTCACAGTCCCTTGTTCCGAATAAACGGTGTTCAATCATCTGATCCTCGGTATTAGCTCAACAAACGGCAAAATATGAGGAACTATTTTTCCGTTTGTTTCTCTAATACTCAGAACAAAACGTTGATTTCACAACCTTTTTCTTAAACGGTGTTCTCATGCCAACTCCTCGGTCACAAGTCACAATAGTCATCAAACATGAGAAGCTGTTTTTTGAAATTGCTCCTTGTGACTCAGAGTTGAACGGCAGGCTCACGACCTCTTCCTTAAACGGTGTTTAAAAGCTTGCATCTGCGATAATAAGCCCGGCCAAACGAAAAATATGAGGAGCTATTTTTGTTTGGCTGGGCTTATTTATTACTGAAAATAAGTGGTCAATGCTTGTGTCAAACTTGCAGCAATCTGCTGCTGATAACTGTCTGTTACTAATTCCTTTAAATCACTATCATTATTCATATAACCCATCTCGATTAAAATAGAAGGTTGAAGATTTTCTCGAAGAACTTGATAGTTCCCAGTGGAGATTCCTCTTGAATCCAGAGGCAGATCAGTGAAGGAGTCAGCAATTGTCTGTGCTAATGTTTCCTCTTGTCCATAGTAATAATATGTCGTGATTCCAGTTGCTTCATTCGCATATTCCGTAGAGTCTGCGTGTAAACTGATAAAGACATCTGCCTTTTTTTCTTCACTGTAGTCGCATATATCTCCAAGCTGTACTAATTCATCTGTAGTATGGGTCAAATAAACCGTTGCTCCAGCATCCTCTAGCGCCTTTTTTACTTTTATGGCTGTACTTAATGTTATATCTTTTTCTTCTGTTTGTTCATCATTGCTTAATGCCCCAGTATCATTTCCGCCATGCCCAGGATCTAATACAATCACTGCATCAGATAGCTCTTCCGGTTTTGTTTGTATATTCTTTGTGACTTTGGTTCCATCTTCGAGGGCTAAATATCCAGTATAGCCATCATTTGTCTTGATCTGATAAGCATTTTTTGTTTCAGAAAGAAACTCCGCCAGCTCTCCGCCGTTTATAGTTGCAAGTGGGGTAGTTAGCGAGTCATCTGTATATAGTGTACGGTCATTTTTTCCGATTTTGATTAATGTCTCTTGTTCTGTATCATCAAATGATTCCTTTGTCTTTGTAACCGTACTGTTCGTACTGCTGACCGTTTGTCCAACTATCTTTTTTTGACCAAAAACATCTATTTGAAAACAGATAATAATGATAATGATTGCAAATACAAAAGCTCCAATTATTTTTTTCATTCTTGACTCTCACCTCGTAGATCCAGACTAAGGGCCAAAACTTAAAATCAGCTTAAGTAAGCAAAAAAGGGGCTGTAAAAGATATAACCGTAGAAAATAACATTACTGCTAAAATGATTTTTTTCATTTTTGGCATATCCTGAAATCTCCTTTTGACTATTCGTGGTGATTCATCTACCCAATAAATAGTTTCCTTCATTCTACAAACAATTAATTTCTTCGTTATTAAATTAAAACACTTCCTGGAACACCGACATAATAAATAAAAATATACCCTGATAATCATGAGAGAATAACAAATTTGTATTTATGAAAAACTACCTATATAAAGAAGCAAGATATAACGATCTTCGTCATATCTTGCTTCTTCACCTAACTATTTTCTCCCTATATAACAGCTTTACGCTTCTCCTAATACACCATTCAAATATAAATCGATCAATTGCGCCACATTTAGCGGTTCTTCCACAGGTCTTTTCGACCGAGTGATGTAAGGTGCTAACACTAAGAAAAAATGCCTTGCTGCGATTTCTTTTGAAATCCCATTTCTTAGCACAGATTGGTTTGCTGAAAAGATTTCTTCAAAAGGTTCACGATAATTTTTCTTCCATAGAAAGAAAAGATGATCTCTTGTTTCCTTTGAAAGATTGCTTTCAAGATCGTGAAGCATCAGAAACAAATCGACCAGATGTGTCTCAATCAAAAACTGCGCCATTTTTGTCAAGGTTACTTGAAATCCCGTTTCGCTTGTTTGAACGATTTCTCTCAAAGCTTTTCCAACATCTTTTAAGTGGTTTTCTAAAACTGCCGTATATAGTTTTTCTTTATCACCGAAATAATGATAGAGATTGGGCTGGGTGATCCCAACTTTTTGTGCGATTTCTCTTGTTGAAGTGCCGAGATATCCCTTGGACATAAACAAGTCAGTCGCTTCTTTCAAAATTTTTTGCTGTGTATCTTTGTTGTATCGATGGACCATTTTTCCACCTGCTTTTTGGTTATTCTTTTTCTTTCAATACACCATCTTCCATCATAAATATTCTATCGCATTTGTCAATCAGCCGTGTATCGTGAGTAACCATGATCGTTGCTTTATTTTTGTCTTTTGATTCTTTTGCCAAGATATCGACTACTTCTCGTGCCTTTTCTGAATCCAAACTAGCAGTTGGTTCATCTGCTAGAATAATGGACGGATCATTGTACAATGCACGAGCGATTGCGACCCTTTGCCGTTCTCCACCAGATAGTTCTTCTGGATACTTGTTGATCAACTTATCCACGCCAAGCTGCTCAAATAATTCGTTTGCTTCTTTTTGACGATGTTCATGTTTAATCTTATCTACTAATAATAACTGCTTTTTTACTGTCAGAAAAGGAACCAGATTGGAAGCTTGCAAAATAAAGCCAATTTCTTTAAAACGTAGTTTAACGCGTTCGCTTTCTTTTTGATTACTGAATTCTTGATCATTGATAAATACAGAGCCACTGCTAGGCGTCTGCAATCCGCCTGCCAAAGTCAAAAAAGTACTTTTACCTGAACCAGAAGGACCGATGATTGCAACAAATTCCCCTTTATCGATACTCATGGTTGTTTCTTTCAATGCTTTAACTACTTGGTCGCCATCTTGGAAACTTTTTTCTACTTCTTTAAATTCTATTGCTTTCATGTTCTTCCTCCTTCTTATCCAATTGCCTTCAACGGATCGATTTTTACGATTGTCCGAACAGAAAATAGTGCGCCTAACACAGCTACTACTAACATCAACAAGCTAATGACGCCAAAAAACAGCCAATTGCTTTGGAATGGAACCGCATCAGGTAGAACAAGGGATGTTCCCACTGTTCCTAATAGACCAAGAAGAATACCAACAAATGATAAAATGAATGTTTGTGCCACTACAGAACGCGCAATAAATCCTCCTGTGATCCCTTGTGCTTTCATTACACCAAAGATATTAATCTTTTGCATCGTCAGTACATAAATGAAAATCCCGATCACAATAGCCGCAATAACGATCAAAAATCCGATCATAAATCCAAAAGTCAATACTTGCGCATTATATCCAGGTAATTCATTGATGAATTTAGAAATTTTGATCTGTTCTAAATCTTCAGGTAAATTACTGATTTTACCTCTGACAACTATTGCGTTAATCCGTGCATTTTCACTTGTATCTTCTTTTTCGAAGCGGATTTCTTGGTAAGCATTGATGGTTGTATAGAGAACTGGTGAGACATTGAATTTGGCATGATCCGTAAAGCCAGTTAGTTTAAACGTCTTGTCACTACCAGATAACTTAACTGTATCTCCTATGGCTAGACCATATTCTTCTTTCAAACTAATATCGCCTACTGCCTCATCATCGTTATCAAAAGCTTTTCCTTCAACAAGATTGGGCATGATGAATTGATTTTTATCGATACCGAAGAAGCTAACATTGATTTTTCCTTCTTCTGTACTGTCTTTACTAGTCACGACTCCAGGTGTTTGGGCAAGATACGCCACTTTCCCACCTTCGACTTCTTCTGCTATCTTCTTAGTAATCATGGACATCCCTAGATTTGAATTTGCATCTTTCGAAAGCACAATCGAATCTGCCTCCCACTTGTCGACTGCTGTTCGATTATCTTGAGCTAAGCCATAAGCTAACCCAGTCAAAAAAAATACCAGGTAGGCGATCAAAAACATCACCCCTGCAACTAACGCATAACGTAACTTTGAATGCATAATTTCATTTAATGCTAAAAACATTTAACTCCTCCTCCTGAAATAATCATTTTATACAACAATTTTATCACTTGATAAATTTTTGGCGAATATTATGCTCAAAAAATTCTTCCGCTATTTCATTATATGAATTTTTTATTCTCGATTGATTAATATTTATTATATCCCCACACAATAAAAGACCGTGATATTTCTCACAGTCTTTTATCTACTCTATTGCTATTTGCTCTCTTAGCTAGTACTTTAAAAGCTAACTCATTGAGGTAGTGAAAACGAGAGGTGTATTCAGACAGAAATCCAAAATCCTCAACTGCTAGCTGTGGAATCGTAGTTTTGTGTTTCACGATATCCGCAAGCAGGTTCAAATCTGATAATAAGAATTCTTGGCTTATCAGCTGTCCGCCAATTATTTCTAATGTATCCGGATGGTAGATCAGCTTTGCATTTACTGTTTTGTTTTCTTCGTCGTATTGTGGAAATAGATCAAATTCTCCTGAACACGAACCGGTATTTTGTTCCAAGAATGGCGCTTCATCTTCTGTCAGCCCTACAGTTCCTAAAAAGTAGTCTATAATGACTGCTGCTGTTATCTTTTGTCTGAGGTCGTAAGCGGTTGGCTGACCACTCAAAGTTAGCGCTACTGCTCTTGCCATATGTACAGCTCGAGTAACTAAAGGTAAAAAGAGATGCCGTTTATTTTTGTCAAAACTGACTGGGACGATATCTCCAATCGCATAGATGTCCGGATCACTTGTCTGCAGATATTCATTGACTATCACAGTCTCATCCTCATACAAAGCCACTTTTTCTTTTAACAATGTCGTATTAGGACGAGTTTGGGCAGAAAAAATGACCATATCTGCCTTTATTGTTTGAGACAGAAGTTGTACGGATACTACTTTCTCTTCTGATTTTTTCCAATCGATCAAGAATTCATTTGGATAAAAATTTATTTGCTTAGTTTGCAGCTGATTTTGAAAACTGTTGATCATATCCTTATCGAAATATCTTGATAAAACATTCGGCATATAATCAACTAGATGAATAATGTATCCTTTATTTCTCAAAGCATCTGCTAATTCCAATCCAATGTAACCAGCACCGAAGATCACTACTTCTTTTGCTTCTTTTAAAGCGGCAAGTACTTGCTTAGATTGCACTAGATTTTTATAGGTGTAGACATTTTCAGCTTCAATTTGTTTATACAAGGTGACAGGAGAGGAACCTGTCGCTACGATTAATTTATCATAGGTTATGGTCTCGTTTTTTCCTTCTTTGGATGCGAGGATGAGCTGATGTTTGTCTGGATCAAGTTCAGTTACTCTCCATTCGGTGATCAGTTTTGCCCCACTTTCTTGAAGAGTCCGCATGTTATGGGCAACTTCAGCTAAACTACGTATCTTTCCTTTTAAATAAAGGTTGATTCCATTTGAAACATAGCCTAGTCCATCTTTATGATCTTCATCGATCAGTAAAACTTCTGCTTTCGGTTGAAGTTTTCTTAGATTTAGGGCAGCTGTGATGCCTTCATGGGAAGCACCAATGATCACGATTTTCATGTTTTATTCATCCTTAAATTCAATTTTTCTAAATAACATTCTTTTAAAAATTGGTTCAAATAGGGGAAATCATAATTATATTCGTTGCTAGTGAATACAAAAACTTTAGCGGACTTCTGTGACGGGTACTCTTTCAATTGGCTAGTCAAAATGATATCATACTGCTTTTCTTTCTCGTATTCGACTAAATCATATTTGATCGTATTCAGCAATTGTTCCTGGATGATTTCTTTCACGATATCCGCCATTAGCCTTTCATAAGGAAGATCATAAGCAATTTGCAGACGTAATTCTAACTGCTTGATCAGCGTCCGTAAAATAGATGCATAGCGAGCAAATAATTCAAAGCGGGCATTTTCCTCGTCTACTTCAGTAAAATCAACAATAGCAAATGTTTGTCTGACCAATCTTTCACATAAAACCAGGAATTGTTTATCTTCTACTTCAGTTAACCGCTGTTTTAATCCTTCTTGGCCAAAAATATTCATCCATCCTCTAAAATAGGCAAAATGAGCGTGATTTTGCATCACTGTCAACGCAATCTTTTGCGAAATCTCTTCTGGAAAAACATAAAAAGAGAAATATTCTTCTATCGATTGTTTAAACGTTCGATTCAATTGAGCTACTACGTCGTCTTTGTATTTTTCGCTTATCAAAAACTCCTGGACATGCGAGTTATGTGTATCTAATGTAAAGTTACTGATCATGAAAAGATAAAAAACCAACGTTTCATTTTGATTCCAAGGAAAGGCATATTGAAAGAAGTAACGGGTCAAAAATGTATGGAGGTCCAATAAAAATTGTGTCGTTTGAAACAATCCAACAGGAAGATTGCTATAATCTGGTTTGGATTTTTTCGTACAGCGCATTCGCTTCTTCATAATGGAAAGCCATATTTCAAATTTCAATCGTCCTTCTTCTGTAATAGCAAAACTAAACTCTTTTTGCAGCAGATCTAAAAAAGTGTTTCCTGATAAATCACTGTATTCTTTTTTGTTTTCAAGATAGGGACGTCCAAACCAAAATAATTGGAAATAAAAATAACGAATTTGACTTTCTGGACCGGTCAGCCGCCCGCTTTTTATTTTCAGATGAAACTCATTTAAAGAATCATTTAATTCCTTCACTCTGCGAGACAAAGTAGCCGAACTGATATTAAGTTCCATGACAAGTTTCTGCCGATCAAATGAGCCATTTTCCAACAGATAAAGAAGTATCTGATATTTTGTAGAATAGCGCAAGTAACAATGATAATAAACATCGACTGCTGCTATATTTCCATGTCTGATTAATAAAATATTCCCTTCTTGGATAACAATTTCCAATTGTTTGATATTTTCCAAGTTAGCTTGTAAATAAAACAGATCTTCTTTCAAGGTAGCCCGATCAACTGATAAGCGGGTAAGTACGTTATTAACGGAAACCTCTCCTTTTTCCTCTAATAAAAGTTGGAAAAGTTTGATTTGCCGTTGTTCATTTTTTTCAAGCAAACTGAAAAGTTCCAAGTCCACTCCTTCAAGCATTTCTGATTTTAACAGCAGAAGTTTCCTTCTCATCCTTGAAAAAGAGGATCTGTGACAGTTATCACAGATCCATACAAATTCTAATCACTTAGCTGGTTGGCCCAGCTGTCAGTTCCCATGTGACCATGCCTTGATACGTTGCGCCAGGTTGAGCATTCGTACTGCTATTTACCTCTAAGAGTAAACCATCGGTATCGGGAAAGTCAACGAGAACCTCTCCTTTAGCTGTTCCATCACTCTCATAAATCAACGTGTTTTGACCTTGCTGAATCAATTGCTTTGATCCAGAATGATTGAAGTATAATTTTGTTCCGCTTAATTCTTGACCTTGATCATTCTTAAATAAAGAAGTCAATGTACCTGTCAGTTGCCAAGGAGACGTGCTTGGAAGCCGAGTATCCCGCACATCAAAAGAAAAATCGCCTTTTGATTCATAATAACTTGTCTTCAACGGTTTGGGGAGATCGTTACCAAATGTAAAATCATCTGGTACATTAACTAATGTTAATTCTTGTTTGGGGACAAGAATTGTTTTAGCAGATGTTTGGACAACTGGGTTAGGAAGCTTAGCACCATCTGCTAATGTAATATTGCTGGAAAGTACAGCTGCCTTTGTCAGTATGCTGACGGATTGTAAAGAAGTATCTACAGTATTTAATTGATAGTTGTAAGTAAGATGAATGGTATCTCCTATTTTGCTCAATAGATCTGCTGGGACAGAAACTCCTTGTTGAATGCCGGTATCTGCGATAGTTGTACCATTTAATTTTAAGGAACCATTGATATAAGTAGTATTTTCAGGAAGTGAGATCGTGATTTTTTTGTCGGTTATCGCATCCCCAGATTTTGTTAACGTGAATGTCACATTTTCTTGAATCGTATCTCCTGATAGAGCAGACAGGGGATCTCCTGTCTCAGGTTGTCTGCTAAGGTTTTTTAGCTGACTATCTGCACTCACAGATGGAAAATTAGCCACTGTTATTTGAGGAAGAGTGGTGATTCCAGCTTGTTCAGACTGCCATTTGTACGCAAAAGACGGATACATGTTAGTAAGTACATCGTCCACCAAGCGATAATCAAAATAATATTGCCCTGAAGCCAATGCAGGTAGTGTAGAAGTAGCTGTATTTACACCCCCGTTATTTGATTGGATCGTTTGGAAAAGTTGATCTGTCCATCCTGTCGCTAATTTTTGGGTTCCTTTCGAATAAAGCCTGTAATGGATCGAACCCTTTTTTAGTTCAGTTGCTGACCAATTGGCCGTGACTTGGTACGATGCAGAAGAAAGGAGCTTTCCCCACTGACTATCGGCTGTTAAGTTTGTTGGTAAAACCGTTCCGTCTAGCTTGTACTGCTCCAATACCTTTAAAGCAACAGGAGAAAGCAATCCGCCTTGCGCATCTTTCCCACTGTACACGATATTGGCTGTCTGATTCAATCCACTTGTGCTTGCTGGAGTATGAGTCAGTATTGCTCCTTGTGTAACGTTTTTTCCTGTAAAATAGTTGACTACGCGATCAAAGCGACTAAATGGCAACTGATCAAAACGTCCTTCAGTCAGCCCCATCGTCAATGTCCGACTATTGGTAGAGCCTGGAAGGTTCTGGTTATTTCCATCCACGTATTCTGTGGTATCAGCAAATGTATTATATTTTCCTGTTGAATCACTTGGTGAGATGTAACTATTCCACGTATTTATCTCTGCACTTGCAGAAAATGCATATGCTCCTGGATTCAAGTTTCCGCCAGTTAATTTAGGATAAAATCTACCTGCAGCTGGAGCTAAAATCGAATTGAACATACGATCTTGGATAATATTATTCGAATCATAAAAATCAACAGAAAAAACGGCCTTTTTAGACATAGAAGGTTGTAATTTACCCTTGGTCAAAATTTTGTTTGGACTCGTATCATATTTATCTCCGTTTTCTGTCATCTTCGCGACATTAGCTGTAACATCAAATTGAAGCGGGATATCGTCCACGTTGAATTCGCCTCGCGTAATAATAGCAATAATATCTGTCAATAGAGTATTTGTATCCCACGACCCCATCCCAAAACGCAAGGTATGGCTTCCTGCTGATAATAAACTTCCGCTAGTAACCTTGATGGGGGCACCGGCAATATACAAGTAGGCGTTGTTCCAGTCAATTGCTTTTAATACATCACTGCTTGATACATGTTCCGGCAAATTGATGATCGCCACAAATGCAAATCCTTGTGCAGTGATATTCACCAAATCAAGTACATTTGTTAGTTTCACATGGCTTTCCCAATGAAAACGGACCGTGCCACCTTTCCAAGGATCATTTGAACCATCGTTCAAATAAGTAGCAGTCAATTTAGGCAATTGGTTAGCCCCAGTTAGTTGGACAAGCTTCCCGCCATTGACTGCACTACGTCCACCATTTGGAGGTACGATATTTTCATACGTGTATGGATCATAAGAAATGGCAGGAGGCGTTGCTCCAACAGCTTCTGCCGAAGGTGAAAAGATAAATATACTTAAAACAAAAAGCGAAGTAAAAAAGAAGGAGCGAAAAAATGAAAATTTATTTTGTAGCAACATGTTCATCCTCCTTTTCCTTTCTTCTCCATAACAACAACCACGCAAGAAGCCATAATTCTATACCAATGATCAAATAAAGAAAACGGATCTTTTGTTCATTCGTCTCCGGGAATACGCCATGTTGATTAGATTCTTTATAAATCGGTAGCTGTGTCTGCTGTTTTGATGCGCCATTGACTGAACCACTTGGATGCGGAATTGGACTTAGATCATAAAATGTAATCGTACCTGAACTTTTGGTATCTGCTTGGACTGGCTCTTGCCAGCTGAAGAACAGCAAACTTGCAATAATCCCTCCCAATAAGATCGATGTTTTCAACGAAATCACCTCATCATGTTGTTTCTCCTTTTTTCTTTTTCTTGTGGACCCACAAAAACAGCAAAATCAACCATAACACTAGAACTGCAGCAACCAATCCTGCATAAAGCCATGGGAAAGATTGTTCTTGTACTGCAAAAACGGAATTTTCATTTACTTTTTGTGCTTTTTCTTTTTTGATCGTAAAGTTTTGTGTAAATCGCCATTCATTACTGTCGCCTGATTTTGCTATGATTTCTGCGCGGTAATCGCCGGCTTTTGCTTTATCACCAGCTAAATCAAGATTCAAGTGAAAATTCGAATTTGGTGCAACTAAAAATGCATTAGACGTATTTTCAATATAAAGCTGATTTTCATAAAAGATCTTGCTCGTAAATATCAAATTGCTGATAATCCTAGGCTGAGGATTTTGGAAACGAAGCTGAACAGTTGGCTTTGCGTTGACCTCGTCCAAATCTCCTGATAAAAGTTTCAGATCCGGTTCTATCGTCTCTTGACTTTCTTGTAAAACGACTGCGAGATTATAAGCAATACGATTTTTGATTTGTGCTCCTTCTGTAGCATTTTCTGTTTCAGCTTCTTCTTTAGGTGAAACATGAATACCCGCTAATACACGTCCCTTAAAGCTTTTTGCTGGGATTTTCACTTCTATAGGTACAGTTGTTTCTGCATGTGCTGATACATTGATTTCCTTTTTCGCAATGAGCAAAACGTCACGGACATCAAACGGCAATGTCTCATCTAACGTTGGGTTTTTTTGACTATAATCGATCGTTCCACCATCACTCGTTACCGCCGGATTGACAGAGACCTCAAATGTTCGTTCTTCATCTGAAGAATTGCTGATAATTACTTCTAGTGTCTGATTTTGTTCCGGTGCCACTAATAAATCAAAATAACCGATTGCTTTATCTATTTGGTTCTCTGGAAATACCGGTTTGATTCCAAAGTCTCCTGCTGAATCCTTTGCTTGGCTGATTGACGGAAAAATGAAAAATAGACTTAAAATAGAAAAAAACGAAACAAACAGTCGTTTACTTTGATTCATTGTCCACCACATCCTTTCAACAACAACTGCGGTAAAAAATCCTTCACCTATAGTATTTTCACCGCAGTTTGTTGAATTTATTTCATACTCTATGCTACTGGGCCAGCCACGAGGTTCCAAGTCAAATCAGCCGTGAATGTTCCAGCTGCTGCTTTCGGCACTTTCAGTGTGATATTTGCTGGATCATAAACAGAAAGCCATGTTCCCAGACCTTGATCTTTTGCTGCTGTAAATATTGGTGTCGCTGCACTTGCTTTACTCAACCCAGTTACAGTTTGACTAGTTGGTCCAGTGGATTCGTTATCTGACGTACTTTTAACAGTGGATGTTCCAAAATCTAATTCAGCGCCTTGCAAAACTTGTGAACCGTTTACAAAATCTGAAACCGAAACTGTCACGTTCCACCCTTGTGCTTGGCCATCTGCACCTACACCTCGACGATCTGATACTTGGAGATAAGGTGTATCGTTTTTTGAAGCGTCTACTTGATACGTTTTTGTTCCGCTTTCAATCTCGTGTGTACCAAATGGCAATTCGGGAACTACATCCAGTGTTAAAGGACCTGTCTGGCCAGTTGCTGGATTTTCCGGATCTGCTGGCTCTACTGGTTTTGAAGGATCAGTAGGGTTAAGAGGCTCCACGGTATTTGTTGGTTCAGTAAAGGTAATATCTCCTTTTGAAGTCGCTTGACCCTCAGCAAAAGCTGGTGTTGCCAAGCCGCCTAGAAGAAGTGTTGAAAGTAATAATGTCCCAATCATGTTCTTTTTCATAATAAATCACTCCTTTTTCTTAGTGACCTAAGTATAGTAGAGACAGTATGCAAAAAATCCTCATGAATTCATCCGCTTACTTGAAATTATGACCCTTTTTGTATAAAAGAGAAAAAAACAATAAAATCGTTTACATGAATATTCTTCCTTTTTTATTAAGTTTCGTTTGTCAAATTAAGTTAGACAAATCATCTTTTGTGACGTAACTCAAAAATACTTCCATTGGTGTCCGATAGTGTAATGATTTTCTAGGAATATGATTTCGTTTCGATGCCACCGATTGGATAAAGGTTTCAGATACACCATTAAAATCCATAGCTTTATACAAACCATCTTTACGTAATAAGCCATTTGAATGTTCATTCAATCCTCGTTGAGAAGGTGTTCCTGGATCCGCAAAATAAATTGAAATATCGTTGGTATTACTAATCTTTTTCCAATTTGAGAATTCTTTTCCACAATCAAATGTGATGGATTTAAATAAGTTTTTTGGGACACAACGAAACCATTGATTCAGCCTATTTTCAATGTCTTTAGCCTGTCTGCCTTCGGGTTTCAAGGTAATGATGACTTTAGATAGCCGTTCAACTAATGTGATGACCGCGCTTTTATGTTTTCCACCCACGATAGTGTCACCTTCCAGGTGACCAAATTCATGATCAAACTGGGTATAGTCTGTCTTTCTGTCTCGGATTGACCGGCGAAACCCTTGTTTTCCTCTTTTTTCTTTATGACCGTTTGGTTTTCTTTTTCCCTTCATTGGTAAATCGTGAGTGTCAAAGGTTTTATCTTTAAACATTCGATACAGTGTGCGTACCGAACAAGCAATAGGAAACTCTGCTCGACCAATAAGGACATCAGGAGCCCACCCTTGAACAACCTTTTTTTGAATGTATTCCTGTTGCTCATCAGGTAAAACAATCGGATGTCTTCCGCAGTTACGTTTGTTTTTCTTATATTGTTTATAGTAGCTCATTGCGCTTCCACCAGATTTAAGAAAACGATAGACCTTATAAATAGTTTGTCGAGAACGTTGTAACAGATTGGCTACTTTTGAAACAGGTTGTGATTGATTGAAATAAGCTTCTATCATTACGAGTTCAGTTGGTGTAAGATGGTTATAGGTCATTTGTACTCACTCCTTATAATTCTTTCGTCGGAACTATTTTGAGTGTAGCACAAATGACTTTTTTTAGTTGTCTAGCTTAATTTTACAATCGGCGAAGTATGAAAAAATATTTCAATTTTATTTTTTCGTTTCAAATTATTCTATTAGTGACATCCTTGAACTATAAAAATAGGAGTACGGCATCATCTGCCGCACTCCTATTTTTTTCGTCATTTGTTTCTTAAATAAAACGATTCTCACGCAATTTTATTTTTTTGATATCTTCTACTGTTTGTGTTCCAGCTAATTGCATGACCATTTCCAATTCTGTTTTAAAGAAATCAAACACT
Organism: Enterococcus sp. PLH-Efm8; assembly: GCF_053011625.1. Lineage (NCBI taxonomy): Bacteria > Bacillati > Bacillota > Bacilli > Lactobacillales > Enterococcaceae > Enterococcus > Enterococcus sp. PLH-Efm8. The sequence goes on from NZ_CP172568.1 coordinate 2,110,915, forward strand.
TGATGGACTCCTGTACTTCCTCCTAAAGACAATCCATAAATAACGGGTCTGCCAATAGCAACAAGATCTGCACCTGATGCGATTGCTTTGAAAACATGCTGTCCGCGTCGTACACCGCTGTCAAACACGATTGGTACACGTTTATCTACTGCTTCTGCCACATATTGCAACGAATCAAACGCTGCTGGACCACCATCTAGTTGACGGCCACCATGATTAGATACCCAGATTCCGCCAGCACCAGATTCTAATGAACGATAGACATCTTCTTCTGACTGGACACCTTTCACATAGACTGGCAAATCAGAATGAGCAGCAATAAATTCTACATCTTTTGGACTAAGCTTCTGTTTGGAAGATTTGTACACAGCATCCATCGTTTGGCCTACTCCTGATTGATAAGCCTGAACGATCGGCATTGGCAGTGGGAAGGTAAACCCATTTCTGCGGTCTGTTTCACGGTTTCCGCCAACTGTTGCATCCGCTGTCAATACGATTGCTTTTGCTCCATTACGCTTGGCCACTTCAAGAATATCCAAATTGATCCCATCATCTTTGCTCATATAAAATTGAAACCATTGCGGTGCTTTCTCCCCGCCTGCTTCTCTTATCTCTTCTAATGTACAAGAAGCGTAAGAACTTGCTGTATAGATCGTCCCAAAATCTGCTACACCTTTTGCAGAAGCTTTCTCCGCCTTCACATGAGCTAAGCCATGAGCAGCAACTGGTGCCATGATGATTGGTGCAGTCAGCGTTTCTTTGTCAAAATGTGTAGTTGTATCGGGTAATTCTACATCTCTTAATACATGAGGAATAATCAGCTGATGATTGAATGCCCGTTCATTTTCTTGATAAGTAAATAAGTCGCCAGCACCACTGCTGATGTAACCATAACCACCAGCTGGAATCACTTGTGAAGCGGCTATTTCTAAATCTTCCATATTGATAAAATCCACTATTCCTTCATTTGTACCTGCTTGATACGTTTTTTCCATTTCAATGCCTTCCCTCTATAAAAAATTGAATGAATAATATGATAGCGTTTACACACTTTATATTACTCTTCCGTATTGATACAGGCAAATAATCTGTTTACATTTCAGTCATTCCAGTTGTTACTACTCTGAAAGAAATGTTTAGAACACAAATAGATAAAAAACGATGGGATTTTGACAAAAGTCGTGTCAAAGTCCCTTTTACGAAATACTGTGGATGCCTATTGAAATAAGTGCGGGTTGTTTCTTTGTATTTCAATCGTTTCTTGCCATTCTTCGTTTAATTTTGGATTACCGTTTTCTTCCTTGAACGCATAAGGTCCCAATCCAAAAAGCTCAGTTAGTATTTGATTCACGATTCCATATAGCTCGGTGTGATCGGACACATGATTATTGAAGATCATCTCATTATCACCACGTTTGAATCTCACATTCGGGCTCTCATGATGAACCTCTATGCAGTTTTCCCCTTTTTTTAACTGACGGATTTCTGAAAACATCTCATAAATATCTTCTCCAATAAAACCTTCAGCAAGCGCCAGACTGTCCACAAGACCGCCTACTGTCAACTCAGAGATTATCGCTTTGTTGGCACCAAGCTTTAATGTATAGCTTGTTGCTTCTACTACGCCGCATGCATTGCAACCACCTTCTGATAGTTCGCTTTTTCTGATCAATTGAACTTCTTTCATTTTCTGTTCCTCCTCTTAGTTTTCTACTTATGTATTTTTTATCACCTGACGTAAGTGTATTTTATCGTCACGATCACGTGATTTATTCTTCAGAGATTCTACCTGAATAATTCATACTTTTAATTAAAACCATGTGAAACTGCCTCACGGCAGCTTACAATTACTTTTTCATCTTCACCCGTTAAGTGATGAAAAAAGAACCCCTTTCTGCTATGGTTAAAGTGACTAAACCAACCAAAAGAAAGGAGTTCTTTTCATGACTAGCTTACACAAAAACCAAGTAAAATTCAATTCAAATATCACTATTTCTCATACAGGTGGTCAATTATCGAGTGATTCGGGTCTCGTCCTAGTGAAAGAGCTGATGAACATCTTTGGTTTTTCTGAACTGGCTAAGCAACACATTCACATTGAAGACGAACGAGCGTATTTTACTCATGACAACTTATCCATACTTGAGCAGTTCATTATGCAATTAATTGCTGGTTACTCAGCTGATTCTGCAGCTAATCTCCTGAGACAAGATCCTGTGTTTAAAGCTGTTTTAGATAGGAAAGAACTCGCTTCTCAATCTTCACTTTCCCGATTTTTAGATCGACTATCTGAGGAGAATATCCATGAACTTCAAGCTTTGAACCAAGAACTTATCGATAAAGCACGCCTCATCCGTAATGATACGGAATTAATCATTGATTTAGATTCGACCCATTCAGATACATTTGGTCACCAAGAACAAACGAATTATAATACACACTACCAAACCTATGGTTACCATCCATTGGTAGCTTTTGACGGATTGACTGGTGACTTCTTAAAAGCTGAACTACGTTCAGGAAATCAATATACATCAAAAGGCGTAAAGGAGTTTCTCACACCTTTATTAGAGCACTATAATCACTCTCTACCAAACACTGACATCTTGGTTCGTGGAGACAGCGGGTTCGCTACACCTGGTGTGTATGATTCGTGTGAATCAAAAAAGAGTCATTATGTTATTCGACTGAAGAATAATCGTAGACTAGGTCAAATAGCTGAGAAATCAGTACTTTATGGCGATAATCAAAAGTGGGAAGAACGAGAAGTTCAGTACTTCTCGACCACTTATCAAGCACAATCCTGGTCACAAAGTCGTCGCGTGTGTATACGCTCAACACGTGAAGCGGGCGAACTACTCTTTCGACATGAATTTATCGTGACGAATCTATCAGAAAATGTTTCTCCTGATACCATCTTTTCTATCTATGCCAAACGTGGCACAATGGAGAACTTCATTAAAGAAGCGAAAGCTGGCTTTTACTTTGACAAAACAGACAGTCCTCGCTTTTTGGAGAATCATGTCCGAATGATGCTCAGCTTGATAGCTTACAACTTAGTCAACTTCTTAAGAACGATTGGCTTTGAAGAAGTCCAAAAGGGAATGACCATTCATTCTATTCGATTGAAGTTTCTGAAAGTTGCTGGGAAATTAGTCCAAACGGGTAGACGAGTCTATCTCAAATTATCTAGTTATCATGTGTATCAGAATGAATTCTACAGGGTCTTTGCTCGCCTGAGGCGAGCCAGTCAATGGATCTAATCCAACAATCTAACGATTTTTTTACTGGGAAGTTATCCAGGGAGAAGTATGCTCAAAATGCCTTACACCCAAAATTTATTCCTCAATATTTTTGAACAGTGAATGTTTGAAGTAACTTTTTAGTCAAAATCAGTTGATAGGGATATTAGTGATACATATTTCAATAAAATGTGCCAAAGAATTAAAGCTATGAATTATTCAGGATTCTATTTATCTATCTAACATATCCTTTATTCTTCTACTTTTCTTTCTTTAGCATATAAGAGATACGCATAGTAATCAAGCAAGGATTGTTGATATAAAAAGAACAAATACCGCTATTTTGATTTCTTTTGACTCTATTACTCATATAAATAAAATTTATTATACCTGCTCTTTTTGACTATATCCTCATCTGACTCCTATACTTCGTTTGTATTAAAACTTAGGAGGAATCATTCATGCTTACAGGGCTAAACTTATTAAATAATCCTTTTCTAAATAAAGGAACAGCTTTTACAAAAGAAGAACGGGCAAAATACGGAATCACTGGTATGCTTCCAAGTACTGTCCAAACATTGGAACAACAATCTGTCCAAGCTTACGGTCAATACTTAAGCAAACAGACCGATTTGGAAAAACGTATCTTCTTAATGAATCTATTCAATACGAACCGGACATTGTTTTATAAATTGATGGGCGAACATTTAGTTGAATTCATGCCTGTCGTTTATGATCCTGTCGTTGCGGATTCAATCGAACAATACAACGAAATTTTCTTGAAACCACAAGATGCTGTATTTCTTTCAATCGACGAACCAGAAAATATCAAAGCAAGTTTGAAAAACGCAGCAGATGGACGCGACATTCGTTTGATCGTTGTGACAGATGCAGAAGGAATCTTAGGTATGGGTGACTGGGGTGTGAACGGTGTTGACATCGCTATCGGTAAATTGATGGTCTACACTGCCGCGGCTGGTATCAATCCTGCACAAGTCTTGCCTGTATCAATCGACGCTGGTACTAATAACGAAGAATTATTGAATAATCCATTATACTTAGGGAATCGTCATGCTCGTGTAGAAGGCGAAACTTACTACGAATTCATTGATCAATTCGTTCAATCAGCTACTGAATTATTCCCAGAATTGTTATTACATTGGGAAGATTTTGGACGAGGAAATGCTGCAACGATCTTAGAAAAATACGAAGATAAAATCACTACTTTCAATGATGATATCCAAGGCACAGGAATCGTTGTACTAGCTGGTGTATTAGGTGGATTGAATATATCAGGTGAGCAATTGAAAGATCAAACGATCTTGACATTTGGTGCTGGTACTGCTGGTGTAGGTATCGCAAACATCCTTTTAGATGAAATGATCCGTCAAGGTGTACCTGAAGAAGAAGCACGCCAACATTTCTATCAAGTAGATAAACAGGGTTTATTGTTTGAAGATACAAAAGGATTGACTCCTGGTCAAATCCCATTCGCTCGTAAACGCTCAGAATTCACTAATGCTGATGAATTGACAAACTTAGAAGCAGTTGTAAAAGCAATCCATCCAACGATCATGATCGGTACTTCTACCCAACCTGGAGCATTCACTGAAGAAATCGTGAAAGAAATGGCGGCTCATACCCCACGTCCAATCATCATGCCTTTGTCTAATCCAACAAAATTGGCAGAAGCAAAAGCAAAAGATTTGATTGAATGGACGGACGGAAAAGCTTTAGTTGGAACAGGTATCCCTGCTGCTGATGTGGAATATAACGGTGTAACTTACCAAATCGGTCAAGCAAATAATGCGTTGATGTACCCAGGTTTAGGGCTTGGTTTGATTGCTTCAACAGCTACACGAGTAAATGCTGAAATCATTTCTCAAGCTAGTCGAGCATTAGGCGGAATCGTTGATGTAACAAAACCAGGAGCAGCTATCTTGCCTCCAGTAGCAAAAATCACTGAATTCTCTCAAACGATTGCTGAAACTGTCGCAAAATCAGTTGTTGCACAAAAATTGAATCGTGAAGAAATCACGGATATCAAAGAAGCTGTTGAATCTGCTAAATGGGTTCCTGAATATAAATCTTTAGAAGATTAAGATTGTTATAGTAAAAGAACATACAGAAACTTTGTATGACGTCTAAAAAGAAAAAAGCGACTGCGGCAAAACAGCAGCCAGCCAACTACTGCTCTTTTGCCGCTTCTCTTTGGCTTTTTTCATACGATACAGAATAAGAAAGGATCTGTAAAAATGGCACAAAAAACAACAACCGCAACTGCAGTTGAGGAAAAGAAAAAAGAAGGGTTTTGGTCAACAAAAATTACCGGCGTAAGTTTGCCCCTTTATTTGATCATGGTCCTTGTCCTGATCATTGCAATGGCTTTAGGAAAATTACCGACGAATATGATTGGCCCAATCGCTGTTTTGGTCATTTTCGGTAATTTATTTCATTTTATCGGAACAAAAATCCCTATAGTCAAAAGTTATTTAGGTGGTGGCTCCGTTTTTGCGATCTTTGCCTCTGCCGCGATTGCTACATTTGGGATCTTACCTGAGTATGTAGTAAAATCCACAGAAAACTTTGTCAGCAATATGGGCTTTTTAGACTTTTATATTGCTGCCTTGATTACTGGTAGCATCCTTGGTATGAACCGTAATCTATTGATGAAAGCTTCTGTTCGTTTTATTCCCGTTGCACTTATTTCAATGGTCGTCTCCTTTTTTGCCGTAGGACTCGTAGGTATGCTTATCGGAAATGGTTTTGCAAATTCCGTTTTATATATCTCATTGCCCGCAATGGCTGGTGGTGTTGGAGCCGGAGCTGTACCTTTATCAACGATTTATGCAAATGTTTTAGGTACGGACGCTTCTTCTATCATTTCCCGCCTGATTCCTGCGACAGCAATGACAAATGTCCTAGCTATCATTGGTGCAGCGTTAGTTGCTCGTGCGGGACAATCAATGCCAAAATTCAACGGTAATGGTAAATTAATGGAAAAAGGCGACCTTGGCGATGGAAAACCTAGAAATGTAAAACCTTCCATTCCACAATTAGGTGTCGGTTTGATGGTATCATTGACTTTCTTCATCTTAGGACAAATCTGTAACTATTTTGTTCCTAAAGTCCATGCTTACGCATTCATGATCATTATCGTTGTTATCTGTAAAATCGCAAACCTATTACCAGAATATTACGAAGATGCAGCTATCATGTTCAACAACTTGATTGTCAAAAACTTGACAGCAGCTGTTCTTGCCGGTATCGGTATTGCGTTATTGAATCTAAATGTATTGGCTTCTGCTTTGACATGGCAATTTGTTGTCTTATGTTTGACAAGTGTTATCGCGATTTCAGTAGTTTCAGGATTTGTCGGTCGTTTGTTTGGTTTATATCCAATCGAATCAACTATTACTGCTGGCTTATGCAACAACTCGATGGGTGGTACAGGAAATGTAGCTGTCTTATCTGCAGCTAATCGGATGGAACTTATTGCTTTTGCTCAAATGGGCAATCGGCTTGGTGGTGCCATCGTTTTGATCATCTCAGGTTTCTTGATGCAATTACTTTCTTAGTCAAAAAAAATACCTGATCATCAAGTATCGGCTTGATGACCAGGTATTTTTTGATAAAAATTTACAGGATTTTCAAAAATCTTTTTTGCATTTTATCGGAATGATAACCGATGCGTTCATAAAATCGGTGTGCTTCTACTCTGTATTCTGCAGAATTAAGTCTTATTGCTGATATTCCTCGTCTTTTCGCTTCTTCTACGCCAGTCATCAAGGCCTTTCCGATTCCTCTTTTTTCAGCATGTTTAGACACAGCAAGTGCCATAATATTGAACATCGGATCGCTGAAAATCGATTCATAGGACTCCGCTTGTACATAGCCAGCTGCTTTTTTAGAAGTAGGATCTTCATAGACCAAGAAAAAATTTTTTTCTGGCTCCTTCAACAGTTTCTTCATTTGTCTCACCGTAACGGTTAATGGTACATCATATCCTAATTGTTCCGCATTGATTTCTCGTAGTGCTTCTGCATCTCCTAAACGCATTTCCCGCAACATCCAAATCACCAGCCAATTTTTATTTTTTTAAATGAATTTTTTTATCACAGTATACTCCTTTTTTCACTTAAAAAAAGACTTTTCAGTGATTTTGACTTGCTTGAATCCAGATCCTTCTAATGTTTGCAAGATGACGAAAGCATTGTAAAGATTGATCAAAAGAACCACGATGACAATCGCTTGAAAAATAAAGGTCACTTTTTTTGGAGACAAAACCCTGCTAAATCTTGCTCCCCACAAACCTCCAATAACAGCAGCGGGGATAACATAAAACAACATAGATAAATCAAAGCGCATAAAGCTACTTGTTAAAGCAATCGTTACCAATTTTGCCAGTTGAGAAAAGAAAATCGTAGATAGAGAATATAGTGTTGCTTCTTTTATTGGCAATGCAAACATCAGCATCAACAAAGAAACATTGACTGGTCCACCACCAATACCTAAAAAACTAGCTAAAAAGCCCAGAACCCCCCCACATATAAGGTACCAAGTCCATGACGTCAAATGAAATTTTGGCTGATGATGCTTGGTGTAGAAGAACGCAAAAACCAAGGTCAATACCGTCAAAAAAATTTGGATCAGCTGCACATGCTTCTCGTTTTCAAATAACTGTAAAAAAACTTCGAATACAATGTTGCCGACTACTCCTCCAACAACAGCTCCACTAGATACCCAACCGACAATCTGCCAATTCAGTGATTTCCCGCTTGATACTTGTCGCACAGTCGAAACAATGGACATCGTGAATACCGCAACTGTTGAGTAAAAAGAAATCCCTGCAACAGAATGGGCGCCGATAAGATCAAGAATCGGTTTGATCAACACGCCTCCACCCATCCCGGAAATAGCGCCAACTGTGTTCGCCAGAACGATCACCACAAAATAAATCAGACCAATCATCTTGTATTTCCTTTCTCTTGTTTATATCTTTTAGCGATTGTTACTCTTTTCTTTTATTATACAGTAAAAGAAACAAACGAGGCTTCGAAAGCTTTTCTACTTTTTAAGGAAATTTAGTGGCTCTATAATTTATGGGACTGATGAATCAGAATTGATTCTTCAGCCCCATTTTCATTTTAGGTATTAAAAAACATATCGTTCTCTAGTATGATTAAATCACCACAAAATAAACAACTGAGAGGACGATACGCTATATGAATGATTCTATCAAAAAAATGCTGAGAATAACAGAGAAAGATTTGATGATTACAGAGGTCTCTTACGAGACCCTTCAGAAGAAAAAGACGTTGGTCGTCGATGCTGTTCTCTCGCCTACTCCTCGTGCTTGTAGAAGTTGTGGTTCTACTGTGGTAGATGGAAACGGGAAAGCAATTATAGTGAAAAATGGAAAAAAGGAAACGATTGTCCGTTTTGAACAATACAATCATATGCCTTTGGTTATGCGCCTAAAAAAGCAACGCTATACCTGTAAAAACTGTCGCACCCATTGGACGGCTCAAAGTTATTTTGTCCAACCCAGACATTCAATCGCAAATCATGTTAGATATAAAATTGCTTCTTTACTGACTGAAAAAGTATCTTTATCTTTTATTGCGAAAAGCTGTCAGGTATCTTTGACCACCGTTATTCGTACATTGAAAGAGTTTAAAAGCTATTTACCAAAGCAATCTAAGAAGATCCTCCCCAGAGTATTGATGGTTGACGAATTTCGTTCGCATGCTTCCATAGAAGATAAGATGAGCTTTATTTGCGCGGATGGCGAAACAGGAAAATTAATAGATGTTTTGCCTACGCGTAAATTACCTCGATTAACAAGCTATTTCTTAGGTTGTACCAATCCAGAAGAAGTAGAATTCTTGGTGACAGACATGAACGCCGCCTACTTCCAGCTCACCAAACGTGTTCTGCCAAATGCGAAAGTCGTGATTGATCGGTTTCATATTGTCAAACACATGAATCAAGCGTTCAATGAGTTGCGTATCCGTGAAATGAATGAACTTCGTAAAGCCGGACAGAAAAGCCAGGCAGAAAAACTGAAAAAGAACTGGCGCTTTTTGCTAAAAAATCGTGCAAACATCAACCATTATGAATACAAAACATGGAAAAGTTTCCGAGCACCAAAATACCCATTTCTTACTGAAGCAATGATGATTGATCGATTGCTTGAGTTTTCTCCGCCCCTAAAGGAGGCGTATCCCTTTTTTCATGAATTAGTTGAAGCCTTTCGAGACAAAGACCCTGACTTATTTTTCTCCTTATTGGCAGAACTTCCCGAAACGTTAGATGACAGCTTTCGGGAAAAGCTTCAAAACCTTCTGACCTATGAAGAAGGCATCACCAACGCAATGATCTATCCTTATTCCAATGGAAAAATAGAAGCGAAGAATACCCACATAAAGACAATGAAACGAGTATCCTACGGATTTAAATCATTTGAGAACATGAGAATTAGAATCTTTTTGATCAATCAATTAATCAATGTAAGATAACAAAAAATCTGAGCCAGAATGTGGTTCATTCTGACTCAGATTTGATTTTGCACAACTCATCAGTCCTTATTGACAAAGAGCCAATTTAGTGCTAAACGAAAAAACCGGGCTCTACTTTTCAGAGAGTCCAGCTTTTCTTACACCTTATCGATTCTTTTGTTCTATTCTTCTTCCGCCATGAATGTATTGAATACTTCTTCGATCATATCCCATTCTGCGTCTGTTTCGATTTGTTCTAACTCGCCTTCTGTTCCATCTTCGTTTTCGATGTATGCATAAGCTTGTAATTCTACATCTTCATCTTCTGAAACACCAGCTGGATATAAAAGAACATAGTTACGTCCAAATTCTTCTTGTCCGTCAACTGTTAGCAAGATTTCGTATAATGTTTCATTTCCTTGGTCATCCACCAATGTGATGTGTTCGTGTCCTTCGTGTTCGTGGGAATGGTTATGTTCTGTCATAAGATTACCTCTTTTCTTTTTATTATTAAAATAATTGCTTACCTGAGCCGTCTAAATAATTTTGTAAAATCATCACAGCTGCTAATTTATCGATGACTTTTTTTCGTTTCGCTCTTGAAGTATTTGCCTGCTCTACTAGCATACGTTCTGCCTGAACAGTGGTTAGTCGTTCATCTTGATAATCAACCGGCAAGGAGAATAGTTCTTTGATCTTCTCTCCATATGACATGGAAGCTTCTGCCCTTGGTCCGATGGAATTGTTCATATTCTTAGGTAATCCAACTACAAAACGGTCTACTTCGTACTGCGCCACTAATTCCTTCAACCGATCAAAACCAAACTCTTCTTCTGCCTCATTGATTCGAATGATTTCTACTCCTTGAGCTGTCCAGCCAAAGGGATCGCTCACAGCAACGCCTACTGTCTTAGAACCGACATCCAAGCCCATTACTCTCATAAATTCACTCCATGATTTGAGAGGTAGTCTTTGACAATTACTTCCATGATTTCATCGCGTTCGTGACGGCGAATCAAATTTCGTGCATCACGATAACGAGGAATGTAGGCCGGGTCTCCAGAAAGCAAGTAGCCGACAATCTGATTGATTGGATTGTAGCCTTTTTCTTCCAAAGCCCGATAAACAATCGCTAATGTTTCGCTCACTTCTTTTTTGCGACTATCGTCAAAACCAAAACGTACGGTTTCATCTGTAAAACCCATGATTCTACACCTCTTTCCCGCAAGGTAATTCCAGCTTACCTTCTACACCCTTATTTTACTCGAAGAAAGGGAAAACTACAAACAAATATTCCAAACTTCTGAATAAATTAAGAAACACGATTTGTCTGATTTTTCCTTTTTTCTGTGGCTTTTTCAAAAGCCCTCTTTCCATAAAGTATACGCTATATTTCTTTGAAAGTATGTTTTTACACAATTTTTTCATAAAGTTCATAAAAAATTCGAATTGCTGCTACTAATTTTTCGTTTTCGTTGCTTGCCCTGTCTCATAATTGATGGTGTAGCCATCTTGAACATTGTAGATAAAGACATTGAATTCAATTTTTTTGTCTTCAATGCTTTCTGCTTCCAACTGCACACCTCTTGCTACCAGTTCATTTCCCTCGAAATGAGGAGTGACACGATAGCGTACATGATGATTTGTTTCCTTGATATATGCCGCAATATCATTTTCGTGGGCAAGCATGTACGGAGCATTCAACGAACGTGTCCCTGTCATTAAGTTTTTAATGTTATTATTTTGACCAGTCAACTGGAAACCAATCAAATGGCTGCGGTTGTATAACCATTGTCCGTCACTTAATTTCTTTTGTTTCCAACCTGTCGGATCAATATACAAAGGTTCTCTCTTTTCAGTAGGAAACAAGTCTTTTCCCAACATCGCATTGGCTTGTCCTACTCTGTTCAATTTGTCTATATTTGAATAGCTTTCCCATGTCCCTTTGGAAAGACTAAGATCCTCTTTTGTAAACTCCGGCTGATTCCCATTGATTTCTATTTCTTGATGTTTTCCATCATATTCTGGCACATCCGCTACTTGAGAAGCTTGCGGTGTGGAATCAAAAATGGTTGTAATTTGTTGGAAGATATCTGAATCTTTTTGTGTGGTGGAAATACCGAGTGCCCCTGCAATCACAGCAGCGACGATCCCCACGATCGCCTTGGTTGTTTTTTTGCTCATTTCTTTACTCCTTTACTAACAGTTCCCTAAATCTTAACATATGTTCCCCTATAAATAAATACTGGAAAGAAATAGAAACAGTAAAAAAATAAAACCAGTTTTTAGACGGCTTAAGAATACAAAAAAAGAGACGGATTCATCGTCTCTACTCAATCACAAAACACTATTTACAAGGTATTTATTATCATTCAAAAAATTTTTCTTAATACTCAAAACTAAACGGCTTCTGTACGACCTCTTGGTAAACAGTGTTCAAAAGCTTGCATCTGCGGTAATAAGTCCAACCAAGTCAAAAACATAAGAAGCTTTTTTGCTTGACTATTCTTATTACTTGATGCAGGGCAGCTTTTTCACAGCCTCTTTTAAGCGGGTGACGGGAATCGAACCCGCGACATCAGCTTGGGAAGCTGGGATTTTACCACTAAACTACACCCGCGATACAAAAACAGTATACGCCTCTTTCACTCCTTCCTCAAGTTTTTTTATTCTTTACGCTTCCGATATGTTTTGTAGTAAAATAAAACTAATCAATCAATTATTGGAGAAGATGCTATGACGGGAAAAGAATTAGATCTGTTGCTGGACACTTGTTTACTCGCTGGGAAAATCATGATGGAAAGCAATGCGGAGATGTATCGGGTAGAAGATACGATGAGTCGAATTGCTTTAGCTTCTGGAAATTTCCGTTTGGTCAGCTATGTCACTCAAACCGGTCTCTTTATTGGTCTTGATCGTACCTCGACCATCCGAATGGAACAAATTACCAACCGTTCGATTAATTTAGAAAAAGTAGTAAAAGTAAATGATCTTTCACGTAAATATGTTGCTTCAGAGCTAACATTAGAAGAACTTTACTGCGAACTGCAAGCAATCGACCGAGACCGTTCTTTCTTTCCTGTCTGGTTGCAAATCGTTAGCGCGGCAGTGATCAGTGGAACAATTATGGTGTTATTTGGCGGAAAGATGACCGATTTACCTGTGACTTTAGTCATTGGAGGATTGGGATACGCAGCTTATCTATATAGTTTGAAATTTTTTAGAATCAAATTTTTATCGGAATTTTTATCTTCTTTATTGATTGGCATAGCCGCTATCTACAGCGTACGTTTTGGCTTAGGAAGCAATCAGGATCTAATCATTATCGGATGTGTGATGCCTTTAGTTCCTGGAGTTCAAATTACGAACGCTATCCGTGATTTGCTAGCTGGACATTATGTCTCAGGAGTTTCTCGCGGAACAGAAGCGATGATGACTGCTACGATGATCGGTTTTGCGATTGCTTTTATTTTCCAGCTTTTTTATTAGGAAAGGAACACAAGTATGGGGACGATATTTATTCAGTTTTCTTTTAGTTTTTTAGCGACTGCGGCATTTGCCGTTATTACAAATGTACCTAGGCGTTCATTGATTTGTTGTGGTCTTTCTGGTGCTTTTGGCTGGATGATCTACTGGATCTGTGTTCAAATAGGCGGATCTGCTGCTTTTGGTTCATTGCTTGGTTCTTTAGGAGTAGCATTCATCAGCGATCTTTTCTCTAAACGTTTGAAAATGCCCGTAACGATTTTCAATATTCCCGGGATGGTTCCTCTAGTCCCTGGTGGTTTAGCTTATCAAGCGGTTCGAAATCTCGTTACTGAATCCTATCGAGAAGCGGCTCATTATGCGGTCCAAGCAATTATGATTGCTGGAGCAATCGCTTTAGGTCTTGTATTATCAGAAGTCTTTAACCATAACATCCGTAATTTCAAAGTAAAGCGTGACGCAATCATGATGAAACGAAAAAAACGGCTTTTTAAATAAACGAAGTGTAACAAAGAAAAGGTTGTGAAAGAGACGTTCAGCCTTGAGCGATGACAAAATATCTCACAAACATTGCGACAAGTAACCGCAGGAGCAATAAGAAGTAATTATGAGTATTAAAAAAAGTTTTGTAAAAATAGCTTCTCACATTTTTACATAAAATTGACTTAATACTGAGAAACTGACTTTTGAACACCCTCTATCTGTAAAAAAGGGGCTGCGACATGATTTTTGTCACGGCCCCTCTTCTTTATTCAAATTTTTTCCAAAACGTTCGTTGATAATAAACGATCCATAGAGCGGAAAGTATTAGAACTAAACCGATCACAGGAATATTCACTAACCAAAATGGATAAAACAAAGCCAACATTCCGTATAAGACGATAAGAATAATACTGATGATCAATGAACCCATCATAGTTGCGACTAAACCCAAACTTCCTGAACCTCTGTTAAATAATTGGTTAATATTGGTCCAGTTCAGCAGCAGCAACCGATAATCTCTAGCGAAATAACGTAGTGACAATAAGTAGCAGCCGAATAAAGAACCAAATAGCAAGCTAGGGATAAAAAACAAAGGCAGCTGAAAAGACAGTCCGCTTAATAATGCGATCCCACCAGTTAAAAAACTCTGCAATATCCATCCGAATCTGAACTTTTCTTTTAAATATTGGTTCATAGAGATTGGCAAAGAACGGATAAACAGAAAATTTTCTTGATCCAAAGAAATAAGATTGCTGATAAAAGAAGTCTGATTAACTGTTAAGAAAGCCAATGCGATCCCTACCAGGAAAACAACACCGATTAACTTATTATCTAAATCAGTTAATTTTATTTCGCCTCCTAGGGCAAAAGCAAGAATAAAAATGATTGGAGTTAACAAGGAAGAAGAAAGAACTTGCATAATCAAATTAGGTTCTTTTACTAATTGAGCATTGTAACTAAATAAAAGCTGATGCACATTTTGGTTCTTTTTATGGGTTCTTTTTATTTTGAACTCACTGTTTGAATCAGTCAGTTGCTCTGTAAGCTTTGGTACTATCAGCTGTTTTACAGCAAGGAAAAATCCCAGAGCCGTGATAGCTAGTATTCCCCAACCCAATAAACCTTGTTGAGAAAGTGGCTGACTGGCAGCATCATAGAATGGCAATAATATCGAAATCGGATGCCGATCTGTTAACTCATTTTCAATAGTCCCCGTTTGATGATTCATCCACATGATTCCAGCAAATGCGATCAGCATCGAGCTGCCAAGCAAGATACTAGAAACTGTTTTTCTATGTTTTTTAAACACTGCTGTTCGAGCCAAACCAAAAACAATCAAACTAGCCAGACAAAAAAGAATAATCAAAAATAGAGAAAACAAAAGGATTGAGATAATGATAGTAAGCAAAATCCCTAGATCAGCTCGCCATCCGGTTAAAATAAACATGACTAGAAGCGGAAAAACAAAAGGAATGATGGTCAAAGCAACTACCAAAATCTTTGCTGAAAAAACCTGTTCTTGTCCAAAAGGCAGAGGCAAAAATACTTGCAGGTCATTTCCTTCAAAAAAGATATTATAAATGACTGATATACTTTGAGTTAAACCTAACATACCAAAAAGTGCCACGTAATAAGTAAAGAAACCTGGCAATTTAACAAAGTTCATAGCAAACATAGCAAATCCGTAAATCAGTAAAAAAATCAGCCCTGAAAAAAGATTTTGAGACAAAAGATAGATAGTTAATCGCTTTCCCTTTTTTCCTTTCTCTCTTGCTTTATTCGTGAGCTGTGGATTAACATATAAAAGATTAACTCGAATTAATTCTAATAATTGTCGCTTATACATACGGTCCATCTCCTGTCGCTTGCCTTCCAGCCATTTTCAAATAAATCTTTTCTAGCGTTTCATCAGGTGAGCCATTCAATAATTCACTAACTGCCCCCTGATAAATCAATTCACCTTTCTTCAAAATAGCCAGTTTATCGCATAACTGTTGTGCGGTATCCAATACATGTGTAGAAAAAATGACTGTTTTTCCTTTTGCGGCATGAGCCTTCATCATTTCTTTCAAATCAAATGCTGCTTGAGGATCAAGTCCTTGCAAAGGTTCATCCAATACCCAAATATCTGGATCTGGCAGCAACGTGCCGATCAAAATCGTTTTTTGACGCATTCCATGTGAAAAACTTGCGATTGTTTCATTTTGATGACTATACATATCAAAAAGCGCTGTCAATTCTGCTAAACGCTTTTCTTTTTTTTGTGTGTCTAATTCATAGGCAGCTGAAATCAAGTCCCAATATTCTCCAGCCGTCAATTGTAAAAAAATATCTGGGGAATCAGGCACATAACCGATTTTTTGTTTGATACTCAATCGATTTTCCGTCAATTTCATTCCATCTACTAAAATCGTTCCCGATGATGGTTCAATAATACTAACTAAACTTTTAATCGTAGTTGATTTTCCGGCACCATTATGTCCTAAAAATCCAAAAATTTCCCCTTGTCTTATCGAGAGAGACAAGTCTTTTAATGCTTGTTTTTTCCCGTAACTTTTACTTACATTGATGAATTCAATCATTTCTGTACTCCTTTTGTTTGTTATTACTTTTTATTGTACCCTTCGTTATTGGTGGAGTAAATGTCAAAAAGAGTGCATAACAAAAAAGGATAGAAACGACTAGGCTGCTACTTGGGTTGTTCTCTTCTACAGGAAAACACTCTTCTAACAGGTAAGATATGAGTCTTTGTTTTCTTTAAAATGATTCATTTTCTATCTTTTCTTGCATAAAATTCTTTAGTTTATCAATACTTCTCTTTCCCATCTCTAGTTGTTCTCCATTTGCAAATGTTACTATTTCGTTTACTCTGCTAATAGATGTAATGTTTTCAGTATTAATGATATAAGCTTTTAAATCTTTACATAAATACTCATATTCGAGTGATTTTTTATATTTTTTAATTGTGCCGTTTACGAGAATCTCTTCATCTTTCAATACTAGGCCTATTTTATTTTTATAACCTGGCATGCTCATTAGATAAAGGATTTCATCGTAATGGATATAGTGATCGCTATTACCATAACGGACAGTTGTCCACCTTTTTTTCGTAGCATGTTGAACAGGATAGTTTTCTTTTTCTTTCAATAAGTAACTTTGGATGCTTTTTTTATTTTTTTCATAAGTGAATTCTTTTATCAAATAACCACTAGGCGTAATCTTTCGATTAATAACAGTTATTGCTTTATTCGGATGAGACGTTAGATAAACAATTTTACACTTTTCATTCTTTTCTCTAAGCATTTCGCCTAGTTCGATACCGCTATAATAGGCGTTCAAATCGATGTCTAGGAAAAAAATATCTGAGGAATAGATTTCATTATTTTTAATGAATTCAACAAATTGTATAACGTTCAATCCCTGAACGATCTCAAATTTCCAAGGACTTAATAAAATTCTGGATTCTTCCAAAATTTCTACTAGCATTTTTTCAAAAACCAAACTATCATCCAAAATAAATATACGCGTTACCATAAAAAGTACCTCCACTCGATATTTTACTATCAAAATCATTTCATACAACTTTTCAACATACATGTTAGGAATAAATTGTAATTCTCTTCACAATCTTTTCCAACACCTTTGAAACCGATATCAAATACTTTCAGGATGCTGCTTCTAAAATAAATATCAAACAAATGAATACATCATGCAAAAAAAGCCAGACAACCGACGTCCTTGCGTGTCAGCTGTCTGAGCTATGTTTATTTATTTTGTTCTTTTAAAAAGAACGATACACATACTGATTTTTCGGAGCAGAGACTTTCTCAGCGTTTGTAACAACTACAGATGGGATTTCACGCTTGAATGGTTGATAATAGTCTGATTGGATGGTTCCTTCTATTTTATACCATTCATCATTTTTAACCGTTACTCCTTCCGGCATATGCGTCAACAAACCAAAGACTCCTGAATCTGCCACACAATGGATAATGCCGAATCGGAACAAGAAGATATCTGTATTGCTATCGTTCGGTGTTTGGTAAACAAATCCTTCATAGCTGATTTTTTTGCCAATGAATTCGCTAGGGTAATTATAAATTAGCTCCATAACTTCTAAATAGTTTTCATCTGTGATCTTGATAGTTTGCTTATCCCCATACTTTTCTTTCAACTCATTCATTTGGTCTAAGTAGTCTGATTTGTTGAAATAAATACTGGTATCCGGCTTTAAGTATTGTGTCTGCATCTCCGGATCCCCTACTGATTCTTTACTTACTGGGAAATTAAATCCTTTGGCTTCTACGATCGTAGTGTCGAGACTAACTGTTGGAAACAACGTCCCCACGATTACTGGCAAAGCTAGCAGTACATAAGCGATTCCACGTTGATAAGGTTTTGACAACCCATGGTCATGATCGTGCTCGTGTGCCTTTTCTTCTGCTTTTCCGTTTTTGACCCACAAATACAGCTGAACTAAAGCCAAAAGAGCAGATAAAATCATTGAAAGAATAGCTAAGTAGCGATAATGGACATTGATATATTGATCGAGTTTGCCAGAAACTTGCAAGTACATCATCAATTCGAAATACCCAGATAAAATCAAAAACCGCAGCATATTTTCCCTCCTAAATAAATAATGTGAATCCAATAACGCTAAGGGCAATCAGTCCGATCAGCGATAAAATAAAGCGTCCTGTAAAATATCGTTTCATCATCAGTAGATTTTTGATATCGACCATTGGGCCAAAGACCAAAAAGGCAGCTACAGGTGCTGTGCCGAACAGACTTAACAAAGAAGATCCTATAAACGCATCTGCTTCTGAGCAAAGAGACATCGTAAAGGCCAATAACAGCATGATGATAATGGCTAAAATCTTTGTTGAGCCGAGCGTTAGCATAATTCTAGTTGGTAAATAAGTCTGCATCGCAGCTGCGATTAATCCGCCAATGATCAAATAACGACCTGTATCAAAAAATTCGTCGATTGAATGTGTCAACACATGCCCAGTTTGATGGATCAGCTGATTTTTTGGTTCATTCTTCTCACTTTGTTCTTCTTCATGGACATGATGATGGTGATTTTCTGCTACTTTAGACGTGATTTTTTCTTTCAATACAGCGTCTTTTTGAAAATAGGCAAGCCAGACACCAATCACAAGGGCAACAAAAAAGCTGCCTATCACCCGCCAGCTTGCCATCTGCCAAGAATTGCCAAATGCGATAAAAGTGGAAAAAATCACGATTGGATTGATGATCGGAGCAGTCAGCATAAAAGCAAACGCTGTGTGAACTGGTACGCCTTTTTTAACAAATTGATGAACGATCGGTACGATGCCGCATTCACATGAAGGAAAGAAAAATCCTAAGATCGAACCAGTAAAAATAGAGAAGATACGATTTTCAGGAAGCCATCTCTTCACACGTTCTGGGGTCAAAAATACTTGTAAGGCGCCTGAGATAAGACAGCCTAATAATACGAAAGGTAATGCTTCAATAACGATCGATAAGAAAATCGTACTCATCTGCAAAACCGAATTTGGAATAAAAGAAAACATGAGTTTCCTCCTTTTTATTTCTAGTTCATTCGCTTTGCAAATATACGCTTTTATTCAAAAAAAACAAGTTGCTCTGTAAATTTTTACACAACTCTTATTTTTTACCAAAGCACTTCAATTGACTTTTTCTGTTATTCCCATTAAATTAAGGTCTCATACATATCACTTCTATCATAAAAGGGAGAATAAAAATGAAACAAACCACTAACTTGACTGAAGTTCAAGACATACTGCAACAGTCATCCGTTGCCGTCATTTATCTTTCGATGCCTAATTGCAGTGTTTGTCACGCTGTTCGTCCACGACTAGAGGAACTTCTCACACATTATGATATTCCGGCACTTCATTTGGATGCATTTGAAACACCAGAAGTAGCTAGTAAATTTGAAGTGCTGACTGCGCCAGTTGTCCTGATTTTTCATCAAGGAAAAGAAGTCTTTCGGCAAGCACGGTTCATCGACTTTAAAAAAATCCGTTATCTACTAGATGAACTGACAGCAGAAGATGATTCCCTTTCTTATGAAGAAATCTTCCGAACAAAATAATCGTTGTCCAAACAGAAAAAAGCGATTGAACAAGTGAAAGTTTTGCCTTCATTTGTTCAATCGCTTTTTATTTTTATTCTGCTGTATTTTCGGAATGCGCATTTGCGTCAGAATGCAAGAAATAGATCAAGGTTTGCAATTCATTCGTCAAATCAACATTTTGGATCAATACATCTGACGGAGCATTCAATCGAGCAGCGGTAAAGTTCAAGATTCCTTTGATTCCTGCTTCCGTTAACTGATTGACTACTTCTTGTGCTCTTTCAGCGGGTATCGTTAAAATTGCTACTTCGATTTGTTGGATCTTGATTTGTTCTGACATATCTTCCATTGGATAAACGGGGATACCGTCTACGATGCGCCCAACGATTTCCTCATTCACATCAAAAGCACAACTGATACGTATGCTATTACTTTGATGGAATTTGTATTTTAGTAAAGCACTTCCCAAGTTCCCTACACCGATCAGCGCAACATTTGTCAATTGATCGTCGTTTAATGTCTTTGCAAAAAAGTGCATAAGATCTTCTACATCATAACCATACCCACGTTTTCCTAATTCGCCAAAATAAGAAAAATCTCGACGGATCGTTGCACTATCTACTTGAACGGCTTCACTTAATTCAGTTGAAGACACTTTTTTCTTTCCAGCATTATTTAAAATCCTTAAATAGCGATAATACAAAGGCAGTCTTTTAGCTGTCGCCTTTGGAATAATATGATCTTTCACGAAATGACCTCCACGTATTGTCTAATTACATCTTTGATTTCTCCATCATAGCAGTATTTATAGGAAAAAATCAATTCCATTGCTCAGATATTGTGAAATTTTATTCTTTATTCATTTATTTATCATTTCTGCAAATCTCGCAGTATAATGGAATTTATGGTAGACTACTAATTGAAAAATAGTTTTTTATTTGAGGAGAATTCACAAAGTAGAAAAGAGGATTCCATGATATTATTACAAGCCAATCAGATTGCTCGCCATTTTGGTGCAGAAGTCTTATTTGAAAACATACATTTAGAAATCAGTACAGGCGCTCGTGTCGCTTTAGTTGGCAGAAATGGCGCTGGAAAATCGACTTTATTAAAGATCATTGCTGGAATTGAAGCACCTGATGAAGGAAAGATCGCTAAAAATAAAACAGCGACTCTCGGATACCTCGCTCAGGACACAGGACTTGATTCCAATGAAACAGTTTGGAACGAGATGCTGAAAGCTTTTGAACAAGTTAGACAAATGGAAGAGCGGATGCGCGAGCTAGAGATTTTCATTAGCGAAGGTACGCCAGACACACCTGCTTATAGTTCTTATTTAAAAGAATACGACCGGCTGCAACACGATTTTTCAGATCGAAACGGCTATGGTTATGAAAATGAAATTCGTTCCGTATTGCATGGGTTTAAATTCGATTCTTCATTTTATGATCAGAAAATCGATACTTTATCAGGCGGACAGCGCACACGTTTAGCTTTAGCTCGCATGCTTTTGCAACACCCTGACATTTTGATTCTAGACGAACCAACGAACCATTTAGATATCGAGACACTTTCCTGGCTTGAGAATTATCTGCAAAGCTATACTGGTGCATTATTGATTGTTTCCCATGACCGTTATTTTTTAGATAAAGTAGTCAATGAAGTCTATGAATTAAGCAGAAGAAAAATGCGCCATTACAAAGGTAACTATTCGAAATATCTAGATTTGAAAGCAGAACAGTTAGCAAGTGAATGGAAGGCTTATGAAAAGCAGCAAACAGAAATCCATAAATTAGAAGACTTCGTTGCTCGGAACCTTGTTCGCGCCTCTACCACAAAACGAGCGCAAAGCCGCAGAAAGACATTAGAAAAAATGGACCGGCTGGATCGTCCTCAAGGGGATGAAAAACAAGCAAACTTTCTATTCAGTATAGAAAAGCCTTCTGGAAATGTAGTCTTGCAAATCGAAGATGCCGCTATCGGATATGATAATGTCACCTTATCTGAACCAATCAATCTAGATATCCGTCGTCAAGAAGCGATTGCTCTAGTAGGTCCGAATGGTATCGGGAAATCGACGTTGCTGAAATCAATCATTCACCAGATCCCTTTTATCCGTGGAAAAGAAACGCTAGGGACAAATGTCACCATCGGCTATTACGATCAAGGTCAAGCTGATCTGCATACAAACAAGACGATCCTAGCAGAATTGTGGGATGAGCATCCTACCACTCCAGAAAAAGAGATCCGAAGTGCTTTAGGTGCTTTCTTATTTTCTGGCGAAGATGTAGAAAAACCAATCCCTCTGCTAAGTGGCGGTGAAAAAGCACGGGTTGCTTTAGCCAAGTTAGCGATGAACAAAGAAAATTTTTTGATTTTGGATGAACCAACAAACCATTTAGATATTGACAACAAAGAAGTATTAGAAAATGCATTGATCGATTATGACGGCACACTGCTTTTTGTTTCCCATGACCGATATTTCATCAATCGGATCGCGACAAAAGTCGTCGAACTCTCTGAAAATGGCAGCAAAGTCTATCTAGGAGACTATGATTATTATTTAGAGAAAAAGCAGGAAGAAGAAGAAATCGCCGAATTGTTGGCACAAGATGAGCCAGAATCTGCTCCTGCTCCCACGAACAAATCTGATTATTACCAAAGCAAAGAACAGCAAAAGCTTATCCGTAGCCTTCAACGAAAAATTACTCAGGTTGAAGAAGAAATGGCGCGGATCGATGAATGGATCGATCAGTTGGAACAAGAAATGGTCGCGCCAGAAAACCTGGAAGATCACGTAAAACTCAATGAGCTGAACCAAGATTTAGAAGCTGCTAGACAAGATCAAGAAACAAAATTGACGGAATGGGAAGAACTAAGCTTGGAATTAGAAGAATATGAAAATTAACGAAAAAACCAAAACAGAAACCATTCATGCTGTTTTGGTTTTTCTTTTTTTATTTTATCAAACAAAAATTCCATATTTACCTTTTTCACCAATAAGAAGACCAATTACTAGTCATTCTCACTAAAGCTTCTAAATAATAGTAATCACCCCAAATACAAGGTGTATTTACCCCATTATTTTTGGGCTTATTATAAACAGACTGTGTTAAAAAGCCATCTTCTTCTTCCGTTGTAGCATATCTTTCTTTCAATTGTCGCATAATTTTCCAAACAGCAGACTGGTATAAGTTCTTTTCTGTTTTGTCTAATAGACCTGATTCTATTAATTCTAATAATCCACAAACCATGATCACCATACTAGATGTATCTTTTTCTTCTCTGCTAGAATCATCAAAGATCAAATCCCAATAACAAATGGTATCTTCTGGCAACCGATTCATAAAATAATTGGCTAATATTTTGCTTAAATCAAAATATTTTTGTTCTTTCAAATAACGATAACTTAATGCAAAACCGTAAATCCCCCATGCTTGGCCTCTAGCCCAACAGGAATTATCACTATAACCTTGATGCGTACTTCCATATCTTGGTTTTCCATCTTTGACATCCATATAAAATGTATGATAAGTTGAACCATCTTCTCTTACTAAATAATCTGCTGCATTTTGAATATGAGCCTGAGCAGCTTTTTTATATTTTTGATTTCCAGTTTCTTCACTCGCCCAATACAATAATGGAAGATTCATGCAACAATCCATGATCATTCTACCTTGTTGTGAAGGATCACTAGGATCTCCCCAAGCTTGTATAACTCCTGCCTTCTCCCAAAAACGCTGAAGTAATGTTTCTGCAGCATCAATTGAAGCTTCCTTCATTTTTCGATTTCCCGTTATTTTATAATCTGCTACGGTTGATAAAGAATACAAAAAACCAAGATCGTGATGATTAGTGATAATTTGACAGTCAATCCTGTGGATAAAATCTATATCTGCTTTTTCAGCTGTTTGTTGAAATAAAGGATCACCCGTCTTCTCAAATAACAACCAATTAATTCCTGTCCAAAATCCTTCTGTCCAACCAATATTGTCTCTTAATGGATAACGTCCTTTTATAGGACACTCGCTTGGGAATTGATACTGACTGTTACTGATACGTTTGATTAACCTCTCCGTGTGTCTGCGACAACGCTCGATCTCATTATTCCATTCTTTTTCCATTAATTCTTTATAACATTCATTTATCCATTTTTCTGGATGTATTATCTCTTCAAACATCACTTTATCAAGCATTTCCCCACCAGCCTTTAGCATAATTTTAGTCTTTTTTTATTGTTTTTATTTTGGATAGTTAGCCCGGTTGTCCCATCAAAATCAATTTTGGGACGATTGTTCCATACTTCTAAACTATAATCCCGATCTTGATGAGCAACCACTCCTGTTCCGAGCCAATGGGTTCCTTTTCCAAATGTACCCTCTAATCCAGGAATAAAAGTGTTTTCCCATGTCATCAAGTTTGTATTGGGCAAACCCATAATAGCTGTGGATTTTCGTTTAATAGTATCGTCACTTAAACAGATAATACCTGAAAAGCCAGCTTCACTCACCCTATAGTTTTCCTTGTCTTCTTCTATGATTATTCCTTCTTTCTCAGGAGAACATTCAATAGCAAACCCTGTCTCATATAGAACATATTCTGTATCTAATTCTACTTTGTGTACGCGAATCTGCCAGCCTTCAAAAGGAATAAGCCAAGTTCTGATTTTTGCCTGTAAAGTAGGTTCCCATGTAGAGGCAAGTACCTCTTTCTTACATACAATGTCTCGTACATTATTTCGAACGATGAACTGTCCATAGGTTTTGATGCTCTCATTCTTAAAACTGGTCGTGATATATGTGTCCGCTCGCTGAATCCCTAGCATTGAATCCATTGCCATTTCTGCTTTCAATTGATTCGCTCGCGGTATCGAAAAACCAAATTGACTAGAATAAGCAAATTTTAAATATTTTTCATTGGTCAATGTATGGAAATTTGGCCCTAATTGTCCCGCATTCAAAAAAAATGTATGTCCATTATCATGTTGTATGAGCAAATTGGCTTCTGAAAGAAGTTTAGTTCCTTCACGAATAGGCATAGGCATTTCTTTAGCCGTCCAATACTCATGGTCTTCAGGTAGCGCCAACAATAAAAAAATCTTATTCAGCCATAATGGAGATAACGTACTATTATAGGGTTCAGTCAATGTCAATTGAGGGTAGGTATAACCAATATTCAGGATACCTTTTTCATCAAATATTTCTTTTTGCATCCACCATCTTATATTCCGATTGACTAACCCCTTGATTTCACCTAATTTAAAAGGCAAAAGATCGGCCCACAACATAGCTGACCAAAAGCTTGAAACTGCAAAACGATAAATCATGCTTCGACCAAAAGGCACATTTGCACCATCTTCCGCAAAAAAATGAATATAGTCTCTAGAAAAATCAATAGCTCGGTTCTTATATATCTGGCTAATGGGCTTTTCTGGTTCTAGTACGCTATAAATCAAACCATAATAATGAAATGCAAAAGGATTATAATAATCTTGGCGACCTCTTGAACTGTCTCGATACCAGCCATTTTGAAGATAACAATTTTCTATATTATCAAATGCTTCTTTCAGTGCTGATTCTTTAACTGGATAACCAAATTTTTGGATAATTGTTCCGACAATTATCTTAAAAAATTGCCAATTACCATCTGCACATTCATATTCAAAAATTTGCGAGAACCAATGAATAATCTGGCTTTTTTCTCCTGTATCTAATTTTTTCCATAATAATTGTTCATGATGATATAACGCTAATAACATTGCGGGCATTTCTACCATACGCTGGTCTCTTTCATGTATTTCTCCCCAATAATCGGGATGGGAAGGATCTGTTCCAGCTTTTATTCCTGATAGAATTAATTTCAACCATCGTTCATCTAATTGGTCAATTGCGGGCCCCGCTCCCCATAAAACCCGAGAGAATCCTTCCATTCCTGCAATTTTATTTCCATATCCTACCCCTTGATGTATATAATCAATTTGTGCGCCACTTGCTCGATAAAACGGCTGGAGTGGTTGATTTATCTTTTTAAATAAGTCAAAGTAATCCTGTCTGGTCCTTAATAGTGGTACTGGATGTTTCATTGTATTTTCTCCTCTTTTTACTACCAAATAGCTAATTCCGACTGTTCTAATCGAAGTAAGCCTTCAATAAAAAAATAATCAGAATAGATCAGTGGCACATTATAAGTCAGTTCTCTATGGTATGCTTCTGCTCCGCCTCCAATGATCCCATCTTCATCCATATTCCAATTTGCATAGTGCTTTTCTGTCTTTTGGAGTATATTGATAGCAGCTTCATGATACATTTTTGATCGTACAGAGGAAACATATCCTGCTAATTCCAGAAGACCGCATGCAGCGCATACTCCAGCACTGGTATCAATATTCGAATCTTTTACAGCAAAATCAATGAGAGGAATATAACCAGTTTTTTCGATTTTCTGAATAAAATTTACTGCTATCTTTTCTGCTATAGCTAGATAGTACGGATTTTTTGTGTAACGATAACTTAACGCGAATCCATATAAAGCCCATGCATTTCCTCTGCTCCAACAAGAATTCTCATTGTATCCTTGCCCGCCAAGTAACCGAATATATTTCCCTGATTCTGCATCAAATTCTGCGATATGCCCGGTTGATCCATCTTTCCTCACTAGATACTTAGCTGTTGTATCTGCATGCTGCCGAGCAATTTTAGAGAACCTCGGATCACCAGTTTCCCTCGAAGCCCAATACAGTAATGGTAAATTCATCATACTATCAATAATCATCCAACCAGGTTTATGGTCATTCCATGCTACTAAATAGTTCCCTGAAATATTATAGCGTCCAGCAAGTACCGTAGCTGCATGTAACCCTAGTTGTCGACTATGTTTGTTTTGAGACTGTTGATAATGTGCAATAGCCGATGGTAAGAATAAAAAACCTACATCATGATGAACGTCTGAAAAATGGTACAGGGCAGATTCTAATAATTGTTCTTGTTGTATTGCTGCCTCTTTGAACTTTTCTCGTTTTGTCTTGTGAAAGAGCTGCCATAAAATACCACTCCAAAAACCATTGGTCCACCAGTCGATTCCTCTGTCCTTTATTACGTCTGTATATTTTCCGTTGTAAGAAATATATGGAATTTTATTCCCCATTCTGTCTAATTCCGCATCTATCTTTTCAGAAGCTACATTCAAAATTTTTCTTGACCATTCCTTCGTCTGTTCATTCATGGATATCCCGCCATTCTTTTAATTTTTATGAATGTGGAGTTGCTCCTAGAACGAACTAGATGGTTAACATTCGTTATTTTTTTTACTTATTTGCAGCTCCAATGTCATTCTCCTTAAATTTAGACTGCGCCCACACATAAATCAAGACCATTGGGATCACTGAAGTTGCTAAAATTAGCATAATTGCGCCATAATTAATTGGCTCACCTGTACTAGAAACCGTCATATTTTTGATAATTAAGGGAACCGTATATTTATCTTTATCTGAAAGCATGACTAATGGAAATAGATATTGATTCCAACTTCCCATAAAGATAAGTAAACCACTAGTAATAATCGTAGGTGATAAAATCGGTACAGCGATTTTCGTAAAAATCACCCACTCATTGGCACCATCGATTCTGGCAGCCTCCATCAGTGCTGTAGGAAATTGACTGCTATATTGTCGCATCATAAACACTGAAGTTGTACTGGCAATCGAAGGGATGATCACACCTGCATAAGTATTCGATAATCCTAAACGACTCATAATGTAAAATAAAGGAATCAATGTGGTAAAAAAAGGCACCATCCTAGATAGCATAACTGTATTGAACAACAGTTTATTCCCCATAAAACGATACTTTGCTAATGCATAACCCGCCATTGTAGAACTGGCTGTAGCTGAAACTGTACTGATTACAGCAATAACAATCGAATTCCAAATAATCAAGGGATAATTATATCTCGCCATGATGGCTTGCCAGTTTTTTAATAGCATATCCCCAAACTTGAAATTGATTCCGCCACTTAAAATTTCTTGATTACTTTGCGTTGAAGCTACAATCATATATAAATATGGCATCAAAAATATTAAGGCACCAAACACAATAATGACGTACGTAAAAATTCTGCTTTGTATCTTTTGTTTAGTCATTTTTATCACCTCCGAATTTAAATTGAATAGCCGATAATATAACAGATACAAACACCATCGTCCAGGCAATAGCAGAGGCTTTTCCAAAATCAACCATTTCAAAACTTGTTTTATATAAATTGACTCCTACGACCAAAGCTGAATTTTCTGGTCCATTGGAAGTCCCAAAGAATATATTTGGGATATTGAAATTACCCAAGCCATTGATAGTGGCTAAAACTGTGGCCATTAAAATGATTGGCTTTAGCATGGGGATCGTTAATAAAAAGAATTGCCGAAATTTCGATGCTCCATCTATTTCAGCACTTTCGTATATCTCTTTAGAAATCCCTTGAAGACCAGCTAAAAATAAAATAGTGTTATATCCTACACTAAGCCAAATCATCGTGATGATCATTGATATTCGTATCCAAAAAGGATTTGTTAACCACTGTACACCGTTAATTCCTAGCGCATTCAAAAATCCATTGAATAACCCAGTCGGATTGAAAAAAGTCATGAATACGGAAGCTACAGCCACCGTTGATGTAATGGTTGGAATATAATAGACAGTTCTAAAAAATCCTTTTCCTTTTAACTGTGCTGAATTCAATAAAACAGCAAAGTAAATAGCTAATAGCATCGTTATTGGAATTGATCCTGCCATGATAATCAAAACATTCGTGTAAGATTTAATAAACAATGGATCTCGGAAGATAGCTAGATAATTGTCAAATCCAACAAATTCAAATGAGTAGCCAATTTTCATAAAACTAAAAGCAAACGAGATAATGATGGGAATCAAAATCGTCACAATAAAGAAAATAACAAAAGGTGTGACCAATCCATAAGCACTTTTTTTATGAGACGTATCTGTTGCTTTTTTCTTGCTGTTCTTTATTGTCTTGCTTGGTAACGAAGATTGCATCATCGTTAAGTCCTCCTAATATTTTTTAATCACCAGTTAATTTTACGCCGTACTTATGAGCAAAATTTTCTGCTTCTTTTAGATATGAATTTTCAAAATCACCTGTTTGCCAATAGTTATATGCAGCGGTAGTCAAATAAGACGTAGCATCTGAATAAGTGGCTGGTAAAACAGTATTTGATGTATTTTCATTGATTTTATTCAATAGTTCATAGTATTTTTGTCCTCCTTAGTAGTCAAACTTTTTCTCAGCTGCTTCTGTTTGATAGGCCAATGAGTTAGATGTAGCCACGCCCAGCTCCAGTGCGTTGGCTAAGCATTCTTCATCTGTCAGCATAAATGTAAGAAATTGTTGTGCCACTTGTGGATTTTTGGCATCTTTAGGGACATAAAAACTTGATCCTCCTGATACTGCACCTTTTCCTGGATTTTCTTTTGAAAAAGGAATCAGTGGAGCCATGCGCCATTTGTCAGATGCATCAGGAAAATTCAAAGACATATTCGTAGCATACCAGCCGCCAGCAACAAACATTGCAGATTCTTGAAATGCTTTCTCAGCATCTTGTGCACCGTAGAAATGTACAATATCTGAGTCGATCATTTCTTTGATTAACTTTGCAGCATGTTTCGCTTCTTTAGTATTCAGACGGATATTTCCTTCTTCATCAAGCAAAGATTGATTCTGCTGGGCTAGCATGTTGATAAACAATTCTTGGTCCCCAGATTCTGGCAAGGCAATTCCAAAACTACCAGTTTTTTCTTTTAATGCTTTTGCCACCTGGATATATTCTTCCCAAGAACTGATTTCTTCAAAATCTACACCTATTTCAGCAAATTTTTTTGGTTGATAATAACAAAGTGCTGGGGTAAAATCACTAGCCCAAGGAATAATCGTTTCATTACTCGTTTGTTGACGCAAAATATTCAATTTTTGATCATAAAACTGATCGCCATATTTGTCATAAAATCCATATTCATCAGCACTATAAAAAGCATCTTGAAATTTTTCCAGCACACCTGCTGCTGAAGTGTCTGCCATGGAGATAATATCCGGCATATCTTCGTGTGTTACCAATTTTGGGGTGATCATTTGTACTGTTGCTGTTCCCGAAGCTACATTCACAATTTTTAAGTCAATATTTGCTCCAGTTTTGCGGTTATAGATTTTTGCAGCATTTTCAACATAGTTTGTCAGTTTGCCGTTTGCGACATATACTTCTAATGTAGTGGCTTTTTTTATCATTGGATCTGCGATGTTTGCTGTTACTTCTTCGTTAGTTTTTCCACATGCACTTAAGCTGAATAATAGGGTAATGTTTAGCAAAGCTATCACCAATTTGTATCTTTTTTTCATGTCTATCCCTTCTTTCTTTTCAAGTTCTTATATAAAACGCTTTCACTTATGTATATTAACGGAATTAGTAACACAAATATTTATATAAAAAAATATTTTACTTGTCGTTTTGGCTTTTCATTTTTGTTATAATAGTCATTAATTATAAATAGAAAGCTTTTTATATAAAAAGAGAAAGGAAAGTGGTTCTTTTGTTAACAAACAACCAATCCTCCAATCTTGTCAAAAAAACACTAACCTATTCCATAGATACCCATCTTCATTTATCTGCTGCTCCCTATTTTCGACTACTAATAAATGAAAGCGCTAATTTATATGCTGAATTTGCACATAAATCTATAGAACTAGATAATCCTTCCCTTTTATTCATTGATAAACAGCAAGAAGTCCAAATCTTTTCTACTCAAAAGGAAACACAAACTTTTATCATTATCCAGTTTTATTTTGATGAGCAATTATTAGCACATATTACGGGACAATCTTTTTCTATAGATCAAGAAATAACATCTATCATTACTTTTCTGAAAAATGAACAGTTCAAAATTGATTATCTAAAACATAGTAAGCCAGCTATTTCCTATGATCAGGAAATCAATTCTTTTTTCATACTATGCCAACAGATGAGCATTCATTTGCTTTCCTTATTAGTTACTTATTGTCTGCAAAAAATTCAATTGTCTTCCTTACCAAGGCATTATCAACAGGAACTTGCTTTATTGACAATACCTTCAAATGAGAAAGTCATTCCTAAAAAAAAGCATATTCTTTATTCAGATGAATTAGTTGATCCAATCATACGATATTTAGAAGAACATCTTTCAGAAAATTTTTTGCTTGAACAATTAGCCCAAATTTTTTTTATCAGTCCAGCCAGCTTAAAAAAACATTTTAGAAAAGTGAATGGAAAAAGTGTTATTAGCTATTTTAAAGAACTAAAAATGGAAAAAGCAAAACGTCTCGTGCTAGAAAATGAATTAACCTATACAGAAATTGCAGATATATTAGGATTTCATTCGATCCATCATTTTTCTTCAGCTTTTAAAAAATATACAGGGTTATCCCCTTCAAAGTATTATCTATCCTTAAAATAGAAAAAAATTTTTAGGTTTTATCCACAAATTATTTCTCTATATTTTCTGTCTATTCAAAATAAACAATAATTTTCCGGCACAATTATTTGCTGTTTTTTACCATAACATAGTACGATCAACGTAGAAAAGGAGATGTTTTTATGAAAGTTGTTGTCATTGGCGGTGTAGCTGGCGGTCCTTCATTTGCCACTCGTTTCCGTCGATTGAATGAAGCGCACGAAATCATTATCTATGAACGCGGAGAAAATATTTCTTATGCAAGTTGTGCTTTGCCTTATTATTTAGGAGGTGTGATCACTGACCGTGACTCGCTGATCGAACGTACACCAGAAATATTGAAAACAAAAAACAACATCGATGTCTTTACTAAACACGAAGTAACAGCAATCGATCCTTCTACTAAGCGATTAACAGTTAAAGACCTATCCACAAATGAAGAAATAAAAACAGATTACGATAAGTTGATCATCTCTTCTGGTGCTAGACCAGATTATCCGGATATTCCCGGAGTTTTTGAAGCAGAAAACGGCTTTGTCCTCCGTAGTGTGACGGATGCGGATCGAATCAAATCGTTCCTTGAAGAAAAAAATCCACAACATGTCGTCATTCTTGGTGCAGGTGTTATGGGTCTGGAATTAGCTGAGAATTTCAAGCATCGCGGCTTAGACGTGACTTTAATCGATCAATTGCCACAAGTCGCTTTCCCTTATGATCCAGAAATTGCTAATTTAGTTTATGACAAATTGCTGAAAGAAGGATTAGCCGTTCATTTAGAAACAAGAGTTACTGAGATCCGTGATAAAGGTCGAGAAATAGTATTATCAGATGGCTCCGTCCTTTCTGCTGATATGCTAATTTTTGCTGTTGGTGTTTCTCCGAAGAATGAAGTGGTGAAAGCAACCGGCATACAATTATCAGATACAGGTCAGATCATTGTTGATGACCAGTTACAAACCAATCTGCCGGACATCTATGCGATTGGCGATATTATCGAAACGACTAGTGTAGTGACTGGTCAGCCGATCCAAAGTATGCTTTCCAGTGCGGCCAATCGTCAAGGACATATGCTGGCAGATATTTTAAATGGTACGCCTATGCGCTATCGCGGATATATTGGTGCAGGTGTCGCAAAAATCTTTGATCATACAGCAAGTTATGCGGGAATGACAGAACATGAATTAAAAGCATCAGGCATAACAAATTATAAAACTGTTTTTATCACTCCCTTTGACCATGCCTATTTCTATCCAGAAGCTACAAGATTAAATCTAAAGCTGATTTTTGATGCAGATAGCGGTCGTATTTTAGGTGGACAAGCATTTGGAGAAAAAGGTGTCGATAAACGGATGGGAGAACTTTCTGTAGCAATCACCGGAAACTTGACAGTCTTTGATTTGCCTGATTTGGAGTTGCCTTACTCTCCACCGTATTCTACTACCCGTGACCCGTTGAATATAGCTGGTTATGTCGCAATCAATCAAATGACGAATATCGTAGAAACGATCAAAGCAAGTGATATACCCGAAAACGATTTGAAAGAAGCGTTCTTTTTAGATATACGTGAACCTAATAAAGCACCTTCTGGCAGTATCTCGGCAACAAAAAATATTCCAATGAATGAGTTACGAGATCGAATCAATGAAATCCCAAAAGATAAAAAAGTTTACATTACTTTCAGAAGAGGATTGAATAATTATACTTCTGCCCGAATCTTGGCAGGTTTGGGTATCAAAGCGATTTTGATTGAAGAATAAAAAAACGACCGCGGTGGGTAGCCGCGGTCTAGGAGTTATTTTTACTTGAGGAGTAAAAATGAAAAAGTATATAGGGTTGTTGGTTGGTATGTATATAGAATAGAAGATAAATGTGAAGAAATTGTGCATTATTTCTTCACATTTATTAGGTTATAGTTTAAGAAAGTTTAAACATTGCGCAATTTAATTATTTTAGCTGTTTCTTTTCATAAAAAAACATGTTGTGACTCTGAGACAAATCATAGTCCATAGTGATGTCTCTAGAGTAACTACGCCTAATATTACGAGGCATCATATTAATCTATCAGCACTAGTACCTAAACTAGCATCCCTTTCGAATATTTTTTCTTATATAATAAAGTTTGCTTTCACTCCTCTAATCTCACCAAATCGACTGGCTTGCGTTGTGTGATACTAGGAACTGATTGGTTTAGAACGACTTTTCTATTGTAATCATATTTTTCGCCATCCTCGTTGTCTTCTAATCCTTCAATGAATGATCCCTAATGTGTGTATTAAATAATTTAATTTTTTTGTTCCTATTTATTTAACAACGCCGTTTGTATAATTAAGCGAGACAAATAAAAAAGCCATTTATGTTACACTCAAATTGTAATACCCGCTAAAGCATACAAGGAGAGTGAACATAAATGACTTATACCCATCTTACACCAAACGAGCTTGTAATGATAGAAGCATATTTTCATCAAGAAACTCCGGTTGCTATCGTTGCGAAGCAGCTTAAACGTGGACGCCAAACAATTTACAATGTCTATAACTTTCTCAAATGTGGTGGAACAGCACTTGAATACTTTGAACAATACAAAGAAAATAAGCGACGTTGTGGGAGAACCGAAATCATTTTTCCTGCTGAGGAAAAAGAATACATTGAAAAAAGATCAACTGAAGGTTGGACCCCAGACGTCATTATTGGCCGTGCAGAGCGAACCTTCTCTTGTTCAGTAAGTACCCTCTATCGCCGGTTTAAGACGGGAGAATTCAATGTTTTACATTTACCGATGCAAGGAAAACGAAAACCAAATGGTTATAAGGAAAAACGTGGAAAACAGGCATTCAAAAGAAATATTTCTGAACGTAAAAAAGATTATGTCGTTTTCGAAGAAGAATTTGGACATTTAGAGGGTGATACGATTGTCGGCATCCACCATAAAAGTGCCGTCATCACACTCGTTGAGCGACTTTCAAAAGCCATTATCGCCTTGAAACCAGAAGGCCGTAAGGCAGTTGATATTGAAAATTCGATTAATGAATGGCTTCAATCCGTACCCAAAAATCTTTTCAAATCAATTACCTTTGATTGTGGAAAAGAATTCTCTAATTGGAAAAGTATTAGTAATACGAATGATATTGATATTTATTTCGCAGACCCAGGAACGCCTTCCCAACGGGGATTAAATGAACATTCAAACGGACTCCTCCGAAAAGATGGACTACCAAAAGAAATGGAATTCAACCAAGTCAATCAAGGATTCATCTCATCCGTTGCGTCCAAAAGAAACCATATCCCTAGAAAATCACTAAATTACCAAACACCATTAGA
Organism: Enterococcus sp. PLH-Efm8; assembly: GCF_053011625.1. Taxonomy (NCBI): domain Bacteria; kingdom Bacillati; phylum Bacillota; class Bacilli; order Lactobacillales; family Enterococcaceae; genus Enterococcus; species Enterococcus sp. PLH-Efm8. The sequence goes on from NZ_CP172568.1 coordinate 2,145,515, forward strand.
AGTTTTTTTGAGTTACGTAAATGGAAAGTTTTGTCTCGCTTAATTTGACAAATAATATTGTTAAAAAAATAAAATTTTATTGGTTTTTTCTTAACCATTTTGAATTGGTTTTTGCAAACCCTTTAACTTCATATTCGTTTGTTTCTTCCATGTACGCTTCGTCCAAAACCATTGTTTGTCTTCTCAACTCGCTTAATTTCTGTCCTTCGTTGCTTGGCACAGAAAGTGTATAAGGGGTCATTAGTTCCATCAGCTGACGTTTGATTGCTTCGATCAACGCCATCTTACCTTCTTTCGTCTGAGTAGAAATCAATACATTTGGGAATAGCGTAGGCGTGAACATCGCTGGGTCGATCTGGTCTGCCTTATTGTAAACAGTCAGTATCGGCATTTCTTTCATATTCAGTTCATCCATCAATTTTAAGACAGTCTGCTCCTGTAAAATACGATCTGGAGAACTAGCATCGACTACATGTAGCAAAAGATCCATATTTTGACTTTCTTCTAATGTAGAATGGAAAGCATCGATCAGTTGCGTAGGCAGGTCTTGGATGAACCCGACGGTATCCGTTACAGCAATCTCAAATCCTTCAGCAAAACGCCATCTCTTAGTCAATGGATCTAACGTTGCAAACAATTGATCTTTCGAATAAGTATCCGCTTGTGTCAATAGATTCAAGATAGTTGACTTCCCGGCATTCGTGTAGCCAATAAGTCCAATCTGAAAAATCTCGCTATTTTTTCTTTTTTGGCGATTGCGCTCTCGATGAGCTTCTACTTCTTTCAATTCTTTCTTAACAGCAAAAATTTTATTCCGTATATGTCGGCGGTCTGTTTCTAACTTTGTTTCACCTGGCCCTCTTGTTCCGATCCCACCGCCAAGACGAGATAATGTTTTCCCTTGCCCTACTAAACGAGGCAGCAGGTATTCTAACTGAGCAAGTTCAACCTGCAGCTTCCCTTCTTTCGAACGAGCACGCATCGCAAAAATATCTAAGATAAGCTGCACGCGATCAATTACCGGAAGACCAACAGCATCGGTAATCAGTTGGCTCTGTCTCGGAGTTAGCTCATGATTAAAGATGATCAAATCCGCTTCATGCGCATCCGCTTGTTGAACTAATTCTTGTAATTTCCCTTTACCGATAATCGTTTGCCGATTCACTTGTGGTCTCTTTTGTGTAATTGTGAATACGACTTCTCCTGATGCGGTATTCGTCAGCTGAACTAGCTCTTCCATTGACTCTGAAAAGTAACGCTGGTTTGCTTCGGTTTCTACCCCTACGATGATCACTTTTTCTTCCATTTTATTCCGCCTCCAGCCATTTTTTGATTGTTTGCTCAATCTGACTTTTTTGATTTGGCTCACTTATAAGATCAAACCACTGTGCATCCAAACGGTTACGAAACCACGTCAACTGACGTTTCGCGTATCTTCTCGAATGTAGTTTGACTTGTTCTGTTGCTTCTTCCAATGTTTCTTTCCCTTCAAAATAAGGGAAAAATTCTTTATATCCAATACCTTGACTGGCCTGGACTTCTCCAAGCTCATACACCTTACGCGCTTCTGCTACTAAACCTTCTGCTAGCATCAAATCGACTCTTTGATTGATTCGTTCATAAAGAATACTACGCTTCGTATCTAATCCAATCATGAGGTAATCATACAATTGCTTTGGCTCTTCTTTAGGTGCCGTGATACTATGTCCTGTCGTCTCTAAAACTTCCAGAGCTCTTATCACTTTGCGTTGATTGTTCCAGTGGATTTTCTCAGCAGCTGCCGGGTCTTTTTCTTTCAACTGATTCCATAATGCTTGGGAACCAATTGTTTCAGCTAACGTTTCATACTTTTTTCTAATCTCAGGATTCGCTTCTTCTGTCGCTCCTAACTGATAATCATATAGAAGGGATTGGATATAGAGACCCGTACCACCAGCTATGATAGGTAGGTGCCCTCGGTTCGCAATCTCGGTAATCAATTGTCGACCTGAATGCTGAAAATCAGCGGCTGAGTAACGTTGAGTAGGTTCGATCACATCAATCAAATGATGCGGAACATTATTCATCTCTTCTTCTTTGATTTTTGCTGTACCGATATCCAGATTTTTATAGATTTGCAATGAATCACCACTGATGATCTCTCCTCCAAATAGTTGTGCGAGTTCCACACTTAGCGCTGTTTTACCGACTGCTGTCGGACCGACGATCACTAATACTTTTTCCATATTTTACCTACTTTTCGTTGATTGTTTCCACCGAAGAGCTTTCTCCGGAAAATCAGTTATTATTCCATCTATTTTGAGTTCTTGACATTTGGCCATTTCTTCTTCATCGTTAATCGTCCATGCACGAATTGCTTTTGGAAAATCAGCTGCCTGGACTGGATGTTCGAACAACCAAGTATTTTTTGGATGTACTCCTTCTATATAAGGGGTTTCTGCTGCTAGTTGGATCTTTTTATCAGAAGTACTCATCAATAAGTCCAGCTGTATCTCCGGTTCCAGTAATGCGATTTTTTCCAAAGAATCCAAATGAAAGCTGCAATATGCATGTTGAAAAGGCCAATCTCTACTTTTTAATGTTTCGGCTAATTTTTCTTCGATACCGGGATATTCATACTGATCAGTTTTAATTTCAATCATTAGCATCCCTCGGTAATTTTTTTGGAGGAGCAGTCCTAACACTTCTCTCAATTCAGGAACTTTAGCTGCTGGAAATTCTTTGCTGAATTTGCCCCCTGCATTCAATTTTTTGAGTTCTTCCAATGTTTTTTCTCGAATCAGCCCTTTACCGTTAGTCGTCCGGTCCACTTCTTCGTCGTGCATAACGATCAAATAACCATCTTTGCTTAGATGGACATCTAGTTCGATACCATCTGCACCTACTCGTACAGCTTCTGCAAATGCAGGAAGCGTATTTTCTGGGTGGGTGCCGCTGCTTCCGCGATGGGCATAGATTTGTAACATCTTTCTTCACTCCGTTCAGTTCTATTGTATCATTAAGAAAAAAAGAAAGCATTACCACGCTCTCATGTGCAACGGCAATGCTTCAAAATATCAGCTTCAAACATCATCTTTCGAGAAGAAACCAATCGGCTGGCGCGTCATAGTCTTCAACTGAGCTTTTTTTTCATTGATCATTTCAGTCAGACTATCCGTAAAATTCTCTAAAATCACGCGTCCGCCTTTATAAGCATATCCACCAATCTTCATTGTTTCATCTGGAGATAAAATCACTTTTCGATGGGAGATATTCTTAAATAGCTCGTCTAAAATATAATTTGGCAGATAAAAACTATTTTGCGCTGAAAATGATTGGAGATACGCAAAATCGTCAATCGTGATATAACAATCATCAAATGCATCAAAGCTGACATATTCTTCCATCAGCGTTGTCCGTTTTTGCAAGATCTCGTTGATCTTTTTATTTAATTGATTCAGCGTCTCGATTTCTTTGACTTTCAATTCCAATTCACGTCTACGCTGTTCTTTATTTTCCAAGTGACGCATTTGCAGTATCATGCCGATATAGACAACTACAGCACCTGTCAGCACTCCGATAAGGCCAGTAATACCAACTATCAATCTGTTGTTCCTCCTTGTTTTGTTTCTCTGCTTATCATACCATAAAGCGGGTTTATGCGACTAATTTGCCTAAGTTTTTTATTTGACCTTTTTTGACCAAAAATGTATACTACATTTTAGGTATTAGAAACTAAATTATGGTACACTATTTCTAAACGAAATCAAGGAGGAACTCTATTATGAATTTAATTCCTACAGTCATTGAACAATCTTCACGAGGTGAAAGAGCTTACGATATCTACTCACGTTTATTGAAAGACCGTATCATCATGTTAAGCGGCCAAGTAACAGATGATCTTGCTAATTCGATCATCGCCCAATTGCTTTTCTTAGACGCTCAAGATTCTGAAAAAGATATCTATCTTTATATCAATTCTCCTGGTGGTTCAGTTACAGCAGGTATGGCTATTTACGACACAATGAACTTTGTCAAAGCAGATGTCCAAACAATTGTTATGGGTATGGCTGCTTCAATGGGAAGCTTCTTGCTGACAGCTGGTACAAAAGGTAAACGATTTGCTTTACCAAATGCTGAGATCATGATCCATCAACCTCTTGGCGGCGCTCAAGGGCAAGCAACTGAAATCGAAATTGCGGCACGCCATATTTTGCAAACACGCGAACGCTTAAACAAAATTTTAGCTGAACGCACTGGACAACCGCTTGAAGTGATTGAAAAAGATACAGATCGTGACAACTATATGACAGCTGAACAAGCAAAAGCATATGGATTGATCGATGAAGTCATGGAAAACAGTTCTTCATTAAATTAATCTGTTTCAAAGGAAGCTTTTTTAAGCTCTCTTATCTAAACCAAATAAAAAAGGATGGTCAACTCAAACTGACCATCCTTTTTTATTTTATGGATGCTACTGCCTATCTTTGCTCCTTGAATTTTCCTTGCGCATGCATCCGACCTATCTCGACATAATGCTGGATGTTTTCTTTGTTTTTTTGTATTTCTTCTTTTGTCAAAGGACGGATCACTTTAGCTGGGCGACCAAAAGCCAAGACATTAGGAGGAATAACTTTTCCTTCTGTTACTAATGATCCAGCACCAATCAAACTATTCTCACCAATAACCGCATGATTCAATATCGTGGTCCCCATCCCGATCAGCGCCCCTTTTTCGATTGTACAGCCATGTAGCATGCACTGATGTCCTACCGTCACATTCTCCGCAATATCTACAGGTGCATCATGATCGACATGGATGATTGTACCATCTTGGATATTCGTTCTTTGTCCTATTTTTATCCAATTACTGTCCCCGCGTAAAACAGCTTGATACCAGATCGTCACATCTTCTGACAATGTCACATCACCAATCACTGTGGCATTTGATGCTATAAACCGTTCCATATTTATTTTTCTCCTTTCATTTTTTGTAGAAACTAATCCTATTGAATAAAGGTATCATAGCATATATTTATTTCATAAGAAAAAAAACAGGTAAAACCTGCTCAGGCCAGATGTCTATTTACAGTATCTGGTAACTGACGTTTTACCTGTTTTTATTGTACATCTATATTTTCTTCTATTACTTTTTTTAAAATTAATTCGTACACTTCTATTTGTGCTGCCAAGCGTTCGATTTGAAACTCATTTTCAAAAAAATCAGCTGAATCAAAAGGCTTCGTCTGACAGACGTGCGTTAAACGATCAACTTCTCTTTTGGCTTCAGTAATTTTTTCATTTAAAAACTGTTCCATCTCCGTGTCCTCACTTTTCTTGATAACTTTACTTTACCATTATCAAGAATAGAGAACAAAAAATAAGTTTTAAACTGTTTTATTCTTATATGACTTATTCTGCTTCCTCAGCAAATTGGCTGTTATACAGTTTTTCATAAAATCCACCTTGTGCCAATAAACTCTCATGCGTTCCTTTTTCAATGATCTGACCTTGATCCATCACTAGAATCAGATCTGCATCACGGATTGTCGATAAACGGTGAGCGATGACGAAACTTGTCCGTCCCTCCATCACGCGATCCATTGCTTTTTGAATCAACGCTTCTAAACGGGTGTCTACTGAACTTGTTGCTTCATCTAAAATCAAGATTTTAGGATCGGAGACCACTGCTCGGGCAATCGTCAGCAACTGTTTTTGTCCTAAAGACACATTGTCTCCCTCAGAATTGATGGCCATATCATATCCATCTGGCATCGTTCGGATAAAATGATCTACGTTTGCTGTTTTCGCAGCATCAACTACTTCATAATCTGTCGCATCAAGCTTTCCGAAGCGGATATTATCTGCAATCGTTCCTTGATAAAGCCATGCATCTTGCAAGACCATACCAAATAGCGAACGCACATCACTGCGACTCATTGATTTGGTGTCGATTCCATCAATCCTTATTGCTCCTTTGTCTACGTCATAAAAACGCATCAATAGATTGATCAATGTCGTCTTGCCGGCACCGGTCGGACCGACCACAGCTACGGTTTGACCAGCTTTCACTTCAAAATTCAAATCTTGGATTAATGGTTTCTTCGGATCATATGCAAAATCGACATGATCGAATGTCACATCTCCTAAAATCGTTTCTGGCAGTGAAGCATCTACTTTGTTTTCTTTTTCTTCTGGCTCATCTAAAATCTCGAATACACGTTTCGTTGCCGCTGATGCACTTTGCAAAACTGAAGACAATTGTGTCACGTTCCCCATTGGCTGACTGATTTGCCAAATATATTGGATGAATGCTTGTAGTTGACCGACAACGATCGCCCCAGTAATAACATAAAAGCTTCCTAGAACAGCCATACCAATATAAGTAGCATAGGCAGTTAATTGAACTAGAGGCATCATCAAGCCAGAAATGAATGCTGCACGAAACCCAAAGTATTTCAAGCTGTGATTAACTTTTTTGAATCCTTCCAATGTTTCTTTTTCGCGTCCATATACTTTCAATACACTAAAACCTGTCATATTTTCTTGGACGTAGCCGTTTAGCTCACCAAGAGAATTCTGCATGCTTTGAAAATATTTCTGCGAAGCATTGATCACTCGTTTTGAGATCCAGATCGATGTTGGAATCATGATCATAGAGATCAGCGCCATCATCGGCTGGATATAAAACATCATTGCTGCAGCCAACGTAATTCCCAATATCGCATTTACGATACCAATAAAAGCTTGTTGTAAAGCACCGCTGACTGCATCTACATCATTCGTCACACGAGACAAAATATTTCCTTGCTGGTTTTTATCGAAATATGAAACCGGAAGACGATTGATTTTTTCTTCTATGTCTCTTCTCAAATCATGCATGGCACTTTGAACGACATTTGTCATCAAAACACCAGAAAGTAATTGCGAAATACAATACCCTATTCCAACAACTGTGATCCAAATGAGACATTTGAATATATAAGAAAAATTGATTGATTCGCCATTGGCAATATTACGGCTGATTTCTGTAGTAGGAAGTCCTGTAACATATGGCAAAGCCACGTTGAAAGCCACTGTCAGAACTGTAAATAGGATCACTAAAAGAAAAGTCTCACGATACGGTCTGATATATCGAGCTAAACGTTTTAAGGAAGAAAAGGTTTTTTTCATGCTAATTCCTCCTTTGATAATTGAGAAGCGGCAATATCATAATAAATCGGGCATTTTTCCAACAACTCCCGATGCGTCCCCATACCGACGACTTCTCCTTCATTTAATACGATGATCTTATCTGCATGCATGATCGTTCCCACACGTTGTGCTACGATCAATACAGTAGATTCTGTCGTTTCTTTTTTCAGACGAGCACGTAACTTCGCATCCGTTTGATAATCTAATGCAGAAAAGCTGTCATCAAAAATATAGATTTCCGGACGGCGTATGATGGCTCTGGCTATTGCCAATCGTTGTTTTTGTCCACCTGAAAAATTGGAACCACCTTCTGATAAATGTTCATTAAATCCATCTGGTTTTCGAGAAATGAATTCTGAAGCTTGAGCAATCTCAGCTGCACGTTCCATTTCTTCTTGCGTAGCATCTTCTTTCCCGTATCGCAAATTATCTGCAATCGTTCCAGTAAATAGCAGCGCTTTTTGCGGAATAAACCCAATCTTATCTCGCAACTTGCTTAGCCGATAATCTCTCACGTCTACTCCATCGATCAAGATCTTTCCTTCACTCACATCATAAAAGCGAGGGATCAATTGGATCAACGTAGATTTTCCGCTACCGGTACTTCCAATAAAAGCAACGGTCTCTCCTGGAGAGGCTGTAAAACTGACATTTCGTATCACTGGCTCTTGCGAATGGCCTGGATAAGCAAATGTTACATTTTGAAATTCGATATACCCTTTAGTTTTTGTATCAGATATACCATTTGGATCTTCTACAATCGAAGGTTTGGCATCTAGGGCTTCTTGGATACGTCCAGCTGAAACAGCTGCTCTTGGATACATCATGAACACACTAGCAAATAACATGAATGAGAACAAGGCATGGAATATATACTCGATAAACGCAATCAAATCTCCTACACGAAGCTCGCCTGCATCGATTTGCACTGCCCCGCTCCAGATGATCAATACCATTACGATATTAAATAAGAAATAAAAACCCGGTTGTGCAACAGCCATCAAACGGAATAAGCTTTTTGAACTAGAAGCATAATTCTCATTGACTACAGCAAAACGTTTTTCTTCAAACTTTTCATTGACGAATGCACGAATCACACGCAATCCTGAAAGATTTTCCCGCAAGATACTGTTGATTTTATCTAAGTTTTTTTGTTGCTTTTTAGATAACGGTTCAGACACCTTAGCAATCGCTACGACTGCCAATAATAGTAAAGGTAATGCACCTACTACATACAAACTGAGTGTCACACTTGTACGCATGACCATGTACAAACTGACAATGAACATCATTGGTGCCATAAAACCGATACGTAAAATATTTTGCAGGAACAACATGATCTGATAAGCATCGTTTGTTGTACGAGTGATCAATGAAGATACGCCTAGATTTTCGTATTCCTGATGCGAATAACTTTGGATCTTTTCGAACAAATCATCTCGAATATCTGCTACGATATTAGTCGTAATCCTCGAACCAAAATAACCTAACAAGATATTCAAAATAATACCGATTACAGTAATAACGATCATAAATATCCCTTGTTGCTTCACATAATCAAAATCATCATTGCGGATTCCTACATCGATCATACGTGCTAAAATCGTAGGAAGTCCTAATTCAATCAAAATAAAACCAAATACGCATATGAAATTGAAAAACAAGAATTTCTTATAACGCATGGTATAATGCCACATTAGTTTCACTTTCTCATCTCCTTTTAATCTTTTGTTACATTTTCATTACTAAAAATGATAGCACAACGAGCCTATTAATAGAACACTTCTCTCATAAAAAAGTCATTATGATTATAGCGGGATGATAAACATTGATTTTTTCTTTCAATCTAGTTGATTTCTATACTTATTTGCTGTTTTATGCTAGAATAACAATTAATTGTTGTATATTTTTTATACAGAAGGTACGGTTGAAAAAATATCCGAACAGATAAGCAAAAACGAGGCTTGTCTCTTTGACTCGAATCCAGTATTCTAGTCAAAGCATATGAAAAACCAGGTGGCTTGTCCCCTCGTTTTGTGTTGTCTAAAAAAATCAACTAGCTAAATCACTGCTTTACGCAGATAAAGGAGACAAAACAATGATCTATAAAGTTTATTATCAAGAAACAAAAGTACGCAACCCTAAACGGGAAGAAACAAAATCTCTTTACATTGAGGCAAAAAGCGATGTAGACGCTCGCCAACGTGTGGAAGAAAATACCCCATACAATATTGAATTCGTTCAACTTCTAGAAGGAAGTCATCTAGAGTACGAAAAAGAAAATGCTGATTTCTCATTAGTGGAGTTTTAATATGAAACTTTCCATCAAAAATAACGAGACAGGCGTCTTTGCTATTGGTGGATTAGGTGAAATCGGGAAAAATACGTATGGGGTACAATTCCAAGATGAAATCATTTTGATTGATGCCGGGATCAAATTCCCGGAAGACGATTTACTTGGAATTGACTATGTCATTCCCGACTACAGCTACATCATACAAAACTTACACAAAGTAAAAGCCTTGGTGATTACTCACGGGCACGAAGACCACATCGGCGGAATACCCTACTTGCTGAAACAAGCAAATATTCCTATCTATGCTGGTCCTCTCGCATTAGCGTTGATCACAAACAAATTAGATGAGCATGGCTTGCTTCGAGATGCAGAGCTCCATGAGATCAATGAAGATACGATCATCCGTTTTAGAAAGACTTCTGTCAGCTTTTTCAGAACGACCCATAGTATCCCAGATGCATTAGGGATCGTGGTGAAAACACCTTCTGGAAATATCGTAGCGACTGGAGACTTCAAATTCGATTTCACTCCTGTTGGCGAACCAGCAAACTTGCATAAAATGGCTCGTATCGGGGAAGAAGGAGTCTTGTGCCTTTTATCTGATAGTACAAATGCTGAGATTCCAACATTTACTAAATCAGAAAAAACGATTGGGCATTCTATTTTGAAGATCTTTTCAAAAATCGAAGGACGTATCATTTTTGCCAGCTTTGCTTCTAACATCTTCCGTTTGCAGCAAGCAGCAGATGCCGCTGTGGCAACTGGTCGTAAAATCGCTGTTTTCGGACGAAGCATGGAAAATGCCATCGTCAACGGTCAACGTTTAGGATATATCAAAGTTCCAGACGGCACATTTGTAGATGCACACGAAATCAATCGCTTGCCTGCCAATGAAACGATGATCCTATGTACAGGTTCTCAAGGAGAAGCGATGGCCGCGTTGAGCCGCATCGCGAATGGTACTCACCGTCAAATCCAAATCCAGCCAGACGATACAGTGATCTTTTCAAGTTCACCTATTCCTGGTAATACAACAAGTGTCAATCATTTGATCAATTTGCTGTCTGAAGCTGGTGCAGAAGTGATTCACGGAAAAATCAATAACATCCATACTTCCGGTCACGGTGGACAAGAAGAACAAAAATTAATGCTTCGTTTGATGAAGCCAAAATATTTTATTCCTGTCCACGGAGAATTCCGCATGTTGAAAGTACATGCTTCTCTAGCACAAGATGTAGGTGTTCCTGCAGAAAACTGCTTCATCATGGAAAATGGCGATGTTTTAGCGTTAACTAGCGATTCTGCGCGTCCTGCTGGGCATTTTGTGGCTGGAGATGTGTATATCGATGGTAGCGGGATCGGTGATATTGGTAATGTCGTTTTACGTGACCGTCACCTGCTTTCAGAAGAAGGTCTTGTATTAGCTGTCGCGACAGTGGATATCAAGAAAAAAGAAATCTTGGCTGGTCCAGATATTCTCTCTCGTGGATTTGTCTACATGCGAGAATCAGGAGAAATGATCAATGAAGCTCAGCGAATCTTATTCCACGCTTTAAGAGAATGTTTGAATGGACCTGACTGTTCAGAATATAAATTGAAAGAAGCGATGACTGGCGCGCTTCAGCCTTTCTTATTCGAACGTACAGAAAGACATCCAATGATTTTGCCAATGGTAATGACACCAGATGAAGAATAAATAAGAGGTTATGAAATCAGCACCTTGTCCTGAATATAAGAGAAAACAAATGAAAAACATGAGAAGCCATTTTTGTTTGTTCTTATTCCTTGATACAAGGTGGCTCTTTCATAGCCTCTTAAATTTATTTACTTTTTCATACAAAAAAATACCTGCCACAAGAGAAATTGTCTCTTGTGGCAGGTATTTTTGTTACTCGCTTTGTTCTCTCGTAAAAATTGATGTCTACCATCAATTTGATTTACAGATAAAATTAAGCTTTTACAACGTTTGCAGCTTGTGGGCCGCGGTCTGATTCTTCAACGTCGAAAGTCACTGCTTGACCTTCTTCTAATGTTTTGAATCCGTCACCTTGGATAGCTGAGAAGTGAACGAATACGTCGCTTCCATCTTCACGTGAGATAAATCCAAATCCTTTTTCAGCGTTGAACCATTTTACTGTTCCGTTTTCCATAATAATATCCTCCTCGTGCCAAAAGCACTAATTTAAATTGTAACATTGCTCGTGTACGATAGAGGTGCAACAGATGTTTCAACTTCTATTCCCAAACAAAATTACAATATAATTGTACACTTGCTTCATTTTTTTTGCAAGAAAGCAACTTACTTCTCTTCCATCATTCCTTCTTCTCTCAAACTAAAATATCGTTTGCGTCCGATGATCAAGTGGTCCAGTACAGTGATCCCCATCATTTCTCCACACTTTTGTATCCTTTTGGTAAAATTCATATCCTGCTGCGATGGAATAACATTACCAGAAGGATGATTATGCGCTAAAACGATCCTTGCTGCACAATAACGTACAGCATAATGGAAAATTTCTCTAGGATGAGCGACTGACTGATTCAGCGAACCGATGAACACTGTTTTTTTTAAGATCACTTGATTCTTCGTGTCCAAATAAATACAAACCAAATGTTCTTGTTTGTGATCTTTCATTTCCAGAATCAATTGCTGGGCCAATTCGTAGCTGGTACGAACCGGTGGAGCCGCTCTTTCATGATCCGTCTGAATTCGTCGACCTAATTCGATCAAGGCTTTGATTTCGATTGCTTTCACGCGTCCTATCCCTCGAATCTCTTCTAACTCATGCAAAGTAGCCTGTCGTAAAGAGGCCAGTCCTCCAAACGTTTTTAACAGATTTCCAGCAATCGACATCACACTATAAGGGTGTTGACCGGTACGCAGTAAGATTGCCAAAAGCTCCTGATCCGATAAAGCTTCCGCGCCATAAATTTCCATACGTTCCCTTGGTAAAGAGCTAGTAGGTACTTCTTTGATCAATCGTTTTCCCAAAAAAACATCTCCTTTCTATCTTATCTAAAATAAGATACGAAAAGAGATGGATTTTTATTTTAACAATGCAGGGATTTCATGTAAAGAAGAAACAACCCCAGCTGTTTTTTTGATCAATTCTTGGGATGGTGGAAGCAGATCTGGTACCATGACTACCGGGATCTCAGCCGCAGAAGCTGCTAAAATACCATTTTGTGAATCTTCTAAAATCAATGTTTCTTTCTTCGCTGTACCTAGCTTCTGATTAGCTAACAAGAAAATTTCTGGGTCTGGTTTTGCTCGTTGAACATTTTCTGCAGAAACAATCGTCTCAAATCGTTCAAACAGATTGTTCTTCTTCAATAAAAGTTCAATGACTGCTCGTTGGTTACTGGAAGCGACAACTTTGGGAATCTGATGTTCTTCTAAAAAAGAGAGGAGTTCCAACACACCGGGCTTCATTTGTACCGCTCCTTGCGAAAAACGTTCAAGCGTTTCCTGGTATGAATCATCTATGAATCTTTGTACACTTGTTTTGCCAAATTCCGAGAAAATCATATGATAATTCGCCCATACTTCTTCATCTGAAACACCTAAGAATTTTAAATACAGGTCTTTATCATAAGGAAAACCCATCTTGTCTGCTACTACTTGTGTGGCTTCGTAATACACTAACTCTGTGTCGAACAGCAAACCATCCATGTCAAAAATCACTGCATTATACTTCATGATCTCCTCCTAATTGTATTAATAAATGGCGAACTTCTGAAATGAAATAAAGTGAACCGGTCACAACTAATACGTCTTCATTTGTCATCTTTTCCAATATATCTGCTAATCCGAATTGCCACAATGAAACGATTGATACTCTCTCACTTGCTAAATCTGATACTTCACTTAATTCGATGGCTTTTGGATGTTCAAAGGTCGTCAAATAAATATGGACATTTGGTACTTGCTGCAATCGTTCTAGCATTTCTCTAACATTTTTAGTTCGTAAGGCGGAAAACAAAATGTTGATTTGATATCCTTTGAATTCTTTTTTCAAATTCTCAACAAGCCGGTTCATTGCATGCGTATTATGGGCACCATCTAAAACAACTAATGGCTCGTTACTCAAACGCTCCATTCTTCCTGGCCATCGAGATTTCTTCAATCCCTTCAAAACATCTTTTTCTCGGAAAGGCAGCTTTTCCAATTGACAGTAAACAAAATACAATTCGATGGCTACTCCTGCATTTTCAGCTTGATGTTGCCCTAAAAGCGGAGTGGTTAATTGAGGGATCTTTCCTATTTCATTAAAAAATTCAAATACTTCTCCCCACATCTCATCAGGATGCAGATAGTTTATTTTATAATTTTCCCCGTATACATAAAGCGGTGCATTTTTTGCTTTAGCTGTTTGTTGGATGACAGTAAAAGCTTCTGGGGCAATATTTCCTGTTACTACTGGAACGCCTTGTTTGATGATTCCAGCTTTTTGTGCAGCGATTTCTTCAATTGTATCTCCAAGTATTTCGGTATGATCAAGTCCAATCGTTGTTATTCCCGTCAGCATTGGTACAGCTACATTGGTAGAATCCAATAAGCCGCCTAAGCCAACTTCGATAATCGCTACGTCCACTTTCTTCATCAAAAAATAATCAAATGCCATTGCTGTTAATGTCTCGAATTCAGTAATACCAGCTACTGCTTCAAATTGATCAAGTTGTTTGATCAGTGGCTGATATTTTTTTACAAGCTGGATCAAATCATTGTCTGGAATGCTTTTGCCATTGATTGCGATCCGTTCATTGAACGTTTCGATATAAGGTGAAGTAAATGTACCTACTGTCAGCCCAGCCTCTTCTAATAGGCTTCTCAAATAAGCTACAGTAGAACCTTTTCCGTTTGTTCCAGCGATATGGATCGTTTTTACTTTTCTCTCTGGATGCCCTACCACTTCTAATAAAGCTTCGACTCGGTCAAGGCCAGGACGTGAACCAAATGGTAATCGACTATGGATCCATTCTATTGCTTCTTCAATCGTCATCAACAATTCCCCCATTTCTCTTTTATTATAACAAATAGAACACATAAGAAAAATAAAAGTATGACAAAGAGAAAAGAAACAGAGAGAGGAACGATTTTATCAACTACTTTATTGACTCTTGATACATGATCCACCTCCCTCCTTCTCCTACATAATAAGAGTAGACTAAAAAAGAGATGCGACAAAATTTATGTCACATCTCCTTATGAATCGAAGCTAAGAGTGAGGCTCAAACTCTTTCCTGTAACGATGTTCAATCAGCTAGCTTTTAGTAATAGCTAGCTGATTTCACACTCTCTTTTTCTATTCTTATTGAATAGTACGCAAACTTTCGATTCGTTCTTTGACAGCCGTTTGCTTCTCTAAATAATCTTTTTCTTTTGCACGCTCTGCCTCTACTACTTCTTCCGGCGCGTTAGAAACAAAACGTTCATTAGAAAGTTTTCCTTGGACACGTTTTACTTCGCTTGTCCACTTTTCCAGTTCTTTTTCTAATCGTTTGATTTCTTCTTCAATATTGATCAATCCTGCTAACGGCAAGAAGATTTCTGCACCTGTCAGAACAGCTGACATCGCTAGATCTGGCGCAGTGATCTCACTTGATATCGTCAACTCTTCGGGATTACAGAAGCGTTCGATATAGCTTGTATTTTCAACTAAAAATTGATCGATTTTAGCATCGTTTGTTTTAATTAGCAACGTAATTGGTTTAGACAATGGTGTATTCACTTCTGAACGAATATTTCGAACGGCTCGAATCAATTCTTTCAATACTTCCATCCCTTTAGAAGCTGTTTCATCATCAAACTCTGGACGTACAACAGGATATTCTGCCACTACTAGAGAATTTCCCTGATGAGGAATATGTTCCCATATTTCTTCTGTAACGAATGGCATGATTGGATGCAATAAACGTAGGATCTGATCAAGTGTATGGACTAAGATGCTACGGGTGGTTTGTTTTGAAACAGCATCATCTCCATAAAGTACTTCTTTACTCATTTCGATGTACCAGTCACAAAAATCATCCCAGATAAAGTTATACAGTTGTCGACCTGCTTCACCAAATTCAAAACGATCAAATAGCTCAGTTACTCGTTCGATCGTTTCATTCAAACGAGTAAGGATCCACCGGTCAGCCACTGATTTTTCTCCAGATAAATCGATCTCTTCTACGGTCATTCCTTCGATATTCATGATAACGAAACGTGAAGCATTCCAGATTTTGTTGATAAAGTTCCAAGAAGCATCCATTTTTTCATAGCTGAAGCGGACATCTTGTCCTGGTGCAGAACCATTCGATAAGAACCAGCGGAGAGCATCTGCTCCATACTTTTCGATTACTTCCATCGGATCGATTCCATTACCTAATGATTTACTCATCTTCCGCCCTTGTTCGTCACGAATCAATCCATGAATCAAGACATTCTCAAATGGACGTTCGCCAGTAAATTCCAAGCTTTGGAAAATCATTCTGCTTACCCAGAAGAAAATGATGTCATAACCGGTTACTAAAGTGCTAGTAGGGAAGTATCGCTTATAATCTTCGCTTTCCGTATCTGGCCAGCCCATTGTTGAGAAAGGCCACAAAGCTGAACTAAACCAAGTGTCTAAAACATCAGGATCTTGTACCCAGTTTTCACTATCCGCTGGTGCTTCCATCCCTACATACATTTCACCTGTTTCTTTGTGATACCATGCAGGAATTTGATGTCCCCACCATAATTGTCGTGAGATTACCCAATCATGGACATTTTCCATCCAACGTAAAAACGTTTGATTGAATCTTGGAGGGAAGAATTCCACTGCTTGATCTGTTTCTTGGTTATCAATGGCTTTTTTCGCTAACGGCGCCATTTTTACAAACCATTGAGTAGACAGCCGAGGTTCAACAACGACACCTGTCCGCTCGGAATGACCCACACTGTGGATCATCGTATCGATTTTAATCAATCGACCGATTTCTTTCAGATCTTGCACGATTGCTTTACGAGCAGCAAAACGTTCCATTCCAGCATATTTTCCTGCTAGTTCATTCATCGTACCATCATCATCCATAACATTTACGCGTGGAAGATCATGACGATTACCTACCTCAAAGTCGTTTGGATCATGTGCTGGAGTGATTTTTACTACACCTGTCCCGAATTCCATATCTACATATTCATCTGCAATGATTGGGATTTGTTTATTGACTAAAGGTAGAATCACTTTTTTGCCGATGAGCGCTTGATAACGCTCGTCTTCTGGATGAACAGCAATCGCCGTATCTCCCAACATCGTTTCTGGACGGGTTGTCGCAATTTCTACTACGCCTGATCCATCTGCTAGTTCATAGCTCATATGATAAAAGGCGCCTTCGATATCTTTATGAATAACTTCGATATCAGATAGAGCTGTTCGTGCTTGAGGATCCCAGTTGATGATATATTCACCACGATAAATCAAACCTTTTTCGTATAAGGTAACAAAAACTTTACGTACTGCTTCAGATAATCCATCATCTAATGTAAAACGTTCCCTACTGTAATCTAAAGATAAGCCCATTTTAGCCCACTGTTCGCGGATGTGGCTCGCATACTCTTCTTTCCATTCCCACACTTGATCGATGAACTTTTCACGACCTAGATCATAACGAGAAATCCCTTGCTCTCTAAGCTTCGCTTCTACTTTTGCTTGTGTCGCGATTCCTGCATGGTCCATACCAGGCAGCCATAAAGTATCATATCCTTGCATTCTCTTTTGACGAATCAGCATATCTTGCAAGGTCGTATCCCAAGCATGCCCTAAATGAAGTTTTCCAGTAACATTTGGGGGCGGGATTACGATTGAATAAGGTTTTGCTTTTTTATCTCCGCTCGGTTTAAACAAATCTTGTTCTAACCAATGCTGATAACGTCCAGCTTCAACTTCTTGCGGATTATATTTTGTTGATAGGTTATTTTCTTCCGTCATGCTGTTTTCCTCCTTTAAACTAAAAAACGTCCTAAAATACTTTCGTATTCTAGGACGTATGATTTACGCGGTACCACCTAAATTGCAATAATCAATCATTATTGCCTCTCAAGTGAGTTAACGATCACGACTCGTCTATCTCTACTCCATTCAAGACAGAAACTCCCAAGCTACCTTCACTGGTTGTCATTGAGAACCTTTCAGCAGATAGTTCTCTCTCTAAGAATGAATGTGCCAGTTACTCCTCTTGTTCAGCGTTATGCTTCATTCTACAATGGTTTTTTTTTTTAGTCAACAAGTGGTCGTGAAAAAACCACTTCATTTAGTACTAAAAAATTTTTGAAAGAATTACGACGAGTTCTCGCAAGATCAATAAGCCTACTCAAATTTTCCTAAGAAAAAACTTCTGAGTAATTCTCATCAAAGTAAATAAGCGTCTGCAACTCGGTTGTCAAATCAATGTATTGAACATTGACATAAGCTGGGACAGTTACTCTGTCAGGCGCAAAATTAAGTATAGCGGTTACATTTCCTTTGACAATTTCATCAATAGCAGATTGTGAATATTTACTTGGTACCGTAGAGATTGCTACTGTCACATTTTTTGCTTTGGCTATCTCCGCGAAACGATCAATCGGATAGATCATTTCTCCATCAATTACTCGATTGATCAGTGCTGGATCATTATCAAAGACGCACACGATATTTAGATTTTCATTTCTTCTAAAATTGTTGTGTTTCAATGCTTTGCCAAGATTTCCATATCCTACTAATGCGATTCGTTTTTCTTCTTTAGTATTAAGGATATTATTGAATACATCGATAAGAAAAGGGACATCATAGCCATATCCGCTTCTGCCTAGCTCGCCTAATTGCGAGAAGTCTCTGCGGATCGTTGCAGAAGGAATTTGGGTGATTTCGCTGAACTCATTTGATTTGATTCTACTTATACCTGAGTCATCCAGCATCTTCAAGTAGCGTAAATATAAAGGTAATCTTTTCGCAGTTGCTTTTGGCAGTGTATCTGTTTTTTCTCGCATAACGACGCTCCTTGTTAATAATTTCACATATTTAGTGTAACATGTTTCTAACACGGGAGCAAGGTTACAAGTAGGAAGGAAAAGGGTGTGAGACAAATAAAACGGTGTTCAAAAGCTTGCATCTGCGGTAATAAGCTCAACCAAACGTAAAATATGAGGAACTATTTTTGTTTGGCTGTTCTTATTACTTGATGCAGGGCAGCTTTTTCGCAACCTCTGATACACGGTGTTCCAGAAGTAACTTCTTCGAAAAATAAGCCGAAATTTCACAAAAATTTGAAAAGCAATTTTCGTAAATTCCTTCTTATTTCTTGAAGCTGCCCACTTCTGTCACAACCTCGCTATTTCATGGGAAATTCTCTTTTTTATATCATTTATCAACTGTAGCTTGATCTCTAAATAAAATTTTATTTTTCAGTTAGTAAAAAAGAACCGGCTTTTCCATAACTTCTTGATAAATGGTATTCAATCAGCTAATCTTCGACATTAGTTCAAAAACGGTAAAATACATGGAGCTATTTTTTCGTTTTGTTTCTCTAATACTCTGGTCAAAACACTATTTTCATAACCTCTTATAGCAATTCTGAAAATTCTTCAGTTTTTTCATTAGACGATTCTGCTTGTATCTCTTCCATCTTCAAGCCAGCTAGTGCTCGTTGGATCATTTCATCTATTGCTAAACGCTCTTCATATTGATGGACCTTTTCCAGTTGAGGGCGTGTTTTTGGCTGTGGAGGAGCAAAAATCGTACAGCAATCTTCAAAAGGCTGGATAGAAAGATTAAATGTATCGATCTGTTCTGCTACTTCAATGATTTCAAGTTTATCCATTGTCGCTACAGGCCGAATGATTGGCGTATTCGTTACTTCATTGATAGCCACCATACTTTGCAAAGTTTGTGAAGCCACTTGACCTAATGATTCACCATTCAAAATGACTAAACCATGACGAATACGGCGAATTTCATCGGTCAAACGCAACATCATTCGACGAGTAATTGTCATCCAATATCCTTGTGGCACTGACTTTTTGATTTCTTCTTGAATCTCGGTAAATGGCACTTCGATAAAATGGATCGTTCCCACATAAGGTGCTAGTTTGGCTGTTAGATCTTTTGCTTTTTGCAGTGCTTGTTCACTTGTATACGGCGGACTAGCAAAATGAACAGCTTCAATTTCCACTCCCCGCTTCATGGCAAAGTACCCTGCTACAGGAGAATCAATCCCCCCAGAAAGCATAAGCATTCCTTTTCCGCTTGTTCCTACGGGCAATCCTCCAGCTCCCTTGATCGTTTCATACGATAGATAAGCGCCATCACGCCGAATCTCTACACGTAATGGAATATCTGGTTGACGCATTTGAACTTGGATATGCGGGAAAATATCAAAAACAGCATTACCTAATGTTTGATTCAATTCATTACTTGTCAATTCAAATTGGTGATCGCTTCTTTTAGCGATAATTTTAAATGTTTCTTTCCCAGTATAAATTTCTTTCATGATGTCTTGAACAGCTTGTTTCAAAACTTCGACATCTTTTTCTACACGAATACTTGGAGAGAAATTTTGGATCCCAAATATTTTTGCTAGTTTTGGAATAACTAGCTGCCCGTCTGCGCCATTCAATAAAAGATGCATCCGGTCCCGATCAGCATGGATTTTGATTTCTGGAAAGTCTTTCAAAGCTTGTCTGACATTTTGTGCTAGTTGCATGATAAAGCTTTTTCGATTCTTTCCTTTTGTCGAAAGTTCCCCATAACGGACCATAATTTCACTGTATTTCACAAGAACACTCCTCTTTTAATTGATTGCAGAAAATTTCTTATAAAGCTGCTTGAAAATAATCATAAATTGCTCGACTTCTGCAAGCGAATTGTTTTCATCTAAGCTGATTCGAACAGCAGATGTAGCCAGATCATTTGGTACATGCATTGCGTGCAATGTACTGCTTGCCATATGTTTACGTGAGGAGCAGGCACTAGTAGTAGAAACAAATATTTGTTTTTCTTCTAAGGCATGGACGAGAACTTCGCCGCGAATTCCTTTTAGAGCAAAACATAAAATATGCGGTGCATAGTCAGTTCCTTCTGAAAAAATCGTCACTTTCTCATACGTCTTCAACGCATTGATTAGAGCTACTTTTAAGCGTTGTGTCTGCTCAGGTTTTTGTTCCTTTATCTCTAATGATAAACGTAAAGCTTTAACCATAGCCACAATACCTGGAACATTTTCTGTCCCACTTCGCTGATTTCTTTCTTGCCCTCCACCTGTCAGTAATGGTGCTAAACGACGACCCTTTTTCCAATAAATGAAACCAGTTCCCCGTGGGCCATGGAATTTATGAGCTGAAAATGTTGCAAAATCAACTCTTTCTGTCAACCATTGCGAGAATGGTACTTTTCCAATCGCCTGAACAGCATCTACATGGAAATGAATTTTAGGAAAATCATCCAAAAGATCACTGATTTCCTGGATGGGCTGAATCGATCCTACTTCATTATTCACAGCCATAACAGAGACTAATACTGTCTCTTTTCTTATTAATTCTTTCAATTCGTCGACACGTACAAATCCGCGTTTATCCACTGGGGCGATACTTACTTCGATTCCTAATTCTTTTAATTGTTCTGCTGTCTCGCTGACGGCCGGATGTTCGACTCCTGAAATGATCATATGATTCCCATATTCTCTTTTTTCGATCATCGTTCCTTTTAATACCCAGTTATCTCCTTCTGTTCCGCCTGAAGTAAAATAGATTTCTTCTGGTTCTACATGGATCAAATCAGCGATCTGCTTTCTTGCTTGCTGCAACAACCGGTTAGCTTGATTGCCTAAATCATGCAAGCTTGATGGATTCCCAATAATCCGCTGACTGGTTTTTACATATGCATCTAAGCTTTGCGGAAAGATTGGGGTTGTTGCACTGTTATCAAAATATATCATAAGAAACCCCTCTTTTTTGAAATTCTTTTCTATTATAACGGTTGTCCAAGGTGCTTTCAAGAGCAGGTGAAATTTTCACTTGTTTCAATTTTCAAATATACAAAAAAAGACAAGAACAAGACAATAATCCGTCTTGCTCTTGCTGGTTTACTAACTTTTTTGCTTTATACTAAGTCTGGATGATTAAAATAAAAATCTTCGATGCGTTTGAAAGCACCAGGTTCTACTCGCTCTAATGCTGTACCGATTTCGTCTAATGCTTCTTGATAGTGATATTCTTTATTGAATAAATAGTAGCTTTTATCAATTGCTTCTCTCACTTCTTCGTGTGTATGACGATAACGATTTGCATATTGGAGCATTTGCTCCGTTAATGCTGCTGCATCTACTAAATCATGTGTCTTCTTATCTAATAATTCTAGATCTTCTTCACATAGAGCAACTAAACGATTGACCTCTTCCATGTTTACTCGAATTTTATTCAAGACAACACTTAGTTCTTCAATACGGTCAGTAGCAACAAAAAAGAATTCTAGGTAATCATTCGGCAAGCCAGGCAAACGTTGTTTTTCTACAAAACGTTTCAAACTGCGCAATTTGAATTCGAATGTATCGATCTTTTCTTGCGCTTCTTTTTCGCCTTTTCTCAATTCATGTAATGAGTCGTCGATCTCTACTTGTTGCTTTTCGATATCTTCTAAGACTTTGAAGACTGTTTTATAGAACGTGCGCACTTCTGAATAAGGAATTTCGTGTTGACGGATCTGTGGAATCATCTGTTCATTTTGACGTTCCATTTCTTCCACTTCGGTTTGGAAACCTCGTACACGGCCAATTTCATTGTGGTTCAATGTATAGCTTTGAGATGTGTGATCCAGCTCAATCAATAATTGACGGTTATTCTTTGTTGTATGTTTGATATACTCTGCAATCGTTGATTGGTTAGTTTTTACATATCTCTGAGCTTCCATTTCCCGTTCTAAGATATCATATAACGAATCAATCAAATCAGCTGTTTCACGGTTTTCAAATTCGACCGTTTCAACTTCTGTTTTTTCAAGATTGGCTAATGAATTTTCAATTCTTCGACTTACTTTTGCGATATCTTCAGCAAGATCTTCTTCTGGGAATACATATTGTTCTTCCATCAATTTCTCGTAAGTATCACTGATTTCTTCAAGTTGTTCAGGGAAAGTGGTATGGAGCTCCTCATACAGCGGTGGAATTTTTTTCATCAGAGCTTCCACTTCATACGTATGTTTTTCTGCTTTATCCAAAACCTCGCGGGCTTCAACAGGGTCTCCAGAAGTGTTTAAAGTCACAAACTGCGTAAATTCTTTTTCGATCACTTTGATCTGTTTTTGCAATTCAAAAAGAGCTGGTCCGTATTCATGCTCGTCTTCTCTGACTTTTTCTTTCAGTTCTTCATAGACGTCAAGTGCCTGCTGAACAGCTAGTGAGTTGCGTTCTTCCGTTTCCCGCAATTCCTTTAGACCTTCACGGATTTCCGTCACTTGTTTCTCCATTTGGTCCATTGTAGCTTCTGCTTCAACAACTGCTTTTTTTCCTTTTAAGAACCGAAAACTTTCATTGAGGTTTTCCACTTCGAAAATTTGACTTTCTAGTTCAGCGAACGAGGAAGTAGATATGTCATTCCATTTTTGACTCCATTCACGAAAGGTATTTTGGCTTTGCCCAACCAGATGCATTTTTTTAACATCATCGACTTCTTCAATCACTGGCAAGTCAAATAATTCTTCCTTGCGTTTTTCTAAGGCATCCAATCGATCTTGGTTTTTTTTCTTCATCAAGTAACTAACCAAAAAGACGACAATGGCGACTATAATGATTGCAATGACGATTCCGATGATAACATTATTTCCCATTTATGGTTCCTCCGTTTTCAGTATGCATCTTTTATGCAACAGATGGCGTTCTGCTTGGCATAAATCCAAATAATACGTCTCTCGTGCAAAAGACATCTATTCTAGATTATAGCATACTATTTTCATGCATTCACTAACTTAAACGAAAATCTTTTGTTTTTCCATCGTATAAAGATAACAAAAATAGTGAAACTCTGATCACTCTTTTTCATTTGTGCACATGCCTATATCAGCGGATTTCTTCTTAGCAATCGCTTCTTGAATCTGACGTTGGATTTCTGCCGCGATTTTAGGTTCTGGAGCATATTCCATCTGCCAGTTTTCAGGTTTCAACACTTTATTTGTTACAGGGTCATAATGAGGTTTTCCATCTGGAAATAATTTCCCCATATTTGCCTGATGGACGATTTCGAATATTCGATCAGGCACTATTCCTAGTAATGAAAAAGAACCATAAGTAAAGTAAAGGATATCTGTCAGTGCATCTACTTGTTCAACCAGCGGATCACTTCCCCACTGTGTTTTACCAAGTATTTTTTCTTCTGCTTTATCCAATGCTTCGTGCAGCAGCATAACAGCTTCATGCAGTTGTTCTTTATTAGGTGAAGTAGCTGCAACAAATTCAACAAGTTCTTCTATTTTGAACGCAGCACGTGTATGAGCTTCATTTTCTGTAAAAGCCGTGGGTATCTCTGGTCTTCTTGGATCAAAAGTTTTGTGGAATGTTTCTACTTTTTGAAAAGGTGTCTCTGCTTCCATACTGATTTTTTCCTTCTTTCATTGACTAATAAATCAGACCGAAGTGTTTCAGTCCTTCGTATATCCCATCTTCTTCATTTGATTGAGTCACAAAGTCTGCAGCATGTTTTACTTCGATCTGAGCATTCCCCATGGCCACTCCAATTCCTACACCTTTCAGCATCTCGATATCATTGTAATGATCGCCGAATGCCATAATTTCTTCCATTTCAATTTCGACAGCATTTGCGAAAGCTTGGATGCCTAGTAATTTTGAACCACCTTTTGGGATGATATCTACAGTATACGTATTTGAACGCTGAAACGTACACTCGGGAAAGCGATGTTCTAACTTTTTCTGTTCTGACTCCGGACTGAGCAATATACATTGATAAATTGGTTCTTTTAATATCTCTAACGTTTCATAACGATCCTTTTGTCGGTGAGGGCTAAAAACCTGGAGGATTTTTTTCATCAGACGTACCGGGAATTTACGCGGTAAAAAGCTGACTAGTCGCTTGATAAAAATCGATTGTCCTAATAGCATCGTCGTTGATCCATCTAACCGATTTCTCGCACCAAAAACGATTTGTCGATGGTTCTCATCTGCAAATTCAACAATATGTTCCAATACTTTTTGTTCAAAAGGGTGGTCGATAATCGTGCGATCTGCAGTAAAAACCAGTTGACCATTATACACGACATACATATCTAATTCCAATTCATCAATGATTTCTTTGATCTTTACTGGGCTGCGCCCCGTTGCTACACCGCATAAAATGCCGTTTTTCCGAGCATATTCAATTGCTTGTTTTGTTGATTCCAACGCTTTTGAACGATTGGTGACCAATGTTCCGTCAATATCAAAAAAAATAGCTTTGATCATAGACTTCGCCCCTTTCTTGAATAAAATAAGCCCTTAAAACAGATCCATTTGGGTTGGATTGAGTCCATCTGGCTTGATATTTAATATTTTTTGCAGTGCTAATGCATTTTCAGCCGCATCACCACCAGAATTATTATTAAAAATCACACCTACCTCTTTTGTCTTAGAATCAACTACTTTGACTTCATGTGCTAGTTCTTGCAGTTCTTTTTCTGAATAACGATATAACGTTCTTTTTTTACGCCACTCTTTATCATTTGCTTGCCATCCTTGCGCATTCCTACCATGGAATCGAAAAAGAGCAAAGTTCGGATTGGTGACAAATGGATCAAAAGGAATCGTTGTATTCAGCAACTGTGGCTCATCGATGATGGCTAAAGAAAAAGCGGCTCTAGACATAAAGTTTCTTGTACGTTCAAGAAATTCATCGCTGTACCAAGAATAATCCCGCAATTCTATAGAAACAGGATAACCCTCAAACCACTTTCTAAGTTTGCGCAAGTACTGGACATTTTCTTTCGTACATTTGAATGATGAGGGGAATTGGACTAAAAAGCAAAACATCTTTCCAGCATCTACCATTGGCGACATAACATCTAAAAAATGCGCAATCATCTCTTCTTCGGTCTGATAATAAGGCTTCCAGTCTCCTTGACCGCTGATTCCTTGATAGACTTTGACTACAAAGCGAAATGATTCAGGTACTTCACTTATCCAATTCTCAACTGAGGACTTTCGGGGAATTCCATAATAGGCAGTATCTAATTCCACTAAGGGTAGAAACCCTGCATATTCATAAAGAGTGTTATTCTTTTTACCAGTTAATTTGTCATGTTCTTTAAACGATGTTAATCCGATTCTGATCATTTCCGGCCACCTTCGTGATTGATTTCCTTGGCTGCTTTCTTGTAAAAGAAACTCAACCAGATACTCCATTGTATTAGGAGGTCAAGGTTGAGTCTTTTCCATTTTAATAAGGTCAGCTTTTTTATGATAAGTTAGGCTATTCGTTATTCTTCACTGATAGCAAAACTCTTTTATATAGTATACAATAAGATTTAACGGCTATGCAAAATTATTCGTAAGGAAGTCTGTAAAATGAAAAAAATACTTGTACTACACACCGGCGGAACGATCGCCATGAAAGAAAACATGCTCACGGGCGGTGTTAGTCCTGATGTGGCAAACCCATTATTAGATGCAGAAATCACAATCCCCAAGCATGTAGAATTATTAGTTGAAGATATCTTCAATCTTCCCTCACCACACATCATGCCTTCTCACATGTTGGTATTAAAAGAACGTATCTTGTCCGCTTATGCATCAGGTATATCCGGAGTGGTGATCACACACGGTACAGATACATTAGAAGAAACTGCTTTTTTTCTTGATACAACGATTGGCAACAAATTACCAATTGTTTTGACTGGGGCAATGCGTTCAAGTAATGAACTTGGAAGTGACGGCCTTTATAATTTTGAAAGTGCGATTCGTGTCGCAAGTTGTGAAGAAGCGCTAGATAAGGGGGTTTTGGTGGTCATGAACGATGAGATCCATTCTGCACGCTACGTGACAAAGACCCATACCACAAATGTTGCTACTTTCCGAACACCTACATTGGGTCCCATCGGCTTAGTAACTAAGAATCGAATTTTATTCTTGCAGGAACTTTTAGAAACAAAGCGACTGGACATTTCCGCTGTAGATGGGACTATCCCGATCGTTAAAGCATATGCTGGGATGCAAGGGGACTTATTGGAAGCCATCGCCCATACGAAAGTAGACGGTTTGGTAATCGAAGCTTTAGGTGCGGGGAATCTCCCTCCACAAGCCTTAGCTGCTTTGGAAAAGCTTCTTGTCCAAAAAATCCCTGTAGTACTTGTTTCTCGTTGTTTCAATGGAATCGCAGAGCCTGTTTATGATTATGAAGGCGGGGGAAAAGAACTAGAAAAAATGGGGATTATTTTCTGTAACAGTATTAATAGTCAAAAAGCACGTTTAAAACTATTGATTGCTGTAAACTATGGTTTGTCGGGTGAAGAATTGATTTCGTTTATCCAAAACTAAACATCATTATCTAATAGCTAAACTTAAAAAGAGAGGCTGTGACAAAAATAGCTTCTTCGAAAACTAAGTCGAAAATTTACAAAAATTTGAGAAACAATTTTCGTAAATTTCTTCTTATTTCTTGAAGTTGCCCCCTTCTGTCACAACCTCTTTTTTATTTATTTTTCCATATAATATTTGCTTCACAATACAGCTGTTCTTGCATTCGGATTTCATGTTTTGTTTTGACACCATTTTCGATAGGGATTTGTTCAAAATGGCTTTCGATCTCATTCCCGTACTCTACTTCTTTATCAAATCGAATAATTACTTTTTCTGGAACATGCGTAGTCAAAAAGTCATATCCTAATACGTCAATGATCCAATTAAAATACATCGCATTATTAACATGCTGATTACTATCGATATCATAAAAACGAACACGATATGGCAACATGAAGCCCGAATCAATCTTTTCAATTTTTTCCTGACGCTTGATTTTCTTGATCTTCTCACTCTCAAAAGGAGCAATGATCTCTTCATTAACACTGCTCATTTTTCGATTCACAAAATCCATCAATACGAAAACAGATTCTATTTTGACTAATTCTTTCCCATCTTCATCATGGATCCAGAAGTTCCGATAACAGAAAAACTTATTGTACTCCATGGCTTGAGTCGTTACTGAGATTACTTCACCGACTCTAGGGAGACGATTAATCTCCATGGAATAATTCGTGATGACCCAAGTAAGTCCAAAGCTATTGACGAATTCACTGCCTCTTCCCAACTGGTCGCTTTGATCTTCAGACGTTTTGATAACTACTCCTAACATCGAAGGAAATGTCATCGTTTGGTTGATGTCACACTCATAATATGAAACTTCATGCTTTTTGGTATATTTTTTTGCCAAAAACACGCCCTCCTCTTAAAAATTTTCTAGTAATTGATCTACTTGGGAACCGTAACTTTCTCCAAACATATTCAAATGTGCCAAAAGATAATATAACTGGTAAATCGGCAGTCGGTCTTTCCATCCCTTTTCTAATGGAAATATAGTTTGATAAGCATCTAAAAATTCCGGTCGGAAACCACCGAATAACTGGCTCATTGCAATATCTTGTTCCCGATTCCCATAAGAAACAGCTGGGTCGACAAAAACTGGATGCCCTTGCTGGTCAAAGAACACATTACCACTCCACAGGTCTCCGTGCAAGAGGCGTGGAGTGATCTTTTTTGGTTCAACCGATTTCAATACACGTTCTTTAAATCGCAGATACTTTTCTTGACGCTGTACATTCCATCGATTCGTTTCTTCTGCCAAAGAAATCTGGGATTCAAGCCGATCTTTAAAGAAAAAAGTCCACCAATCTTCTTCAAAAGAATTTTTCTGAACAAGTGTACCCAAATAGTTATCTTTACGAAAACCAAATTGTGGCGCTGTTTGCTGATGGAGATTAGCTAAAGCTGCAGCAAGATCTCGTTGATCCCCTTTTCCCGGCTCGATCCATTCCATTAACAAATAAGCGCCTTCACTTGTTTCACCTAGCATATACGTATCCGGTACACGTACGAATGCTGACAGTTCTTTTAATCCGTCTACTTCTGCTTCAAAAAATCCTTTTTTTACATTCGGATGGATTTTTAAAAAATAAGCACGATGTTCGGTTTTTATACGATAGGTCTGATTAACATCGCCACCAACAACTGGAATCACTTTACCATTTAATTTCAGATCAGATAAAACAGTTTGGATATCCATGACTTTCCCCCCTACTCCCAATTTTATTCTACTTCGTCATCATATTTTTAATGATAAAAGGATTATTTCCAATCCTTATCCTTTATTTAGAATTATAGCACAGGGACCATAAAAAACAGGGAATGGACTTTAAAGATAAAAAGAGCTGGCTTAAGCCAGCTCTTTTTATCTTTACTACATACTCTTCATTGAAATACTCGTCTATGCTAAAGCACCCATTGGATCCCACGGAGATAGAACAATTGGTTCTTCATTGAACGCATTTAATTGCTCTTTCGTCAATAAATCTTTTCTTACAACGATTTGGTACGTATATTCGTCCATCCAGGCATCACTCATAACAAAGAAGCCATTCTTTCCAACTTTTTCGCCCCAGCTATTTTCGACTTTCCATTTTGTTGATTGCCCGTCTACTAAGTCAACACCGGTCAATACCATCGCATGGGTCATCAGACTTTCTCCAAAATCTAAACGTTCAGCTTTAGTCATTGTAAAATCCGTATCAAATAGATCATCCATTGAATAAGCATCTAAGGCCATGATGCCACTAGTTCTAGTAGAAGATTGACCTACATCACAACCAAACCAAACAGATTCTCCTTCTTCAAGCTGAGCAATCGCTAATTTTTTGAAAGTTTCCATATCAACATTCAGATATTTGACTTCTTTCCCGCCAACGACATTTCCTAGCATCTCTACTGTATAAGAACGATTGAATGGTTTGTCTTTTGTTGGTGCATTGATCACGCTAACATAATCATCTAATTTTACACCGATGTATTTATCATAAAAAATTTGTGGTGTCAGTCCTCGGTCAAGATGATAGTTCTTTTCTTCATCGCGGTACTCAAAATCGAATTCTTTTGGAGGTGTTCCTAATGAGATAGCTAAGAAGTTATAAATGCTTTCTAGCATTTCTTCTTTCTTTTCTTCAATAGCGTCTAATGTTTCTCCTTGAGCAACCATTTTCCGTAACACTACTGCATCTTTACGCAGTAATTTGTTCAAGTAGTTATTCAAATCTCGAGAATTTGAACTATTCGCACTTTCCGGCATCACCGATTTAGGCACAACGCCATATTTTTGGAATAATGAAACGATCATATCCCATTGGCCGCCATCTTGTTGAGGAGTAGCGAGTAAGAAAGCTACTTTCCGGCTATCGATTGCCTCTTTTCCTGTTGCAATGATGTTTTCATAGAAATAATTTGCCTTTTCATATTTATCCCAGAAAAAAGTGTAATTTTGTGATAATTCAAACTCTTTTAAATGGAATTGATTCAGCATCTTATGACGGAATGTGTTCAGTGCAGCAAACATCCAGCAACGCCCCGATTGCATTTGATTAGCCACTTTCCCCGTAGCCAAATCTATAGAAAATACCGGTGTATTCTCCACATGTGCTGAAACATTTTCAGCAGAAGCAGTAATTCCGTTCTTCACAACTGCCCGCTGCAATGCCTGCTGTTTGATATTTGCTTGAAACTGTTTGTTAAATTTTGTTGTCATATCAGGCGTAATAGCTTTCATCCAATCATCCTTCCAAATCCAAGTTATACTTCGTATTTTACTCTTAAGAATTTAGAAATACAATCTCTTCTATGATGAAATTTTCATTTGAATGAGAATATACTTACAACTTCATGAAGAAAAATGTCATACGGTATACAATAGTTTTCAGATAAAAAGGAATATTTCTATGAGATAACGAAAATGGCCTGTATAATAAAGAAGAGGCCTAGAAGAACATCATACAATAAGATAGCTTTCAAAATACTCATTGAAAGAAGGAAATACTATAACGTAAGAAAGGAGATGAATAAAATGAAAAACCTGATTGCTGGCGGCTTTTTGTTTGTGGGTGGTGGCATACTTATGAATACAGATAACTTTGGGAATGTCATCCCTTTTCTTGGTGCAGCTTGTGCTTTGATTGGTGTAGGAATGCTGATTTATTTCGTATTTAGCGATGATGGGAAGTATGGTTGATTATGAGTAGCCAACTCTACTCTTTCGTAAAGATTACAACATACGTGACAAAAACAGAAAGCTTGATTCATCATAATAATAAAAGAAAAAGAAACCCAAGTGATTGGATTTCTTTTTCTTTGCATAAGCTTTATTTACTCCGGCAGTAGGACTCGAACCTACGACATCATGATTAACAGTCATGCGCTACTACCAACTGAGCTATGCCGGAATCAAGTACATGAATATAATATCAATTTCTTCTAAATAACGCAATACTTTTTTTGAATTTTTTTATTATATTATCAAAGAAACCGTTCGCATTTTTTGTTATTTTTATTTTTTCTAAAATCTGTTTTCCTATTAGAGAAACACATTTTTTCGAAAAAATTCTGTTGACAAATACATTAATATTCGTTATCCTATTATTTGTATTAATGATAATGCCGCTTTAGCTCAGCTGGTAGAGCGCTTCCATGGTAAGGAAGAGGTCGCCGGTTCAAGCCCGGCAAGTGGCTTCCTTAAACAGTGCAACATGTTGGTTTAACAATGTGTCTGCGCTGTTTTTTTATTTTATGACGTAAGAAATGAATGTTTATATTTTAATAGTACAAAGAAAGTCTATATGATAACTATAAAAAGGAGAGCAATATGAAAATTGTTTTTTTGCATGGTCTAGGCCAAGACGAACAATCATGGAAAGATGTAATCTCTTATCTACCCAATAGTTATTCTTGCAAAAGTCTTTCATTGTTCAATCATTTAAACAGCACAGACACTGCTACTTTAGACGACTTAACCAAATACATCGAAGTACAATTGAATCAGATAAAGGAACCTTTTATTTTATGTGGATTATCTTTAGGCGCTGTTATTGCTTTAAACTATCTTGCAACTCCTTCTCCATATTTAAAAAAGGTTGTTTTAGTCGCTCCACAATTTGAGTCTCCTAATCGCTTATTGCTTACTTTCCAGAATATTTATTTTTACTGCGTACCTTCTAAGATATTTGAAAAATTAGGTCTATCTAAAAAACAAACCCTTACCCTACTTCGTTCACTTGAAACATTAGACTGCAAAAAACAGCTTCGTACATCACGACTTCCTAAATTGATTTTATGCGGTACCAAAGATCATGCGAATAAACCAGCAGCAAAACGTTTATATAAACTTTCAACGAATGGCCGGCTACTCTTTATTAAAAACGGAAAACATGAATTGAATAGAGAAAAGCCAGAAATAATGGCACAAGCTATGCGATCTTTTATCGAAAATAGTTAATTTAAAAAAAGACGACAAAATGTGTCGTCTTTTTATTTACCATGGTAAGAATGTTGTCTTGTTTTTTCAATACAGCTTGATTGAGACTAGTTTTATGGACAATAGAGAGAAAGTTATTGTTTTATTCCAGAGAATTTTTCTGGTCGTAGATCTACTAATTGAACATGACTGTCTAAAGAACCACTTGGGCTTTCAAGAGTAAATACACCTAGACGTGGATCTAAAGAAAGGGTCATATGTTCATCCATGTACATTTTTGAATAATCTTTTATATAAACATCCCCAATATCACTATCTAATTGGAGTTTATAATCATTTTTTCTCTGTTCTTTATCAAGAAGAAGTAAACGAAAACTAGTATCTAAAGAGCAAACACCCATTTTAGAATATTCCCCAACGCCATCATCTAAATCCAATATAACTGTTGCGCCTTCATCAATATATTTTTGTAATCTTTCTTGTGCTTGTTCCGTAATTTTAAGATACATAACTAATACGCCCTCTTTCTTTTTCTTACAAAAGCATGCTAGCATATATTAATAAAATTATCTAAAGTCCTGCTCAAAACAAAAAGATGTAAGAAATATCTTATGATATTTCTTACATCTCAGAGTGTAGACTTGGATAGGCTACAATTAACTAGACAGAAAAATTAAGGTGTGTAGACTAGAAGAAAACATACCAGGAGGAATTTTTATGTCTAAGAGAACACGAAGAACTTTTTCACAAGAATTCAAGCAACAAATCGTCAATCTTTACTTAGCTGGAAAGCCACGTGTAGAAATCATTCGAGAATATGAACTAACGGCTTCAGCATTTGACAAATGGGTAAAGCAATCTAAAACGAGTGGTTCATTCAAAGAAAAAGATAATCTTACGCCTGAACAAAAAGAATTGTTAGAACTACGTAAAAGAAACCAGCAATTAGAAATGGAAAATGATATTTTAAAGCAAGCAGCGCTGATATTCGGACGAAGAGACAAGTAATCGATGCGAATAAGCATCTTTACCCTATATCAGCGATGTGCAGAATATTAGGTCTATCACGTCAGTCCTATTATTATCAATCAAAACCAAAGAAAGACGAATCAGAACTTGAAGAAGTAGTCGCTGAAGAATTTATCCGCAGCCGAAAGGCCTACGGCTCAAGAAAAATAAAAAAAGCCTTATCAAAACGAGGCATTCAGATCAGCCGACGAAAAATTAGTAGAATCATGAAAAATAGAGGATTAAAATCGAGCTATACTGTTGCTTATTTTAAAGTACATCATTCTACTTGCAATGAAGCCAAAACGACAAACGTATTGAATCGTAAATTCTTAAGAGACAACCCATTAGAAGCGATCGTAACAGACTTGACTTATGTACGAGTCGGGAAAAAATGGAATTATGTCTGTTTCATTTTGGATCTGTTCAATCGAGAAATTCTCGGCTATTCTTGTGGAGAACATAAAGATGCCGTTCTAGTAAAAAAAGCATTTAGCCGTATCAAACAACCTCTGACAGAGGTTGAGATTTTTCATACTGATCGTGGAAAAGAGTTTGATAACCAAGCTATTGATGAATTATTAACAACTTTTGACATCAATCGATCATTGAGTCATAAAGGCTGTCCTTTTGATAATGCCGTAGCTGAATCAACTTATAAGTCGTTGAAAGTAGAATTTGTCTATCAATACACATTTGAAACCTTACAACAATTGGATTTGGAGTTATTTGACTATGTCAATTGGTGGAACCACCTTCGGTTGCACGGTACACTTGGCTACGAGACACCGGTTGGTTACCGTAACCAGAGATTGGCGCAGCGAATCCTTGATAATGAGCTCGGATGTGCTAACGCTAGCGAGGCAGTCTAACTTTAACTGTTAGCTCCTGCCGAAGATCGTCACATCCGAGGAGGCTCATTGTCAAGGACAATCGGAATAGCATACGGAAAGAAGTTCTGCACCTTATAAAATTTGTCAAAAAAACTGTTGCCATTCCAATGAGAAAAAGCATGGAATGCGCTGCATCAGGTATCGAGGCTTAGAAAAAAATCAGGTGCATACGATGCTTGTTTTTGCCGAAATGAGTCTGAAAAAATTGGTCACTTAGCAGTGGGAGCATATGTCTTCATATTTTTTATTATACAAAAATAGACAAAAGTATCAGTCTACACTCTTAGTAAAGAGGAAACTGATACTTTTGTCTACAGTATGATATTTCTTACATCTACTTTTACTCCGGCAGTAGGACTCGAACCTACGACATCATGATTAACAGTCATGCGCTACTACCAACTGAGCTATGCCGGAATAACATCAGCGTGGCGACGTCCTACTCTCACAAGGGGCAACCCCTCACTACAATCGGCGCTAAGAAGCTTAACTTCTGTGTTCGGCATGGTTACAGGTGTATCCTTCTCGCTATCGCCACCACACTGTGGTGTTATCTTTTATTGAGTAAATTTTGTTCACTCAAAACTGGATTTGAAGTCACATAAGTTTTTTTCCGAGTTCTTTTCTTTTA